>NZ_JAUJZH010000077.1 GCF_030486595.1 Variovorax ginsengisoli | reverse complement strand
AACCGGGGCGCCTCCGGCGGCCTGGCAGGGGCCTGAAGATTGAAAGAATCAAACCGCAGCCAATCCACTTAACTCAGGTCGATGCGTGTTCAGACGACCGGAGCCGGCTCTATATGCCCGAACTCGAGCGCAACAACTTGGGCGTGCTCACCTTCGCCTGGATTGCGTCGCCGACCGCCATGGGCTGCGAAATCTCTATGAGGGTTTCGGCTTTTCCCTGCACAGTGTCGTCCAGATAGGGAGCACCTCGTTTGCGCGGTATGAACTCCCGACGGCAACGCCGTAGGGCGCGGAAAGGCGTCGACCGGCTACAGTCGGCCACTAACTGACCTTGGACGACGCCGCGGGAATCGACGGCCTCCACAATTTTGAGGAGGTTTCAGCCGCGTCAATGTGCGGAGCAGGGAGTGAGCCTATGTGCTCACGCGCGCTGCCATGGGAGGATTCGGCGGATAGCGGACCGCTGAACTCTGTTGTCCGTCAACCACCTGGCGTTCGTATGGGAGTGCGCGCCAACGGCTACCGAGACCACAATCGGCTGGGAGTCGGCGTTGCACCTGCGACATCGATTGGCGAAACTGACCTCGATACCATGCTTGAAATTAGAACGGTAGTGCTCTTCATCGTTGCAATGCTTGCCGTTCAAATGGTGGTTGTCATGGCAATCACCGCGATGAATTCTCATGTCTTGAGTAAGTTCAAGGGGTACGAGTATCCGCGCGCAATAGCCGAGTTGGCCAAGACCAAGCCGCTAGCAGCCGGCGCTATCCGTCTCTGCTATGCGCTAGCTCTACTTGAACTGGCAGTCATGCTTGTGTGGAGCCAGTTCGCTACGTGAGGGCTCTTGCAGTGGCGACCTCAACAAGGGCGACGAGTGGTTCGAAATCCGAATGCTGCTTGCAGGCGGGAGCAAGGTTCGGCTCGCCGACCTTCATCCAGGCTGGACGGCGTGGCGCGAGCATCGAGGAGCGCCCTGGAGTCGACAGGCCGAAGGCCAGCAAACAGACGACTAGCACGATGGGCTGAATGCGGCCATGAGAAGACTTCACGCAATGACATTGCATCGCGCTCTTCAGACTGCCGTACTTCTAGCGGGCGCGTGCGCCGCGTCTGGTTGTTCCAACGCCGAAGATGCGCTTCCAGTCATTCTTCGTGGCGCAACTTCAGGCAGTGGCTATGACTCCGCTTGTCCTGCACGCAGCGCAAAGGAGGCGGAACGCAATCACAAGCTGGCTATTTCTCCAGAGTTCAATCAACGCCTGCTTGAGGCATTTCCACCTGGGACGGCCGAAGAGACGTTGACGAACTTTCTAGCTATGCACCGTTTCAGCTTTCACGGTTCCTGCGACACCAACCCCCTTGTCCGTCGCGCGTCCTTCAAGCAAAAGGGCAAAGGGCTCCTTGCGTACGACACGCACGCCCAAGTGTTCTGGGAAGTGGACGTTGCTGGGAAACTCGTCTGGACGAAGGGGTCGTCGGTTTCACCGGGCTTTGAATCGACCAATTGGCGAACACCGGCACTGGGCAGCACAGTGCCACGCCGGTGCATCTCCATCACCGAGTACGAACGTCCGCTTCCGCTGAGGCCGTAGGTCGGCTTCGGGCCCGAACTCCCACTTCGATGGCTAACGAAGCGGACGTTCGATACTTCGAGAGCCCGGTCGTCAGAGGGCATGCAGGCCGGCTATGACTGCAATACCTTGGGAGCGGCAGTTGATACCGATCTCCTTCGCGGCTGAACGACCGGAGTCGGCCTCCCAGCGTGAATTCACCCCTCGGCGGTGAAGGACAGCAAGCGCTGCACAGCAGCCGCACGACGGGCGCTGGTGGAGGGCAGGGGAGGCCCCTAAGGTGGCCTTCGCTCTTCTCCAAAGCGGCCGTCGACGTTGCCTCTTATGCCCGCCTCTACATCGCCGGAAATGGGTTGCTTCTAGCCATGGTGTCCACGGCCAGAGAGGCACGCTCAGCTTCACAAGGGCCGCATGCTAGACATGATGGTCGCCGTCCCAGGGTAGGCGGCCGGTCTCCAACATCGTAGGTTGCACGCCGAGGCGTGTAGAGCTACATGCTGTGACTTTCGTCGTCAGCAACACAAG
>NZ_JAUJZH010000009.1 GCF_030486595.1 Variovorax ginsengisoli | reverse complement strand
CGACCTGTTCCCGGGCCACCCGGTGGGCGCCCAGCGCCACAACGGCTTCCTGCAGGGCTTCGGCCTGAAGAGCAACGACGCCAAGAACAACGAACTCGCCCGCCCGGCCGAGGTGGTGTGCATGGCCGACAGCTTCGGCGACCGCGCCAAGGGCCAGACCGCGATGGAGAACTGCCTGCAGAAGAACCCCGACATCAACCTGGTCTACACCATCAACGAGCCGGCCGCCGCCGGCGCCTTCAACGCCCTGCAGAAGTCGGGCAAGGACAAGAACGTGATGATCGTCTCGGTCGACGGCGGCTGCGACGGCATCAAGGACGTGGCCGCCGGCAAGATCGCCGCCACCTCGCAGCAGTACCCGCTGAAGATGGCCGCCATGGGCGTGGCCGCCGGCGTCGACTACGCCACCAGCGGCAAGAAGGTCAGCGGCTACACCGACACCGGCGTCACCCTGATCGCCGCCAAGCCGGTGGCCGGCGTCGAGAGCAAGGACACCCAGGTGGGCACCGAGCTGTGCTGGGGCAAGAAGTAAGGGCAGCGCTGCTGCACACCGGACACGCACCACCATGGCCGCCATCCCCTCCACCACCCTGGGCGCCAAGCTGCCCCCGCTCGGGCAGCTCGGCCCGTTCATCGCCCTGCTGATCGCGTGCATCGCCTTCGGCTTCACGACCGACCAGTTCTTCAGCGGCGAGAACTTCTCGCTGATCCTGCAGCAGGTGACGGTGGTCGGCGTGATCGCGATCGGCCAGACCCTGATCATCCTCACGGCCGGCATCGACCTGTCGTGCGGCATGATCATGGCGCTGGGCAGCATCGTGATGACCAAGCTGGCGGCCGACATGGGGCTGCCCGCGCCGCTGGCGATCCTCGCCGGCATCGCGGTCACGGCCGGCTTCGGCCTCATCAACGGCCTGCTGGTGACGCGCATCAAGCTGCCGCCCTTCATCGTCACGCTGGGCACCTTCAACATCGCCTTTGCGATCACCCAGCTGTACTCGGGCGCGCAGACCGTGACCGAGGTGCCGCCGATGATGACCTGGTTCGGCAGCACCTTCGCGCTGGGCGGCACCAACGTCGCCTACGGCACCGTGCTGATGATCCTGCTCTACCTGGGCGTGTGGTTCTGGCTGCGCGAGACCGGTGCCGGACGGCACGTCTACGCGGTCGGCAACAACCCGGAGGCCACGCGGCTGGTCGGCATCCCGCCCGAGCGCGTGCTGCTGGGCGTCTACGTGCTGGCCGGCGTGTTCTACGGCATCGCCTCGCTGATGTCGGTGGCGCGCACCGGCGTCGGCGACCCCAACGCGGGCCAGACCGAGAACCTCGACGCCATCACCGCGGTGGTGCTGGGCGGCACCAGCCTGTTCGGCGGCCGCGGCATGATCCTCGGCTCGCTGGTCGGCGCCATCGTGGTGGGCGTGCTGCGCAACGGCCTCACGCTGATGGGCGTGTCGTCGGTCTACCAGGTGCTGATCACCGGCATCCTGGTGATCGTCGCCGTGACCGTCGACCAACTCTCGCGCAAGGGAGGCCGCTGACATGACCGCCACCACCGCACCCCTGGTGATGCAGGCCAAGGGCCTGATCAAGCGCTACGGCCAGGTCACGGCGCTGGACGGCGCCGACTTCGAGCTGCGCGCCGGCGAGATCCTGGCCGTGATCGGCGACAACGGCGCGGGCAAGTCCTCGCTGATCAAGTGCCTGTCGGGCGCCACCGTGCCCGACGAGGGCCAGATCCTGCTGGACGGCAAGCCGATCCACTTCAAGGCCCCCATCGACGCCCGCCGCGAGGGCATCGAGACGGTCTACCAGGACCTGGCCGTGGCGCCCGCGATGACCATCGCCGAGAACCTGTTCCTGGGCCGCGAGATCCGGCGCGAGGGCTTCCTCGGCAACGTGCTGCGCATGCTCGACAAGAAGAAGATGCTGGAGCAGAGCATCGCGCGCATGAACGACCTCAAGGTCGGCATCCGCTCGATGACGCAGGCGGTCGAGACGCTGTCGGGCGGCCAGCGCCAGTGCGTGGCGGTGGCGCGGGCGGCGGCCTTCGCGAGCCACGTCGTGATCCTCGACGAGCCGACCGCGGCGCTCGGGGTCAAGGAAGGCAACATGGTGCTCGAGCTGATCCGGCGGGTGCGCGACAAGGGCCTGCCGGTGGTGCTGATCAGCCACAACATGCCGCACGTGTTCGAGATCGCCGACCGCATCCACGTGGCCCGCCTGGGCAAGCGCGGCGCGGTGCTGAACCCGAAGAAGATCAGCATGAGCGACACCGTCGCGGTGATGACCGGGGCCTTGCCGCCCGAGCAGTTGCCCGCCGAATGCCTGGCGTGAGCGGGGCGGTGCGTGCGATGACGGCGCTGCCCTCGGCCGACGACGGGTTGCAGGAGACGACCCGGCTGCGCCCGCGCGGTTCGAGCCAGGGCGGCCTGCGCCAGTACAACGAGCGAGTGGTGCTGCAGGCGATCCGCAACCACGGCCCGATGCCCGGCGCCGAGCTGGCGCGGCTGACCAAACTGACGCCGCAGACCATCTCGCTGATCACCAAGCGGCTGATCGACGACGGCCTGCTGCTGCGCGGCGCCCTGCTCCGCGGAAAGGTCGGCCAGCCCTCGGTGCCGCTGGCGCTGAACCCGGACGGTGCCTTCTCGATCGGCATCAAGCTCGGCCGGCGCAGCCTCGACATGCTGCTGGTCGACTTCACCGGCGCGGTGCGGGCGCGGCGCAGCCTGAGCTACGACTATCCCCGACCCGAGGCGGTGTTCGGCGAGATTGCCGCGCGGCTGGCCGAATTCCATGCGCTGCTGGGTGCCGCCGAGCAGGAGCGGCTGCAGGGCATCGGCATCGCGGCGCCTCTGTCTCTGGGCGGCTGGCAGGCATTGCTGGGCGTCGAGGCCGACCGCGCCGCGGCCTGGAACCGCACCGACGTCCGGGCTCGGGTGGCGGCGCTGTCGACCTTGCCGGTGAGCTTCGTCAAGGACACCGCGGCCGCCTGCGTGGCCGAACTGGTGGCCGGGCGCGGACGCAGCGTGCGCAGCTTCGTCTACATCTTCGTCGACACCTTCGTCGGCGGTGGACTGGTGATCGACAGCCACCTTCGCGGCGGACTCAACGGCAACGCAGGCGCGATCGGCTCGCTGGCCCTGCACCGGGCGATGCCGGGCGACACCGCGCCGCCGCCGCAACTGCTCAGCGTGGCCTCGCTGATCATGCTGGAGCGGCGCTTCGAACAAGCCGGGCTGGACCCGGACGCGGTGTCCGACCGGCGGGCGCTGGAGGCGCCGTGGCAGCCGATCACGCAAGCCTGGCTGGACGAGGCCGCACCCGCGATCGTGCTGGCGATCCACGACGCCGCCTGCCTGCTCGATCTCGAAGGCGTGATCATCGACGGCTCGTTCAGCCGCGAGTTGCTCGAGGCGCTGCTCGACGCGGTGTCGGCCGCGCGCAGCCGCTACAGCTGGGAAGGCGTCGAATGCCCGCAGCTGCTGCCCGGCACCACCGGCTCGGACGCCCGCGCGCTCGGCGGTGCGCTGCTGCCGCTGCATGCCAACTTCGCGCCCGACCGGGACCTGTTCCTGAAGCTGGACAAGGGCGCGGGCTGACGGGGGCCCTCGACGGGTCGGCTCGCCGGCCTACATGAGTTGACTCCCGAGGACGATTCGCGCGCAGGGCGCCTGGCGCCAACATACCTCGCACGGCTTGGTCCAAGCCAACGGAGTACCTCTTGTCAACTTTCGACACGCGCGACAGGGCCGCATGCGCCGCCACCTGAAAGCCATCGGCTGGACCTTCGTCCTCACGCTGGCCGCCACGCTGCTCGTCCTCAACTTCCGCAGCGGCGAGAAAAAGCTCGACGAGCAGGTAAGGCGCGAGTACGCGCTGCACGATCCGCAGTACCAACACGTGCTGGGCGTCATGCTGGGTCCCCCGATCACGCACGGCAATCGCTTCGAGGCCCTCTACAACGGGGACCAGATCTTTCCCCCGATGCTGGCCGCCATTCGCGGGGCACGGCAGAGCATCACCTTCGAGACCTACATCTACTGGTCCGGCGACATCGGCAAGGCTTTCGCCGACGCCCTCGCCGAAAGGGCCCGGGCGGGGGTCAAGGTGCATGTGCTGCTGGACTGGCTCGGCAGCGCCAAGGTGGACGAGGCATTCCTGCGCGAGATGGAGGATGCGGGCGTCGAGATCCGGAAGTTCCACAAGCCCGTCTGGTACGACATCACCCGCATGAACAACCGCACCCACCGCAAGCTGCTGGTCGTCGACGGACGCATCGGCTTCACAGGGGGCGTCGGCATCGCGCCGAACTGGACCGGCAGCGCGCAGGACGCCGAGCACTGGCGCGACTCCCACTTCAAGGTCGAGGGGCCGGTGGTCGCTCAGATGCAGGCTGTCTTCATGGACAACTGGGTCAAGGTCTCGGGCGACGTCCTCCATGGCCGACGCTACTTCCCGCCGATCGAACCCGTGGGCGAGGGACGCGCCCAGATGTTCAGCAGCTCGCCGTCCGGCGGCAGCGAGAGCATGCACCTCATGTACCTGCTGTCGATCGCCGCGGCGACACGGACCATCGACCTGTCGAGCGCGTACTTCGTGCCCGACGACCTGACAGTGGGCGCGCTGGTGGCCGCCATGCGGCGCGGGGTGCGCGTGCGCATCATCACGCCGGGACCCATCATCGATTCGCAGACGGTCCGCGGGGCATCGAGGGCTTCGTGGGGACCGCTGCTGGAGGCGGGCGCGCAGATGAGCGAGTACCAGCCGACGATGTTCCATTGCAAGGTCTTCACAGTCGACGGCCTGCTGGTCTCGGTCGGCTCCACGAACTTCGACAACCGCTCCTTCAGGCTCAACGACGAAGCCAACCTGAACATCTACGACGAGGATTTCGCGGCGGCACAGACCGCGCAGTTCGAGGCGGACCTGAAGCAATCCAGACAGCTCACGCTGGCGGCGTGGCGAGACCGTCCTCTCACGGAGAAAGCCATGGAGCACGTCGCAGCATGGCTGTCGAGCCAACTTTGAAGCCAGGGGCGCGGCCGGCCGCCTACCCTTCGCGAGAGTCGGGCGCGGGCCCTGAGCACGCTGCCGCCGCGAGCGCGGCACCGGACGCCGCCGCGCCTTCCACCGCCCTCGCCCTGGTCTCGCTGGTGCCGGAACTGAGGACCATGGCCGGCGCGGTGACGGCAACGGTGGTGATCGCGGCCCTCTATTTCGGCCGCGACATCCTGATGCCGCTGGCCCTCGCCTTCCTGCTGGGCTTCGTGCTCGACCCGCTCGTGATGCGCCTCAAGCGGCTGGGCCTGCCGCGCGCGCCCGCGGTGATGCTCGTGGTGCTGCTGGCCCTCGGCACGATGGGCATGGCGGGCCTGCTGCTCGGCAGTCAGGTCAGTACCCTGAGCGCCGAGCTTCCGACCTACCAGAACAACATCAAGACCAAGCTCAGCGAGCTTCGCGCCCGGGCCAGCGGCCCAGGGATGTTCGACGGCGTCATCAAGACCTTCGACACCTTCAAGAAGGAGGTCGAGGACGCACCGCCAGCCCCGGCCCCGGCTCGCGCGGGCGCCAGGGGCGCCACCGGCAGCACGGCGCCCGCGCCGGCGCAAGCCGTGCAGCTGGTCGAGAAGACGCCCTCGTCCTTCCAGCAAGGCATCTCGTTGCTCGAGATGGCGAGCGCGCCGCTGGCGACCGCGGGCATCGTGCTGGTCTTCGTGGTGCTGATCCTGCTGGATCGGCTGGACCTGCGCGATCGCCTGGTTCGGCTCTGGGGAGGCAGCCTGCATCGTTCGACCGATGCCATGGACGAGGCCGGCCAGCGCATCAGCAAATACCTCACGATGCAGCTGGTGGTGAATTTCAGCTATGGCGTGCCGATGGCGCTCGGCCTGTGGTTCATCGGCGTGCCGGGCGCGATGCTCTGGGGCGCGGTGGCGGCGGTGATGCGCTTCGTTCCGTACGTGGGTCCGATGATCTCCGCCGTGTTCCCGATCGCGCTGGCCTTCGCGGTTGATCCCGGCTGGAGCATGGTGCTGTGGACCATCGGTCTCATCATCGCGCTCGAGATGCTGAGCAACAACGTGATCGAGCCCTGGCTGTACGGCGCGAGCACCGGACTCTCGGCCATGTCGCTGATGGTCGCGGCGACTTTCTGGACCGCGCTGTGGGGCCCTCTGGGTCTCATCATGTCGACGCCGTTGACGGTCTGCCTGATGGTCATCGGCCGGCACCTGCCACGGCTGCGCTTCCTGGACGTCCTGCTCGGGAGCCAGCCCGCCCTCGACGCGCCGACGCGCATCTACCAGCGCCTGATCGCCGACGATGTCGAGGAAGCCATCGAACTCGCGACCGACCAGGTCGCCGACCACAACGTGCTCGGCTTCTACAACGAGACCGGGCTGCAGGTGCTGCGCATGGCCTCGAGCGATCACGCCAACGTGGCGCGTGCCGAGCACCGGCATCGCGTGGTGATCGGCATCGAGGCCCTGATCGACGAGATGCGAGAGCTTCATCCCGAACCGCAAGCGGCCTCCGTGCCCGCCGCGGTGGTGTGCATCGGGGGCAAATGGGAAGTCGATACCCTGGCGGCGCGCATGCTGGCGCATGCCCTGTCGATGCAGGGCTGCGTCGCCCTGCCGCACGGGGCCGGCGCGGTCAACGCGGACTTCATCGCGGGGCTCGACCTGGGCGGCGTGCAGTGCGTGTGCATCTCGTACTTCAGCCCCGATCCGCAGGTTGCGGCGCGCCACTTCTGCCGGCGGCTGAAGCGTCGCTGGCCCGGCACGCGGGTCGTGCTCGGCCTGTGGAACGCGCCACCGGAGCTGTTGGGCGAGGAGGCGATCCGCAACCTCGGCGCGGACGGCGTCGTCACCTCGATCGGCGAGGCGGTGGTCGCGATCGCCGCACTGACCGGCATGCAGCCGACCGAGGGCTTCATGCAGGCGGCGCGCCCCGAAGCGGATGCCGAAAGGCTCCATGCCCTGCGTGCCAGCGGCGCGCTCGATCCGCGCGCAAAGGAGCTCTTCGATGCCGCCACGCAGCGCGCGGCCGACGTGTTCGACGTGCCGATGGCCATGGTGTCGCTGATCGAGGAGAGCACGCAGGAGGTGCGCGGCGCCTACGGCGAGTTGCGTTTGCCGGCCAGCCCGGATGCCGCGCCGCTGCGCGGCGACGACCTCGGCATGCCGCGCGAGCTGTCGATGTGCGGCCATGTGGTCGCGAACGCCCAGACCCTGGTGGTGCCCGATGCGTCGAGGGACCTGCGCTTCGCCGGCAACCCCGCGCTGCAGGGCAAGGGACTGCGCTTCTATGCGGGCGCGCCGTTGCGCGGACCGGGCGGCCACGTGCTGGGAACGCTGTGCCTGCTGGATGTCGAACCCCGCGCGCTCAGCCAGAGCGAGGTTCGCCTGCTGGAAGCCATGGCCAAGGACCTGATGCAGGCCCTGCAGGCCTTGGCCGCGCAATGGGGCGAGATGGTGCCGGCGCCGGCGGCCATGGGTCCGCCGTCGGCCACGGTCGGGCAGCTGCTGCCGTCGGGCTGACGCGGACCGGACGCGAAGCCGCGCGGCCGCCTGCGTGAGAGCGACTCACACCGCGGCAGCTTCATTCAGGCAGCTTCACTGAGGCACCACGCGAGCGCCCTCGCCGTTGCCCTGGATGAAGACCCGCTGGCCCACTCGCAGGCCGGGGGTCACCGGCTGCGTCACTTCGACCAGCACACCGCTGTCGGTGCGAACGAAGATCTGCTGGCCTTCCAGCGGCTTGCTGTAGCGCTCGGCGATCTGGCTGCCCGCGACGCTGCCGCCGATCGCGCCCACCACCATGGCGACATCGCGGCCGGTACCCCCGCCGATCAGGCTGCCGATGCCCACCCCGGCGAGCCCGCCGAGCACGGCACCCACACCCGTATGGTGAGAGGTGGGAATCTCCGTTGGCGCGATCTGCTCGATCTTGCCTTGCCGGATCGTCACCGACCCTTGCTGCGATCCCGGTGCGGCGCAAGCGGTGAGAAGGACAGCCATTGCAAATGCGGAAAACAAGGAGAAGAGGCGCACTTTCATGAATTGGACTCCGGTACAGGGTGGATGAAACCGATGCGGATCGGGCTCGGGAGACGACGAAGACAGATTCGCCAGCCTCGTGCGCGCACTATGTGCTGCTTCCACGACGCCGTCTACTGCACTTAGGGGCAATTTCGCGCGTGCCTCCGTCGTCGCCGTTGGCGGCCGTTCCAGGCCCGCTATTGCCACGCCTCGAACATCGGGCGCATCATCGCGCCACTCGGCTGCCAGGCGATCTCCCTCCGTGCACCGCGCCCCTGGGCCATGAGGAGGAGCATCCATGCAAGCCACCCCATTGCTCGACCTGGCCATCGTCGGCGGAGGGGTCGCCGGCGTCATCCACCTGCACTACGCCCGGCAGGCGGGCCTCGATACGCTGCTGCTCGAGAAGCAGGACGGCGTCGGCGGCCTGTGGCGCCAGCTTCCGGCGTGGCAGGACATCCAGATCAGCCCGGCCGACTGGACCGTCGGCGATCTGCCGCTGGGTGGCCCGAAGCAGCCGTGCATCCTCGCCAACATAGAGGCATGGGTCGAGCGCTTCGAACTGGCAGACCGTATCCGGTTCGACAGCCCGGTGTCTCGTGCGCGTTACACCGACACATGCTGGGAGCTCGATACGCCACGCGGCACGGTGCGGGCGCGTCATCTGGTGGCGGCCACCGGGGGCCACAACACGCCCGCCATACCCGATGCGATTCGTCGCGACAGCGAATGGCGAGAGCTGCACTCCAGCGCCCTGCGCGACCCGACCGAGCTCACCGGACGCGAAGTGATCGTGGTCGGCGGCGGCGCCTCGGCCTTCGACTTGCTGGACCTGTGCCTGGAGCACAAGGCGCGCCGGATCGCATGGGTGTACCGGGGCTTGCGCTGGTTCACGCCGACCGGAAAGCCGAAGGCGATCGCCGGCAGCGTGCGGCCCTACGCGAAGATGCAGGCGAGCGGCATGACCGTCACGCAGCAGAACGAGACGATCGGCGCCGACCTGCTGTCCCGCTACGAGAAGTTCGGCATCCAGTCGATCCGACCCCAGCGCTTGCTGGACGTGCGGCAAGACCAGCTCATACCCGGCCGCGCACGCATGCTGGCCAGCTTTGCCGAGTTGGAGCGGTATCCGGGCAGCGTCGAGAAGATCGAGGGGCGCCACGTGACGCTGTCGGACGGCACGCGGCTCGCGGGGGACGTGCTCCTCTGGGGCACGGGCTACCAGACCGACCTCTCGTACTTCGAAGAGCCGCGCATTGCACGCGTGCGAACCGTCGCCGAACTGGCCTCGCGCTGCGCCTGCATCTTCCGCAGCCTGGATGCGCCGGACCTCTATTTTCCGGGCGTGGGACTGGATGGCATCGGCGCCGCGCCCTGGGCTTTCATGCTGATGGCGCGATCCGTCATGTCGCACATCCGCGGCACGGCGCAGCTGGACATGGAACCGGTCGACGGCAGGCTCAACCACTTCGACATCGTGCGCTACCTCGCCGAGCGGGACCGAGGCACCTACGCCGGCGAGCGGGGCTGGGACTTCTATCGCGAGTTGGCACTCGGCACACCGGACGACCAGCCCTACCCTCTGCTCTGACGCCGTTGCGCGGCGGCGGGCCCATCGAGCCCACGACCGCGATCCGCGCGGGCGATCAGGTGTAGCGCTTTTCCAGCGCATCCCAGACCGGCTTGCCGACCAGGCGCTGCCGCTCCGCGAACGGCACGACCAGCGCCGGGTCCTCGTCGACGCGCCTGGCATCGCGCAGCACCGTCAGCGCCTTCTGCATGCCCGCCACCGCACCCTGCAGCGCCGCATTGGCGTAGAGCACGATGCCGTAGCCGAGGCGGCCCAGCTCGTCGGCGCCGACGATCGGCGTCTTGCCGCCGATCACCATGTTCATCAGCTGCGGCTTGCCCAATCGCCCCGGCAGCGCGCGGATCTCTTCCGCGGTGGTGACAGCCTCGACGAACAGGATGTCGGCACCCGCCTGCGCGAACAACTGGGCGCGTTCGAGGGCGGCCTCGAAACCCTGCGTGGCGCAGGCGTCGGTGCGCGCCATGATCAAAAAGTCCGGATCGTGCCGCGCATCGACCGCCGCCTTGATCTTGCTCACCGCCTCCTCGGTGGAAATGACTTCCTTGCCCGAGAAGTGGCCGCAGCGCTTGGGCGCCAGCTGGTCCTCGAGCTGGATGCAGTCGGCGCCGGCCCGCTCGAGCACACGCACGGTGTGACGCACGTTGAGCGCGTTGCCGAAGCCGGTGTCGGCGTCGACGATGAGGGGCAGCTCGACCGCATCGCGGATGCGCGCGGTGTGGTCCGCGATCTCGTGCAGGCCCATGAAGCCCTGGTCCGGCATGCCGAACCACATGTTGGTGACGCCGGCGCCCGTGACGTAGATGGCTTCGTACCCCAGGTCTTCGATGACCCTGGCGGACAGCGCGTTGAAGGCGCCCGGGACGATCACGCCGCGACGGGCTTCGACCAGCGATCTGAGTTGCTTGCGAGTGGACACTGGAAAGACTCCTGAGATTCAAAAACTGTCGCCGGGTACGCGGACCTGGCCTTCCATCAGCACGCGGGCGCTGCGGCTCATCAAGGCCTTGGTGACCGTCCACCGGCCGTCGACCTGCCTGGCTTCGGCGCCGACGCGCAGCGTGCCCGAGGGGTGGCCGAAGCGCACGGCGGTGCGTTCGCCGCCACCGGCCGCCAGGTTCACCAAGGTGCCGGGGATGGCGGCCGCGGTGCCGATGGCCACCGCCGCGGTGCCCATCATCGCGTGGTGCAGCTTGCCCATGGACAGTGCGCGCACCAGCAGGTCGACGTCGGCCGCGTTCACCGGCTTGCCGCTGGAGGCCGTGTAGGCCGCGGGAGGCGCCACGAAGGCCACCTTGGGTGTGTGCTGGCGCAGGCCGGCCTCGGCGATGTCCCGGATCAGCCCCATGCGCACGGCGCCGTGCGCGCGAATGGTTTCGAACATCGCCAGCGCGGCGTCGCTGCCGTTGATCGCATCCTGCAGCTCGGTGCCGGCGTAGCCGACGGCATCCGCATTGACGAAGATGGTCGGGATGCCGGCGTTGATCAGCGTCGCCTTCATGGTGCCGACACCGGGCACTTCCAGGTCGTCCACCAGGTTGCCGGTCGGAAACATGGCGCCACCGGCCTCGCCGTCACCCTCGTCGGCCGGGTCGATGAATTCCAGCTGCACCTCGGCCGCCGGGAATGTCACGCCGTCGAGTTCGAAGTCGCCCGTCTCCTGGACGGCGCCGTAGCTCATGGGCACGTGCGCGACGATGGTCTTGCCGATGTTGGCCTGCCAGATCCGCACCGTCGCCATGCCGTTGCGCGGCAGCCGGCTGGCATCGACCAGTCCGTTGGCGATCACGAAGGGCCCGACGGCGGCGGAGAGGTTGCCGCAGTTGCCGCTCCAGTCGACGAAGGGCCGGTCGATGGCCACCTGGCCGAACAGGTAGTCGACATCATGGCCGGGCCGGCTGCTGCGCGACAGGATCACCGCCTTGCTCGTGCTGGAGGTTGCGCCGCCCATGCCGTCGATCTGCTTGCCGTAGGGGTCCGGGCTGCCGATCACGCGAAGCAGCAGCGCGTCGCGTGCCGGCCCGGGGCGCTGCGCCACCTCCGGCAGGTCCTGCAGGCGGAAGAACACGCCCTTGCTGGTGCCGCCGCGCATGCAGGTCGCCGGGATCTTGATTTGTGGCGTGTGTGACATCAGGCCAGTTCCGTGGAAGCAAGGAAGTCTTGCGCAAAACGCTGCAGCACGCCACCGGCTTCGTAGATCGACAGCTCCTCGGCGGTATCGAGCCGGCAGGTCATCGGCAGCTCGACGACATCGCCGTTGCGGCGGCGGATCACCAGGCCCAGGTCGACGCGCGGTCGACGCTCACCCACGACGTCGTAGGTCTCGGTGCCGTCCAGGCCCAGCGTCAGGCGATTCACGCCGGGCTTGAACTCCAGCGGCAGCACGCCCATGCCGATCAGGTTGGTGCGATGGATGCGCTCGAAGCCCTCGGCCGCGATCGCTTCCACGCCTGCCAGCCGAACGCCCTTGGCCGCCCAGTCGCGCGAACTGCCCTGTCCGTAGTCGGCGCCGGCGATGATGATCAACGGCTGCTTGCGCTGCATGTAGGTCTCTATGGCCTCCCACATGCGAACCACCCGGCCCTCGGGTTCGATCCGGGCGAGCGAACCCTTCCGGACCTTGCCGTCGACCACGGCCATCTCGTTGACGAGCTGCGGATTGGCGAAGGTCGCGCGCTGCGCCGTCAGGTGGTCGCCGCGGTGCGTGGCGTAGGAATTGAAGTCTTCCTCGGGAAGGCCCATGTGCTGCAGGTATTCGCCCGCCGCGCTGTCGCGCAATATGGCGTTGGACGGCGACAGATGGTCGGTCGTGATGTTGTCGGGCAGCAAGGCCAGCGGGCGCAGGCCACGCAGCGTGCGCTCGCCCGCCAGCGCGCCCTCCCAGTACGGGGGGCGGCGGATGTAAGTGCTCTGCGGGCGCCAGTCGTACAGCGGGCTGATCGGCGCGTGGCCGGCCACGCCGATCTTGAACATCGGATCGTAGACGCGGCGGAAGTGCTCGGGCTTGACGCTGGCGGCGACCACCGCGTCGATCTCGGCATCGCTCGGCCAGATGTCCTTCAGCGTCACGGCCAAGCCGTCGGCGTCGATGCCGAGCACGTCCCGCTCGATATCGAAGCGCACGGTGCCGGCGATCGCGTAGGCCACGACCAGCGGCGGAGACACCAGGAAGGCCTGTTTGGCATAGGGATGGATCCGGCCGTCGAAATTGCGGTTGCCCGACAGCACGGCCGTGGCGTACAGGTCGCGCTCGATGACCTCCTGCTGGATCACCGGGTCCAGCGCACCGGACATGCCGTTGCAGGTGGTGCAGGCAAAGGCCACGATGCCGAAGCCCAGCCGTTCCAGTTCGCGCAGCAGGCCGGCCTCTTCCAGGTACAGCTGCACCGCCTTGGAGCCGGGCGCGAGCGACGACTTGACCCAGGGCTTGCGCACGAGCCCGCGCGCATTGGCATTGCGCGCCAGCAGGCCGGCGGCGATCACGTTGCGCGGGTTGCTGGTGTTGGTGCAGCTGGTGATGGCCGCGATGATCACTGCGCCGTCGGGCATCCGGCCCGGCACGTCCTCCCACTCGGCAGCGATCCCGCGCGCGGCCAGCTCGGAGGTCGGCAGGCGCTTGTGCGGGTTGGACGGGCCGGCCATGTTGCGCACCACCGCGCGCAGGTCGAAGCGCAGCACGCGCTCGTATTCCGCGCTGGCCAATGCGTCCGACCAGAGTCCCACTTCCTTCGCGTAGGTCTCGACGAGGCGAACCTGTTCGTCCGTGCGTCCGGTGAGGCGCAGGTAGTCGATGGTCATCCGGTCGATCGAGAACATCGCCGCCGTGGCGCCGAACTCGGGCGTCATGTTGGAGATCGTGGCCCGGTCGCCCAGGGTCAATGCCGAGGCGCCTTCGCCATGGAATTCGAGATAGGCGCCCACCACCTTCTGCTGGCGCAGGAACTCCGTCAGCGCCAGCACGATGTCGGTCGCCGTGATGCCGGGCCCTGGCTTGCCGCTGAGCTCGACGCCGACGATGTCGGGCAGCCGCATCCAGGAAGCTCGGCCCAGCATCACGCTTTCGGCTTCGAGCCCGCCGACGCCGATCGCGATCACGCCCAGCGCGTCCACGTGGGGGGTGTGGCTGTCGGTGCCGACCAGCGTGTCGGGGAAGGCCACGCCGTCCCTGGCATGGACGACCGGCGACATCCGCTCGAGGTTGATCTGATGCATGATCCCGTTCCCCGGCGGGATCACCTCGACGTTCTTGAAGGCCTTCCGGGTCCACTCGATGAAGTGGAACCGGTCTTCGTTGCGACGGTCTTCGATGGCGCGGTTCTTGGCGAACGCATCCGGATCGAAGCCCGCGAACTCGACCGCCAGCGAGTGGTCCACGATCAACTGGGTCTGCACCACAGGGTTCACCTGGGCCGGATCGCCGCCCCTGTCGGCGATGGCGTCGCGCAGGCCGGCCAGGTCCACCAGTGCGGTCTGTCCCAGGATGTCGTGGCACACCACGCGGGCCGGAAACCAGGGAAAGTCCCGGTCGCGCCGGCGTTCGATCAACTGCAGCAGCGAGTCGTCGAGGATGGCCGGGTCGCAGCGGCGCACCAGGTTCTCGGCATGCACGCGCGAGGTGTAGGGCAGCCCGGCCCAGGCGCCGGGCCGAAGGGCATCGACGGCTTCGCGGGCGTCGAAATAGTCCAGCGACGTGCCCGGGAGCTTCTTGCGGTACGAGGTGTTCATGCGCGGGTTCTTGTCAGCGGCGATCGCCGATGGGCAGGAACGCCAGGTCCTCGGGACCGGTGTAGTTGGCGCTCGGGCGGATGATCTTGTTGTCGATGCGCTGCTCGATGACGTGCGCGGCCCAGCCGCTGGTGCGGGCAATGACGAACAGCGGCGTGAACATCGCCGTCGGCACGCCCATCATGTGATAGCTCACGGCACTGAACCAGTCGAGGTTGGGGAACATCTTCTTGGCATCCCACATCACCGTCTCCAGGCGCTCCGCGATGTCGAACATCTTGCAGGCGCCCGCTTCATCCGACAGCGACCTGGCGACGCCCTTGATGACGACGTTCCGGGGATCGCTCACGGTGTAGACCGGATGTCCGAACCCGATCACCACTTCCTTGGCCTCGACCCGGCGACGGATGTCCGCTTCGGCTTCGTCGGGCGAGTCATAGCGCTTCTGGACCTCGAACGCGACCTCGTTGGCGCCGCCGTGCTTGGGCCCGCGGAGCGCCCCGATGGCGCCCGCGATGGCCGAGTACATGTCGCTGCCGGTGCCGGCGATGACGCGCGCCGCGAAGGTCGAGGCGTTGAACTCGTGCTCGGCATAGAGGTTCAAGGAAGTGTGCATGGCGCGTTCCCAGGCGGCGCTGGGTCGGGTGCCATGCAGCAGGTGCAGGAAGTGCGCGCCGATGGAGTCGTCGTCGGTTTCCAGCGCGATGCGCCTGCCCTGCGTGGACCAGTGGTACCAGTACAGCAACATGGAGCCCAGCGAGGCCATCAGGCGGTCGGCGATGTCGCGCGCACCCGGCGCGTTGTGATCGTCTTTCTCGGGCAGCGTGCATCCCAGGGCCGACACGGCGGTGCGCATCACGTCCATCGGATGCGCGCCCGCGGGGATCTGCTCGAGGGCCGACTTGACGCTGGCCGGCACGCCCCGCATGGCCTTGAGCTTCGCTTTGTAGGCCCGCAGTTCGGCCGCCGTGGGCAGCTTGCCGTGCACCAGCAGGTGGGCGATCTCCTCGAACTCGCAGACCTCCGCGATGTCGAGGATGTCGTAGCCGCGGTAGTGCAGGTCGTTGCCTGTGCGGCCGACGGTGCACAAGGCCGTGTTGCCGGCCGTGACGCCCGAGAGCGCAACGGATTTCTTCGGCTTGAACGTTGACGATGTTGGGTGTGTCATGCTTCGCAATTTACGCACAATCGATTCTTTGCAGAAGGGCTAAAAGGGCGAATATTTGCGAAGGAGAATCGCAAATCAGCGAATCTTGCGAATTATTGGCTCCGCCGGAGATCACGATGAAGAAGACCTTCATGGGCGTGCGCCTGCGCAAGCTGCGGGCCGAACGCGGCCTGTCGCAGGTCGCGCTGGCCAACGCGCTCGGCCTTTCGCCGAGCTACCTGAATCAGCTGGAGCAGAACCAGCGGCCGCTCACCGTCGCCGTCCTGCTCCGGATCAGTCGCGCGCTGGGCGTCGACGTGCAGCAGTTTTCCGAGGACGAGGAAGCGCGCCTGGTGGCCGGCATGCGCGAGGCCCTGGCCGACAACCCGGGCGGCGAGGCGGTGGCACTGCCGGAGCTGCTCGAGGTCGCCTCCCAAATGCCCGCCGTGGGTCGTGCGCTGCTGGCCCTGCACCGTCGCAATGCCGATGCGACCCAGCGTCTCGAAGCCATGGCACTGCGCCTGGGAGACGACCGCGCCGACATCGCGCCGACGCGGCCGATGGCCTTCGAAATGGTGCGCGACTTCTTCTTCGCCCACCAGAACCATTTCGATGCCGTGGACCGTGCCGCCGAATCGCTCGCGGCCGAGGCGAACGCCGAAGGAGGCCCGCTGTCGGAATGGCTCGTGCGGCGACTCGGCCAGCGGCACGGCGTGCACGCGATGCCATCGCACGACGAGGCCGAGGAGAGCCAGCGCCGCTATGAGCCGGGCAGCCGGACCCTGCGGTTGTCGGCCTCGCTGGAAGCCGGTCAACAGGCGTTCCAGCTGGCGACACAGCTGGCCCTGCTGGAGCAGTCCTCGCTGCTGGACGCGCTCGTCGATACGCCGGCATTCGGCGACGATCCGCAGGCGCGGACCTTGGCGCGCATCGGCCTGGCGAACTACTTCGCGGGCGCCTTGCTGCTGCCCTATGCGGCGTTCCTGAAGGCTGCCGAAACCATGCGCTATGACATCGACCGGCTCTCGCGCCGCTTCGGGGTCGGCTTCGAAACCATCTGCCATCGCCTGAGCACGCTGCAGCGGCCGGACGCGCCCGGCGTGCCCTTCTTCTTCATCCGCGTGGACCGCGCCGGCAACATCTCCAAGCGGCAGTCCGCCACCCACTTCCACTTCTCGAAGACCGGCGGCACCTGCCCCCTGTGGAATGTGTACGAGGCCTTCTCGCAGCCCGGCAAGATCCTGCCGCAGCTGGCGCGCATGCCCGATGGCCGCACCTACCTCTGGATCGCCCGCACGGTCTCGAAGAGCCAGGGCGGCTACGGCGCGCCGAGCAAGACCTTCTCGGTGGCGCTGGGCTGCGACATCCGGCACGCCCCGCGACTGGTCTATTCGCGGGGCATGAACCTCGAGGACCCCGAGATCGCCACGCCCATCGGCATGGGATGCAAGGTGTGCGAGCGCACGCGCTGTCCGCAGCGGGCCTTTCCGTTCGTGGGAAGGCCGCTCGAGGTGAACGAGAACGAAAGCCGCTTCACGCCCTACCCGGCCGACTCGGCCGGCCCGCCCTGATCGCCTCAGATGACCGCGCGCAGGGCCCTGGCGGCCTCGACCATATGGGTCAGCGCGGGAATCACTTCAGCCCACTGGCGCGTCTTCAGGCCGCAGTCCGGGTTGACCCACAGCCGCTCGGCCGGAATGCGCTCGGCCGCCTTCTTCATCAGCTGCACGATGTGCTCCCGGGTCGGGATGTTGGGCGAGTGGATGTCATAGACACCGGGGCCGATCTGGTTCGGGTAGTTGAAGTCGTCGAAAGCGTCCAGCAGTTCCATGTCCGAGCGGGAGGTCTCGATCGTGATCACGTCCGCATCCATGTCGGCGATGGACGCGATGATGTCGTTGAATTCCGAATAGCACATGTGGGTGTGGATCTGCGTCTCGTCGTCGACGCCGTTGGCGGTGATGCGAAACGATTCGACCGCCCAGTCGAGGTAGTTCTTCCACTGCGACTTGCGCAGCGGCAGGCCTTCGCGCAGGGCGGCCTCGTCGATCTGGATCACGCCCACGCCGGCCTTCTCGAGGTCGAGCACCTCCTCTCGGATCGCCAGCGCCAGCTGCTTGCATGACACCGACCGAGGCTGGTCGTCGCGCACGAACGACCAGTTGAGGATCGTGACCGGACCGGTCAGCATGCCCTTCATCGGCTTGTTCGTCAGCGACTGCGCATAGCGGATCCATTCGACCGTCATCGCCTTGGGGCGCGTGATGTCGCCGAACAGGATCGGCGGCTTGACGCAGCGGGAACCGTAGGATTGCACCCAGCCGAACTGACTGAAGGCATAGCCGTCGAGTTGCTCGCCGAAGTACTCGACCATGTCGTTGCGCTCGGCTTCGCCATGCACCAGCACGTCGAGGCCCAATGCCTCCTGCTCGCGAACGCTGCGGGCGATCTCCGCCTGCATGGCGCTCTTGTAGCCGGCCTCGCCGAGCTCGCCGGCCTTGAACCGGCTGCGTGCCTGGCGGATCTCCGCGGTCTGCGGGAACGACCCGATGGTGGTGGTCGGGAAAGCCGGAAGCTTCAGGCGCGCCGCCTGCAACGGGGCGCGCTGCGCGTAGCCGCTCTTGCGTCGGCCGAGCTCGGCGTCGATCCGGGCGATCGCCGCCCGGACTGCGGGGTTGTGGACCCGCGGCGACGCGCGACGCGCTGCAACGGCAGCCTGGTTGGCGGCGAGCGCGTCCTTGACCGCGTCGCGGCCCTGGTTGAGCGCCGTCGACAACAGCTTCAGTTCGTCGAGCTTCTGCAGCGCGTAGGCCAGCCACGACTTGATTTCCGGATCGAGCCTGTGCTCGCTCTCGAGGTCGACCGGCACGTGCAGCAGCGAGCACGACGGTGCGATCCACAGCCGGTCGCCGCCCAACTTCTGCGCGATGGGCTCGAGCCAGTCGAGCACCGCGGCCAGGTCGGTCTTCCAGATGTTGCGTCCATCGATGACGCCGAGCGACAGCACCTTGTGGGCCGGCATCAGGCCCAGCAGGGGCGTCACGTCGGCCCGGCCGTTGACGGCATCGATGTGAAGGCCCGCCACCGGCAGGTTGGCGGCCAGGTACTGGTTCTCCAGCAGCTGGCCGAAATAGGTGGCCAGCAGCAGCTTGACGCGGCAGCCCTTGAGCTGGTGGTAGGCGGTGTTGTAGGCATGCTGCCAGTCGGCATCGAGCTCGGTCACCAGCAGCGGCTCGTCGATCTGCACCCACTCGACGCCCTGCGCGGCCAGGGTGTCCAGCAGTTCGGCGTAGGCCTCCAGAAGACGCGGCAGCAGGGCCAGCTTGTCCGAATCGTCCTTGGCCTTGCCGATGGCGAGGTAGGTGACCGGTCCGACGATCACGGGCTTGGCCTTGACCCCTTGCGCCCTGGCCTCGGCCAGCTGCGCCAGCAGGCGGGAGGCATCCAGCTTGAATGCCGTCTGCGCCGTGAACTCCGGCACGATGTAGTGGTAGTTGGTGTCGAACCACTTGGTCATTTCGCCGGCGGCGACGCCGCCGCAGCACGCATGGTGGTCGTCGCTGCCGTGCGCCGAGCGGCCACGGGCGACCCGGAAATAGTTGTCCAGGGCGTCGCCATGGAAGCCCTGCACGCGCTCGGGCAGGTTGCCCAGCGTGAAGCTCATGTCCAGCACCTGGTCGTAGAACGAAAAGTCACCCACCGGCGCGAGGTCCAGGCCGGCCTGCTGCTGCCAGTGGCGCTGGCGCAGCCGGGCACCGAGGGCCTGGAGTTCGTCGCGCGGCGAAGCGCCCTTCCAGTAGGACTCGAGCGCGAACTTGAGTTCGCGCTGGGCGCCGATTCGGGGAAAACCAAGATTGTGGGTCAGGACCATGAGACTGCTTTCGGGCTGCTTCGGAAATGCGAATGGCGCTGATCGTAGGCAGGCCACTCCATGAAGTAAAATGGTCTTATTTCAACGATCGATTAGTTTCATTCATACGAAATGCTGGAGCGCATTCATCTGGCCATCGTCCGGGAGGTCGACAGGCAGGGCTCACTGACCGCTGCCGCGGCGACGCTGTGCCTCACGCAATCGGCCCTCAGCCATGCGATGAAGAAACTGGAACTGCAGCTGGGCACTGCGATCTGGCTGCGCGAGGGGCGCGCCCTCCGGCCCACGCAGGCCGGCGAATACCTGCTCGCCGTCGCCAATCGCGTCCTGCCCCAGCTCGACGTCGCCGAGGAGCGCCTGCAGCAGTACGGGCAAGGCGAGCGTGGCACGCTGCGCATCGGCATGGAGTGCCACCCGTGCTATCAGTGGCTGCTGAAGGTCGTGGCACCCTACCTGGCCAAATGGCCCGACGTGGATGTGGACGTGAAGCAGAAATTCCAGTTCGGGGGCATCGGTGCGCTGTTCGGCTTCGAGATCGACCTGCTCGTGACACCGGATCCGCTGTTCAAGCCGGGGCTGCGCTTCGAGCCTGTGTTCGACTACGAACAGGTGCTGGTCGTGGGCGCCAGCCACCCGCTGGCATCGGCCGCCTACGTGAAACCGGCGCAGCTCACGCCGGAGGTCCTGATCACCTACCCGGTGGCGCCCGAGCGGCTGGACGTCTACAACCAGTTCCTGATGCCCGCAGGCATCACGCCCAAGCGCCACAAGACCATCGAGACGACCGACATCATGCTGCAGATGGTGGCCAGCGGCAGGGGCGTCGCAGCGCTGCCGCGTTGGCTGGTTGAAGAGTATGCGGACAAGCTGGAGATCGTCCCCGTCCGGCTCGGCCGCCATGGGCTCGCCAAGCAGATCTTCCTGGGTGGCCGGGAAGCGGAGATGGACGTGGACTACCTCAAGTCCTTCATCGACTTCGCGCGTCAGCCGGCGCGGGAGAAACCGCGCAAGGCTTGAACACGGATGCTGTCGATGCCGCAGATGGCGGGGTGAGACTTCGCAGGCTCAAGCAGCGACTGCCGTCGGCGTCTCGGCGCTCCTGGCGCTCCTGGCATTGGCCCGCGCTGCCCGGGCGATGCTCTCTGCGAACAACGGCGTTTCACGGCTGTTGTGATCGCCGGAGGCCAGCTGTCGGTCGTGCGATGCCTGCTCGAAGCTCACGCCGTGGCTCGCAATGAAGGTCAGGAACTCTTCCGTCGGGTGCGACACCACCGAGTTCGTGTACTCGGTGCGCCCGTCGCTCAAGCCCTTGGCGCTGAGTTCCCAGATGACTTGCACCCGCCTGGCGAGCATTGCAGTTGCAATCCGTTCGCTGGCGGCATCGGCTGTCACGGCGGTCTCTTACCGGGCAGCAGCAGGATCTTGCCGACGCTCTGGCCCGATTCCATGCGCCGATGCGCCTGGGCCGCATCGGCGAGCGCATAGCTGCTGTCGATCACAGGCCGGATCGCGCCGGCCGCCAGGGCGTCGAGCCATCGCTGCGCGAAGCGTTGGACCATCGCCTGCTTGACCTCGGGAGGCCGCGACTTCATCACCGTGCCGAAGATCTGCAGGTGGCGGTAGAGCAGCAAGTCCATGGGCAGCGCGGCGCCTTCCGCGCCCCCGAGCAAGCCCACGACCACCAGGCGCCCGCCCACCGCCAGCGAACGCAGGTTGCGCTCCAGGTAGGGAGCGCCGATGAAGTCGATCACGACGTCGACGCCCTTGCCATCCGTCTTGGCGGCCACCACGGCCTGGAAGTCGTCGCTGCGGTAGTCGATGACCTCATCCGCCCCGAAGCCCTGGACGGCATCGCGCTTGTCGCCGCCTGCGGTCGCGAACACGCGCGCGCCGGCAGCGTGCGCGAGTTGCACCGCGGCGGAGCCCACGCCGCCGGCCGCCGCATGGACCAGCACCGACTCGCCGGCTTGCAGGCGGCCCAGATGAAACAGCGCTTCGTGCGCGGTCACGAAAACCTCGGCCACCGCGCCGGCATCGACCAGGTCGAGGCCCGGCGGGACATGCATGGCCATGCGGTGATCGATGCGCGAGAGTTCGGCATAGGCGCCTCCGCCGACGATGCCCATGACGCGGTCGCCCACGCGGAATCCCTGCACCTGCGCCCCCACCTCCACCACCGTCCCGGCAAGCTCCAGGCCCATGGTGTCCGCGTCGCCGAAGAAGGCGCGGCCGTAGGCACCCTTGCGATGCGAAAGGTCGGCGCGGTTGACCCCGATGGAGGCGTTGCGCACCAGCAGGTCATGGGGTCGGACTTCCGGGGCCGCGACCTCGCGGATCACGAGCACTTCGGGCCCGCCGAAGTCGTCGAAGACGATGGCTTTCATGGCTTGTTTCTCTTTCATTCCATGCGATCCAGATCCTGTTGCCGCGCATGAGGAACGTGGCCGCTCACCGCCCCGGTTGCCGGGTTGAATACCCCCGAGCTGTCCCGGCCTTGCATGCTTGAATCGATGAAGTCAAGGCATCGTATGGGGGCAACCTCGAGCGGACAATCCCTCGCTCTCGCGAAACATCTTTGCAAGGAGCGCAAATATGAACCAGGCTCGAACCATGGAGAACCTGGAGGTTTTCATCGACACGGTGGAGGCGTCGCTGGTCACGCTCTCCTCTTCATGAGCGGCAAGGCCTCACGGCCGCGCGCGCTCGGGGTCCGTCAGCCGATGTAGACCGGTGGCCGGCGGATCTCCACTACGCCGCGGTCCGTCTGCACGCCCATCGCGTAGAGCCCCGAGGAGCCGCCGTTGTAGCGAATCTCGAACGGAAAATCAGAGGGCGAAGCGACGTCGCCGAGCCAGCCCTTGAGATCCGAATGGGTTCCGCCGATCTCGATCCACGCCAGACCCTGCCCCTGCACTTCGCCGGAGCCCGGCACCACCGGGAGGCTCGCGACGTGCGTGCCGCCGCCCGGCTTGAAGTAGAGGTTGGGCTTGCCGATCGGCCAGGCCACGGTCGCGCTCGGCGCCTGCAGCGCGAAGCCGCGCGCGCCGTTCATCATCTGGCGGCCGGCCTCGTGTCCGGTGGTGTTGGGATCGATCGTCGTGCCGTGGTGCGCCGCGAAAGCCTCCAGCTCTTCCAGCGTGTCGGAGCGCAGGCACCAGCCGAGGAAGCAGTCGCCTTCGCGCGTCTGGCGCTCCATGAAGACGGTCAGCGGTTCGCCGTGGGCGAGGGGTCGGCGGTCGATCACGCTCTCGACCTCGATGTAGATGTCGGGCGCGAGCGGCACCACGCGATGGCCGATGCCGTAGAGCGGAAAGAAGCCGCCGTCGTAGTTGCCGAGGCCGGTCTCCTTGCTGAGCCGGAAAGTCGACTCGTAGACGTTCGGGGCTGCCATGCAGACATGGTCGAAATGGATCACTGGGGTTCCTTCGTGTGGGTGTGTGGATGAAGTTGCGAGCTCAGCGCGTCGCGGGCTCGTAGCGGCCCGCTGGTGCAGCCGATGGCCTGATGAGGGCCTGGCGCCGCATGCGCCGACCGGCGAGGTAGACGAAGACGGCGCCGAGCAGCGCGGCGAGCGCGAGGAACAACAGCCCCGCGTCATAGGAGCCCGTGCGGTCCTTGAGCAGCCCGATGAAATACGGGCTGAACATCGAGCCGACGATGCCGAAGCAGTTGACATAGGCGAACACCACGGCGGCGGTCTTGCCCCTGACGCCGACACCGGTGAGCTGCCAGATGCAGATCGGCCCGCTGACCAGCCCCGCGGTCAACAGCGACAGCCCGGCGATCGACGCGTAGAGGTTGGGCACGCTGACCAGGATGCCGATGCCCGCGGCGGCGGTCACGAAGGCGGCGATGGCATGCCACACGCGCTCGCCCGTGCGGTCCGAATGAGCGACCCAGAACCAGTAGATCACCATGCCGAACACGCTCGGTATCGCCGCCAGCAGCCCGACCTGGACCGTCGACAGTGCGACGCCGAAGAGGCGGCCGAACTCCTGCACGATCTGCGGCGTGAAGATCAGGCTCGCATAGAAGCCCATCTGCGCCGTTGCATAGGCGAGCGACAGCAGGATCAGGTGCGGCTGCAGCAAAGTGGTGCGCAGCGGCGGCTCGCCGACGGACGCAGGGGCGTCGCCGCTGTCGCGCGCGGCGATCACCTGGCGCTTCTCCTCGTCGGTCAGCCAGTCGGCCCCCTCGGGCTTCGAGGTCAGGAAGCGGATCGAGTAAAAGCCCAGCAGTACCGGCAGCAGGCCTTCGACGAACAGCATGATCCGCCAGCCCGAGAAGCCAAACAGGCCATCGGCGTACTGGACGATCGCGGCCGACATCGGCGTGCCCACGATGACCGCCCAGGGCAGCACGGCGATCACCAGCATGCGCCCGCGCAGGCCGGGCGGAAACCACAGCGCCAGGCAGTAGATCAGGCCCGGAAACAAGCCAGCTTCGGCGACGCCCAGCAGCATGCGCACGGCGATCAGCTGCCAGCCGTTCTGCACGAAGGCCGTGCAAGCGGAGATCAGGCCCCAGGTCACCATGATCCGCGTGAGCCAGACGCGCGCGCCGACCCGGTGCAGGATGATGTTGCTCGGGATCTCCATCGCCAGGTAGCCGATGAAGAACAGGCCGGCAGCCAGTCCGAACACTTGCTGGCTGATGCCCAGCTCGGCATTCATGCGCAGCGCCGCGGTGCCGATGTTGATGCGGTCGAGGTACGCCATGGTGTACATCAGCATCAGGATCGGGATGATCCGCCGGATCACTTTGCGCTGTACGGACGCGGGAAGGGTTTGAGTCATGTCGGACGCCCAGGAGGAGCTTCGGAGGTTGACGGGCGAGGCCCGCGGTCGGTGTCCGCCGGGCGGGAAGCGCCGCAGCGTTGATCGAATGATCGTTAACGAGAAGATGACTGAAAAGGACAATCTTTCTCATGATCTCGGACATCCAGGGTCCGAACTATTTAGACTCCGGCCTTCGCACCCGAGCACGACCCCATGAACCTGATCGACCTCCGGACGCTGAAGCACTTCGTCTGCGTGGCAGAGAACGAGAGCATCTCGAGGGCGGCACAGCTGCTGCACATCTCGGCCTCGCCGCTGAGCCGCACCATCCTCAACCTCGAGGAAAGAATCGGCTTCGCGCTGTTCGATCGCGTCGGCAGGAGCCTGCGGCTCAACAACGCCGGACGCGAACTGCTGCTCAACGCGCGCCAACTCCTGCTCGGCAACGAGCGCCTGATGCTCGACCTGCAGCGCCGGGCCGGCGGCACCGGCGGCACGGTGGTCATCGGCCACATGCCGGGCGCGCTCTACAACGGCATCATCCCGGACACCGCCCAGCGCGTGCAGGCCGCGCACCCCGCGATCCGCTTCCAGTTCGAGGGCGCGCCGGAGAGCGAGCAACTGGAGGAACTGCGCCGGGGACGAATCGATTTCGCGGTGCAGACGCAGGAGCTCACCGATCCCGCGCTGGCTTCGGCGGTCTACAGTTCGGAGCGCTACGTGCTGCTGATGCCACGCGCGCATCCGCTGGTCGCGGCGCCGGAGATCTCGGCGCGCCAGCTGGTCGATGCCGAGTGGGTGGTGACGCCCGAGCGCAGCGGCCCGTCGCTGCGCGCGAAGTTCATGCTGGCCTGCCACCGCCTGGGTTTCGAGCCGCGCGTGGCTTGCGTCGCGGGCGACATCATCTCGGCGCTGGCCCTGGTCGCGAGCGGCTTCGGCTTGTGCGCGGCGCAAGAGAGCCTGGTGCAGTTCTCGGGCGAGAACATCGTGGTGCGCGATCTTCCGCTGCTGGAGATGCGCACCGACTACCGCATCGTCTGGCGCCCCGACGCACTCGGTCCGGCGGCGCTGCGCTTTCTGGATGCGCTGCTGGAGCGGGCCGACTGAAATTCAGGTCGATTTGCGGTCGGCCAGCAGCACCTTCGGCGCCCCGTGCAGGAAGGCTTCGACCCTCATATCGATCAATCGATCAATATTGCGTGGCGCCGCGAGGTCGTAGACCCACTTGCGAACGCCGATGTAGAACACGCTGGAGTGCATGGCCCAGATGAGTTCGACCTCTTCGTCCTCGGCCTCGGCGTTCTCGGGATCGGGAATGTCGTAGGCAAAGCGCAGCTCGCGCGCGATCATCAGGAAGTGCCGCTCGCGCAGGCGGGCCAGGTAGCGCTGGTTCACGCCGGCCCGGCTGAGGCCGGCATACATGAAGATGCGCACCCATTCGCCGCGCAGCACGAAGTGCGCGTAGTCCTTGAGGTAGCGCTTGAGGCGGCTTTCGAGCGAGTGCGTGCGGTCGGCGAGCCACTCCTCCCACTCGGGGTTCCAGCGGCGCACGAAGACTTCGTCGTAGACGCGGTCGACCAGCGCCTCCTTGGTCGGGAAATACCGGTACAGCAGGGGCTGCGAGACGCCCAGGCGCTGGGCCAGGTCGCGTGTACTGCCCTCAAAGCCATGCCTGGCAAAGAAGCTGATGGCCGACTGGACGATCTCGTGCTCGCGGTCTTCGGGCGCGAGGCGGCGGCGCCGCTGCTTGCCGCCGGCGGCGCCTTCTTCGGGAGTCTCGTCAGCCTTGGCGGTGCGTGGGTTCATCGATGGTGTCCGTGGAATGAGTCGAGCCGATCGTTTGATTATTAGCGCGCCGGGCCTTCGACACCAGTCAGCCCGGGTAAACCCCGATGCCCCTCTGCCGAACGCCGCTTGATCTCTGAATCTGCTCGAACTATTATTGATCGTCCGATCACTTAACATCCAACCCTCACGAAGAACGGAGACAGCATGACGATCGATCGCAGGAGTTTCATGGCAGCCGCCGCCACCGCCGGCGCCGCCCTGGCGGCCCCTTCGCTGGTGCGCGGCCAGGGCACGACCGAGCCGCTGCGCCTGGGCTTGCTCACCGCCAAGACCGGGCCCTTCGCTTCCGGTGGCCTCGACATGGAGCGCGGGCTGCAGAGCTACCTGGCGGCCAACGACCAGCGGCTGGGCGGCCGCAAGGTCGAGCTGATCGTGGCCGACACCGGCGGCGTGCCGTCGACCGCCCGCAGCAAGACCCAGGAACTGGTCGAGCGCGAACGTGCCCAGGTGCTCATGGGCCCGCTGGCCGCCTTCGAGGCGCTGGCCACCGACGACTACATGCGGGCCCGCAAGATTCCGGTGTTTCCGGTGGCCGCGGCCGAAGACATGACCCAGCGCAAGGCCAACCCCTGGCTGTTCCGCGCCAGCTCGACCTCGGCCCAATGCGCCCATCCGCTGGCCGACTACTGCGCCAGGAAGCTGAAGTACAAGCGCATGGTGCTGGTGGCCGACGACATCGCCTACGGCCACGAGATGACGGCCGGCTTCCAGCGCGTCTTCGAAGAGGCCGGGGGCAAGGTGGTGCAGAAGCTGTTCCCGCCGCTCACGTCGCCCGACTACGGCAGCTTCCTGGCCCAGCTCAACCGCGACGCCGACGCGGTGTTCCTCGGCTTCGCGGGCTCCAACGGCTTTCGCTTCATCCGGCAGTTCAACGAGTACGGCCTGCGCGGCAAGCTGGCCCTGGTCGGCGGCATGACGGCGCTCGACGAAGCGGTGCTGCGCAACATGGGCGACGAGGCGCTGGGCATCGTCACGGTGAACTGGTACTCCGCCGAGCTCGCGAACCCCGTCAACGCGAAATTCGCCGGCGCCTTCCGCAAGGCGCACGGCTACGACCCGGGCTTCTACGCCGCCTGCACCCATGTCAGCGCATCGGTGCTCGACGCCGCGCTGGAGCCCCTGAAGGGCCAGGCCTTCGATCGCGAGTCGCTGCGCGCATCGCTGCAGAAGACCAACGCCCTGACCGCGCGCGGCCCGGTCAAGTTCGACACCTGGGGCAACGTGGTCGGCAACGTCTACGTGCGCACGGTCGAGCGCAAGGACGGCCGGCTGGTCAACAGCATCATCGAGACCTACCCGGACGTGAGCCAGTTCTGGACCTACGACCCGAAGAAGTTCCTGGCCGAGCCGGTCTATTCGCGCGACTGGCCGCCCGCCAGGAACCTGGCCGCCTGACGCCCCTACCGGAGCTTCACGGCCCGCAGCCGCCTCGGCGCGGCGGGCCCTGACGTCAAGAACATGCAATTCTGGTTGACTCAGACACTCAACAGCCTGGCCCTCGGCGGCCTGCTGCTGCTGCTCTCATCGGGCTTCGCGCTCATCTTCGGGCTGATGCGCATCGCCAACCTCACGCACGGCGCCCTCTTCATGATCGGGGCCTACGTGGCCGCGAGCGCGGCGCGGGCCGGCTGGGGCTTCGCGATCGCCGTGGTGCTGGCCGGGCTCGCCACCGCCCTCATCGGCGGGCTGTTCGAGCGCCTCGTGCTGCGCCGGCTGTCGGGCAACGCGCAGGCCCAAGTGCTGGCCACGCTCGGCCTGTCCTTCATCGCCGCCGACCTCTGCCTGGTGCTGTGGGGCGGCGATCCGATCCCGGTCTCGCCGCCGGCTTTCCTGAGTGGCCCTGCATCGCTGTTCGGCTTCAGCTTTCCGAGCTACCGGCTGGCCGTGATCGCGGTGGCGCTGGTGGCCGCCGTCGTGCTGTACCTGCTGCTGGAGCGCACCCGCCTGGGCGCCCGCATTCGCGCCGGCGTCGACGACATGCCGATGGCGCGTGCGGTCGGCATCCGGGCCTCGGCCCTCTTCACCAGCGTGTTCTGCCTGGGCGCGATGCTGGCCGGACTCGGCGGTGCGTTCGGCGGACCGATGCTCTCGGCCTATCCGGGGCTGGACGCCGACATGCTGCCGCTGGCGCTGATCGTGGTGATCCTCGGCGGCGTCGGCAGCCTGATGGGCACTTTCATCGCCAGCTTCATCATCGGCTTCGTCTATACCTTCGGCACCGCGCTGGTCCCCGACCTCGCCTACGTGATCCTGTTCCTGCCGATGATCCTGGTGCTGGCCTTCCGGCCCACCGGCCTGCTCGGAGGTGCCCGCGCATGAAGCCGACGATCCGTGGCCTGCTGCTGCTCGCGGCCCTGGCCCTGCTGCCGGCGGTGTCCGGCGAGTACTACGTCAACCTGGGCAGCCAGATGCTGATCGCCGTGATCTTCGCCTCCAGCCTGAACCTGCTGGTCGGCTACGCCGGCCTGACCTCGCTGGGCCACGCGGCCTACCTGGGCCTGTCAGCCTACATCGCCGCCTGGCTGGCGCTGCGGCTCGGCCTCGGCCACGCGATGGCGGCGCCGCTCACGCTGCTGGCCACCACGGCCATTGGCGGCGTCTTCGGCTGGATCGCGCTGCGGGCCTCCGGACTCAGCTTCCTGATGCTGACCCTCGCGCTGTCGCAGGTGGTGTGGGGCCTCGCCTACCGCTGGACCTCGGTCACCAACGGCGACAACGGCCTGTCGGGCCTCACGCGGCCGGCTCCCTTCGGCATCGACATGGAGAACAGCAACGCCTACTACTGGTTCGTGCTGTCGATCACGGCGGTGGTGCTGCTGGTCGTCGGGCGGCTCGTGAACTCGCCCTTCGGCGCCTCGCTGCGCGGCACCCGCGACCAGGCGCGGCGCATGAGCTCGCTCGGCTACAACGTCTGGGCGATCCGCTGGTGTGCCTTCGTGGGCGCGAGCTTCGTCGGCGCGGTGGCGGGCCTGCTCTACGTCTACTTCCACAAGTACGTGCATCCGAGCGTGCTGTCGGTCACCGCATCGGCCGAGGTGCTGCTCAGCGTGATCGCGGGCGGTGCCGGCACGCTGGCCGGGCCGGCCGTCGGCGCCGTGCTGGTTGTGCTGCTGAAGAACTATGCGTCGGGCTACATCGAACGATGGAACATGCTGCTGGGCGCGGTGTTCGTCTTCATCGTGCTGGTGATGCCGCACGGCATCGTGCCGGGCGTCCGCACCTTGGTGGCGCGCTGGAAGGGAGGCCGCGCATGACCGCCGCTCTCGAGATCAAGGGACTGCGCAAGTCCTTCGGCGGCATCGCCGTCACGCAGGACGTCTCGCTCACGATGCAGCCCGGCGAGCGGCGTCTTGTCATCGGACCGAACGGCGCCGGCAAGACCACGCTGTTCGGCCTGATCGGTGGCGAGATCCGCCCGGACAGCGGGTCGATCCGAATCTTCGGTGAAGACGTCACGAAGCTGCCGGTGCGCGCCCGCGCACGCAGCGGACTCGCGCGCACCTACCAGATCATCACGCTGTTCCCGAAGGACACGCTGGCGCACAACGTGGTGCTGGGGCTGCTGGCGCTGCTGCCGCTGCGGCTCGATGCGCGCACCGACCTGGCGCGGCACGCGGCGCTGCACGATCGCGCGGTGCAGCTGCTCGACGGCGTCGGGTTGGCCGGCAAGGCGCTGCACCGCGTGTGCGACGTGTCCTATGGCGAACAGCGACGGGTCGAGCTGGCATTGGGCCTGGCGCAGCAGCCGCGCCTGCTGCTGCTCGACGAACCGCTCGCGGGCCTGTCGCAGGACGAGCGCGTGGTGGTGCAGCGGCTGATCGCCCAGGTGCCGCGCGAGACGGCGATCCTGATGATCGAACACGACATGGACGTGGCGCTCGAATTCGCCGAACAGATCACGGTGCTGCACTATGGGCAGGTGATCGTCGAAGGCGACCGGCGCACCGTCGTCAACCACCCGAGAACGAGGGAGATCTACCTTGGCCACTGATGCATTGAGCGTGAGCGAACTCGACGTCTGCTACGGGCAGAGCCAGGTCGTGCACCGGCTGTCGATGAACCTGCAAGAGGGTCGCGTGCTGGCGCTGCTGGGACGCAACGGCGCCGGCAAGAGCACCTCGCTCAACACCTTCGCGGGCCTGCACCAGGCACGGGCCGGCAGCATCCGCCTCGCGGGCCGCCCGGTGGAACGCTTGTCGCCCGAAGGCATCGCCCGCGCCGGCATGCGGCTGGTGCCCCAGGGCCGGCGCATCTTCCCGAGCCTGACGGTGCTGGAGAACTTGCAGGTGGCCGAACAGGCGGCGCGGGCGAATGACGACGGCAAGCACGCCTGGAACCTCGAGCGCGTCTACGCCACCTTCGGCCGCCTCAAGGAGCGCATGCGCCAGCGTGCCGGCACCCTTTCCGGCGGCGAGCAGCAGATGCTCGCGATCGGCCGCGCGCTGATGGGCAACCCGCGCGTGCTGCTGCTCGACGAGCCGTCGGAAGGGCTCGCGCCGCTGATCGTCGCGGAGGTGGCGCAGGCCATCAAGATGCTCAAGGCCGACCGGCTCTCGATCGTGCTGGTCGAGCAGAACTTCAACCTGGCGCTCGAGGTGGCGGACGACGTGGTCGTGCTCAACACCGGCCACGTCGTGCATGCCGGCAGCGCCGACGCCGTGCGCGCCGAACCCGAACTCGCGACCCGCCATCTCGGCGTGTTCTAGCCCGGACTTTTCCAACACACATCGAACGGAACTCACGTGCTCTACACCTGCTCCCCCCACTGCACCGACCCGACCCACCACCACGCCGCAGCGCCGACGGGCCGCGCGCGCTCGGCCGCCCTTTCGATGCCGAGCGCGGCCAGCGCGTCGGCACCGGTGCGCGGCGACCGCCCGCCGGTCGTCGACGTCCACTGCCACTACCTGAACCCGGAGGTCGCCAAGGCGGCGAGCGACCTCGACGTCGGTCGCCACGACCCGAGCGTGATCCATGCGAACGCACTCACGCGCGAGACCAACGTCGCGCAGATGCGGGAGCGTGCGCCGAAGCTGACCGGCGTCGACCAGCGCCTCGACGATATGGACCGCATGGGCATCGACATCCAGGCGATCAGCCCGGCGCCTTTCCAGTTCTTCTATTTCACGCCGCCGGAGCGCGGGGCAGTCCTGGCCCGCCAGGTGAACGAAGGCATCGCGGCGCTGGTGGCGGCCACGCCGCGGCGCTTCGTCGGCCTCGGCTCGGTGCCGCTGCAGAATGCCGAGCTCGCGATCCAGGAGCTCGACCACGCGATCGGCACGCTCGGCCTGCGCGGCATCGAGATCAACACCAACGTCAACGGGCTCGACCTGACCGATGCCAGACTCGGGCTGGAACCCTTCTTCGCCCGCGCCGACGCGCTCGGTGCGGTGATCTTCCTGCATCCGGTCGGCTTCTCGGAAGGTTCCCGGCTGACCGACCACTACTTCAACAACGTGATCGGCAACCCGTTGGACACGACCGTGGCCGTCAGCCACCTGATCTTCGACGGCGTCGTGGCGCGCCATCCGAACATCAGGTTCATCGCGGCGCATGGCGGCGGCTACGTGGCGCATTACTGGGCGCGCATGGACCACGCCTGGCGCGCGCGCAAGGATTGCCGCACGGTGATCGATCGCGCGCCGTCGAGCTATCTCAAGACCTTCTATGTCGATACGATGGTGTTCGACCCCGAGATGCTGCGCCATCTGGTCGATCTCTTCGGTGCCGACCGGGTGCTGCTCGGCACCGACTATCCCTACGACATGGGCGAGGAGCGGCCCCGGGAACTGATCGCCTCGGTGCGCGGCCTGTCGAGCGACGAGGTGGCGCAGATCGAAGGGCTCAACGCCCTGAAGCTGCTCGACATCGCGCCGATGCGCTGACCCGCCAGGAGCCATGACCATGTCCGTCACGTCACCCGCAGCACCCGAATCCCACCTGTTCAGCGCACTCGCGATGGGCGGGATGCACTTCCCCAACCGCATCGTCGTCTCGCCCATGTGCCAGTACTCGGCGCGCGACGGCGTCGCCAACGACTGGCACCTGCAGCACCTCATGCAGCTCGCGATGTCGGGCGCCGGCCTGGTCATGGTCGAAGCCACCGCCGTCGACGCCCGCGGGCGCATCACGCACGGCTGCCTGGGCCTCTACAGCGACGCCGCGGAGGCCGCGCTGTCGCGCGTGCTGCAGGCCGCACGCGCGGTGGCCGCGCCAAGCACGCGCTTCGGCATCCAGCTCGGCCATGCGGGCCGCAAGGGCTCGGCCCAGGTGCCCTGGGAAGGCGGCGGGCCGCTGAAGGCCGGCGGCGACGGCGGCGCGCCGTGGCGCTGCGCGGCGCCGAGCGCCCTGCCCTTCGCGCCCGACTGGCACACGCCCGAGGCGCTCGACGAAGCCGGCATCGAAGGGCTGGTCGAGGCCTACGTCGACGCCGCGCGGCGCGCCGTGCGCCTGGGCTTCGATGTCATCGAGCTGCACTGCGCGCACGGCTACCTGCTGCACCAGTTCCAGTCGCCGCTATCGAACCGGCGCGACGACGCCTGGGGCGGCGACGCGGCCGGGCGCGACCGGCTGCCGCTGCACATCGCCCGGCGCCTGCACGAGCAGGTGCCCGGCAGCCGGGTGCTCGGTGCCCGCATCACCGGAACCGACTGGGCCGAAGGCGGCCTCGGGGTCGACGACGCGGTGCGCCTGGCCCAGGGCCTCAAGGACATCGGCTTCGGCTACGTCTGCGTGAGCAGCGGCTTCGTGGTGCGCGGCGAGCGCATTCCGTTCGGCCCCGGCTTCCAGGTCGGGCTGGCCGCGCAAGTGCGGCGCCGCAGCGGGATCGCCACCCGCGCCGTCGGCGGCATCAGCGAGCCGGCGCAGGCGGCCGCGATCGTGGCCTCGGGCCAGGCCGATCAGGTCGCCCTGGCGCGCCCCTTCCTGGCCGACCCGCGCTGGGTCTGGCGAGCAGCGGAGACGCTGGGCATCACGCCTTACTACCCCCCGCCGTACCGTCGCGCCGCCGGCCTCCGCAAGCCCGCCATGGCAGCGGACGCCTGAGCGCGCGGCCCCATTTCGAGTGCCCATGACTTCCACTTTCGAACTCAAGGTCAACGGCCGCGCGCACCGAGTGCAGGCCGACGAGAACGACCTGCTGCTCTATGTCCTGCGCAACGACCTCGACTGCAAGGGCGTGCGCTTCGGCTGCGGCGCCGGCCATTGCGGCGCCTGCACCGTCTGGATGGACGGCCGCGCGGTCCAGTCCTGCGACATGCCTCTGTGGGGCACCGCCGGCCGCGAGCTCACCACGGTCGAGCAACTGGCGAGCGACCCGGTCGGCACGGTCGTGCTCGACGCCTTCGTCTCGCTGCAGGCCGCGCAGTGCGGCTACTGCATCAACGGCATCCTGATGTCGGTGACCGCCCTGCTGCGTCGCACCACCACGCCGACCGAGGCCGAGCTGCAAGAGACGATGCACCGGCACCTGTGCCGCTGCGGCGCGCATGCGCGCATCCTGAAGGCGATCGAGGCCGCCGCGGCCCGGTTGCCCGCGGAAGGACAGCCATGAGTTCCACGCTCTCCACGCCGCCCGCCATCCAGGCCCATCCGCGGCTCGGCCAGTGGCTGCGCATCGGACCCGGGCGCCAGCTCACCGTGTTCACCGGCAAGGTCGAACTGGGCCAGGGGATCGAGACGGCCCTGGTGCAGATCGCCTGCGATGGCCTCGGCCTGATGCCGGCGCAGTTGGTGCTGGTGGCCGGCCACACCGACCGCTCGCCCGACGAGGGCTACACCGCAGGCAGCCTCTCGGTGCAGTACGGCGGCGCGGCGCTGCGCTGGGCCTGCGCGCACGCATGGTCGGTGTTCGTTGCGCTGGCCGCGCGCCGGCTGGATGTCTCGCCGTCGGACCTGCAAGTCGATGCCGGTTGCTTCAGCGACGCCGGCGGCACGCGCGGCACCGACTACTGGGAGCTCGCCGCCGAGATCGATCTCGACGTCGCCATCGTCTCGGCCCCCGCCAGCATCCGTCACGCGCCCGAGCCCTACGTGGGGCGATCGCTGCCGCGCGTGGATCTCCGGGCCAAGCTCACCGGCGCCGGCTATCTGCAGGACCTGGTCATTCCCGGCATGCAGCACGTGCGGATGCTGCGCGGGCGGCATCCCTCGCAGCGGCTGGCGGCGGTGCCCCTCGCCGAACTGCGGGCGCTGCCGGGTGTGTCGCAGGTGGTGCAGAGCGGCCGCTTCCTGGCCCTCGTGGGCCCGCACGAAGGCGCACTGGTGCGCGCACTGCCCAAGGCCCGCAAGCTGCTCGACTTCGATGCCATGCCCGATCCCCATGCGGGTCAGGACACCGTCACGCTGCTGCAGGGCCTGCCCGCCAGCACGCGCCGCGTGCACGAGGGCGGCACGCCCGGCACGGGGCTGCAGGCCTACAGCGCCACCTACTCCCGCCCCTACCTGGCGCACGCGTCCATCGGCCCGGCCTGCGCGCTGGCCGATCCGCGCGGCGGACAGCTGCGCGTCTGGTCCCATACGCAGGGCGTCTATCCGCTGCGCGACCAGATCGCCGCGGCGCTGGGACGCGAGGCCGCGACGGTAGAGGTCATCCATGCGCCAGGCGCAGGGTGCTACGGCCACAACGGCGCCGACGATGCCGCCTTCGATGCCGCCTTCGCCGCCACCCGCATCGGGCAGCCGGTGCGCGTGCAGTGGATGCGCGAGGACGAGATGTCGATGTCACCGTTCGGTTCGGCCAGCGTGGTGCAGCTCACGGCCGGCCTCGACGACGCCGGCCGCATCGGCGGCTGGGCCATGTCCCTGTGGAGCCACACCCACATGAACCGGCCCGGCTGGGGCGACGGCATCAACCTGCTCGGCGCCTGGGAGGTCGATCCGCCGCTGCCGCGGCCAACGCCGCGCGACCTGCCGCTGCCGATGGGCGGCGGCGACCGCAACGCGATCGCGCTGTACGACCTGCCCCACCAGCAGGTCGACTACCACTTCATCCCCGACTCGCCGGTGCGCGTGTCGGCGCTGCGCTCGCTCGGCTCCTACGCCAACCTGTATGCGATCGAAAGCTTCATGGACGAGCTGGCGCAGTGGGCCGGCTGCGACCCGGTCGAATTCCGCCTGCGCCACCTCGGCGACCCCCGTGCGCGTGCGGTGCTGGAGGCGGCCGCCGAGATGGCCGGCTGGCGCCGGCGCGGCGAAAGCGGCAGCGGCAGCGGCCTGGGCATCGCCGTCGGCCGCTACAAGAACCAGGCCGCGTACTGCGCCGTCGCCATGCAGGTCAGCGTCGAGGAGAAGGTCCGGGTCGAGAAGGCCTGGGCCGTGGTCGATGCCGGCGTGGTGGTCAATCCCGATGGCCTGGTGAACCAGATCGAGGGCGGCCTGCTGCAGTCGCTCAGCTGGACACTGAAGGAAAGCGTGACCTGGGACCGCAGCGGCATCACGTCCGGGGACTGGGAGCACTACCCGATCCTGGGCTTCGACGAGATCCCCGAGATCGCCGTGCGCGTGATCGAACGGCCGGGCGAGCCCAGCCTGGGCGCCGGCGAGGCCGCCGCGGGCCCGGCCGCCGCGGCGGTCGCCAATGCGGTCGCGCATGCGCTCGACCTGCGCGCCCGGCAGTTGCCGCTGTCCGCCGAGCGGCTGGCGCACCTGATCACCGCCGGTTGAGCGACCGCCTTCCCAATCCCCGATTCGAATCCCCTGTTCAAGGACTCACTCATGGCCATCCAGACCCTTGCCCACTATTCGGTGCGCACCACCCGGCTCGAGGCTTCGCGCCACTTCTATGTCGACGTGCTCGGCTTCCGCGAAGGCTTCCGGCCGCCATTCGACTTCCCCGGCCTCTGGCTCTACAAGGGCGACGACGAAGCCCAGTTCGGCGTCGTGCACATCATCGGCATCGATCCCGACGCGCCGCAGGGCCTGATCGAGTACCTCGGCGACAAGAGCGAGGCGTCGCTGCACGGCAGCGCCGCGATCGACCACCTCGCCTTCCTGGCGACCGACCTGCCCGACATGCGCCGACGGCTCCAGCAGGCCGGCCTGGGTTTTCGCGAACGCACGGTGCCAAGCATCGGTCTGCACCAACTGTTCGTCGAAGACCCGTCCGGCGTCACCATCGAGCTGAACTACCCGGCCGAAGAAGCCCGGGAACACGGAGCTCACGCATGAACGCGCCGCAAACCGTGAAGGCCGCGCGCAAGGCGCTGGTCATCGGCGGCTCCCTGGGCGGCCTGTTCGCTGCCAACCTGCTGCTGCGCGCCGGCTGGGACGTCCATGTCCACGAGCGCGTGGCCGACGAACTGGAAGGCCGCGGCGCCGGCGTCGTGACGCATCCCGAGCTGATGGAGGTGCTGAGCGCCGCGGGCGTCGACGTGACCGACGGCATCGGCGTCGAGGTACGCGAGCGCATCACCTTGGCACGCGATGGCCAGGTCGAAGACTCGCGCCCACTGCCGCAGCTGCTCACCGCCTGGGGCCGCCTGTACCAGGTGCTGCGCCGCGCCTTCCCGTCGGAGCGCTATCACAACGGCCGGCAACTGGTCTCCTTCGAACAGGATGCGGCAGGCGTGCACGCGACCTTCGCGGATGGCGAGGTGGTGCATGCCGACCTGCTGGTGGCGGCCGATGGCCTGCGCTCCACGGTGCGCCAGATGCTGCAACCCGACACCCGGCCCCGCTATGCCGGCTACCTCGCATGGCGCGGCCTGGTCGAGGAAGCGAGCCTCTCGCCGCGCGTCCTGGCTGAACTCTTTCCGTACTTCGCATTCGGCCTGCCGCCGCGGGAACAGATGATCGCCTACCCGGTAGCGGGACAGGGCAACAGCGTGGAGCCGGGCAAGCGGCGCTACAACTTCGTCTGGTACCGGCCGGCCGACGAGAACACGACGCTGCGCGAGATGCTGACCGATGCGACCGGCAAGACCTGGCCCGACGGCATCCCGCCGCCGCTGATCCGGCCCGAGGTGCTGGCGGCCGCACGCCAGGCGGCGCAAGAGGTACTGGCGCCGCAGTTCGCGGAGGTGGTGCAGAAGACGCCGAACCTGTTCTTCCAGCCGATCTTCGATCTGGAAAGCTCGGCGCTGGCCTTCGGCCGGGTGGCGCTGCTGGGCGACGCGGCCTTCGTTGCCCGGCCGCATTGCGGGATGGGCGTCACCAAGGCCGGCAGCGACGCCGCGGCGCTGGTTCGTGCGCTCGCCGAAACGCCCGATGTGCCGTCCGCGCTGCAGGCTTACGAGGCCTCGCGTCTCGGCGCCGGCAGCTTCATCGTCAACCACGCACGCGCGCTGGGCGCCTACATGCAGGCGCAGATCAGCACGCCGGCCGAGCGCGAGATGGCCGAACGCTACCGGAGCACCGAGGCCGTGATGCGCGAAACCGCCGTTCCGCCCGTGGCGCACTGAGCTCGCTTTCTTCATGCACCCAGCCATGTCTTCATCGCCCTGCGTTCGCGTTCGCAACGCCCGACGACTCACAGCCCTGCTCGCTCTGGCCACCGCCTGCATCCTGGGCGCGCCGGCGGCGGCGCAGCCGGCCTGGCCCAGCCGTCCGATCACCGTCGTGATCGGCTATCCACCCGGCGGCAGCGTCGATGCCGTCGGCCGCGCCGTTGTCGAGACGCTCGGCAAGAAGCTCGGCGCGACCGTCGTCGTCGACAACGCCGGCGGCGCCGCGGGCGCCATCGGCGTGCAGAAGGTGGTCAACGCGGCGCCCGACGGCCACACGCTGATCTTCGGATCGAGCAGCGAATTCGTCGCCACTCGTTTCCTCAATCCGGCCCAGAAGTACGACGCCGCCAGGGACCTGACGCCGGTCGGCTACGTCGGCGCCATTCCCCTGGTACTGGTCGCATCGACGCAGAGCGGCGTGACCTCGCTGGCGCAGTTCGTGTCGGTCGCCCGCCAGAAGCCCGGCCAGTTGAGCTACGGAACCTCGGGCATCGGATCGATGCTGCATTTCTCGGGCGAGCTCGTGAAGAAGCAGGCTGGACTGTCGATCACCCACGTCCCCTACCGCGGCGCCGGCAACATCGGCAGCGACCTTGCGGGCGGCGCGATCGAGTTCGCATTCCTCGGGCCGGGCGCAGCCAAGCCCTTCATCGATGCCGGGCGCATCGTCCCGATCGCGGTGACCAGTGCCCAGCGCATCGCGCTGATGCCGGATGTGCCGGCGCTGGGCGAGCATCCGGCCCTCAAGGGCTACGACTTGGTGGCCTGGTACGCGCTGATGGCGCCGCGCGGGCTGGCACCCGATCCGCAGGCCAGGCTGCAGCGCGCGCTGCGCGAGACGCTGCAGGACGCAACGGTGCGACAGAAGCTCGAGCGCATCGGAGTGGTGGTCGGCCGCGGCGACGAGAACCTGCCCCAGCTGATGGCCAGGGACGCCGTGGAATACAAGCGCATCGTCGACTTCGCAGGCATGAGGGAGTAGCGCGCGGCATCGGTGCGTGCCCGGCATCTTGCATCTGTAAGACATCCGCCCGCCGCGTGAAATCGGCCGGAAACGCCAGCCACCGACAGTCGAGGCGTCGCACAAGTCGCGGCACGGGCATACCGACGCGCTGGGCGTGCGATCGGGCGACCGCATCTACCTGGATGCCGAGGACGAGGTGATCCACCGCGCCTGGATGCCGCAGACCCAGACCTCCCGGAACATCCTCTACGGTGCCATGCGAAGGGCGCTGCCGGCCAGCTGCGTCCATGCGGGTGAACGGCTGGTGAGCTTCAAGCAGTCGGGCGAGCGCGTGACGGTACTGTTCGCGAGCGGCCGGATGGAAAGAGGCGACCTGCTGATCTGCGCCGACGGCGCGGGCTCCACCGTGCGCAGCCAGCTGCTGCCCGGAACCAGCCCGGCCTATGCGGGCTCCGTCGCCTGACGCGGCCTGGCTCCGGAGGCGGCATTGGGCGGGGCTGCTGCCGCGAGGCTCGGCAGCGCCTTCGTGTTCCAGCAGGGGCGCGATCACTTGTTGCTCGAGTACCGCGCCCGCACACCGCAGGCAGCACGGCGAAGACGGCAGCCGACGCCCTGGCGCTCGCGAAGGCCCTGGCGCCGCGTCGGGGCGCCCTCGTCACCCGCCTGGCGGCAGGAATGCATCGGCGCTTGCGTCAGGCTGCACGGTGACCCAGGAGAGTTCCCATGACCCAGCACCCACCCGAATCGATTGATGGAGAAGCCGGGGACCTGCTCGAACAGGCCCGCCACGAAGCGCAGCTGCGCGTCGCCGAGGCGCACATCGAGGAAGGAACGGTCAAGTCCGAAGAGACGCTGAACTCGCCGCATCCGGACGATCACGACCAGGGCAGATCAAGTCAGCCCTCGTCGCCGCCACGTGCCGCAGGCCCCTACTCCGCGGCGATCCGATTGTCCTTGACCACCTTGGCCCAGGCCCGGGCGTCCTCGTCGAGGAAGCGCTGGAAGGCCTCCGGCGGCTCGCCCACCGGCGTCAGGCCATAGCCCTTCAGCTTGGCCCGGAAATCGGAGCCGGAGACGATGCGCTGGGACTGCGCCAGCAAGGCCGCCAGCACCTGCGGCGGCGTTCCCCTGGGCGCGAAGATGCCGTGCCACGAGTCCCCCACGAAGCCCGGGAACGCCTCGGCGATCGCCGGCACGTCGGGCAGGGCCTCGATGCGCTGCGGGCTCGTGACGCCCAGCGCGCGCACCTTGCCCGCCTTCACCTGCGGAATGGCGCCCGTGCTGGCGTCGAGTGCGATATCGACGCGCTGCGCGATCACGTCCGGCAGGAAGTAGTCCTTGTAGGGCACGTGCGTCATCGAGAGGCCGGCCTGGTTGAGCCACCGGGCCATCGCCACGTGGGTGCCCTGCCCGATGCCGGCGCTCGCATACGTCATCGCGTCGGGCCGGGCCTTGGCCTCGCGCACCAGGTCCTGCAGCGACCGGATCCTGGACTCGTTGGAGATGACCAGCACATAGGGGACGGACAGGATCCGCGTCACAGGCACGAAGTCCTCGGCCTTGTACGGCAGCTTCTTGTAGACGTAGGGGTTGATGGAGAAGGTGTTGTTCACGGTCCAGAGCAGCGTGTAGCCGTCGGCGGGCGCATTGGCCGCGGCCTGCGCCGCGATGATGGTGCTGGCGCCGGACCGGTTCTCCACCACCACCGGCTGGCCGGTGGCCCGCGCGAACTCGTCACCCCAAAGCCGCGCGATCACGTCGGGTGACGTGCCGGCGGGAAACGGGACGATGAGCTTCACGGGGCGCGAGGGGTACGGCGCCTGGGCGCGCGCGGCGCCCGTGGCGGCAGCCATCCACACGCCTGCCATGCCGATCGCGGTGCGTCGCGAGATCCTGGTCGATGTCATCTCTTGCCTCTTTGCTTGTCTCTGTTGCGAAATCGTGGAACGGTGCACGGCATTCAGGCCTTCAGGTCGAGCCGCCGCACCAGCGGCGGGAAGTCCGCCATGTCCTGTCGGATGGTGGCCTCGAGCGCCGTGGGCGCACCGCCGATCAGCTCCCAGCCGTTGACCTGCGCCCGCGCCTTCATCTGCGTGTCGGCGAGCGCCATGTCGAGCGCCTTGTTCAGGCGCGCGATCACCGGTGCCGGAGTCGGCCGCGGCACCGCCAGCCCGATCCAGAACGAAGGGTCGAAGCGCGGGAAGCCGGATTCGGCCAGCGTGGGCACCTCGGCCATGGAACTGAGGCGGCGCGATCCGGTCTGCGCCAGGGGCACCAGGGTGCCGCCCTTGAGGCCCGCCTGCGCCGAAGAGAAGTCCAGCAGCGCCAGCTGCACCTCGCCGCCCATCAGCCCGGTGATCAGCGGCCCCGATCCCTTGTACGGGACGTGGACCAGTTCGATGCCGGCCAGCGCCTTGAACTGCTCGATGGCGATGTGGTTGGTCGCGCCGATGCCGGCGCTGCCGTAGAACAGCTTGCCCGGCTGCGCCTTGGCCTGTGCGATGAACTCGTGCAGCGCGCCACGGCGACTTGGCCGGCGTCGCCAGGATGCCGACGGCGCGCAAGGCCAGGCCCACCGGCGCCAGGTCGCGGACCGGATCCACCTGCGCGCCCTGCTGCACCAGCGGCGCGACGATGTGATTCGAACGCGAGGTCACCAGCACCGTGTAGCCGTCGGGCGGCGCATTCGCGACCACCGCCGTGCCGATCAGGCCCGAGGCGCCTGGGCGATTGTCGATCACCAGCGGCTGGCCCAGCTCGGCGCGCATCGATTCGGCGAGGAAACGGGCGACGATGTCCGAGGAACCGCCGGGCGGATTGGGCACGATCAGCTTGATGGGACGCTGGGGGAAGGCGTCGGCCGCCCACGCGCTTCGGGTGGCGGCCAGGGGTCCGAGCGCCGCGAGGGCGGCGGCCACGAAGTTTCTGCGATTCGTCATGCGGTGGTTTCCGTGGGGGATGGCGTCGAAGCGGCCGTCGTCGAGCGCATTGCGGTGTGTCCCCCGAGAGTCTCGGCGACCCAGTCGGCGATCCAGGCGCCCGCGTTGGCCGAGTTGTCGAAGCTCGAGTGCTGCACGCCACCCTCGCGCTCCGTGAACACCTTCAGCTCGCGCGCGGGACTGTTGACGAGCTGGTCGTAGGTGCGTTGCGCCCAGTGCAGGGGAATCTGGGAATCCTTCTGGCCGTGCGTCACGAGGAAAGGCACGCGGATCCGCTCCACCACGCCATCGAGATGGACGCGCTCGGCGATGCGCAGGAACTCTTCCTGGTCTTTCGCACCCCAGACCCAGCGTACGTGTTCCCAATAATGAGGAATCGGCAAGCTGCCTTCGCGCGCGAGCCGCTGGCGCTGCACGTCGCGCCAGTCATGGTTGGCGCCCCACACCACGCCGCAGGTGAAGCGCGGCTCGAAGGCGACGGCGCGCGGGCAGAAATAGCCCCCGAGCGACACGCCCTCCAGGCCGATGCGGCGCGGGTCGATGTCCGCGCGCCGCTCGAGCCAGTCGACGACCGGCGCCGCCCAGCGCTCCGACTCGACCAGCGCCGTCAGGCCATGCAGGCGCAGGGCCTCGCCCGATCCCGGCTGGTCGATGACGAGCGAGGCGACCCCGCGCCGCGCCAGCCAGCGGGGCAGGCCGACGCGGTACTTCATCTCCTTGGTCGAGTCGAGCCCGTTGACCTGGACCAGCACCGGGGCGCGGCTGCCGGGCGGCAGGCCCTCGGCGCGCACGTAGAGGCCGGCGATGTGCGCCTCGCCATACGGAATCTCGACCCGCTCGCAGTTCTCGCCCGCGAGCCGCACGCCGCGTGCGAAGGTCTCCAGGAAGCGGCGGTAGAGCGCCGCGCGCCCTGGCGCACGGTGGGCCTGCAGCCGCTCCGCGGTGATCAGGTAGGTGGCGGCCCGTCCCAGCTTGTCGCCCGCCGAGATCAGGCGTCCCCTGGCCTCGTCCTCGCGCGCGAGCTCGGCGAGCCGGTCGGCCATGCGTTCCCAGCTCTCGCGGAAGGCGAGCGAGGCGGCTGCATCGGGTTGGCGGGCGGCCTCCTGCAGCGGCGCGCACATCACCTCGATCTCGCCGATGCGCGCGCCCAATCTCGATCGCCAGGTCGACCGAGAGATTCCAGACGTAGTGGGTGGGAAAGTACTTGAACATGTGTCTCCTGTTTTTGTGTCAGGCCCACGCCGGGCCGTCGGCGGCTGGGTCGCGGAAGCCAGGGTCGAGCGCGCGGCGCCGTCTTCGAGCGCGAGGTAGCGGCCGAAGACGGCCTCGACCGCCGCCTGTGGCGCGTAGCGCACGAGCCGCTCGCCCTCGACGCCATGGACCTGCGAGAGCGTTCGCACGACCTGCGCGATCGACAGCCGCAGCACCGGCAGCGGCCATGCGCGACCCCGGGCCTCACGGTCCTCCACCGCCATGGCCGCGGCGTGCACCAGGTTCTGCGCGCAGCGGCGGGCCGACATCCACCACGCCGTCGCATCGGGACCAGTGGCGCCACCGGGCACCGCGGCGAGGTGACAGCAGAGGTCCGGCGCGAGTGCCGCGATGCGCTGCCGAACCTCCGGGCCCGCGAGGTCGCCTTCGATCGCGAGCACGCCGCCCTGGTCCTGCTGCAGCCGGTGGTCCAGGCCGACCAGCGTCTCGATCGCACGGTCCCCGACCCTCCGTTCGGACTGCAGCAGCCCCACCAGCTGAGCACCGATGAAGCCCCCCGCGCCGGTCACGAGCACCTTCATCCGTCAGTCCTCGAAGATGGCCACGGCCCGTGTCCAGCCGGCGGAGGCGCCGCGGATCTTGTGCGGGAAGCAGCAGACGGTGAAGCCGTCGCCCGGCAGGGCTTCCAGGTTGTGCAGCTTCTCGAGGTGGCAGTAGCCGATGTCGCGGCCGGCCTTGTGCCCTTCCCAGATCAGCGATGTGTCGCCGGTCTCGGCGATGCGCCGGGCCGTGTAGGCGAACGGGGCGTCCCAGCTCCACGCGTCGATGCCGGTCAGGCGCACGCCGCGCTCGAGCAGGTACATCGTGGCCTCGTAGCCCATGCCGCAGCCGGCCGAGACATAGTCACCGTGGCCGTAGCGCTCGCCGGCGCGCGTGTTGACGACCACGATGTCCATCGGGCGAAGCGCATGGCCGATGCGCTGCAGCTCGGCCTCGACATCCTTCGCGGTGGCGACATAGCCGTCGGGAAAGCTTCGGAAGTCGAGCTTCACGCCCGGCCTGAAGCACCAGTCGAGCGGCACCTGGTCGATGGTGATCGACGGCCGGCTGCCGCCCAGCTTGGCGTCCTGTGTCGAGTGAAAATGGTAGGGCGCATCGAGGTGCGTGCCGTTGTGCGTGGACAGGCTCACCCACTCCGCGGCCGCCGCTTCGCCGTCCGGATAGTCCTCGGCCCTTGTGCCGGGGATCATCTGCATGAACTCGGGCAGCGTGTCCCCGTGCTTCTGGTAGGTGATCTTCGGCGCCAGCGGCGGCGGGTCCGAGAGCACATCGTTCTCGAGATAGATCGACAGGTCGACAAAGCGCGGCATGGCGGTCTCCCCTCAGGCCTGCGCCGGCGGCGCCTGCACGATGCGCTGGTCGATCGCGCCGAAGACCGGCCGGTCGTTCCAGCGCGCCTCCATGCGGACGCGGTCGCCGAAACGCATGAACGGCGTCGCGCTCGCCCCTTGCTCGATCAGCTCGATCGCGCGACGCTCGGCGATGCAGGCCGAGCCCTTTGCGCCGCCTGCGTTGGAGACGGTGCCCGAGCCGATGAGGGTGCCGGCCGACAGGCGCCGCGTGACGGCTGCGTGCGCGATGAGTTCATCGAAGCCGAAGTTCATCTCGCGCCCGTTGGGCTCGCCGAACCAGCGACCGTTGTAGTCGACCGCGAGGTCCAGGTGCACACGCGAATCCTTCCAGGCATCGCCGATCTCGTCCGGCGTCACCGCCACCGGCGCGAAGCTGGACGAAGGCTTGGCCTGGAAGAAGCCGAAGCCGGTGCGCATCTCGCGCGGCCCGAAGGCACGCAGGCTGACGTCGTTGATCTGGACCAGCAGCAGGATGCGGCTGCGGGCCGCGGTGGCCGAGCAGCCCATCGGCACGCTGTCGACGACGACACCGAACTCGCCCTCGAAGTCGATGCCATGGGCGACGTCGGGCAGCGGGAGGTCGTCGTGCGGCCCGAGCAGGTCGTCGGAGCCGCCTTGGTACATCAGGGGCACCTTGTCGCTGTCCGGGATGGGATCGATGTTGAAGGCCTTCTCCATCAGGCGGCCATGGTTCAGGAAGGCCGAGCCATCGCACCACTGGGGCGCGCGCGGCAATGGTGCTGCGGCGGCCGCGGGATCGAAGTCGAAGGCGCCCGCGGCGGTGCCGGCGTTCAGGGCCTCGTAGCGTGCCGCCAGGTGCGGCGCGGTGTCGCTCCAGCGCTCGATCGCATCGAGCATCGACGGCGCGATGTCGTCCGCGGCGACGGCGCGCTGCAGATCGCGCGAGACCACGACCAGGCGGCCGTCCTTGCGGCCATTCTTGAGGGTGGCGAGTTTCATGCGAGTATCTCTTCGTTCCAATGGACGGGAGCCAGCCCCGCCACCGGCGAGCGAAAGCTGGGCAGGGTCGTGCCGCGCAAGCTGCCAAGGTAGACGGTCCGGAGGTCCGGGCCGCCGAAGGTCAGGCTGGCCATCCACGGCGCGAGGCTTCCGCAGGCGGCGGCCATGATCTCGGGCGTCAGCGTGCGGGACTCGTAGTGGGCGTCGAGCGCGCGCGTCGCCTCCGGGTTGCCGTCGTCGAGCAAGGTCAGCAAGTTCCCCTCGGGCGTGATCGCCACCAGCCGGTCGCTCATCACCAGGGTGACCCAGAGGTTGCCGAAGGCGTCGAAGGCAAAGCCGTCGGGAAAGCCCGGCAGGCGGTCCGGGCCGTAGGTCTCGCGCGCGCCAAGCTCGCCGCCATCGCGCACCTTGAGCCGCGAGATGCGGCGGGCGTTGCTTTCCACCACATAGAGCCACGCCTCGTCGGCGTCCATGCGGACCTCGTTGGTGCCCTCGAGGCCGTCGGCCACGATGCGCACGCCGCGCTCGTCGACGCACGCGATGTAACCGTCGCGCGCGCGGGCGTTGATCGAATCGGTCCAGGGCTGCATGCGGGTCGTGACGGTCAGCCAGAGGCGGCCGCGCCGGTCCCTCAGCACGAAGTTGGCCTTGCCGATCGGCTGGCCGTCGATGCGGTCGAAGAGGCGGCGCACCTTGCCTTCCCGGCTCATGACCTCGACCGAATCGCTGCCCCAGTTGGCGATGAGGATGTCGCCGTCGGGCAGGAACGCGAGGCCGTTGGGCAGCGATCCCTGGCTCAGCACGTAGCGCTTGCCGAAGTCCGCCGCCGCGTCGTCATCTGGCGCGGCCGGCGCGACGAGCCGCTGGCTGCCGTCGGGCGCGATGCGCATCACGCCGCCGCGCGCATCCGCGGCCCAGAGGGTGCCATCGCGCTCGGCCAGCACGCACTCGGGGCGCTGGAGCCCGTGGCCGACGTGGCGGATCGCGGCTCGATCGACCTGCCAGCCTAGAAGAGGATTGTTCTTGGTCATGCTGCTTCGCAAAAGTGCGCGCAGCATAGGCGCGACACCCGGGTTCGCACCAACCGAATCTTCCGATGGCAGGCATCGCGCGGGCGGATACCTCGCACTGGCCTAAGATCTCCGGGATCCCGAGGAGACTCCCCGCATGCGCTCTCAACGCATCGACCTGAACCTGCTGATCGCGCTCGACGCCCTGCTCAGCGAAAGCAACGTGACGCGCGCGGCCGAGCGCGTGCACCTCACGCAGTCCGCGATGAGCGGCGTGCTGGCGCGCCTGCGCGACTACTTCGAGGACCCCCTGTTGGTGCCGATGGGCCGGAGCATGCAGCTGACGCCGCGGGCGGAAAGCCTGGCCGAACCGGTGCGCAAGATCCTGCTGCAGGTGGACGCCACGCTGGGCGTGAAGCCCGAGTTCGAGCCGGCGACGGCCGAGCGGCATTTCCGAGTCATCGCTTCCGACTATGTGACCCAGGTGCTGCTCGCCGAGGTGCTGCGCCGCATCGCGCAGATGGCGCCGCGCCTGAGCTTCGATGTGCGGCCGACCCACAGCGGAATGGCGCAGGACCTGGACCAAGGCCGCGCCGATTTCCTGGTCACGCCCGCGCACCTGACACTGCCGGAGCACCCGCAGGCCATCCTCTTCGACGACACCTACCACGTCATCGCCTGCCAGCAGAACGTCGACCTGCGTGACGGCCTGACGCTCGAACAGTACAGGTCGCTCGGCCACGTCGTGTACCAGGCCGAGCAGGGGGACAACCCGTGGTTCGAGCAGTGGTATGCCAACCAGCACGGCAACACGCGGCGTGTCGAGGTGGTGGCGCACGGCTTCCTGCTGATCCCGCGCTTCGTCGTCGGTACGCGCCGCATCGCAACCGTCCAGACAAGGCTGGCGAAGCAATTCGTCCAGTCGATGCCGCTGGCCCTGTTCGAGCCGCCGCTTGAGACGCCTCGATTGACCGAGGTCCTGCAATGGCACCGCTATCGCGAGGACGATCCGGGTGTGCGCTGGGTTCGCGAGCAGATCGTCGCGCTGGCCGAGGTCATGCCCGCGATCTGAAGCAATACGGCCGAGCGCACACCCACGCAGCGGGCGCTCAGCCGCGCGCGCGTGCCGCGTTTCTCAGGTCGCGGATCTGGTCGTGGTTGCGCTGCGCACCATCGGCCTGGCGCTGAACGACGACGCGCACATCGGCCGGCAGACTCTGCTTCAGGGCCTTCCGATAGCGGGCCACCGCGCTGTCCTCGCCGCGCTCGCAGGACTCGAGAATCGACAGTTCGCTGTCTGCACCGACGCTTCCCTTGAGTTGCACCCAACCCCGATGCATCGCACCGGCCGCGGTGCCTCCAGACGCCGGTTCGCCGCCGTAGGCACGCACGAGTTGCACCAACTCCTCGCCCGCCTGGCGGCAGCCTTCGGCGCGGCTGGCGAAGAGCTTCTTAGCCGCTGCGCTCTCGACTTGCTCGGCACAGGTCTTGAATCCGTATTCGCCGTCGCGTGCGTTCTCCAGCAGGTCGTTCAGGATGTCGACCACGTCGTCGTTCGACAGGTCTTCGTGGCTCACGATGTCGCTGCCATTGGCCTGCTTCGCGTAGTAGACCTCGTCGGCGCGCTCCCAGGCGGCCCGGGTCGCCGGCCGGGCATCCGCCCATGCGAGGTCCGACGCGCCACGCCTGGTTTCCCATTCGGACGCGAGCAGCGGCTCTGCGGTTTCGAAATCGGTGCCGCGGGTGCTGCGGCCGGACCAGCCCATCTCGTAGGCCGGCGCGTAGTCGTCGTAGCTTCGGTCCACAGCCACGTAGGGCTGGCGGCCGTGGTTCTCCCGCCAGTACGCATCCTCGGCGGTCGGGTTGACGCCTTCGGCCGCGGCCTTGCCGCCCAGCCCGCCGACGACGGCACCGGCCACCAGGCCCACCACCGTCCCGATCGGACCTGCGAGCGAGCCGGCTGCTGCGCCGGCCAGGCCGCCGCCCGCCGCGCCAAGGCCGGTGCCCACGGGATGGGCGCCGGGTGCGCCGGTGATCGGGTCTCGATTGGGAACGCCATTGCCGAGTTGGCCGTCATCTGTTGCCATGTCATCTCCTTGTATTGCCCCCATCGGGCAGGGTCGGGAGCGCTCCGTCGAAACGCTTCGAGGAGCACCGTAGGCAGGCGGCGGGCGCTTGCAGGTCATCGCAAGCGTGGAGTGGTTGTCAGCCAAGACCTCGACGACCCGCGCGCGCTAGGCGCCGCACTCGACGATGGAGAACTCGACCCGCCGGTCGAGGGCGTCCACCACGTCGTCGGTGCCGCTGCCGACCAGGTTGTGGCGCGAGCCCTGGCCCTCGGCCCGCGTCCGGTCGGCCAGCTGCCCGGATTCCGCGACCAGCCGTTGCCTGATGTACTGCGCGCGCCGCAGCGACAGCGAATCGTTCACCTCTTCGGGCCCGGTCTTGCTCGAATGGCCGATGATGGCCATGCAGACCCGGGAGCTGCCGCCCTGCCTGGCGATCTGTCGCAGCCACATGCGGTATGCGCTCGTGACCTTGGGGTCCGACCAGAAGGCGGTCGTGCCGGGGTTGAAGAGAAACTTCACCCCGAGCTGGTTGTGCGCGATCCCGTAGGCCGCCACGCGTCCGAATGCGTCCTCGGCCTCCGCCGACTGCCCGAGCTTGAGGGTCGTGAGGTAGATGCCGTTGAGCACCCGGATCTGGTCACCGCCCGGTGTCGCCGAGGCACGGCGGTACTGGGCGAGCGCCTCGCGGTACTGACCCGCGTTGTAGAGCTGGTTGGCGTCGTGGATCACGGTGCCGGTCGCCATGTGCGCGAGATAGACCGCATCGGCCTTCTCGCCCCGGGCCGCGCGGCTGGTCCGCACCAGGCCCTCGACAACCTCGTCCTTCAACAGCACTGGACTGTCGCGGTCGTAAGCCAGCGGAGTCATGTCGACATCGTTCGTCCGCGCCAGCGTGGAGGCCTGGGCGGCCACGGTGCCGTCCTTCAGATTCACCAGGGCGAGGCTGATGCGCAGGCCGGCGTCTTCGCGCGCCAGCGTGCCGGCAAGAAGGTACTGGGCACGCGGAAGGTTCGCTGCCTTGAATGCGAGCGTCTCGATCTGCTTGAAGTTCACGGCCGCGTGGGCAGCGATGCCGCGGTCCAGACGCTGCGTACCGGCGGTCTGCTGGCCGCTTCCGGCGTCGAGCGTCGGATCGAGCACGATGACCTGCTTGTTCGGCTGCGCCAAGCCCTGGCTGGGCCCGGCCTGCTTCAGCAGGGCATCGGTCACCGTGGCGACCGCCTGGTCGAAGGGTTGTGGCGGGTCGCTGCGTTGTGGCGTGGCGCAACCGGTCAGGCCGATCGATAGGAAGGCGCCGAAGAGCAGACGGAGGAAATGTTCATGGAAATTCGCGCGGCGGTCTATTTGCATCGGGACTTCAGAAATGCAGCTTCTTCGGGATTGAGTGGTTCCAGAGAAGACTTCAAAACGAGATCGCTGCATCTAGGTGGTCGGCCCGACGGGGTGTAGGACGCAGCAGTGGGCTGGTCCTCGGAAACTGTGCGGTTTTTCTCGGAATCCCTGATCGTGTCCGCGGCCCCCCGGGTGGACAGGGCCGGCGCAGCCTTGCGCGTTGCGGCACGCGCCGGAGGTTGCGGGTCTGGCGTCGCGGCCGGCGCATCGACGACCGGGACGGGTGCCGGCGTGGAAGGCGCGACCGGATCTACCGGCCCCCGCTCGATGACAACAGGGACTTCAGAAGGAACTGGCCCGGCAACGTTGGACGCCCGCCCGCCCAACCACAAGGCTCCTCCGGCGGCGGCGCACACCAGGAGCGAGATCAGCGCGTGTCGTGTGGAAGGGCGGCGCGAGGCGCCCTGCTTCGGCTCGGCATCGAGGAGCGCCTGGAACTCGGCCACATCCTGCGGCCTCGACTCCGGGCGAACCGCCAGTGCCGCATCGATGGCGTGCAGAAAGGCATCGCTGTAGCGCCCTGCATGGGTCAGCGCGAGCGGCTGCACCGGATCCTTGACCACCCGCACCACCGAGGCGATCGGCGGCCGGCCGGTGATGGCGTAGTGAAGCACGCCCGCCAGCGCATAGAGATCGGTCCAGGCGCCTTGCAGCATGGTTCCGCCGTACTGCTCGACCGGCGCGAAGCCCGGTTTGAGCATCGTGGTCAGCACCTGTGTCCGGTCGTTGATCACATGGCGCGCGGCGCCGAAGTCGAGCAGCAGCGGACCGGCGGCGGTGAGGAGGATGTTGTCGGGCGAGATGTCCCGGTGATAGCACTGCTCTCGATGCATCACGCTCAGCGCGTCGAGCAGCGGGTGAAGCCATTCGCGCAACAGCGATTCGGGTGGTCGCGTTCCAAGCTGCGCCAGCGCCGTCTTGAGGGTCGGGCCTTCGTAGTACGGCATCGCCATGTAGGCCGTGCCGTTGGCCGCCCAGTATCGGAGCACCTTCACGAGCGCCGGGTGATCGAAGCGGGCGAGCAGCCGTGCTTCGTTGACGAAGCTCTTCAAGCCTGCGGCGAAGGTCTCGCGGTGCTGCTCGGACCGCATCGACACCTCGAGCGACACGGCGCCGCGCACCGCCAGCGAGGACGGCATGTATTCCTTGATCGCCACATGGCGCTCGAGCGCGAGATCCCAGGCCAGGTAGACGATGCCGAATCCGCCTTCGCCGATCTGACGCAGGATCCGGAACCCCTCGATCTCGGTGCCCTCGGGCAGCGCATGGATCGCGCCCAGGTAGCCGGCATGTGAATCGTTGGGCGCGCTGTCGGCCGCATTCGCGGGTCTGATGTAGGGAACGGTCTTCTCTGCCGCCATCGATTGGGTTTTCATTGAGGAGTCTCGACCGTGGCGCAAGACCGCGCACCGTGTCCACGAGTCTGGCACGGCATGACGCCATCCATGCGTGCATATCGCACGAATGAGTCGAAGTTCGGGGCGCCTTTGGGCGCGCGGCGGCGACGAATGGCGCCGCGTAGGACTGGTCCGACCCGCGCTGCAGCTTTCAACCGAAAACTTCCGCATGCCTGCGGCCGCATATTCCACATCCCACCAGCAGACTCTCAGGCGACACATGTTTTCTCGATTTCTCGCCCATTGGGGCTGCGCGTTTCGTTCATGGAAGGACCGCCTGTCTTCTTCAAGCGCGCCCGCCTCGACGCTGGCGCAGGCTCCCCGCACTGGTCCGGAGGTCGAGCCGCCCCAGGCCGGTGCCGCTGCCGGCAACATGCGCTCGCTCGAAGAACTCAGGACCGATCTCGCGCGCCTGCGCGCTTCGTCGAAGGAGCGGCACGCGGCCGCCCCGATCAGGCGGCAGCAGTCCTTCGACGACGAGGTCTTCGCCAACTTCGTTGCGCCAGTGGCACCCACGCCGGAACCGGCAGGCCAGGAGGACTACACCAGGACCGTGTACGTGCCTCGCAAGCCGAGCCCGGCGAAATGATCGCTGCCGCTACTGACGCCCCTTCGCGGCCCTTCCGCCTGCAAGCACGCGTCGTCCGGACCGACGCGCACTGACGAAGGCCGCGCACCCCGTTCGCGTGCGCTTTGCGCGCCAATGCAAGCATGCCGTCAGAAGCCGCGCTTCCCGCGAAGGCAGTCGTCAGCTGGAGTTGCACAGACATGCTCACCATCGACCAAAAAGAAGCCATCCTGCGCAGGGCGGGCACGACCGTTCCGGATTTCCCACCGGTTCGTCCGACGCCCGTGCTGCCCCGCAGGCGGGACGGACCCTCGGCGCGGCGCCAGGCCATCGAGGAATGGTCCGACGCCGTGGCTGCGCTGTACGTCGAGCACATCGCGGCCCGGGGCGACAAGAAGTAGCAGGAATCCTCGGGAGGTCACGCGGCCTTGCGCGTCGCTTTCGGAGGGGCCTTGGCCGCCGCCGTCCTGGCGCGGATACGGGCCTTGGTCTTCTTCGCCGGCTCCGACTTCGGAGCGCTCTTGGCGCCCTTCAGACTGCGCTGCAGCAGCGCCGTGAGGTCGATCACGTTCGCGTTCTCCTGAGCGGGCTCTTCTTCGGGCTGAATCACCGTCTCCGTGTCGCCCGCCTTGACCTTCTTGTCGACGATCTTCATCACCTCGCGCTTGAACTCGTCCTTGAAGTCCTGCGGTTCCCACGGACCGGTCATCTCGCCGACCAGTTGCTCGGCCATCTTCATCTCGGCCGGAGTGAGCTTCGCGCCCTTGACGCCCTCGGCGGGCAGGTCGAGCCCCGCAAGCGATTTCACCTCGTCGCCCCAGCGCAGGAGGTTCAGCACCAGCGCAGCGCCAGAGGGCACGAGCACGGCGAGGTGCTGCCTGGTGGCGATGACCACCTTGGCCAATCCCACCTTGCCGGTCTTCACAAGCGTCTCGCGCAACAGCGCATACACTTTTTGCCCCTTGTTGATCGGGGCAACGTAGTACGGGCGTTCGAGATACACGAAAGGAATCTCGTTCGCCTCGATGAAGCGCTGAATCTCGATGGTCTGCGTCGTGCGGGGGTATGCGGCTGCGATCTCTTCGGGCGAGATCACCACGTACTTGCCGTCCTCGTACTCGACCCCCTTGACGATGTTCTCCTTGGCGATCTCCTTGCCCGTCTTCTTGTTGATGCGCCTGTAACCCACCGGGTCCATGCTGCGCTTGTCGAGCCAGTCGAAGTCCACGCCCTGCTCGGTCGTCGCCGTGTGGAGTCCGACCGGGATGTGCACCAAGCCGAAGCTGATGGCGCCCTTCCAGAGTGTTCTGCTGCCAGTGGCCATGGTGGTCGTCCTTGTCATGCAATCGCTGATGGCCAGTCTGGCCCCCAGGTGGACGAGGCCGCGTAGGCGCTTGGCGGCTGTTCCTGTCAACCTTGGCAACCGACACAGGCACATCGGCCGACCGCTCGGTAGCTCCGTCAAGAACCTGCGGCCAAATCCTACGTGCGCCATCCGGGCCGGGCCGCACGGTACCTTTCCCCGCAACCCAACCGGAGCCATAGATGCCCACCACCAAACGCGCCGAACCCGATGCATGCTCGCTGCTGGATGCCGACCATCGCAAGGTGAAGAAGATGTTCAAGGCCTACGAGGAACTCACCAAGTCCAATGCCGCCGGCGCACCACAAAAGAAGCGCGAACTCGCCAATGAAATTTGCATGGAGCTGACAGTCCATGCCCAGATCGAAGAAGAAATCTTCTACCCTGCCCTTCGCGAAGCCATCAAGGAGACCGACCTGCTCGACGAGGCCGAGGTGGAGCATGCCAGCGCCAAGGACCTGATCGCCCAGATCGAGGAAGCTGCGGATGTCGATGACATGTTCGACGCCAAGGTCATCGTGCTCGGCGAGTACATCGACCACCATGTCAAGGAGGAACGCAATGAGATGTTCGTCAAGGCCCGAGCAGCACGCGGCCTTGACCTGGTGGGCATGCGCGAGCAGCTCGAAACCCGCAAGGAAGAGCTCATGTCAGAACTCACGGGTTCGACCGCCTGAGCGTGCACATCGGCTGCGCAGGCTGGAGCCTGCCCAGCGCCATCCGCGACCGTTTCGACGCAGCCGGATCCCAGCTGGCGCGCTATGCCACCCGCTTCAACGCCGTTGAGATCAACAGTTCGTTCTACAGACCGCACCGCCGACAGACCTACGAGCGCTGGTCATCCAGCACGCCCGCCGGCTTTGCGTTCAGCGTGAAGGTTCCCAAGACCATCACCCACGAGTCGAGACTGTCCTCCGCCGCGATACCGCTCTTCGAAGCATTTCTCGATGAAGCGCAAGGGCTGGGCGCGAAGCTGCGATGGCTGCTCGTGCAGCTGCCGCCCAGCCTCGCCTTCGAAGCACGGCTTGTCGATCGTTTCGCGAGCCGGATGCGCCGACGATTCGACGGTGCGGTCGCGGTCGAGCCACGCCACGCAAGCTGGTTCACGCCCGAGGCGGACGCCCTGCTGGCGAGATTCGAGTTCGCGCGCGTGCTGGCCGACCCCGTTCGCCACGATCCGGGCGTCGCCCCTGGCGGATGGCACGAAACCATCTATCTCCGGCTTCATGGCTCGCCCCGGGTGTACTGGTCCCGATACGACGATGCCCTGCTGGCAGCGCTCGCGTTGCGCCTGCGCGAGGCCGCGAGCGCCGCCAGGCACTGCTGGTGTATCTTCGACAACACCGCCGGTGGCGCGGCGGTGGGGGACGCGCTTCGGCTCAAAGCCGCCTTGGAGCAGCCTCCGAATCCGGCTCTTTCTTGAACAGCCCCAGCAGGCTGCCAGCAGATTCGCATCATGAACAAACCCCAAGTCGGCGATTTGGACGCACGTCGGGATTCTTTCGTCCGTGTGCGCGGCGCGCGTGAACACAATTTGAAGAGCGTGGACGTCGACGTGCCGCGAGATGCGCTGGTCGTGTTCAGCGGCGTATCCGGCTCGGGAAAATCCTCCCTCGCCTTCGGGACGCTCTATGCGGAAGCGCAGCGGCGCTACCTCGAATCGGTAGCGCCCTACGCGCGCCGCTTGATCGACCAGGCCGGCGTGCCGGACTTCGATTCGATCACGGGACTGCCACCAGCCGTGGCATTGCAGCAGCAACGCGGCACACCCGGCAGCCGCTCGTCCGTCGGCAGCGTGACGACGATCTCCAGTTCGCTGCGCATGCTCTATTCCAGAGCCGGCACCTATCCGCCGCGCCAGCCGATGCTGTTCGCGGAAGATTTCTCGCCCAACACGGTGCAGGGCGCGTGCCCCACCTGTCACGGACTCGGTCTGACCTACGAGGTGACGGAACGCTCGATGGTGCCGGACGACTCGCTCACCATCCGCCAGCGCGCCGTCGCCGCGTGGCCGCCGGCATGGCACGGGCAGAACCTGCGCGACATCCTCGTGACGCTCGGCCACGACGTCGACACGCCGTGGCGCGACCTGCCCAAGAAGGTGCGCAACTGGATCCTGTTCACCGAGGAACAGCCCACGGTTCCCGTCTACGCCGGCTTCACGCCGGCCGAGACTCGGGCCGCATTGCGCAGCAGGATGGAGCCGAGCTACCAGGGCACGTTCACCGGCGCGCGCAGGTACGTGCTCCACACCTTTGCGACCACCCGCAGCGAACTCATGAAGAAGCGCGTGGCGCGCTTCATGGCGCCCAGCATTTGTCCGGACTGCAAAGGGCGGCGACTGAAGCGCGAGTCGCTGTCCGTGACCTTTGCCGGCCACGACATCGGCGCGCTGTCGGCCATGCCCCTCGCGGACCTGGCGCGAGTGCTGGAGCCCGCAGCAAGCGGCGGCTTCTCGAAAGCCACCGATGCGACGGTCCTGACCCGTGCCGCAGCCAGGCGCGACACGGCCAGGCGCGTGGCGGCCGGCGGGTCGGCCCATCTTGCCGCCCCCGATGTGCGCCGGACGCCGGCCCTTTCGGAAGAAAAGAGAATCGCGGCCCAACGTATCGCCCACGACGTCCTCGAGCGTGTCGCCACGCTGCTCGACCTCGGGCTCGGCTATCTCTCGCTCGACCGCATCGCGCCGACGCTGTCACCCGGGGAGCTCCAGAGATTGCGGCTGGCCACCCAGATCCGTTCCAACCTCTTCGGCGTGGTCTACGTCCTCGACGAGCCGTCCGCCGGCTTGCACCCGGCCGACGGCGAAGCCCTGCTGGCCGCACTGGTCCGCCTCAAGAGCGCCGGGAACTCGCTGTTCGTCGTGGAGCACGATCTCGGCATCATGCGGCGCGCGGACTGGATCGTCGATGTCGGGCCCGACGCCGGAGAACATGGGGGCCGGATCCTGTTCAGCGGCCCGCCCGAAGGCCTGCGCGCGATCGAGGGGTCGCACACGGCGCGCTACCTGTTCGAAACCGACGCGTTGCCGGCCCGAAGGCCGCGAGAGCCCCACGGCTGGCTCGCGCTTTCGCATGTGAGCTGCAACAACCTGGACCACCTCGAAGTCGAGTTCCCGCTCGGTGTTCTCACGGGGGTCACTGGTGTCTCGGGCTCCGGCAAGTCGAGCCTGGTCACGCGCGCGCTGACGGAAATCATTTCGACGCACCTGGGTCACGAGCTGCCGCAGGACGACGACGAAGCCGGCCTCGAATCGACAACCAAGGACCGGGTCAGGGGCCATATCGCCAGCGGCGCGGAATCGCTGCGGCGGCTGGTGCACGTCGACCAGAAGCCGATCGGCCGCACGCCACGGTCGAACCTCGCGACCTATACGGGACTCTTCGATCATGTTCGCAAGCTGTTCGCCGGGACCCCCGCGGCGCGGGCGCGGCGATTCGACGCCGGCCGCTTCTCGTTCAACGTGGCCAAGGGGCGCTGCGACACCTGCGAGGGCGAGGGCTTCGTCAGCGTCGAACTGCTGTTCATGCCCAGCGTCTACGCGCCCTGCCCGACTTGCCACGGCGCACGCTACAACGAGAAGACGCTGGCCATCCGCTGGCGCGGGAAAAACATCGCCGACGTGCTCGGGATGACCGTCGACGAGGCCGTCCGGTTCTTCGACGGCGAGCCCGTGGTCGAACGCCCGCTGCTGTTCCTGCAGGCCATCGGCCTCGGGTACCTGCGCCTGGGCCAGCCCGCCACGGAGCTCTCGGGCGGCGAGGCCCAACGCATCAAGCTCGCCGCCGAACTGCAGCGCGCCCAACGCGGCAACGGGCTCTATGTGCTCGACGAGCCCACCACCGGACTTCACCCCGCCGATGTCGACAAGCTCATGGTGCAACTCAACGGCCTGGTCGACGCGGGCAACACGGTGGTCCTGGTCGAGCACGACATGCGCGTGGTGGCGGGATGCGATTGGGTCATCGACATGGGACCGGGTGCCGGTCACGAAGGCGGACGCATCGTGGTGTCCGGGACGCCGGCAGGCGTGGCGGCTGCGGCGGGAAGCCTCACGGGGCGCTACCTGGCGTCCTTGGTGGGCGCCCCGTCGATCCACGCGCCGAGATTGCCCTGATCGGCGCTTTTGGCGGTGCACCGATGCGACGGTGGGGCGCGCGCCTACGTTGTTGGCAACAAGCTGCCGACACGCGTACTTCCAAGGCGCCATGAAGCTCATGGCTTCGCGACGGGAACCTGGAAAGGAGAGTGCCGTGCCCCCAGAACTGACAGAGACGCCGGACGACTCGCTGGGCTCGATGCCGGCGACCAATACGTCGGCGTACGCCAGCCGTTCCGTCCTCTTTACCGCCTTCGACCGCTTCGCTTCGCGGGTCACCCGATGGGCCGGGTCGCCTGTGGCGTTTGCGCTTGCCCTGGCCTCCGTCGTTGTCTGGGCCGCGGTCGGGCACTTCTTCGACTACTCGGAGAACTGGCAGCTCGTCATCAACACGGGCACCACCATCGTCACGTTCCTGATGGTGTTCATGATTCAGCAAAGCCAGAACAAGGACAGCATCGCATTGCACCTGAAGCTCAACGAGCTCCTGGCGGCGAGCAAGCAGGCGAGCAATCGCATGATCGGCATCGAGGACCTGGACGAACAGGACTTGCGGGAGGTCGCGGAGTTCTACGTTCGCCTGGCCGCTCGTGCCAAGGATGGTGGAAGAGGAAAGGAAACGCATTCCATCGATGAAGAAGGAATGCCTACCGATCGTCGCGCTGGCGCGCATCACCCGCGAACTGCCCCAGCCGAGGGTCTTGTCGAGACGTCTTGAGCCTGCCGGAAGGGCCCTGGGCACGCGGCCGACTGCGCCGCTATTGAGGCAGTCGAAATAGCTTTTTGCGCTTCATCGCCTTGTCGATCGGCAGTGGATTTCCTAGAGTCGGCTGGTCTGTTCGCGAAGCAATCTCGCTCGACGACAGGCCCGCAGATGAAGATACGACCCTGGTCCGCTGCCTTCATGCGACAGGAGGCGACGTGTTCCAACTTGGCGTGATCAACAGCTGGCATGGTGTGGGCATGTGGATGGTCTTCAACATGGCCGCTGCCCTGATGCTCGGGTGGTTTGTCGGCTACGAGCGCTATTTCAGCGGGCGCGCCGCGGGCAGCCAGGTCTATTGCCTGGTCTGCGCCACCTCCTGCGCGGTCACCTTGCTGGCCGGCTACCCGACGATGTGGTACTGGGGGAGCGAGACCATCCCGATCGCGGCCGATCCGACGAAGGTCATCGGCGCCGTCCTCACGGGCATCGGGTTTCTGGGCGCGGGCCTGATTGTCAAGAGCGGTCACAACGTGCGTGGACTGACGACCGCGGCATCCATCTGGGGTTCTTCTGCGATCGGCATCCTGGTGGGGGTGGGGTTCTACGTGCCGGCCATTGGATTGACGGCGCTGTTCGTGATCTGCACGGCCGTCGTGCCGCGGATCGAGCAGCGCCTGCCCGCCCACGCGGCGATGACAGGGACATTTCGATTCAGCAAGGGACACAAACCGAGTCCCGAGGAGGTCCATCACTTCCTGGTCAAGCGCGGACTTCAGATCCCTCCCGAGAGCGTCGCCATCAGTTTCGACGGCACCCAATTCGAAATCCAGTGCCTGATCTTCGCGAGCTCGAGCGCGCGAACCAGCGCCCTGAGCACCATAGGGGACGAGCTGTCCCAACTCGCGCATGTCGAGGGATTCACCTTGACGCACTCGAGCCGGGCATGAACGCTCGCGATCCCGGCGTCGCGACACCGATCGGGGAGCGAAGCGGCGCCGCCGCTACCGTGCAAGCCGCGAGAAATCAGGCGCCCGCTTCTGCGCAAATGCGGCGAACGCTTCACGCGCCTCGGGGCTCTTGAGCCGCTCGGTGAACTGTGCGGTTTCCTTTTCCATCTGCGCCGCTGCGGTGGCTTCTGCATGGCGCATCAGGCTTTTCGTCGCCATCAAGGATCCGGCAGCCTGCCTGGCCAGCGCCTGCGCAATTTGCCGAGCCTCCTCATGAAGTTCCGCCGTCGGCACCACCTGGTTGGCAATCCCCCAGGCCAGGGCTTGCGCAGCGGAAACGGGCTTGCCCAACGCAAACATCTGGAATGCGCGAACGTGCCCGATGCGAGCAGGAAGGAGCAAGCTCGACCCAGCCTCCGGCACGAGGGCAAGGTTGACGAACGGCGTAGACAGAAGGGCATCCTCGGCGAGCAGCACGAGATCGCAGTGGAGCAGCATGGTCGTCCCCACGCCCACGGCGCGTCCGTTCACCGCGGCCACCACCGGCAAGGAGCAGCCTGCGAGAGCGCGAAGGAATCGGACGACGTGGCGCTCCTGCGGTGAGGTCTCGCCGCTTGCCTCTGCGGCGAATTCGCCCAGATCATTTCCAGCGGTGAACGTGGCGCCTTCGCCTCGAATCAGAACAACTCGAACGGCAGAATTCCCTTCAGCGCCAGCGACGGCATCTGCCATGGCGCCGTACATCGCATTGGTGATTGCATTCATCTTCTCGGGCCGAGCCAGAGTGATGGTCAGAACGCCCTGGGCGGTGTCGATGGTTACGTCGTCAGTCATGCTCTTCTCAACCCACATCACGTACCGATTTCCAGTTGTCCCAGACCGGATTGTCTTGGGATTCCCGATGCATGCAGCCGACCTCGGCGGACGAGGAAGGCGTTTCGGAGTCAGCCGAAGATGCAGCCCCTTCTTCCAAGGCGTGGGGATGGTGCTCCGCGTGTCGATGTTCATGCTTCATGGCGTATTTGCTTGATCAAGAGTGAAGAGAAATCGTGGCCGTGCGAACGCTCGGGGTCGCGAACTCGCGGCCGACCATCGCTCTGGCGAAGAGATAGTTGCGGCGGCCGCGCACCGAGAGTCCTTCGATGCTCACCCGGCCTTCGGCGTCACACGCGAAAGCGAAGCCGCGCCCCTGGTTGAAGAGGGAGCCGAACCACAACTCGAAGCGGCCGGCATGAGCGGCATGCGCGGTGCGGGTGTTCGGACGGAGGGTGGAGGTTGTTTCGGTCACTGCCATCTCCCGGTTGAAGGTCGATGCGCCCAATGTAGTCACCGTCGCATCGCGAACAAAGACGGTCGCGGTCAATGCGCTATTGCTCACAGCGAAACAATGCGGCCGCGCCCGACCCGCACATTTATTGCAGCCGGCGCAATAACGTTCTGTACCGCGCAGGCTTCCGAATCTCGATCTGCAGCCCTACGCTACGAGCAGCCGGTGCCATCGCCCCGGCATTCACGATCCATCCTCGCCATGAGCGCTTTCAACACCCGCGGCGTGATCTACGCGACCAATTGCACCCTGGCGGCGCTGTTGGCCCTGTATGTCGCCTTCAGCGCCGGCCTGCCGAATCCCGGGTGGGCATCGCTGACGGTGTTCATCGTGAGCCAACCCTTGGGCGCTGCCTCCGGCTCCGTCGTCTCCCGCGCGCTGTACCGCTCCGCCGGAACGGTTTTCGGGATCATCGCCTCGATGCTGATCCTGCCCACGCTGGTCCAGACGCCCGGGCTGATGATCGCTGCCGTCGGGGCCTGGGTGGGGCTGTGCATCTACGTCTCGCTGCTGGACCGCAGCCCCCGCAGCTATGCCTTCCTGCTGGCCGGCTACACCGTCGCCCTGGTGGGCCTGCCGCTGATCAGCGACGTCTCGCAACTCTTCGACATCGGCGTCGCGCGCATCGAGGAAATCGTCATCGGCGCGTGCAGCGCAGCGCTGGTGCACAGCCTGCTGTTTCCCCGTTCGCTCAAGTCCCAGATGGACGCCAGGCTGGGCGCGATCCTGGCTGACGCACGCGCCTGGATGACCGCCGCACTGTCGCCCGAGGGGTCGACGCCCGCGGAAAAGGCCGCCCGCCGGCGGGTTGCCGCCGACCTCACGGAGTTGCACCAGCTCGCCAGCGGCCAGCGCTTCGATGCCGATGCGGGCGCGGCGGACAGCCGCATCGTCTCGGCGCTCGAAGCGCGCCTGGTCGCCTTGCTTCCCTTGATGTCCGCCGTCGAGGATCGGCTCCGCGCCATCGGCAACGCCATGCCGCCCGCATTGACGCAGCACGTGGCGGAAGTCCGGCAATGGATCGACCAGGCCACGCAGGGCGACCAGGACCGTGTCGACCGGCTGGCCGCCGCAGGACAGCAGGCGCTGCCGGCGCCTGGCACCCTGCCCGCGTGGACCGAGATGCTGGCGGCAAGCGCGGTCCAGCGCCTGGCCGAACTCGCCGAGGCCTGGAACGACTGCCTTCATCTCATGCCCTTCATTCGCGACCCGGTCCGCGAGCAGGACCCGCTGACGCAGCGGCTCGCCGACGCACAGGGCCGGCGGCAACTGCATGTCGACCATGGTCTGGCCGCCTACGCCGGCTTGGCGGCCGCTGTGGCGGTGGCCATCGCGGGGGCTGCGGCGATCACCGTCGGCTGGGCGCAGGGCGCGACGATGATCGGCCTGGCGGCCGCCGGCTCTTCCGTCTTCGCCTTCGTCGACGATCCCCGCCCGATGCAGAAGCTGATGGTCGCCTGGTCGCTGATCGCCGCGCCCGTCGCCGCACTCTATGTCTTTGCGATCCTTCCGGCGGTCGACGGCTTCGGTGCCTTCGCGCTGGCCCTGTCGCCGCTCTACTTCGGCACCGCGCTGTTCCTGGCCACACCGCAGCACTGGTTGCGCGCCCTGGGTTTCGCCCTCATCTCGCAGACGCTGCTGGCACTCCAGCCCTCGCTGCGTGCCGACTTCGACAGCTTCATGAACATCGCCATCGGCGCAGTGGCCGGCAGCCTCATCGCGCTCCTGGTGACTTCGCTCATGCGTGTCGTGAGCGCCGAGACCAGCGCGACCCGCATCCTGCGCGCAGGATGGCGCGATCTCGCGGCGCTGGCCGCAGGGCGAACGCCGCCCGGTGCGGACGCACTGGCCAGCCGAATGCTCGACCGCGTCGGCCTGCTGATCCCGCGCCTCGCGCGCGTGGGCGGAGCCTCGGGGCTGGGCCACGCGGATGCGCTCAACGACCTGCGGCTCGGCGTCAATACGGCGACTCTGCGCGAGCTCGCGGGCGAATCCGAAGGCGCCCCCTTCGCACCGGCCGTCGACGCGCTGATGCGGCAGCTCTCGGCGCATTTCGCCAGCCAGGCGCGCAAAGGTCCGGCACAGCCGTCAAGCGCCCTGCTTGCTGCGCTGGACAACACCCTCCGGCAGTTTCTCGCCCTTGGCGGCGGGGCATTGCGCCTCAGGGGCCTGGCCGCGGCGACGGGCCTTCGTCGAGGCTTGTTTCCCGAGGCGCCGCCCCTCGACGACCCGGAGCGCGCGCCGTGCTAGCCGAAATCAGCCTGTTCGGAATCCTCGTCAACGTGGGGCTGGCTTCAGCGGTGATCGCCGGCGCGTTGCTGCTTGCGTTGCGCAAGGTCCTGACGCGCATCGGCGCGTATCGACTGGTATGGCACCCGGCGCTGGTCGACCTGGCGCTGTTCACGCTCCTGTGGGGCGGCGTCGCCTTCGCCGCCAGTACGCCAGACCTCCGGCTGCTTGCTTTCCTGGGATGAAATCGACATGAAAACCTCGCTCCAAACCATCGGCCGCGTCGTGCTGACGCTGGCCATCGTGGCCGCCGCCATCCTCGTCGGTCATCTTGCATGGGACCACTACCGCGAGGCGCCCTGGACGCGCGACGGCCGGGTGCGCGCGGACGTGATCCAGATCGCACCCGATGTGTCGGGCCTGGTCGAAAGGGTCGCCGTCCACGACAACCAGGCGGTGCACCGGGGCGATGTGTTGTTCACCATCGACCGCGCGCGTCATCAGCTCGCGGTCGAGCAGGCCGAGGCCACGGTGCAGGGGTTGCGCGTGCAGATCGATCAGGCCCGGCGCGAGAACCGTCGGAACATCGCGCTCGGCGACCTGGTGCCTGCCGAGTCCCGGGAGCAAGGCAGCAGCAAGGTGGATCAGCTCAGGGCGAACCTGCAGCAGGCCGCGTCGACGCTGGACACTGCGCGTCTCAACCTGGCCCGCACCGAAGTCAAGGCCCCGGTCGATGGCTGGGTGACCAACCTCGACCTGCGCCCGGGCGCCTACGCGACGGCGGGCCGCCCGGTCTTCGCGCTGGTCGACCAGGACTCGCTGCACGTGCAGGGCTACTTCGAGGAGACCAAGCTCGGCCGCATCCGGGTCGGCGCTCCGGTGCGCGTGCGCATGATCGGTGAGACCCAATGGCTCGATGGCCATGTCGACAGCATCGCGGCCGGCATCGAGGACCGGGAGCGAAGCGGCAGCTCGAACCTGCTCGCCAACGTGAATCCGACCTTCAACTGGGTCCGGCTCGCACAGCGCATACCGGTGCGGGTGCAGCTGGACCACGTACCGCCGGATGCGCGCCTGATCATGGGCCGCACCGCGACCGTCGAGGTGGTCGAGGCGCCGCGCGGCAAGGACGTCAGCGTGGCCAAGGGGTACTGAAATGATCCGTCGATTCTTCATGCTCGTCGCCGCCGCCGTGCTGACGGCCTGTGCCGCCGTGGGGCCGAACTACGAACGTCCGGCCGGCGCGGTCGCCAACAGCCAGGTCGCGAACGGGCCGTTCCTCGGCGCAGGCAATGCCGCCTTCGATCCCGAGCCCGTCCCCGGAGACTGGTGGCGACTCTACGAAAGCGCCACGCTGGACGGGCTGGTGCAGGAAGCCCTGGTCGCCAACACCGACCTCCGCGCCGCGGCGGGGAACATCGAACGCGCCCTCGCCGGCCTGGACTACGCCGACGCTGCCAAGAACCCGACCACCACCCTGCTGGCCACGACCACCTATGGGCGCCGTTCGGCAGAGGAAGAACTCAGGCCCGGCAAGCCTCTGTCGAACAACTTCGTCTACGGCCTGGGCGCCGGCGTGTCTTACCAGGTCGACCTGTTCGGCCAGATCGCGCGGACCATCGAGTCGGCGAACGCAGACACGGGTGCCGCACGCGCGGCCTACGACACCACACGGGTGACGGTCGTCTCCGAGACCACCCGTGCCTTCCTCGAAGTCTGCTCGTTCGGACGCGAGATCGCGGTGGCAGAGCGTTCGGTGGCCCTGCAGGAGAAAAGCACCGAACTGACCCGGACCTTGTTCCGGACCGGCCGGGGCAGCACGCTGGACGTCACCCGCGCGTCGGCCCAGACCGACCAGGTGCGCGCGACCCTTCCGGTCCTGAACGCACAGAAGCGGGTGGCGCTCTACCGGCTCGCGGTGCTGACCGGCCACGCGCCCGAAGACTTCCCGCGTGCGGTGCAGTCGTGTGATCAAGAACCGCATCTGGCGCGGCCGATTCCGGTGGGAGACGGCGCCGGCCTGCTGCGTCGCCGCCCCGACATCCGGCGCAGCGAGTACGAACTGCATTCGGCCACTGCGCGCATTGGCGTGGCCACCGCCGATCTCTATCCGAAGATCACGTTGGGCGCATCGATCGGCTCGGTCGGGCTCAACAAGAACTTCCTCGATACCGACACCTTGAAGTTCTCGCTGGGGCCGCTGATCAGCTGGCAGTTTCCCGATCGGTCTCGCATTCAGGCCCGAATCCGCGCGGCGGATGCCGACCAGCAGATTGCCTTCGCCCGCTTCGACGGCACCGTGCTGAACGCGTTGAAGGAAGCAGAGAGTGCACTGGAGACCTACGCCCGCGACCTGGAGCGGCGCGCCCTGCTCGAGGCGGCCCGCGAGAAGGCGAGCCGTGCGGCCGAAGACACGCAACAGCTGTTTGCCCTCGGCAGACAAGGCTTCCTGCCCGTCCTGGATGCGACGCGCACGCTGACCGTCGTCGAGCAATCCGTCGCGGCCGCCGACAGCAAGCTGGCGTCGGACCAGGTCAACGTGTTTCTTGCGCTCGGGGGTGGTTGGGAAGATAGCGGGCGTCCACGTTGATCGCGCATGTTCGACCGCACAGCTTCTTCACCCCGGCTCATCATGAAACGCGTCGCCATCCTCATCTTCCCCGGCTTCCAGATCCTGGATCTGGCGGCGATTGCTGCCTTCGAACTCGCCAACGCGTCCCTGGAGCAGCCGTTCTACCAGGTCGCAGTGCTGTCCGAAGAGGGTGGCCTGGTCGAGAGTTCGTCGGGGGTGCAGGTCGCGTCGACGCCCCTCGATTCGACGCAGTTCGACACCATCGTGATGACCGGATCATTGGCCCCTCAGCTGACATCGGACAAGCTGCGTCTCTTCCTCGGGTCTCGCCAGCACAGTGCGCGGCGCATCGCGAGCATCTGCACAGGCGCATTCGGCCTCGCCGACGCCGGCTTGCTCGACGGGCGCCTGGCCACCACGCACTGGGCATTCGCCAACGAACTCGAGCAGCGCCATCCACGGGTCAAGCTGCAGGCGGACCGCATCTTCGTCCACGACGGCCCGGTGTGGACGTCCGCGGGCATGACCGCAGGCATCGACCTGATGCTCGCCCTCGTGGAAGACGATCTGGGGGTCGACGTCGCCCGCCTGGTTGCGAAGAAGCTCGTCGTGTATCACCGCCGCGCAGGTGGGCAGTCCCAGTTCTCGGCCTTGCTCGAACTGGAACCGAAATCCGATCGCATCCAGCAGACCCTGGCGCACGCGCGCGCCAATCTGCGCAAGCCGCTGTCTGTCGAGGATCTCGCCGAAGTCGCCCATCTGAGCCCGCGCCAGTTCAGCCGGACCTTCAAGTCCGAAACCGGGCAATCGCCCGCGCACGCCATCGAGAACCTGCGCGTGGAGGCGGCCCGCGTGATGATCGACGCGGGCAATCTGAGTCTCGGAGTCATCGCCGAGGAGGCGGGCTTCGGGGACCCCGAGCGAATGCGCCGGGCCTTCGTTCGATCGCTGGGCCAACCACCGCAAAGCATGCGCAGGATGACCAGGCAAAGCGTTGCCGTGCGCGCCGAGGGCCGGTTTTCTGGCGCTCACGCCGTGACATGAATACGGGTCCGGACGACATCGACGCCATCCTGGACCCAGAAATCTCTCCTCACAGATTCGAAAGGACTTTCACGATGTCAGACACCCCTTCCCTGCCCAGACGCTCATTCCTGGGAGCCACGGCAATCGGAATCGTCGCCACCCGGCTCGCCACCGGGACCGCTTTCGCCCAAGCCGCGGGTTCGCCCGGCAGACAGCAGGCATCGCCGCTGAAGCGCCTCCAGCCGCTGAAACACATCGTCGCCGGCGTCCTCGACATCGAGTACTTCGAAATCGACCCGGCCAATGGCGCGCCTGTGATTCTTCTGCATGGCTGGCCCTACGACATCCATACGTACGCCGACGTCGCCCCCTTGCTGGCCGCGGCCGGCCACCGGGTGATCGTTCCGTACCTGCGCGGGTTCGGTGGGACCCGGTTTCTCTCGGACAAGACGCCTCGCAATGGTCAGCAGAGCGCGCTGGCAGCCGATGTCATCGCCCTGATGGACGCACTGAAGATCGAAAAGGCGACGCTTGCCGGCTGCGACTGGGGCGCGCGAACGGCCTGCATCGTGGCGGCGCTTTGGCCCCAACGGGTCACCGCGCTGGTCTCCGTCAGCGGCTATCTGATCGGCAGCCAGCAGGCCGGCCAAATTCCCTTGCCACCGCAGGCTGAAGCGCAGTGGTGGTACCAGTACTACTTCGCCACCGAACGGGGCCGGCTGGGCTACGAGCGGAATCGCAAGGAGTTCGCCAAGCTGATCTGGCAGACCGCGTCTCCGAAGTGGGGCTTCGATCCCGCGACCTTCGAACGCAGCGCGGCCGCCTTCGACAACCCGGACCACGTCAGCATCGTGATCGACAACTATCGGTGGCGCATCGGCCTCGCCGATGGCGAGGCGAGGTTTCGCGACCTCGAGGCCCGGCTGGCGCAGGCTCCCGTCATCGCGGTACCGACGATCACCCTGGAGGGCGATGCAAACGGTGCGCCGCATCCCGAGCCCAGCGCCTACGCGAAGAAGTTCTCGGGGCCTTACGAGCACCGGCTCGTCAGCGGCGGCATCGGACACAACCTGCCCCAGGAGGCACCTGAAGCCTTCGCGGCGGCCGTGCTCGACGTGACCCGTCTTTGAGACTTTTCATCCAAGCAAGGAGCAAAGCCATGAACAAGCTCTTGTCAGAGGCCGTGGACGCCCATGGCGGACTCGACCGTTGGCACAGTTTCAACAGTGTCCGGGCCACGATCGTCAGTGGCGGGCAGCTGTTCATCCGCAAGGGCATGCCCCAGGACCCGACGCCGCGAGAAATGACCGTCTCGCTGCACGTGCAGCAGGCATCGCTTGCGCCCTTCGGGGCGCCTGACCAGCGCACCAGATTCACAGCCGATCGCGTCGCCATCGAAAAGCTGGACGGCACCGTGGTCGCCGAGCGCCGCGACCCGCGCTCGTCCTTCGCCGGCCACGCGCTGGCGACACCCTGGGACCCGTTGCAGCGCGCCTACTTCAACGGCTACGCGTTGTGGATCTATCTCACGTCGCCGTTTGCCCTTGCCATGCCCGGATTCGTCGTCGAAGACATCGAACCCTGGCAGGAAGGCAAGGAAAGCTGGCGCGGACTGCGCGCGACCTTTCCGGCCGCGATCGCCAGTCACAGCACCACGCAAGAGTTCTATTTTGGAGATGACGGCCTGCTGCGGCGGCATGACTACCGGGTCGATGTCGCCGGCGGGTTTGCAGCAGCGCAGTACGTTGACCAAATACAGGAATCCGCCGGTATCAAGTTCCCGACCCGGCGGCGCGCGTACATGAGAGACGACCAAGGGCGGCCGATGCTCGACGCCGAAATGGTGTTCATCGACATCAGCAACATCCGCCTCGATTGAATCGACCGGGTTCAACCGCGCAACGATCTGAACCCCGAGCGCAGCTCCGCAGCGAAGACCTCCGGTTGCTCCCACGCTGCGAAGTGCCCGCCCTTGTCGAGCCTGCCGTAATGGACGAGCTTGGGATACGCCCGCTCGGTCCAGCTGCGCGGCGCCGTGTAGATCTCGTCGGGAAAGGCGCTGACCGCGACAGGGATGGCGACGCCCTTCGGTGCGAAGAAGGCCAGCTTGCTTTCCCAATAGAGACGAGCCGAAGACACGCCTGTGTTCGTCAGCCAGTACAGCGTGACGTTGTCGAGGATGTCGGTGCGCGTGAGCCCCTCGGGCCGACCGGCGAAGACACGCGAGATGAGCGCGTAGCTGCGGGCGTCGTGGTCGAGCATCCAGGCGGCGAGCCCGATGGGGGAATCGTCGATCCCGTAGAGGGTCTGGGGACGCTTGCTCATCTCCTGGGCGTAGGACAGACCATTCTTGTAGAAGAAGTCGAGCTGTTCGTAGGCGTACTTCTCGTCAGCCGCGAGGCCGGTCGGCGCCGGTCCGCCGGACTGCAGCGCCTTGGCGATCTCGTCGGGGATCGTCGCAGGCATGTTGGTGTGGATGCCGACCAGCCCGGGAGGCCTCAGCAAGGCCATCTGCTCGGTGACTGCATTGCCCCAGTCGCCACCTTGTGCCACGTAGCGCGTGTAGCCAAGGCGCTCCATCAGAACCACCCATGCGCGCGCGACGCGGATGGGGTCCCAGCCGAGAGTCGTGGGTTTTCCCGAGAATCCATGCCCCGGCAACGACGGAATCACGATGTCGAACGCATCCGATGCCGTGCCGCCATGCGCCGTCGGATCGGTCAGCGGATCGATGATCTTCAGCTGCTCGACGATCGAACCGGGCCAGCCGTGCGTGACGATCACCGGCAGGGCGTCGGGATGTTTCGAACGAACGTGGATGAAATGAATGTCCACCCCGTCGATCGTCGTCATGAACTGGGGCCATCTGTTCAGCCTCGACTCGAACTTACGCCAGTCGTAGTCCGTCTGCCATGTTCGCGCGAGTTCGCGCATCGTTGCGAGTTGCACGCCTTGCGACGCGTCCGTCACCAGTTCCCGCGAAGGCCATCTCGTCGAGGCGATCCGGCGGCGCAGGTCGGTGAGCTCGGACTGCGGTGCGTGGAAGGCGAAGGGGCGGATCCGGGCATCGTCGCCGACGAGACCCGCAACGGGCGCCGCGGCGACTTCATCGGGGCGGGATTGCGCCAGGGCGAACGCCGAGGGACTGGTCAGAAGCGCGGCCGTCGATCCGGCAAGAAAGTGACGCCGCGACAGCGGCGAGGACTGTGTTTTTTTGAGGGAATTCATGGGGATGGGCTTTCAATTTGAAGATCAAGTGGGAAGCTGGCGCTGCGCTGAGCGCAGCGCCGTCTTTTTCAATCGGCGGCAGCTTCTTCGATCAACGCGGCGACCTCGTCGGGGTGAGAGGCCAGAACGGCGTGCGACGCGCCCGGAACCGCAACGGTGTGCTTCGAGCCCGCGCGTCGCGCCATGAACGCGAGCAGTGGCGGCGCGATGGCCTTGTCGGCCGTGCCGTAGATGAACCTCGACGGCAGAGCCTTCCACGCAGGGGCGCCGGCCTTGTCGGCGAACGCAGCCTCGGCGACGGGTCTTTGCGTGGCCGCGAGCAGGGCCGCGACGCGCTCGGGAACGTCCGCTGCAACCTGCTCGCGGTACTTGGCTTGCTGGACGTAGAGATCCTTGCCGCCGCCGGGCAGGGCAACCGGAACCAGCGCCGAGCCCAGCGTGCTGCCGGGGAACCGTGCCCCCAGTTCACCGAGCGCCTCGCCGCTTTCCGGCGCGAACGCGGCCACGAACACGAGGCCCTTGACGTTGGCCTTGCCTTCGGCGGCGTTCGAGATCACGGCACCGCCGTACGAGTGGCCCACCATGACGACGGGCCCGGGGATGGTGTCCACCAGATTGGCCACGTAGGCCGAATCGCTTCGCAGCCCGCGCAAGGGATTGGCCACGGCCACGACGGGGTAGCCCTTCGCCAGCAGCCGCTCGATGACGGCTTCCCAGCTCAGGGACTCGGCGAAGGCGCCATGGACGAGGACGATGGTCGGTACTGGCGATGGCGCTGCCGCGTGCGCGGCCGGATGGAGCAAGGCGGCGGCGACGAACAGAAGCGCGAGGCAGGCGTTCTGCAGGGTTCGAAGCGCGGTCGTGGGTGTGTTCATGACAGCCCCCTCAGATGATGTTGAAGGTCACGTCGAGGTTGCCGCGGGTCGCTCTCGAGTAGGGGCAGGTCTGATGCGCCTCGCGGACCAAGGCCTCCACCAGCGGGCGATTCAATCCCGGCACGTGGACGTCGAGTCGCGCCCGGAGCGAAAAGATGCCATCAGTGATGCCAAGGTCAACTTCGGCATCGACAGCGACATCCGCGGGCAAGGCAATGCTCCTCGCCTTTGCCGCCAGGCCGATGGCACCCATGAAGCAAGCCGACCACCCGACGGCAAACAGCTGCTCCGGGTTGGTGCCCGGCCTGTTGCTGCCTGGGCTGCTCAGCTTCACATCGAGAGCGCCGTCGCTGGACTTTCCAGCGCCATCGCGTCCGCCCGTGGTGTGGGTCTTGGCGGTGTAGAGAACCTTGTCGATCTCATTGATCATGATCATTCCTTCAGATGGATGGGAGATTGGGAGTCATTCGCAGCGATTCAGTGCAGGTCGGTTTTCGACGGGACCTGGTCAATGCCTGTACCCGTCGATCCCACCAAGCATTCGCATTTCGAAGATAGGTGTCCTCGCCGACTTTCAAATGCCGTATTCCCCCCCTTTTCAGACATCGTGATGCTGGGAGAGCCGATCGGAATTCCGAGCGCCGCGTGTTTGTGGGGAGCCGACCTATGGGTAGACAATGCCCGGTGGCCAACTTCGAACCACCGCGTTTCCGACCCTTGACCGGCGTCTACGAGCCGTCTGCGATCCGGCAATTGCCGGATGGGCGTCTTCTTGTGGTCGAAGACGAGAAGAACCATCCATTCACTCTGGTCACGATCGACGCAGGCAATGTCCACAGCGTTGCGCTCACCGCCACCCTGCTCCAGCTCTTCAGTGACTTTTGGAAACTGGACGATCTTGAGGGCCTTGCCTTGGATCGAGCGGGCTTCTTCTACGCCATCACCTCGCATTCTCGTGACGACGAGGGCCACGCGAAGAAATCGCGCGAGCGACTGGTGCGCTTCCGGGTCGAGGGGAATCGGGTCGTCGCACCGAGGGTCGTTCGAGGATTGAAGGAAGCCCTGACGAAGCAGCATCCTGTGCTGGCCTCAGCCGCCGGGATCCGGGAGGTCAAAGCCGCTGGCGGTCTCAACATCGAAGCGTTGGAATTCGATCCGATCGAGCATCATTTGTTGATCGGATTTCGCAGCCCGCTGCATGAAGGCCGCGCGATCATTGCCGCGATCGTCAATCCGGCGGCGATCTTCGAGGCGGGGGAAGAGCCCCGCCTTTCGCCCCAACTCGACGAACTGGACCTCGATGGCCATGGCATCCGCGCCTTGTCTTTCCTTCCCGCACTGGGACAGTACCTGGTCATCGGCGGACCCGTTTCCCGCGCGCCTGGCCAGTTCTCTCTCTGGCTCTGGAATGGCTGGCGAAGCAACGCTGTGGGCCGCCTCGTGGTTCCGGGTCTGAAGGACCTGGCGCGCGTCGAGGGGGTGAGCCCGGCGGTCATTGACAGGGCTGCGGGAATCATCATGGTCAGCGATGACGGTGACCGCAAGGCCCGACGGCCAGCGAACTATCTTTGGATTGGCCTCGATCAACTGCAGCCTGCGTCTTGATGCTGTGCCTGTCCGGGGAGTCGGCAGGAACGACGCGGCTAAGGCGTCGGGTAGTCCCACACATCGGGCGGCAGCTTGTCCTTGAGCGATGCGTACATGGCGTCGCGGAACAGCTTCAGCGCCGGATACGGACGCAGCGCAATCGTGCGCTCCACGATCAGTCCTCGCTCGTCGTCCACGATGACCTCCAGGCTCTCGAGCTTGCGGCCTTCAATGGTCCCTTCCCAGCGCAAGAAGGTGGTGCGGTCATCGAGCTTGAACTCCGCTGTGTAGGTGCCGCTGCCGCGCGTGGAGCTCGACTGGGCAAAGATCGCTGCGACGGGTTCCCGCCCCTCGATCGGGCGGACCAGGATCGGGCTGTTGAATACGACGTTCTCGGCCAGCAGCGTGCTCACCTGGGCGGGTGTGGCGCTACCGGATTCGCGTAGTTTGCGCAGGGGGTGCATGGTGGCTCCTCGGAGGTTTGACGGGTTGCGTCTCGCAAGACGACAAACGCACTGTAGGAGAGGCACCGCGAGAGAAAAAGCCGCTTTGCCGCAATCCGTTTTTCACGCTTTCGGAATAGTCACCGCGTTGGCGGCAGAGCCAGGCACTGACGAATCACTGCGGCCAGAATGCCGACGCCTTCATGGATCTCAGGCACCGTCAGGCCGGCATAGCCAAGAATGAGACCGGCGGGTCGCCTGCGCGTTCGAGTCTCAGGTTCGGCAAAAAGCGGCGACAGTGGATAGACGCCAAGCCCACGCGCCAGCGCGGCCGCCTGCAGCGCCGGTTCGTCCCGGGCGCTCAGTGCGGGCAGCATGAGCACGCCGTGCAGGCCTGCGGCGGTGCCGATCAGTTGCCCGCGACCCGCAAGCTGCTCTTCGACAGCCATCAGCAGCGCCTTGCGGCGCTTTTCGTTCTCGCGCCGCAGACGACGAACATGGCGCTCATACGCGCCTTCCTCGATCAGCGCGGCCAGCACGTTCTGCTCCCAGCGGGCCGAGTGGCGGTCCGTCAGTCGCTTGGCTTCTCCAAAGACCCGCCTCAGTTCTCGCGGGAGCACCAGATAGCCCAGGCGCAACTGCGGCGAAAGGGCCTTGGAGAAGCTGCCGGCATAGATGACGCGGCTGTCGGTGTCCATGGATTGCAGCGCGTCGATGGGTCGCTGGCCGTAGCGGAATTCCCCGCCGTAGTCGTCCTCGATGATCCACGCGCCGTGGCGGCTTGCCCATTGCAGCAGTTCAAGCCGGCGCGCGATGGGCAGCACAGCGCCCATCGGGAACTGGTGCGACGGCGTCACGAAGGCCAGGCGCGCGCGGCCGTCGGTCGGAAGGCTCGCCGTGTCCAGGCCGCACGCATCGACGGGCACCGGCAAGGCCTGCGCGCCCGTGGCCTCGAAGCAGTAGCGCGCCATCCGATAGCCCGGATCTTCGAAGACGAAGGCGTCACCCGGATTCAGCAGCAGCCGGGCGCACAGGTCCAGGCCCTGCTGCGACCCGTGCACGATGAGGATCTGGTCCACCGTGCAGGCCAGGCCACGCGCGCGGCGCAGGTAGCCGTGCAGCGCACTGCGCAGGCGCTCTTCGCCCTCGGGCTGGCTGTCGTGGCGACTCTCCTGGCGCTGCAGCAGTTCGCTCCGGTAGGCACGCTGCCAACCCAGCGCCGGAAAATCACGCGAAGCCACCGCGCCGTACCTGAAGTCGATGCGGGCCAGCGGCGACGACATGCTGTAGGGCTGCAGGGCCGCGACCCGCTGGCCGTAGAGTGAGAGCGTCGGCGCCGCATCTTCTTTCCGCGTCGATCTCGCATGCTCTCGTCTGCTCCCCGCGCCGATGGCGCTGGCTACCCGCGCGGCCTTGCCGGCCGACGTCTGGACAAAACCCTCGGCGGCCAGTTGCTCGTAGGCGGCCGTGACCGTGGTGCGCGAAACGGCCAGTTCGGCCGCCAGGGCCCGCGTCGATGCGAGCCTGGTGCCCTGAGCGAGCACGCCCTCCTCGATCTGCGCACGCAGCATGCGGTAGATGCGACGCTCGGCGCCGCGCGCGCCGGCAAGGGGTGGCTGTGAAAACTGGCCCATGAAGAAACCCAGGAACTGGCACTTCCCATTGTGCCGCCCAGGCCGGATATTCGGGCTTCAAGCACACCGAACAGCCCGCACCGCACCGACCGGCACACAGCACCATGGACCTGAGCGCTACCACCATCCTCGTCACCTTCGCGGGCGTCTTCCTGATCTGCTTCATGAAGGGCGCCTTCGGCGGCGGCTTTGCCATCGTCGGGATCCCACTGCTCTCCTTGGTGATGGACCCGGTGAAGGCCGGCGGCCTGCTTGCTCCGCTGTTCATCGCCATGGACCTGTTCAGCCTGCGCTACTGGAAGCCCTCCACCTGGTCCAAGCCGGACCTGAAGTTGCTGGTGCCGGGGCTGGTGGCGGGCATCGGCATCGGCTATGCGTTGTTTCGCTTTCTGGACCACCGCGCCATCGCCATCGTGATGGCGGCCATCACCCTGACTTTCGTCGCTCTCTGGTTCAAGAGCGGGGGTCAGGTGAAGGTGCGGCCGCGTTCGTCGCCCAAGGCCGTGGCCGCCGGCCTCTCGTCCGGCATCACGACCATGGTGGCGCATTCGGGCGGGCCGCCGCTGGCCATGTACCTGTTGCCGCTGGGCCTGAGCAAGCAACTCTATGCCGGGACGACCAGCATGTTCTTCACGGTGGGAAACATCCTGAAGGCCGTGCCGTGGTTGCTGCTGTCCCGTCCGGCAGGACAGGTCTGGATCCTGATGGGAATCTGCTTGCTTGCCATCCCTTCAGGTGTCTGGCTGGGCTGGCGACTGCATGAAAAGCTGGATCAGCGCCAGATGTACCGGGCCTCCTACAGCCTGTTGATCCTCACGGCTCTGAAGCTTCTGTGGGATGGCGTTTCTGGCTATCTCGCCTGAGATGCTCGAACGCCGGCTTTCGTGCCGCGGCGACCACTCATTCCATCGAATCGTTCATTGTTCCTGGCCGACGAAAAGTCCATTTCAAAGCGTCCACTGGAAAACGAGGCCGCCCAGGCCTAGAGTGATCTCGAAGGTTCCCAGGAACCGCAAGGAGACAGCAATGAAACTATGGAAATCCATTGAAGCGCACCACGGGGACTTCGGCGCCGCTCTCTTCATTCTTCCCTGTCTGCTGGCGACGTTCTCGATGGCGGGAATCGCGTTCGGCGTTGCCTTGCTCCTCGCGTAGCCCCGCAGAGAACGCACGCCTCGATTGTTTCGAGTTCATCAACGGACAAGTGCGGGATCAAGGGGTTTTCTTTGCCGCGTTCTGCCGCAAACTTCTCCCCACAGGGCGGTCGTTCACTGTCCTGATTCATCCAAGCTTTTGAAGGACCTGAAATGAACACCACCACGAAGATCGTCGCTGCCGCCGCAGTCTCTCTCCTTGCCGCCATCGGCGCCCAGGCCGAAACCTACGAGGGCGTGCAAGCGCCCGTCTCTGCGAACGCGCGCGCCGATGTGCGCAGCCAGGCCGTGGTTGCCGCACACAGCGACAACCCCTATGCCGAAGCCGTCTCCTCGCGCGTGGCAGCCGCTCCGACCGGCCTGACCGGTCGCGGTGCCGTCCGCAGCACTGCGGTCGCCGCCGCCCACAGCGCGAATCCGTACGCCGAGGGCTACGGCCAAGGCGTCACCTCCGTGTCTTCGGGCGCGGTCGATCGCTCCGCCGTGCGCGCCCAGGCATTTGCTGCCGCGCATGGCCAGCAGCTGCCCCTGTAAATCGGCCCCACGTACAAACGCCGTCTGCGGTTCTCGCAGACGGCGTTTTCTTTTGGGAAGACGGAAGCTCACGCGCTCCTGGCGAGCGGCATCATGCGGCCTCCAGAACGTGAGCGGTCGCGGCCTGGTAGCGCTGCGCGGCATGGGAGCGCGACAGGTTCGGACCCAGCGCCTTGCGAGCCGCATCGAAGCGCTCCCATTCGCCGAGGTCGGGCAGCGAAGGAATGGTCGCCAGTTCCCCCTGATCGAAGCCGGCGAGCGCCGCATCGACCATCTCCTCGGCACGCATCACGATCTCGCCGGGAAGGTGTTCCACCGGTGTGCCGGCAACGTTCCAGAAGTCGGTGCTGGTCGCCCCCGGCAGCACGGCCTGGACACGAATTCCCTTCGGACCCAGCTCATGGTGCAGCGATTGCGTGAAGGCGAGCACGAAGGCCTTGCTGCCGCCGTAGGTGCCATTGAGCAGTTCGGGCGCCACCGCCACGATCGACGCGATGTTGATGATCGCGCCCTTTCCCCGGCGCGCCATGCCCACGGCAACGGCGCGGGTGAGCCGCGCCAGCGCCGTCACGTTGAGCTGGATCATGTCCTCGAGCCGATCGGGGTCCGAGTCGATGAGCGCGCTGGTGGCGCCCACGCCCGCGTTGTTGACCAGCAGTTCGATGCGGTCGTCTGACAGCAGCCGCTGTTCGACCCGCCGCAGGTCGTCTTTGGCCGTCAGGTCGGCGGGCTGCAGCTCGACATGGCGGCCCGATTCGGATCGGATGCGCTCGGCGAGCGCGCTCAGCTTGGCGACATCGCGCGCCACGAGGATCAGGTCATGGCCCCGCTTGGCAAGCCTGTCGGCATAGATCGCGCCGATGCCGCTGGAGGCGCCCGTGACCAGTGCGATGGGCTTGGAGTGGTCGGTCGGTTTCATCTGGAGTCCTTTCGAGTCGGGTGGATTGACAGGTTCGAAGATAGCGATGTAAGGTCTGTCCTGAATGACAAACTTCCCTCGTTTTAAGCCAACATGAAACGCATCGGACTCGTCGTCTTTCCGGGCTTCCAGATCCTCGACATGGCGGCGGCCTCGGTCTTCGAGATGGCCAACCTCGAAGTGGCCGATCCGGCCTACGAGATCGATGTCGTCTCCGAGGGCGGCGGCGCCGTCAAGAGCTCGCTCGGCGCCGCGGTCCAGACGATCGCGCTGGACCCGGGCGCCTACGACACGCTGCTCGTGACAGGGGCCACCGTGGTGCCGACGTCGTCGCCGAAGCTTCTGCGCTTGCTTGCGCGCGCGATCGAGCCGACGCGGCGCATGACGAGCATCTGCACCGGCGCATTCGTCTTGGCCAACGCCGGCCTGCTCCATGCGCGGCGCGTCACCACCCATTGGTGCTTTGCGAGAGAACTCCAGCGCCAGTTCCCGTCCTTGCGTGTCGAAGAAGACCGCATCTTCGTGCGCGACGGCACGGTCTGGACCTCGGCCGGCATGACCGCCTGCATCGACCTCGCGATCGCGCTCGTCGAGGAAGACCTGGGCGTCGACGTCTCGCGCGCCGTGGCGAAGAAGCTCGTCGTGCACCATCGCCGGGCCGGCGGGCAATCGCAGTTCTCGATGCTGTCGGAGCTCGAGTCGCAGTCGGACCGCATCCAGGCCGCACTGACCTACGCCAAGGATCACCTGCACAGGGACCTGTCGGTCGAGACGCTGGCCCACGCCGCGCACATGAGCCCGCGCCACTTCAGTCGCGAGTTCCGGCAGAGCACCGGGCAATCGCCCGCGCGCGCCGTCGAGCGCTTGCGCGCCGAAACGGCCCGCATCCTGGTCGAGGCCGACACATTGAGCATCGAACGCATCGCGAGCAAGACCGGCTTCTCCGACCCCGAACGCATGCGACGGGCATTCCTGCGCATCTTCGGGCAGCCGCCGCAAGCCCTCAAGCGAGCAGCGCGTGCGCGCCACACCGCCGCCTCGGCGGCCGCGTGAGGTGCAGCGATTGTTGTCGATTCCGCAATGGCGCTTTGAGCCGCGCACGCTGTCTCGGCATCGCTCCTATCGGTAGAGTGCCGTGAACGAACACGCCACGTCATCTCGCATGGACAGCATCCCGATTCCCCTCGACGCCGATCACCTGCTGACGCGCGAACGGCTGATCACCGGTTCGATGATCGAGTCGCTGCGGGCCAATCCGCCGGCAGGCGTCAGGATCAGGACCGACGCCGAAATGGAGCAGACGCTCGAAGCCGCGCTCGGCGCCCACGACCCGGGCGCGGACCTGCACGTCTTCGGCTACGGTTCGCTCATGTGGAACCCGGCCATGGATGCGGCGCATGCCAGCATCGGGCGCGTGCAAGGCTGGCACCGCAGCTTCTGCATCCGCACTTTGCTGGGGCGCGGATCGCAGCAGGCGCCCGGTGCCATGCTGGGCCTGGACAGGGGCGGCGCCTGCCGCGGGGTCCTCTACCGCATCGACGCGGCGAAGGTGCGCACCGAGCTGCGGCTGCTCTGGCGACGGGAAATGTTCGCCGGCACCTACGACGCCCACTGGGTGCCGGCCAAGAACGGCGCAGGCGCGATTCGGGCCCTGACCTTCGTCGTCGACCGACGGCACGAGCGCTATATCGGAGGGCATCCGATCCCCGACATCGCGCGGCTGATCCGCACCGGCAACGGCGCGATCGGCAGCTCGCGCGCGTACTTCGATGCGACGCTGCGGACGCTCGAAAGGCTGGGCATCCGCGACGCCGGCATGGAGCGGCTGCAGGCGGCGATCCTGCTCGGGGATTCAGGCGCGAGCTGATCTCAACGCAGCCGCAGGTCGTCGTTGCGTTCGAAGAGCGCGACGGTCCAGTCGATGAACACCCGCACCTTGGCGCTCAGGTAGCGGTTCGGGGCGTAGAGCACATGCACCGGAATCGCCGGCGTGCACCAGTCTTCGAGCAGCGGCACGAGCTGCCCGGCCTTGATCGCCGGACCCACCGCATAGCTCGGCGCCTGGATGATGCCCAGGCTCGCCAATCCGGCGGCGACGTAGGAGTTGGTGTCGTTCACGACGAGCTTGTGATCGAGCACCAGGTCGGTCGCGGCGTCGCCGGCGGAAAAGCGAAACGGCAGCGCGCGGGTGCTGCGCGCGGACATCATCCCGACAGCCGGCCGCTCGCGCAGTTCTTCCGGCGTCGTCGGCGCGCCGTGCAGCTCCAGGAAGGCCGGTGTGGCGCACGTGACGAACCGGAAGACGCCGATCCGCCGCGCCACCATCAGCTGCTCGCTGACCTCCCCGGCACGGATGGCGCAGTCGACGCCTTCGGCGACGACGTCGGCGCGCCGGTTGCCGACACCGAGCTCCACTTCGACGTCCGGGTACTGGCGCTGGAAGTCGGCCATGGCGGGCACGATGACCATCGCTCCGATGGCGGCGGCCGTCTCGACGCGCACCTTGCCCGAGGGCTTGCCCTGCGACAGGCGCGCGGAGGATTCGATGTCGGCGAGATCCGCCAGCAGGCGCACGACCCTTTCGTAGTAGATCGCGCCTTCGGGGGTGACCGTCACGGAGCGGGTCGTGCGGTGCAGCAGCCGCACCTTCAGGTCTTCCTCGAGACCCTGGATCAGCCGGGTCACCGTGGCGTTCGGGACGTCGAGCGTGTCCGCGGCCTTGGTGAAGGAGCCTGCCTCCACCACCCGGACGAAGGCATTCATCGCGGCGATGCGGTCCATGTTGAGGCTCCTCCGTTGAGACGGAGGGCCATCATAGATCGATCGCGGACTTCAGCGGCCGTTGAACGCCAGCACCGGGCGCGGCTTGCCGGCCTTCAGCGCATCGACCGCCGACTTCAGCCCGCGCTGGACATCGTCGGTCTCGAACAGCGGCATGGCGATGTCGAACATGGCGTCGTCCGCCGAGGCGACGCCGCCCACCGCCCAGGCCCGCAGCAGCGCCTTGTGCGCGGCGTAGGCACGCGTGGGCCCCACCGAGACCTTGCGCGCGAACTCACGCGTTTCCTTCAGCAGATCGGCGTCCGCCACCACGCGATTGACCACGCCGAAGCGCTCCATCGTGGCCGCGGGCACCCGCTCCGAGGTCATCGCCCATTCGGAGGCTCGCGAGCGGCCGGCACGTTCGGCGACCCGGTAGATGCCGCCGAGCACGGTCACGATGCCGAGCGACTGTTCCGGATGGCCGAAGGTCGCCGACTCGCCCGCAAAGATCATGTCCGCTCGAACCGCCAGCTCGAGCCCGCCGCCGAAGCAGAGGCCCTGCACCGCCGCGATGACGGGCATCGGCAGCCGCTCGAAGCGGTTGAAGACCGACAGGTAGTGCTCGAAACGGCTGCGCAGCTCGCGAACGCTGGCGCCCGGCCAGCTCATGATGTCGCCGCCGAACGAGAAGTTCTCGCCCTCGCTGCGCACCAGCACCGCGCGAGCCTCACTGCGTTCGATGGCCGTCACGGCGGCGGCCAGCTCGTCGATCATCTGGTCGTCGATGCGGTTCTGGGGCGGCCGGTCGAGCACGATGGTGGCCAGGTTTTCGTCGAAGGCGACAGTCAGGTGGGGCATGGCGGGTCCTCTCTAGGGTCAATGGGCAAACTCAGCTCAGGTGCTGCCTGAACCATTCGACGGCCGCCGTGCTGGAGGCCTTGAAGCCGCCCAGATAGGGGTCGAAGTGACCGCCCTCGATCGTCACCAGCCGCTTGGGCTGCAGCGCGCGCTCGTAGGCGGCGAGTTCGAGGTCGGTCAGCGTGATCGTGTCGCGTGTCGCCACCACCATCAGCAGCGGCGTCGGCGAGACGCGTGCGATCCAGTGGCCGGGCTCGTACATCCGCGCGGCGCGCGTGGATCGCACCGTCACGTTGTTCTCCCAGGCGCCTTCGGGCACCGGCTGCAGGTAGAAATCGATCGCGTCGCTGGCGCGGTAAGCGGCGGGAATGGCCGGATCGGCGCTCACGATGGCCTGCCGGCGCGGCGGTTCTCCGCGCAGTTGCGCGCGGTCGTCCTCTGCGAACATCTCCTCGATGATGTGGATGTTCTCCGGCGCTATGCGGCGCAGGCCCTGCTCGAAGCCGCTGATGGTCGGGACCTGGGCCACGACGCAGCGCAGTCGGCGCTCGGTCGCACCCAGCACGATCGCGTGCCCGCCGGCATAGCTCGTGCCCCAGAGCCCGATGCGCTTCGGGTCGACGACTTCGAGGCTCTCCAGATAACTGATGGCCCTTCGCCAGTCGGCGACCTGCCGCCATGGATCGACGTCCTGCCGCGGCAGGCCTTCGCTCGCGCCGAAGCCGCGGTGGTCATGCAGCAGCACGACGAAGCCTGCTTCGGCGAATGCCCTGGCGAACGGCTCGATGCCGTGCTCCTTCACGCCGGCATAGCCGTGGGCCATCGTGATGGCGGGACGCCGGCCTTCGCCCGGCGGCACGAAGAGCCAGCCGCGCAGCTTGACGCCGCCGTCGACCTCGAATTCCACATCTGTACGTTTCACCATGTCGATCTCCTGTTCAGTCCTTGGGGTGGGCCGCGCCGAAGAAGTGGCTGGCCGCCACCTGGCCCTGCACCCGGCGGCCGAGTTCGGCCGAGAATTTCAGGGCGCTTCCCAACGGCCTGTGGTGGATGGCGGCCCGGACGATCTTTCCCTCGTCGTCGCGGGTGAGGATCGTGACGCCCGAGAGCTTCTCGCCCCCGAAGGCCTGCGCCTCCCATTCGAGGTAGGTGCGCGGGCCGCTGGTCGATTGCTGGGTGAAGGCCAGCGCCTCGTAGATCGTGCTGGCGGCGCCCATGACGGTCTTGACCTGCTCGGCGCCGACGACCGGATGGGCAAGCACACTGGCTTCGAGCACGATGTCGCTCGCGAAGGCCTCCGCAAACGCCGTGGAGGACTTCTGCGCGAATGCGCGGGTCCAGCCTTGCGAGGGCGCCGCGGTCGGCCGGGCGTCCAGCGCCCGGAGAAACTCGGCCAGCACCCCAGCGAAGGCCTTGGGCTGCTCGACGTGCGGCCAGTGGCCCGCTTCGCCGATGGACGCCACCGTGGGCGCCTCGAAGCGCGGCAGCACCGCCTGCGCGACCACTTCGGCGGTGACGAACGGATCGAGTTCACCCCGGACGATCAACGTCGGTCCGTGATGCCGGCTGGCTTGGGCCCCCAGCGCATGGCCCTGGTTCCACAGGTCGGCGAAGACGCCGACCGAGGCCGCCGCGACCGGGTCGCCGAGCCGCCCCAGCTTTTCCAGCTTCTCGTCATCGAGCCGGACGCCCAGTTGGCGCCGCAAGCCGCGCTGGGCATCGGGATCGCCACCCAGTGCATGGAAGGGTTTCATGGCCTCGTCGGGAAGGTCGGTGCCCACGAGCGGCACCGGGGTCAGCAGCACCAGCGCGCGGACCTGCGACCCGAGCAGGCCTGCCGCCAGTTCCGCAACCTGCGCGCCCATGCTCTGGCCGACGAGCACCACCGGGCTGGCGAGCGCGCGGACCTGCCTGGCGACGTCTTCAGCGAAACCGTCGAGGCTGTACGGACCGGACTCGGCCACCCGCAGGCCCATGCCCGGAAGCTCGACGCACAGCGCATCTGCCGCGCGCTCGCCGAGTTCGGCGACCACCTCGTCCCAGGCGGCGGCGCCGTCGAGGAATCCGTGCACGAAGACCAGTGTCGGACCCGGCGCGCCGGCGCGAGCTTCGTCTGGAACGGAGGGATGGGATGCGGTCATTCGATTCTCCTGTGTCATTTATTCGGGTTTCAGCGCGTCGCGCCGGAGGCGGACCATTCCTTGCTGTCGATCGGCGAATAGCCGTCGGCATGGCCGTCGAGGCGCCCTGCCCGCTGCCCGCGAAGCGACGCCAGCAGCTGTTCGTCCAGCGGGGTCGTGAAGGCGTTGTGCACCAGCGTGTACTCGGCCGCCAGGCGGCCCACGGCCTGCAGCGCGCCGGTATCGATGCGTCCGCCCTTGAGATAGACGTCGTCGCGGATGTGGAAGCGGACCACCTCGCCGAAGACCACGTGGTCCCCCAGGTCCCCCATCGGGATGAGCCGGTCGAGCCTGCATTCCAGTGCGATGGGTGCGCCCTTGACGCGCGGCGGCCTGACCGCCACGGAGGCTTCCTTCTCCAGTCCGACCGCAGCGAACTCGTCGGTGTCCGAGTCGAATTCGAAGGCCGACCTGTGCATGGCGTGCGCCTGCGGCAGCGTGACCATGTTGACCACGAACTCGCCGGTGTCCCGAATGTTGAAGAAGGTGTCCTTCAGCGTCACGCCGTCCGAGCGCGGCTGGAGCGACAGCGAGACCATCGGCGGCTTGCGGCCGACGGCGGTGAAGAAGGAGATCGGGGCGAGATTCGCCACGCCCTCGCGGGATTGCGTGCTGACCCAGCCGATCGCGCGGGGCAGGATGGAGCCGATCAGCAGCTTGTAGGCCGAGGTCGGGTCGAGGGTCGAGGCGTCGATGATCATGAGGGCTTCCCGGTTGAGGAGGCGTGACTGTAGAAAGCCGGCTGCCGATCGGTAAGGCCGCGCGGCACAAAACGCTTTTTCAGCCGCGTCAATAGAGCGCAGGAACGCGAGGCGACTTTTTCAGCCACCGCAAAACCGCATTGCCCCGGACCGCCTTTTTCCGGAAGAACCCGACGACTAGATTCGAGACACCCCAGCCCATCGGAGCAAGCCACCATGTCCCCCCTGAGTCCTCTCGCATCCGGCGTCCGTATCGACTCCCGGCTTCCCGGCTTCCATGGGGAAGGCATCGAAGAGTGGCGCGGCATCCATGTCCGGCCGATCGAGCCGGAAGATTTCGAACGCGAACGCGCATTCGTGGATGGGCTCTCACCACGCACTGCCTACCAACGCCTGATGTCGGCGAGAAAGCCGTCGGACGAAGAGCTCCGGCGCTGGACCGACATCGATCGATCGCGTGAGGGAGCCATGGTCGCGACGGTCTTCGTCGATGGTCTGGAACGGCAGGTGGGGGTTGCGCGCTACGTCATCGAGGGCGCCGACGAAGAGGCCGAGATCGCCATCGTGATCGCCGACGACTGGCAGGGCCAGGGGCTCGGCGTGCGTCTGCTCACGGCATTGATCGATCTGGCCCGGCAGTCTGGCATCAGGCGGCTGGTCGGGAGCACCTTGTCGGAGAACAGGGGCATGCTGGCGCTCGCCCGGCGATTCGGCTTCACGCTCTCCAAGGAGCCCGGGCTCGCGATCATCACCAACTTGCGCCTGGATCTGCAGGCAGGGCCGGTTCGTCATCGTCGCGCAATGTGAGGCCCATAGCATCGCGGTCGAAGCCGGCACATCAGCCGCTGCAACGATCCAAGGAAATCGACACATGAAAGCCTCGCCCATCATCAAGATCGTCTCGACCACGGCCATTGCGTGGATGCTCGCAAGCTCGGTGCATGCCCAGGCCGGCCGCAGCCGCGCCGACGTGCAAGCCGAGGCGATCGCTGCCGCCCACGCGCCCAACCAGAACGTCACCCGCGGGTCGCGCGGCGCCGAACCGTTCAACTCGGTGGCCGATCCCGCGGCGGTGCAGCAGCAGGCCGTCGACACCGCGCGCGCGCCCAATCAGAACGTGACACGCGGCTCGCGCGGCGCCGATCCCTTCACCTCGACGGCCGACCCCGCCGTGGTTCGGGCCCAGGCCGAGGCCGCTGCCGCCGCCCCCGATCAGAACGTGACCAGCGGGTCGCGGGTGAACAGCAAGGTCGTGTCGACCCTGCCCAATGCAGCCCAGGTGCGGGCGGAGGCTCAAAAGAGCGCGCCTCGCTGAAGGGTGACGGCCTGCGGTCGAAACCTCAAAACCAGCAATAGTTGACGGAACGCCACATTCCGCTTGCCGGTAAGTGACGACTCCGGCAGACCCGCGCACAATCCCTCGAGCCGTCCGGCAATCCAGATCGCCGGGCCTGTCCGAAGGAGGGTTCGGCCATGGGATGTGCGTCTCGACGAGTGCCCGGCAGAGGCGCTCCGGCCCGGCGGCCGGCTGGTGGGCCGGGGACGCACCTTGCCCGGGCCTGCACACGCATATCGGCCGCCGCCGCCCTCTGTGCAGGCAGTTGCGGCGCCTTCGCCCAATGCAGCCCGGCACCTGCCGGCGCCACGACCCTCTGCAATCCAGGCGCCAGCATCGCCGCCCTCGCTCGGCCGCAAACCGGCGCCTACATGGGCATTCAGCGAATGACGAGCTTCGCCTTCGTGCACAGCCTGCAGGATCGGTGGGGCGACCCGCTGCAACTCAGCCCGGGCAACGCCTGGATCCGCGCCGGTGGCCAGGGGATGAGTTCGACCAGCGCCGACGGCCGGTTCGACACCGACAGCATGGGCTGGGTCCTGCAGGGTGGCGCGGACGTCGCGAAATGGTCGCTTTTCGGCGGTGCGGACCGCCTGCACCTCGGCGCCATGGCCGGCTATGCCAGCGGGCGCACGGACGCCAACGCCCTCGGCAATCCGATCCAGGCGCGCGGCGACTTCTCAGGCGGCGCGATCGGCATGTACGGCACCTGGTACCAGAACGACCGGAGCCGGCTCGGCTGGTACACGGACGTGTGGGGCCAGTACGCCGGCTTCAGCAACACGGTCGATACCGGCCTTCCCTTCGACCGCACGGGCTACGACTCGCACATCAGCATGTTCTCTGCCGAAGGCGGCTATGCCATGCCATTGGGAGCATCCGGCAACTGGGTGCTCGAACCACAGGGCCAGATCATCTATCTGCACAACCATTCGTATGTCGCCCTCGAACCGAATGGCCTCGCCGTCAAGGGCTCCCATCGCAGCGCCTACACGTCCAGGCTCGGACTGCGGCTGCGCAGCACCTCCTCCCCCGATTGGGGCTGGGGCGTGAGGCCCTATGCGGCGTTCAACTGGTGGTACGACAACACCGGCGAAGAGCTCACGGTCAACCAGTTCTCGGTGCGCGACATGTACCCGGGCAGCCGCTATGAGGTCAAGGCGGGCGTCAATGTCGATTTCAAGCCGGGCTGGGCCGGCTGGGGCGACGTCGGATGGCAGTGGGGCAACCAGTCCTACCAGGCATGGACAGTGCGCGGGGGCATGAAGTACGCGTGGTGAGTGGGGTTGACGAACTGTGCGCTAGGAGGTGTCCGATCGCATGCGGCGCACGGCGGCCCGCAACTCGCGCACGCTGACCGGCCGCTCCAGAAAGTCCGTCGCCTCCAGCCGCGCGATGTCGACGGCCGTGCGGAACGCGGAGTGCGGACCCAGGACGATCACGGGCAAATCCACACCGCGTTGCCTCAGTGCGCGCACCAGTCCGAGCGTCGCGGCCTCGTCGACGTCGGCCGACGCGATCAGGCACCGCCCCGGACCACTGGGCGGCCGGGCGAGGAACTCCTCGCCGTCGTCCACGAACTCCACCGCATCGGCGATGCGTGCCAGTGCCGATTCGATCCACGCGCGCTCATCCTGCTTGAATCCGAGGACGTGGACGGTGGTGGACATGGCTTCGGCGTCTCCCCGAGGCATTGAGGGTGCCGGTTCCGGGCTGCACCGAACCGGTAACCGATGGTGCCGCCATCCCGGCGAAGCGACCATCCCGGCGAGCACGCAGGACCACGTACGTGGACGGACACGCCTCGAGAATCCTCGTCATCGCAGCCCGACCAGATCCATGCGGGACAGAGCCTCGGCGATTTCTCGCACCCTGACCGCATCGCCGGTCTCGAAAGCCGAAGTCATCGCGCCGAGACATTCGCTCACCTCGTTGGCTGCCGACAGGTCGCGCCGCAACCATGGCCGGATGTCGGACCACAATCTTTCGATTTCCGCGAAGTGACTCGAGGGCGCATCGCTCCATTTCGGGAAATCAGCGGGCGAGCAACGGGCCGCCACCCGCAGGCAGGCGGCCAGATCTTCCAATGCTTCCAAGAGCCTCACGGATGCCATCGAGAAAGGGATTGCGTCCGGGATGCGACCGCAACAAGGCCATTTGTTCCATCTTCCCCGCGACGATCGCGTTGCGATATTGCACCTTGGTGCAATGCGAATTGCCCTCCGGGGCACTTCGGTCGTGCGGACCTGGGCCCCGCGGCGCGATGCCGGTATCCGGCCGGCCCTGGAAGCTGAAGTCGATCGCTTTCGGGCCGCCAGACATGTGGCGCATGTGAATCTCCTTCGCGGCAGCATCGCGACAGGCCAATTTTGGAAAGAGCACCTGCCTCCCGCCATCCCTGCGGCCACCTAGAACCACGTACGTGGTGATGGCAGCGTCACAGTCCCGCGAACTGGGCGGGGCCCGCCATAGAATTCACCCCACTCACCACGCGCCCTATGTCAACGTACCGCTTGCGCCAGAAGATGCCGCTCCTTGCCGCGATGGTCCTCGCGGGCGGCTGGAGTTCCTGCGCCCTGGCCTTCGACGACTTCGAGGGCACCTACGTCAACGGCAACACCACGATCACGTGGCGTGCCGGAGGGCACTCGGGCAACGAGTTCCTGTCCAGCCTATGTCCAGGCAGGAAGTTCAGCCACCGCACACAGCCGGGCGATGCCCACAAGGGCAAGGACTACACGGTCCGGTCGGACTTCGGCTTCACGAAGCTGGTGGTGACCGGCACCAGCCCGTGCCTGCCTCGGGGCACCTACAGGCGCGCAGGACCGTAGTCACAACTGCTCTGCCAGCGCCTCGCGCAGCGCCACCAACGCCCTGTCGTCCTCGCTCGACTTGCGGCTCACCAAAGTAAGGATCAGGCTCGGGGCGCTTCTTCCCAGCGACACCTGCCGCACGGGGTAGGCCTTGCGCAGGGATTCGTCGAGCATGTGGATGATCGCCACGCCCAGCCCGCCGCTGACCATCGCGATGATGGCGGGCGCCGAGTCCAGTTCCAGCGCGCCGCGCTTGTCCGGCACGAGCGAAAGAACGTGCCGTGCCGCCATGGCGCCGGTGACCGTGTTTCTGTCATATCGGATCCAGTCGTAGCGGCGCAGCAATGCCGTCGGGCTGGACTCGGTGGAATCGGGTGGCGCGATCAGTATCAGGTCGCGGCGCGCCAGCGGCCACCATCTCAGGCGATCGCTGCCGCCCTTGGCAGGCATGGCCACCACAGCCGCATCGAGCTGCCCTGCCTTGACGTCGGCAATCAGCGAAGCACTTCGGCCGCGCTGCGGTCGCACCGCAAGACGCGGGTGCCGCCCTCGCAACGACGACAGCGTGCCAGGCAGCAGGGACGGCAGCAGCGACTCGATGATGCCCAGCCGCACCACACCTTCGATGGCCATGGACGGACGGCGCCGCAGTTCCTCGAGCCGCAGCAGCCCTTCGCGCATTGCCGATGCCACGTCGAAGGCGGTGACCAGCGGGCGCACCTGCGCGCCCGACCGGTCGAAAAGCGCTACGCCCAAGTACTGCTCCAACTGCTTCATCTGCATGCTCACCGCGCTGGGCGTGAGATTCATCTGCACGGCGGCGCCCGCAAAGCTGCCACTGCGGATCACAGCGTCCAGAGTTGAAAAAGTCTCGATCTTCATCAAAGTTTCTGACGTTTGGATTCAAGGATCATCGCTTTTTATTGATCGCTTGCAAGCCTAGACTGATCTTCATCGAGTGGCCGCGCGTCGCGCCGGCTCTGCACCAACCCGAAAAGGACAGCAGCACAATGAGCACCCCCTTCCAAGTCCGGCCATGGCTGGCCGAGGACGTTCGCAACGACACGTCATGGATCATCCGCATGGCCGCCGAGGAAGTGGCGGGCTTCGATGCAGCACTGGCCCATGCCGAAGGCACAGGCAAGGGCCTGCTGGAAATGAATCAGGAAGACTTTCCCTTGCCCGATGCGTCGCGGGCGGTTCTCAAGCGCGCCATCGACACGACCCAGGAACGCTGGGGCATGTGCCTGCTCAAGGGATTTCCGGTACAGCGGTGGACCGAGGCGCAGACTCGCCTGGCCTACTGGGGCATGGGGCTGTATATGGGCGTGGGCCGCACGCAGAACCGCGCCAGCGAGATCATCAATGACGTGCGCGACGCAGGCGGCAACTACAAGATCAAGGGGGGGCGCGGCTACAACACCAATGCCGGCCTGGATTTCCACCAGGACTCCTGCGACGTGGTCGCGCTGCTGTGCCGTCGCACCGCCAAGAGCGGGGGCACCAGCAAGGTGATCAGCTCGATCGCGCTGCGCGACGAAGTGCAGCGGCTACGCCCCGACCTGATTCCGGTGCTGCAACAACCCTGGTTCCACAGCTACCAGGGCACGCAGGACCCGGCGCAGCTGCCCTTCTACAGCTGCCCGATCTTCGGTGACGACCCGATCCATTTTTGCGCCCGCACCAACCGCAAGAACTCCGATGCGGCCCAGCGAGACTTCGAGGAAGTGCCACGCCTGACGCAGGGACAGATCGAGGCCCTGGACCTGTTCGACGAACTGATGCCGAGCGACAGGCTCTGCTATTCGATGGAACTGGAACGCGGCGACCTGCAGCTCTTGAACAACTACGTCACTCTCCATTCGCGCACCAACTTCGAGGACTTCGACGAGCCCGACAAGAAGCGCCATTTGCTGCGCCTGTGGCTGTCGATCCCCTCATCGCAGCCACTGCCCCCGCAGTGGGAGGAGTACTACGGGGACGTGCGCCCGGGTGCCGTGCGTGGCGGCGTGCGCGGCAGCGCCATCAGCCCCGAATTCCTGGCCTACGAGGAGCGCCATGCCAGAGCACTGGGCATGGCCTGGCGACCCTGGCGGCCAATGGTGACGCGAGAGACCGCTGCGGCGAACGCCGGCTGACGCGGAGCAACCTTCGCGCCACCCAAAAAGGAGACAAGACATGAATAGACGCAAGACACTTTTCCTGCTGGGCGCGGGCGCGGCGGCCCTGACCGCCCCGTGGGCACAGGCCCAGACCGTGACCCGTCTGCTGGTGGGCGCCACGCCCGGCGGCGGCACCGACATCGTCGCCCGCGAGCTGGCTCTGGAACTCAGCAGGCGGCTGGGCCGACAGTTCATCGTCGACAACCGGCCTGGCGCAGCGGGAAACATCGCAGCCCAGGCAGTGGCCAAGTCGCCGCCGGATGGCGGCACGCTGCTCTTGAGCTACACCAGCCACGCCATCAACCCATCGCTGTATGGCAAGCTGCCTTTTGATGCCGTCGCGGACTTCACGCCATTGGCAGGCATCGCATCTCTGCCGGGCATCCTCGTCGCCCGTCCCGACCTGCCTGCCAATGACATCAAGGAACTCATTGCGCTGGCGAAGTCCAAACCGGGCAAGCTCAACATTGCCATTGCCGGACTGGGCAGCTCCAATCACCTCGCCAGTGAGGTGCTGAAACTGGACGCGGGCATCAATATCACCGGCGTGCCATACAAGGGCACCGGTCCAGCGCTGCAGGACGTCTTGGCCGGCCAGATCGACCTGGTGATTTCCGGCGTGGCCAGCGTGCAACAGCTTCTGCGTGCCGGCAAGGTAAAGGCATTGGGTGTGACCAGCAAGCGGCGGCTGGCGGATTTCCCCGAGGTGCCCGCCATCGCCGAAGCCGTGCCCGGATTCGACTTCAGCTCCTGGTATGGCCTGTTCGGGCCCGCGGGCATGCAGCCGGCCGAGGCGGCGCGCATCTCCGCCGCCGCCCGCGAGGCGCTTGGCTCGCCTGCCATGCGCGAACGCTTCAAGAGCGAGGGTCTCATCGCCATGGGCACAGGCCAGGAGGAGTTCGGCCGTTTCGTCAAGAGCGAGATCGTCCGCTGGGGAAAGATCGTCCAGGCAACGGGAGCGAAGCCGGAATGAGCGGGCTGCGTGAACGGCTGCGCCAAGACCTGCCTCTGCTCGCGCCAGGCGTCTACGACGCACTGACTGCCCTCCTCGCCCAGCAGGCCGGCTTCGAGGCACTTTACCTCTCGGGCGGCGCGGTCGCCTACACACAGCTGGGCCGTTCCGACGTTGGGCTGACCACCGCCAGCGAAACGGCGGACGTACTCGCCCGCATCACCGATCGCGTGCAGCTCCCGGTGATCGTGGATGCCGACACCGGCTACGGCAACGCGCTGAACGTGCAGCGCACCGTGCGCGATTTCGAGCGTGCCGGCGCGGCCATGATCCAGCTGGAAGACCAGAGCTTTCCGAAGCGCTGCGGCCACTTGGCCGGCAAGACGCTCGTCAGCCGCCAGGAGATGTGCGGCAAACTGCATGCCGCTCTTGATGCGAGGCGCAGCGCCGAAACGCTTGTCTTGGCCCGTACCGATGCAGTCGCCGTCGAGAGCACGCAAGCTGCGTTCGAGCGGGCCGAGGCCTATCTCGAATGCGGCGTGGATGCGCTATTCATCGAGGCCTTGCGTTCCCGCGAGGAAATGCGTGCGGCATGCGAGCGTTTCGGCCACCGCGTGCCGCTCCTTGCCAACATGATCGAAGGCGGGCACACGCCGATCAGCAGTGCGGGCGACCTGAGCTTGCTGGGCTTTCGCATCGTGATCTTTCCTGGTGGGACGGCCCGCTGGGTCGCAGCCGGCCTGCAGCACTACTTCGCCTCGCTGAAGGCCGAGGGCACCACGCAGCCGCTGCGCGGCCAGATGCTGGACTTTGACCAGCTCAACGCGGTTATCGGAACGCCGGAGCTTCTGAAGCGGGGTGCGGCCTATGCGGGCGATCACACGTAGACGCTCTGGCGGCTGAAGGTCATGCGACCCGAGCCAGGGCGTTGCAGCGGATCACGCCGCTTCACGGCGCGGTACCTCTCGCCTCGGTCGCCTGCGCCCGCAGACCGGCCAGCAAGCGCTGGTACTCCGGGTTGCTGCGCAACAGCTCCCGCCCGGTGGCGATCAGGCGCTCCACCTGTTCCTTGTCCAGAGCGAAGCTGGTCGGGATCCGGTTCAGGAACCGGCGCAGCGGCAGATTGGGCACGTCCTCGAAACTGAGGCGGACGAAGTACGAGGTCACGGGCCGTTCGGGCGTCGAGAGTTCGCGTGTCCAGCGCTCGAGGCCTTGCTGCGTCTGTTGAAGCGTTGACACGTTGTAGCGATCCAGTTGCACATTGGTGACGGCGTTCATCGTTTGCTCGAAGGACGGCGCACGGTTGCTCTCCCCGATGCCCGCGGGGGTGTCGGCGGCGGCGTTGACCGAGATGATGGCGATGCGACGTGGTGCGGCGATGCCGAGCGTGCGGAGGTATTTCTCGGCGCCACCCGCGAGTTCCACGGCGTCCAGCAGGGCGCGCAGGCCGAGGTTGTCCGTGATTCCGCCATCGACGAACTGGGCGTAGCGATGCGTGACCTTGTTCCGGTAGGCAAGATCATCCTGCACCACCATGCTCAGGTAGCCGTTGTCGGCGTCGCGCCTCTGCGCGGCCACCAGCCAAGGCGGCATGCCGGCGGCGCATCCCGTGTAGTTCTCCGCCACCACGGGTTCGAACAGCACGGGCACGGCACTGGATGCCGTGACGGCACGGGCCAGCGGGAAGCTGCTCAGGTCCGAGCACAGGAGATCGAAGTACTCCTGGACGAAGGAGAACCGGCCGCCCGAACCCAGGTCCGAACTGTTGATCAGGATCAGTGGCGCCGGCCGCTGGGCCAGATCCCCGAAGGTCGCATTGCCGAACAGCGTCTGCTGGTAGTAGGAGACCGCCATTTCGGTACGGCCTTGGCTGCTGAACCACCGCACCGGGTTCAGCAAGCCGCGCAGCAGGGCACCCTCGACGTCGCTGCGCAGGAAGCGCTGCTCGTAGTCGGCGAAGAGTCGATCGCCGTAGAGGCCATAGTAGGCCGACGTGAAGCTCCCGCCTGACACCGAGCTGATGACATTGATCGCATCCAGCAGGCGTTGCTCCCTGCCGTCGATGCGCACGCGCGTGTCGCGCAATTCCTGCATGACGCCGTAGGACAGGGCGGCCGCGCGCGTACCGCCGCCAGAGAAGGCAACGGCCAGCGTCAACTCGCCGGAGTGCCGCTGCGGGTCGCGAGCGAACTCACCCAGCGAGTAGACCGGTCCCTGCCGACCTGGAGACAGCGGTTGATTGGCAACCACGCCGTAGGTGGTACAGGCGCCAAGCGCGAGAACCATCCCTGCCAGCAGAGGCAACAGCAAACCATGGCGCGAGAAGACAGCCAATGAAGCCGCCATGTCACACGCCCACCAGGCTGTCCGGCAAGAACGCGGCTAGGACTTCCTGACGACCGACGTGGCGATCGCCTGCGTGATGGTCATCTTCATCTGGTCGCCGACCTTGACGCCGTTCAGCATCGCCGGGTCCTTCACCTTCACTTCGGTGAAGTGGCCGAAGGGCCCCCGGACCATCACGGTGCCCTTGGCCTGGTCGATGGCCCAGATGTTCGACACCATCGTGGTCTGCTTCATCGCAGCCCCGCCGGGCAGTTGTCCGACCTGGGCGCGGTCGACGGCCGCCGTCGACGTCGCCATCCGTATCCCGTTGCCGGTCTGGAAGTCCAGCGCCACCGACTGGATGTAGGTGGCATCGACCATGTCGCCGACCTTGACCTGCGCCAGGTTCTTGACCCGCGCATCGACCATGACCGCGAATTCATTCCCCTCCGGCCCCTTGAGCGTCACGATGCGGTTCTTCGGGTCGATCGCGGTCACCAGCGCGGAGATCGAGACTTCCTTGAGCATGTCACGGACATCCAGCACCTTGGGGGTGGCTGAAGGCGTGCTCGGCTGCGCCAGGGCCGGCGCGCCGAAGGCCAGCGCCGAAGCCAGTGCTAGAACTGTGTACTGGGCTGCTTTCATTTCAGGTTTTCCTTTCACGTCCGGTAGGCGGAGCGCTCGCACCCCGCACTGCGGATTTTCAGGATTGCGATGCCGCGCGCCATCCGGACGGCCACGCAGGACCACGTACGTGTCCTGCCTGGCCTCCCCACGTACGTGGCCTACGTGTCCACCGGGATAGGTCGGTGGCGTCATCGGTCTCAGAATGCCGGAACGGGCCCGGAAGGCGGCCGGTTTTCGGAGAGTGCCCATGTCTCGCAAGCGTCGCTCCACCATCGCTGTCTTCGGTCTTCTGGCACCCGGATGCGCACTCATGCTGAGCCTGGCGCCGTCGGGCGCGGCGGCACAAGCCGCAGCCAGTCCATCGGGACCCGTGGTCTTCCTCGACCAGGGCTGGACGCCCGCCGAACGTGCGTGGTACTACCAGGTCTCGCAAGGTTCGGCCGTGATGTCGTACGACCTGTTCCTGAACCTCGAAACGGCAGGCAGCCAGGAGCTGTTCCGCTCGGACGCCAACAGCGATCGCTTCGGCCTGATCACCCAGCCCGCCGATCCGCAGAACAACCCCGATGCGCTGCCGATCGGCCTGAGCAAGACCATCGTCAAGAGAGGCAGCGGCGTGGACGACGTACAGGTCGGCCTGACGTGCGCGGCGTGCCACAACGGCCAACTCAACTTCCAGGGCAAGCGCATCCGCATCGACGGCGGCGTCGGCAATACCTTCGACATGCTGGCCTATGTGAGCGCCCTCGACGATGCGATGCAGGCCACGCTGGCGGACAGACAGAAGTTCGATCGCCTCGCGGCCAGGCTGGGCGCGATGAGCGCGGACGCGAAGAGCGAACTGGGCAAGCGCTTCGAACGCGAAGCCATGCCCATCCACGACTACCGGACGCGCACGCTCGCCACGCCCATCGCCTGGGGTCCATCCCGGATCGATGCGATCTCCGCCATCGTCAACCGGTTGTTGGCCATCGAGCCCAACATCCCGCAGAACTCCTCCACGCCGCTCGCGCCGACCAAGCCACCGTTCCTCTGGAATGCCCCGCACGGCACCTGGACGCAGTGGCGGGCGTCGCAGCAGGACCCAGCCAACCGCAACCTGGTCGAATCGATGGGTGTCTACCTGCCGATGAACCTGCATTCCAGGACGCCGGAGGAAGGGCTTTTCGATTCGAATGCGCAACTGCTCAGCCTGCAGCAGATCGAGAACCAGTTGACCCGCCTCGCACCGCCCAAGTGGCCGGAGGAGATCTTCGGCCGGATCGACCGCCAGAAGGCAGCGGCCGGCAAAGCGCTGTTCGCGACCCATTGCGCGAGTTGCCACAACGCCTGGCCCTACACGTGGACGGCACCGAACAAGTACGGCAAGCGCTTCCTGGAGGTCGGCGTGGTGCCGCAGAAGTACGTCGGCACGGACCCGGGGCAGTTCGACAACCTGCGGCCCTACGCCATCACCGCCAACCTCGCACCCTACCTGCCGGAGCCTTTCAAGAACAGGGAGATCATTCCGACCGGCGCCCTGTATCTCATCACGCAGAACCTAGTGCTGGAAAAGGCGCTGTCGAAACTGAAGCTCGACGAGCAGCAGACCATCAATCTCCACGGCTACCGCGAGCTGCCGCCCGCCCGCCAGACGGAGGAAGCGTACAAGGCCGCGCCGCGCGACGGCGTGTGGGCGACGCCCCCCTTCCTCCACAACGGCTCGGTGCCCAACCTCTACGAGATGTTGATCCCAGCCAGGGAGCGGACCCGGAAGTTCTATGTCGGCCGCGAATTCGATCCGGTGAAGGTTGGCCTGGACACCAGCGGCAAGAGCGGCAGCTTCCTGCTCGACACGTCGCTGCGCGGCAATTCGAATGCCGGCCATTCGTTCGAGAACGGCCCGCTCGGCAACGGCATCATCGGCCCGCTTCTGACCGACGCCCAGCGATGGGAACTGGTCGAATACCTGAAGTCGATTCCCGAAGAGCCCGGCCGCGCGACTCCTTTCGGCGGCCCGCCGAATGCGGTCACGGGCACCAGCCCCTGGTCGCGAAAGTGAAAGGCCCGACGCCATGTCCGACCATGTCGACGGCCCGCGCCAGATCGGCGACCCCTCGGCCGACCTGACCGACCTGTTTGCCTTCATCAGCCCGGCGGATCCCAACCGCACCGTGCTGGCAGCGAACGTGTTTCCGTCCGCCGGCACGCAGGCGATGTTCTCGAACGCCATCGACCATGCCATCGTCGCGCGCCGCCTGACGATCGCCGGCACGGGCGAGCAGACCAAGTTCCGGCCGAGCGATCCGGAGCTTCGCTTCACTTTTCGCTTCGATGTGCTGGAGCGCGCCACGCCAGGCAAGCGGCCGGTGCAGCGCGGCACCTGCACCGTTCCCGGTGGCCAGGCGATCCGCTTCGTGGTCGACGATGAAAACGGCTCGACCTCGTCCGATGGCACCTACCGCGTGTTCGCGGGACTGCGCTCGGATCCGTTCTACCTGGCCTGGATCGTGGCCGAGATGAAAAAGTTTCCCAACTTGCTTCAACACGACAACGTGCTGACCTTCCTGATCGAGTTCGACACCCGCCGCGTGCTGGAACCGGCGAAGGGGTCGCTCTTCGGGGTCATCGCCGAAACCATTCCGATCCCGAAGCCTGGCGGCTTCATCGGCCACGACCCGCCGCGCATCGACTGGGTTGGCCGTCCGGAGCAGACCAACATGCGGCTGAACAACAACGGCATGGAAGGCACCGACGACGTTCGCGACCTGTGGAACCAGCAGACGCCGTTCGCGATCTCCGAGGAGTTGATGCCCCTGTTCCGAAAGCGCATGGTCGACAGCCTGAAGAATTGGGACTCGCGCGACGGAAAGGAGGACTGGACGCCTGCGGCGCTGGCCGCCAACGCCAACATGTTCCTCGACGACTTCATGACGATCGACGTGGCGAAACCCACCTCGAACATCAGCCACCTGGAGATCGAGAAAAGCACGCTCGCGGGCCGTCCCTATCAGACCGGCGGCGGGCGGACCGTGAATTCCGATGTCATCGACATCCTGCTCACCTGGATGGTGAACCACGACCGGGAATTCCTGCAGGGCGGCTCGACCGGCGCGACCAAGCCGGGGACGACGCGCTTTCCGTACCTCGCCGCGCCCAATGCGGAACTGCAGAACATCGCCTTCTCCGTGGACCTCGCCGCACCACCCGATCGGGTCTGGGCACTTATCGGCGGCTTCGGCGGGCAGTGGCACCCGTTGATCGCGAGCATCAAGTTGACCGGCACGGGTGTCGGCCAGTTGCGCACGATCGAGACCATCGACGGCAAGCAGATCATCGAGCGCCTGGACGCGATGGACAACGCAAAGCGCAGCTACCGCTACACGTCCATCGCCGGCATCCCGGCCACCGACTACACGGGCGTTCTGGACGTCAAGCCCAAGGGCAGCGGCAGTTCGGTCGAATGGCGCGTCCAGTACATGCCGGGCGGCCAACCCGACCTCATCGTGAAGACCATCAGTTCGACCTTGCTGAAGACTGGCCTCGACAGCCTGAAGCCTCGATTCGGCGTCCCGCAATGATCGCCGAGCCCGCTCTCGCGACCGGCCCGGTTCAGGCCACCGACGGCGTCATCGCGGCCATCAACCTGCGCAGCACGCTGGCCCAGTCATGGAACCGCTTTTGGCAGGCGCCGCTGCGAGCGGGCATCGCCGAAGGTCTCATCGAGCAGGAGCAGCTCAATGCGCAGTTCCTCGGGGATCTCGACGCCTACGACCGGCTGGAGCAGCTGGCGGGCCATCTGGTCCGGATGGATCCGGAATCCGCGCGCACGGCACTCATCGAGGCCCAGGTCGCAGCTTCGACCCATCGCTTTGTCTTCGCGAGGGACTGCCTGGCACGGGCAACGCAGCTGCACTGCCCCGCGCTCGCCGCCCAAAGGCTCGCCATGAGCATCGATCAGGCCTGCGGCGTATCGCTGGAAGCCCTGCTGGAGCAGCGATGGGGCCACGCCCGGGAAACGGGCCGGCTGGAAGACTGGGTGCCGCTGGGTTCGCTGCTCGTGGACCTCGGGGAGTTCGAAGCGGCCGAGCGCGCCTACTGCCGGGCCCTCGACGCCTACCGCGACGTCTCGCCCTTCGCGGTGGCCTGGGTCTGCTTCCTGCTCGGCATGCTGTGGGGTGAACGCGCGCCCCGGCCACAACACGCGCGGGCGGCCCGCTGGTACGCCAAGGCCATCGAGGACCTGCCCGGCTACGTCAAGGCGCGCGTGCATCTGGCCGAGATCGAAGCGGCCGAAGGACGCTGCCCCGAGGCGCGCGCGCTGTTGCTTCCGGTGCTCGCGAGTGCCGACCCGGAAGTGAGCTGGCGTCTTGGCGACGTTTCGATGGCGCAGGGCCGGCCGGCCGAGGCGCAGGCCCTGTCCGAGGCGGCCCGCAGCGGCTTCGAGCGTTTGCTGGCGCGGCATCCGCTCGCTTTCGCGGACCACGCGGCGGAGTTCTATGCCGGCAGCGGCAACGACGCGCGCCGGGCCTTCGAGCTGACCGCCATCGACCTCGCGAACCGCCCGACGCTGAGGGCCTTCGAGAAGGCCCATGCCGCCGCTATCCAGGCCGGCGAGGCGCTGGAAGCCACGAGCATCCTGGCCGCCGCCCGCCGACGATGGGCGTCGACGCCCGCCTTCTTGCAGTCGCCGCTGGCTGCTGCACCGCTTCACCCGGAGACCGGCCATGCCGATTGATCGCAGGACCTTCATGCTCGGAAGCGGGATCGCCGCGGGCGGTGGCGTGCTCGCATCCTTGCGCGCGGTCGCCGCCGTCGGTCGACAGGGCGGCGCGGTGGCTGCTTCCGCGCCGACGCCGCTGGCCGCCGGCACGGACGGGCCTTCTTTCGAACTCCGGATCGTGGGGTGGGATCGCGGCGACGGCGCCGCCTGGATCGCGATCGACCCGCAATGGCGGGGGGCCTGGCACTGAGCTGCAAGCCTCGGCTGGCCCGTTCAAATCCAAGGATCAGACCCATGAAGCGCGTTCGCCCATCGACCCACGCGACCCTCCTGCTCATCGCCGTCCTGCCGCTGCCAGCCCTCGCCCACACCGGCGTCGATGCAGGTCTTCACCATGGGTTGGCGGCGGGTTTCCTGCATCCGTTCACCGGCGCGGACCACCTCGCGGCCATGGTGGCCGTCGGACTCTGGAGCGCGCTCGCGGCCCGTCGCTGGCCGGATCTGCTGGCAGCGCCGGCGGCCTTCGCGCTGATGCTGCTGGGCGGAGCGCTGCTCGGGATGGCCGGCGTGCAGATCCCCGCGGTCGAGTCGTCGATCGCGGTCTCGCTGCTGGTGCTCGGCCTGCTGGTCATGACACGGCGCCACCTGCCGGCGTCGATGGCGGGGCCTGCTGGTGGGCCTGTTCGCGCTCTTTCACGGTCACGCACATGGCCGGGAACTGGCAGGCGGGGCCGAGGCCGCGCTGGCACTGGGGGGCATGCTCGCAGCTTCGCTGCTGCTGCATGGCTCGGGCGTCGCGCTGGGTGCCGCGCTGCGCCGCGCAAGGCCCTGGTGGCCCCGGCTGGCCGGACTCTTCGTCGTCGTGTGCGGCGCCGCCATGTTGGGCGCCCGGGCCTGACATCGCGAGTTTTCACGTACGTGACGGTACGTGGCCGCCGGGATGGTTTTGTCGAGGAAGCACTCACACAATGACCTGGCCGGTCCATCGCAAATGGCCTGTGTCGGCAGTAGTTCTCCATGGCTGCAAGGAGCCACCTCAACCCCACCAAGGAGCCCTCAATGAGCAAGATTCTCGCAACCTTGATCGCCGGCCTGTTCACGGCGGGCGCATACGCACAAAACCCTCCGGGCGCATCGTCGCAGGAACAGGTCATCACCAACAGCAAGCCGCAGGAGCGGGCACAGGCCAAGGACAATGCGCGGGCGCAGGGCAAGGTCAAGAAGGTCGGTGGTGACGAAGTGAACTCCACCCTGAATGACGACATCGGCTCGGGCAAGGCGGCAGCAGCGGGTCAGGCGCGCGCCAACGCCCGGGAGGCCGCCAATCCGGGCAAAACGCCGGGCCAATACCCGGCCCCGCCGAATACCCCCGGCATGCCGGCCGCCAAGTAGCAGACTGCGCTCGCTGCCTCTCCTGGCGAGGTACGAGCTGGCCCGCTGCATTGACAGGGGCCAGCTTCGAACACCTCGCTACCCGGGCCGAAGCCTTTCGGGCGAGGTGATCATTTGGGGGGCCGTTGTCTGGCTTCACATGGAGGCTTCCATGCACTTTCAATGTCGCCCCGTCGACGCGGCATTCTTCGACACCGCGCCGATGCTGTTCAGCAACGTTGTCGACCTCGACGCGCTGCCGTCCAAGGTCTTTGCCATTTTCGAGGATGGCGAGTCCTGGCCCCACTGGTTCCACGCCATTCACAAGCTGGTTTGGACCAGCGAGAAACCGTATGGCGTCGGAAGCACACGCACTGCCTCGCTGGCCACTGTCAGCATCGACGAGCACTTCTTCATCTGGGAGCCGGGGCGCCGCATGGCGTTCTACGCGACCGGCACCTCCATGCCGCTCGCCCATGCACTGGCGGAGGACTATCAACTCGAAGAGATCGAGCCGGGCAAGACCCGATTCAACTACCGCGTTGCCATGGAGCCCCATCTGATGGTCAGCCTGGGCGGTCCGCTGTCGAAGATGTATTTCGAATCGATGTTCGAAAGCGCGTGCAAGAATCTGAAAGCCTACGTCAAGCAATGAACTGCCCGGCGCGAGGACGACAGGCCACCAGAGGCCAGGTCGCCCCGCCGCCAAGGCCGGTCAGTTCGTAGCGGCCTGCTTCTTCGCCGCAGCCTTCGCGTCGCGTGCACCGATCTTGGCCTGCCCCGCTGCCGCCGCCTTGCCACCGCTGGCCTCCGGATTGAGTTCAGGTGTGGTTCCCAGATCGCCCACCGGCTTTTTCACCATCCCTTGGGGCTTCGCGTCAGCCCTGTTCTGGCCTGCGACGGCGGCCTTGCCGCCAGCCGCTTCGGGGTTGATCTCACCGGACTTGGCTTGATCGCCCGCGGGCTTGGTTACTTTGCCCTGGGGACGCGACTCGACCCTCGCCTGGGCGCGATTCTGCGCTTTGCTATTTGTTACCGGTTGTTGCTCCGACGATGTGCCAGCCGGGTTCTGGGCATAGGCGCCTGCTGCAAACAGGCCACTGAGCATGACTGCGAGAAGTTTGGTCATCGAATATCCTCGGTGTGTTTTGAAGGGCGATTCGCCTCGGCCATCGGCGGAGGTCATGGCACAACGAAGGCCTCGTGCCTTCGGTTGACAGGAAAACCCGCGACGGGCCGACTGGAATCAATCGAGCCATCGCCGATGGAGCAACATCCGCGAGGCTCTGACCAAAGGCCCGTCTGAGGATGAACGGAGACCATCGGCTGGGGCGAATATCGGCGATCGGCGAGACCAAGGCAAGCTTTTTCCGACGCTGTCGCCACCATCGCGCGCTCCGCATGGTGACCTCCTGCGTCCTCCGTCAGCCGCTGAACTGGATACCCGCTGTCGAGTTGGCGCATCGGCTTTGGCTGCTCCTGCAACTCTGCAGCGACCGGTTCAAGCGCTGGCGGCAATTCTTCTCTGAGGCATTGCGGCAGAACTGGTAGTCGGCACGCGCGGTCTGCTTGCAGGTGCTGTATTGCAACTCGCAGGCCGTCTGGCTGCCGCCGTCGCCCTGGGCCCGGGCCAGACCCGAAAGCGAGACGGCGACGACGGCTGCGAAGGCGAGGCGTCCCACGGCAGGAAGGCCTGCGACCATGACAGCGACCGATTTGCTCATTGCATGTCCCCAACAGGTTGAATGGTCCGGGCGGGTCGAGTGACTCTCGACACGCCCGGCGTTCCATTGTGAAAGTTCGGGGGGCGAACATCCAGAGGGGCGCCTACCTACACCCACGTACGTGGCCGCGCAGCCCCGATTCCAGGACTACTTCGTGCGAGTCGACTTCGATCGCGAATCGGTTTCGCCGGCGGGCGCGGCCGCGTAGTAGGCGGCCAGCCCACTGATCTCCCGCGCCGTCAGCTGGCGAGCGATGCCGCGCATCTGCGCGCCGATGTCGTTGTGCCTTGCGCCGCTGGCGAGCGCTTCCAGTTGGACCTCGAGGTAGGCCCGCTGCTGGCCCTCGAGCCGCGGTGCGGCGGCGGTGAATCCCATGGGTCCATGGCAGGCGGCGCAGGCCGCGATGCCGCGCATGGGATCGCCATGGTCGACCAGCCGCAGCGTCGCGGCATCGACCGGGGCCTGCTGCGCCTGCCCTTGGCCCCGCGCCGTGCCCGGCACGGGCAGGCCCGCATAGTGCGCAGCCAGATCGCTCAGGTCACCATCGCTCAGAGCGGCCACATACGCGCCCATCACGGCCGGATCGCGTCGCCCGCTCTTGAAGTCCTGCAGCTGTTTGTAGATCGAGGCCCTGCTCTGGCGCGCAAGATTCGGGAAGATGGCGTCGTCGCTCACGCCGGCCGGTCCGTGGCAGCCGTTGCAGGATGCTGCAGCCAGCGCGGCGCCCCGGCCAGGATTCGCGCCCGCGAGCAGCTGCTGCGTGGCAGCGGTCCAGGCCACGTTCGATGCCGGCTCGGCGCCCGCGACCGCGACGGCGCGCGCGCCGCGCGAGGGCAGCCCGATCGCACTGCAGATCGCGTCCCACAAGCCGGGCCCGTCGCGCCCGGCCTGTACCGCCGGCAGCCAGACGAATCCCGCTGCCGTGGCGGCGACCAGCAGCGCCGCGATCGATCCGATCCAGACCGCGAACCTGCGGTCGCGAGGGGGCGGTCGCGAGCCGGTGGTCATCACCCCCCCGTCGGGAATGCCGCCACCGCACTGCCGCGCGCCGCCAGCGCCTGCGCAATCGGAAAGCCGTAGTTGGTCACCGTGAGCGCCGCCACCAGCACCACCCAGACGCCGAATCCGTTCAAGGACGCAGGCAGGCTGCGCGGCGGATCGATGGCGAGCGAGAAGCGCAACGGTGGCTGCACGCTGATGCCTCTTCGGAACGAAGCGAGCAGCATGCCGACCAGCAGCAGCGTCGAGAGCACGAGCACGAAGCCGCCGACTGCAGACAGCGCGACCCAGATCGCCTGCGGCGCCAGCGCCGGGTCCGTGTAGTCGTAGTAGGACATGCGCCTGGGTTGTCCCATGAGGCCGACGACGTGCCATGGCAGCGTCACGATCAGCATGCCCGCGAACCAGCTCCACAGCTGCAGCCGCATGAGCGCCGACGGCAACGCCCTGCCGGTGAGCCGCGGCCACAGCTCGTAGGCGATGGCAAAGTACATGATGACCACCGCGCCGCCGAAGATCAGGTGGAAGTGCGCCGTGACGAACTGCGTGTTGTGCACCGTCGCATTCATCGCGTAGCTCATGTTGATGAGCCCGCCGGCGCCGCCCAGCCCGAGCATCAGCAGCGACAGGCCCGAGGCCAGCACCATCGGCTGCTGCCAGGGCAATGCCGCCACCCAGCCGAACAGGCCGCGGCCGCCGCGCAGCCGCCCTGCGATCTCCAGCGAAGCGCAGATTGTGAAGATCGTGAGCAGCGTCGGCACCGCCACCATGCCCGTGAACACCGCATGCAGGAACTTGAAGCCGGCGCCGACCTGCGGGTCGGTGAAGAGGTGATGCAGCCCGATCGGCATCGAGAACACCAGCAGCTGCAGGAAGGCGATGCGGCCCATCCGGTCGCTGTAGAGGCGCCCGCCCGCGGCCTGCGGCAGCAGCACGTAGAACGCGATGTAGGCCGGCATGAGCCAGAAATAGACGATGGCATGCAGGGTCCAGGAAAACAGCACGCGGGCCAGGCCTGGATCGATGGAGGTCGTCCAGCCGAAGGCATTGGGCAGGATCAGGAACAAGATCTCCGAGCCGACCCCGAGCGAGGTCCAGGCCCATAGCAGCGCCGCGGCGGTGGTGGCGAACATCGCCAGCGGCACCGGCAGGCCCGGATGGTCGCGTTTCCATTGCCTGAAGTGCCACACCATGAGCCAGACCCAGATCCACGATCCAGCGACCGCGCACAGGATGCCGAGGTAGTACCAGGCGCTCGCGAGCAGCGGCGGATAGAAGGTGTAGAGCACTGTCGCCTTGCCGCCAGCCACGGTCAGCAGCGCCATGGCGGCGCCGCCGAGCACCAGCCAGAGCGACAGCCACGCCATGGCCATGCCGCGCATCGGCCGGCCCAGCGCGACCGCGCACACGGCATAGCCGAAACCCATCGCGATCAACGTCGGGAAGATATAGGCGAGCGTGCTGCCATGGGCCGTCACGGCGATGTAGTAGCGCTCGGGGTCGACCCAGCGGTGCAGCGGACTGCGCACCAGCATCTGCCAGGCACCGAGCGGAATCGCGAATGCCAGCATCGCGAAGGCCGCCCCGAAGTGGGCCAGCACGAGCTTGCGGCTACCCTGCACAGGAGGCCCTCTGCGCACTGCCGTGCAGGCGGTCGAACTCGGCGCGCTCGAGCACCTTCACGCGCGCCCACATGCCTTCGTGGCCGACGCTGCAGTATTCGTGGCATGGCATGACATGCTCGCCGGCGCGATCGAAGCGGGTGCGCAACTCGGCCACGTAGCCCGGTACCACCATGCTGTTGACGTTGGTGCCGACGATCAGAAAGCCGTGCACCACGTCCGGGCTGGTGATGCGGAAGGTGACCGGCGTGTTCGCCGGCACGACGATGCAGGCGGGCACGAACGCATATTGCTGTGCCAGCACGCGCACCACCGCCGAGCCGTCGGGCTGGATGGCGGTGCCCAGGTTGGCCTCCATGAATTCGCCCGACAGGTGCAGCGTGGCGGCATCGATCGCCTGCACCGGCGCGGGCGCGATCGCGCTCCAGTGCAGGCCGCTGTAGATCATCAGCGTCACCACCAGCGCGACGACGACCGCCACCAAGCGCGCCCAGCGGCGCTCGGAGCCGTCGGTCACGCCGCGGAGCAGGTCGACCTCAGCCACTGCTGCCCCGCGGCGCGAAGATGAAGAAGAAGAAGGCGATCCAGAGCACCAGCAGCACGAACACCGCCAGCCCGGCGACCGCGAAGGCGCCGCTCGGGCCGGAATCGCCGATGCGCTCGATCTCCTGCGGACTGCCGTGGAAGGCGACGTTCTCGGCCAGGAACGAGGCCGAGACATGCTCCGTCGATGTCGCGTCGTGCGATGGCATGGCGGTCACTTCTTTTCGACCTGCGCGAGCGCGGCAAGGACCACCGCGGGCCGAAACGGCACCGAGCGCAGGCGCACGCCGCTGGCGTCGAAGACCGCGTTGGCGATGGCGGACGGAATCACCGAGGTAGTGGGCTCCCCGGCGCCCCATGGCACCTCGGTCGGCCGATCGATCAGCTCGATGGCGACTTCGGGCACGCCCGGAAACGTGAGAATCGGGTAGCTGGCCCAGTCAAGGCTGGTGACGGCGCTGCGGTTGAAGCGCAACTGCTCGACGAGGGTGCGGCTGACGGTCTGCACCACGTTGCCTTCGATCTGGTTGCGCAGGCCGTCGGGGTTGATGATCTGGCCGCAGTCGTGGACGACCGCGACGCGCAGGACACGGATCGCGCCGGTCGGGCGATGCACCTCGACGTCCGCGACCACGCCGACGTAGGTGCGCACCAGCTCGTACTTGGCGTAGGAGATGCCGCGTCCGCGCGCAAGCTCGCCGGGGTCGCGCGGGCGGGAAGCACGCGGCTCCCAGCGGGCGAAGCTGCGCAGCCGCTCCATCAGCTCGCGGCCGCGCGGGTCGCTCAGGTGCCGCATCCGCAACTCGAAGGGATCGGTGCCCGTCGCCGCCGCGATCTCGTCCAGAAAACTCTCCGTGCCGAAGGTGTTCTGCATGCGGCCGGGCGCGCGGATCCATGCGGCGGGCAGCGGGGTGTCGACGAGCCAGTGGGCCGTGAGCCGGTTGTCGGGGAGCGCGTAGGGAATGCCCAGGCCCGGGTCATAGATGCCTTCGTCTGACCCGTAACGCGGCAGCCCCGCCAGCACGGCACCCAGCAGTGTCGCGCCCGAGCGACGCATCGGCCGCTCGGGCAGATAGATGTCGGCATCCCAGGCCGCGATGCGCCCTTCTGCGTCGAGCGTGGCCCGGTAGTCGAGCAGGGTCGGTGGCCCCTTGGGGTCCCAGCCGTGCTCGTCGGCGCGCATCCACTGCAGCCGCACTGGGCGGCCAAGTTGCAGCGCGATGAAGGCCGCCTCGGAACTGCAATCGTCGGAGCCGTTGCGTCCATAGCAACCGGCGCCTTCGACGTAGATGCAGCGCACCTTCCCGGGGGCCAGACCCAACATGCTGGCCAATTGCTTCTGCAGCAGATGAGCAGCCTGCGACGGCGTCCACACGGTAAGCTGGCCGTCATTGAAGTCGGCGACCGCGCACGAAGGCCCGATCGAGCCGTGGGTGTTGAGCGGGAAGTCGTAGCTGGCGCGCAGCTGGCGTCCCGCCTCGGCCGCGCCGCCGGCGGTGACGCCGTGCGCCTGCAACACCTGGTCGCGGTCGACCTTCGCGCCGCGCTGATACTCGACCAGACGGGCCTCGTCGGGCAGGCCGGCCCATGCGCTCCAGCGCGCCACGAGGGCGGTCGACGCGCGAACCGCCGCCCATTCGTCCGTCGCGACGACGGCGAGGAAGTCGCCTCTGCGCACCGTGCGCAGATAGCCCGGAATTCGCTTGCACGGCGCGTCGTCGAAGGCTTCAAGGCTGGCGCCGGCCGACGCGGGATGCACCATGCGCGCATGCAGCATGCCGGGCATGCGGACGTCATGGACGAAATCGAAGCGGCCGAAGACCTTGGCCGGAATGTCGAGCCGAGGAACGGGCTTGCCGACGACCGTGTAGTCGCGTGGGTCCTTCAGAGGCGCCGCTGGATCGACAGGCAGCGAGAGGCTCGCACCCGCCACCAGCTCGGCATAGGACAGCCCCTCCCCGCCTCCCGTCACGGGGAGCACCCGGCCGCCCTGCGCGCGCAGCGCCGCCTTGGTCGTGCCGAGTTGCCGCGCCGCCCGCTCGATCAGGGCTTCGCGCGCCGTTGCCGCGGCGCGCCGGATCTGCATGCCGCCCTGCTGCACCGACAAGCTCGCATAGGTCGGCCGCTGGTCGGGCGTGAGCAGCGTGTCGCCTTGTACCGGTGTCAAGCGCTCGAATGGCAGCGAGAGTTCCTCGGCCGCCATCTGCGTCAACGCGGTGAGCGCGCCGGTGCCCAGTTCGACCTTGCCGCTATAGAGCGTGACGCCGCCTTGCCCGTCGATCACGATGAAACCATCGACCTCGTCCGCAGAGACGACGCGACCGCGCGCCGCCCTGCCTGCCGGCGACTCGTTGGCTGCCTGGGCTGGGACTCGGAGGGTGAAGCCCACCGCGAGCGCCCCACCGGCTCGGAGCATCGCGCGCCGTGACAGGGGAACCGGGGGCGCGGCCATCTCGCGCCCTTCAGGGTTTGCGGTCCGCCACGCGCATCACCGCGCGCAGGATGCGCACGTGCGTGCCGCATTTGCACAGGTTGGCGGCCAGCGCCTGCCGCACCTGCTGCTCCGTCGGATGCGGGTTGGACGCCAGCAACCCCGCCGCCTGCATGATCATCCCGTTGATGCAGTAGCCGCACTGCGCCGCCTGCTCGTCGACGAAGGCCTGCTGGAGGGGATGCGGCCGGTCCGGCGTGCCGAGGCCTTCGAGCGTCACGATGCGGGCGCCGGCCACTGCCGACAGCGGCATCACGCAGCTGCGCAGCGGCTCGCCGTCGTAGTGCACGGTGCAAGCGCCGCATTGCGCCAGCCCGCAGCCGAAGTGCAAGCCGTGCAGGCCGAGCTGGTTGCGCAAGGCATAGAGCAAGGGCATGGCCGGGTCGTCGGCCCGCAGCGTCTCCGGCTTGCCGTTGACGGTCAGCTGGACGGAGATCGCCATGGCGGGCTTTCAGGCAGCGCCTCAGTGGGCCGCGCTCGATGATTCCTGCAGCTTGCGCATGACCTCGTCGAGATTGAAGGCGGCCGGCTTCTGCCGCGGCGGGAACTTCACGAAGGCCTCGATCTGCTGCGCCACCGCGCCCTGCATCGCGTAGACGATGTAGGCATGCGAGATGACCCAGTCCCAGTAGGTGTTCGAGTTCTCGTCGGCCCGCTCGAACGGGTCGCGCCGCAGGTTGAACATCTTCGGCGCCCGGTATCTCACGAAGGGCTCGAACCAGCATTGCAGGGTCTTCGCGCGCTGCTCCATCAGCACGACCTTCCAGTCCTTCATGCGGATGGCCATGATGTCGCCGTCGTCGCTGATGTAGAAGAACGACTCTCTCGGGCTCTCCTTCGCCTGCCCGCTCAGGTAGGGCAGCATGTTGTAGCCGTCGAGGTGCACCTTGAAGTCCTTCTCGCCGATCTTGCAGCCCTTGACGAGCTTCTCCTTGATGTCTTCCTCGCCGGCCGCGGCCAGCAGCGTCGGCATCCAGTCCTGGTGCGACACGATGCCGTTGATGACCGTGCCGGCCTTGAACTTGCCGGGCCAGCGAACGAAGCACGGCACCCGCCAGCCGCCTTCCCAGTTGGTGTTCTTCTCGGCCCGGAAGGGCGTAATGCCGGCGTCGGGCCAGCTGTTGTAGTGCGGGCCGTTGTCCGTCGAATACATGACGATGGTGTCATCGGCGATGCCGAGCTGGTCGAGCTTGTCGAGCATCTCGCCGATGTGCTCGTCGTGCGCCACCATCACGTCGTTGTAGTCGCCCTGGCCGCCGCTCTTGCCCTTGTGCTTCTCGGCGCAGTGCGTCCTGAAGTGCATGGCCGTCGTGTTGTACCAGAGGAAGAAGGGCTTGCCGTCCGCATGGCACTTGTCGATGAACTTCAGCGCCTTCTCCGTCGTCTCGTCGTCGACGGTCTCCATGCGCTTCTTCGTCAACGCGCCGGTGTCCTCGATGGTCTGCCCGCCCTTGCCGTCGGCCAGGCAATGCAGCACGCCGCGCGGGCCGAAGCGCTTCTTGAATGCAGGGTCCTTCGGATAGTCCGGGTCCTCGGGTTCTTCCTCGGCATTGAGGTGGTAGAGGTTGCCGAAGAATTCGTCGAATCCGTGCATCGTGGGCAGGTACTCGTCCTTGTCGCCCAGGTGGTTCTTGCCGAACTGCCCGCAGGTGTACCCGTGCGGCTTCAGCAGCTCGGCGATCGTCGGGTCCTCTTTCTGCAGGCCCACGGCGGCACCCGGCATGCCGACTTTCGTGAGGCCGGTCCGGATCGGGTTCTGGCCCGTGATGAACGCGGCCCGGCCCGCGGTACAGCTCTGCTGCGCGTAGTAGTCGGTGAAGGCGACGCCTTCATTGGCGATGCGGTCGATGTGGGGCGTGCGATATCCCATCTGGCCGCGGCTGTTGTAGCTGATGTTCCACCAGCCCACGTCATCGCCCCAGAGAATCAGGATGTTGGGCTTTTTCGTCGTCATGATTTTTCCTCGGGTTGGAGAGGTGCCAGGTCACCTCGAACAAACGACCTGGAAAGGCAAGTCAGGCAGCGGGCACCGTCAGAACCGGAAACCGGCACCCGCGAACAGGCCACCGAGCGCGACCATGTTCAGCAGCCCTTCGTCGCGGCTGAAGCGCAGGTAGCGATAGCCGAACTTGAAGGAGACCGACGGCGAGTATTGGTAGCTGGCGCCGGCGATCGCTTCCCAGCTCGACGTCGAGTTGCCCCACCCGGCGTCGAGGTAGCCCATCAGCGACCACTTGTCGTCGATCGGTGCGATGACGCGGGCGCCGACGATGCCGTTCCACCAGCCGACCGAATCCTCTCGGCGGGGCCCGGGCAGGTGGGGGGCCAGGTCGATCTCGGTCCTGGCGTTGACGTAGCGTCCGCCCGCCAGCAGATCGACCGCGACCCGGCTGTCGAGGACGCGGTAGAGGCCCGCCAGGGTGTAGATCTGCTGCGTGTAGTCGACGTCCAGGCCGAGCGGGGCGCCCAGGACGCCCTGCCGCGACACGCCGAGCTTGACGTACTGCATGTCGAGCAGCGCGCCCCATGGGCCGCGGCGGGCCTCCAGAGTCCCCATGGCGCCGAAATCCAGGGCGCCGAGGACGCCGGTGGAGCTCACGTGCGAGCTGCTGCCAGGCAAGGGCCCGAGCCGAAGATCCGACGAGATGCCCGGCGCCCAGAGGTAGGGAATGATTTCGAACTGCCACGCGTCCTGCGAAGGAGCAACCTGCGCCGCGGCCGACAGCGACGCGAAGGCCGCAACGATGCCCGCGACCCGCCGGGTGGCGATGGAAGCTCTGGCTCGGTGCATGCCTGCTCCTTTGACCGCGCGCGACTCGGGAGGCCGTCAGGGCGCCGCGACGACGCTGTAGTAGACGCCGTTGGCCCCGAAGGAAGGCCGGAACCAGGAACCGCCGACCTGGTAGTACGTGACGCCGCCGCGGTCGACATAGGTCGCCCCGGCCGGCAGCGTGGAAAAGTCGGCGCCCAGCGGGTAGGCCGGGATGGTGTTGGCCCGTGCGATCGCCGCGCCGGCGACCGCGCCCGCTGCCAGCCCGACCGCGGCGCCGGCGGCCACGGCGGCGCCGCAGTCGTAGTAGCAGCCCGGGTGGTAGTACGGCACGCCCACGGGTCGGTAGTACGGCGCGTAGCCGCCGTATCCATAGGCCGGTGGATGGTAGGTGGTGAAGCCGCCCGCCGTGGTGTGCACGGCGCCCATTCCGTAGGCGCCCGTCGTCGTGCCACCGAAGCGGTTCGTGTGGCTCGTTCCTCCATACCAGCTGTGTGTCGTGCTGCCGCCGAACGCGTTGTCGTGCGTGAAGCCACCGAATCCGCCGACCGTACGGCCCCCCCACGCGTTGGCACGAGCCCACGCCGCCGCCGTCGTCGGGAATCCCGTGGCCAGCAGCGCGGCGGACACCAGGAGAGGAATGGCATTCCGTGGAATCATGTCGAAGATCCTTTCGGCCCGTCAGGAAGGCTTGGCCGGCCTGCCGCCCTTGCCCTTGGGAGATGCCGGCGCGGCGTGCGGGGCGGCCAGCGGAATCCTGCGTGCGTTGGCCGCGTTGACCGATGCGAAGGCGTCCGCGGCCACGACCGGGTCGAGTCGCCACTTCGAAAGATCCACCTGGTGGCGAAGCAGCAGCGGGTCGCCGCGGTAGGTCGCGCGCAGCCGGCGTGGCAGCTTGTCGTCAGCGCCGATCCAGATCTGCATGAAGAGCTCGTCGCTGACCACCGCGATCACGTCGGTCGTCGTCCCGTCCACGGCCCTCGAGTCACCGACGTAGAACGCCTTGGTCAGACCTTCGCTGAGATTCTTGAAGGGATCGGCCCCCAGCACGTCGGCGAACGGAAAATAGATCGCCGCATTCTTGAAGGCCGCTTCGAGTGCTGCATCCAGGGTGGGCGGCGCGGGCGCGATCGCCACGAGGTTCTCGGACGGTGCGAACGCGGCGAAGGTCTTGCCGTCGTAGTAGTACTCCGAGGCCTTGCCGTCGCCGCTCGTGATCACGCGCAATTTGTCCGGTCGCTGCACCAGCACCTCCGAGATGGTCGAGAAGACCAGCGCCGGGCCGATGGCCGTGGGGGTCTCGTAGCTGGCCACGGCGGTGAACATCATGGACGAGGCCCCGGTCAGCGCGCCGCTCATGGCCCGCAGCAGATCCATGGCCTTGGCTTCGAGCTGCGGCGCGGCCGGCGCGACCCGGGTCCGCTGCGCCGGACCGTCGGTCCGTGCCTGTTGCGCTTGCGCCCCGACCACGCAGGCCAGGCTCGCTGCCAGGAGAACGGCCCGGATGCATGGACGCTGCTTCATTGCGTGCCCTTTGCGTATCGCCGGCGTCGCGCCGCTAGCGCCGGAAGCCGATGAAGGCGGGGCCGCCCCAGCCGCCCCAGCCACCCCAATCCATCTCGTTCATCTGGGCGGCCTCGAGGTTGTTGTTGCTCAGCTGCTTGGCGACGCGCAAGCGCTGGTAGTCCTGGTATTGGGTCGCGCCGCCCACGTACGCCACGTTGTTCATCGCATCGGGCAGCACGTAGTAGGTCGCCCCCTGGTAGGTCACGGGGCTGACCTTGTCCTTGGGAAGCTTGGCGAGGATCGCCTGTTGGTCCGGCTTCTTCGGGGTGATCATCTTGAACCCGGCGGCGATCGCCAGGTTGTCGTTGTTCAGGGCATCGGTGGTTGCGCAGCCCGCCGCCATGGCGACCAGTGCCACCGCGGCGACTTTCTTCAGGCAACCGAAAAGCTGCTGCACGGGGTTTGGACCATCTTTGATCACCGAACTGGCCATCGTGGCTGCGAGAAGTGTGCTCATGACTTTCCTTCGTTGGCGCGGCGATCGATTCTGGAAGCGGCGACGCGGTAAAACCAGCCGGGCGGCCACGTATGTCCACGTACGTGGTGTGCGGCGCTGAATTGGATCAGTGCTTTCCCTTGACCTTGTGGTGCCCCTTGGCGGTGGTCGCCGCCTGCTCGACGGCGTCGCCGCTGCCGTCCAGCACCAGGTGGCTGGGATCGAGCTGGCGCTTCTGCAGGTCGTGCAGCAGGCCCGCATCGCTGAGGTCGATCTTGTGCGAAGAGGCCCAGTCGCGCTGGGCGGTCTCCGCCAGTCGCTGCACGGTGCCTTCGTGCTCGGTCTCGATCGCCAGCTCACGCCGGCCGTCGAAGCTGCCGGGCGCCAGGTTGATCGAGCCCACGATGGCGCGCTTGCCGTCGGCCAGCATCATCTTCGCGTGGAGCTTGAGGTGCTTCATGGTGTGCACCTTGGCACCGACGTCCTGCAGTATGCGCAGCCCGCCGACGCCCTCGATCAGCTTCTCGGCCTTGAGCGAATGCGGCGGCTTGGTCAGGATGTGGACCCTTACGCCCCGGCTCGCCGCACGCACCAGCCGCTCGATGATGACCATGTCCTGGTAGCGCTCGTTCTGGACCCAGAGCGAGTCCTGGGCGCCATCGATGAACGCGGCGACGCGCTGGCGGCCGTTGTCGGGGCACCAGATCAGGCGCGACTCGGGATGCGGCGTGAAGTCTTCGTGCGCCCAGTCGGCGTCGAAGCAGTCGACCATCTCGCGGGTCTCGAGGTCGTGCGTGGTGAGGACCGCGTAGTCGCGCGTCTCGGTCAGGTCCTTGGGCTCCCAGTTCAGCGATTCCACGAAGCCAAGCTGGTTGTCGATGACCATCGACTTCTGGTGCGTGAGGTCGAACTTCGGATTGCTGTCGCGCACCTCGATGCCCGCATCCACAAGCGCCTTGCGCGCGGCTTCGTTCTCGGTCTCGCCGCTGCGGCGGGCCGGGTTCAGCATCACGCGCACCTTGACGCCGCGCTGCTTGGCGGCGATGACCGCGCCGATCAGCGTGTCGTCGGTGAACAGGAACATCCGGATGTTCAACGCCGACTTGGCCGCGTTGATTGCGTCCAGGATCGGCTTGGCGGTGTCGTCGGGCAGAACGATCAGTCGATGGGACATGGCGGGCCTCCGTTTTCCAGGCGGGAGCGGCTGCGGCTGCGGCCGCCTCGGCGCAGCGTCGCCGGCGTTCAGCGCGCGTTGATCACGTCGGACACGACGCCGTTCTCGTTCACCGTGCAGTTGATGTTGCGCTGGCCGGCGCCGATGCTCAGCGTGACGACGTAGACGCCCTCCTGCATGGTCTGCGAGTCGTAGAGCGGCTTCACGTCCTCCTTGGGCACCTTGCGGTCGCGCGAGACCGCATCGATGCAGCTGGTGCGCGAGACCTGCGGCGACATGAAACCCGCGAAGATCGGCGGTGGCTGGTAGTTGGCGCAGCCGGCAATGCTGCCCAGCAGGAGGGCGGCAGCGGCCTTGAAACGATGACTGGACATGTTGACTCCCAAGGGGTGGCCGCTACGGTCGGTTGGCAGCCAAGATGACGATCTCGACGCGCCGGTTCTTCGCCCGGCCCTGTGCCGTGTCGTTGCTCGCGGCCGGATGGGCGTCGCCGAAGCCCTGGGCCGCAATGTAACTCGGAGGCACGCCCTTCGCCGTGAGAAAGCGCGCCACGTGGTCGGCGCGTGCCGACGAGAGCTCGAGGTTCGACTTCATGACTTCTCCTCGGTGGTTGATCGATGAGGCAGGCTCATGCGTGCCCCAGGCCGGTGGCCGGCCGTCTGTGCACCGGAGCCAATCCGATGCTAGGCCGCAGGCCGGGCTTCGCCCATCCGTGCGCCCACGCACTGGCACGTACGTGGACGCCCCGCGCGCCATCGGCGCACCAGTTCCGTGCAGCTGCCGCGGGCCATGGGCCGTCTGAACGGACCCGGCCCCCTCAATCGGCCGCGCCTTCCCCGTGCAGGCGGATGATCAGCGAGCGCAGCCAGGCGATGGCGGGATCCTTGTTGTAGCGCTCGTGCCAGAACAGGTTGATCGCGATTTCCGGCAGCTTGGCCGGATGGCCGACGTAAGACAAGGCGAAGGGTTCCGCCAGCGCTTGCGCGAGCCGCTCGGGCACGGTCGCCACCAGGTCGGAGTCGTGCAGGATGTGTCCGACCGCGACGTAGTGCGGGACGGTGAGCACCACTCTTCGAGCCACCTTCCTGCGGGTCATGAATTCGTCCGCATTTCCATGGCCGGTGCCTTCCGAGATCACGACGACATGCTCGGCGGCCGAAAATGCCGCGAGCGAGATCGACCGCTTGTCCAACGGGTGGCCGCGCCGAAACATGCACACGTACTCCTGCTTGAACAACCGGCGCTGGAAATAGCCGGCCTTGAGTTGCGGCAGCAGGCCCATCGCCAGGCTGACATGGCCCGCCTCCATCTCGTCCTGCAGGTTGACCGTGGCGCTGCGCACCGTGCTCAGCGACACGTGGGGTGCGAGGCGCTTGAGCTCCTTCATCAGCTTGGGCAGGAAGTAGATCTCGCCAATGTCCGTCATCCCGATCCTGAAGGCCCGCGTGGAGGTCTCGGGATCGAAGGTCGCGCGTTGGTTGATCGCCAGGTGGATGACCGACAGCGCCCGTTCCGTGGGCTCAGCGAGCTGCTCGGCGAAGGGGGTGGGTTCCATGCCCTTGGGCGTCCGGAGAAACAGCGGGTCCCCGGTCAGCTTCCGCAACCGGGCCAGGGCGTTGCTCACCCCGGGTTGCGACAGGCCAAGGCTCTCGGCCACCTTCGACACCCGTCGGTCGATGAGCAGCTGCTGGAAGACGACCAGCAGGTTCAGGTCGATGTCCTTGAGTTCCAAGCCGGCCCTCCATTCTCAAAATCAATATGAACTATTGCCGATATTCTATTGAACGATGGTGACGAACTGCGGATGATTGCCCTACCCGCGATACGCAGGCCGTCCCGCACGGCCTCACAGGAGACAAACATGGATGACAACGCGACAGCAGTGTTTCCCCAGAAGATCCACTGGGAAGACAAGGGAACCAGCCGGATCCCCTTCATGGCCTACACCGAGGCCGACCAGCACAAGCGAGAGCTCGAGCGCCTCTTCTACAAGGGCCATTGGTGCTACGTCGGCCTGGAGGCTGAAATCCCGGAGATCGGGGATTTCAAGCGCACCGTGGTCGGCGAGCGCTCGGTCATCATGGTCCGCGACGCCGAGGACGCCATCAGCGTGGTCGAGAACGTGTGCGCGCACCGGGGCATGCAGTTCTGCCGTGAGCGCCACGGCAATCGCAAGGCTTCGGGCTTCACCTGCCCCTACCACCAGTGGAACTACTCGCTCACCGGGGATCTGCAGGGCGTTCCCTTCCGCCGCGGCGTCAAGCAGGATGGCAAGGTCAACGGCGGGATGCCTGCCGACTTCAAGCCCGCCGACCACGGCCTCAACAAGCTGAAGGTCGCAACGCGCGGCGGCGTGGTGTTCGCCTCCTTCGATCCGGAGGTCGAATCGCTCGAAGACTTCATGGGACCACAGATCCTCGGCTACTTCGATCGCCTGTTCAACGGCCGCAAGCTGACCATCCTCGGCTACAACCGGCAGCGCATCCCGGGCAACTGGAAGCTGATGCAGGAGAACATCAAGGACCCCTACCACCCGGGCCTGCTCCACACCTGGTTCGTGACCTTCGGCCTCTGGCGCGCGGACAACAAGTCCGAACTTCGCATGGACCGCCATCACCGCCACGCGGCGATGATCTCGACCCGGGGCGCGAGCGGCAAGGCCGACCAGGTCACGCAGGTGTCGAGCTTCAAGGAGAGCATGGCGCTCAACGACCCCCGCTTTCTCGACATCGTGCCGGAGCCGTGGTGGGGTGGTCCGACGGCGGTGATGATGACGCTGTTCCCGAGCGTGATCTTCCAGCAGCAGGTCAACAGCGTCTCCACGCGGCATATCCAGCCCAGCGGCCCGGGCGCCTTCGACTTCGTCTGGACGCATTTCGGCTTCGAGGACGACGACGCAGAAATGACGCAGCGCCGGCTGCGCCAGGCCAACCTGTTCGGCCCGGCCGGCTTCGTGTCGGCCGACGATGGCGAAGTCATCGAGCTTTCGCAGAAAGGCTTCGAGCAGAAGCCCTTCCATCGAACACTGGCGGAACTCGGCGGCCGCGAGGTCGGCGACACCGACCACATGGTGACGGAGACGCTGATCCGCGGCATGTACGAATACTGGCGCAAGGTCATGGAGGCTTGAGATGAACTTCCAGGACTACTTCGACCTGAACCAGCTCTACGCCAGCTACGCCAGCGCCGTGAGCTCCGGCCAGTGGGAACTCTGGCCCGAATTCTTCACCGAGGAATGCAGCTACCGGCTGCAGCCGCGCGAGAACTTCGAACGCGGCTTTCCGCTCGCCACCCTCTCGTTCGAGAGCAAGGGCATGCTGAAGGACCGCGTCTACGGCATCCGCGAGACGCTGTTCCATGATCCCTACTACCAGCGTCACGTGGTAGGTGCACCAGTCATCCTGAAGGCCGAGGTGGACCGCTTCGAATGCGAAGCCAACTACGCGGTCTTCCGCACCAAGCTGTCCGAACTGTCGTCGGTCTTCAGCGTCGGCCGCTACATCGACACGGTCGTTCGCACCGAACAAGGACTGAAGTTCGCATCCCGGCAGGTCATCTACGACAGCGAGATGATCCCCAACTCGATCATCTACCCGCTTTGAGGACAGTCATGAGCGATTCCCAATGGACCGACGCTGCGCCTCTGGACGAGGTGCCCACGGACGACGTGATCGGCGTCAAGGTCGATGGCCGCGACATCGCGCTCTACAACGTCGAAGGCGAGATCTACGCGACCGACAACATCTGCACGCATGGCCACGCGCGCTTGTGCGAGGGCTTCCTGGAGGGCCACGAGATCGAGTGCCCCCTGCACCAGGGACGATTCGACGTCCGGAACGGCGCCCCCATGTGCGCACCCCTGACCGAAGCGATCCGCTCCTATCCGGTGAAGATCGAGGCGGGCCGCGTGTTCCTGTCGCTCGCCTGATTCGCCGCCATGAGCACCGAGACGATCGTCATCGTGGGCGGCGGCCAGGCCGGCGGCTGGGCCGCGCAGACCTTGCGCGCCGAGGGCTACAAGGGCCGGGTCGTGCTAATCGGCGACGAACCCCATCGGCCGTACGAGCGTCCGCCGCTGTCGAAGGCGATTCTTTCGGGTGATGCCCACGCCGACACGGCCTACCTGCAGAAGCCGGAGGCCTTCGATGCCCTGGGGGTCGACTGGCGACCGAACGCGACGGCGGCGGCCATCGACCCGACGGCCAAGCAGGTGCGACTCGCCAACGGCGAGTCCGTCGGCTACGACAAGCTGATTCTTTGCACGGGTGGGCGTGCCCGCCGACTGACCATTCCGGGCGCCGACCTGCCAGGCGTTCACACGCTGCGAAACCTCCAGGATGCGGCGTCGCTCGGTGCCGAGTTGGTGGCCGGCCGTCGCCTGCTCGTCATCGGCGGCGGATGGATCGGCCTCGAGGTGGCGGCCACGGCGCGCAAGAAGGGCATGGAAGTCACGGTCGTGGAGGCCATGAGCCGGCTCTGCGAACGGACCGTTCCCCCCGGGATTTCCAGCTACCTGCAGCGCCTGCACACCTCCCATGGCGTCCGGATCGAGCTCGGTGCCGGCGTCGAGCGACTGGCAGTGTCGGCGAACGGATTGAGCGCAACCCTGAGCGACGGGCGCGAGATCGGCTGCGACACCGTGCTCGTCGGCGTGGGCCTGATTGCCAACGACGAACTCGCGCGCGAAGCCGGGCTGGCGTGCGACGGCGGCGTCTGCGTCGATACGCAGTGCCGGTCGTCGAACCCCGACATCCTCGCCGCCGGCGACGTTGCCGTCTGGCACAGCGAATGGGCCGGCCGGCGCATTCGGCTGGAGTCCTGGCAGAACGCGCAGGAGCAGGGCATTGCAGCCGCGCGCTCCGCACTCGGGACCGATGTCACGCACCAGCCGCTGCCGTGGTTCTGGTCCGACCAGTTCGACGTCAATCTGCAGATCTACGGCATGCCCGCGCTGCAGCACCAGGTGGTCGTCCGAGGCGACCCGGACTCGAATGCCTTCGTGATGTTCTTTCTCGATGGCGACCACGTGATGGCGGCATTGGGCCCCAATTCAGCGCGCGACCTGCGGTTTGCGCGGCGCCTGATCGAGCGCCGCACCCCTGTCGATCCGGGGCAACTCGCCGACCTCCAGGCAGCGCTCGCCAAGCTGTAGCTTCACCCTCTTCTTTTGGAAAACTCATGACCACGACCTATCTCTGGACGCCTCCCGCCGTCGCCTCGCTGCCAGTGCGCGGCAAGGCCGAGCGCCTGCCCGTCAACCGACTCTTCTTCGTCGGCCGCAACTATCACGCGCATGCGGTCGAGATGGGACGCCCGGTCGACAAGTCGGTCGAAGTCCCGTTCTATTTCACGAAGAGCCCGTCGACGCTGGTGGAGTCCGGCGCGACCGTGGCCTACCCGCCCGAGACGAAGAACTATCACCATGAGATGGAACTGGTGGTGGCCATCGGGACGCCGGGCTTCCGCGTCAAACGTGAAGACGCTTCCAAGCTCATCTACGGCTATGCCTGCGGCCTCGACATGACGCGCCGCGACCTGCAACTCGTCGCGCGCGACAAGGGCCGGCCATGGGACCTCGGCAAGGACGTGGAGCAATCGTCCGTGGTGTCCGAGATCGTGCCGATGCCGGGCAAGGTGCTCGAGACCGGCGCCCTGACGCTGAGCGTCAACGGCCAGCCACGCCAGACCTCCGACCTCGACAAGCTGATCTGGAACATCCCGGAACTCATCGAGGACCTGTCGAAGTTCTACCACCTGCAGCCGGGCGACCTGATCTTCACCGGAACGCCCGAAGGCGTGGGCCCCTTGCAGCCTGGCGACCGCATCGACGGCAGCGTCGCCGGCGTCGGAGAGATCGTGCTCAACATCGGTCCGGCCGAATAAAGTCCGGAGTTCCCATGACCGACGACACCGCCCCGTCTCCCGTTCGCCTCAAGGCTGTCGCCGGTCCGGGTCAGCCTGACCCGAATCCGGCGCTGGAAGCACTCTATCGCGGCTTCGAGGCCGAGCTGCTCGTGCCGCTCTGGACCGAGATCGGCGACCTGATGCCGAAGCACCCGCGCAGCAAGGCGATGCCGCACCTCTGGCGCTGGGACCGGCTGCTGGAGCTCGCCGGCGAAGCCGGGCGCATCGTGCCCGTGGGCCGCGGCGGCGAGCGGCGTGCGATCGCGCTGGCCAATCCCGGGCTGGGTGGCCGCCCCTTCGCGACGCCTACCTTGTGGGCCGCCATCCAGTACCTGATGCCGGGCGAGAACGCGCCCGAACATCGCCATACGCAGCATGCGTTCCGGTTCGTCGTCGAAGGCGAAGGCGTCTGGACCGTGGTCAACGGCGACCCCGTGCGGATGTCCCGTGGCGACTTCCTGCCGCAGGCCGGGTGGAACTGGCATTCGCATCACAACGCAGCCACCGCGCCGATGGCGTGGATCGACGGCCTCGACATCCCGTTCTCCTACCTCACCGAGTCCCAGTTCTTCGAGTTCGGACGCGAGCGGGTCGCGAGTTCCGAGATGGGAACGCCCGATCGGTCGCGCTCCGAGCGCCTCTGGGGCCATCCCGGACTGCGGCCCCTGTCGCAGCCCGAGTCGCCAAGCGCCACGCCGCTCCTGGCCTACCGTTGGGTGGACACCGATCGGGCGCTCGCCGATCAGCTCGCGCTCGAGGCCGAGGGCCACGCCGGCACCATGAGCCCCGGCCATGCGGCGGTGCGCTTCACCAATCCGAGCACCGGCCGCGATGTGCTGCCAACCATCCGGACGGAAATGCACCGCATCAAGTGCGGCGCCAGCACGGTGAAGCGGCAGGAAGTCGGCTCTTCGGTGTTCCAGGTGTTCGAGGGCAGCGGCACCGTCAAGGTCGGTGAGCGCGAATGGTCGGTGAAGCGCGGAGACATGTTCGTCGTGCCTTCGTGGGCGCCCTTCAGCGCGCAATGCGACACGTCCGCAACCTGCCTCGACCTGTTCCGGTTCAGCGATTCCCCGATCTTCGAGGCGCTGAACGCCCACCGCTCGACCACGATCGACGGCTCTTCAACACTCGAAGCGCGCGGATAGCGCTAGCGCGTCAGCGCTATTTCCAAGAGGGATTCTTGCCGTCCGGGAAGGTGAACCGGAGGTCGAGGACTCGATGTATCACGTCGTGCTGGCCCTCGGTCCGATCTGCCCGTCGCGGCGAGCAGCTTACGCCGGCGCGCGCCGCGACATCTGCTGCCGCCATCGCTGCGCAGGCGAAGGCCCGCGTGTCTTGGCGGAGACTTCTGAGGACGCCCTGCGCGATGTGTTCGGCGCGCGCGACGGGCCGAAGAGCCTGCTCGACGCCTGCGAATCGAACTTCGGCGCAATTGAAAGCGTCGCACTGGAACAAGCGCAGTCGCCGACCTGAAGGACCGATCGAATTGGAGATCATGGATTTCTCCACCCTTTCTCCCCATGGAGACTTCTTGTCGCGCCGCGCGCCGGCGTCCTGACGCCTGGCTCGTCGAGCCAACCGTCCTAAAGCAGACCCGCGCCTTGCGCAGCGTCCAGCACGGTGCGGGTCAGTTCTTGAAACTGGGCGCCGAAATCGGACGACGGCGACGCAGCGAAGGTCGAGGTCCACACCATCCGCCCATTGCGGACATCGGTAACGCGCCCCGTCGCTGAAAATCCGGTAGCCCCCCATCCGCCGATCGGGGCACTCAGACCGATTCCCCCGCCACCGCCGCGCCCGAAGCTGAAGCCACCCACCCCGACGGAGATGCCCGAGCCCATCGACGTCGTGGCAGGCGTCAGGCTCAAGACGAAAACGGCCTTTGCGCCCGCCGCATTGGCGCTGGCGGCCAACTGCCCTTCCCAGTCGCGAGGGTTGAGCGCCGTCGTTTCCAAGGGGGCCCCAACCGCACGCACGCCTCTGGCCTCCAGTGCTCGCCGGAGGTTGTCCTGGCACTGCGCCCGGGACGCGAGGTCGAACGAGTCGCACGCGACAAGAACCTTGCCATCCCTCAGAAAGCCCGATCCCGGCCCCAGCGCGGGATCGATCCATTCGCCCCAACGCTGCGGCGGCGACGCACACCCGGCGAACAAGAGCGCCGCCCAAACTGCGATCCATGGAGAAGGTTGCCGTTGCTTCATGTTGAACCCCAGGTCCGTTCGAAGGATTCCCTTGAGATGGTGTCCAGGAAGAAGAGTCGCCGCGAGATCAAACGAACAATGCGACCTGGCGCGGCACGTCGGCGTAGGACTGCTCCTCTTCTCGCGATGGCCTGCATGACGTCGCTTGAGCACTGCCATGAACGCCTCGACCGACGCACCGGCGGCTGCAGCGTTGGGGACGTCAGCGCCAGCCACCGTCCCATTCGCTCAGGTGAGCCAGCGCGCCCTCCCAAGGTCCGGTTTGCTCTTTGATCTGCACTACCTCCATCGCCGCGCAAGCGCTGAATCAGCGGCCCAGTTCCTCCACCCGCAGCCCGACGATCGCGCCGGCCACCGACGGATGGCCCTGCAGCGCACGCACAGCCAGGTCCACCGCGCCCTGCGCCACCGCATCCGTCAACACCAGCGCCTGCGGGCCATGGCCTGCCCGTGCGCTGGCCAGCAGCACCCGTCGCACGGGCACGCCCTGCGCCGCCAGCACGGCCCCCACCGCCTCGACCTGCGATGCGGCCTGCAGCGGCACCCGCAGGTAGTGCGCGCTGCACACGGCTGCGCGCGGCAGCACCGGCAGCGCCGTCATCGCATGGGCATGAAAACCCAGGTGCGGCACGCGCTGCGCCGCATGGGTGCCGTCCAGCCGCGCCACGTCGACCAGGTCGGCGATCACGGCCGATGCGGTCTGCTCCGATCCGGCGCCCGCGCCGTAGTACATCGTGAGTCCCGCCGCATCGGCCTTGACCATGATTGCGTTCATCGACCCATCGACCTGCGCCATCAGGTGCGCAGCAGGCACCAGCGCCGGCTGCACGCGCAGCTCCACGCCATCCGCCCGGCGTCGCGCGATCCCCAGCAGCTTCACCCGATAGCCCAGTTGCTCCGCGCCGGCCACGTCCTGCGCCTGCAGGGCAGCGATGCCCTCGACCTGCGCATCCGCGAAACGCAGCGGCATGCCGAAGGCATTGGCGGCCAGCAGCGTGAGCTTGTGGGCGGCGTCGACACCCTCGATGTCGAAGCTCGGATCAGCCTCGGCATAGCCCAGCGCCTGCGCCTGCGCGAGCGCGCTGCCGAAGTCGATGCCCTCGTCACGCATCTTGCCGAGGATGAAATTGGTGGTGCCGTTGATGATGCCCGCCACCCATTCGATCCGATTCGCCGTCAGGCCCTCGCGCAGGGCCTTGATGATCGGGATGCTCACGGCCACGGCCGCTTCATAGGCCACGCTGACGCCGCGCTGCCGAGCGGCGGCGAAGATCTCGCCGCCATGCACCGCGAGCAGCGCCTTGTTGGCCGTGACCACGTGCTTGCCGTGGGCGATGGCCGCCAGCACCCAGTCGCGCGCCGGCCCGGTCCCGCCGGCCACTTCCACCACGACGTCCACATCGGGATGGGTCGCGACCTCCAGCGGGTCGGCCGTCAATGCGGCCTTGCCGTCGACGATGGCCGCGGCCCGCACGAGGTCGCGGGCCGCGACGATCACCACCTCGATCCCTCGCCCCGCCCGCCCGGCGATCTCGGCCTGGTTGCGCGCCAGCACCCGGAAGGTGCCCGAACCCACGGTGCCGATGCCGATCATGCCGACGCGCAGGGGACGGGTCGCCGCGGGAAGGCGGCTGCGGGACTCACACTCGAAGGACTGGACTGGATCGCGGTACATGAAGATCTCCGGACGGACGAACAAACAGAAAACCCAGCTGCCAGAGCTGGGTCGGATTCGTTCGGGGGAGAGCGAGAACACCAGGTGGCTGCCGAAACGGCCACCTGCGCGTGCTCAGGTGGCCGCGGTGGTAATGGTGGTAATCATTCGTGAACCCAATGCCCCATTCGCCCGAGTGAAGGCAGGCGACATCATGCGGCCCATGAGGGCGGCGCTCGATGCGGCAGGGATGAATTGGCACGACATGGGCAGTCAGTGTACAGGAGCCCGCGCCACCGACCTCCTCCGCACCAAACAGGCGAGCGCTGCGCCACATCGGCGCACGGTGCCCGGCTTCCAGGGCCGATCACGCGCGCTTTCCCCGCAGAAGCACGACCCGCGAGGGCAAACCCCGCAGGCACGGTTGTTGCTTGAATCCCTTCGCTGTTCCGCCGACACCGTTGTCGCGGATTTTTGCAGTGCCTCCGCTAACGATGGCGAGGGATCCGAGTGAACCGAAAGCAACGACGCCGCCGGTTCGCCTGTTCCAACCCAAGTCGCATCCGTTCCACGCGGGGGCCCGCTGCCACCGGCTGAGCTACAGCCAGTCATGGTGGCCTGCACCCCGTCACGGGCGGTTGCGTGCAGGATCCGACATGAAAATCGCAGTGATTGGCCACGGCATGGTGGGCCACAAGTTTCTCGAGCAACTCCACGAACTCGGGCTCTCGCAGGCGCAGGTCACCGTGCTCTGCGAGGAGCCTCGGCCGGCCTACGACCGGGTGCACCTGTCCGAGTTCTTCGCCGGCAAGACCGCCGAGGACCTGTCCCTGGTCGAGCCGGGCTTCTTCGAGCGCACCGGTTTCAGCCTGAAGCTGGCGGCCAGGGCCGTGGCCATCGAGCGGCGCAACAACACCCTCACCACGGCCGACGGCGAAGTGGTGCACTACGACAAGCTGGTGCTGGCCACCGGCTCGGCGCCCTTCGTGCCGGCGGTGCCGGGCCGCGACCGCCCCCACTGCTTCGTCTACCGCACCATCGAGGACCTCGAGGCCATGAAGGCCAGCGGCGCCCGCTCGAAGACCGGCGTGGTCGTGGGCGGCGGCCTGCTGGGCCTCGAATGCGCCAAGGCGCTGCGCGACATGGGCCTCGAGACCCATGTCGTCGAATTCTCGCCGCGGCTGATGGCGGTCCAGGTCGACGAGGGCGGCGGACGCGCGCTGCGCAGCAGCATCGAGGGCCTGGGACTGCACGTGCACACCGGGCGCAACACGGTCGAGATCACCGACGGCGCGAGCGCGCGCCACCGCATGGTGTTCGCCGACGGCACCCACCTGGAGACCGACATGATCGTGTTCTCGGCCGGCATCCGGCCGCGCGACGAACTCGCGCGCCAGTGCCTGCTGGCGGTCGGCCCGCGCGGCGGCGTGGCGATCGACAGCCACTGCCGCACCAGCGACCGCAATGTCTACGCGATCGGCGAATGCGCCGCGTGGAACGAGCAGACCTTCGGCCTGGTCGCGCCGGGGTACGACATGGCCCGCGTGGCCGCCCGGCACATCGCCGGCCAGGACGACGCCGCCTTCACCGGCGCCGACATGAGCACCAAGCTCAAGCTGATGGGCGTCGACGTCGCCAGCATCGGCGACGCCCACGGCAAGACGCCCAGGTCGCGTGCCTACCAGTACGTCAACGAGCACAAGCAGATCTACAAGAAGATCGTGGTCAGCGAAGACGGCAAGCAGCTGCTGGGCGCGGTGCTGGTCGGCGATGCCACCGAGTACGGCACCTTGCTGCAGATGGCGCTGAACGGCATCACGCTCCCGGCCGACCCGGAATTCCTGATCCTGCCTTCGAGCGACGGCAAGGCCAAGCCTGGCCTGGGCGTGGATTCGCTGCCCGACAGCGCCCAGATCTGCTCGTGCAACAGCGTCACCAAGGGACAGATCTGCGCGGCCGTCAGCGAAGGCGCCTGCACCACCGCCGAACTCAAGGCCTGCACCAAGGCCGGCGCCACCTGCGGCGGCTGCGTGCCGCTGGTCACGCAGGTGATGAAGGCCGAGATGGCCAAGCGCGGCCTGGCGGTCGACAACCACCTGTGCGAGCACTTCGCCTATTCGCGCCAGGAGCTCTATCACCTGATCCGCGTCGGCGAGATCCGCAGCTTCGAGGACCTGCTGGCCAGGCATGGCAAGGGCCTGGGCTGCGCGGTCTGCAAGCCCACCGCCGCCAGCATCTTCGCGTCGTGCTGGAACGAGTTCGTGCTCAAGAAGGACCTGGCCCCTCTGCAGGACAGCAACGACTACTTCCTCGGCAACATCCAGAAGGACGGCAGCTACTCGGTGGTGCCGCGCATGCCCGGCGGCGAGGTCACGCCCGAAGGGCTGATCGCCGTCGGCCAGGTGGCGAAGAAGTACGGCCTCTACACCAAGATCACCGGCGGGCAGCGGGTCGACCTGTTCGGCGCCCGGGTCGAGCAGCTGCCGCCGATCTGGGAGGAACTGATCGCGGCCGGCTTCGAATCGGGCCATGCCTACGGCAAGTCGCTGCGCACCGTGAAGAGCTGCGTCGGCTCGACCTGGTGCCGCTTCGGCGTGGCCGACAGCGTGGGCCTGGCGGTCGAGCTGGAGAACCGCTACAAGGGCCTGCGGGCACCGCACAAGATCAAGTTCGGCGTCTCGGGCTGTACCCGCGAATGCGCCGAGGCGCAGGGCAAGGACGTCGGCATCATCGCCACCGAGCGCGGCTGGAACCTCTACGTCTGCGGCAACGGCGGCATGAAGCCGCGCCATGCCGAACTGATCGCTTCCGACCTGGGCAAGGAAGAGCTGGTCCGGCTGATCGATCGCTTCCTGATGTTCTACGTCCGCACCGCCGACCGCCTGCAGCGCACCAGCACCTGGCGCGACAACCTGGAGGGCGGCCTCGACTACCTGAAGGGCGTGCTGATCGAGGACACGCTGGGCCTCGGCGCCGAGCTCGAAGCCCAGATGCAGCACGTGGTCGACACCTACCAGTGCGAGTGGAAGACGGCGGTGAACGACCCGGTCACGCGCGCGCGCTTCCGCTCCTTCGTCAACAGCGAGAAGCCGGACGAGCACATCGTCTTCGTGCAGGAGCGCGGCCAGATCCGGCCGGCTCGCAGCGAGGAACGTGCCGATGCCGATGCCGCCACCGCCTGAACACCCGAGGACTTCGAGATGACCACCAACGAATCACGCCACTGGACCGCCGTCTGCGCCGACGGCGACATCTTGCCCGATACCGGCGTGTGCGCCCTCGTCGAGGGCGTGCATGTCGCGATCTTCCGGGTCGGCCGGCAACAGGCGCTCTATGCCATCGACAACGTCGACCCGAAGGCGGGCGCCAGCGTGCTCTCGCGCGGGCTGGTGGGCAGCATCGGCGAACGCATCGTCGTCGCCTCGCCGCTCTACAAGAACCACTTCGACCTGCAGAGCGGCGAATGCATCGAGGCGCCCGAGCACTCGGTGCGTGCCCATGCGGTGCGCGTGCAGGAAGGCCGCGTGCTGGTCGCGCTCGCCTGATCCCCGCCGCCTCGCAGCTTCACGACTTTTCCACTTTCCAAGGAATCCCCATGGCCTACCTAGCCCCTGCCGAGTTCGTGACCAAGATGGTCGATGCCGGCGAATCCAAGCTGCTGATGTCGACCCGCGACACGCTGATCCGCGCCTACATGGCCGGCGCCATCCTGGCGCTGGCGGCCGCCTTCGCCGTGACCGTGTCCGTCAACACCGGCAACGCGCTGGTCGGCGCGATGCTGTTCCCGGTCGGCTTCATCATGCTGTACCTGATGGGCTTCGACCTGCTGACCGGCGTCTTCACGCTGGTGCCGCTGGCCGTGCTCGACAAGCGCCCCGGCGCCACCTGGCGCGGCTGCCTGCGCAACTGGGGGCTGGTGTTCGTCGGCAACTTCGCCGGCGCGCTGACGGTCGCGGTCTTCATGGCGATCATCTTCACCTTCGGCTTCAGCGAGGCGCCCAATGCGGTCGGCGAGAAGCTCGGCCACATCGGCGAAGGCCGCACCCTGGGCTATGCCGCGCACGGCGCCGCCGGCATGCTGACCTTGTTCATCCGCGGCGTGATGTGCAACTGGATGGTGTCGACCGGGGTGGTCGCCGCCATGATGTCGACCACGGTGTCCGGCAAGGCCATCGGCATGTGGATGCCGGTGATGGTCTTCTTCTACATGGGCTTCGAGCATTCGATCGTCAACATGTTCCTGTTTCCCACCGGCCTGCTGCTGGGCGGCAAGTTCACGCTGATGGACTACCTGATCTGGAACGAGATCCCCACCGTGCTGGGCAACCTGGTCGGCGGCCTGACCTTCGTCGGCGCGACCCTGTACGCGACCCACTACAAGACGGCGCCGAAGCGGGTCGTGGGCTGAGCGCAGCGCCTTCATGGGCAGCGCCTTGCGCGTGACGCTCGGCCAGCATTCGCTGGCCGGGCCGGGGCCGGTCAACCAGGATTTCCACGGCGCCATGCTGCCGGAAGGATCGCTGCGGACGACCAAGGGCATCGCGATCGCGATCGCCGACGGGATCGGCTCCAGCCGCGTCAGCCAGGTCGCCAGCGCAGCGGCGGTGCGCGGCTTCCTCGACGACTACTACGCCACCTCCGAGGCCTGGTCGGTGCGCCGCTCGGCCCAGCGGGTGTTGGGCGCCACCAACGCCTGGCTGCATGCCCAGACCCTGCGCAGCGACGCCCGCTTCGACAGGGACAGCGGCTACGTCTGCACCTTCAGCGCACTGGTCCTCAAGGGCCGCGACGTGCACCTGCTGCACGTCGGCGACGCGCGAATCTACCGCCTGCATCCGCAAGCCTTGGAGCAGCTCACGGAGGACCACCGGGTCCACCTGTCGTCGGTCGAGTCGTACCTGTCACGCGCCCTGGGGGCGGGCCCCAACGTGGAGATCGACTATCGCTGCTGGGAAGCGGAAGTCGGCGAGGTCTACCTGCTGGCCACGGATGGCGCCTGGACCGGCCTCGACGCCCGGGCGGTGCACCACGCACTGGCCCGCTGCGGCGACGACCTCGACGAAGCCGCCCGCCTGCTGACGTCGAACGCGCGGAGCGGCGACGACCGCACGGTCCAGCTGCTGCGCATCGACGAACTCCCGGCGGCGGACGCCGCGCAGCTGCAGTCGCAGCGCCAGGCGCTGGCGATCCCGCCCGCGCTCGCCCCGCGGGCGCGCTTCGAGGGCTTCACCCTGGTGCGCGAGCTTCAGGTCAGTGCGCGCAGCCACGTGCACCTGGCGCTGGACGACGCCCGCGGGCACCCCGTGGTGCTCAAGCTTCCGTCGGTCGACCTGCGCGACGACCCCGACTACCTGGACCGCTTCGTCCTCGAGGAATGGGTGGCACGGCGGGTCGACAGCCCCCACGTCGTCAAGGCCGGCACGATCGAGCGCGTGCGCGGGCACCTGTTCGTCGCCATGGAGTACGTCGATGGCCAGACGCTGGCGCAATGGATGGTCGACCATCACAGGCCTTCGCTGGACAGCGTGCGCAGCATCGTCGAGCAGCTGGCCAAGGGGCTGCAGGCGCTGCATGGCAAGGAGATGCTGCACCAGGACATCCGGCCCGAGAACGTGATGATCGATCGCGCCGGCACCGTGAAGATCATCGACCTGGCATCGACGCACGTGGCGGGCCTGGCCGACAGCTCTCGGGACCGGCGCGCGCTCGCCATCGCCGGCACCTTGCAGTACACCGCGCCGGAGTACTTCATCGGCCAGGGCGGCAGCATCCGCTCCGACCTGTTCTCGCTGGCCGTGATCGTCTACCAGATGCTGACCAGGCAATTGCCGTACGGCCTGCAGGCTTCACGCGTTCGGTCGGCCGCCGACGCGAAGCGCCTGCGCTACGTGCCGCTGCGCCACTTCCGGCCCGACCTGCCGGCCTGGGTCGATGCGGTGCTGCAAAAGGCGCTGCACCCGGACCCTGCCCGGCGCCAGCAGGCGGTGTCCGAGTTCGCGCATGATCTGAAGGCGCCGGGACCGGAGTTCCTGCGGCCACGGAACTCGCCGCTGGCCGAGCGGCATCCGGTGCGGTTCTGGCAGTGCGCCACCGCGCTGCTGGGCGTGGTCACGGTCGTCCTGCTGGGGCTGCTGGTGGCGGGGAAGTGAGTCCCGCAATTCTGATCAGTTGAGGACAGAGCAAAAACTGCTTCGCAGTTTCTTGGTCTGTCCCGCAAGGTCTCAGGAGTGACAAACACAGGCCTCGCCGTGCGCCGCCGACACCAGCTCGCTCAAGATGCCGCACTCCTGGGTGGCGTGCGGCTGCGAGCAGCGCCCGCGCAGCACGGTCAGTTGCTTCTCCAAGGCCTTGAGGCTCTTCAGGCGGGCGCGCACGCGCTCGATCTGCTCGTCGACCAGCTGGTTGATGTCGGCGCAATCCTGCTGTGGCGTCGCCGCGAAATCCAGCAGCCTCTTGATGTCGCTCAGGGGAATGTCCAGCGCCCGGCAATGGCGCACGAAGGACAGGCCCTCCAGGTGTGCCTGCCCGTAGGCGCGGTAGCCGTTGGGCTGGCGCGCCGGCGCCGCCAGCAGGCCTGCCCGTTCGTAGAAGCGGATGGTGCCGACGTCGACACCGGTTGCATTGCTCAGGTCGCCGATCTTCATGGTGTCGTGAGATTAAGCGAAGACATGCTCCATTCTTCCAATAATGGCGTCAACCATAGGGACGTTGGGGCGGGGGCCATGCGTTTTCAATCGCCCTGGACGGCGATCGGAATCGTGAATCTGAACAGGGCACCGCCGCCGGCCCGATGCGAAGCCCAGAGCCTGCCGCCGTGCGCCTCGATCAGCTTGCGGCAGATGGCCAGGCCAACGCCCAGTCCACTCGCCTTGGTCGAGTAGAAGGATTCGAAGATCCGCTCCAGATCGCCGTTGGCGATGCCGGTGCCGGTGTCCGCGACCTCCACCTGGATCTCGTCGCCCTCGTTGCGCATGACGGACACGCCGATGGCGCGCTCGCCGCTGCCATGCCCGATCGCATCCATCGCATTGCGCAGCAAATTGAGCACCACTTGCTGCAGATGAATCTCATCGACGATGACCGGCGGCAGCCGGCTCGCCTCCGACAGGCGGATCTCGATGTCGCGCAGGTCGCAGTCCATCTTCACCATGCCGATGCATTCGGCGATGGCACGCTGGATGTCGATCAGCTTCGGTTCCAGTTCGTGCCGCTGCACCATGTCGCGCATGCGTGTCACCACCTCGCCGGCGCGAGTGGCCTGCCCGATGACCTTGTCCAGGAGTTCCGACACCCGCGTCATGTCGGGCGCAGACTCGCCGGCGCGCCGGCGTGCCGCGAGCGCATAGTTCTCGATGGCGCCGAGCGGCTGGGTGATCTCATGGGCCAGTGCGACCGACATTTCGCCCGCCGTATGGACCCGCACGAGATGCGCCAGCCGCTCACGCCAATGTGCCGCCTCGACCTCCGCGGCAAGCTTCCGGCGTTCGGCCGTATCGCGTGCATGCAGGCTGCCGAACACTTCGGCCAGCAGGCTGACGCCGGGCATCAGCGCCTCCGGCCATTCGTGCGCGCGCTGCGTGCTGGCGATGGCCAAGGCGCCCGTGACCCCGACCGGCACGGAGATCGGCACCACCAGCAGCGAGCGCACCCCGGAGGCCTGCAATGCAGCGCGATCGCCGTCGGCTTCGGGCGGCAGTTCGCTCACCCGAGGCAGGCGCACGATGTTTCCCGCCGCCAGTCGATGCATGATCCAGGGCAGATCGGGTGGTTCACCCAGGGTCGAAGGCGGCGCGAAGCCATCCGCATGCCAGCGCTGGACCGCGCGAAACATGAGGTCGCCAGATCCGCGATCCCAGAGGCCGATGCGCTCGGCCTCCATGAACCGTCCGATCTGGCGCAAGCCGATTCCGATCGCGACTTCCGACTGCCCGGGCTCGGCCAGCACCAGGGACGCCAGGATGCTGCTGGCCAGTCGCTCGAAGCCGATCGCATGGTCGAGCTGCTCCTGCGCATGCTTGCGTGCGAGGGCGCTACCGAAGACATTCGCCAGCAGCCGCATCCGATTCAGAAGATCTTCCGGCCAGCGGCGCTCCGCGCGCACGCAACCGAAGCTCAGCGCGCCATGCAATTCGCCCGCCACGATGATCGGCATCGTCACGTGCGATTTGAGGCCGATGCTGCGCAAGGTTTCCTTGTCGACGGTTGCGTCGGGCGGAAGGTCGTCGAGACGCTCGAACACGACCGGCCTGTTGGCCATCATCATGTCGAGAGACCAGGGAGCGAATTCGCGCGCCGACACATTCGTCATCGCGGGCCCGATGCCTTCCGCCGCGAACGAATGGGTGACCTGCATCCGCCCGCTCAAGGGAAAGACCCGACTGAGGGTGGATCGATCGATGCCGAGCGTCGAGACGATGCGCGCCAGACTGTCGTGGATGGCACCGTCGATTTCCCCGGGGCACAGGGCGATGAATCTAGCCGACAGATCCGACAGGAGCCGTTCGAAGCAAAGGAGGTCGTGCATGGAGACCGGCGCCGGCCCTTGCACCCGGGCCGCGGTCGGTGTCCCCAAGACGGTGGATGGTCGCACAGCCATGGACGACGTCCCTAGTCGGCGTGAAAGCCCGATGCCTTCACGATGGGCGCCCAGCGCGCAATATCGGCGTCCAGGGTCGCTGCGAGTTCGTCCGACGAGGTGCCGGTGAGTTCGAAACCCAACTCGGCGAGCCTGGCGGCCGCCTGCGGCGAATGCACGATCGTCGCGAACATCGTCGACCATCGATCGACGACCGTCTTCGGTGTACCCCGAGGGGCGAAAATGCCGACCCAGCCGATGGCCTGGACCGACGGATAGCCTTGCTCGATGAATGTCGGCACATCCGGCAGTTGCGCCAGGCGCCGGGTGCCCGACACCGCGATGATCCGAAACTTGTGCGCGCGATGCATCTCGATCAGGTCCGAGACCGACGAAATGCCGGCGGGAATATGGCCCGCGACGAGATCGACCGTCATCGGCCCGGCACCCTTGTAAGGCACGGGTTTCAAGACGATGCCCGCCTCCTGCGCAATCATGACGCCGAGAAACTGAGCCAGGCTTCCGGCGGAGCCCATGCCGTAGAACGATTCCGTCGGGTGGTCCTTCGCCCAGGCCACGAAGCCGGCCACCGAGGTCGCGGGGTGGTCCTGCGAAACCGCGAGCGCCAAGGGGTATGCCGCGATCTGCGAGACCGGCGCGAAGTCGTGCACCGCGTCGTAGTGGACATCCTTGAAGATCAGCGGCGCCAGGACCGGCACGACGAAGGGAAAGAGCGCCATGGTCTTGCCGTCGGGCGGCGCGTTCTTCAGCGCCATGGCGCCGATGCGGCCGCTCGCGCCCGGCTTTTCCTCGACATAGATGTGGGCGCCATATTCGGCGTTCGCACGTTCCGCCAGGTAGAGCGCCAGCGCCGTGGCGGAACCGCCTTCGAAGGGCACCAGGAACCTGATCGGGCCGCCGTCGTCTGCCCGCGAAACGGCAGCGAGGCAGATGCCCATCGCAAGTGTGAGAATCCTCAGGATCTTGGCCAGCCGCATGGCCGCTCCTTCGAAAATGCGCTTGCCCGATGGCCGAACCCGAACCCGCCGGCAGCGACTTCTGATCCGTCCGCCAGCGGCGGAGTATGACACCCGCGATGCCCGAGTGCGACCGGAGGTCTTGGAACCCCAGCCTGGCAGTGGCGGCACCGACCCCTCGCCACGACCGCCATTCCGCTGGTCTTCGGCACCCTGGCGGCGCGGTGGCTCGGCGGCCGTTGCTGGTGCAGCGATTCGCTCCTGCGATGGCCGGCAGCGCAACCCGCGGCGGGCGGCGCGCGGCTCGGCCGGATGAGGGCGATCACCGGCGCACACCCGTGCCACGTACGTGGCGCTACGTGGCCGCAGGGCTGGATTTGTCCGGCCGCCGTGCGCACAATGCCTCCTCGCAGCGCGCAACATGCGAAACGGATCTCCATGCAAGACCCTTCCTCAGCCACGCCGACCCACTCGACCCCGGGCGCGGCCGCGCTGGCGCAGAAGTCCTCCAGCGAGCTGGCGCTGTTCAACACCGAGCTGGCGATCGACCGCACCCTGATGGCTGCGGACCGCTCGTTGATGGCATGGGTGAGGACGGCGCTGTCCATGATCAGCTTCGGCTTCACGATCTACAAGATTCTCGAGGGCATCCGTGAACAGGGCGCGGCCTTGACGGCCAGCCACGTGCCGCGCGACATGGGGCTGTTCCTCACCGGCCTCGGAACGGTGGCGATGCTGATGGGCGTGGTCGAGTACTGGTACCGGATCAAGAAGCTCCGCGAAGCCAAGAACTTCCGCGTCTTCCAGCCCTCGTTCGTCATGGCGCTGATCATGGCGGTCACGGGCCTGTGCGCTTTCATGGGCATCAGCTTCAGGATGCTTTGAGCATCGCCGAAGAACCCGCGCGATGGAGGAACCATGGTCGATCTCCCGATGGATTTCCTCACCCGCACCTGGGCCGACATCACGAGCGGCCGGCACGCGCCGCTGGCGTTCCGCTTCATCCTGCAGCCGGCGGTGGCGGCCTTCCTGGCGTACCGGGCCGGCAGGCGGGATGCGCTGGACGGACGCCCCCTCTACTTCCTGGCACTGGTGCGCGACCGCGCGCAGCGCAGAGCCTTGATCCGGGAGGGCTGGGGACATGTCAGCAAGGTGTTCATCGTGGCGGTCGTGATGGACGCGATCTACCAATTCGTCGCGATGCGCTGGGTCTATCCGGGCGAGGCGCTCATGGTCGCCCTCGTGCTCGCGGTGGTTCCCTACCTGCTGTTTCGCAGCCTGGTGAACTGGATGCTGCGCCGCACGCGGTCCCGATGACCAGGTCGCCCCGGTCGCCGATTGCTTCGCGATGCCTACCCGCCCGGCCGCTCGAGGCTGAGACGTATCAACTCGGTCATCGAACTCACGCCCAGCTTCTCGAGCAGCCGGCTGCGATGCTGTTCGACGGTCCGGTGGCTGATGTCCAGCTCCTTGGCGATGAGCTTGCTCGGCAATCCCTTCAGCGCGAGCTGCATCACTTCGCGTTCACGCTCGGTCAGGGCCTCGATCCGCTTGTCGAGGTGGTCGTGCGCATCGTCCACGGGCGTTCGAAGCTTCGCATCCCGGCGCAAGGCCTCGTCGATCGCATCGAGCAGCTGCTGCTCGCGGTACGGCTTCTGCACGAAGTCCACGGCGCCATCCTTGACGGCCTTGACGGCCATCGCGATGTCGCCGTGACCGCTGATGAACACGATGGGGATCCGCGCACCGATCTTCGCCAGCCGCTCCTGCAGCGCCAAGCCGCTCATGCGCGCCATGCGCACGTCCAGCACCAGGCAGCCGGGACGTGCAGCGTCGAAGACCTCGAGGAAGGCGAGAGCCGAGCTGTAGGTCTCGGTGGCGAGGCCGACGGAGCTCACCAGTTCCCGCACCGAGTCGCGATAGGCCTCGTCGTCGTCGATGATGAATACGGTGGGGTCCGGCATCTCGCCAGTCTAGCGAATTGGCCGCGTCGTGTTCCCCTCGGGCCATCACTGCGTCAGGGGCCTGGAGCCATCCGCGGGCAGGACGATCGTCGAGTCGCCGTCCGGCGAGGTCATGGTGTCGGAGTCGCTCAAGGGCGGCGGCGCGCCTTGCGGAACGACCACGATGGCGCGGCCGCCGGGTGACGTGACATCGTCCAGGGGCCGCAGTCCGCGTTGAGCCTGGTCCCACGTCATTCCCGCATCGCGCACGCAGGCATCGCGTTGCGGGCGCGGCAGATGTCCATCATTGCAGTACGCGAGCGTGCGTTCGTAGCGCGCCCGGGCCGCGTCGAGGTCGGACGATTGCGCGAACGCGGCGGTGCACGCCGCAAGGGCGACGCAAGAGATCGCCGCATGCATGGGGTGGGGGGTCATGGTGCTGCTCCTCGGTGGGGGTGACGGGGCGATCCAGGGTGAGACGAGTCAAGCGACCTGTCTTGAATTGTCCGGCAGGCAGTACCCTTTGACCAGCCCGGGCCCGACGCCCGAGCCTCGCTTGACCTTGTAGTGGGTACAGGGTGTGAAATACCCTCGAAAGCGACAACGACATGGCCCAACACCACCAACCCCACGCGCCGACGGCCGCAGCGGATGCCTGCTGCGCTGCCACGCCACTGGGCGCGCCCGAGCCCACGCGGGTCGAACCCGGCGACGCGCCGAACACCTTCCGCATCGCCACCATGGACTGCACGGTCGAAGAGTCCGAGATTCGCCGCCTGGTGGAGCCGATCGCCGGTATTCGGGGGTTGCATTTCCGCCTCGGCCAGCGGACGCTGCGCATCGACGGCACCGACGCCGCGGTGCCGATCGCGCTGGCGGCCATTCGCAAGGCCGGCTTCGTGCCGGAGCCGCTGGAGGCCGCGGCCCAGACTGCGCCATCGCCCGATGGCGCGCTGCACGCGCACGGCGCGAGCCCCGGCCACCTGCGGCTCGCGGCCGCCCTTGCGCTCGCGGCGGCCGCCGAGGCGATCTCCTTCCTCGCCCCCGACATCCTGGCCTGGAAGGCAGCCGGCATGGCGGTCGCGGCGGCGGCGATCTGGCTGGCCGGCCTCGAGACCTACGCCAAGGGCTTGAGCGCGCTGCGGCACGGCAAGCTCAACATCAACGCCCTGATGTCGGTCGCGGTCACCGGCGCCTTCGCCATCGGCCAATGGCCGGAAGCCGCCATGGTGATGGCCCTGTATGCCATCGCCGAGTTGATCGAGGCGCGGGCGGTCGACCGCGCCCGCAACGCGATCAAGGGCCTGGTCGATCTTGCGCCCGCCGACGCCGAGGTGGCGCAGCCCGACGGCAGCTGGCGCCGCGTGCCGGCGACCGGGATCGCCATCGGCGCGATCGCACGCGTCAAGCCCGGCGAGCGCGTGGTGCTCGACGGCATGGTCACGCGCGGCCACAGCGCGATCGACCAGGCGCCCGTCACCGGCGAGAGCATTCCGGCCGACAAGGAGCCGGGCAGCCCGGTCTTCGCCGGCACGATCAACCAGAACGGCGAGCTGGAGTTCCGCGTCAGCGCGACGGCCAGCGACTCGACGCTGGCGCGCATCATCCACGCCGTCGAGGAAGCGCAAGGCACGCGCGCCCCGACCCAGCGCTTCGTCGATCGCTTCGCCGCCATCTACACGCCCGCCGTGTTCGCCCTCGCGCTGGCGGTGGCGGTGCTGCCGCCGCTGCTGCTGGGCTGGCCCTGGCTGGCCGCCGTCTACAAGGCGCTGGTGCTGCTGGTCATCGCCTGCCCCTGCGCGCTGGTCATTTCCACGCCGGTCACGGTGGTCAGCGGGCTGGCGGCAGCCGCGCGGCGCGGCATCCTGATCAAGGGCGGCAGCCACCTCGAGCACGCCCGCCGGCTCAAGGCCGTGGCACTCGACAAGACCGGCACCCTGACCGTGGGCAAGCCAAAGCTGGTGGCCTTCAAGGCCTGGCGCGAGGCCGACGAGCGACAGGCACGGCAATGGGCCAAGAGCCTGGCGGCGCGCTCCGACCATCCGGTGTCGGCCGCGATCGCCCTGGGCATCGAAGGCCACGCGCTGCCGGTGGACGGATTCAAGGCCCTGCTGGGCCGCGGCGTCGAGGGGGTGGTCGAGGGCCGCACGATGGTGCTCGGCAACCATCGCCTGGTCAGCGAACGCGGCCAGGCCGAGCCGGCGCTCGAAGCCGAGCTGGCGGCCCACGAAGCCCAGGGCCGCACCGTCACCCTGCTGGCGGACGAGGGCGGCGTGCTGGCGGTGTTCGCGGTGGCCGACACGATCAAGCCCAGTTCGGTGCAGGCCATCGCCGCGCTGCGGGCGCTGGGCGTCACACCGGTCATGCTGACCGGAGACAACCAGGCGACCGCCCTGGCACTCGGGCGCGAGTCCGGCATCGACGATGCCCGCGGCGGCCTGCTGCCCGAAGACAAGCTGGCGGCCATCCGGGACATGCGCCAGCGCTACGGCCCGACAGCCATGATCGGCGACGGCATCAATGACGCGCCGGCCCTGGCGCAGGCCGACATCGGCTTCGCGATGGGCGGCGCCGGCACCGACACCGCCGTGGAGGCCGCCGACGTCGTCATCATGAACGACGACCTCGGCCGGATCGCCGAGACCATCCACCTGTCGCGCCGCACGCACGCGGTGCTGTGGCAGAACATCTCGCTGGCGCTCGGCATCAAGGCGGTGTTCTTCGTGCTGGCGGTGTTCGGCAGCGCGACCATGTGGATGGCCGTCTTCGCCGACATGGGCGCGAGCCTGCTGGTGGTGGCCAACGGGCTGCGGCTGCTGCGCGGCGTGTCCCGCCCTCTTCGTTCTCCTTGACACCCTTCAGGATTCGAAAGCAACATCGCCGCGACCGACCATGCCCACGCGCCTCCTCGCCTTCATCGCCTGCGCGTTGTGGCTCATCGGCGCGCAGGCGGCGACGGCGGCCGACGCACCAGTCGCCGCCACGGCGACCTCCCCGATCCCGACCGCGGACATCACGGCCCGCGCCGACGCCGACGAACAGTTCGTCCAGGCCGCCATGCGCCGCGTCGCGTCGGCGGAAGAACTGCAGCGTTCGAAAGACGTGCTGGCCCGCCAGTCCGCCGCCGTCGAGGCGCTGTCCTCGCTTTCCACCGGCACCGACCTCGCCGCGCTGCCGGTTCGGCGCCTCGAGAGCCTGCAGAGGCACTGGCAGCTCTATGCCCGCGAGCTCGCCGACGGCCGCGCCCGCCTCTCGCGAACCACCCACGCGCACGCCGAAGACGCCGCCTCGCTGGCCGCCCGCCGCAGCGACTGGCAGGCCACGCGCGCAGCGTCAACCGAGCTGGCGGCGGCGCTGCAGCAGCGCATCGACGAGCTGATTGCGCAGATCGAACAAGCCGAGCAGCGGGTCGCGCAACCCCTGGCCGAGCTGCTCGATCTCGGCCGCAAGGCGAGCGTGCTGGCGGCCGAGGTGGACGCCGGCCAGGCGGCGGTGCAGACCCAGGTCGAGGAGCTCGACCGGCGCCTGCTGTCGATGGATTCGCCGGCCCTGTGGCAGGGCGCCGCCGCCGGCCGGGCCTCCGAGACGGCCAATGCCAGCCTGCGCAAGAGCCTGGCCATCGAGACCGCCTTCGCGCGCGACCACGATGCCGCGAACGCACCGGTGCTGCGCGTGCTGGTGGCCGTCGGCCTGGTGCTGCTCCCGCTGCTGTTCTGGCTGCGCCACCGCGCCGGACAGCTCATTGCCCAGGGCCATGCCAGCGCCGCCTCACTCCAGGCGCTGACCCGCCCCTGGGCCGCCTGGCTGGTGCTGCTGGCGCTCGGTGCGGTGGTGTTCGACTTCCAGGGTCCGGCCATCCGCCAGCAGGCGGCCATGTTGCTGGCCTGGGTGCCCGTGCTGCGCCTGCTGCCCGAGCGGATCCTGCAGGCCGTCGGCCCCTGGGCCTATCTCAGCGCCGTCTTCTACTTCCTGAACGTGCTGGCCTCGCTGCTGCTCGGCAACGAATTCCTGTACCGGAGCATGCTGCTCGCGATGGACCTGTCGATGGCCGGCACCCTGGTCTGGCTGGTCGCGCGGGCGCGCCGCGCCGCCGGGACCGCGGACGCGCCGTCGAGTCCGACCCCGATGATCTACCTGCTGGGCGCCGCCTCGGCGGTGCTCGCGGCGGCCGCGGTCTCCAACCTGCTCGGCAACCTGTCGCTGTCGGCCATGCTGACCAGCGCCGTGCTCGACACCAGCTACCTCGCCCTGGTCATGTATGCCGGCGCCACGGTGCTGGTGGCGCTGTTCAGGGTGCTGCTGGCGCGGCCGGGGCCGGCGCGCCCGGGGGCCCGCAACACCAGCTCGCTGATCGACGCCGGCGCCAGGATCGGCCGCACGCTGATGGCCGTCGCCTGCGTCGTCATCGGGCTGCAGGCCTTTCGCATCTATCGCCCGCTGTCGGACTTCCTGCTGGCGATCCTCTCCTACGGATTCACCATCGGCGTGGTGTCGCTGAGCCTCGGGAACATCGCGGCGTTCGTGGCCGCCGCCTTCCTGGCCTTCTGGCTGGCGCGCACGATCCGCATGCTGCTGGCCGAGGACATCCTGCCCTCGCTCGCCCTCACGCGCGGCGTAGGCAACAGCATCTCGACGCTGACCTACTACACGATCCTGCTGGTCGGACTGCTGTCGGCGCTGGCCGTGCTGGGCTTCCCGATCGGGCAGCTGGCCATCGTGTTCGGCGCCCTCGGCGTCGGTATCGGCTTCGGGCTGCAGGACGTCGTGAAGAACTTCGTCGCCGGCCTGATCCTGATGTTCGAGCGGCCGATCCAGCCGGGCGACGTGGTCGATGTCGCGGGCATGTCCGGCACGGTGCGCCAGATCGGCATGCGGGCCACCATCGTGACCACCTTCGAAGGCGCCGACGTGGTGGTGCCCAACGGCATGCTGCTGGCCGACAAGCTGGTCAACTGGACGCTGCGGGGCACGCGCCGGCGCATCGACATCAATGTCAGTACCGGCCCCGACGTGCCCCCGCGCACCACCATCGAGCTGCTGCTTGCGATCGCCCGCGGCGTCGACGGCGTGGCCACCGTGCCGGAACCCGCCGCCCTCATGACCGGCCTGACCGCCGGCGCCCTCGACTTCAGCCTGCGCGCCTGGACCACCGACAGCGTCAGCTGGGTGGTGGTGCGCAGCAACCTGGCGGTGGCGGTGCGCGAAGGCCTGGCGGAAGCCGGCATCGAGGTGCCCCGGCCGCAGAGCGACCTGCACCTGCGCGGCCTGTCGGCGGAATTCGCGCAAGCGCTGGCCGGCAAGGAACCCGCAGCGCCGTCCTAGGGCTGCCGCAGCACGTCATCGAACAGCGCCAGCAGGTGGCGCGCGAACAGGTCCATGTTCAGCGTCCGTTCGGCTTCGCCGGTCGCGACGGTCTGGGTCGACGTCGCGGCGCCGGCGACCGCCAGGCACACATGGCCGGGCGCGTCGCCGTAGGGGCTGCCCGACGGGCCCGCCGCGCCGCTTTCGGCCAGGCCCCAGGTGGCGCGCAGCTGCTGGCGCACCCGGTTGGCGACCAGCGCGGCATAGGGCTCGGTCTCGCCGCGCAGGCCGGCGACGTCGGCGGGCGTCAGGCCGAGCAGCGCCCTGCCGGCGCGCCGGGTGTAGACCACCGCGCCGCCCAGGAAGAAAGCCGAGGCCCCCGGTATCGCCAGCAGTGCCGCCGAGACCAGCCCGCCGGCCGAGGATTCGGTGACCGCGACCGTCTCGCCGCGCTCCTTCAGGGTGGCGCCGACGCGGGCGGCGAGCATGGAGAGTGGTGGCAGGTCGGACATGCGGCTATCGTAAGGGCGCTTTCCCCTGGCCGCAGAGCCCGCTAGACTCGACCGCCAGCGAGGTCCCCACCATGATCTTCGAGCAAGTTGCAACCGGCGGCTGCCAGTCCTACCTCGTGGGCTGCGACGAGACCCGCGCCGCCGTCCTGATCGATCCGGCGCTGAGCCAGATCGACCACTACGTGGCCCTCGCCGCACAGAACGGGGTGCGCATCCGCTACCTCATCGACACCCACACCCACGCCGATCATTTCTCGGCCACCAAGGAACTGGCACGCCAGCTCGGCGTGCCGGTCGTGATGCAGCGGGCCAGCCCGGCGCCCTTCGTCGACATGCGGCTCGGCGACGGCGAGATGATCGTCGTCGGCCAGATGCGCCTGCAAGTGCTGCACACGCCCGGCCACACGGCCGACTCGATGTGCATCCAGGTCGACGACCGGCTCTTCACCGGCGACACCCTGCTGATCGGCGGCACCGGCCGCACCGACCTGCCCAGCGGCGACCCCGAGGCGCTCTACGACAGCCTCTTCAACCGGGTGCTGCATCTCGACCCTGCGCTCAAGGTGTACCCGGCCCACGACTACAAGGGCCGCAGCCATTCGACGATTGGCGAGGAACTGGTGTCGAACCCACGGCTGCAGAAGCGCGAGCGGGCGGCCTTCGTCGAGATGATGCGCAGCCTCAACCTCACGATGCCGACCCACATCACGGAAGCCCTGCGCACCAACATGAGCGGCGGCAAGACCGTGGCCCGGCTGCTGGCCGAAGCCACCTCGTCGGTGCCCTTCATGTCGCTGGTCGAGCTCAAGGGGCGCGTCGAGGCCGTCGAGGACGACCTGATCGTGCTGGACGTGCGCGAACGCGATGCCTTCGAGGCCGGCCACATCCCCGGCGCCCGGCTGCTGCCGCGCGGGCAGCTCGAGCTGCGCGTCAACCAGGAGCTGCCGGACCCGACGCGGCGCATCCTGACCTGCTGCGAGCTGGGCTACATCTCGACCCTGGCGGCGGCGACCCTGCGGGAGATGGGCTTCCTGCACGCGGTGGCGCTGGATGGCGGCATGAAGGCCTGGCGCGAGGCCGGCTATCCGCTGGAGCCTACTGCGAATGCCGGCGCCCCCGGCCATACATCAGCAGCATCGCGATGATGACCGCGCCGTAGATCACCTGGCGCCCCATCTCGGGGATCTGCATCACCGAGAGGATCGACTGCAGCAGCGTGATCAGGATCACGCCCACCACCGTGCCGACATACGAGCCCCGGCCGCCGAGGATGTGGGTCCCGCCCAGCACCACGGCGGCGATCGCGGGCAGCTGGTAGGCGTCACCCATGGCCTGGTAGGCCTTGGTCGAATAGCCGGTGAGCAGCACGCCGGCCGCCGCCGAGCAGGCGCCGGCGATCGCGAAGCACAGCAGGGTGACCCGCCGCGTGTCCACCCCCGACAGGTAGGCGGCGCGCTCGCTGTTGCCGACGCCGTAGATGGCGCGGCCCAGCGTGGTGCGGTGCAACAGGAACAGGGTGCAGGCGCCCACCACGATCCACACCAGCAGCGGGTTGGGAATGCCGAGCAGCGAGCGCCCGGTGGCCAGCAGGTGCATCGCCGGCGTGGCGCGGTCCTGCGGCGCGAAGCCGCCGGTCTGGACCACGATCAGGCCCTGGGCCACCGCATTGATGCCGAGCGTGAAGATCATCGACGGCACGCGCAGGTAGGCCACTCCGATGCCGTTGACGATTCCGAACAGGCAGCCGCAGAGAATGCCGAACGGGATCGCGAGCCACTCGCCGGCTGGGCCCCACCAGCCGGCCGCGGCCGCCGACATGACACCGCCGACCGTCACCAGCCAGGGCACCGACAGATCGATGCCGCCGAGCAGGATGACGAGCATCGCGCCGGTCGCGACGAGGCCGAGGAACGAGGCGATCTGCAGTTGCAGCAACAGGTAGTCCGCCGAAAGAAAGTTCCTCGAGTAGAGGCTGCCGACCAGCAGCAGCCCGAGCGTGCAGGCCGCCGCCGCGACGACCGGCAAATGGCGGGAGCGCCGGAGGCGAAGGGCGAGCGCGGTCACGATGGCGACGTCACTTGAAGAGGTCGAGCCGGTTGTCGACCTTCAGCAGCCGCAGCGCCCCGAGGCTGACCGCGGCCAGCAGGATGACGCCCTGGAACAGCGGCTGCCACAGCGGCTCGAGATCGAACACGAAGAGCAGGTCGCCGATGGTGCGCAGCACCAGCGCGCCGAACACCGAGCCGATGGCGCTGCCCGCGCCGCCGGCGAGCGAGGTGCCGCCGATGACAACGGCGGCGATGGAGTTCAGGGTGTAGACGCCACCGATCGCCGCCGAGGCCTCGCCGGAATAGGTGACGAAGGTCAGCAGCAGCCCGCCGATCGACGCCAGCAATCCGGCCAGCGTGTAGGTCACGAGACGGGTGCGGCCGATGTTCACGCCCGACATGTAGGCCGCCGCTTCGGCCGAGCCGATCGCCAGTGCCGAGCGGCCGACCGCCGACCGGCGAAACGGGACCCAGACCCCCAGGACCACCGCGAGCAGCACCACCAACATCGCGGGGACGCCGCCCGGCAGCGCGCCGGTGAGCGCGTCGGCCAGGCCGGCATGGACGTCGCCGCCCGGCACCGGCCGCAGGCCCAGCGCAAGTCCGAAATAGACCGCGCCGGTGGCCAGCGTCGTGATGATCGGCTGCAGCCGGCCATAGACGATGATCGCGCCGTTGATCCAGCCGCACAGCGCGCCTGTGGCCAGCACGACGAGCACGCCGGCCGCCGCCTGCAAGGGCGTGCCGACCACCAGGTGCGAGGCGAGGCAGTTCGCCAGCACGAACACCATGCCGACCGACAGGTCGATGCCCGAGGTCAGCACCGGCAAGGTCTGCGCCATCGCGACGATCGCCAGCAGCACGCCCTTGTTGGCGGCGGTGGTGAGCACCGGCACGGTCCAGCCGGTCTGGTGCTTGCCGATGTAGAGCGCGAAGATCAGCACGAACAGGGCGGCGGCGGTCCAGCAGGCGCGCTGCTCGCGCAACCGGAAGCGCCAGTCCTCGCGCATCAGTGCAAGGTCTCCGCCGTGAGATTGAGCGCGCTGGCCACCAGCGCGTGCTCGGTCAGCTCGGCGCCGGCCAGCCAGCGCAAGATGCGGCCGTCGAAGAACACGGCGACACGGTCGCAGCAGCCGATCAGCTCGGCATAGTCGGTCGAATACAGCAACACGGCGGCGCCCTCCTCGGCCAGGCGCCGCAGCAGCACATAGATCTCCTGCTTGGTGCCGACGTCGATGCCGCGCGTGGGGTCGCTCAGCAGCACGATGCGCGGCGCGTTCATCAGCCATTTCGCGATCACCACCTTCTGCTGGTTGCCGCCCGACAGCGTCGCCACCGGGTCGCCGAGTTCGGGCGCCTTGATCGACAGCCTGCGGACCATCGCGGCGGTGGCCTCGGCCTCCACCGACGCGATGACGACACCGGCCCGGCTCAGGCGATCGAGCGCCGCGAAGCTCAGGTTGTCGCGCACCGACATCGGCAGCATCAGGCCGTCGGTCTTGCGGTCCTCCGGCACCAGGGCGATGCCGATCCCGCGCCGCTTGGCCTGGCGCGGGCTGCCGGCCGAGACCGGATCGCCGCCCTGGCGCACCTCTCCGGCCACCCCGCGCAAGACGCCGAACAGCGCCAGGAAGAACTCGCGCTGGCCCTGGCCATCGAGCCCGCCGAGCCCGACGATCTCGCCCGGCCGCACGGCCAGCCGGATGTCGTGCAGCCGGCCGCCCCACGACAGGCCGCGCACGTCCAGGGCCGGCGGCGCCGTCTCGGCGGCAGCGCGCGGCGGCGGCTTGGGCGGGAAGGCATGCGCGATGTCGCGGCCGATCATCATCTCGACCGTCTGCGCGTCGCTCTGGCTGCCGGCGGCGAAGGTCGCCACGTGCCGGCCGTTGCGGAACACCGAGCATTCGTCCGCCAGCTCGGCGATCTCGTTCATGCGGTGCGAGATGTAGACGATCGCCAGGCCCTCGTCGCGCAGCCGCTTGAGCAGGCCGTAGACCCGCTGCACGTCGGCGGCGGTGAGGGCCGAGGTGGCTTCGTCGAGGATCAGGATCTTCGGCTGCCGCGACAGGGCCTTGGCGATCTCGACCATCTGGCGGCGCGACAGCGAGAGGCTGTCGACCGGCGCCAGCGGATGGATGTCCTGCGCCCCGGCGCGGGCCAGCGCCGCCTCGGCCACGCGGCGCTGGGCCCGGCGGTCGATGAGGCCGAGGCGGGTCGGCGGATTGGTGATGCAGATGTTGTCGGCCACGCTCAGGTGCGGCATCAGCGACAGCTCCTGGAAGATGCAGGCGATGCCCGCCGCCACGGCATGCTGCGGATGAACGAAGCGGCGATCGGTCCCCTCGAGGACGATGCGGCCCTCGTCGGGCTGCACGACCCCGGCCATGATCTTGATCAGGGTCGACTTGCCCGCACCGTTCTCTCCCAGCAGCGCATGGATGCGCCCGGGCGCACAGGCGAACTGCGCGCGGTCGAGCGCCCGCACTCCGCCATAGCGCTTGGAGACGTCGACCAGCTCGAGGACCGGGTCCAAATCGAAATGTCCGTCGTGTCAGTTGTTCTTCTCGTCCTTCGACATGATGTCGGTCGCCTTCAGCGTCACGCCGCACGGCGGGAAGTCGTTGGTGGTGAAGAAGTTGTCCGACAGATCGGGGAAGTAGTTCTCGCCGGCCTTGAAGTCGGGGTGGGTGGCGGTCGGAATCGGCACCGAGATCAGCTGCGGCATCACCTTGCCTTGCAGCGCCGCGACGGCCGCCTTCATCGAGATCGCGACCAGCCCCGGCGACTGACCGAGCGAGGTGCACAGCAGCCCGTCCTTGGCGCGCTCGACGCACAGCTTGCGGAAGCCGTTCTCGGCCTCGCCGGCCACCGGGATCATCTTGTGCTTGGCATCGATCAGCGCCCGCACCGAACCGGTCGATCCGCCCTGGGTGTACATGCCGTCGAAGTTCTTGTGCACCGCCACGGCATCGGCCACCGCCTTCTGGGCCGTGCCGTCGTCCCAGTTGCCGACCACTTCGACGACCTCGAACTTGTTGCCCGGCGCCTCGACCACCTTGCGAAAGCCCAGGTGGCGGTCGCGGTCGACCGAGTTGCCCGGAACGCCGCGCACCTCGAGCAGCCGGCCGCTCTTCGACGGGATGTTCTTCACCAGCCATTCGCCCGACTGCGCGCCCATCGCGGTCTGGTCCTCGTTGACCATCATCACCTCGGTGCTGTCGAGCACGTTGTCGAAAGGCACGACGACGATGCCGGCGGCATTGGCGCGCTTGATGACCGGCGCGAAGGCCGTCGGGTTCACCGCGATCGTCACGATGGCGTCGTAGCCCGAGTTGATGAAGTTGTCCATGGCCGCGATCTGGGCAGCGACGTCGGTGCCGGTGGAGACGATCTTGAATTCCTTGATCTGCGATTTCATTTCCGGCGTCGCCGCGTAGGCCTTGGCCATCTTGATCATCTGGATGCGCCAGGTGTTGCCGACGAAGCCATTGGCCAGCGCGATGCGGTAAGGCCCCTTCTTGGCGGGCCACTGGAAGTACTTGGTGCTGGCGTCCCAGGGCTTGAAGCAGGCCGGGTTCTCGCCGGGTCCGCTGACCACTGCCGGTCCGGCCGCCATGACGGCACCGGTGGCGAGGCATGCGGCGACCGCCGCGGCGATGCGTGTGCGAATGATCATTGCTGTCTCCTTCGGAGGACTCGGTCGGGGCGACCGGCCAACGGACGAACAATGCGCCGTGCGCTCCCTGCACGTCGTCCGGCGCGCAGAGGGCCCGGACATCATACGAATATGTCGTCTTTCGGCCCGCTTGGTGAATACCCTTGCCTCAGGCGACGATCACGCGCGGGCACGCCTTGCGCAGGGCCGCGAGCGCGCCGATCTCGCGCGCCCTGGCGTCCGTGACGGCGATGTCGATGTCGGCGCTTCGGATGTAGGTCACGCGGCTGGCCTGGCCGATCTTGCTGTGGTCGGCCAGGATCACCACCTGCTGCGCCTGTTCCGACATGGCGCGCGCGACGGCGGCTTCGTGGTGCTCGAAGCTCATCGCGCCGTGCTTCGGATGCAGGCCCACCGGCGACAGCAGCGCCACGTCGGCACGAAAGCGCCGGATGTCCTCCAGCGTGCCTTCGCCATGCGTGGCCTGCGTCTTCACGTCGATGGCGCCGCCCAGCAGGCGCACCTCGTTGCGCGAGGCCCGGCCTTCGTCGGCACCGGCCAGCTTGAGTGCGATGGCCAGCGAATTCGTGATCACGGTCATGCCGCTGAGCGTCGCGATCTCCTCGGCCAGGATCGACGTGGTGCTGCCGGCATCGAGGAACAAGGTCTGGCCGGGCCGCAGCAGTGCCACGGCGGCCCGGGCGATGGAGCGCTTTTCCTTCTGGCGCGCGATCAACCGCAGCGCCAGCGGCGGCTCGGGCTCGGGCGGCGTGGCGACGGCGCCGCCATGCACCCGGCGCAGCTCGCCCAGCCCTTCGAGCTCGAGCAGGTCGCGCCGCACGGTTTCGCGCGAGACGGACAGGTCCTGCACGACGCGGTCGACGCTCAGGCGAGAGAAGGTGGCCAGCAGGCTGCGGATGCGGAGAAAGCGTTCTTCTTGGAGCATGGGAAGGAGGGTCTGGGCGCCGCGGCAACGAGCGCCATGATTGCACGCCGCGGCGCCGCCCCGGTCAGAGGTCCGCCATGCCCATCGCCGGATCGCTGACCGTGTGCTTGCCGGTCTCGACCCGGCCGGCGAAGCGCCGGTAGTAGCGCGGGTCGGTGTCGCAGGTCACGGCGAAGTCATACCACTGGCCGCTGGCGGCCAGGTCCCAGTGCTGGTCGACCGTGGTGTTGCCGGCGACCGAGGCCGCCCACGGGCCATCGCCGCGATAGGCCTTGGCCTTGACCGTGAAGCCGGCCGCCTTCTTGCCCGCGTTCATCATGGTCAGGTACACGTTGCCGTTCGTGATGTCGTAGCACACCCGCACTTCGGGTTGCGCCACGTCGTTGGCGCGCAGCGCATTGAGGTCGCCCTTGAAGTGGCGGTGGAAACCGTTCGGGCCCAGCACCCACAGGTCGTACAGCCCGGCGTCGTCGGTCATCGCGGCCCAGCTGTCGTCCAGCGTCTTTCCCGCCTCGACCATGTAGCGGCGCGGCAAGCGGTCCAGGTGCAGCTTGTCGTAGACGTGGAACACGGCGGCCTGCTTGCCGGTGTTGGCGAACAGCAGCTGCACCTTGCCGCTCGCGGCGTTGCAGCGCGCGCTGGTGTGCAGCTCGTAGGGCAGCGCGCGCGAGGGCCGCGTGCCGGTGGCCTGCTTCGGCAAGGTCGCGGTGCCGGGCAGCGCCACCTGGGTCAGGGCGTCCTGCGACGCACGCAGCGTGTCGGCGGCGGCCTTGGTCGTGCGCCCGGCCAGCGTCGGCAGCACCTCGGTGTTAGGGGTCGCGAAATTGAAGACGCTCGTGAGGTCGCCGCACACCGCGCGCCGGAACGCGCTGATGTTGGTCTCCTTGACGCCGAAGCGGGCCTCGAGGAAGCGCAGCACCGAAGTGTGGTCGAAAGCCTGCGAGTTGACCCAGCCGCCGCGGCTCCAGGGCGAGATGACATACATCGGCACGCGCATGCCGGGGCCGTACACGCGGCCGTCCGGCGTGTCCTGGTCGACCGTGCCGGGAGGCGCCGGATGGGTGAAGTACTCGACGCCCATGTCGGCGTCGACTAGCGTGGTCTTGCCGGCGGCAATGCCGCCCGCGTCCTTCGATGGCGCCGAGGGCGAAGGCACGTGGTCGAAGAAACCGTCGTTCTCGTCGAAGTTGACGATCAGCACGGTCTTGCTCCAGACCTCGGGCACGGCGGTGAGCGCGTCCAGCACCTCCTGGATGTACCAGGCGCCCTGCACCGGGCTCGACGGGCTCGGATGCTCCGAGTAGGTCGAGGGCCCGACCACCCAGCTGACCTGCGGCAGCTTGCGGTTCAGGATGTCCTGCTTGAAGGTGGCGAGGAAGCCACCGTCCGGCATCGTGTTGGCGATGCCCTTGTAGAGCGGGTTGCCGACGTTGTCGGAGGCCGGGTCATAGGCCGGCGACACCACGCTGCCGTCGTGGCTCACGGGCTTGCCCGAGGCCTCGTTGGCGAGGCGGTACTGCTTGAAGCCGCACAGCGGGTTGTCGGTGTAGTTCGACGGCATGTTCTGGTAGACGATCCAGCTGACACCGGCCTTCTCGAGGCGCTCGGGGTAGGTGGTCCAGTCGTACCCCTGGGTCGAGGGGCCGATGTCGTCCCATTCGTTGGTGACCATCGCCACGTTGGCGCCGGTCGGTCCGTTCGTGCCGGTCCAGTGGAAGCTGCGGTTGGAGTTGGTGCCGGTGTGCATCGAGCAGTGGTAGGCATCGCACACCGTGAAGGCATTGGCCAGCGCGAACTGGAACGTCAGCTCGGCCTCCCGGTAGTAGCCCATCGACTGCGTGAAGGGCGCGGTCGATGTCTTCTTGTAGGTGGGCCACTTGCTCAGGCGGCCGCCGTCCCAGGCGTTCTGGCCGTCGTTCCAGTCGTGCGGCGTGCCCTTGACACGCAGCGCGTTGCCCTTGGTGCTGTCGAGGTAGTAGGGCGTGACGATCTGGCCGGCCAGGTATTCCTGCTCCCACACGGTGCGGCCGTTGGGCAGCGGGATCGTGAACCGGTCGCCGAAGCCACGCACGCCGGCGAGGGTGCCGAAGTAGTGGTCGAACGAGCGGTTCTCCTGCATCAGGATCACGACGTGCTCGACGTCCATGATCGTTCCGGTCGCGTTGTTGGCCGGAATGGCGAGGGCGCGGCGGATGGCCGGCGGAAAGGAGGCGAGCGTGGCGGCGGCGATGCCGGTGGTGGCGGCGCCGCGCAGGAAGTTGCGTCGTGAAGTCATGAGGGGGTACGGGGATCAGGGCGCGCAGCGCATTTCGGGTTTGGCGGAGGTGTCCGGCGTCACCGGCGTGGCGGGCGTGCCGGAGGTCCCGGGCGAGGTAGCGGTGCCGCCGGCGACCGGAGGGATCGCACCGCTGCTGCCGCCGCCGCCGCAGGCACTCAGCGCGAAGACGGTCGCGAGGCCGAGCAGAACCGCGCGCCAACCGGGCCGGGGTTCGGAATTGGAGGAAGCGAAACGCGCATGCATGGAATCTCTTTCTTTCGTGAGCGGATGTCGGGTGGGCGAAGCTCCAGAGCGCGCCGGGTGCGTCTCGTTGCCGATGAGGCAACTTTTGCATTTGCACGAATTTCCACAAACACTCTGGATGCCACAATGATGGCCGCGGCACATGTCAGCGCTTTGACAGACGCAGGGTGTCCCGCGTCGCTGCGGACGCGACGTCAGTCGAAGAGATTCAGGGAGCGGCGCGGGGGCCGTTCAGCCCCACACCTCGCCGCGATCGATCTTGCTCTTGGCGTAGCCGTCGGCGGCGATGAGGGCGGCTTGCGGATCGGAAAACTCGCCGGGCACGAGATGCCGCGGATGGGCGCCGGGAATTCCGGGGAAGAGGTCGAAGGACACCCACGCCCAATAGCGCCGATACGGCGACGGGCTGGTGAAGGCCAGCACCCGGTAGCCCTTGTACACGAAGGTCAGTTCAGCTGGGGCCACGGTGTCGTCTCTTCCTCGTTGAGCGCAACAGTATGCCGGCATCCGTCGCGGTCGCGGCGAGGCCGGCGTCGACGGAGTAGGACACGTCCGTCCCGTTCTTCAGTTCGCCGCTGAACCCTGGGGCCACGAGCCCGCCACATAGTCGCTCCACGGTTTCGGCAACACCCCATGGGCACTCCGGAACCGCGGAGGCCCTCCGCACGGACGAAAGTCGGCGGAGGGCCTTTCGTTGGCAATCCAGCCAAGAATCGGGAGAACTGGCGATGGAAGTGGGCGTCTACGGGTTTGTCGCACTGTCTGCGGTGCTCGTCGGTGCGGTGGCGGTCTATCTGCGCAAGCGGCGCAGCGACGACATCGCCCAGGAGATGGAGGCCCAGCTGCGCAAGTCGGCCGAGACGATCCGCGACCAGCTCTTCAAGTGACCCGGGCAGGCCGCAGAATGCGCGGATGGAGAACAGCCCCACCCGCAAGCGCCCAGGCCGCGCGCGGCGCATCGCGCGCTGGGTGCTGATCGCACTGTGCATCCTTGGCCTGCTGCTGGCCGCGGCCTGGGTCGCCTTGCGGCGAGCCTATCCGCCAGAGCGGCTGGCGGCGATGCTCGCGGACAGCGTGACGGCGGCGACCGGGCGCGACTTTCGCATCGACGGCGAACTCACGCTCCATCTGCTGCCCCGGCTCACGATCGACGCCACCCAGGTGGCACTCGCCAATGCCGAATGGGGCACGGAGCCCGACATGCTGCGGGCCCGCCACATCGGCTTCGAGATCGATCTGCGCGACCTGCTGTCGGGCATCGTGCGCATCCGCAGCGTCGCCATCGAGGGCGGTGAGCTGCGGTTCGAGTCCGATGGCAGCGGCCACTACAACTGGCGCCTGGCCGCACCGCCCGGCGCTGCCGGCGCCGGCGCCGGCGCCGGCAAGGCGGTGCCACGGATCTCCCTGGACCGGCTGGCCGCGACCGATGCCCGCATCAGCTATCGCCAGGGGCGCGATCGCGCGGCCCAGGAACTGCACATCGAATCGCTGCTCGCCGAGTCGGCGGGCGACGGGCGCAGCCAGCTGACCGCGGGCTTGGCGCTGGGCGCTCAGCGCTGGGCCATCGAAGGCCACACCGGCCCTCTGGATGCCCTGCTGGCCGGTGCTCCCGAATGGCCACTCGACCTGCAAGCCACGGGCGAGGGCATCTCGGCGTCGCTGCAGGGCAGCATGGGGACCGGCAAGCACGCCGGGGCGCTGGACGCGAAGCTGTCGCTCCAGGTCAGCTCCGCCAAGGCGCTGGCGCCCTTGGGCGCCGCGGCGGCCACGGTCCCGCTGCCCCTCGAGTGGAAGACCACCCTCACGCACACGCCGGGGCAATGGCGCGCCGACGCGATGCAGTTGTCGCTGGCCGGCCAGCGCCTGAGCGGCAGCGCCAGTCTGAAGGCCGCAGCAAGCTCGCCCGTCCGGCTCGAGGCCGAGCTCGCGGCGCCGACGTGGAAGGTCGCAGGCCTGCCGCCACTGTCGGCGATCCAGGCTCGGGTCGCCTTCGAACCCGGGCGCCTGCAGATCGAGCCGTTCAGCTTCGGAATCGCGGGCGGCCAGGCCCGCGGCCAGCTCCGGGTCGGCTTGCCGCCAGGTGCGGCGCCGCGGATCGATCTTCAGCTGAGCGCCAGGTCGATGGCGATCGAAGCGCTGGAGGCCGGGCGCGCCGGCGCCCGGCTCTTCAAGGGAGGGCGCGCCAACCTCGACGCCAAGCTGGCGATGAGCGGCCGCACGGCCTGGGCGCTGGCGGAAACGTCGACCGGCGAAGCGCTGCTGACCGCGCGCGATGTCGGGCTGGTGGGCCGGACCGCCTCGATGGACCGCGACATCCTGGCCCGGCTGATCGACGCCCTGATCCCGACCGGCCAGTCGCGCGACAACCTTGTCGTCGAGTGCGCCGTGGTGCGGCTTCCGCTGCGCAACGGGGTGGCGGCCATCGACCGCTCGATTGCCGTGGAGACGCGGCAGATGGCCATCTCCGCCAGCGGCGAGATCAATCTCGCCCGGCGCACCCTCTCGCTGGCGTTCCGTCCGCAGGTCAAGCGCGGCCTCGACCTGAATCCCGGCAGCCTGGTCGACTTGCTGGTGCTGCATGGCCCGCTCGACGCGCCCGTCCTCAGCATCAACCCGCGCGGCGCCGTGCGCCAGGCGGCCAACGTCGGCGCGGCGGCGGCGACCGGGGGGCTCACGCTGCTGGCGCCGATGCTGCGCCCCTTCAGCGGCGCACCCTCGAGCTGCAGCCAGGCCGAGGGCAAACCGGCCGCCGCGGCCGCCGGCCCAGCCGCGAAGGCTCAGCAGCCACGCCGTCGGCTGCTGCCGTGGCCGAAAGCCGCACCCGCCAAGTAGGACGGCGAGGTCCCGAACGCGCGTCCGGCGGCCGTTGACCTAACATCTGCGCATGGACGAACTCCTTCAGCGCTCGGCGGGTCTGCCTGAAATCACCCTCGCGGCCGGCGACACGGTGGTGCGCGAAGGCGACGCGGGCGATGGCCTCTGGATCCTGGTCTCGGGCACGTTGATGGTCAGCAAGGCTGGCGTTGCGATCAATTCGGTCAGCCGTCCCGGGGCCGCGATCGGCGAGATTTCGCTGCTGCTCGATTCGCCCTACAGCGCCACGGTCGTGGCGAGCGCCCCCAGCATCGTTCGCTTCGCAGCCGACGGCCGAGCCTTTCTGATGAGCGACCCGGCGATCACCCGGGTGATTGCCGCCGGCCTGGCCGAGCGCCTGAATCTCGTCACCACCTACCTGGTCGACCTCAAGCACCAGTACGGCGACTCGCCGGGCCTGGCCATGGTCTCCGAGGTGCTGGGCCACCTGGCGCACCGCCAGGGGCCGCCGGCGCGACCCGGCTCGGCGCGCGAACCCAACCCCGACTACTGACGCCCGGCCACGCCGGTCGAGGCTCAGAACACCGAACGCAAGGGGGCGCTTTCGGCCTCCAGCGCCAGCGCTTCCTCGCCCATCATCGAGTGCCACGAAGCCGTGCCGGCCGCCAGGTCGATCACGATGTGGGCCGGCACCGGGCCGATCTGCTTGCCGGCGTTGAAGACCCAAGTCGCGCCCATGCGGTCGGCCCAGGCGCCCGCCGGCTTGAATGGCGGCTCGTGCACATGGCCGCAGAGCACCAGCTCGGGCTGGTACTTCGCGATCCAGGCCGCCAGGTCGGCGTCGCCATATTCACGCTTGCCGGTCCAGCAGGTCGGCGAGCCCAGCGGCGGCCAGTGGTAGATCCAGACCCAGCGCGCGGGGCGTCTCGCGGCATCCGCGGCCAGTTGCAGTTCGAGCGCCGCGCGCCCGGCCGGGCCATCCCACCAGGGGCAGATGGTGATCAGGGTGTCGCCGATGGCCAGCGATTCGCTGTCGGTCGAGACACCGGCGCGGCGACACTCCGCCAGCCACAGCGCCGCCCGTTCGCCGTGCTGGTCCGGCCCCGTCAGGTCGTGGTTGCCCGACGCCACCACCAGCGAGGTGGCCGGACGCATCAGCGAAAAGTAGCGCAGCAGCACGACCGACTGGGCATCGAGCGACACCGGCGAGCTGACGTCGAGGTGATCGCCCGCGAGCACCACGAGATCAAAGGAAGGGGCCGAGCGCACCACCCAGTCGAGCTGGGGCAACGCGTAGTGGAGGTCGGAGACAAGGAGAATGCGCACGACGGGGACTGCAGCGACGGAGCTCGCATTGTCGCGTCCGGGCCGGCCCGGCCAGGCGCGCAAGCCGATGCAAACGGCCGAGCCGCGCACCGCCATATTGCGTATTGACGTCCTCGTGCAAAACTCGAGCCGGCGCAGACTTCCGGAGACCCACCCATGACGACCGACGCCCAGCCCGCCACCCTCACCCTCGATGACGGGCAGACCGTCTCCGCCCTGCTGCAGTCACCGCCGGCGCCGCGCGCCTGCTACGTGCTCGCCCACGGGGCCGGCGCCGGCATGGCGCATGCCTTCATGGCCGAGGCCGCCGACGGCCTTGTACAGCGCGGCATCGCGACGCTGCGCTACCAGTTCCCCTACATGGAGCGCGGCTCGAAGCGCACCGATCCGCCGGCGATCGCCCAGGCCGCGGTGCGCGCCGCCGTGGCGCATGCCGCGGGCCGGTTTCCCTCGCTGCCGCTGTTCGCCGGCGGCAAGTCCTTCGGCGGCCGCATGACCTCGCAGGCGCAGTCGCTGGCGCCGCTGCCGGGCGTCGCCGGCCTGGTGTTCCTGGGCTTTCCGCTGCATCCGGCCGGCGCACCGTCGAACGAGCGCGCGCGTCATCTGTTCGATGTCCGGGTGCCGATGCTGTTCGTCCAGGGCACGCGCGACAAGCTGGCGGAGTTCGACCGGATCGAGAAGCTGGTGGCCGAGCTCGGTCCCACCGCGACGCTGTTGCGCATCGCCGAGGCCGATCATTCCTTTCATGTGCTGGTCCGCTCGGGCCGCAGCGACGCCGAAGTGATGGCCGAAGTCCTCGACGGCGCGGCCGCCTGGATGCTGCGCTGAGCCGCGAGGGCCGGACGACGGCCTCGCGCCTCAGGACCCGTCTTCCATTTCGGCGCCGTAGCGTCCCTGGCTTGCCAGTGCGTTCAATCGGGCTCGCTTGAGCAACGCTTCCTGTGCGGCGTGAACCTGGGCGGGTTGCCCTCGCCACGCCTGCAGCACCGGATCCTGAAGCGCCCGCCCATAGGAGAAGCTCAATCGCCACGGTTGCGGCCCCTGCCGGTTGAGCGCATCGAGGTTGGCTGTCGCTTCGGCCGGCGACTGTCCTCCCGACAGGAAGACGATGCCCGGCACGGCCGCGGGCACCGTGCGCCGCAGCACGCGCAGCGTCTCCTCGGCCACATCCCCCGGTCCCGCCCGCTGCGCATGGGCCTTGCCGGGCACCACCATGCTGGGTTTGAGCAGCATGTGCTCGAGCGCCACGCGATGGCGGTGCAAGGCGCCAAACACCGCGAGCAGAACCTCCTGCGTGACCGCTGCACAGCGCGCCTGGCTGTGGTCGCCGTCGATCAGCACCTCCGGCTCGACGATCGGCACCACGCCCTGGGTCTGGCAGATCGCTGCGTAGCGTGCAAGCGACTCTGCATTGGCTTCGACCGCCGCCCGGCTCGGCAAGCTGTCGGAGACGTTGTAGACGGCGCGCCACTTCGCGAAGCGCGCGCCCAGCTTCACGCTGTCTTCGAGGCGCGCGGCGAGCCCGTCCAGGCCGTGGGTGATCTCGTCGCCCGGTGCGAGCGCCAGCGGGCCCTTGCCGGTATCGACCTTGATGCCCGGCACGATGCCCTGGCGCGCGGCCAGCGCCGGCAACGGCTCGCCGTCCTCGGCGCACTGCCCCAGCGTCTCCTCGTACAAGATGACGCCGCTGACGAACTCGCCCAGCCCGGGTGCAGCCAGGAGCAGGCTGCGGTAAGCCCGGCGGTTCTCGGGCGTCGATTCGACGCCGATCGCCGTGAACCGTTTGGCGATGGTGGGACCGCTCTCGTCGGCGGCCAGGATGCCCTTCCCCTGTTGAACGAGGGCCTCCACGGTGACTTGGAGATCATGGGACTGCGTCATGGTGAATCCTTTGCTGGAACACCGAAGTCTGCTGCTTCGAGCCACGGCGGCGCAAGCCCCGTTGGCGGCAATGAGCATCCGATCTGTTCAGGCTCTCGAATCGGCAGGTGCTCGCGTTCCAGGCGACCGATGAAGCAGTTCCAGGAACTGCTCGGCGGGCCGGCTCAAGGGCCAGTCCTTGCGCACCAGACTCCCGTAGGCGGGAAGCTTCTGGCGGATGCGGTAGGGCAGGATGCGCAGCACGCCGTGCGCCGCATCGCGCTGCGCGACCGCTTCGGGGATCACCGCCACCAGCGTGGAGCGCCGGATCAGGTTGATGGCGGTCAGGATGGACCCGGTCTCGACCAGGCCCGGCGGCAGCGCCGCATCATGGTCGCGGAACTCGTGCTCGATGACATCGCGCATCGGACTGCCGGTGGGCTGCAGGACCCACGAATAGGCCAGCAGCGCCTCGAACTCGACCCGCCGCCGGCGCGCCAGCGGGTGATCGTTGCCGACCACCACCGCGAGGCCCTCGTCCTCGATCGGCGTGAAGCTGTACTCGAACTGCGGCGGGCCGACCCGACGGCCGATCACGACCTCGAGCACGCCTTCGCGCAACTGGGCCAGCAGCCGGTCGCTGGTGTCGACCGCGATCTCGATGGCCAGCAGCGGAAACAGCGCCTTGAGCCCGAGCAGCGCCTCGGACAGCCGCCCCGGCGAGGCCGCCATGATGCTGCCGACCGAGAACTTGCCGGCGCTGCCCAGGCGCAGTTCGCCCAGCTCGCGGTTCAGCGCCTCCATGCTGCCGCGAATGCCGCGGAAGTAGCCGGTCGCGCGGGCCCCGGCATCGTTCAGCTGCAGGCCGCGGCCGACGCGCTCGAACAAGGGCTGGCCCAGGGCGTCTTCGAGTTCATGCAGCATCTTGGTGGCGGCCGGCTGCGTCATGCCGAGCTGCAGGGCGGCGGCCCGCAAGGTGCGCTTCTCGTCGATCGCGAGGATCAGGGCGATCTGCCGCATGCGCAGACGGTTGAGCAGCTGCGGCGTGCTCTGCTGCCGATCGATCGAACCCACGATTGATCACCCCTGGTTATTGATTGATGACGAGCTTTCAGTTTACGGGAATCAATCGCGTTCCTAACATCCAGGCTTCGGTTCGACACATCCACTGGAGACAAGCACATGAAGCGACAAATCGCCGCGGTGACGGCTGCGCTCGCACTCGCCTGCACGGCCGGCCTGGCCCAGGCCCAGGACTGGCCGACCCGCCCGCTGCGCATCCTGGTCGGCTCGGCGCCCGGCGGCGGCACCGACGCCATGGCGCGCGCCGTGGCCGACCGCCTGGGCCCGCTGCTGAAGCAGCCGATGGTGGTCGAGAACCGGCCGGGCGTTTCCAACACCCTGGCCGCCGACGCCACCGCCAAGGCCACCGATGGCCACACCATGGTGATGGGGGTCGTCACCGCCCATGCGATCGCGCCGCACCTCATCAAGCTCGGCTACGACAACAACCGCGACCTGGTCCCGGTGGCCTTCGTCGGTGCGGTGCCCAACGTGCTGGTCGTCAGCAACACACTGCCGGTCGACTCGGTGTCGGCGCTGGTGCAGCTCGCCAGGAAGGAGCCGGGCCAGCTCAACTTCGCGACAAGCGGCGCCGGCAGCACGCAGCACATCGCGGCCGAGATGTTCAAGGACGCGACCCGGATCGACATCACGCATGTGCCCTACAAAGGCAGCGGACCGGCCCTGATCGACCTCATCGGCGGCCAGGTGCAGCTGAGCTTCGACACCCTGCCATCGGTGATCGGGCAGATCCGCAACAACAAGATCCGGCCGCTGGCGGTCACCGCGGCCAAGCGCAATCCGCAGCTGCCGAACGTCCCGACACTGGCCGAGGCCGGGGTGCCCGGCGTGGAGATGAGCGCCTGGTACGGCATCTACATGCCGGCCTCGACGCCGAAGGCGGTGCAGGACAAGGTCCACGACGCCGTCAATCAGGTGCTCGCGATGCCCGAGACCCAGGCCCGCCTCGACGCCATCGGCGCCGAGGTCACGCCCATGACCCAGGCCCAGTTCGCGGCCTTCCACGCGGCCGAATACAAGCGCTTCGGCGACATCATCAAGAAGAACAGCATCCGGCTGGATTGACCATGCAACCCTCACCCCTGCCCGTCGTCGCACTCACCCTCGGCGACCCCGCCGGCATCGGCGCCGAGCTGATCGCCCGCCTGCTCGCCCGGCCCGAGGCCACTGCGCTCGCCAACATCGTGCTGGTCGGTGACCGCTGGCTGTGGGAGGACGGCCAGCGCATCGCCGGCCTGACGGTCGAGACCGACATCGTGCCTTCCTTCGCCGTCGTGCGCGAACGCGGCGACACCGGGCGCCCGGCCTTCCTCGCAATCGACAGCATCGACCCGTCGCAGGTTCACCGCGGCCGCGCCGAGGCGGCGGGCGGCCGCTCGGTGCTCCAGGTGCTCGACCGCTGCATGGACGCGACCTTGGCCGGCGAGGTCGACGCGATCTGCTTCGCGCCGCTCAACAAGCAGGCGATGAGGATCGGCGGCATGCAGCACGAGGACGAGCTGCACCACTTCGCCGCCTACCTCGGCGTCACCGGCTACTTCTGCGAGTTCAATACCCTGGGCGACCTCTGGACCTCGCGGATCTCCTCGCACGTGCCGATGAAGGACGTCGCGCAGTACATCACGGCCGAACGCATCGAGCAGGCGGCCGAGCTCATCTACCGCGCGCTGCGGGCCAGCGGCATCGAGCGGCCGCGGGTCGCGATCGCAGCCTTCAATCCCCACGGCGGCGACGGCGGCGTCTGCGGCCGCGAAGAACTCGACATCATCGCGCCCGCGGTCAAGGCATTGCAGGCGCGCGACTGGCCCAGCGAGGCCCCGTTCGACGGTCCCTTCCCCGCCGACACCATCTTCCTGAAGGCGCAGGCCGGCGACTACCAGGCGATCGTGACCATGTACCACGACCAGGGCCAGATCGCGATCAAGCTGCTCGGCTTCAGCCGCGGCGTGACGGTGCAGGGCGGGCTGCCGATCCCGATCACCACGCCGGCCCACGGCACCGCCTACGACATCGCCGGCCAGGGCAAGGCCAGCGTCGAAGCCACCTGGCAGGCATTTCGCATCGCGAGCCGCATGGGAAGCGCGCACCGGCTCGCCAACCGCGAGACCGCCTGATCCCTTTCAACCCGGAGACACCATGAAGATCAAATCCGTCCGCGCCCGCGTCTTCCAATGGCAAGGCAAGACCGTGCCGCCGCAAGGCAACTTCTGCTCCAACGCGATGGACCTGCTCTATTCGCCGGCCGAGACCATGAGCACCTTCCGCTTCCATGCGTGGACCGTGGTCGAGATCGAGACCGACGACGGCATCGTCGGCCTCGGCAACGTGGCGCTGGCCCCCGCCATTGCCAAGGCCATCATCGACCAGTACCTGGCGCCGCTGGTGGTCGGGCAAGACCCATGGGACTACGAGTACCTGGGGCAGCGCATGTACCGCGCCACCCATGCCTGGGGCCGCAAGGGCGTGACCATGGCGGCGATCTCGGCGGTCGACCTGGCGATCTGGGACATCCTCGGCAAGTCGGTCGGCAAACCGGTGTTCAAGCTGCTGGGCGGCCGCACGAAGGAAAAGATCCCGTGCTACTACTCCAAGCTCTACCGCACCGACCTCGACGAGATGCAGCGCGAGGCGCAGAAGTTCATGGACCAGGGCTTCACCATGTTCAAGTCGCGCTTCGGCTTCGGGCCGGCCCACGGCACCCGGGGCGTGGCCGAGAACCTGAAGGCGGTCGAGGCCATCCGCGAAGTCATCGGCTATGAGAACGACCTGATGCTCGAGTGCTACATGGGCTGGAACGTCGAGTACGCGAAGCGCATGCTGCCCAAGCTCGAGAAGTTCCAGCCGCGCTGGGTCGAGGAGCCGGTGATCGCCGACGACATCGACGGCTACGCCGAACTCAATGCGCTCACGGCGATCCCGATCTCGGGCGGCGAGCACGAGTTCAGCCTCTACGGATTCAAGCAGTTGCTGGAGCGCAAGGCGGTGAGCGTGGTGCAGTACGACACCAACCGCGTCGGCGGCATCACGGCGGCGCACAAGATCAACGCACTGTGCGAGGCGTGGTCGGTGCCCGTCATCCCGCATGCCGGCCAGATGCACAACTACCACCTGACGATGAGCACGCTGGCATCGCCGATGAGCGAGTACTTCCCCATGCACGATGTCGAAGTCGGCAACGAGTTGTTCTACTACATCTTCGACGGCGAACCGGTGGCCGACAACGGCTTCCTGCAACTCGACGACGACAAGCCCGGCCTCGGCCTGACCCTGAAGACCGACTACCTCGACCAGTTCCGGATCATCGAGTAGTCCGGAAGATCCGAGTCATTTCGAGGACTGTTCGCTGAGAAGGATCAGAAAGAACTTCAACGATCCGCGCATTGACGGTATCGTCACATCCTCTGGACGACGCCCATGCCGCCATGACCCTGCGCGTGATCCTCGCCGACGACCATCCGTTGATCCGGGCAGGTGTGCGTTCACTGCTCGGCAACGACCCGAGCCTCGCCGTGGTGGCCGAGGCCGACTCGGCGGACCGTCTCCTGACGGTCTTGCGCGAAACCCCCGCCGACCTGCTGATCACTGATTTTTCGATGCCCGGCGGACAGGCGGCGGATGGCCTCGGGCTGATCCAGAGGGTGCGCCGGGACCATCCTGCGTTGCCCATCATCGTGCTGACCATGCTCGCCAATGTCGGCGTGCATGGCACGATCCTCGAAGCCGGTGCGCGCGGCCTGATCGACAAGGGGGCGGGCATGGCCGAGATCGCTCTGGCCATCCAGGCGGTGGTGCAGGGCCGCAACTACGTTAGCGAGACCTTCAGGGAGGGCCTGCGCCAAAGCCGGTTCGACCGCGACACCGGCGAATCCGCGCGGCTTTCACCGCGTGAAGTCGAAGTGCTGCGCCTGTTTGCGTCCGGGCTCACGGTGTCGGAGATCGCGGAGCGCCTGTCGCGCAGCATCAAGACCGTGAGCCGGCAGAAGAACGACGCGATGATCAAGCTCGGACTCAAGAACGACCTCGACATCTTCGTCTACGCCAGCGAGAACGGCCTGACCTCGTGAGCCGGTCCCGTCAGTGCGGGCGGGTCCACGCGCAGCGCATCGACGACGAACACCGGCGCCATGGAGCCGCCCTTGACGATCGCGACCCTGACCTTGTGCGCTGCCCTTTGCGCCGATGTGTCGGGCAACTCGAGCCAGTTCCCCTTGCGGTCGCGCGCCAGGCCGCACCACTCGGCCCAGCGAAGGCGAAGAAAACCCGGCCCGGGATAGTTGCACAAAAGGCTCTCAGCCCCGCAGGCATCCGGGGCGGGACCCACGACGGCCTCCACGTACTCGACGTCGAAATGTTCGGAATTCAATTTCAAGATTTTTCCCACGTGGTCGCAGAGGTTGACTGCCCAATACGCACGAGATGAAATCTAAAAGCTCAAGCCCCCGAAACCCATCGGAATATTCTTAAAAAATAGCCCCGAAAAACCGCGCAAAACCTCATACGCACGGTGCCACGTCCAGTCAGCCCTCCATGCCGTGCTCGCGCGCATAGAAGAAAATTTCGTGGTCGCTCTTCAGGCCCAGTTTCATCATCGCGACCGATTTCTGGCTGCTCACCGTCTTGACGCTGCGCGACAGCCGCTCGGAAATCGACGACACAGTCAGCCCGGAGGCAAACAGTCGCAGCACCTCGGTTTCGCGCGGCGACAGGCGAGCCGCCATCCCGTCGCGGAATGGGTCCGTCATTTCGAACAGGCCCTTTCGGAACGACGGACTGACGTAGTCCCGTCCCCCAGTGACGGCATCGATGGCCAGCAGAACCTCGCCGATATCGGACGACTTGTCGACAAGGCCGCGGACGCCGCTGCGCAGGATGGTGGCGTGCACGCCCGCGTTGGAGATCATCGTGAGCACGATGATCGGCAGGTCCCGATGGTCGCGCCGCAATCGCTGGATCAAACCAAGGCCATCGGGCGTCTCGCCATCGGGCATCGAAAAATCGGTGACCAGGAGATCGGGCGATTGATGCCGCAGCGCATTCAACAATGCAATTGAAGAATTAACCTCCGCAATTAAAGAAATTTCCGATTTATCTTTCAGAAGCATCTTCAGCCCGATTCGGATGAGAGGATGGTCATCAGCAATGATCAAGCGGATTTTCACGATTCATTTCCCAAGCCAAGGCCTGGTCCGAGCAAACAATTCTGGTTCAATGGCTGACACCAGGCGATAAAGCAATAGTACTCGGATCAATATCGGACCCAAATTGTCCGATTGCATTCACGCGAGTCGACACCGTGGCCCGAAGCAGCCCCGTTGCCGGACGAATAGAATGCACCGCTTTGGGGCAGATCGACGCCTCGTCATACCGCCTCCGGAGCCCCGCCTTGCCGTCCCCCCGCCACCCGTTTCTCGCCGACCGCAAGGTCGTCTTCCTGCTCGCCTTGTTCTGCTGCCTGCTGTGGGGCAGTTCCTTCCCCGCGATCAAGAACGGCTACGCGCTGTTCGGCATCGCCCCGTCCGACATCGCATCCAAGCTGGTGTTCGCTGGCTGGCGGTTCGCGATCGCCGGCCTGTCCCTGGTGGCCTACGCCGCGCTCAGCGGCAAGCCGGTCCGCGGACTCGGTGCCCGGGCGTGGGGGCAGATCGCGTTCCTGGGGCTGGCCCAGACCACGCTGCAGTACGTCTTCTTCTATATTGGCCTGGCCCACACCACCGGGGTGAAGGGTTCGATCATGAACGCCACGGGCACCTTCTTCAGCGTGCTGATGGCGCACTTCCTGTATCGCAACGACCGCCTCACCTACGGCAAGGCGGTGGGCTGCGCGGTGGGCTTCGCGGGTGTGATGGTCGTCAACCTGGGCCATGGTCTCGGCGGCCTGCTCGACCTCGACTTCACGCTGCTCGGCGAGGGCTTCGTGGTGATCGCGGCCTTCGTGCTGGCGGCCGCCAGCATCTATGGCAAGCGCATCTCGCAGGGCATCGATCCGATCGTCATGACCGGCTGGCAGTTGGCGATCGGCGGTGCGGCTCTGCTGGCGGCCGGCTATGCGATGGGCGGCGGGTTGACGGGCTTCACGCTGGCGTCTTCGGCCCTGCTGGCGTACCTGGCGCTGCTGTCGTCGCTCGCGATCTCGATCTGGAGCCTGTTGCTCAAGTACAACCGCGTGAGCCTCGTCACCGCCTTCAACTTCATGGTGCCGGTGTTCGGCGCGCTGCTGTCGGCGGTCTTTCTCGGCGAGAGCGTCCTGGAGTGGCGCAACGGCCTCGCCCTGGTGCTGGTGTGCTTCGGCATCTGGCGGGTGACCCAGGCCGGGCCAGCCGCGCCGAGCGGCGCCGGCATCGGCGCAAAGGCCCCGGCACGGACCTGAGCCCGCCCAGCGGGTCCAGCGCCCATCGGCAGCCGTCTACGCGCGCGGCAGGATCTCGCGCACTGCTTCGGCGGGGCGGCACAGGCGCGTGCCCAGCGGCGTCACCACGATCGGCCGATTGATCAGGATCGGGTGCGCCAGCATGAAGCCGATCAAGTCTTCGTCCGACCATTTCGCATCGCCCAGGCCGAGTTCGTCGTAGGGCGTGCCCTTCTGGCGCAGCAGCGCGCGCGCGGAGCCGCCCGTGGCGGCGGCGAGTTGCCTGAGCGTCGCCCGGTCGGGCGGGTGCTTCAGGTATTCGACGACCGTGGGCTCCTGGCCCGCGTCGCGGATCAGCGCCAGCACGTTTCTCGACGTGCCGCAGGCGGGGTTGTGATAGATGGTGATCTGGCTCATGTCGATGATGGGTCCCGTGGCGTTCCGGAACGAAACACCAAAGACACCATTGTGTCGCCGGCCGCGTTCGGTCGGCAGCCGCAGTCCTTACGACGACTTCGACTGACCGTCCAGGCGGCGGCTGGCGTCAAGCGCGTAGACGACCTGTTTGTCGTCGGCCGACTTGTGGGCTGCCCCGCCTTCTGCCGAAGCGGACGCCGAACCCGTGCCATAGACTTCGCGCTCGAGCCTTTTCGCACGCTCGGCGTACATGCGCGCCAGCGCCCCATGATGCTCGGCCGCGGCCTGGTGCTCGATACGCGCCATGTGCGCTTCTTCGAGCAAAGTCATGACGCGCCGCAGATGGCCGTTTCGACCGGCCTGAAAGAAACCAAACATCGGATCCTCCTTCATCGAAACCATGGGGGCTCGCCGCTTTGTACTCCTATCGATTGCGTCGCGCTTGCAGGACGTATCCCACGGGAGAGGTAGGCCACCCGGGCGATGGCGGAAAAGCGGTTGCCATCGATAGACTCGGCGGGTTGGGCGTCAGCGCAAGTGCGCCAGGTCCCTGACATCGGCGTGCAAGGCCGATTTGTCCGTGCCCGCCATCGGCAGGCTGACCAGCAGTTCGAGGCGACGCCGCAGCGAATAGAGCATCAAGGTCGCCGAATGGGACATGACCCCGGCCTCCGCGCCGGTCGCGGCGAGATCGGGGTAGGCCCATTCGGCCATGGCGGGCTGGCCGGGCCAGCGCGGCTCCAGCTCTTCCACCGAGGGGTCCAGCGAGATCACGAAATCCGCCCTGAGCGAGCTCAGGCGGACCAGATCGTCCCAGCTGCGGGGCGGCGACGGCGCAAGTGCGATCGCGGCGCTGGCGAGCGCACTGGCGGCGGCCGGATGCACCGTGCGGCCGACCTGCCCGGGCTGGCCGCAGGAGTAGGCCGCGAAGCGTCGCTCCCGGTCCAGGTAACGGAGGCAGGCCTCGGCCAGGATGCTTCGCAGCGTGTTCCTTCGCGAGACGAAAACCACCCCTATCCGTTTCTGCATGTGACAGAGAATACAACCAGATGCGGGACCATGCCGCCATGCATGGACCTGCTCGCGCGCCGCCTCACCACGCCACCGGCAGCTTGCGCAGGATCGCGATCCGGCCGTCGCGATGCGCGACATAGCCGCCGGCCGTCAGTTCCTTCATCACCCGGTTGACCATCTCGCGCGAGCAGCCGATGCGGTCGGCGATGTCCTGCTGGGTCAGCTTGTGGCGCAACACGCGCTCCTCGCCGACCGGCTCCGACAGCTCGTTCAGGAGCCGCACCACGCGACCGTAGACGTCCTGCAGCGCGATGCTGCTCAACTGCTCGGTCAGGCGCCGCACCATGCGGATCAGCTTGCGGTTGAGGTGCATCGCGAAGTCGGCGTGGCTCTCGAGGAACCGGCGCAGTTCGGCGCCCTGGACGACCCGGCAGGTGCAGGCCTCGATCGCCTTGATGGAGGCCGAGCGACGCTCGCCGTCCAGCGACAGCTCGCCGAAGTAGCCTCCGGGCCCGTATTCGCTCAGCACCAGCTCGCGGCCATCCTCCGAGCTGGCGTAGACCTTCACCCGCCCGCTCAGCACGACGTAGAGCGAATCGGTGGCGTCGCCTTCATTGATCAGGATCGCCTGGGCCGGAAAGGCACGGACGACGCCGTACGGCGCGATGGCGTCGAGCAGGGGCTGCGGCAGCCGTTCGCCGGCGTCCTGGTCCAGTGAACCCATCTCCCACCTCCATGGCCATGGCTTCGGGCCTGGGCCCCGCCTGGGTGTGACTTTTGTCACACCGGCGCGGCGCACTGCGCACTCGCCGGAACGGGCGCCCTTCTCTAGATTAAGCCTCCATGACCGCCTGGATCAAGCATCTTTCGCTGCGCCGGGTGCGCGCCATGGGCATCGCCACCTTGGCGCTGGTCCTGCTGGGGTGGTGCGCGATGCTGACGGCCTGCGCCAGTCTGCCCGCCGAAGTCGAGCGGCCGGTGTCGGTGGCCCGCACCGATGTCGACCACACCCGGCTGGCGGCGCTGGCCGCCGAGGCCGTGCCGGCCGACGCCAGCCGGCGCTCCGGCCTGCGCCTGCTGCCGGCCGGAGACCAGGCCTTCGAGGCCCGCATCGCGCTGGCCCACGCCGCCGAGCGGTCGATCGATGTCCAGTACTACCAGATTGCCGACGACGCCTCCGGGCGCGAATTCCTGGCCGCGCTGTGCGAGGCCGCGGGCCGCGGCGTGCGGGTCCGGGTGCTGGTCGACGACCTGCAGGCGGCCGGCCAGGACGCCCTGCTGGCGGGCTTCGCGGCGCGGCCGAACGTCGAGCTGCGCCTGTTCAATCCGTTGCCGGTGCGCGAAGGCAGCGTCGGCGGCCGGGTGCTGTTCTCGGCCCACGAGTTCTCGCGCATCAATCGACGCATGCACAACAAGCTGTTCATCGCCGACAGCAGCTTCGCGATCATCGGCGGACGCAACATCGGCGACGACTACTTCGGCCGCAGCGGGCCGGTCAACTTCATCGACATGGACGTTCTCTCGGCGGGCCCGGTGGTGCACGAGCTGGCGGCGGTGTTCGATGCCTACTGGAACAGCCGGCACGCCTATCCGATCGAAGCGCTGGCGTCGCCGACCGCCACGCCGGCGACCGGCCGCCGAAATTTCGACGACCACGTGCGCGCGGCCGGCGCGACCGGGCGGCGGCCGGTCACGGCGCGCGACCCGCTGGACCAGAGCAGCGTCGGCGACCAGCTGGCCGCCGGCCATGTCGCGCTGCACCCGGCCGCCGTGCGCGTGCTGGCCGACCCGCCGCGAAAGATCGACGAGGACACCGCCGCGCAGGCCGACGGCCCGGTCATGGAAGGCCAGCTCGCGCTGATGCAGGCGGCGCATTCCGACGTCCTGATCGCGTCGCCCTACTTCGTGCCCGGCCGCCGCACCCTGGACGTGCTGCAACGCGCCACCGGCGAGCAGGTCAGGGTCTCGCTCATCACCAACTCGCTGGCGACCACCGACGAGCCGCTGGCGCACTTCGGCTACGCCCGCTATCGCACTGCGCTGCTCGACATGGGCGTCGCGCTCTACGAACTGATGCCCGACGACGGCGATGCGCACGAGGCTGCCGACGGCCCCCGGGGCTCGCTGGGCCGCCTGCACGCCAAGCTCGCGGTGGTCGATGGGCGATGGCTCTCGATCGGCTCGATGAACATGGACCGCCGCTCGGCCCATTCCAACACCGAGATGGGCCTGGTCGTCGACAGCGCCGAACTGGCCGGCCAGGTCGCGAGCCTGCTGCAGCGCGACCACCAGGCCCAGAGCTACCAGGTGCGCAGCCTGGGCGCCGGGAATCGGCTGCAGTGGGTGTCGCAGGGCGGCGCGCAGGAGATCGTGCACCAGGCCGAGCCGAGCCTGACCTGGGGCACCCGGCTGCGCCTGTCGCTGCTCTCGAGGCTGATCGACGAGGAGTTCCTCTAGGACTTGATGCCGCGCACGCTGAAGGCGTCGACCGGGCGCTGGAAGCCCTTCAGGTTCAGCGCCGGCACCGGGTCGACCTCGAGCATCGGCTCGAGCTGCGCATGGACCTTGCGAGAGATCAGGATCTGGTGGCTCGCCGCTTCGCCGCACAGCCGCGCGGCGAGGTTGGTCACGGTGCCGATCGCGCCGTAGTCCCAACGCCCTTCGAAGCCGATCGCGCCCAGTGTCGCGAAGCCCTGGGCGATGCCGATGCCCAGGCCGAGCGAATAGCCGCGCCGCAGCCACGCGTCGGCCAGCGATCCGATGCGCTCGCGGATCGCCAGCGACATCCGGACCGCGCGCTCGGCGGCGTCGGCAACCGGAACCGGATCGTTGAAGAAGATCATCATGCCGTCGCCGGTAAAGTGCTCGAGCGTGCCCTCGTGGGCGAGGATCAGTTCGCCGGCCGCGCCGTGGTACTGGCGCAGCACGCCCATGACCTCCTCCGGCTCCGCGATCTCGGCGAAGGCGGTGAAGCCGCGCAGGTCGAGGAACACCACCGTGATCTCGCGCCGATGGCTCTGCAGCGGGTCCTCGGCGCCGCCGCTGACGATCGCCTCGGCCAGCTGCGGCGAAAAGAAACGCCGCAGCCGGCCCACCCGCTCGAGCTCGGCGACCTGGGTCGCCACCCGCTGCTCGAGCGTGGCGTTCCAGCCCTTCATCTGCGCCACCAGAGCCTCGACCTCGTCGTGCAGGGCCTTGATGCGCAGCATCGAGCGCACCCGCGCCGCGAGGGCGGCGTGGTCCACCGGCTTGGTGAGGTATTCGTCGCCGCCGGCCTCGAGCCCCGCCACCACGTCCTTCAGGTCGGCCATGGCGGTGACGATGATGATCGGCGTGAACGGAAATGCGGGATCGGCTCGCAGCCGCTTGCAGACCTCGATGCCATCGATCTTGGGCATCATCAGGTCGAGCAGGATCAGGTCGGGTGCCAGGGTCCGGGCGGCGGCGAGGCCCTCTTCGCCGTCGGCGGCCGAGACCACCTCGTAGCCCTCGCTGCCGAGGCGTGCCTGCAGAACCTTGACGTTGGTCGCGTTGTCGTCGACGATGAGGATGCGTGGGGGGGTTCTCACCGTCGGTTCTCCCTGAGCAAAAACTGTAGCGGCTTCGCACCCGATCCACAAGGCGATGCGGCCTGCGCAGCGGAGGCCTGGCCATCAAACTTGAACAGCTTGTTACGCGCGTGCTCAAGCGGTCACCATTTGCCTGGCTGGTGCTGCGGGTCGCGCACGTCCGGGCCTCGGTCCACACCAAGCTGCTGGTCGCCTTCCTGATCATCACGCTGCTGTTCATCGCGATGGCGGTCGCCAGCCTGCTGCTGCACCTGAACACCACCGCCCAGAGCCGCCTGCTCGACCAGGCCCACGAGCGGGTCAGCTGGTCGCAGCAGAGCCAGTACGCGCTGGGCCGGCAGATGCACTTCACGGCGCTGGCGCTGCTGTCGAAGGACGAGGCCTCGATCGAGCGGATACTGCGCGAGAACAATCGCTTCAACGAGACCCTGGCCAAGCTCGACACCGCCGCGACCGCGGGCCAGAAGGGGCTGATCGACCAGATCCGCGCTTCGCAGGACGACGCCATGGGCGTGGTGGCCGACATCGCCAATGCAATCCGCGACGGCAAGCTGGCGGACATCACGGACGAGCTGCTGCAGCGCGAGGAGCGCCTCGACGCCGAGATCGCGCAGCGCATGGGCCAGCTGGTGGACGCGGAGCAGAACCGGATGGCGCGCCTGCGCGACAGCGTCGACGCCGCCAACCGCCGCGCGCTGGTGCTGACCTGCGTGTTCGCGGTCAGCGCCGTGCTGCTGGCCTGGCTCTGCGGCTTCGTGATCTCCTGGTCGTTCATCCTGCCGGTGCGCGCGGCCCATGGCTATCTGGACGATGTCGCGGCGGGCAACTTCGGGCGCAAAATCTCGGTCCCCAACCGTGACGAATTCGGAACGCTCGCCGACCGGATGAACCACATGAGCCAGCAACTGCATCGTCTCGACGACTCCCAGCGGCAGGCCGCCGCCAAGCTCGTGGACCTCAACGAGCAGCTGTCGCGCGCCAGCCAGGCCAAGAGCGAGTTCCTGGCCAACATGAGCCACGAGCTGCGCACCCCCATGAACGCGATCCTTGGCTTCAGCGAGATGATGATCGACGGCATCTATGGCGAGGTGCCGGAGGTGCTGAAGGAGCCGCTGACCGACATCCAGGTCAACGGACGCAACCTGCTGCGGCTCATCAACGACGTGCTCGACCTGTCGAAGATCGAGGCCGGCCGGATGGAAGTCGCGCTCGAGGACTACTCGGTCGGCGACGTGGTGAACACGGTGCGCAGCTCGCTGCGCTCGATCGCGGCCGAGAAGGGCCTGGCGTTCACCGCCCATGTGCCTGACGACCTGCCGGTGGCGCGCGGCGACAGCGGCCGTCTCACCCAGTGCCTGACCAACCTGGCGGGCAACGCGCTGAAGTTCACGCGCCAGGGCAGCGTCGACATCGCCGTCGAGCAGGTCGGCGACCAGCTGGTCTATTGCGTCGCCGACACCGGCATCGGCATCGCGGCCCACGAGCTCGACAACATCTTCACCGAGTTCCGCCAGGTCGACACCACCATCACGCGGGAGTTCGGCGGCACCGGGCTGGGCCTCAGCATCTCGAAGAAGTTCGTCGAGCGGCTGGGCGGCCGCATCTGGGTCGAGAGCGAACCGGGCAAGGGCTCCCGGTTCATGTTTTCCGTGCCGCTGCGCGCGGGCGAAGGCGGTTCATGAGCGAGCGCAAGATCCTCTACGTCGAGGACAACGAGTACAACCGCAAGATCGTGCGGCAGCTGCTCAGCCGATCGCCCTGCCGCCTGATCGAAGCGGGCGACGGCGAGACCGGAGTCGCCCTGGCGCGGCAGGAGCTGCCCGACCTGATCCTGATGGACGTGCAACTGCCGAAGATGTCGGGACTCGACGCCACCCGCCTCCTGAGCACCGAGGCGCCGACGCGCCACATCCCGATCATCGTCATCACCTCGTACGCCCTGAGCGGCGACCGCGAGAAGGCGATGAAGGCGGGCGCCGCGGCCTATCTCGCCAAACCCTACAGCCCGAGCGAGCTGCTCGCCATGGTGAAGCAGTTCCTGCCAGGTCTCTGAGGCCAACGCCAGGGAGGTCGCATGACCAAGACCATCCGCACGGCCGCCCGCGGCGGCCACATGCTGCTGCTGCTGGGGCTGCTCGCCTCCTTTGCGCCGGCGCGGGCCGAAGAAGACCAGGCGCAGCAGTTCACGCCCGAGTTCCGGCAGATCCACACCGCCGTCGACCCCAAGCACACACCGAAGATCACCGCGCCCGACAGCGTCCGGCGCGGTGCCTGGTTCAACGTGACGGTGAACGTCGGTGTCGGCTCGCAGCACCCCTCGCTGCAGGAGCACTTCGTGCGCTACATCGCGCTCTACAAGGACTCGGTGGAAATCGCGCGCGCCTACCTGCACCCGGTGTATTCGGCACCGACCGTGACCTTCACGGTGGCACTCGACGAGGGCGGCTCGCTGCGCGCGGTGGCCGAGCCCACCCATTCCGCGGCCTGGGAGGCGTCGAAGAAGATCAGCGTGCTGCCCTGAGAACCTGTGCCGGGCCGCTCAGCGCGGCTTCATCTCGACCGTGACCTGCGCCGGCTGCTGGTCGCCGACCGTCACGCTGGCCGGCACCATGCCGAGGCGCTCGTGCCAGATCTGCAGCTTGTAGGGTCCCGGCGGCAGCTTGTCGAAGGCGAAGCGCCCGTCGGCGCCCGTGACCGCATAGTAGGGGTGCGCCGCCACCACCACCCAGGCCACCATCCAGGCATGCAGGTCGCAGTTGATGCGCACGATCTCGGGCTCGGCGAAGGTGACCGGGATCGTCCGCCCCATCGGCTGCGTGCGGTTGAACGACACGTTGCGCTTCGGCGTCGCGTGGATGTTGTGCAGCAGCCGGTCGCTGTTGAGGAAATCCACCGTGCCGCCGACCGGCACGACCACGACCCGTGGCACGAAGGTGCAGCCCTTCTGGTCGAGTTCCACCTTCTCGGTGCGAGGCGGCAGCGGCGCGCCCGGCGGCGGCGTCTCGATCCAGACCACCGCGTTGCGGATCTCCTTGGCGGCGGACAGCTGCAGGTCGTCGGCGGGTTTCTCGTTGCCGCACAGGTACTGGTCGATCGTGACCGGCACCTTGACCGGCGCCGGTGCCGGGCCCGCGAACACCACCCGGCCGCGCAGCTCGCCGGCGAGGGCGTGTCCGGCCAGGCCGCAGCCCAGGGGCAGCAGCGCCAGAAGCGTGAGGATGCGGGCTGGATTCAACGGAAATCCCCCTTGGGTCGCCTGGCACCGAGTATTGCCGCGCCTGCCGGGGCGTCAATACGCCGAAGTGGGGCGACGCCGACGTCATTCGGCGTAGGACGCTGAGGGCCTGTTCGCCCTACCCGCTGCGCCGCGAGATCAGGCGCCGCAGCGCCGCCCGCACACCCGGCTTGTCCGCCACGCCGATGGCCATCGGGCGATCGCGATAGAGGGCGCGCTGCTCTTCGAGCACGACGCGCAGCGCCGCCATGCTGGACTCGCTGTAGGCCCAGACGCCGGTGACGACGAACTGGCCCGGCAGCGCATCGGCCTTGGGGCGGATCTGGACGTTGATGGCGCCGATGCGGTCCATGGTCTCGATGCGGGCGGCGGCCTGCTGGACGCCGCCGCCGAGGATGCTGACGTCGCGCGTGAACGCGAAGCTGATCGCCTGCACCTGGTGGAAGTGCTCGGAAACGAAGGCGCAGATCTCGAGGAACACCAGCCGCCCGACATGCCGCTGCTCGTCCCGCACGACCCGGGTCGGCTGGAAATGCTCGATGTGGATTTCCGTTCCGCCATTGCTCACGGGCACGGGATCCAGCGTTCCCAGCAGAACGTTGGCGTCGTACACATGCATGGGCTGGCCGAGCTGGTAGGGGGCAGCCCCGGGCCCGGTGATCCGGAGTTTCTTGAACGTCATGAAGGGCTTCGCGGGACGCGCGGGGCTGATTCCCCGGGCTTGTTCCGAACGTCGTTGCCTTTTGCTGGACTTTAAGAGAAGTCAGTGCACCGATCCGGCGGGCACGGGAAGTTAACGCTCTCCACATTGACATAGTTCACGCAATTTGGCAGCAATCCACTTGTGCCGGCCCGGCGGGCGGCAAGCAGTTCGCACCCTCCAAAATGAGTTTGAATTTGAATTTGAATTTGATATCATCAGGCCACTCATCCGAGAGCCGCCCATGAACAAGAAACCCCTCCTTGCCGGTGCCGTCGCCCTCCTCGCTGCGGGCGCGTTCGCCACCTGGTACTTCAACCGCCAGCCAGCCGATCCGCACCAGCTCGTGCTCTACGGCAATGTCGATCTGCGCCAGGTCTCTCTGGCCTTCAATGGCAGCGAGCGCATCGCCAGGCTCTCGGTCCAGGAAGGCGACCGCGTGACGGCCGGGCAGGTGCTGGGCGAGCTCGACACCCGCACCCTGCAGCTTCAGGCGGCCCAGGCCGAGGCCCAGATCGCCAGCCAGGCGCAGGTGCTGCAGCGGCTCAAGGCCGGCAGCCGTCCCGAAGAGGTGGCGCAATCGCGCGCCCAGGTCGCCGCCGCGCAGGCCGACGCCGAGCTGGCCCGCCAGCAGCTCGAGCGGATGCAGGGCATCCGCCAGACTACCGCCGGCCGCGCCGTCAGCCAGCAGGACCTGGACGCCGCGCAGGCGCGCCGAAAGGTCGCCGACGCGCAACTGGAGAACGCACGCAAGGCGCAGCAGCTGGTGGTCACCGGCCCGCGCAAGGAAGACATCGCGCAGGCCCAGGCGCAGCTCGATGTGGCCACCGCCGCCCTGGCGGTGCTGCGGCACCAGTTGCAGGAAGCGCGGCTGGTCGCGCCGATCGATGCGGTGGTGCGCGCGCGCCTCATGGAGCCCGGTGACATGGCGTCGCCGCAGCGCCCTGTGTTCACGCTAGCGATCACCGATCCCAAGTGGGTCCGGGCCTATGTCACCGAGGCCGACCTGGGCCGGATCAGGCCCGGCATGGCCGCCACGCTGGCGACCGACAGCCACCCCGGCGAGCCGCTGGGCGGCAAGGTCGGCTACATCTCGTCGGTGGCCGAGTTCACGCCCAAGACCGTGCAGACCGAAGCGTTGCGCAGCAGCCTGGTCTATGAGATCCGGGTGCTGGCCGACGACCCGGGCGACCGGCTGCGCCTCGGCATGCCCGTGACGGTGCGGCTCGCGCTGGACGCGGGCTCGACGAACGCGGGGAGCAGGCCCTGATGGCCGGCACCGGGCCGGCGCTCGCGGGCCGGGGCCTGCACAAGCGCTTCCAGATCAAGGGCGTGGCGGCCCCGGTGCGCGCGCTCGACGACGTGTCGCTCGAAGTGCCGGCCGGAACCCTCACCGCGCTGGTCGGCCCGGACGGCGCCGGCAAGACCACGCTGCTGCGCCTGGCCGCCGGCCTGATGCGGGCCGACGAAGGCGCGCTGCAGGTGCTCGGCATCGACGTCGCGAAGGATCCGCAGGCGGTGCAGGACCGCATCAGCTACATGCCGCAGCGCTTCGGCCTCTACGAAGACCTCAGCGTGCAGGAGAACCTCGACCTCTACGCCGACCTGCACGGCGTCGGCCGGGCCGCGCGGCAAGCGCGCTACGCCCGCCTGATGGAGATGACCGATCTCGGCCGCTTCACCGCGCGCCCCGCCGGCAAGCTCTCCGGCGGCATGAAGCAGAAGCTGGGGCTGGCCTGCACGCTGGTGCGCTCGCCGGCGCTGCTGCTGCTCGACGAGCCGACGGTGGGCGTCGACCCGTTGTCGCGGCGCGAGCTATGGCAGATCGTGCAGCAGCTGGTCGACGAAGAGCATCTGTCGGTGATCGTCAGCACCGCCTACCTCGACGAGGCCGAGCGCTGTGCCCAGGTCTTCGTGCTGCATGGCGGCAAGCTCATTGCGCGAGGCTCGCCCGGCGAGATCCGCGACAACGCGAGGGATCTCTGTTTTGTCGCCACGCCGCCCAGGGGCACCGCGCCGCGAACGCTGCAGGCCCGCCTGCTCGACGCGCCCGCATCGATCATCGACGCCGTGCCGCAAGGCGGCGAAGTGCGTTTCATCCGGCGGCCCCATGCGCCGGCCGGAGCACTCGACGCACTGCTGGCCGGCGCACCGGCCCAGCCGGTGGCGGCGCGCCTCGAGGACGGCTTCATGGTGCTGCTGCGCGCGCAGCAGGCCGCCCCCGGCGAGCACCCGCAGCCCGCAACGCAGCCCGTCGCCGCCGACACGGCCGAAGTCGTCATCCAGGTGAAAGACCTGGTGCGCAAGTTCGGCGACTTCACCGCCGTGGCGAGCACCAGCTTCGACGTTCGCCGCGGCGAGATATTCGGCCTGCTCGGCCCCAACGGCGCCGGCAAGACCACCACCTTCCGGATGCTCTGCGGCCTGCTGCCGGCCAGCAGCGGCTTCCTGCAGGTGGCCGGCGTCAACCTGCGCACCGCCCGCGCCCAGGCACGGGCGCGCATCGGCTACGTCTCGCAGAAGTTCGCGCTCTACGGCAATCTCACGGTGGCCGAGAACCTGCAATTCTTCGGCGGCGCCTACGGCCTGCGCGGCGACCGTCTGCAGGATCGCATCCGGACCGTGCTGCGCCAGTTCGACCTGGTCGGCCAGGAGGGCGCCACCAGCGGCCAGCTGCCCGGCGGCTTCAAGCAGCGCCTGGCGATGGCGACCGGCCTGCTGCACGAACCCGAGATCCTGTTTCTTGACGAACCCACCAGCGGCACCGATCCGCTGGCACGGCGCGAGTTCTGGCGGCGCATCACGGCGCTGGCCGCCAGCGGCGTGACCGTGATCATCACCACCCACTTCATGGAAGAGGCCGAGTACTGCGACCGCATCGTGATCCAGGACGCCGGCAAGCTGCTCGCCATCGGCACGCCGCGGGAGGTGCGCGTGCAGGCCGGCAGCGCGGCCGACAGCCGGCTCAGCATGGAAGACGCCTTCATCGACATCGTCAGGCATGCGCGCGAAGCCGGCCAGAGATCCACGCCGCCGGCGCGCGACCGGGCACCGGCCACGCCCCTGCGAGGAGCCAGCGCATGACCGCACCTGCCCAGCCGCAGCCCGACGCGCCGCGCAGCCGCTTCTGGCCGCGGCTGATCGCGCTCACGCGCAAGGAATCCCGCCAATTGATGCGCGACCCCAGCAGCCTGGCGATCGGCATTCTGCTGCCCATCCTGCTGATCCTGATCTTCGGCTACGGGCTCTCGCTCGACGTCAAGAACGCGCCGATCGCGGTGGTGCTCGAAGACACCTCCCCCACCGCGGTACAGGCAGTCTCCGGCCTGCAGCTCACGCCCTACATCTCGCCGGTCATGCTGACATCCATGCGCGAGGCCGAGGCGCTCATGCACCAGCGCAAGGTCGACGGCATCGTGCGCGTGCCGGGCGACTTCTCGCGCCGGCTCGCGGCGGGCGACGCGCGCATCCAACTGATCGTGCATGGCGCCGATGCGGGCAAGGCCACCATCGTGCTGCGCTATGCGAGCAGCGCGCTGGCGCAAGATGCCCTGCGCGCGGCGGACCGCGCCGGCGGCGGGACGCCGCCCGGCATCGGCAGAGTCACGATCGAGCAACGCATGTGGTTCAACGCGGCCAACGACAGCACGTGGTACCTGGTGCCGGGGCTCATCGTGCTCATCATGACGCTGGTCGGCGCCTTCCTCACGGCACTGGTGATGGCGCGCGAATGGGAACGCGGCACGCTGGAGGCGCTGTTCGTCACGCCCGTGCGGCCGGTGGAGATCCTGCTGGCGAAGATCATCCCGTACTTCGGCATCGGCATGGCCGGCCTGCTGCTGTGCCTGGTGGCGGCACGCTTCCTGTTCGAGGTGCCGATGTACGGCTCGCTCGCCGTCATCGTCATCAGCGCGATGCTCTACCTGATCGTCGCCGTCGCCGTGGGCCTCGTGATCTCCTCCGTCACGCGCAACCAGTTCCTCGCCAGCCAGGTGGCGCTGATCTCGAGCTTCCTGCCGTCGCTGATGCTGTCGGGGTTCCTGTTCGACCTGCGCAACGTGCCGACGGCCGTCCGCATCGTCGGGCAGGTGCTGCCGGCGACCTACTTCATGGAGCTGATCCGCACGCTCTTCCTCGCGGGCAACGTGTGGCCGCTGATCCTGCGCAACTGCGCCATCCTGCTCGCCTATGCGGTGGTGCTGCTCGGTGTCGCGCGCTTCGTCACGCGCAAGAAGCTGGACTGAAGGACAAACGACCATGAACGGCTCATTCATCGAATTCCTGCGGCGCGTGGCGCACCTTTGCCGCAAGGAACTGCTGGTCATCCTCAAGGACCCCTCCAGCCGCGTGATCCTGGTCGTGCCGGCACTCATGCAGAGCCTGCTCTTCGGCTACGCCGCCACCTACGACCTGACGCATGTCGACTACGCGCTGCTCGACCAGAGCCGCAGCGGCGCATCGACCGCCCTGATCGCCAAGCTCGACGGGACGGGCGTGTTCCGGCGCGCCGCCACGCTCGATTCGCCGGTCCAGATCGCGCCCATCGTCAACGCCCAGGAGGCGCTGGTCGTCATCCAGATCGGGCCGCGGTTCGAGCAGCAGCTCGACGCCGGCGAGCAGGCGCCCATCCAGCTCATCCTCGACGCGCGCAACTCCAACACCGCCGGCTCGGCGGCGGGCTTCGTCGGCTCCGTCGTGGAGGCCTTCAACGCCGAGTGGCGCCAGCGGCATGGCGGCGCGCAGGCGCCGGTGCGGATCGAATCGCGCGCCTGGTTCAACCCCAACCTGGAGACGCGCTGGAACTTCATGCCGGGCATGATCGCCGCGCTCAGCATGATCCAGACCTTGCTGCTGACCGCGCTGTCGGTGGCGCGCGAACGCGAGCAGGGCACCTTCGACCAGCTGCTCGTCACGCCGCTCTCGCCGACCGAGATCATGATCGGCAAGGCAGTGCCGCCGGTGTTCATCGGGCTGGTGCAGTCCACACTGGTGCTGCTGGTGACGCTGCTGTGGTTCAGGGTGCCGATGGCCGGGTCGCTGCTCACGCTCTACACCGGCCTGGTCTTCTTCACGGTCGCCAGCGTGGGCATCGGGCTGTCGATCTCGGCCGTGTCGGCCAATATGCAGCAGGCGATGCTCTACACCTTCGTACTGATCATGCCGATGATGCTGCTGTCGGGCCTGACCACCCCGGTGAGCAACATGCCGCGCGCGCTGCAGATCGCGACGCTGGCCAACCCGCTGCGTTTCGCCATCGATCTCGTGCAGCGGGTGTACCTCGAGGGCGTCGGGCTGCTCACGGTCTGGCACAACCTCATCCCGCTTTTCATCATCGCGGCGATCACCCTGCCGCTGGCCGCCTGGCTGTTCCGCCATCGCCTGGTCTGAAGCTTCCAAGGACATCGACATGACGCGCTCTCTTCGCTCCCCGTACTGCGCGGCCTGGCTGGCGGCGCTGGCGCTGGCCGGTTGTGCGGTCGGCCCCGACTTCAAGCCCGAGACGCCCGCGGCGCCGCCGAGCTTCGCCGCCTGGCACGGCGGCTCGCCGGCGCTGATCCCGCCGCAGGCGCGCACGGACACGCCGCCGCCCGCCGGCTGGACGATGTTCGGCGACCCGGTGCTCGATGCGCTGGAGGCGCGCGCGCTGGCCGCCAACGCCGACCTGCAGACCGCCGCGCTGCGCTTCCTGCAGAGCCGCGCACAGCGCAGCGTCGTCGAATCGCAGAAAGCCCCGCAGATCAACGCCGGCGCCGGCGTGAGCCGGCTGCGCCAGAGCGAGAACGGCGAGACCCGGCGGCTGCTCGACGCCATCAATCCGCCCAACCAGGAACAACTGATCCAGGTGCTGAGCGAGCCGCACTACTTCTACCAGGCCGGCTTCGATGCCTCATGGGAGCTCGACCTCTGGGGCCGCATTCGGCGCGCGGTCGAATCCGCGGACGCCAACGTCAGCGCCTCGCAGGCCCTGCTCGCCCAGGTGCAGCTCAGCGTGCAGGCCGAGGTCGCGCGCCGCTACTTCGAGCTGCGTGCGGCGCAGCACCAGATCAAGATCGCCCGCGACGACATCGCCGCCTCCGAGGAGACCCTGGAACTGGTCAAGGCCCGCGCCGACGGCGGCCTGACGACCGACCTCGACGTGACGCGCCAGAGCGCGCAGGCGGCCGATCTGCGGGCGCGCCTGCCGCAGCTACTGGCCCAGGAAGCGCTGGCCGTCAACCAGATCACGCTGCTGCTCGGCGACCGGCCCGGTGCGCTGCAGTCGCAGCTCGCGGCCCCGTCCGATGCGGCCGCTGCCACCGCCCTGCCCGACCTTTCGCTGGGCCTGCCTTCGGAGATGGCACTGCGCCGGCCCGACATCCAGGTCGCCCAGGCGCAGCTGCACGCCGCCACCGCCAACATCGGCGTGGCGGTGGCCGACCTGTACCCGCGCATCACCATCGGCGCGGGTTTCGGCTTCCAGTCGGTGGATGGCGACAGCTTCGCCGACTGGGGCAGCCGGCAATGGTCCATCGGTCCCAGCCTGCAGATGCCGATCTTCGACGGCGGCCGCCGCCGCGCCACCGTGACCCTGCGCGAGCTGCAGCAGCAGGAAGCGGCAGTGAGCTATCAGCAGACCGTGTTGAAGGCCTGGCACGAGATCGACGATGCCCTGAGCGCCTACACGGCCGAGCGGCTGCGCAACGTGCAGCTCGCCGAGCGCGAACGCAGCAGCCGCGACGCGCTCCAGCTGGCCCGGGTGCGCTACGACCACGGCCTGACCGACTTCCTGGTGCAGCTCGACGCCCAGCGCACCTGGCTGCAGGCACAGCGCGAGTACACCGAGAGCACGAGCCGGCTGGCGCTGGGGCTGGTGGCGGTGTCGAAGGCGCTCGGCGGCGCCGGCGAACTGGCGACGAAGTCCTGACCCGCCCGGCGCAGCCGCCGGTCGGTCCGGCATGTGCGTACGATGTAGTCAGATGACCGCCGCCTCGTCGCCATGGGTCGAGACCCTGACCGAACTCAACATCCTCGACCTGCTGGATGCGATCGGCCTGTCGCGCCTGCGCGGCACACCGTTGCGCCACCTGTTGCGGCCCGCGGCCCGCCGCTTCGCGCGGACCGCGCACGAGTTCGACACCCGGGTCGGCGACCATGGCCTCGCGCAGGGCAGCGCCTGGCTGATGGACCGGATGACCGCCGGCCTCGTCACCTCGGGGCTGGAACATGTTCCGACGCAAGGCCCCGTGGTCATCCTGGCGAACCACCCGGGAATGACCGACACGGTCGCACTCTTCACCAGTCTCGCGTGCCGTCCCGACCTGCGGGTGATCGCTGCGGATCGGCCATTTCTTCGCGCCCTGCCGAACGTCGCGCGGCAGCTGATCTTCCTGCCGGATGATGAAGATGGCGGGCGGATGGCCGTCGTTCGGGCCGCCGCCCGGCATTTGCACGAAGGCGGCGCCCTGCTGACCTTCCCGGCCGGAGAGATCGAGCCCGACCCCGCCACCTTCGGTGCGCAGCGGGCCACGGCGTCGTTGCGGAACTGGTCCGGCAGCTATGCCCTGTTCGCCCGGCTGGCACCGGCCACGCGGTTCGTGCCCGCGCTGGTCAGCCATGTCATCTCGCCGGCCGCCCAGCGGCATCCGCTCACGCGGCTGCGCCGCACGGCACGCGACAAGGAAAAGCTCGCCGCGGCACTGCAGGTGGCGCTGCCGCGCTACCGGGGCTTGGTCGCCAGGGTCAGCTTCGGCCATCCGGCGAGCGCAGGAGCGGACCAGGCGCAGGCGCTCGGCGCGGCCATCACGGCGCGGATGCGCCAGCTCATCGACGCTGAAGTGCCCGACGACCGCACAGGCTACAGTCGGCCAAGACCCCAGACACGCTGGCGCCCATGAGAATCAGTGCCGACCTGAAGACCTGGGCCAAGCGAATCAAACGCGACGGCGTGACGCTTTGGTTTGCAGGCAAGAATCCTCGAACGCCCTGGTACGCGAAGGCGTTGGGCATTTTCGTGGTGGCCTATGCGCTGAGCCCCATCGACCTGATTCCAGACTTCGTCCCCGTGCTGGGCTACGTCGATGATGTCCTGCTGCTTCCCGGCCTGATCTGGTTGGCCATCTGGCTGCTGCCACCTGAGGTCCTGGCGGAATGCCGCAGCCAAGCAGATCGGTGGATGCAGACGCAGGGTTCGAAGCCAAGCAGTCCGGCCGGCGCGGTCCTCATCGTGATCCTGTGGCTGGCCGTGGGCCTGGCGGTTTGGTTCTGGTTCGAGTGCAGCTTCTGCGATTGAAGGTTGCCGATCCGTTCGTACTCAGTCATGGGAGCACTGTCGCGCCCACAGCCCAAGGTCGGCGCTACTTCGCCATCTGTTCGAAGCCGCGCAGGGCGGCTTCGCCAGCGTCGAGGTTCTCTTCGCGGGCCAGCTGCCCCAGCGTCTCGTAGACGAAGCGTGGCGGCTGGATCCGCCAGCCATGGCGCTCGCGAATGGTCATCACCGCGCGCATCGCCAGCAGCGAATGACCTCCCAGGTCGAAGAAGTTGTCGCGCAGGTCGACGGTGTCGACCCCGAGCAGTTCGCACCAGACCTCGGCGATGGCGCACTCGACAGGCGTGCTCGGAGCCGCACGCTCGGCGTGGTTGGCCGGCCTCGGGTCGACCCGAGGCGGCGGCAACGCATTCCGGTCGATCTTGCCATTGGGCAGCAGCGGCAGGCCGTCGAGCGTCACGAAGTGCTGCGGCAGCATGTACTCGGGCAGGTGAGTGCGCAGATGGTCGCGCAGCACGGTCGGGTCGGGCGCCTCGCCGCGCGCGACGATGTAGGCCACCAGCCGCACGTCGTCCTCGCTCTGCGAATGGGTTGCGACAACGGCTTCGGCCACCGCCGCATGGTCGTGCAGTGCAGCCTCGATCTCGCCCAGCTCGATGCGCAGGCCGCGCAGCTTCACCTGCCGGTCGAGCCGTCCAAGGTGCTCCAGCCAGCCGTCATGGCGCCAGCGACCCAGGTCGCCGGTGCGGTAGTAGCGCGCGCCCGGCTCCTGGCTGTCGAGGTCGGGCGGGAACCGGTCGGCAGTGAGTTCATCGCGACGGTGGTAGCCGAGCGACACGCCCGCGCCGCCGATGCAAAGCTCGCCGGGTACGCCGATCGGGCACAGCTGGCCGCCGGCGTCGCGCACCTGGATGTCGGTGTTGTCGATGGGCCGGCCGATGGAAATCCCCTCGCGCGGCGCCGTCACGCGCCACACGCTCGACCACACGGTGGTCTCCGTGGGCCCGTACATGTTCCAGAGTTCGACCCCGCTGTCGAGCAACTGCCCGGCCAGCGCGGCCGGCAGCGCCTCGCCGCCGACCAGCGCCTTGAAGTGCGGCACCCCGTCAGGGCGATGCCAGCCGGCACCGAGCAGCATGCGCCAGAGCGTCGGCGTGGCCTGCATGACGGTGGCGCGCTCGCGCGCGATCAGGGCCCGCAGCGAATGCGGGTCGTGCACCTGCGCCGCGCCGGCCAGCACGACGCGCGCGCCGACGGCCAGCGGCAGCAGCAACTCTAGGACCGCGATGTCGAAGGAAAGCGTCGTGACCGCGACGAGGCGATCGTGCGCGTCGAGTCCCGGCTCCCGGGCCATGCTCGCCAGGAAGTTCACGACCGCACGGTGCGGCACGGCCACGCCCTTGGGCTGGCCGGTCGAGCCCGAGGTGTAGATCAGGTAGGCCGGGTCCAGCGGACCGGCATCCTGCGACGCATCGGGCGCGAGCGCCTCGCCCTGCTCCGGCGCCAGGTTGCGGTCGATGTCGAGCGCCAGCACCGGCACCCCGGCGGAGGCGAGCCACTCTGCCGGCACGCCGCGCGTGACGAGTGCCGACAGGCCGGCGTCTGCGGCCATGAAACGCAGGCGCTCCTCCGGAAACCCCGGGTCGAGCGGCACATAGGCCGCGCCCGACTTGAGCACGCCCAGCAGCGCCACCAACAGGCTGGCATCGCGGGCGACACCCAGGCCCACGCGGTGGCCCCGGCCGATGCCGCGAGCGCGCAGCGAGCGCGCAAGGGCATTGCCGCGGGCTTCGAGTTCGCCGAACGAGAGCACGGCGCCCCGCGCGTCGACCACCGCCACCGCGTCGTCGGCGACCGCTCGGGCCACACTCAGGTACCGATGTACCACCTGGGCCGCGGGCAACGGACGCTGCGTGGCGTTCCAGCCGCTGCGCAGGACGGCCTGCTGGGCCGGCGAGACGATCGGGATCTGCGACAGCGGCAGCGACGGCGTGGCGAGCAGCCGCTCGACCAGCGCGAGGTAGTTCTCGAGCATGCGCTCGACGGTGGCATGCGCGTAGAGGTCGGTGGAGTACTCGAAGTGCACCCGGTGCGTGAACTCGGTGTCGATGTGCACCGACAGGTCGAACTGCGCTGTGGCGCGGTCGAAGGGGAATTCCTCCACCTCCAGGCCGGCATGGTCGAGCCGGCCGAGCGGCGCGTTCAGCACGTTGAAGAGCACGCGCACCAGTCCCTCGGCGTGCACGGCGCGATCGTGGCCGAGCGACTCGACCAGCTCGTCGAAGGGCGCTTCCTGATGCGCATAGGCTTCGATGGCGGTGGCGCGCACGCGCTGCACGAGCGTGTCGAAGCTCGGGTCGCCACCGAGGTCGGTGCGCATCACCAGCGTATTGACCAGCGTGCCGACCAGGTGCTCGGCTGCGAAGCGGTGGCGGTTGGCGACCGGCGTGCCCACGGCGATGTCGGTGCTGCGCGCCTGGCGCGCGAGCATCAGCTTGAAGGCCGCGAGCAGCACGACGAAGGGCGTGGCCGAAACCCGGGCGCCGTACGCGCGGATGGCGGTGCGCAGGCCGACGGGCACCATGGCGGAAACCCGTGCGCCGTGGAAGCTGGGGCGCAGCGGCCGCACGAAGTCGGTCGGCAGGTCGAGCGGCGGCAGGTGCGCAAGCCGCCCGCGCCAGTAGTCCATCTGCGGCCGGCGCTGCGCCACCGACGCGGGGCTGCGCTGCCACGCGGCGTAGTCGGCGTACTCGATCGGGACCGGATCCAGCGCGTGCGCCCGGCCTTCCTTCCACGCCGCATAGGAGGCAAACGCCTCGCGCATCAGCACGGCGAAGGACCAGTTGTCGGCGATGGCATGGTGCATCACCCACAGCAGCACGTGGTCGCTCGCGCCCAGCTGCAGTACCGTGGCATGGTGCAGCGGTGCGCGGTCGAGTGCGAAGGGCCTGTCCAGCCGCTCGGCCAGCAGCGCGCGGGCGCGTGCCAGCCGGTCGGGGCATGCAGCCAGGTCGATCCGTTCGATCGGCGCATTCGCCGTCGGTTCGATGAGCTGCATCGGCTCGACACCGTTGTGCACGAGGCGCGTGCGCAGGCTTTCGTGGCGCTCGACCATGAAGTCGAACGCGCGCTGCAGCAGCGCCACATCGAGCGCACCGCGGATGCGCAGCGAGACCGCGACGTTGTAGGCCGTGGAAGCCGGATCGAACTGCTGGATGACCCACATGCGCCGCTGCGACAGCGACACCGGCAGCGGCGCGCCACGCGGCATGCGCGCAATGGCCACAGGCACGACCGGCGCGACTCCGCCATGCTCGGCCTGCAGGCGTGTGACATGGTCGGCGAGCGCCGCCACGCTGGTGTGGTCGAACAACGCGGCGAGCGGCAGCTCGACCCCGAGCTGCTGGCTCACGCGCGAGGCCACCTGCGCCATCAGAAGCGACGTGCCACCCAACTCGAAGAAGTTCTCATGCACGCCGAAGGCGGTGGTGTCGAGCACCTCGCGCCAGATCTCCCAGACCTCCTGTTCGGCGGCGGCGCGCGGCATCAAGTGCATCGTCGTCGCGAGTCGCTCGTCGGCCGTGTCGTCGGCGCCTGACGGCGCCGCTTCCCGTGCAAAGACCGCCTGGACGTCGAGCGTTCCGTCAAGGTAGCGCTGCCGAATGGCGCGCCGCTGGATCTTGCCGCTGGAGCTGCGCTGCAGCGAGCCGGAGCGCACCAGCACCACCGCCTCGACCGGCAGGCCGTGCGCCTCGCCGATGGCACGGCGCACCGCAGCCGCTGCGGCCTGCGCGGCATCGTCGCCGGTTCGGCGCTCGGTCTCGAGCGCCAGCACCAGCGCCTCGCCGTCGGGCGTCTCGACCGAGAAGGCGGCACCGTAGCCAGGCCGCAGCGCCGGGTGCGCATGCTCGGCCGTCCACTCGATGTCTTGCGGGTAGTGGTTGCCGCCGTGGACGATCACCAGGTCCTTCAGCCGGCCCGTGACGAAGAGTTCGCCGTCGGCCATGAAACCGAGGTCGCCGGTGCGCAGGAAAGGCCCGTCGACATCGGCCAGGCGCGCGCCGAAGCCGGCTTCGGTCAGCTCCGGCTGGCGCCAATAGCCCTGGCCGACGCTGGGCGACTGCACCCAGATCTCGCCCACCGCGTCGGGCGCTGCCACGACGCCGGTCGCCGGGTCGACGATGCTCAGCGTGGTATGCATGAGCGGCAGGCCGCAACCCACCATGCGGACGGCCGCGGCGCCGTCGCGCCGCGCCGGCAGGACGCGGTCCTGCTGGAGCGCCTGGGCGTCGAGCGCCATCATGCGCGGCGGCCGGTGGGTCGCCGACAAGGTGACTCCCAGCACCGTCTCGGCCATGCCGTAGGCGGGCATGAAGGCTTCGGGACGCAGGCCGGCGGCACCGAACACGTCGAGAACACGCTCGATCGCATCGGCACGCAGCGGTTCGGCGCCGCAGCTGAGCGACACCAGCGACGAAAGATCACTGGCCAGCGGCGCACCGGCGAGCGCCCGCAGACAGGCCACGTACGCCGACATCGGCGCCCCGGTGTGCGTGATGCGCAGGGCGTCGACGGCTTCGAGCCACCTGAGCGGTCGGCGCAGGAAGGTCAGCGGCGACATCAGCCAGCTGGTGGCGCCGGCATGGAAGGGCACCAGCAGCCCGCAGACCAGCCCATAGTCGTGGAAGTGCGGCAGCCAGGTCAGCGTGCGGGAATGGGTGTCGAGTTGGCCCGCCACGTGGAGCGCCAGCACGTTGGCCAGCGCCTGCCCATGGCTGATGCGCACGCCACGTGGTGCAAGCGTCGATCCCGAGGTGTACTGGAGGTAGGCCAATGCGTCGGCGTCGACGAACGGCAACTGGCCAGGCATGCCGGGTTCGACCGTCTCGAGTTCGGCCGACGAGATCCATCGCGCCGCAGTGAACAGGGACGGCTCGAGCGCCTGGCGCGCGCTGTCGAGCAGGTCGGCTGCGGTCCATACCAGCGCGGCGCCGGTGTCCTCGAGGATGCCGCGCAGTCTCGGCGCCGAACGCAGCAGCCGCACCGGGTCGGGGGCCGGAACCGGCACCGCGACGCAACCACAGAGCACGCAGGCCCAGAACGCACGCACGAAATCGAGACCCGGCGGCAGGGCCAGCAGGACGCGCTCTCCCGGCCGGGCGAGCGCACCCAGACGGGCGGCCAGGCGGTGGCAGTCGATCGACAGATCCCCATAGCTCGACTGTTCAGCGGGGGACAGGTCATCCTTCAGGAAGACGAAGGCGAGACGGTCTGAGTGTTCGGTACAGCGCGACTCGAAAACAGCGGTCAGGGAGTTCGGGAGCACGAGGCCTACATCATGGTTCATGGTCGACTGGGGGCCAGCGGCGTGCCGCCGGGCAGCGAATCTCTTGCGTCGACCTGCGGGGAGCAGGCAGCGGATGGGGCAAGCCCGGTGGTGACGGAATCATTGTCCACAATAGTCAGCGCGATTCTTGTCATTGGGCCGCCCTCGCAGCGGGGCTTCAAGACGGCGGGCGCCGGCTTCCCGCGTAGGCCGTTGCCCAATGACCGGTCATTCCACCGCACATTCCAGCGAAAAGAGCGGCACATCGGCCCGTCGGCTGAGCCATAGGCCGCCGCCCAAGCCCTTGAACTTCCTCGACAGCCCCTGCCGGTACAGCTCTGCGCGGTGCCGAAAGAGGAGCGGGTCTGTGAGGTCTTCGTCGACGATGTCATTTTCGTAGTCCTCCAGCGTCACCGCCTCCACGTAGAGCGCGCCATGGCTCAACGTCCCGAGATTGCGCAAGGCACGCTTGAGGTCGACAGGACTCAGATAGGCCAGAACGCCCTGGCAGATGACGAAGTCAAATGGCGCCTGAGCCTGGTAGTCGACGATCGAGCCGCGTTCCCAGCCGTAGCGAGCGCACAGGTATTCGCTGATCTCGACGCCTTGATAGGTCGCCTGCGGAAAGTGACGGGCCACGATATCCCGCCACAGCCCAACGCCGCAACCGACGTCCAGCACGCGTTGGACAGGGACGCGCAGGTACTTCAGGTAGGCGCTCACGAAGGCACCCAACCGTTCGACGTGCCGCGGGTCGGCTACCTTGGTCTTCTTGTCGAAATAGTAGCGCGCGTAATAGGACTCATCAAAGGTGGCGGCATCAGCGGATTCCATGCGTGCATCCTACCTGTACGCGCTTTCGCGCTTTAGAGCTTCGTGCTGGTGTGCCCGGTCGACAACACTTGCTAGAGACCGATGGCAAGCCTCGCGACGGGAACCTTCTCACCGATGCCAAACCTCAGCGAGTCGGGAGACAGGTCTTTCGGGCTGGTGAATGTTCGGAACATCCTGTCCCATATCGAGAGCAGAACGCCGAAGTTGCTTCCGTAGTGCAACGGGTCGTCGCTGTGGTGAATGTGATGGCTTTGCGGCGTGACCAGTATCCAGTCGAGGCCGCGCAGGCGCCAGGTCACGTTCAGGTGCATCCAGCCGTTGGTCGTCGCATAGAAGAAGAACAGCGCATTGGCCAGCCAGAATGGAGACACGCCGAGAATCGGACTGGCAAAAATATAGGGAAGATTGAATATCGCTTGCTGGAGGATGGAGGTTCTGCTGCCGGCCAGCCAGTACATGTGGGTTGGCGAATGGTGCCAGCGGTGCACCCGCCAGAGAGGCTTGAGGTGCACCAGCCTGTGCATCCAGTAGGCGCCAAAATCAGCGACCAACAGGTAGAGCACCAGACGCACCGGCAGTGGCCAGGAGCCGATTGCTGCGGGCCAAGGGCCATAGATGCCGGTCCAGCCATTCAGGTAGCCTGCTGCCTGTCGCACTACGAGCGCGAAGAAGAGGACCGCAGTCAAGTCCGCGAGCAGGACCTTGCGCCATTCGATCCGTCGTGCACCCCAGCGCCACTCGATCCAACCGAATATCGCGACCTGAAACAAGAACAGCAGGCAGAGGAAAATGAGCTGCCGCAAGGTAATCATGGATTGACGCCACTGATGTTGAATTGAGTCACGCCGGCAACGGCAAAAGGAAGCCTCAATGGTGAACGATGAGGAAGTGTTGAAGCCATAGCATGCCCGTCTGCGGCGCCGGCCGAGAACGCCGGAGCCAGGCGCGGCGGGTCATTTTGAGGAATCCTTCACGGTCTGCGTCGACGGCGCCAAATGCATCCAGACGCCCCTGCACTCTGCAGCGACCGCGGCGGCCTCGGAGGGGTCCCCGTGGGCAACCGTCAGGTGCGGAACCATCCCTTCGTGTTTGCGACCCGATGATATTCACCGGCAGTGCGCCGGAAGGTCCGGTTGTGGCCGTTCTGCCACAGCCTCCCCCCCGATGGCACGAGCCGGGCCGCGCCACCTGTTGCCGCGGAAGGAACCTCATCAAAACTGTGGAGGAGACACGTCAGGCTCGGGCTGCGATGCACCAAGGACCAATGTCGCCGCATTCGGATTTCGGCTAACTTGACAACGCTTCGAGCAACAAGAATGCGCCCGGTCTGAGCAACCGGGCGCCCAGCACGGCCTTCGAGGGGGAAGAGGTGAGCCAGCCCACAGTGTTTGTCATCGACGACGATGCGGCTTGTCGCGACTCCGTTCGCGAACTCGTCAGCGCGGCCGGACTCGCGGTCGCGGCCTTCGGTTCAGCGGTCGAATTCCTGGCCGCCTTCGACCCCACCTGGCAGGGTTGCCTGGTCCTCGACCTGCACATGCGCCAAATGGACGGTCGCGCGCTGCAGCAGCGGCTGCGCCAGCTGGGCATTGACATACCGATCGTGTTCATCAGCGGCAGCGTCGACATCCCGACGGCGGTCCAGGCCATCAGAGATGGCGCCGTGGATTTTCTGCAGAAGCCCTATCCCGAGAACAAGTTGCTGGATGCCGTCTACAAGGCACTCCGCCGGACCTCCTCCTGATCGTGAGGGCAGAGCGGCGCGCCTCGGCATGACGCACAGGCATTAAGCTCGCAGCTCTGCGCATCGCCAGGTCTCGAGCTCGTCGCCCATGCCATCCAACAGCCGCGTCATTCAGCACCCGCAACGCGTGGAGCTGCACAACGAAGTCCATGCCCGGCCGCCGGAAGCGCTGACCGGCGCCCTGGGCATCGCGCATATCGTGATGCTGGCGGATGCGCAGCAGCGGGCGCAGAGCCGCGCCCATCTTGCGAGCCTTCTGCGCGACCATCATCTGGCGCCCCCTGACGTCGCCACCACGCACCTGCGGGTCGAGTTCGGATCGGTCCGGCTGCGCTGGGAGCTGCACACGGAGTTCGTCACCTGGACCTTCACGGTGCCCGGACCCGCCGAAGCGCAGCATCCTCGCCAGCCGGCCAGTGCGATCGGTGCCGTGCCGCAGGACTGGCTCCACGGGCTTCCCGGGCAGTGCCTCTGCAGCCTCGATCTCTGGGTATTCCGGGGACGTGGAAGCGCTGGCGACGCCCGCGTCGCGGACTTGCTCAACGAGCAGACGCTGGTGGGTTCCAGCGTGGCGGGCGAGCAGGCGCAGGTGTTCACGGACTTCGCCATCCACGCGGACGGCTCGTCCCGCATCCTGCTTTTCGCCGACGCGCTCCAGCCGCGCCGGCTCGGACGGCTGGTGCAGCGGATCCTCGAGATCGAGACGTATCGGATGGCAGCCCTGCTCGGCTTGCCGGCGGCGCGGCAAGCGGGCGAGGCGCTGGGCAGCGCGGAGGGCGAGCTGGCGGCGCTCGCGCAAGCCATCCGCAGCGCCGAGCGTGACGCGGAACCGGCCCTGCTGGACCGGCTCACGCGCCTGGCCGGCGAGGTCGAGAGCCAGCATGCGGCCACGCATTCGAGACTTTCCGCCAGCAGCGCCTATTTCGAGTTGCTCGACCAGCGCATCGTCCAGATTGCCGAAGCCAGGCTGGACGGACTCCAGAGCATCGCCGAGTTCATGGAGCGGCGCCTGACGCCGGCGCGCAAGACCTGCGAATGGGCGGTCCGGCGGCAGGACTCGCTGTCCCAGCGGGTCTCCAGGATGAGCAATCTGTTGCGCACCAGGGTAGAGATCGAGCAGCAGCAAAGCAGCCAGGCCCTGCTCGAAGCCCTGAACCGCCGGCAGGACCTTCAACTGAAGTTGCAGGCCACCGTCGAAGGACTCTCGGTGGCCGCCATCACCTATTACATCGTCGGCCTGGTCAGCTACCTGGCCAAGGGCGCCCAGAAGATCGGATGGCCGCTGTCACCTGAAACAACGGCCGCACTGGCGATTCCCGTCGTGGCGCTGAGCATCTGGTGGTCGTTGCGGCGCCTTCATCGGAAGATGTTCGTCCACTAGCGACGCGTCGCGGACCGGCTACCAGCGGGCACCGAAGCTGCGCCGCAGTTCGTTGATCTCGGCCTCGCCGAGCGGTTTCGGCGGATCGCCCCCCGCGCGCGCAAGCGCCCAGAGCCGCGCCGTTTCCTCGAGTTCCTCGAGCACCGCCATCGCCGCGGCCGGCGTGTCTTGCCAGACGTTGGGGCCGAGCCGCTCGAGCATCACGGCACGAATCGGCGTGCCCGCGGCGCCGTAGCGCTCGATCGCCTCGGCCACTTGTGCCGCAGCCTCGGGCGCGCCGGGACGGTGGTAGCGGATCACCGGCACGCGGCCGACCTTCATCACGAAATAGGGCGTCAGTGCCGGCAGCAGCTCGCCACCGGTCTCGCGCAGCGTGAGCGCCACGCAATGGGTGCTGTGGGTATGGATCACGCAGCGCGTGCCGGCATCGAAGGCGCTGGCGGCGCCATAGATGCGGGCGTGCAGCGCCATGGTCTTGCTGGCCCGGTCGCCGTGGGTCTGGCGCAGGCTGCCGTCAAGCCGCGCCAGCCTGGCCGGATCGAGGAAGCCGAGGCAGGCATCGGTCGGCGTGATCAGGAAGCCATCGTCGAGCCGCACGCTGATGTTGCCGGCCGTGGCGTGCACGTAGCCTCGCTCGAACAGGCTGCGGCCGACGCGGCAGATTTCGTCGCGGGCGCGGTGTTCGTTCATCGCAGCGCGCCGAAGGCCTTGGAAAAGAAATCGTCGCTGCCGAAGTTGCCCGACTTCAGCGCGATGTGCAGGCCCGCCCCCCCGGCCGCCGCGCTCGCCGCGTGGCACCAGGGCACGCCGGGGTCGATCTGGCCGCCGATCTGGAGCTGTGCGATGCCGAGCGCCTGCACGCAGGCGCCGGAGGTCTCGCCGCCCGCCACCACCAGTTGCCGCACGCCGCGCTCGACCAGGCCACGCGCGATCGCGGCGAGCGCGCGTTCGACCATGGCGCCGGCCTCCTCGACACCCAGGCGTCCCTGGACCGACTTCACGGCCGAAGGCTCGGCGGTGGAATAGATCAGCACCGGCCCCTCCGGCAGCAGCGGCGCGGCCCAGGCCAGCGCCTGGCCGACCGCGTCGCCGCCGGCCGCGAGCTGCAGCGGATCGAGCGCCAGCGCCGGCCGGCCGGCGGCGACGAAGTCGGCCACCTGCCGGTTGGTCGCCAGTGAACAGCTGCCGGACACCACGGCCCGAAGGCCGCCGGCCGCCGGCAGCGCACTGGCGGTCGACGACGGCGCGATGCCGAAGTTGGCCGGCAAGCCGATCGCCACGCCCGAGCCGGCGGTCACCAGCGGCATCGCGGCCAAGGCGGGGCCGAGGCGCAGCAGGTCGTCGTTGGAGACCGCGTCGACGATCGCGATGGCGACACCCTCGCTGCGCAGCTGCGCGATGCGCGCACCGACGGCCTCGGCACCCTGCGCGACCGCCACGTGATCGATCAGGCCGACCTTGCGCCGGGTCTGGGCCTGCAGCACCCGCACCAGATTGGCATCGGTCATCGGCGTCAGCGGGTGGTTCTGCATGCCGCTCTCGTCGAGCAGCACGTCGCCCACGAACAGATAGCCCTTGAAGACGGTACGCTTGTTGTCCGGGAAGGCCGGCGTGGCGATCGTGAAGTCGCATTGAAGCGCATCCATCAGCGCCTCGGTGACCGGCCCGATGTTGCCGGCGGGCGTGCTGTCGAAGGTGGAGCAGTACTTGAAGTAGATCTGCCGCGCGCCCTGCGCCTGCAGCCAACGCAGCGCGTCCAGCGATTGCGCCACAGCTTCCGCCGGCGGGATGGTGCGCGACTTCAGCGCCACCACCACGGCGTCGACGTCGGCCGCGAGCGGCGCCTGCGGCACGCCGATGGTCTGGACCACGCGCATGCCCGCGCGCACCAGGTTGTTGGCGAGGTCGGTAGCGCCAGTGAAGTCGTCGGCGATGCAGCCGAGCACGATGGAGGGGGCCTGGGCGGTCATCCGGCTAGTTTAATGACAGGCCGCCGCCGCGAGGTCGACCCGCTGGCGTGCCTCTCCTTAACGTAAAACAAATCTCCGGCAGAGATCATCCGGCCGTCGCAGCTGTCGGGCTGCGAGGTCGACTTTTCCATGGAGAAGGCCATGAATACAACCGAGGGCTCGGGCAATGCCCCGCAGGCGTCCAGGTTTGCCGGCGCGCTGATGGTGGCGGTCATGCTGGTCCTGGCCGCAGGCGTTGTCGCGCTCGAATTCGGCTTCTACCAGGCGTTTGACGACAACCGGCTCAAGCTGGATGCATCGGCCGCCAGTTCGGCCCTGGATCTCTTCGCGCCGAATGGCGCCGAAGACGACGCGCAAAAGTCCCCCTCTGCGACAGCGCCCCCAGTCCGATGAAAAGACCTTGGCGACACCATGCCGAACGCCATCGCACCACGCGCACAGGTTGGCTGCGCGCCGCCGTTCTCGGCGCCAACGACGGCATCGTTTCCACGTCCAGCCTGATCATCGGCGTCGCTGCCGCGGACGCGACGCACGGCAGCGTGCTGATCACCGGTGTCGCCGGGCTGGTGGCCGGGGCGATGTCGATGGCCGCCGGGGAGTACGTTTCTGTGCATTCGCAGTCCGACACCGAGCGCGCGGACCTGTCGCGAGAGCGTACCGAACTCGAACATGATCCGGCCATCTATGTCGGGCGCAGGCTTCACCATGCGCTGGCTCGGCAAGTCGCCCGAACAGCTGATGGCCCACGGCGCCCTCGGCGCCCCTGCGCGTGACGAGCTGGGCATTCTTGACGCGACCAGCGCTCGGCGCTTGCAGGCGGCTGTGGCGTCGGCCGCGAGCTTCACGTTGGGCGCTGCACTGCCGCTGGTCGTTGCCGCGGTGGCCAATCCGGGACGGCTGATGCCCTGGGTGGCGAGCCTGTTGGTTGCATTCCTGGCATTGCTGGGTGCCGTCGCGGCGCGGGCCGGAGGCGCCAGCATGCCGATCGGCGCCTGGCGCGTGACCTTCTGGGGAGCGCTTGTGATGGGGGTGACCGCGGCGGTGGGAGCGCTGGTCGGCACGGCCGTCTGATGCGGTGTCTTCGCATAATGGCGGTGAGCTGCCGGGTTTGGCGGCACGGAGTTCTTCCATGCGTGTGTTGATCGTCGAGGACGATGTCCTTTTGGGCGACGCGCTGGCCGCCGGCCTCCGGCAACTCGGCCACGCGGTCGACTGGTTCGGCAACGGGTCCGACGCCGACATGGCACTCTCGGGCGCGCCGTTCGATGCGGTGGTGCTCGACCTCGGCCTGCCGGCCGGCGATGGCATGGTGTGGCTGGAGCACTGGCGCGGCCGCGGCGTCAAGCTGCCGATCCTGATCCTTACCGCCCGCGACGGCATCGAGCAGCGCATCGCCGGACTCGATGCGGGTGCCGACGACTACCTCGTCAAGCCGATCACGATCGACGAGTTGGCCGCCCGCCTGCGAGCGCTGTTCCGGCGCGCCGCGGGCCAGGCACAAGCCGTGTGGCAGCAGGGCGACCTCGAGTACGACCCGGCCAGCAAGGTGGTGCGCTGGAAAGGCAAGCAGGTCGACCTCACCGGACGCGAACTGGCGGTGCTCGAGGCCTTGCTGAACCAGTCGCAGCGCGTGCTCTCGAAGGCCCACCTGCGCGAGAAGCTCTACGACTGGAGCGGTGCCGAGCCGGAAAGCAATTCACTCGAGGTGCACATTCACCACCTGCGGCGCAAGATCGATCCGGGCATCATCCGGACCGTGCGCGGCGTCGGCTACGCACTTGGTTCGGGCGAGTCTTCATGAGCCTCCAGCGCCGCCTTCTCATCTACTTGCTGGTCTGCGCGCCTTTGGTGTGGTTCGTGGGGCTGTACTTCTCCATCAGCCGCGCCCGCCATGAAGTCAACGAGCTCTTCGACACCGAACTGATCAGGCTCGCCCGGCAAATCCAATCGACGCTGGGCACCAACTACCCCCGCACACCCGCGCCGCTGCCGCCGGCCCCCGGCGAGGGCAGCAGGGAGGCCGGGGCATCCGACGTGCGCGACCTCGCGGTGGCGGTCTGGGACACCCAGGGCCGCCTGATGATCTCCGACCGCGAAGGCGCCGAACTGCCGCACCGCGCCGACGCCAGTGGCTTCGTCGACCAGGAGATCAACGGCCGGGCCTGGCGTGTGTATTACCTGCAGTCCTTCGACGGCCGATGGCTGGTCGCGGCCGGTCAGGGCGCCTACGAACGCGACGAACTCGTGTATAGCCTTACGCTCTCCCAGGTGGTGCCGTGGGTGTTGCTGCTGCCCATCCTTCTCGGCGTGATGGCCTGGGCGGTGCGCCGCGCCCTGTCGCCGATGCACCAGCTCACGGCCGAACTTGCGGGCCGCAAGGCCGAGGACCTGCGGCCGGTGCCAGGCGATCGCGCGCCAGCCGAGTTGAAGCCGCTGCTGGGCGCCATGAACGGGCTTTTCGCACGCATCGAACAGCTGTTGGTCCGCGAGCGCCGCTTCACGGCGGACGCAGCCCACGAAATGCGCACGCCGCTGGCGGTCCTGCGCGCGCAATGGGACGTGGTGCGCCGCTCCGGCAGCACCGCCGAGCGCGCGGAGGCGGAGGCGAAGCTGGGGGTCGGCCTGGATCGCATGGGGCGGCTGGTCACGCAGATGCTGTCGCTGTCACGCGTCGAATCGGGCGTGCAGCCGTCGCTCGCGACCGAAGTTGAATGGCCCCAGATCGTCGAGCAGGCCATGAGCGACTGTCTGGCGCTGGCCGAGCGCCGCCGCATCGAGCTGGCCTGCGACTGGCCCCCGCGCGGCATCCATCCCCTGCCGCTGCTGGGCGACGAGCACCTGCTCACGGTGATGCTGCGCAACCTGCTGGACAACGCCGTTCGCTATGCGCCGACGGGCACGACCGTGCTGCTTCGCTTCAGCGGCGAGCACCTCGAGATCGAGAACGAGGGGTCACCGCTGTCGCCCGAGCAATTGATGCGCCTCGGAGAGCGCTTCTACCGTCCCGACGGCCAACATGAGGGCGGCAGCGGGCTGGGCATCTCGATCGTCCGGCGCATCGCTGAACTGCACGGACTCGAGTTGATCCTCGGCACCGGCCCGAACGGCCAGGGCGTCAAGATGACGCTGCAGTTCGAGGCCGCCTGCCGCTGAGGCTGCGGCGCCGCGGCTTGCCTACTTGGCCTTGATCTTCTCCATCAAGGCGCGGGCCTCCTCGCGCCGGCCGCTGTCCGCCACTTGCCGACCGGGCCTGGGAGGCGCCTCGAGCGCGCGTTCGAGATAGGGCAAGGCCTGCTCCGGCTGTTTGACCTCCACCAGGTACTCGGCGTAGAAGAAATTCGGATCGATGCCTTTCGGGTTGATCGACAGCGCCTTCTGCAGCAACTCGTTGGCCTTGGCCTTGTCGCCGAAACCCACCGGCCAGCCCGGCACCTTGTAGTAGAGAACACCCAGGCTGTTGTAGGCCGAGCCGTCGAGCACTTTGCCATTGATCGCGATGGCCGCCTCGTAGAGGTCCTTGGCCTGCTTCACCAGCCCGAGGGCGCCGAGTCCGCCCTTCTCACCCGCCCAGGAACTCACGATGATGCCCTCCCAGACCAGCGGCTCCGCGTGGTCGGGATAGGCTTCGCTCACCTTCCGCGCCTTGGCGGCCAATGCCTCGAAACGCTTCTCACGCTCGGACTGCGGGGTCTGGTAGCGAATCACCTCCCAATCGTGCTGCAGTTCGGCGACCGCCCCGTCGGCGCCAGCGGCCCGCGCCGCCTTCGGCATCAGTGCGGTGACCGGGACGAGTGCAGCGAGGGCGATCAGCCATCGACGCCTGGGGGCATGGCGCCTCGCAGCCTGATGGAAAGCGGGTCGGCTCATCATCTGTGGTCCTTCGTTGTTCAAAGCGTGCTGTTCTTCAGCGAGTGGCTGTCGTCGACGGAGATGGTGCCCTCGATGTCCTTGCAATCCAGGGTCGGCGGCCGCGGCGCCCCGGCCGGCGGCAGGCTGCGGCGATGCTTGTCGAACGCGCCATCGAGCAGGGTAGGCGCCAGGCCATTGAGGCGCACGGCCAGCTTTTCGGGAAAACCCAGGAAGCGCTCAGGTGCGCCGCTCTCCAGCAATTCGATCAATGCGCTGGCGACGACCTCCGGCCTGTCCATCGCCGTGCCCGTGGCGTCGTTGTAGCTTTGCACCGCCGCGCTGTTGAAGGCGGTGCGGGTGCTGCGCGCCCCCAGGTACTGCACCCCCACGCGGGTATCGCCGAGTTCCCGGCGCAGCGATTCTGCAAAGCCGCGCAGGCCGAACTTGCTCGCGCTGTACACGCTGAAGCCCGGAAGGCCGAGTCGCCCCAGCACCGAGCCGAGACAAATGATCCGGGCATGGGGAAGGCTGCGAAGATGCGGCAGCACCGCCTGGGTCAGCAGCATCGGCACCAGCAGGTTGAGGTGCAGGACCTGGCCCATCTCCGCCGCGCTGAAGGATTCGAGCCGGCCGAATGCCGGCACACCCGCCCCATGCACCACCACGTTGCAAGCCCAGCCTGCGGCCACGTCGGCGATGCCGCCGAGGCTCGCGACACGCGCCAAGTCTGCGGCGTACCACTCTATTTGCAGCCGCGGCACGTTGCACTCGCGCATCAGCGTGCGGGCCTGCGCGGAGAGCCGCGCAGGCGAGCGGCCCACCAGCATCACCGACGCGCCGGCTTTTACAAGTTGCATGGCAAGTGCCTGGCCGATGCCACCGCCGGCGCCTGTCAGCAGGACCCGCGCGTCTCTGGGTTTCACGCGCCCTCCCCCCGTGCCACCCCCGCCGAGGATACGGCGAACCCATTCGTCTTCGGCAGCGGCAGGCTTCGAAAGACATCGCCATACAGCCGGAAGAAGGCGCGCGCCGCATGCACGATGTCGGCCTGGTCCCGGGTGTCCTCGATCCGATCCATCAACAGCGCGAAATGCGCCGTGTGTACCTGGTCCAGCGTGCCGTGCGAGCGCAAGTAGCTGAAGGCGGAATCGGGCAGCCCGAGCGGCTTCTGGATCTGGTCGGCCGCCATCAGGGCCAGCGACACGCTGGTTCCCTCGAGCACGTAGACCATGCCGAAAAAGCCGAGCGGATTGCGTCGCGCGATGGTGTCGTAGGCATAGGCGACCATGACCTCGGTGGCGTGGCCCGGCAGGCCGTCCCGGACCGCCTCGGCGTCGCCGCCACAGGCGCGGATATCGTCGAGGATCCACTCGTCGTGACCTCGCTCCTCCTCGATGTACTCGTCCAGAGGTTCGCGCAGCCAGTCGTTGCGCGCCGGCAGCGCTGCCTTGCAGGCACCCAGCAACGGTACGGTGTGACGCACGTGGTGATAGGCCTCGCGCAAGAAGGCCAGGTAGCTGGGCAGGGACACTTCGCCGCGCAGGCAGCCCTGGATGATGGGCGTGGCGAGCAGCCCCATGCGGGCGTCGGCGGTCTGTTCGACGAGTCGGGCGTGGAAGCTCATGGGGACTCCGGGTGATGTCGGATGGGTGTCAGGTCGCGGGGAAGCCGAGGGCGTCCATGTGGCGCTGCAGGATGGCCGCGCGCTGAGGCCGGCCATTGGCCGTCGCCAGGCCGGACTCGGAATTGAAGTCGGCACGCGCGCGAGCCCAGCGCGACACGCGGGCGTAGTCGGGCAGCGTGGCGTTGGCGGCATCCACCGCCGCCTGCAATTCCGCATCGTCGGCGTCGGGCCGGACCGGCCAGAGCACCGCGCTGAGCGCTGGTTGTCCGTCGCCAAAGACCACGGCCTGGGCCACGGTGTCTTCGCTGCGGAGCGCGGTCTCGACCCACTCGGGCGAGACGTTGCGACCGAACCCGGTGATCAGCAGGTTCTTCTTGCGTCCGCGGATATGCAGGAAGCCATCGGCATCGATCTCGCCGAGGTCACCCGTGGGCCACCATGATGGCGGCGGCGCGATGGGATCGCCCAGGTAGCCGCCGAACAAGGCCCCGCCGACCTCGACCTCGCCATCCGCCGCCAGGCGCAATCGAGCGTGCGGCAAGGCGCGGCCGGCGCTGCCGGGTCGGTCGGCGCCCGGCAGATTGAGAGTCTGCACCGAGGCCCCTTCGGAAAGGCCGTAGCCTTCGTAGGCTGGAATGCCCAACGCCCGTGCCGCCAGGATCAGCTTGACACCCACCGCCGCGCCGCCCACGGCGACGAGCTTGAGCGAATCCGGCGCGCGCTGACTGCTCTGCGCGAGATAGCCGGTCCAGATCCGAAGCATCTGCGGCAGCAGGATGATGCTGTGAGGCCGCTGCGCCATCACGACCGCATGGAAGCGGGCCGCATCGAAGCTCGACGAGCCACTGAGGCCCAACTTCTGAACTGGCAGCGTCAGGCAGGTCGCGCCTCGCAACAACGGCGCCATCAGGCCTGCGATGTTCTCGAGCAGCACGGCGAAGGGCAGCGCACACAGGTGGCGGCGAATGTCGAGGGGCTCCATTGCCTGCACCAGCCCCCGGGCCACCTCGCGCATGGCCTCGGCATCGAGGCACACGCCTTTGGGCGCGCCAGTCGTGCCGGAGGTGAAGGTGATCTTGGCCGTGCGCTCGGGCATCGGCGGTGCGGCCGCCGAAAGACGCAGCATCGACAGCGGTTGCCCGGCGATCGTGCACTCCGAAGTTGGTGCCTGTGGCCAGCGGGCCGCAATGGCCGGCAGCGCGAGCAAGGTGTCGACGCCGGCGGCGCCCAGGGCATGACTGATCTGCTCGGGCGAGAAGAACACCGGCAGCGGAACATGGACCACGCCGGCCCGGGTGGCCGCCAGGTCTGCGATCACCCAGGCCGGCGAGTTGTCCAGCAGAGTGGCGAAGACTCGCGTGCCCTGCGCCTGGAGGCGGCCCGCCAGCCGCGCCTCTTCCTTGTCCAGTTCGGCGTAGGTCCAGCGGCGCTGTCCGTCGTCGAGCGCCACAGTGCCGGCCTCGGCGTCATTCCTCATTCGCTGACTCCCGAGGCCTTCGACCGAAGCCCGCCGTGGCGCCGCAGAGCGCGACTGAGCTGCCCCGCCAGCACCACAGGCCGGTGGTCGTAGTAGCTGCCCCAATGGCCTGCTTCGTCGCCCAGCGCCGCCGGATCGGCGGCACCCAGCGTCAAAGGCACGATGCCGAGCCGCAGCAGCATCCTGCGCAACTCCTGCGTGACGGTACCGACCACCCATTCGAAACCTTCGCTGGCCAGGTGAGGCGCCAGCAGCTGGACAAGGCGTCGACCCTCGCCGCTGCGGCCAGCCGCGAGATGGCCGACTTCGGCGATGCGCTCGCGCGCGGGCCGCACGTCGGCGTGCATGGTGAGCAGCGTGTCGACAGGCGCGGGGAGATAGCGCTCGAGGAAAAGCGGGGCGGTGGCGGCATTGCGGTAGCCGGCGGCCGCGAGCAGCTCGCCGCCTTCGCGCAGCCCGACGAGCATCGGGGCGAAGTGCGGCACTTGCGCGCCGTAGCGGCGCGCAAACACATCGCGGATGAAATCCTCCACCGCGCCCCGCTGCGGATCTGCGGGTCCGTGGGCCGTGAGCGTGTATGCAGACGGGGCAAGGAGCCCGCCAGGCAAGGAGTCCGCGTGCGCGCGTGACGACAAAGACATGAACATGCACTTCCTCGGAACGCCCGCAGCAAACGGCGGGCGGGTTCATGGAGTGGATGGTTGCGGGTGGGGATTAACGGCAGATTAAGGGTCGCGCCGGCACGCGCCGAGGCGGCGGGGCCAGTTCTCGGGCCATCCCCTTCCGGCCGCAATGTCTTCTGCCGCGAGTGGTCCGTCGAGAGGCATCCTGGACAGAATGCGGTCAACGGCATGGAAGGTCATGGAGCAGCAAAGTGATCCACAGGGGGCGCGCGCAGCATCCGCGCCAAAGGCAGACAGACGGCACCGCATCGTCAGCCTGATCGACTGTGCCTGGGGCGCCATCCTGCTGATCCCGGCCCTGGTGATCTTTTCATCCGCGCATGTCCGGGATCTCGGGGCGGCTTCCCTCCTTGCCGCAACCGCAGTGTTCTTCGGCTTGCTTCGGGCGATCCTGGGGCTTCGCGCATTCCTGGTGCTCACCTATGTCCCGGCGCTGTTCGGCGTTCTCGCCGTGGGAGCCGATCTTCTACGCGATGTCAACTTGTTCGAGGCGGCCTTGATTCGGCCGGACCCGAGCGAAGCGTGGCCGGTCATTCAGCCTCACGTCCAGTGGATCGCGCTGACCGCGGCCTTGCTCGCGACGCCGATCTGGGTGTCGTTTCGCACTCGGTCGACCGCGACGGCGCGCCGGAGGATGCCTTCGGCTGCCCTTGCGACAATCACCGTCGCCGCAGCCACATGCGGCGCCGTCTTTCACGATACCGTGCTGCGCGCGTGGCCGCTGAATGTGATTTCCGTGGCCGCGGCTTCAGCGATCGGCAATGACGACTTCATCTCGACGGCGTCGCCCTATGCGGCCGCGAACCCCCGATCGGCGTCCGCGAGTTGGGGCGCCTCGCGCTCGCCCGGACTGCACCCGCCGAAGGAGACCTACATCCTCATCATCGGGGAGACGGTGCGTGCCGACCGCCTCGGCGCGTGCGGCGGGCAGAAGCAGGTCGGGATCAGCCATCAGGACGCGATCATCTATTGCGATGTGATGTCCGGGTCCAGCAGCACGCACACGTCGGTCCCTCTGCTCGTCTCGCGCGAAATGCCTGGCGGGGCGTTCCGGGTCAGCAAGGACGCAAGCTTCATGAAGGCTTTCGAGGAAGCCGGGTTTCGCACTTATTGGCTCGCCCTCCAGGAGAGAGGCATTGCCTGGCCTGACGCCAACACCGACATGTTCCTGGCCATAAAGAGGACCGATCGAGAAAGCCTTTTGCCGTCACTCAGAGAGGTGCTAGCGCAGGACGCGCCCAAGAAATTGATTGTGTTGCATACCTACGGCGCACACTTTTCTTACTGCGATCGCTATGAGCCTGCGACAGCTGCTTTCCCGGCCGACTGCTCGAAGCTTTCTGAGTTCCCGGATGATTCAACGCTGCCGGACTTCATCCGAGCCTACGACAACGCCGTCGCCGAATCCCTCCGATTTGTCGATGCGGTGATCTCGGAGGCAGCGCAGGCGAAAGGCTCGTCCTTCGTGATGTTCACGGCTGACCACGGCGAGAACCTGCTGGACGACGAACGAAAGCTCTTTCAACACGCACTGAAAGATCCGACGCGCTGGGACACGACAGTCCCGGCCGTCGTGTGGGCGAGCGATGAATGGCGCGGCAGCAACGCGGCGCGTTGGGAACGGCTCCGCGCCAACCATGGCGCCAAGGTGATGCATGCCGACCTTGTCCCCACCTTGCTCGGTTCAGCGGCCATCAGCTATGTCGACGAGCGGCGAGTGGCCATCGATCTCGGAGCGATGTCACCCGCTGCCGATAGAACCCGGTGGGTGATGCGACGTCTCGGTGAGAAGTTGGATGGCGACCAACTGCGTCGAACGAGCCCGGTTCAGGCATTGGCTCGGTAGATGACCTTGAAGCGCTCGCACGCAACCGGCATGGTCAGGCTTGGTTCTCGACCCAGACGCGCGCATTCACGGCCGAAGTAGGCCCAGTGCACTCGGCGCCAGTACGCCAGGGAGCCATCACCTTCGCCCTCGAGTGCCGCGAATTCGGCGGAGACTTTCTCGAACGGCACCACCTCGACCTCCAGGGTCTCGATGACACAGACAGGCCGTCCATCCCAGCAAGTGACGACACTCAGGGCGCCCGGCTTGGGCGGTGCCCCAGCGCAAGCGCTCTCGAATGACCAGAGAAGCCCGGCTGTGGCCCGTTTGACGCCCGCAAGCACGAGCTCGGCAAGTTCGTCGGCGGAGGCCTCGTTGTCATCGAAGTGGAACGCCTCGAAGAATCGCTCGGAGCAATCTCCTTGTCCGACTTCGGCGGAGAAAGCGTCCCAGAAGGCTGCGATGTTCGAAGGAATAGTCATGCTCGTCCTGGCGGGAGCGACACCTCGCGCAACCGCTGGTGGGCGGCGCCATCCATCGCGATGGGCTGCTGGTTTTTCGCATGCAGATAGTGCTGGGTGAAAACCGCCAGGTAGGCTTCCAGCGCTTGCTCGGCAACGCGTTCGCCCGCCAGGCTCATGCACAGGGCGGCCACTTCGCTGGTGCAGAAATGGTCGTTGCGGCCCGAGTTGCGCAGCTTGTACTGCGATGTCTGGTCGGGCTCCAGGCTCAAGACCGGCAGGCGGTCCAGGTAGGGGCTTCTTCGGAACATCTTGCGAGCCTCGGACCAGGTCCCGTCCAGGAGAATGAAAAGCGGTCGCTTCTTCTGGGCATCATCCCGAAGGCTGTCGGGGGGTTGAACGGTGCGCACGACCCGCTCGGGCGCTGCATATCGGCCGGGAAACACCACGTACGGATGCCATTGCGGGTCGCGCAGCAGGGCCAGGAGGGCGGGGTCGGTTTCGGTGCGCTTCCAGCCGAAGGCGAAGGTATCGGGCACCACATCGGCGACCAGCCAGCCCGTGTTGCTCGGCTTGAGCGGCTCTATATCCGCCATGAGCAGGCACACCCCAGCGCGTGTCGTCAGTGAAGGGCGCAACGCGCACATGCAGTGGCTGGGTACCAGCCGGCAGTCCGCGCAGCGCTCGCGCTTGAAACCACCACGGGCGAGAAATGGCTTGGCGCTGCGCGCGAGACGCGCGGCGCGCAGGTGGGAGACGGCGTGTGGCATGCGGAGATTCTCGGGCAAGCGACCCCTCGGCCGCAGGCCGCTCGTTGCGCGCTTCATGTTAAAACCGATGTCGACCTCTCCGCGCTCGGGGAACGGTCGTCGTCATGATGCAGTCGCAGTTGCCCCAGCCAGAATGAGTGCCGCAGATTTCCTCCTCGCGCCAGAAGTCCAGAAGTTGTTGAAGGTCGTTTTCGCAGCACCGACGAACGGGTTTTCCGTTGCGGAACTCGCCAGGAAGGCCAAGTTGAATGCGGACGAAGTCGAGCGGACCCAGGAGCACCTGCTCAAGTGCGGCATCCTGACCAGGCGCAAGTCGGAAGCCGACGAACCCGAGACGGTCGAGGCGAACACGTCGTTCGTCTTCTACAACGAACTGCGGTCCATCGCTCTCAAGTCCTTCGCGGCCGCCGAACCCATCCGCGCGATGCTGCGTTCGAAATTCAAGGATTCAGTTCTGCGCGCCTTCGTGCTGGGGGAGGACGAGGACGCGACAGTGCAGCTGGTCGTGGTTCACGGCCGACTGGTGCCGGATGAATCGGAAATGTCCATCGCGTGCCGGAAGCTCTCCGTGTCCATCGGCCGGCATCTCAACGTGCACGTGATCTCGAGCGCCAAGTACGCGGCCCTCACGCCAGGGGACGATCTCGGGGCACGGCTGGCTGACCTCTCCGCGGTCGAAATCGTCAGCCAGGGCGAGACCAAGGCAAAGCCGGCAGTGGAACGCGAGGGCCTGCTGCAAAGCGCCAGAAAGAGATTGGCCGCCCTGGCTCGGCGCTAGCTTCCTATGTCGACGCCCTGCTCTTCTGGAAAGGCGCATCCCAATACGGCGGGTCGCTGAAGGCCGTCTGGAGCACTGCACCTTGGCCGTCATGTAGCGCCTCCTTCGCCTCGAGCCCGCGTGGGTCCGATCATGAGCCAGCGAAGGCAAAAAAAAGCCTCCCGAAGGAGGCATAAATCCTTTCGGCTGCGTGGAGCCGAGGGAGTCGAGTTCTTTCAGTGCACGCTGCTCAGGAGCGTCGGCGTGCAGTAGCCGTTGCGATAGATGCCTTCGATGTTGCCGGCCACCGGGTCGCTGGTGCGCGCGGTCACGAACTTCGCCTGCGGCGTACGGTAGACGACGATGGTGCACGACAGATGCTTGCTCAGGGTGCGGGCGACGCCGTTGGCCTGGCTTGCGGTGGGATAGGTGTTCATGTTTTTCATTTGCCTGTGCGATGGCTGAATAGTAGTACCAAGGTACTTACAAATCGGCATATGTAGTCGCTAAGTACTAATCTTGGCCGTGAAATAGTTCACGACCGACCGAGGCGTTCAAGAGTCAGCGCATGCCGGGCGGTGCTTCCGCCCAGTGCCTTGGTCGCCTCGCGGGCGGCCTCGACCAGTTGGCGACAGGCCGCGTGCAGGGCATCGGGCCGGGCCAGCCGCTCCCTTGGCCCCGAGAGGGCCAGGGCTCCCTGCAGCTCTCCGGTCGGACCGAAGACCGGCGCCGAAGCCGAAGCGGTCTCCGGGTCGCGCTCACCGTGGGAGACCGCCCAGAACTGTTCTCGAATGGCCTCGTACTCGGGCATCGCCGGCGACGAGAACGCGAGCAGGACCTTGCCCGACGCGCCTTGCGCGATGGCGTATTCCTGACCCACCTGCACCGATGCGCGAACGGCCCTGGACGGTTCGACGCGGAACAGCGCAATGCGCTTGTCGCCGTGCCTCACGTAGAAGGAAGCGGTCTCCCCGGTGGCGGCGCTCAGCCGTTCGAGGATGGGCTCGATGACGTGGCCGACCTGGAACGAGCCTTGGTAGATCGAGGCCAGGCGCAGCGGCTGGGGCCCGATGGCGTACTGCCCGTCGGACAGTTTCCGGATGAAGCCGCCGTGCTCGAGCGCGGCCAGCAGTCGCAGCACCGTGCTCTTGTACAGGCCCGTGCGTCTGGACAGTTCCGTCAATGTCAAACGCGCGTCCGTCGGGCCAAATGCGGCGAGCAGCGAGAAGGCCTTGTCCAGGACCGCGACGCCGCTTGATTCGGCGCTGTCGAGGGCTCGTGAGGCAGGGGTCGGGTCAGGCATAGGAAATCACCAGGCAATCAAGACAGGCTCCCCGAGGGGAGGCCGTGCACCCGAGTGTGACACGCACGCCGCGGTGGTCCGGGCGCCGTTCCGAAGAGACGAGACGTAAAAAAGCCCCCGCGCATTGCTGCGAGGGGGCCAATCCATCGAAGGGACGATGGAGGAGACAACCAGGGATCTTCGGGTCAGCAGATTTCGTCGAGCTTCTTCGAGGTCACATAACCGGAAACAACGACGGCAGCGACAGCCACCAGGCAGATCAATACGTTCAACATTCGGGACTCCAGGATGAGTGCGTTGGTCGATTATAGGGTAAACCCTAGTTCCTTGCAGGACGTGCTCGGAGGGTGCCGGAAAGCCACCGGCCAACGGCCACCGGCCAACGGCCACCGGCCATCGACTGACGTTGCCGAGAGGGCCTTGATCCGGCGCAAAGCCGTGTCGGCGCGATGCGCCTACATTTGGTTTCTTCGACGATGCGGAGGCAGCGATGCGCAAGGTTCTGGCGCGACCGGTCGGCTGGCGGCTGCGTGCCGCCGTCGCGGTCGGCGTCATCGGCTTGATCGGCGCCTGTGCGTCGGCGCCCGAGCGCCCGGCTGCACCGCCATCGGCCCCGGCCCCGGCCCCGGCCCCGGCCCCGGCCCCGGCCCCGGCCCCGGCCTCCGACATCGTCACACCGCTCGCGCCCGCCTTCTCCTCGCTGGTCGCCAGCCGCAGCGCCAGCGTGGTCGACGTGAGCACCCTGCGGATCGGGCGCGACGCACGGCCCGAGGGGGCCGAACTGGAGTTCGCGCCCGAGAACGATTTCGCCGACCGGCTGGCCCGGCCGCTGCCGGCCAACGTGCGCATCAGCCAGATCCGCGACCTCGCCTCGGGCGTGATCCTCACCAGCGACGGCCTGATCCTGACCAGCGCGCATGTCCTGGCCGCTATCGACGAGGCGCAGGTCCGGCTGGACGATGGCCGCCGCTTCCAGGCGCGGGTGGTCGGCACCGACAGGCGCACCGACGTGGGCCTGCTGAAGATCGATGCCAAGGGTCTCGCGACCGCGGCCATCGGCGACTCGTCGCGTCTGGCCCCGGGCGACTGGGTCGCGGCCATCGGGGCGCCGTTCGGATTCCATGGCAGCGTCACGGCGGGCGTGGTGAGCGCGGTCGACCGCTACATCGGCGGCGCCGGAGAAGTGCCCTTCATCCAGACCGACGTCGCGATCAACCCGGGCAGCTCGGGCAGCCCGCTGTTCAATGGCCGCGGCGAAGTGGTCGGGATCAACTCGATGATCTACAGCGGCAGCGGCGGCTACATGGGCCTCTCGTTCGCCGTGCCGATCAACCTGGCGATGAAGATCGCGACGCAGCTGAAGGAGACCGGTCGGGTGCGGCGCGCGCACCTGGGCGCCGAGTTGCAGGAGATGACACCAGCGCTGGCCCAGTCCTTCGGACTGAAGGAGTCGAGCGGCGCGCTGGTGGTGCAGGTCGATGCCGAGGGGCCCGCCCGCGCCGCCGGGCTGAATCGTGGCGATGTACTCACCGCCTTCGATGGCCGCACGATCTCGCACTTCACCGACCTGCTGCAACAGATCTCCGACGCCCCGCCGGGCCGCCGCGTCCGGATCGAACTCTGGCGGCACGGCGCGAAACGGACGAACTCGGTGACGCTGTCCGAGGATGCCGGACCGCGGTTCGCCGCGCCGGCCGGATCCCCGCCCGACTGGAACGATGGCCTCGGCCTGCGCCTGGGCGAGCTGTCGGCGGCACAGCGGCTCCAGTTGGGCAGCGACGGTGGCCTGATGGTGCGCGAGGCCACCGGGCTGGCGCGCAGCGAGGGCATCCGCGCGGGCGACATCATCGTCGCCGTCAACGACACCCGGCTCGACCGGGTCGAGGACTTCAGGATCAAGCTGGCCGCCACCACGCCGGGCCGGATGGTCGCGCTGCTGGTGCTGCGCGACCGCCGGCTGGCCTACGTGCCGGTGCTCAATGCGCCGTGAGGACCAGCTAAGGCGTCCGGAGGCGCTCCAGCAAGGCCGCGCTGGGGTAGCCGTCGGCGGGCTGGCCGATGCTGCGCTGGTACTGGCGAATGCCTTCGCGGGTGGCCGGCCCCATCATGCCGTCGGGCGTGCCGCTGGCGAAGCCGCGCTGGTTCAGCGCGGTCTGGAGTTCCAGCAGCTGGCTGCGCGACAGCGCCGCCAGGTCGCGCGGCCAGGGCGCCTGCACGCCGGGCCCGTCGGTCAGGCGCTGCGACAGCAGGCCGACCGCCAGCGCGTAGCTGGTCGAGTTGTTGTAGCGCAGGATGGCGCGGAAATTCGGCCCCACCAGGAAGGCCGGCCCGCGCGCACCCGCGGGCAGCAGGACCATGCCGTCAACGAACGCCGGCAGGGGCCGGCCGTCCATGCTGCGCACGCCCTCGGCAGCCCACTGGGCGCTGGACTGGCGCACGCTGCTGTCGGCGCGGCCGAAATCGAAGCCGGGCGGCAGCTGGACTTCGACGCCCCACGGCTGGCCTGCCTGCCAGCCCGAACGGGCCAGGAAGTTGGCGGTCGAGGCCGTGACGTCGGCCATGCTGCCCCAGATGTCGCGCCGGCCGTCGCCGTCGGCGTCCACCGCGTAGGCCAGGAAGTTCGACGGCAGGAATTGCGTCTGCCCCATGGCGCCGGCCCAGGAGCCGATCATGTGCTCGCGGTCGATGTCGCCGCGCTCGAGGATCTTCAGCGCCGCCAGCAGTTCGCGGCGGGCCCAGTCCTCGCGGCGGCCCTCGAAGCCCAGGGTCGCCAGGGCATCGATGGTCGGCGTGCTGCCGTAGTTGCCGCCGAAATTGCTCTCCATGCCCCAGATCGCTACGACCACTGCGGACGGGACGCCGTAGCGCGCCGCCGCCGCGTCGGCTTCGACGCGGACCTCCATCAGCTTGTCCTTGCCGAGCGCGACGCGCTGGGCCGTCACGGTGTTGTCGAGGTAGTCCCACACCGTGCGCGTGAACTCGGGCTGGGCGCGGTCCAGCTCGACGACGCGCGGCAGGTACTGCACGTCGCCGAAGGCGGCCTGCAAGGTCGCATCGCCGATGCCGGCAGCGCGCGCGCTGCTGCGGAAATCCGCGACCCAGCGCACGAAGCCCTGCTGGAGCGCCAGCTCGTCCGCCCCGGCGCCCGCTGGCTGGGCCGCCGGAACCGGCGCAGGGGGACGGGCGGCCGGTGTCGGCTGGGCGGGCGCTGGCGAGGCGGTCGGCGGCGCGGAAGCGCAACCCGCCAGGACGGCAGCGGCCAGCGCCATGGCGGCAAGGCCTCGAAGGCGCAGCAGGGGGAGAGGGTGTCGATGCATCCGGGTCATTTTCACCTGCGCCGGCGCCCGTCGCGGCCTTGCGGATTCGCCCGCGCACCCCCATCTGAGCAGCAGAACGACCCCGTGAAATAGCCGTCATCGCCAGTTATGACGCGCGGGGGTTGGAACAATGTTTGCTGGAGACAGACATGCTGACCATCGACCAAAAAGAAGCCATCCTTCGCAGGGCAGGCGTGACCGTTCCCGCGTTCCCCGAACGGCATCCGGACACGCATCCGAAAGACCACGACGCCGAAGTCGAACACAAGGCGAGCCTGCAGCGCTGGACCGAAGCCATCGAGGTGCTGTATGTGCAGTACGCGGCGGCCAGGGCGGCAAAGAGCCTGCGCGACGCCGAGGAGGCGGCGCGGCTGGACCAGTTGCGACGCGCGGCCGAGCGCTCGAACGCCTGAGGCGTGATTGCGCTCAGCGCGCCCCGTATGTGAACTGCAGCACCCCGTCGTCGACTGTGCCGAAGCGCATCGCGACCAGGTCGCTCAAGTAGTTCTGGTTGAGCTTCCAGGGCTTGGCCGAACCTTGCTTGGGCATCAGGTCGGCGGCCCGCTCGAAGTAGCCCGATGAAAAATCCACCCACGGCAGCAGCGCGGTGTCCGGGTCGGCCGGGGGCCGGCAGATGCGCGCGCCGGTCTTGCGCATGTGGTTGAGCAGCCGGCACACATACTGCGCGGTCAGGTCGGCCTTGAGCGTCCACGAGGCATTGGTGTAGCCGAAGGTATTGGCCATGTTCGGCACGCCGCTGTACATCAGGCCCTTGTAGTTGACCGTGCGCGAAGGCTCCACCCGCTCGCCATCGACGTACAGCGCCGCGTGGCCGAGCATGGCGAGCTGGAGGCCGGTGGCGCTGACGATGATGTCGGCGTCGAGCGTGGCGCCCGAGCGCAGCGCGATCCCGGTCTCGGTCAACGACGCGATGTGGTCGGTCACGACCGAAGCCCGACCGGCGTTGATGGCCCGGAAGAAATCGCCGTCCGGCACGAGGCACAGGCGCTGTTCCCAGGGGTTGTAGCGCGGCGTGAAATGGGTCGCGATGTCGGCCTCCGGACCGAGCGCATGACGGACGCCGCCCAGCAGCAGCTGGCGCATGCGCTGCGGGTTGCGCCGGCTGAGCCGGAACACGTACATGCCCAGCAGCACGTTTTTCCAGCGCGTGAGCTGCAGCGCCAGCCGCAGCGGCAGGCGCCGCCGCAATCGCATGCCGACCGGATCGACCGACGGACGGGCCACCATCCAGGTCGGCGAGCGCTGCAGCATCGTCACGTGCGCCGCCTTGTCGGCCAGCGCAGGCACCAGCGTCACGGCGGTGGCACCGCTGCCGATGACGACGATCTTCTTGCCCGCGCAGTCGAGGTCGGCGGGCCAGTGCTGCGGATGGACCAGCCGCCCGCCGAAGCGCTCGCGCCCCGGGAAGTCGGGCTGGTGGCCGGCCGCGTAGTCGTAGTAGCCGCTGCACATGAAAAGGAAGCCGCAACGGATGCGCGCGCTGCCGCCACCGTCGGCGCGCCGGAGCTCGACCGTCCACTGCGCATCCGGCGAGGACCAGTCGGCCCGCACGACCTGCTGGCCGAAGCGGATCTTCGGCTCGATCCCGTGTTCGCGCGCCGTCTCGCGCAGGTAGTTCAGGATCGTCGGCCCATCGGCGATGGCCTTGGGGTCGGTCCAGGGCCGGAACGAATAGCCGAGCGTGTGCATGTCGGAATCCGAACGCACGCCAGGGTAGCGGAACAGGTCCCAGGTGCCGCCCAGTGAAGGGCGGGCCTCGACGATGGCGAAGCTGCGCTCCGGACAAAGCTTCTGCAGGTGGCAGCCGGCGCCGATGCCCGAGATGCCGGCGCCGACCACCAGCACGTCGACGAACTCGTCGGTCATGACAAGGGCCTCCTTGTGACTTGGCCGACGATTGTGCGTCGACGCCCGGGCCTGGGCAGCCTCGCTTACCCGGGGTCGCCCGCCGCGGTCTTCAGGTTTGCACGGCCAGGGGATTCGGCGAAGGCTCGCCGGTCTTCGTGAGCGTGTTGCGGTCCGTGTGGTGGAAGGGTTCGGACAGCCCCTGGATCTGCATCACGGTGTCCTGGTCGTACGACCAGGTGCCGTCGGCATGGAAGGCGACCTCGATGCGCCACTCAAGCGTGGTGAAGGCATGCTCGATGAACGGATTCGACACGATGCCGTTCACCAGGCTGCCGTGCGTGGCCACGAGTTCGAAGCGGTCCGCGTCGGCGGCCACCTTGCCGCTGGCCATGGCGATCTGCCCGCGCGGAATCGCCAGCGTGAGCATGACGGTGCTGGTGGCGGGCTCCCACAGCCAGTAGCCGACCTGGTCGTGGTACATCTTGGTCAGGCCGGGCTTGTGGATGTAGGTGTGGTAGCGCAGTCCGTAGAGAACCTGCGGGCCGTTGGTCTGGGGATCGATCGGCTGCAGTTCGTAGTGCTCGACATAGACCTGGGTCTTCGGGCCCTGGGCCTTGGGCTTGACGTCGACGCCCTTCTCGCCGCGCCACAGCCCCGCCATCCGGCGCAAGGGTCCGAGGTTGGCGAGCGTGTGGCCGTCCAGGTCGGAAGGCTCGGTGTAGATATCGGATGGGAATTCGGACATGGGGGCAGTTGGAAGAGTGGAGCCCGCCAAATGTAGCAAGGCAGCACCAGGGCCCGCCTAGCCTGTCGGCATCCGCTCGAAAGCCTGGAGCGCAGGATCGATGGCATCCCACGCCAGCCCGCGCACGCCATAGGTGACCACCTGCGGCGCGAAGCGGGCCGGTTCGTCCAGGCTGGCCGCGGTGACCGCGATCAGGTCGGGCATGGCGGCGAAGCGCAGGTAGACCGGCGTGCCGCAGACCGGGCAGAAGGCGTGGAGCTTCATGTTGCCGCTGTCGCCCGCGACCTCCCACAGTCTCGCCTCGCCGGTGATCGACATCTCGGCCCGCACCGGAAAGGTCAGGTAGGAGCCGTGCCCGGTGCCGCTGCGCCGCTGGCAGTCGCGGCATTGGCAGTGGTTCTGGAAGATCGGCGCGTGCGCGGTGGCGTAGCGGATCGCGCCGCACGCGCAGCCGCCGGTGTAGGGCTGGGTCATGGTCGGCTTTCGGTTCAGGCTGCCAGCGGCTTGGCGAAGACATCGATGCCCTGCCCAGTCTCCAACAGGGACTTGAGGCTCGAAAGCACGATCGGCCAGCCCTGCTGGATGCCCTTGGCCATCCCGCTGCCGGCTTCGAGTTCGTCGTGGGTGACGGTCAGCCGCACCATGTCCTGGTACGCCTCGACGTCGAAGCGCACGCGGCTGTAGCTGTCCGGATCGTCGGCTTGCGCGGGGCTCGCCCAGGTGATGACCAGCCGCGTCGGCGGCGCGACCTCGACCACCTTGCCCAGCACGTTGACCGTGCGCTGCTCGTTGGCGCGCACGTGCTCCCAGGTCGAACCGGGCTTCCAGTCGGACACGTTCTCGTGGCCCCAGTAGCGCCGCGCGATCTCCGGCCGGGTGATGGCCTCGAACACCTTTTCGGGCGTCGAACGGATGTAGGTCACGTAGACGAAGCTGGTCTTCTCTTTGCTCATGGTCAGTCTCCTTCGAGTTCCTTCTTCAGGTCGTGCAGCAGGCCGAGCCGCTGGCGTTCGAATTTCCGCACCCACCGCTCGTAGACCTCGTGCAGCGGCACCGGGTTGATGAAATGCAGCTTCTCCCGGCCCCGCCGCACGGTACTGATCAGATTGGCCTCCTCGAGCAGCCCGATGTGCTGCGCGGCGGATTGCCGCGCCATGTCCAGGTGCTCGCAGAGCTCGCCCAGCGTCTGCCCGTTCTTCTCGTACAGCAGGTCGAGCAGCTTCCTGCGAGTCGGGTCGCCCAGTGCCTTGAAAACCTTGTCAGCGTCCATTCGTCGTGTGAGTGCGAGGGGCGATAATATGCAGGTAATTACCTGCATGTCAAGTCCGCTCGCCTAGGGCGTCTTCGCCCTAATCCAACGACACGCGGCGGAGCTCGGCGTACGCGGTCGGCCGGAAGTTGGCCACCGGCACGCTCTGCTCTTCATGAGGCAGGGAGACCCGGACGCTGCCCGCCTCCCGCACCCAGCATCCACGGGTCGTCTCGCCGTCCCAGGTCGACAGGAAGCAGACCCGGCGCGGTGCCGGGCAACCGTCGTGGGCGTCGGTCAATTGAAGCAGGCGGACCGGGCTTCCATCGGCGACGAACAAGACACTGGGCGCGAGGTCGCAGCCGGCCAGGCAGGTGCCGCACACCACTGCTGCGAAGACGGGGTCCAACCACCATTTCAAGGAATCGAGTTTGAACATGATCCAGGTCCGGAAATGAAAAAAGGCAACGAGCTGAACTCGTTGCCTTTGAGGGGGCGCCTGTCGAACTGAAAGGAGGGCTATCCGCCCCGCTTGATTCGACCGCGCTGCTCGAAGGCAACGAAGGTGCGAAGACTCGGGATCGACAGATGCGGGGACATGATGAGAGTGTTCATTGGCAGAGATCGAAAGGAAGTCTAGGCAGCGCACCAACGACTGTCTACGTAAAAATTGCCAGGCTCCGGTGGCAGTTCCCTCGCGCTCTATTGGTTCCGCGGTCGCAACGCAAGGAGAGAGATGCCATGCCTGCCGAAGTACCCACTCAAAGGGCCAGACCCTCTCCGAGACAGGTGCGCTGATCGTCGTCGTATCGCGACGCCTCTTCTTTGCGGTCATGGCGCTGGCGGCCATCGTGGTGGTCGCCGTGGTCGTCCTGATCAGTACGAACTGGGCCACCTCGGCGCGGATTCGGGGAATACGCCAAGCTCGTCTTCTGGTCCTTCGTCGCCGGGTTCTCGGAGCACTTCGTGACCGACATCATCGGCCGCTTCGAAGGCGAAGCCGCGAAGAACGCGGGCGCCGCCGACGACAGCCCCAAGCCGCCTCAATGATTGTGACGAGGCGGGGTGTCGGCCACGCCGCGATACTTGATCGCCAACTCCATGCAGGCGCCCGACTCGAGTTGTCCGACCGTCGCGCGATAGATCTCCTGCCAGGGCGTCTGGCTCGGCCGGATCGACGGCGTCCCTTCGTGCTTGCGGCGCGCGATCTCCTCGTCGGACACCAGCATGTTGCATTGACCGGCGGAGAGGTCGATGCGGACGACGTCACCCGTGCGCAGGTACGCCAGCCCGCCGCCGATGGCGCTCTCGGGTGACGCGTTGAGAATCGACGGACTGTCCGACGTCCCCGACTGCCGCCCGTCTCCCAACGTGGGAAGGCTCGTGATGCCACGCTTGAGCAACGCATCCGGCGGCTGCATGTTCACGACCTCGGCCGAGCCGGGCCAGCCCACAGGCCCCGCGCCGCGTATCACGAGGATGCAGTTCTCGTCGACGGCGAGCGCGGGGTCGTTGATTCGTGCGTGATAGTCGTCCGAGTCCTCGAAGACGATGGCCCGGCATTCGAACCGCCCCTCGGCACCCGGATGGCTCAGGTAGCGCGCACTGAATTCCGCGGAGATCACGCTCGTCTTCATGATCGCGAAGTCGAACAGATTGCCGCTGAGAACGAGAAATCCGGCCTGGCTCTTGAGAGGATGTGCGAACTCGCGGATCACCTCCCGATTCACGCTTTGCCGGCCTTCGAGATTCTGTTCCATGGTCATGCCGGTGACAGTGGGGCGCGCGCTGCGCAGCATGCCCGCCTGCTGCAGTTCCCACATCACGGCCGGCACGCCGCCCGCGCGATGAAAGGCCTCGCCCAGGTACTTGCCCGCCGGCTGCATGTTCAGCAGCAGCGGCACGTCGAAGCCGAACTCGGTCCAGTCGCTCGGACGCAGGTCCACGCCCGCATGGCGCGCCATGGCCATGAGGTGCGGCTGCGCATTGGTGGACCCGCCGATCGCGGCGTTGACGACGATCGCGTCGAGAAACGCATCCCGCGTGAGGATCGATGAAGGCCGCCTGTCCTCGAAGGCCAGTTCGACGATGCGGCGACCGGTCTCGTAGGCGATCTGCCCTCGTTCGCGGTAGGGCGCCGGAATCGCGGCACAGCCGGTCAATGACAGCCCCAGCGCCTCCGCCAGCGCATTCATGGTCGACGCGGTTCCCATGGTGTTGCAGTGCCCCACCGAGGGCGCCGATGCCGTGGCGATGTCCATGAACTTCGCTTCATCGATCTGGCCGGCCGCCAGCAGCTTCCGGCTCTTCCAGATCGCCGCCCCGGAGCCCACGAGTTCGCCTTCGAACCAGCCGTCCAGCATCGGGCCGCCGGACAGCACGATCGCGGGAATGTCCACGGTCGCCGCGGCCATGACCTGGGACGGCGTCGACTTGTCGCAGCCCGTGGTCAGCACGACGGCGTCGATCGGGTAGCCGTGCAGGATCTCGACCAGCGCCATGTAGGCCAGGTTGCGGTCGATGGCCGCCGTCGGCCGCCGGCAGTTCTCGAAGGTCGGGTGCACCGGGAATTCCATCGGGATGCCCCCGGCGTCGCGAATGCCGTCGCGCACGCGCTTGGCCAATTCAAGATGAACGCGATTGCACGGATTCAGGTCGCTTCCGGATTGCGCGATCCCGATGATGGGTCTGCCGGAGCGCAGTTCCGCCGGCGTGATGCCGTAGTTCATGAAGCGCTCGAGATACAGCGCCGTCATGTCGATGTGATCGGGGTTGGCGAACCAGTCCTGCGATCGGAACCGGCGAGCGGTGCGGGTGCCTTCGGTCATGCGCCGTGCCATCCTGCGTCCACGTAGTACTCGCGTCCGGAGCAACGCGCGGCGTCGTCCGATGCCAGAAAGAGCGCCATCGCCGCGACATGCGCAGGATCGATTCGCTGCGGCAGGCACTGCGCCGCCACGACCTGCGCCTCGCTTTCAGGGGATTGCCAGAGCTTCATCTGGCGGGGCGTCCGCACCGCGCCCGGGACGATGCAGTTGACGCGGATGTTGAATCCGCCCAGGTCGCGTGCCAACCCTTTCGTGAGGCCCTCGATGCCGGCCTTGGCAGTCATGTAGATCGACAAGCTTGGCAGCGCGAGATGCCAGGAGATGGAGCCGAGGTTCAGGATCACGCCGCCCCCGGCCGCGCGCATTCCGCCCGAAACAGCCTGCGCGCAGAAGAACTGGTGCCTCAGGTTGACCGCGATCCGCTGGTCCCAGTAGTCCGTCGTCACCGTACCGATTTCATGCCGGTCGTCGTTTGCCGCGTTGTTGACGAGGACGTCGATGGGACCGCCCGAGGCCTCGATCGCCGCGAAGGTCGCCCGGACCCCCTGCAACTCGGTCAGATCGCAGCGGTGAAAGACAGGCGGCCGCGCCGCATCTCCGAGCTTCGCTTGAAGCGCACGGCCATCGGAGTCGGCGATGTCGAGAAAGAACACCTGGGCACCTTGTCGAGCGAAAGCCTCGACCATGGCCGCGCCGATGCCGGAGCCCCCGCCGGTGATGACGACTCGCTTGCCGGCGAGGCTCGGATAGATGGCAGACATTGATGGTCCTTTTGTTGATCGGGTCGTGCCTCAGGAAGCGGCGATGCCGCGAGAGGACAGGTTCCGGTAGAGCGCCCGGACGCCGAAGGTCCAGGGGGCGATGGCATCGGAACGCTGCACGCGATTGACAAGGGCGCCCAGCGACGGCGTCGAGATCGTCACGCGATCGCCGAGGCGGTGCGTGAACCCTTTGCCTTCGTCCCCCCGGTCCTGGATGGGGGAGAACATCGTGCCGAGGAACAGGAAGAAGCCGTCCGGATACTGGTGGTGCGCGCCGCAGGTCTGGCGCACCAGGTCGGCGGGGTCGCGGCTGATCTCGGCCATGCGGCTGGATCCTTCGAGCCGGAAGCCATCGTCCTGCCCTTCGATGACCAGGCTCACCGTGGCTGCGCGGATGGTGTCCAGCGTGAACTCGTCGTCGAACAGGCGCAGGAACGGTCCGATCGCGCAGGAGCCGTTGTTGTCCTTGGCCTTGCCCAGCAGCAGGGCACTTCGGCCTTCGACGTCGCGGAGATTCACGTCGTTGCCCAGCGTGGCGCCGACGATCTGCGCGCGGCTGTTGACCGCCAGCACGATCTCGGGCTCGGGGTTGTTCCACGACGAACTCGGATGCAACCCGACGTCATCGCCGAATCCGACCGCGGACATGGGCTGCGCCTTGGAGAACACTTCGGCATCGGGACCGATCCCGACTTCCATGTACTGGGACCATGTGCCCTGGCGGATGAGTTCGTGCTTGAGCGATTCCGCTTCGGGCGAACCGGGGCGAATGGCCGACAAGTCCGACCCGATGGTGCGTTGAAGTTCGTGCCGGATCTGCACGGCCTTGGTGGCGTCGCCGCCGGCCTGCTCCTCGATGACGCGCTCCAGCAAGCTGACGGCGAAGGTAACGCCGCATGCCTTGATGGCTTGCAGGTCGCACGGCGCCAGCAGCTTCTCGGCGCCGGGCTTTCCCGACGCCGTCATGGTCTTGTCGAGCCACCCGGCGACCTCACCCAGGGGCTCCCCTGGGCAGTTGCGGATGAAATCCAGGAGGTCATCCCGGTCGAGAAGGTCGGACACGGTGGGCGCCGAGGCAGTGATGTCCACCACCTGACCCGCTCGAACCACCACGACGCAAGGTCCGTTGGCGGGCCCTGCACGCCAGACCCGACCAACGAGCAAGGCGCCGGAAGCGTCGGTGGGAAGAAAGGATGAATGGAGGTTGGTTTGCATTGGGAGGACTAAAGGAGGGTTGCCGGGGACAGCGGATGGATCTCGCAGCTGCTTTCCATGCGCCAGTTCCGTTCGAGCGTGCGCGTGCTGCCGCCGACATTGATCTCCGCACGCAGCTGGATGTCGGCGCTCGATGCGCCGATCCCCAGCTCGAAGGTGCCCGGCTCGATGATTCGCGCACCGGCCATGCCGGTGAAGGCCAGCATGTCCACCGGCACGCGGAAGGTCACCCGGGCGACGTCGCCCGCGCCCAGTTCCACCCGGCCGAAAGCCTTCAATTCGCGCACGGGCCGCACGACGCTGGCCAGGCGATCGCGCACGTACAGCTGCGGGATCTCGACGCCCTTTCGGGATCCGGTATTGGCGACGTCGAAGCTCAGAACGATCTCGCCGTCTTCGATGGGGACCGCCGAAAGGGGCACGTCCAGGTTGCGGTACTCGAAGCGCGTATAGCTCAGGCCATGGCCGAAGGGATACCGGCTGCCGAAGTGCAGAGCGATCGGCGTGCCTCCGCTCTTGAACTTGTGGTTGTAGTAGTAGGGCATGGCGCCGACGTTGTGCGGCACCGAGACGGTCAGCCTGCCGGTGGCCTCGGCGCGGCCCGACAGGACCTCGGCGATCGCGGTGCCGCCCTGCTGGCCGCCGGCAAAGGCCATCACGAAGGCTGCGACGCGATCTTCCAAACCGCCGAGGTTGTAGGGGCGCCCGCTGGTCAGGACGACCACGGTCGGCGTGCCGGTCGCGACCACGGCTTCGAGCAACTGCTGCTGCACACCGGGCAAGTCGAGCGAATCGGCATCGGAGCCCTCCCCGATCGTGCCCGTCTGGAAAAGGCCTGCGAGGTCGCCGACGAAAACGAAGGCGACATCGGCATCGCGGGCAGCATCGACAGCCTCGGGAATCCCATCGGTGCGAAGCGATACCGGCGAGATGGGCTTGACGCCCTCTGCGCGCACGTCGCCCGGGAACACCGGCGCCCCCTTCTGCCGGACCTCGATGATCGAACAGCCCTTTGCGTAGCGCACATTGCCCGCACCGTAGATCGCCTGCAAGCCCTGCAGCGGCGTCACGATGTGACCGGTGTCTTCGACCTGGTTGTGCAGCACGACATGCGCGGGGTAGCTGTAGCCGCTGAGCATGGCCAATGGATCGTCGGCGGTGGGGCCGATGACGGCGACGCGGGGAGCGGCGGCCGGATCGAGCGGCAGCACGCCACCCCGGTTGTCCAGCACCACCATCGCCTGGCGGGCGGCTTCGAGGGCCGTCGCAACGACTTCGGGCGTGCGCAGCGCGGGCGCCGCTGCGGCGTCCTCGAAGGTCTTCTCGAACAGTCCCAGCCGGAACTTCTCCGTGAGGACCCGGGAGACGATGCGATCGACGGTCGCCAACGTGATCAGGCCGCGCTCGATCGCCGCGGCGAGGTGCTGCGCGCAATCATCCGCGGGCAGCTCGACATCCAGCCCCGCATTGAAGGCCAGGGCCGCGGCTTCGGTCGCATCCGCGGCCACCGCGTGGTGCTGGTAGAGCAGGCTCACGCCCACGTAGTCGGCCACCACCAGGCCGTCGAAGCCCCATTGCTCGCGCAGCACCTCGGTCAGCAGGTGGTGCGAGCAATGCGCCGGCTCGCCGTCGATGTCGTGGTAGGCCGGCATCACCGAGCCGGCGTTGGCCTGCTTCACGGCCATCTCGAAGGGAAGCAGGAAGGTGTCGTTCAGCTCGCGCCAGCCGACATGCACCGGCGCATGGTTGCGTGCGCCTTCGCTGAACGAATGACCCGCGTAGTGCTTCAGCGTCGCGAGCACGTCCCGCCGGGGGCCCTGGATGCCGCGAACGTAGCGCGTCGCCATGACGCCGACGAGATACGGGTCCTCGCCGAAGGTTTCCTCGGTGCGCCCCCAACGTACATCGCGCGACACGTCGAGGACGGGCGCCAGTCCTTGCTGGCACCCCAGCTCGCGGCATTCAAAGCCGATCCTCTCTGCCACTTGCTCGACGAGCACGGGATTCCAGGTCGCGCCGAGGGCCAGCGGAGACGGGAACAGCGTGCCGTCGCGGGTCATCATGCCGGCAAGGCACTCTTCATGCGAGATCGCGGGAATGCCCAGGCGTGTCTCGTTTCGCAGATAGCGCTGCAACTTGTTGAGCGCGCGCAATCCGCTGCCTGCCTCGACACTGCGCGTGCCCAAGGGCCGGGTGATCTGTCCGATGCCGTTGGCCAGGCGCCGCAGCACCGAATCGGCGTCGCTGGCAACGACGAAAGCCTCTCCGGGACGCACTCGGTGTTCGCCGCTCTCGGACAGGATCAGCCAGAAGGCGTGCATCTGGGCGATCTTTTCCTCCAGCGTCATGCGTCCGAGCAAGTCTTGAACGCGCACCGCCAGCGGCTGCGCGGAGTCCTTGTAGAGGGGCGTGGAAGAAGTCATTGGGGGTGCGACGCCGGGTCGTGTCAGCGTGCCGCCCAGAGCATTCCGCGCTCGAGGAGCGTGCGCATCTGGGGTACCTGAAACTCGCTGGCGACATGGCCGAGCGCGCTGTAGAACACCCGCCCCTTTCCGTGCCGGCGCTTCCATGCCACCGGCATCACCCCGCCATCGATCCACGGCGCATGCTCGCCAGTGAATGTCGTCGTCGCCAGCACCTCGTTCGAAGGGTCGACGTGCATGTAGTACTGCTCCGAGCGATAGTCGAAGTCGCCGATGCCCTCCGTCACGGGATCGTCCGGCCTGGCGATGTTGACGCGGAAGTCGATGACGTTGCCGGGATGGGCGACCCACTGGCCGCCCGTCATGAACTGGTAGTCGACCGCGTCGCGAAAGGCATCGCACATCCCGCCATGGAAGCCTGCGAGGCCGACGCCTTCGCGCACCGCACTGGTCAGGTTCGCGAGTTCGTCCTTCTCGATCTTCGACATCGTGATGATCGGGACGATCAGGCTCAGGTCCGCGATGGCCGGGTCCGCGAATGCCTTTGTCGAGGTCTCGACACGGACCTTGAAGCCGTGCTCGGTCAGCATGTCCGAGACGATCTTCGCCGCCTGGTCGGGCTCGTGCCCCATCCAGCCGCCCCACACGATCATGGCTTCGCGCATTGAGTCGCCTCTGTTCAATTCGTTGACGGGTTCAGCCGAGGCCGCCTGCCGAGAAGGCGGTCGGCAAGATCTGCGGCCGCTCCGGCCGGGTCTCGATGCTCACGTGTCGGCCCAGTCGCGACGAGGTCTCGAATGCCTCCATCACTTCGAGCACATGAAGGGCCAGTTCGCCGGACGCGCGGTGCGGCCGGTCGGCGCGGATGGCATGCGCCATGTCGGCCACGCCGATGCTTCGGTAGTTGCCGTCTCCGTAGGCATGCCCGATGGGCTGGTCGGCCCACTCCTGCCCGGCCTGCGCGAGCTGGATCGTGCCGCCGAAGTAGTTCGGATCGGGCACGATCATGCTGGCCTCGGTGCCGTAGAGCTCGATCGGCACATGCCGGTGCTTCGGCACGTCGAAGCTGGTGGCGATCGACACGATGGCGCCCGACGCGAACTCCATCGTGCCGGCGACATGGGTGGCCACCTCGACGTCGATCTTCGTGCCCTTGAGCGGCTCGCTGGTGATGAGGCGCTCGCTGCGCACACGCGAGGTCGACCCGGAAACGCGCGCGACCGGTCCGATGAGGTTCACCAATGCCGTGATGTAGTACGGCCCCATGTCGAGCATCGGCCCGCCGCCCTCGGCATAGTAGAAGGCAGGGTTCGGATGCCAGCGCTCGTGACCCGGACACATGAAAGTCGCCGTGCCCGCCACCGGCTTGCCGATGGCGCCTTCGTCGACGAGCTTGCGACAAGTCTGGTGCGCGCCACCGAGGAAGGTGTCGGGCGCGCAGCCGACCCGAAGCCCACGCTTGTCGGCGGCGTCGAGCAGCGTTCTTGCGTGGGCTGTCGTGAGGCCCAACGGCTTCTCGGAATGCACGTGCTTGCCGGCGGCGATCGCCATCAGCCCGACCTCGACGTGCACCGCCGGGATCGTCAGGTTCACGATGATCTCGATCGCCGGGTCGCGCAGGAGCGCATCGACCGAAACGGCCTCGAGCCCGAACTGCGAGGCACGCGCCTGCGCCGCCTCCGGCTTCAGGTCGGCGACGCCGCGGATGTCGAGGATGGGGAACTTCGCCGCGGCCTTCAGGTAGGCCTCGCTGATGTTCCCGCAGCCGATGAAGCCGATTCCGACCTTGTCCATCAGTGCCCCTGCACCGGGAAGGCGGAATACTTCTTCACGATGCCGGCGAGCTCGTTGTTCACCTTGCACTGCTTCAGCGAGAACGACGAGAGGACCCGATCGATCTGCGATTCGGACAAGTCCTTGAACAGGCGGGCGTAGGTCTGCTGCATCAGGGCGCTGGTGTAGAAGCAGAGCACCGCCGAGCTGAAGCACTTGCGGTTGTAGACCTGGGTGATGCTGTCGTCGCCGATGACGTCGTAGATCTGTTGCGCCAGCTTTCCGGTTTCCTGCTTGACCGCCGTCGGAGGCATCCACACCATCCAGTCATCGGCGCCCAGCTGAACCTTCTTCCGGATGAAGTCACCGACCCGCTGCTGGTACTCCGACTCGGGGTCGAGGGTCACAAGCCCCATCACGCCGACGTCCTTGTAGGTCCAGGTGGTCCAGTGCGCGCCATGGCGCTCGAAGATGCCGATCTGGTCGTCCATCGCGCGCAGGCGGTCGGGCACCTCTGCATCGCCGCCGTTGTAGACCGACCCGAACTCGCCGACCCACAAGGGAGCGCCGTGCTTCTTCGTGAACACGGTGCCTTCGTGGTTCGTGAACTCGAGTTCTTGCCGTGCCAGGTCCCAGTGCTCGGGGCCATCGCTTCGGGGCTGTCCCGCATCGATCGTCCCGGGATACTGGCCCGGGCCGAAGCCCGCGATGGTGTAGTTGTGGCTGCTGTAGACGAGGTTGTCCGCGAACGGCGCTTCCATGCCGCTGAACAGGTAGGAATAGCGATCGCCTTCGAGGAAGATGATGTGCCGCGAATCGATCTGCCGCACCGCGTCGACGGCCCGCCGGTAGACGGTGTTCATCAGGTCCCAGTCCGGCCGATAGTTCTTGTGGATGTTCCACGGCAGATCGCCGAACTGGTTGTTCACGCAGGGCTCGTTCATCAGGTTGAATCCCGCGACGACGGCCTCGTCCTTGTATCGCGTGGCAATCTCCTTCCACAGGGCGACGAACCGGTCCTGGTAGTGCGTGTGGTTCCAGAACAGGCTGTGCCTGTTGGCGTTGTCCGAGTGCCAATGCACGTTCTGCCAGCCCTGGACGGCGTGCAGGTCGAGGATGGCGTAGAGGCCGTGCTTCTCGCACCACCGGAGCACCTGCGTCAGCCGCCGGAAGCCGGCTTCCTTGTAGACGAAGGGCTTGTTGTCGTCCTCGAAGTGGCGGTAGTTCAGCGGGAGCCTGACCACCGTGGTGCCGAGGCTCTTGAGGTACTCGATGTCGGACTCGTTGAAGAAGTGATCGTGGAATCGCTCGAAGAAGTATTCGGCCTTCGACTTGCCCAGGACCTCGGCCATCTCGAAACGCAGCGTGTGCTCCGCGCCGGAGAAGCCGTTGATGAAGTCCTCCATGTTCATCCAGCCGCCGACACAGGTGCCCCGCAGCCGCACGCTCTTGCCTCGGGCGTCGACGATCTGGTTGGCCTTTACGCTCAGAAAATCCATTGGTTCTGCTCCTGTTGCATCAGTTGATTCGTTGCTCGGTCGCCGCATCGAACAGATGCGCGTGCTCGATCTGTGCGGCGATCCGGATGACTTCGCCGGGCCCCGCGGTGATGCGTTCGCGGAAGACCGCGCAGATCGGCTGTCCGCCGATCTGTGCCATCACCTGCGTCTCGGAGCCGGTCGGCTCGACCACCTCCACCGTGATCGGGAAGCCGGCGTCGTCGAGCGTGAAGTGCTCGGGCCGGATGCCATAGACCGCTGGCAGTCCCGGCGTCGCGGTCGGTGCATTGGCAAAGGGCAGCGTGAGGCCACCCGAGCCATCGACCACGAAGCCTTCGCGCTCGACCTTGCCTTTGAGCAGGTTCATCGCGGGGCTGCCGATGAAGCCGGCGACGAAGAGGTTGGCCGGACGGTCGTAGAGGTCGAGTGGGGCACCGACCTGCTCGACGACGCCGTCATGCAGGACCACGATCTTGTCAGCCATCGTCATGGCCTCGACCTGGTCGTGGGTGACGTAGACGATGGTGGTTCCGAGGCGCTGGTGCAGCGCCTTGATCTCGGTGCGCATCTGCACCCGGAGCTTGGCGTCGAGGTTCGACAGCGGCTCGTCGAAGAGAAACACCTTGGGGTCGCGAACGATCGCCCGGCCCATCGCGACGCGCTGGCGCTGGCCGCCCGAGAGTTCCTTCGGCAGGCGGCCTAGCAGCGGCTCGAGGCTGAGAATCTTTGCCGCTCGCGCGACCTTCGGGTCGATCTCGCTCTTCTTGGCGCCACCCATCTTGAGCGAGAAAGCCATGTTCTGCTCGACCGTCATGTGCGGATAGAGCGCGTAGCTCTGGAACACCATCGCGATGTCGCGCTCCTTCGGCGCGAGGTCGTTGACCACCCGCTCGCCGATGCGGATCTCGCCGCCCGAAATATCCTCCAGCCCGGCGATCATCCGCAGCAGCGTCGACTTGCCGCAGCCGGAGGGGCCGACGAGAATCACGAACTCGCCGTCGTCGATTTCGACATCGACGCCGCGGATGACGGGCACCGGGCCATAGTCCTTCTGGACTCTTCTGATACTCACCGAAGACATGGATGGATCCTTCTCAGCCTTTGACAGAGCCGGAGGTCAGGCCGGCGACGATATGCTTTTGCGCCGCAAAGAACATGATCACGGCCGGGAGGATCGTGAGCGTGATGAATGCCAGCACCAGGTTCCAGTCGGTCGAGAACTCGCCCTGGTACGCCATGATTCCGAGCGGCCAGGTGTAGAGCGTCTCGCGGTTGAAGACCACCAGGGGCAGCAGGTACGAATTCCAGCTGTGCACGAAGACGATCACCGCCACCGTCGCCAGGATGGGTCTCGACAGGGGCAGCACGATGTGCCAGAAGAACCTGAAGTAGCCGCAGCCGTCGATGAGTGCCGCCTCGAACAGCTCCGCCGGCAATTGCTTGAAGTAGTTGCGGAACAGCAGGATGCTCGACGCCAGGCCGAAGGCGACCTGCGGCAGGACGACGCCCCAGTAGTTGTCGAGCAGGCCCAGGTCCCGGATCTGGATGAACAGCGGCAGAATCGCGGTCGCCGCCGGGAACATCAATCCGAGAAGCAGGTAGTTGATGAGGAAGGCCGAGCCGAAGAACTGGATGTGCACGAACACGAACGCCGCCATCGCCGAGACCATCACCGTCAGGATGACCGTCAGCACCGCGATCACCGCGGAGTTCCCCATCAGTTGCCAGTAGCGGCTCCCGCCGAGGATGTCCCAGTAGTTGCGCCATTCCCATTGCGCCGGAAATCCGAAGGGATTGACGCGCAGGTCGCCGAGGGTCTTGAAGCCGCCCAGCACGGTGGCGACCAGCGGGATCAGCACCAGCCCGGCGACCAGGAACAGCGCCGCGTAGCGGACGACCGGCGACATGGACGCGGACTTCGGCGCGGATGAATCGTGACTAGTCATGGCGCATCAGGACCCGCTTGTAGCCGAAGGCGAAGACCACGCAGATGAGGAACAGGACAACGCCGACGGCGCTGCCGAAACCGATCTCCATGCGCGTGACACCGTAGTTGTAGAGGAAGGTCACCATGGTCTGCGTGCTGTCGGACGGACCGCCCTTGGTCAGCGGCATGATGAGATCGAAGAGCTGGATCGAGCCGAGGATCGCGAAGAACACCGACAGCCTGATCGTCGAGCCCAGCAACGGCACCGTGATGCGGCTGAAGATCTGCCAGCGCGATGCGCCGTCGATGCGGGCGGCCTCGTAAAGGCTGCGATCGATCTGCTGCAATCCGGCGATGTACAGGATCATGTGGAATCCGAAGTACTTCCAGATCACGACGATAAGGATGGCGTACATCGCGAGCTCGGGTTCGGACAGCACGTAGGGTGCTGTCCCTCCGAACCACTCCCAGATCTTGGCCAGCAGGCCGTAGTCGCCGTCGTAGACGAAACGCCAGATCAGGCCGGCCGCGATCTCCGCCAGGATGTAGGGCAGGAAGAAGATCAGCCTGAAGGAGGTCGTGCCGATCACCCGGTCGGCCAGCAATACCGCCATGGCCAGCGCCAAGGGCAGCTGCACGGCCAGCGACCCCACGATGATCAGCAGGTTGTTGCCGAGGGCTGTGCGGAACGCAGGGTTCTGGAACAGGTCCACGAAGTTCCGGAATCCGACGAAGTTCGTGGGAACGCCATAGCCGTTCCAGTTGAAGAAGCTGTACCAGCCGGCCGCGCCCATCGGCAAGGCGACGAACAACGTAAACAGCAGGATCGCCGGCGGAAGAAAGAACAGCACCACTGCCGTCGTCCCGCCGACTCGCCTGGAGGGCTTGCGTCGCCAGGCCCGCGACCTGCCCGTCGGGGCAGGCGCCACGGCCCCTGCGCTGTGTTCGATGGTCGTCACGATGGTCCCTTCCCTGTCTGCGCGCTTCGAGTGCCGGCGTCTGTTTCGAGATCGTGCGAGTCGTTCAGTTGGTACTGTTGACGCGCTGCCAGGCTGCCTGCACGGCGGCGGCGGCATCTGCGGGCTTCATCTTGCCGGTGGCGAGCTCGACCGACACGTCGTTGACGACCGCACCGACCGACGGGCCAAGCATCTGGTCGTAGTAGATCTGGTGGTAGTGGGACTTCGAGACGTTCTCGGCCATCTGGCGCAGGATCGGATTGGCGATGGCGTCCAGCGTGCCGTTGACCACGGGGATGTAGGACCCGCGTTCAGCCGGAACGCGCTGGTTCTTCGCTTCCGAGAAGAAGCGCAGGAATTCGGCGGCCTCCTTGGGCGAGCCCTTGGTGACCAGCCAGCCGTTCATGCCGCCCAGGGTGTCGGTCGGGTCGCCCTTGCCGCCCGCGACGACCGGGAAGGGGAACCATCCCAGCTTGTCCTCGGGAAGGCCGAGCTTGTTCGCGGAGTTCGCCTTCATCGAGCCGAGCATCCCGTTCAGCTGGAGGACCATGGCGCCCTTGCCGTCGCCGAACTGGCCCGACGACTGGGGAAAGGTGGCGCCGAGGTAGCCCGGCTGGAACGGCTTCAGGTCGGTGAGCTGCTGGAACAAGGTGCCAGCCTGGACGAAGGTGTCGCTCGCGAAGCCCTTGCCCTCGCCTTGCATGGCGGCGTCGAAGGCAGCCTTGCCACCGAGGCGCAACGCCAGGTGCGACCAGTAGAAGTGCAGCGGCCACTTGTCCCCGCCGCCGACGATGATCGGCGTGGTTCCCGAGTCCTTGATCTTCTTCACTGCGCCGAGCAGGTCGTCCCAGGTCTTGATCGACCCGGCGTCGACGCCGGCCTTTGCAAACAATTCCTTGTTGTAGAAGAACCCGACCTGGCCCAGCTGCAGCGGCACGCCGTAGACCTTGCCGTTGACGGTAAAGGCCTGCAGCGCAGCCGGCATGAAGCTCTCGCGCCACTTCGCGTCCATCGGCGCGGAGATGTCCTCGAGGACGCCGGCCTTGATCTGGTCGCGCATGGTTCCGCCACCCCAGCTGTACAGAATGTTCGGCCGATCGGGTGATTGCAGCAGCGTCGTCAGCTTCTTCTTGTACGACTCGTTCTCGAGGTACTGGATCTCGACCTTGACGCCAGGGTGCGTCGATTCGAACCGACGGGCGACGTCGTTGTAGAAGGCGCCGGTGTCGGGGTTCTGATCCACGTGCATCAGACGGACGGTCGTGTCGGCAGCGAGGGCGCCGGCAGCGGACAGCCACATCCCCGCGGCGAGCGCCGCAGAAGAAACCAACTTGATGCTTCTCATACTGTCTCCAATTTGTTTGATGGCCAAACAAATGTGCCACCGAGCGGTGATGCGGTCACTAGGGAATACGCTGATGGTGCTAAATTTCGAACTAGACGCTACGCTTTCCACCGTGTTTCGCCCCTCCGACGGCTCGAAGATCGCCATGACACATCTGAAAAATCGAAATGTGAGACCATTAGTTCGACCAGCAGCCATAAAGCGATCGAACGCGCCGAAGGAGCCCATGCACACGCCAGCGCCAGTCACGGGAGACCAGGCTCTCGTCAAGAACATCAATCGCATCGCCATGCTTCGCCTGCTGCGCGAGCACGCCGGCATCTCGCGCGCCGGCCTGTCCGAGCGCAGCGGCCTGACGCGATCGACGGTCAGCCTGCTCATCAAGGAACTCATCGATGAAGGGTGGCTGGTCGAGTCGGATGCGTTCGTGACCGGTACTGTCGGACGCCGGCCCACGCCTCTGAGGCTGGTCGGCAAGAACATGGTCCTGCTCGGCGTCGACCTCGGACCCGATGTCATCCAGGTCGTGGCGACGTCGATCGACGGAGAAATCCTGGAGTCGAGCCAGGCCGCCCTGCGCTCGAAAGATCCGGATGAAGCGTGCCACCAGCTCGTCGAGATGGCCACCGCGCTCTGCGCGAAGATGACACGCGGCGGCTCGCGCCTCCTGGGCATCGGGGTCGGGCTGCATGGTCCGGTCGACAAGCGTTCGGGCATGCTTGAATACGCGCCCAACATCGGCTGGCGCCATGTCGAGATCGGCCGCCGGTTCGGCGCGGAACTCGCACAGGCGGGTCTGGCGGACGTCCCCGTCTACTATCACAACGAAGCCGACCTGGCAGCGGTTGGCGAGACCGAGTTCTGCGAGCGACCCGTCGACGATCCCCTGGTCTATGTGAGTTGCGGCGTCGGTGTTGGCGCAGGGATCATCCTCAACCACGCGCTGTTCACGGGGGCCAGCGGCTCAGCGGGCGAAATCGGCCATACGACCCTCGTTATCGACGGGCAGCCCTGCTCGTGCGGGCGCCTCGGTTGCGCCGAGGCCTACATCGGGCTCAAGGCCATCGCAGCCGCGGCAGGCTGCTTCCAGGACGACGTCATCGACCGGCGCGCGCTGCGTGCGCGCATGAGCGCTCGCGATCCGGCGACCCGGAGCGCCTTCGCGCGGGCCGGCGCGGTGCTTGGCGTGCTGCTCCAGAATGCCTGGACGACCTTCAACCCGCAGGTGATCGTGCTGGGCGGAGAGACGGTGACCCTCGGCGGCGACACCCTCCTCGATGCGGCAACCGAAGTACTGGCCCAGTACGCACAGAGGGCCGGCCTGACGCCGCCCGTGGTGAAGGCAGCACGGTACTCCGACCTGGCGACCGCCGTCGGTGGCGCAGCGTACGTCCTGCACGCGATCCTCAACCCTCACCAGCAAGCCCTTCAGTCGCAGTACGTGGCGGCGCCGGCGTCTGCTTGAAGGGGCCGCCGAGATTGCCTTGATTTGTTCGACAGGCGAATTAATTGCGAATCAAGGCTTCCGGTCAGCCTTGACTCCGCGCAGCATGTCCACCAGTGCGATCGGGTCTGCAGGCACGACGTTGGATCGCCAGGCCACATGCTGGTCGTCGCGGCACAGGACCAGCTTGTGCTTGTAGGCCTCCGGCACTTTCTCTCCGCCAAGGTCCAGGACCCGGAGCGGAACCCGTCGTGAGGCTGCTGCAGCTTGCAAGCCTTCGATGTCGAGGCTGGCGTCGAAGCGCAGGAGCGTATAGCCCGCGCCGAATGCGTCATACAGCGATCTGCCGTCGGACAGCCAGAAATGAGGCGCACGGCAGCCTGGCACCGTCGAAGACGTGAAGCCGCCCATGCTGTATTCCGGAGGGCTCTCCCCGTCTCCGACGATGATCGGTGAACCCGTGTAGTAGTAGCCGAAGTTCAGTCCCGCGCAGCAGTACTGTTCCACGTTCAGCTCGTAGGCCTCCCGGCCGATCCGGTCACGCGCGGCCGCACCCTCGGGGGTCGGCTCTTCGATGTTCGCCGGCACCGCGCTTCTCGCCTTGATCATCTTCGCCGCATGGTTCATCGCGAAGTGCGAGACCTGCGCGGTGATCGGCTGGCGCTCTGCCTCGTAGGCGTCGAGGATCGACTCTTCGCCCCAACCCTGGAGTCTGGCGGCAAGGAGCCAGGAGAGGTTAAGCGCGTCGGCTATGCCCGCGTTCATTCCGTACCCCGCGTAGGGAACCCAGAGGTGCGACGCGTCTCCGGCGATGAAGACGTTTCGATCTCGGAACCGATCAGCGACAAGGCGCCGGCCGACCCAATCCTCCTTGCTGATGACCTCGTACTCGAAATCCGCATCGACCCCCAGGATCTGCCGGACCGACCAGTCTCGATCCACGGACTCGAAGTCCGGTTCGTCGGGATTCAGATGGTTGTGCACCAGCCAGGTCTGGCTGCCATCGATCGCGAAGACCGTTCCACAACGGCGCGGATTGACCGAGTAGTAGCACCATGAAGGCTTGCCGGGCAACAGGCTGCGAAGACGGGGCGCCCGAATGTAGGTCGACTGGACCCGCTGCACGACCGCCGTTCCTTCGAGCTTGGACCCGATCGCCTTGCGAACCGACGAACTGCCGCCGTCGCAGCCGACAAGGTAGCGGCAGCGAATCTGCCTGAAGGACTCGCTGTCGAGATCGAGCGCCGTGGCCTCGATGGCCTCGGGTCCTTGCGTGAAGGAGGTGAGTCGCGTTCGATTGAGCAAAGTGACGCCTTCCAAGGCGGCCGTGTGCTCGAGCAGGACGGGCTCGAGGTAGATCTGGTTGATCCGGTGCGGGGGCTCGGGCGTCGGCCACCAGGTATCCGGCCCGTCCGTCGATGTATATCGCTCGCCGCGCCCCGGAATGGGGATGCGGGAGAGCTCGGTGCCGGTCATGCTGGTCCGGAAGACGACGTCGTTGGGATAGTCCTCCGGCAATCCCGTGGCTCTCAACTTGTGTGCGACCCCGAGTCGGCGAAAGCGCTCCATCGTCCGTGCGGCGACGTGGTTGCACTTGACGTTGGGCGGCTCCGCGTAATCGCGAATCTCCACGATGGTGACTTTGACCCCTCGCGATACCAGGTCCATGGCCAGGGTGAGGCCTACCGGCCCGGCGCCGACGATCAGTACGTCCGTGTCGATGTTCTTCATCTTCAATCGATCTTGATGTTGCTTTGCTTGATCACCTTCGCCCACTTCGCGGTTTCCGAAGTGATGAAAGAGGCCAGTTCCTCTGGCGAGCCCGGCGTTGGCTCGACGCCCAGGTTGCGAATGTTGGCCTGGACCACCGGATCGGACAGGGCCTCGGTGAGCGCAACGTTCATGCGGGCCACGGCGCCGGTCGGCGTGGCGGCGGGCGCGACGACACCGAACCAACCGGTCGAGTCGTATCCGGGCACGCCGGCCTCCGACATCGTCGGTACCTCAGGCAGTTGCGACAAGCGCTTCGGAGTGGTCACGGCGTAGGCGGTGAGCTTGCCGGCCCTGATCTGCTGCAGCGCCGAAGGCAGGTCGACCATCGCCAGATCGACCTGCCCACCGATGGCGTCGAGGGCGGCCGGGCCCGATCCCTTGTAGGGCACCTCCACCAGCTTGACGCCGGCCATCTGGCTGAAGAGCGCAATCGACAGATGCATGGCGGTACCGTTGCCGCCATGCGCGACCGAGAGTTGTCCGGGATGTACCTTGGCCCTGGCAATGAGGTCCTTCAACGTCTTCGCGGGAACCGCGGGGTTGCCGACCAGCACGAACGGAATGGAAGCCAGCATGCTGACCGGCCGAAGGTCCTTCTGGACGTCGAAGGGCATCTGGGCATACAGGCTGCTGTTGGCGGACAAGGCCCCGGCCGCCACGACGCCCATCGTGTAGCCATCGGGCGGCGCTTTCGCGATCACGCTCGTCCCGATGTTTCCGCCCGCGCCCGGCCGGTTGTCGACGATCACGGGCTGGCCGAGCGACTCGTTCAGGCGCGGCAGCAGCATGCGCACGACAGCATCGGAACTGCCACCGGGCGGAAAGGTCACCACCATCCGGATGGGTTGCCGCGGGTACTTCTCGGCGGCCGGTTGGGCCAGGGCGGCCACCGCGATCCCGGCGGCCAATGCCGCCGCCACGAGCATTCGAATCTTCGTTCTCATCAGGTGTCTCCTTCGAACTGGATTGCACACCTCCGGCATTCTTAAGTAAATCGAAATTAAACGAATCAGATATGATGAAATCGTATGAATCAACCGAGCAAGTTCAGCCCGAGCATCCGGCAGCTGCGGGCCTTTCGCGCCGTGTTCCATCTGGGAAAGCTCAGTGCCGCGGCCGAACAGCTTTCGCTCACCCAGTCCGCGGTGAGCGTGCTGATCCGCCAGCTCGAGGAAGGCTTGGGCACGCGACTGTTCGATCGAACGACCCGATCGCTCCGCTCGACACAAGCGGCGATGGAGGCGATTTCGGTGGCCGAACGGGTTCTCCGTGATGTCGACTCGCTGGGGGCTGGCCTTCGAGACCTGGGGCAGCTTCGGCGCGGCCGGGTGTCGCTCGCCATCACGCCGACCCTCGGAGAGATCCTGCTTCCGGCCGTGGTGCGGCGCTTCGGCAAATTGCATCCCGAGATCCGCGTCGTGGTGGACGACTGCGCTCCGGACCAGTTCGTCTCTCGCATCGTGGGCGAGCACGTGGACCTCGGGCTCGGGGCTCCGGAACGCGCGGCGGCCGATGTCGACACCGAGCGAATCATGGGCGACACCTTGGCCCTCGTCTGCCGCAAGGACGATCCTCTCGCGGCTCGGACCCGTCTGCGATGGTCGAACCTCGACGGCGTGCCCGTCATCACCGTCAGGCCAGGATACGGAATTCGACAGATGATCGATGGCGCGGCGGCGCACGCGGGTGTCATGCTCGATGTCGCGAACGAAGTCACGTTCTTCTCGACTGCCTTGTGGATGACCGAGGCAGGCGCCGGGCCCTCGATCATGCCGACAGCGTACGCGCGCGCCTCACGTCACAAGGACCTCATCGTGAAGCGCCTCCACGAGCCCTTGGTTTCCCGAGACCTCTCCCTGGTCACCAAGCGCGGCCGGTCGTTGTCGCCGTCGGCGGAAGCGCTCGCCGTCGTGATCCGATCCGAGTTGGGCTCCGCCTAGACGGCGGCCGTCGCGCGAGCCCTTCCCAGAAGGAAGCGGTCGTTCGCGCGCCAAGCGCGACGGATTCGCTTCTCTTTCCATTGGAGCGCACCTGCCGCGGGGTAGGAGAGCGCCGCGTCAACATCGGGGTCCCGTCCGACGTGCGCCTTCGAGAAGCTGGGCAAGGATGCCAGCCTTTTTGCCCGGGCCGAGCGACGGTGCGCATACGTGCGGCTACTGCACCCATGTCACGAGCGACAGCTCCGCCCAAACGATGAAAAACCTCACGGATTTCAAGCCTCTGATGCCGAAAAGGAGACTCCCCCGATGAACGGTAGACACTGAGAATCAATGAGAATCAAAATTTGTCACAATTTGTGACTCGCAACGGTTAATAAAAACGTATTAAGGACATCGCCCGTGCATCTGTTCCCGCGCCGTCGCCAATTGGCTGGCTTTACGCTGATCGAACTCATGATCACCGTCACGATCATCGGCATCCTTGCAGCCGTTGCGATCCCGGCCTATTCGGAATACATCCGTCGCGGCCAGGTGGTCGATGCCACCCAGGGACTGGCGGCAATGCGCGCGGACATGGAGCGCCACTTCCAGGACAACCGGACCTACCTGACGGCGGGCCTGTACACCACCCCTTGCCAAGTGGATGAAGCCAAGCGCAAGGTGGGCAGTTTCACGCTGAGTTGCCCGGACCCCACGGCGACGGCGTACACGTTGACCGCCACCGGCAGCGGCGCGACCAGCGGCTTTGTCTTCACGATTGACCAAGCCAACGTGCGCACCACCACGCAAGTGCCCGTCGGTTCCGGCTGGATGACCTGCACCACCGCCTGGATCCTGAAAAAAGGCCAGGCGTGCTGAGGCCCCGTTCGGCGCCTCGCGCCGCCGGCTTCACTCTGATCGAGATGCTGGTGACGATGGTGGTCATGGCCATCCTGATGGGCCTTGCGATGCCCATCATGAGTACCTGGCTTCGCAACAGCCGATTGCGAGCAGCCAGCGACTCTTTGCAGGACGGCATCCGGCTGGCGCAGGCCGAGGCCTTGCGCAGAAGTCATCAAGTCGTGTTCTCGCTGACGGACGACAAGCCGACCGACACCACCTACACCGCGAAGACGAACGGAAAGAACTGGGCGGCAAAAACGGTCAAGCGAGTCAGCACGACCGAAGTGAGCGAATTCGTCGAAGCAGGAATCGTCGCCGAGCTGGAGTCTTCCATCACCATCACTGGTCCGAAGTCGATTTGCTTCAACTCCATCGGGCGACTGGTCGCGAATGACGATCCAGGCACGAATGCGGGCCTGTGCACGCTGCCGACGAACACGCCGCCATTGCAGTCCTACGACATTTCCTATGCCGATGCAGTGGCGGGGGTCGACCGTCCGCTGCGCGTGACGGTTGCCCTGGGTGGCCAGGTGCGCCTCTGCGACCCGGCCAAGAGCCTGTCGAGTGATCACCCGGACGGATGCCCATGACCCTTCCACGCCCACCTCTTCCCGGATCCGACCGCCAGAATGGCGTTGCCCTCCTCGAGGTGCTGGTCGCCATCCTTCTTTTCTCCTTCGGCATCTTGGGCCTCATCGGCTTGCAGGCCCGCGCCATCAGCTATTCGACCGACGCCGAGGACCGCAATCGGGCGGCGATGCTGGCCAACGAGATCGCGACGACCATGTGGCTGAACAACTCCCTCTCGGTGCCGGAAGCCACGCTCGCCACTTGGCAACTGAAGGTGGCCAACGCAACCGGCAGCGGCCTGACAGGGGGAGTGGGAACGGTCACGGCTGACGCAACGGACCACTCAGCCAACGTCCTCATCACCTGGAGGGCGCCGAACCGGACCGAGACAGGGGACAGTCAACTCGTGACCAAGGTGATCATCCCATGAGGTCGAACATCCACGAAGCCCGCAGCCTGCAGCTGCAGCGAGGCACGACCTTGATCGAACTGATGGTCGCCGTCGTGATCGGCCTGGTCGTGACGCTGGCCGTCACCAGCGCCGTCATCTTCGGCGAGGCGCAGAAGCGCACGACCACGTCGACCAACGACATGGGGCAGTCGGGCGCCTACGGTGCCTACCTGCTCGACCGCGCGACGCGCAGCGCAGGCTCGGGTTTCACACAGTCGTGGGACCTCGGCATCTTCGGCTGCAAGCTCAATGCGAGCCGCGCCAATACGGCCATCCTGCCGCGTCCCACCGCGTTTCCAGTGCCCTTTCAAGGGTTTCTCGGCGGAGCTGCCGGCAGTGCGAATCTTCGGGTTTCACCGGTCCTCATCGGCGCAGGGCAAGGCATCGACGGCTCGTCCGACGTGATCGCGGTAATGGGCGGGAACGGCGCCGCGGGGGCCGTACCGCGCGCCATCCGCTCCATCAACACCGACATCGATACGCTTCGCCTGGATAACACGATCGGCCTGGCGAACGGAGACATGGCGCTGGTGAGCCAGGCCGGGTCGAACGACTGCTTTCTCGAGCAGGTCAACGGCGCGAACAGCGTCCTTGCCACGGTCAACAATGACGTGCTCCTGCTGGGCGGCACGTACTTCAAGGCCGGCAACTCTGCGTTGGGAACGATGGCCGACAGCGGTGCCGCGTACTTCACGCCACTCGGCAACATCGCCGCCAATGACCTGCAGTTTCAGCTGTTCGCCGTCGGCGCCAACCGTACCCTCTTCAGCTACGACCTCTTGAAGAGCAACGGCAGCGACGATCCACAGGCGATCGTCGAGGGTGTGGTGCAGATGAACGCGCTCTACGGCATGGTCAATCCGACCACCGGCGCCTTCACGGGATGGGTTGCGCCGTCGAAGACGCCGGGTGACCCCTACTACATCGATACCGTGATGACGACGCCGCTCACCGCCCGAAGCATCGCGGCAGTGCGAATTGCCCTGGTCATGCGAAGCAGCCAGCAGGAGAAGGCCGACCCAGGCGGCCAGAAGGTCGCGCCCGCTGGGTTCACCCTGTTCGGTGACCTGGCGGAATCGCTGCACAAGTCCGTCGTCATCAGCGACGAGAACCAGAACTATCGCCACCGGGTTGTCGAATTCACCATTCCCTTGCGCAACATACTGTTGCTGCCGACCACATGACGACCCGCCCATCCCCATGGCGCCGGCGAGAGCGCGGCGTGGTGCTGCTGTTCTGCCTGATCATCCTGGTCGTGCTGCTGGCTGGCGGCGTCGCCGTGGTGCGCTCGATGAACTCGTCGTTGTTCAGCGCCGGCAACCTCGCGTTCAAGCGGGATCTGGTCAACCGCGGCGAACTGGCCGCGGCGCAGGTGATGACCTTGTTCAAGACCGGCGCGCTGGCTGGATCGGCCGACACGGCGGACATGAAATCCGAGAACTACAGCGCGACGGCACTGCCGGTCAACGGCAAGGGCATTCCTACCGCCCTGCTCAGCGACACGGCATATGACGCGAAGGCGAGCAAGAAGATCGGCAACGACGCCGACGCCGTGACGATCCGCTACATCATCGACCGCATGTGCAACGACGTCGGCACGCCGGCCTCGCTGGGCGCCAAGGGATGCGTCTATGCCCCCCTGACGACGCAGGTCCTGGGAGGCAGCAGCCAACGCGCGAAGGACGACCTGCCGCCGCCCGCGTCCTTGATCTACCGGTTGACCATCCGGGTCGACGGCCCGCGCAACACGCAGGTCTTCCTGCAGTCGTCGTTCACCAAGCCCGACTTATAAGAAAGCCGACAGGCTCATCATGAAAAAACCCTCATCGAGCTGGACAGGCGCTGCCCGCGCCGCCGGCCTGGCGGCCATGCTGCTTGGCGCCCATGGCCTCATCGGTGCGGCCAGCCTGGCCAACCAGCCAGTGTTCGCGACATCCAACGTTCCCGGCAATCTGGCCCTGGCGCTGTCGGTCGAATGGCCGACCGCCTCGCGCACGGCCCATACCGACAACTATTCCAGCGCCGCCACCTTCCTCGGCTACTTCGATCCCAACAAGTGCTATGCGTATGTGGCCGACAGCACGCCCAACGACACCAACACCGGCAACAAGAGCTACTTCAATCCGGTCGCCATGGCGACCGCGCACAAGTGCTCGGGCTACTGGAGCGGCAATTTCCTGAACTGGGCCGGAACCACGACCATCGATCCTTTCCGCTGGGCCATGACCGGTGGCCGGCGCGTGGTCGACGATGTCGACCTCACCATCCTAGAACAGGGCTGGCACGGCAACCGCGGCTTGTTCGACGACCGCTACCTTCCAACCGCCGAAATAGCCGGCGCGACGCCGGACCCGACGACAAGCTCGGTTCTCATCAAGGCCCAGAACATGGGGTTCAAGATGCGGGTCACCCGCGAGACCCTGACCGGGGGCCGGCCGCTCAAGGGCGACTACTACCAAGGCACGAGCGGCCAGTACAAGGGCTTCGTCGGCGGCGCGACCGCAACGGTGGTCAACGACGACGCCAACCACATCTGGAATGGCGCGAGCCCGGCACCTGGCGTCACAGGCAGCTATTTTTCCGCCCGCTATACCGGCTCGTTCAGTGCGCCGGAGGCCGGAACCTACTACTTCCGCACGCTCTCGGACGACGGCGTGCGGCTCTGGATCGACGATGTACTCTTGATCGACAACTGGACCGATCACGGCACGACGACGGACACCAGCCAAGCCGTGACGATGACCGCGGGACAGAGTTTCAATGTCAAGCTGGAGTTCTACCAGGGCAACGGTGGTGCCCAGCTTCAGTTCCAGTGGCAAAGGCCCTCGAGCACCAGTTTCACGACTTTCACCACGGCCAGTACGTCCGTCGACTACACGATGCGCGTGAAGGTCTGTGCACCGGTGGCCGGCCTGACCCTCGAATCGAACTGCCAGAAGTATGGAAACAACTACAAGCCCGAAGGCTTGATCCAGAAATACGCGCAACGCATGCGGTTCAGCGCCTTCGGCTACCTGAACGACAGCAGCGACCAGCGCGACGGCGGGGTGATGCGCGCCAGCCAGAAGTTCGTCGGGCCCAACCAGCCGGTGCCCGGCCTGCCCGACACGGACAACGGTGCCAAGGAGTGGAGCTCGACCACGGGCCAGTTCGTGCGCAATCCCAACCCGACGGATGCGAGCAACACGACCGCCGCGACCGGCATCACGATCCAGGACAGCGGCGTCATCAACTACCTGAACAAGTTCGGGCAGCTGATTCCCGGCGACTACAAGGACTATGACCCGGTCAGCGAGATGTACTACTCGGTGCTTCGCTACTACAAGAACCTGGGCAACGTGCCACTGTGGAGCAATCTTGGAACGAACGACACGGGCTCCAAGGCCCGGATGCTCGACGGCTTCCCGGTGATCACCAACTGGGACGATCCGATCCAGTACTCGTGCCAGCGCAACTTCGTGCTTGGCATCGGTGACATCTACACCCACGTCGACAAGAACGTGCCTGGCAATACCGACTACAGGACGCGCGAGCCGGCCATCCCCGCCGAATTCGCAACCGACCCGGTGAATGCTGTGACTGCCACCAACAAGGTCGGGGCGCTCCAGGGACTGGGCAGCATCGGCAGCACCGACGACTACAGCGGACGCAACAATTCCGCCTATATCGCCGGTCTCGCCTACGACGCGAACACGACCGACATCCGACCCGACGTTGCCGGGGTCGCAAAGACCGTCGGCAAGCAGACGGTCCAGACCTACTGGGTCGACGTGCTGGAGCAGTCGTTCCAGGCCAACAACCAGTTCTACCTGGCAGCGAAGTTCGGCGGCCTCAAGGTCCCGGGCGACTTCGACCCCTACAACTTCGTCGACAACATTCCCCTGACCTGGTGGTCCACGAGCGGCGAGACGCTCACCGACGTGCGAAACAACACCGTCCAGAATCGGCCCGACAACTACTTCACCGCTGGACGGCCCGACCAGATGCTCGACGGCCTGACCCGAGCGTTCGCCAGCATTGCCAATGCCATCAAGGCCTACACCACGTCCTTCTCGCTCTCCGCCGTCCAGGTGTCGTCGTCGGGCGCGGCGTCGTACGCCTCGCAATACGACTCCAACGGCTGGAGCGGCGTGCTGACGGCCAGCAACATCACCTTTGCCAGCGACGGCACGCCGTCGTCGACCACGGTCTGGAGCAGCGCCACGACCTATGAATCGCAGCTGGCCGGAATCGGATGGGATACCGGCCGCCGCATCGCCACCTGGGACAGCGCTGCCGGGGTCGGCGTTCCATTCCGGGCGGGGAGCCTTCCGGCCGGACTGAAGGCGGCACTGAACACGCCGTGGGACACACCTGCGGCAACCGACGACAGCGCCAACTACCTCAACTACCTGCGCGGCGATCGGAGCAACGAGAAGACGGCGGCCGCCACGTCGCGGCCCTATCGGCAGCGCCTCGCGCTGCTCGGCGATATCGTGAATGCAAAGGTCACGCCTGTGGCACCTCCCTCCATGCGGTACTCCGAATCGATCAACCCTGGATACACGACCTTCAAGACGACCTGGGCGACCCGCCCGACCATGGTCTACGTGGGTGCCAACGACGGGATGATGCACGCCTTCAACGGCGCACTGAGTGGCTCGGAAGCGGGCAAGGAACAGTTCGCCTATGTACCGAGCGCACTGTTCAACGGGCCCAGCAATCCGGCGACGCCCACGGTCGACGGACTGGCCCAGATCGGCAACCCGAACTACGAGCATCGCTACTACGTCGACGCGACGCCGCTGGCCTTCGACATCGACTTCAACTATGCGGCCGGCGTCAAGTCGACCACCAACGCAACGAACTCAGACTGGCGCACGGTGGTCATCGGCGGCCTGGGCAAGGGCGGCAAGAGCTTCTATGCCATCGACGTGACCAATCCCGCGGGCATGACGACCGAGGCCATCGTCAAGGACAAGGTGCTTTGGGAGTTCACCGACAACAGCACCATGGGCTACAGCTTCGGCGCACCGCTGGTGATCAAGACGCCGAAATATGGCTGGGTGGTGGTGTTCACTTCAGGTTATGTCGACGGCAACGCCAGCACGGCCGGCTACATCTATTTCGTCGACCCGCGCAACGGCACGCTGCTCGAGAAGGTGGCGACGGCAACTGCCGCCCCAGGCCTGGCCCAGGCCACGGCGTACATCAAGGATTTCACCGACGGCACGGCCGACGCGATCTATGCCGGCGACCTGAACGGTCAGTTGTGGCGCTTCGATGTCAGCGCCGCAACCGGCGGCTACCCGGCGCCGCTGATGCTGGCGACGGTGACCGACGCGGCGAGCGGCGGCAACGCCCAGCCCATCACGTCGCAGCCGCTGGTCGAAGTCGACCCGAAATCGCGCAAGCGCTATGTGATGTTCGGGACTGGACAGCTGCTGGACACGATCGATATCAACACCAGCGGAAGCCAGACCTTCTACGCCATCATCGACGGTACCGCCACGACCTTCGGCACCACGAGCGGGTTGCCTGCCGGCGCGTCATATCCGCTGACCCGCGCGAACCTGACCGGCATCGGCGTCGAGGACCTGATCAGCGCGACGGCGCTGGATTTCAACAACAAGGTCGGTTGGTACGTCGACCTCGGCACCACCAACAGCGTCGCCTGGCGCGCGGTGTCGAATCCGACGGCCTACAGCGGCATCGTGGCGTTCTCGTCGCTGCTGACGACCGGCAACGCCTGCAGCCCGTCGGGGCAGAGCCGGATCTACGCAGTCAACTTCGGCTCGGGCAAGTCGGCGTTGACGCCGGAAGGAACGCTTTCCTACGTGAGCAATTCGGCGGCCATCACCGACTTGAAGTTCCTCGGCGTCGATGGGCGCGTGAGACTGATATCGGGTGACGTTCAAGGAGAGCTTCGCCGGGTCGGGGTGCAGACGGGGGCGGGAACCGCGGTGAGGTTGTTGAACTGGCGGGAAGTGCCGGCGGTGGATTGAAAAGGGCAGGCCCGCCGATCGTTCTTCGCGCTGCGTGACAAAAACCGAAATGCGCCCTACGCTTTGCCCCGGTAGGGTTCACACTTCTTCGTCATGCTTCAGAAACGCTCGATGCTTCACGGCCAAAAAATTGGCGCTCACTTCATTTTTCTGAGTACAACGGTCGCCGCCTTGCTGACTGCGCACGACGCGATGGCCCAGGCCCGGCTGGATCAGGCGGCCGATGACAGCTGGCGGTTTTCGGCGGGGCTCGGCGTCTTCAACCGCCCCAGGTATCCCGGCAGCGGCGACACGCAGACGGTGGCTGTGCCGCTGGTCACCGCAAACTATGGACGCTACTTCATCGGCGGCACGCCGGGGGCGGGCTTTCCATTCGGTGTCGGCTTCAACATCATCCAGGATGACGCCTGGCGCTTCGGGATCGCCTTGGGCGGCGAACTGACCAAGCCGCGCAAGGAGTCCGACGCGCCGATCCTCCGCGGCTGGGGCGACATCCCCGAGACCGCACTCGGCAGCGTGTTCGCCTCCTATACCTACGACTGGCTGACGGTCCGGGGCTTCCTGCTTTCCGACATCGGGGGCAACGACCAAGGCACCCGGATCGCCCTCGACCTCGAAGGCAGGTACCTGGTCAACGACAGGCTGGTCCTGACGGCCGGGCCCGGTGTCACCTGGGCCAACGGCAAGTACACCCAGACCTTCTACGGCATCAGCGCCCCGCAGAGCCTGATCGCCGGCGTGGCGCCGTACCGGGCGGGAGGCGGCCTCAATACGGTGCGCTTCTCGGTCGGCGCCCAGTACCAATTGACCGCCCAGTGGGGCCTTGGCGCGAGCGTCTCCGTCGCCTGGCTGCAAGGCGACGCCGAAAACAGCCCGATCACCGAAGACAGAACGCAAACGACCTACGGCGTCTTCGCTTCCTACAGGTTTTGACGGCAGGCCGAGTGGGCGCTATGTGCCGAGGATGCTCTCCAGATCGGCCTCGTCGCTGCCCGCATCGAGCTTGAGGCTTTCCTGGATGTGATCCAGGTGATGAAGCATCAGTGTTTCGGCCCGCTTCGCATCGTTGCGCTTGATCGCTTCCACGATCTCCTCGTGCTCGTCGGCGCGGCAGCTGGTCGCGGTGGGCGCGTCGTACAGCGAGATGATCAGGCAGGTCAGCGTCGACAGCTCGCGCATCGTGCGTGCCAGCGCCGAATTGCCGGCGAGCTCGGCCAGCAGCAAATGGAACTCGCCCGACAACCGGACCACCGCGCGCGCGTCGTTGCGCTGGCGCGCGTCGGCTTCCAGCTCGAGGTGCCGGCGCAGCCGCTGCATCTTGAAGTCGTCGATGGTGCCGACCAGCCGGCGCAGCACGCCGGGCTCGATCAGGCGGCGCGCCTCGAAGACATCGCGCGCCTGCTCGATGGTGGGCTTGGCGACATGCGCGCCGCGCTGCGGCACCAGCTCGACGATCTGTTCGTGCGCCAGGCGGGCCAGCACCTCGCGCACCTTGGCGCGGCTGGTGCCGAAGATGTTGGCCAGCCGGTCTTCGCCGAGCTTGGTACCCGGCGCGAGCCGGTGCTCGAGGATCGCCGTGGAGATCTTCTCGGCAATGGCGTCGACGCTCTGCTCGCGGGCGGCGCCGCCGGCTTCCTTGGGTGGACTCAGTTTCTTTGGCATGGCTTTCGATCTTAGCGACGACGCACGGACCGCGTGCCAGCGCCGCATCGGCGAGGCCTCATCGCTGCGTGCGGTCGCGGGCGAGCAGGCGCGCGATGCCCTCCGGCAGGCCGTGGTTCGGCTTGATCGGCGGCGGCGCGAAGCTGCCCTGCCGCGCCGGCAGCGTGCCCAGCGAAACCAGGGTCTGCGCATGGCACACGGCGCTCGACACGCCATCGACCACGGGCACGGGAATGCGCTCCCGGATGGATCGCGCCAGGCCCGCCAGCGGCGCACCGGCGATGATGATCACGTCGGCGCCGTCGTCCTGCACGGCCGACAGGCACAGGGCCTCCAGGCGCGCGGTGTGGTCTTCCTGCACGCGGCCGATGTCCTTCAGCGGGTCGTCCAGGTTCCGGATGCTGGCCAACCGGTCGCTCAGGCCGTTGGCGGCGACGCATTCGCGGTACCACGCGGTGATGCGGTGCGAGATCGCCACGATCGAGAAGCGCTTGCCGAGCAGGCAGGCGCTCATCAGCGCCGCCTCGGTGAGGCCGACCACGGGGATGTCCAGCACTTCGCGCAGGCCGTCGATGCCAGGGTCGCCGAAGGCCGCGACCACGATCGCATCGTGCCGGTCGCAATGTTCGGCCGCCAGCGTGGCGGCCGCGTAGGCGCCGATCAGCGACTCGAAGCGGGTCTCGATGTAGGCGACGCCGAAGGGCGCCGTGAGCACGCTCACCTGCGTGCCCGGCGCGGCGGCGCGGCGGGCCTCGGCCTCGATCAGGTCGGAGACGCTCTGGGAGGTGTTGGGGTTGATCAGCAGGATCTTCATGGCGTGCCTCGCTGTGGCGCCTGCGGCAGCAGCGTGGGCCGGCCGCGGCGCAGGAACTCTCCGCGGCCGGCGCGCGGATGGAATGTCTGTCCGTCCCACACGACCTCGCCGCGCGCCAGCGTGAGGGCGGGCCACGCCTTCACGTCGATGCCTTCGTAGGGCGTGTAGTCGACCGCATGGTGCAGGTCGGCGTTGCGGACCTGCCGGGGCGTCGCGCCCCAGACCACCAGGTCGGCATCGGCGCCGATCGCGATGGTGCCCTTGCGCGGGTGCAGGCCGTAGGCCTTGGCGGGATTCGTCGACGTGAGTTCGACGAAGCGGTTGATCGTGATCCGCCCATCGAGCACGCCGTGCGAGAACAAGAGCGGCAGGCGCGTCTCGATGCCCGGAATGCCGTTGGGGATGTGACGGAACTCGACCTCCTTGCCGCCCGGCTTCTTGCCTTCGGGCGCGTCGTAGCGGAACGGCGCGTGGTCGGACGAGAAGATCGTGAACAAGCCGTCGGCCAGGCCGTTCCAGATGACCTGCTGGTTGTCCTTGTTGCGCGGCGGCGGGCTGCAGACGCAGCGCGCGCCACCGTAGCTGTCGTCGATGCCGAGGTCCTCGGCCGTGAGGAAGAGGTACTGCGGGCAGGTCTCGGCGAACACGTGCAGGCCGTGCGAGCGCGCCCAGCGGATCTGCTCGACAGCCTCCTTGCCCGAGACGTGGACGATCATGATCGGCACGTCGACGAGTTCCGACAGCGCGATCGCGCGATGGGTCGCCTCGCGTTCGACCAGCATCGGCCGCGAATGTGCATGAAAGCGCGGCGCGGTCCGGCCGCTGGCCTCCAGCCGCCGGGTCAGCCACTCGATGCAGTCGGCGTTCTCGGCGTGGATCATCGCCATCGCGTCGTGGCTGCGGGCGACGTCCAGCACGTCCAGGATCTGGCCGTCGTTCAGCTTGAGGTCGTCGTAGGTCATGTAGATCTTGAACGAGGTGTAGCCCTCGGCGATCAGCTGCGGCAGCTCGTTCTTCAGCACCTCCTCTGTGGGGTCGCTGACGATCAGGTGGAAGGCATGGTCGACGTGCGCGCGGCCTTCGGCCCGCTCGTGGTAGTCGCGCACCGCGGCGCGCAACGACTGGCCTTTTTGCTGCGCGGCGAACGGGATCACCGTGGTCGTGCCGCCGCAGGCGGCCGCGCGGGTGCCGGTGTCGAAGTCGTCCGCCATGCGCACGGGCGCTTCCATGGGCTGGTCGAGATGGCAGTGGGCATCGACGCCGCCGGGCGTGACGAAGGCCCCGGCGGCGTCGATCTCGCGGCGCCCCGGCGGCAAGCCCAGTCCCAACTGCACGATACGGCCGGCCGCGATGCCGATGTCGGCGTCGAAGGTGTCGCTGGCGGTGGCCACGCGCGCGTTGCGCACGACCAGGTCGAATTGGCTTGTGCTCATGCGAACAGCCCTCCCCAGCCCTTGACCGCGCGCGGATCGACGTCGGCGAGCTTCAGTGCCTTCCAGACCACGGTCGCCACCGAGTCGTAGATCGGGATGCCGAGCTCATGCTCCATCTCGGCGGCCAGGGGCGCGCCGTGGAGGTTGGTGCACATCACCGTGATGGCGTCGGGCCTGCGCTGCGCGACCTCGCGGATCATCGTGCGCAAGGTATCTGGCGCGACCTCGGCGAACGAGAAGTTCACCGTCAGGTCCAGGTGGCGTTCGGCGACGCATTCGATGTCGAGCGCCGCGTAGTTGGCAACGATGCGCCGCTGCACGTCCTCGACGTAGGGCGAAACCAGGCCGAGCGTGCGCGCCCCCTGCGCCGCGAGCAGCTCGTTGAGCGCCAGCACCGACGTCGTCGCCGGGATGCCGGTCAGCTCGGTGATGCGGGCGCACAGCGCACGGTCGCGGTCGAAGCCGAGCCAGCTGGCGGAGGTGCCGCTCCAGCAGATCACGTCGACCTTGGCATCGGCCAGCAGCTGCGCGGCGTCGAGGATGGTGCGCTCGTCGAACTGGTTCTGCGACTTGTCGCCCATCGAGATCTCGGTCACCCGGAAGCGCGAGAAGTGGGCCGAGACGCCCGGCACGCCGGCGACCATCGCGCTGGTCAGCGGCTCGAGCGCCGTGTTGGAGGACGGCGTCAACACGCCGATTCGTTTTTGCTGGGACATCTCGCGGATCTCGAAAAGTGAACTAGACGGGCAGCTTCTTGCTGTAGTCGATCAGCAGCGTGGAGCAGACGAACAAGCCTGCGCCGGCCGCGGCGAAGAGCATCAGCGCCATGAAGTACGAGCCGGTCGCCTGCACGATCAGGCCGACCACGATCGGCACGCCGATGCCCGCGACGTTGCCGCCCAGGTTCATCGTGCCGCCGAGGAAGCCGACATGCGCCCGGCGGCCGAGGATCGACGGCACGCACCAGAAGAGACCGCACCAGCGCAGGAAGAACAGCGTGACCGACAGCAGGATGACGACCACCACCGGGTCCGTGATCTGCGAGACCATGTAGATCGCGAGGGTCGCGATGACCGAGGAGATACCGAACAGCGTGCGCAGGACCTTCGCATTCGAGGCGCCGGCCGCCTTCCATTTGTCGGCCAGCCAGCCGCCGAACATCTCGCCGACGAAGCCCGAGAAGAACATGATGAACACCGCCCCGCCCATCTGCTTGATGTCGAAGCCGTGGACCTTGGAGAGGTAGTTCGGCATCCAGGTGAGCAGGCCGTAGAAGAGCGCGTTGAAGCACATCCAGCCGAAGAACATGCCCCAGACCGAACGGAAGCGCAGGAAGTCGAGCAGTCGGCCGCTGGCGCCTGGCGGCTCGCTGGCGGCGTCCTGGGCGTGGCTGGCCTCGATGTACCTGGCTTCCGCCTCGTTGACGCCGGGATGCTCGCGCGGGTGGTTGCGGATGTAGCTCCAGGCGAACAGGCCGGCGACGACGGTGCCGACACCGGCGATCACGAAGGCCAGCCGCCACGAGCCGAGCACCGCGATCAGGCCCGAGATCAGGATCGCACCGAGCGCGGCACCGAGCGGCGCGCCGCCGTCGAGCAGGGTCGCGCCGCGGCCGCGCTCGTTCTGCGTCATCCAGATGCCGTTGAGCTTGCCGCCCGCCGGATAGATCGGGGCTTCCGCCGCGCCCAGGCCCAGGCGCGTCAGCAGCAGCGGAATCCAGCCGGTGCAGAAGGCGGCGATGGCCTGGAAGAAGCCCCAGCCGAGCGTCGCGCCGGCAATGACGACGCGCGGACCGAAGCGGTCGGCCAGCATGCCGCCCGGGATCTGCATCAGCGCATAGGTCCAGAAGAAGGAACTGAGCAGCAGGCCTTGCACGGCCGGCCCGATGTCGAACTCCTTCGCGATCAGCGGCATGGCCACGGACAGCGAAGCCCGGTCGATGTAGTTGATCGAGATGAGGAACAACATCATCAGGAAGATCTTCCAGCGGACCTTGGAGGGCTGGAGGGCGGTGTCGGGTGCTGCGGCGGTCGCCGTGGCGCCGGCCGTCATGGTGGGTGGCATCGGTTTTGTCTCCTTGCGTGGCACGGATGCCAGCCTGCAGGGAAGCACCCGGCAAGCTGGCGAGCTTGCAGCCGCGAGTCGGGGCGGGTCGGTCCCATGCACCACCGAGGCTGTGGGGCGGACTTTAGAACCGGCCGGAAATGATGTCAACATCGTTGTTGACAATGAATGTCGACTCTAGTGAAAACACCTACTCGATCGGCCGACTCGCGACATCGACGAGCGGTGTTCCAGCAAAGAACGCCATGGCGGCCAGCACGCCGCTGCCGGCCAGCGGAACGCCGGCCAGCTTGAGCCCCATCTCGACGCCGGTCAGCGCCGCCATCAGTGTCAGGTCGTTGCAGTCGCCCAGGTGGCCGATGCGGAACATGCGGCCCCTGAGCTTGCCCAGCCCGGCGCCGAGCGACAGATCGAAGCGCTCGTGGATCAGCCTGCGCAGCGCATCGGCGTCGACGCCCTGCGGCGTGATGACGCCGGTCAGAACCGGCGAATGCACGCGCTCGTCCGCGCATTGCGTCGGCAAGCCCCAGGCGCGCACGGCGGTGCGAACGCCTTCGCCCCAGCGCTGGTGGCGCGCGAACACCGCGGGCAGGCCCTGCTCGAGCACCATGTCGAGCGCCTCGCTGAGTCCGTAGAGAAGATTCGTGCTCGGCGTACAGGGCCAGTAGCCGCCCTTGTTCATCTCGACGATCTCGTCCCAGGCCCAGAAGGCCTTGGGCAGCCGCGCGGTCCTGGCGGCCTCGATGGCCTTGGGCGACAACGCATTGAAGCTGATGCCCGGCGGCAGCATCAGCCCCTTCTGCGAGCCGCTGACGGTGACATCGACGCCCCAGGCGTCATGGCGGTAGTCGGCACTCGCGAGACCGGAGATGGTGTCGACCATCAACAGGGCCGGATGGCCCGCCGCGTCGATCGCACGGCGAACCGCGGCGATATCTGAAGTGACGCCGGTGGACGTCTCGTTGTGCACCACGCACACGGCCTTGATGCGGTGCGCGCCGTCCTTGCGCAGGCGCTCCTCGATCAGGTCGGCCTGCACGCCATGGCGCCAGCTGCGCGGCAGCCCGGTCTCGTCGATGCCCGGCAGCGCGAGGAACTCGGGCTCCAGGCCCAGCCGCTGCGCCATCTTCTGCCACAGGCTGGCGAAGTGGCCGGTCTCGTACATCAGCAGGCTGTCGCCGGGACTGGCCACGTTGACCAGTGCGGCCTCCCAGGCGCCGGTGCCCGACGCCGGATAGATCACCACCGGGTGCTCGGTCTGGAAGACCTGCTGCAGCCCGCCGATCACCTTCTTGCCGAGGGTCGCGAACTCGGGCCCCCGATGGTCGATGGTCGGCAGGCTGATGGCGCGCAGGATGCGATCCGGCACCGGGCTGGGCCCGGGAATCTGCAGGAAATGCCGGCCGCTGGCATGGTCGTCTAGAGCGATCATGGTGTCTCTGTCCTTTGACTTCTTCAGGGGTCTACAACTGCACCGACGCACGGCCGATGCCCGGGAATTCAGCGCTGACGAGGTCGCCCTCGGCCGCGTCCAGGATGCCGACCCAGGTGCCGGTGGTGACCACCGTGCCGGCCGCCACGCGGCCACCGTTGCGGGTGGCGTGGCGCAGCCACGCGGGCAGCAGGTGCGCGGGGTCGCCGAGCGAGTGGGTCCCGCGGCGCTCGACCGTCGCTTGCGAGCCGATGCGGACTGTGCAGGCCTGGGCAGCCCAGTCGCGCGCAACGAACGGGACCCAGTCGCCGAGCACCAGCGCACCGTGCGACTGCAGGTCGGCCAGCTTGAAAAGCGCCGGCGCATCGAGGGCCTCCCGCCAACGCGAATCGACGATTTCTATCGAGACGGCCATCGCGTCGACCAGGGCCGGCGCGCTTCGCGCATCCAGCATCGATGCCAGTGCCTGGTCGACCTCGCGCCCGAGCCGCAGGGCGATTTCGGCCTCGATGCCGCGAAGATGGAACGGCCGCCCGCCGGCCCGGGCCGGACTCGGCCACACGCCTTCGGGCGGAAGTGGAGCGCAGGTCAGTTCAGCGTCGCGAGATGCGCCGCCGGCCTTCCAGTGACGCGGCGGCGAGGTCGCGAACCAGCCGAGTTCTTCGGCCACCCGCTGCTGCACCGCATAGGCATCGCCAGCGTCGCACAGCGCGTCGGCCAGCGACGCGGCGAGCGCCAGGGTGTTGTCGCGGCGGGCGCGGGTCAGTGCCTGGGCGACGACCTCGATCTTCGATGGGGACATATGGATTTCCTGTGACGGCTTCGAAAAGCTCAGAAGAAGATGCTCAGCGGCGTGAGGCCCGGCACTTCCGCGCGCACCGCCGTCCCTTGGGAGGCGAACAGCATGCCGGTGCACGAGCCGGTGGTGACGATCTGGCCGGCCTGGAGGCCCGCGCCTCGCGCAATGCAATGGTTGGCAAGCCATGCCAGGAGCGCGCCGACATCGGGGTGCGCATGCTCGCCGATGGTGTGCGCGACGACCTGGTCGTCGAAGCGCATCACGGCCTCGGTCCGCTTCAGGTCGAACCAGGCGATGTCGAACGCCGCGGGCTCGCCTACCACCAGCCCGCCATGGCTCAGCAGGTCGGCCAGGTGCGCCACGGGCTCGGCCTCGAGCCAGTCGGCCAGCCGGGTCTCGGCCACCTCGATCACCGGCAGCACCGACTCCACCGCCAGCGCCACCTCGTCGCGCGTGTACGGCCAGGCGCGCGGCGGCAGGTCGGACCCGAGCCGGAATGCGACCTCGACTTCGGCGCCGCGCAAGTGCCATGCGCCGCCGTCGAGCGTCGATCCGCCGCGCACCAGCCCCGCGGCCGGCAGCGGCGCGCAGACCGGCTCCCGGCCAGGGCTGGTCGCACCGACCTTCCAGCCGCCGATCGGGCCGATCGCAGCCAGGGTCGCGTCCTGGATCGCGTAGGCCTCGTCGCGGCCGCGCGCCTGCAGCAGCGTCGAAGGCACACGCCGCCCGTCGCGCCGCGCACGACCCAAGGCCTGCGCGGCCGCCTCCGGCGTGACCTGCGCCACCGCGGCCGCGGCAGGCGTCACAGGTCGGGGAAGCGCTGCCATGGATGGGCTTGCTCGATCGAGTGGGCCAGCGCCAGCAGCGCGTCGTCCGCGCCCTCGCGCGCGACCAGCTGCATGCCGACCGGAATCCCACCGGCGAAGCCGCAAGGCAGCGCGATGGCAGGCAGGCCGACGGCGTTGGCGAAGCCCGCGAAAACCGCATGGCCTCGCGGTCCGACATCGTGTCCGTCGATGCGCGGCGGGTGCGACTGGTTCGCCGGCCATGGCAGTGCCGCCGCCGCCGGCGTCAGCAGGAAGTCGTACCGGTCGAACAGGCGCGACAGCCCGCTGCGCAGCCGCTCGGCCTCGAACAGCAGGTCGAACAGGTCCGCCGCGGACGCCCTGCGGCCGGTTTCGGCATTGGCCTGCATCGCCGGGCCGAACGACGACGCATCGAAGGGCCGCTCCGACAGCTCCCGTGGATGCGCAACGAGCCACGCCAGGCCCACCTGCGCGAGCAGCGGCCAGCGCTCGTTCACCGCCTCGGCCATGTCGAAGTCCTGGGCCGTCGTGACGTCGTGCCCCATCCCCGCCAACTGGCGCGCGGCCGCTTCGGTCAGCGCAGCGATCTGCGGATCGACCGGGTGTAGCCCGAAGCGCGGAATGAAGAGGATGCGCGCACGGGGCGCGCTCCCCTCCTCGACCGAGCCGCGCCCGATCACCCGCATGACCGCGGCCGCATCGGCCACGCTGCGCGCGATCGGACCCGCCACCTCGAAGTCGAGGAAGATCGGCGGCAGCCCGTCGCCGCGCGGCACGCGCCCGCGCGAAGGCTTGAAGCCGACCAGGTTGGTGTGCGATGCCGGCCTGCGGATCGAGCCGCCGCCGTCGGTGCCCAGCGCGATCGGGCAACCGCCCGCGGCCACCAGCGCCACCGAGCCGCCCGACGAGCCGCCCGGCGTGAGCGACGGGTTCCACGGGTTGCCCGTGGGGCCGAACACCGGGTTGTCGGTGTAGCCCTGCATCGTGAACTCGGGCACGTTGGTCTTGCCGAAGATCACTGCGCCGGCGTCGCGCAAGCGTGCCACCGGGATCTCGTCTCGCTCCGCGACGAAGCCGGCCAGCGCGCGGCTGCCCCAATGGGTCGGCAGGCCGCGCACCTGCAGGTTGTCCTTGATGGTCACGGGCACCCCGTCCAGCGCGCCGAGCGCGCGGCCCGTGCGCCAGCGCGCGGTGCTTTGTCCGGCCGCGTGCGTCGCGCCTTCGAGGTCGAGCGCGACGATCGCGTTCAGACGCGGATTGACCTCTTCGCTGCGCGCCATGCATGCCTGCAGCGCCTCGGTCGGCGTGAACGATGCGTCGCGGAATCCGGCCGCGAGCTGCATCGCCGTGAGTTGCCAGAGCGGTTTGTTCATCGGCGGCTCACATGTGCGCCGGCAACCAGGTCACCAGCTGCGGGACGGCCATCAGCAGCAGCGTGAACAGGATCATGATCACCGCATACGGCAATGCGCCGTAGATCGCGTCCTCGATGCCGCCCTTGTCCGGGCGGATGCCGTGGACGACGAACAGGTTCATGCCCACGGGCGGCGTGATCAGGCCCAGTTCGCACATCAGCACGATGAAGATGCCGAACCAGATCGGGTCGACCCCGATCGCGGTCGCGATCGGATAGGTGATCGGGATGGTCGCGACCTGCATCGACAGCACGTCCATGAACATGCCCAGGATCAGGTAGAACACGATCAGCGCGAGGATCAGGCCGGTGGCCGACAGGCCCAGGCCCGCCACCCACTTGGTCATCGCCTCGGCCACGCCGGTCAGGCTCACCGTCAGGTTCAGGATGAAGGCCGCTGCGACGATCAGCAGGATCATGCCGCTCACGCGGGCCGTCGAGACGAAGCAGTTGCGCAGCAGCTCGCGGTTCAGCTTGCCCGACTGCCAGACGAAGCCCAGCGCGGCGATCACGCCGAGCGCAGCGCTCTCGGCCGCGGTGGCGATCCCGAAATAGAGGCTGCCCATCACGATGCCGAACACCACCGCCGGCGGGATCAGGTGCACCAGCGAGCGCAGCCTGTCGGCCAGCGGCACCTTCGGCTCGCGCATCACCTTGCCACTGGCCAGGCTCGAGACCGCGATCCAGAGCATGAAGCACAGCGTCAGAAGGAGGCCGGGGATGATGCCGGCGATGAACAGCTTGCCGATCGAGTTGTTGGTGAGCGACCCGTACACGATCATGTTCACGCTCGGCGGAATCAGGATGCCCAGGGTTCCGCCGGCCGCCAGGCTGCCCAGCGATGCCCGCATCGGATAGCCTCGCTTCTGCAGCGAAGGCAGCGCCACCGTGCCCACCGTGGCCGCGGTGGCGACCGACGACCCGGAGGTCGCGGCGAACAGCGCGCAGCTTCCGATGTTGGTGTGCAGCAGCCCGCCCGGCAGGCGGCCGAGCCAGGCCGACAGCGCGATGTACATGCGGTCCGCGATCCCGGACCGCAGCAGCAGCTCGCCGAGCAGCACGAACAGCGGCACGGAGGTCAGCAGGCTCTCGTTCTGCACGCCCCACACCACCGGAGCGATGGAGTCCATGAACGGCACGCCGTAGGCCGCGATGCCGCCGATGATCCCGACCGCCGCCATCGAGACGGCGATCGGCATGCCCACCAGCATGAGGGCGAGCATGGAGAAGAATGCGAGTCCGATCAGTGCAACGTTCATGATGGCGCTCCTTCGGAAGCCTGGCGCACCTTGAGGTCGTCCAGTTCTTCCTTCAGTTCTTCCTTCGCGCTCTTGGGATGGAAATCGCTGTTGAGCCTCGCGATGTCGCCGCGCAGGAGCAGCCGCGTCGCCCGCCATGCCAGTCCGCAAGCCACCAGCGCGAAGATCACGAGGCCGCCGTACCAGACGCTCTGCGGAATGATCAGCGGCGTCGCCCAGGGCGTCTGCGCCGTGCTGCGGTAGGCCGTCGTGTCCTGGATCACCTTGAACGCCACCCAGGCGATGAACAGCGCGAACACGGCCAGCGAGAGCATCGAGATCCAGTTCAGCAGCGCCTGCACGCGCGGCGAGAACTTCTCGTGGAACACGTCGACCCGGATGTGGTTGCGCCCGATCAGGGCCAGGCTGAAGGCGATGGTCGAGCCCACCGCCAAGGCGTAGCCGCCCAGTTCATCGGCGCCCTGCAGCGATATGTTGAACAGCTTTCGCGACAGCGTCTCGATGGTGACGATGACGGCCAGGCCGAGGAAGATCACGCCGAAGACGGTGGCCAGCACCGTTTCCAGGCGGGTCTTGAAGTCGACGCGCCCGGCGGGCGTGACCCGGTCGGCGGACACGGCAACGGATGGCCGGTCGCTGCTCATGGCGCCGCCGTTCACTTCAGCCCCAGCACCGGTGCAACCGTCGCCTGCCAGGTCTTCGAGCAGGCGGCGTTGGACTTGTCGCAGACCTCGGCCCACACCGGCAGTGACACCTTGGTCACCGCGCTGCGCACCAGGTCGATGTCCGCCGACGTGACCGGCACGTTGACGAGGTTGAACTTCTTGCCGGTCGTGCACGGGTCCTTGCCGGCATTGCAGTTCAGGGCGTCCTGGAAGAGCTCTTCGGAGTACTTCCACACATCGTCGCTCAGTGCATCGAAGGACTTCTTCAGCTTGGCCTGCTGGTCGGGCGCGAGCGCGTTCCAGGACTTCATGGTCATGCCGTAGCCATTGAGCGCCATCTGGAAGCCGATCGCCATCTGGTGCGTCGTCACTTCCGGCCAACCCGCGGAGTTGGCCGAGCTCGGCCCGGTGATCGCGCAGTCGACCACGCCCAGCGACAGCGACTGGTGCGTATCGGCGAACGACACTGGCACCGGCGTGCCGCCCACCATCTCGATGAACTTGGCCAGGTTCTGGTCGTACACGCGCACCTTCATGCCCTTGATGTCGGCCAGCTTGGCGACCGGCTTCTTGCAGAAGAGGATCTGCGGGCCGAAGGGCCAGACACCCAGCAGCTTGACGCCGAACTGCGACTGCAGTCGCGCATCCGCCGTATCGAAGTAGGCCTTGGCCACCTTGCGGCCGGTGGCGTAGTCCGGCGCCGCGCCGACCAGGTCCAGGCCCAGGATGGTAGGTTCGTCGCGGGAGTTCTGCGAAACGCGCAGGGACACGATGTCGAACAGTCCCGCCTTCATCACGCGAAGCTGCTCGGTGTCCTTGATGCCAAGCGTGTCGATCGGCTTGTAGTCGACATCGATCGGCAGCCCGGTCCTGGCGGCGAAGTTCTCGAAGAAGGGTTGCTCCTTGTTCTTCTGGATCAGGCCGGTGGCCAGCGGCTGGCCGATGGCCTTGAGCTTGATCCTCTCTTGCGCATGCGCTGCGGGCAAGGCGAGCATCACGACCATGGCGGCGGCCGCGGCGAAGGACTGGAGGCGAGGACGAGACAGCATGAAGGCTCCTGCAGGGGTGAGAGGGTGGGAAGGCGGCATTTCAGAAGCGATGCGCCATTGAATCGCGCCGAAGCCTGTGGCTGCGGACTATTCCGCTGCGTGGGAACTCCAGCGAAATTCCTTGCGGATCAAGGACTTGGCGCTGCGCGCCGATGGAAGGCGGGGGCTGATATGGCTTGATCCTGTCAAGAGGGCGAGCCGCTCTCTCCGGGGGCCGGATTTCAGAATCTTTCGCGAATGCCGGATAGGGAACGCGACGGAGCCGGGTGCGT
>NZ_JAUJZH010000076.1 GCF_030486595.1 Variovorax ginsengisoli | reverse complement strand
CCGCCAAGCGCTCGACAGTCGGCTTATCACCCACGATCAATGTCTTCATCCACGACTCCTTGAAGTTCGTGGGACAACATCATATCTAATCTATTGAACGCAAATTGGTATTAAACGTCAGCTTTCCCAAAGGCGCTGGTTCCGCAAAGGGCACGGCGCTACGCGCCTCGAACGACCGCTTTCGCAAAGCCGCCAGGGTCCGCTTAGGGCCCTGACCTCCAGTTTGGCGGCCAAGAAAGCGGTCGCTCAACCCTGCGATAGCGGCGTTGCCGTAGGGACGCAGCCGAGCTACGACTGCAATACCTTCGGACCAGTCGTTGAGACCGGGAATTCTTCGCCCAGGGACGACAGGATTCGGCCTCACAGCGTGAGTTCGTCGAGCGATCCGCAAAGACAGCTGACGTTAAGGGTTGTGGGACATCTGCCCGGCAGACGCGCAGCGCATAGATCGACCAGCACCTGAGGGCAGGTGTCGCACAAGCCTCGAGGGAGGAAACCGCGGAGTTCGCCGCGGCGAGTGTTCAGGGCCGTGAAGCTATGGCGATAGTGGCGAGTGCCAGGCCGTCCACCTTGGCACGTGAGCGTTGCGCACATGTGCTCAATAGTGGTTGTCGCCCCTTCGAAGCGCTGCGATATGCGCTCGCGAGGATGGGGCATCGAAGCGCTGGGACGGCGGGGCGCATAGGGCACGCGCCGGCTCCGCCGACTCGTTCGCTGGTCGACTTCAAGGACGCAAGGGATGGACGTGCGGTCATGGTGGTGCGCGAATGGCTTGTCCGCGGATGAAGACCTGCACGATGGTCATGGCGTGGCCGCAGTGCCGGCAGATGAAGGTGGGGCGCTCGGGATGCATCTCGGCGCCGAGTTCGACCCGGTCGGTGCACGTCGATGGCGCTGGAGTTGCGTGCAACAGCTCGCGCGCGGTGGCGAGACTCGCCGTGCGCGCGCCGTTTGCCAGGAGCCCGTAGTGGCGGATGCGATGGAAGCCCTTGGGCAATACGTGCAGCAGGAACCGGCGCATGAACTCGTGCGCCGAGATCGTCATGACCTTGTGTCGCGTGTTCCCCTTGGCGCGGTAGTCCTTCCATCGGAAGGTCACGCCGCGCTCGTCCAGCGCGAGCAGCCGGCTGTTGGAGATCGCCACCCGGTGGGTGTAGCGCGAGAGGTAGGCCAGCACGGCCTGCGGCCCCGCGAAGGGCCGCTTGGCGTAGACCACCCACTCGATCTTGCGCAGTGGCGCCAGCCAGATCTTGAACGCCTGCGCGTCGGCTAGATGGGCCTGCTCGCCGAAGAAACGCAACTGGCCGCCGGCGTGCAGGCGCTGCAGTTCTTCCAGGAAGCGGCGCCGGAACAGGCGCGAGAGCACCCGCACCGGCAGGAAGAAGCCCGGACGGCAGGCCACCCAGCGCGTAGCGTCCTGGGCCAGGCCACCACCGGGCACGATGCCGTGCACATGGGGGTGGTGCGTGAGGGCCGAGCCCCAGGTGTGCAGCGCCAGCGTCGCGCCGATCCTGGCGCCCAGGTGCTTCGGATCGCCAGCGATCGTGAGCAGCACCTCGGCAGCCAGGTCGAACAGCAGCCCGTAGAGCGCGGCCTTGTTCTGGTAGGCGATGTCGGCGATCGGCGCCGGCAGCGTGAACACCACGTGGTAATACTCCACCGGCAGCAGATCGGCCTGGCGCGCCTCGAGCCAGCGCTGCGCCGCCGTGCTCTGGCACTTCGGACAGTGGCGATTGCGGCAGGAGTTGTAGGCGATCTGATCGGTGCCGCAGCCCTCGCAGCGCAAGACGTGTCCACCCAGTGCCGCGCTGCGGCACTGTTCGATGGCCGACATGACCTTCAGCTGCGCCAGGCTCAGATGGCCGCGCTGCTCGGCGCGCCAAGCCGGCGCGTGCTGGCGGAAGATGTCGGCGACCTCCAGGGAGGGCCGGCCCACGGCCGGCACCTCAGGCCGGCGGCAACGCCTCTAGAGGGCTGAACACCTCGTGCAGCAGATCGGTGGCCACGTGGGTGTACACGGTGGTGGTCTCCAGGCGCTTGTGGCCGAGCAGCACCTGGATCACGCGGACATCGACCTTGCGCTCCAGCAGGTGCGTGGCAAAGCAGTGCCTCAAGGTGTGCATCGATACGCGCTTGTGAATGCCGGCCGTGTCGGCCGCGTCGTGCACTGCGCGGTTGAGCTGGCGAGGGGTGAGCGCGTTGGTCGGGTTCATGCTGGGGAACAGCCAGCCGCCGGGCAGCATCCGGCCCTGGGCGTGAGCGATGCGCCACCAGGTGCGAAGGCGCTGCAGCAGCACCGGGCTGAGCATGGCATAGCGGTCCTTGTGTCCCTTGCCTTGTTCCACTCGCAGCGTCATGCGTTGGCTGTCTGTCAGTGGTCTTCCAATAATCCCCATCTGTGGTCGTCGAATTTTCCTCACCCATCAACTCCAAGGAGCAAACGATGGAAGTGGAAGTACGAAGCTCGGTGATCTCGCAT
>NZ_JAUJZH010000075.1 GCF_030486595.1 Variovorax ginsengisoli | reverse complement strand
GACCCTGAGCGATACTGCGCCCACTCGGCTGTCCGCAGTGGCACGCTGAGTACCGTGCAGCTCAGCCTTCTCCGGGCTGTGGACCTACACCACGGAATGGGACACGACCCTTTGAGGCCCCCAAACCATGTTCAGACAGCGCCCCGCGCGTTCCAGGCTTGCTCGACTTCAGGCAGCAGCAGGCCCTCAAGAAGCTCGCCAAGGTTCCGAAGAAAGCCGGCGACCGAACGCAAGCCGCGCTAGGCTTCGTGCTCTCGATCGAGATCTTCGGCCAAGCGCACTGGCCCGGCGTTCCCTGACCTTAAGCCGACCGGGTCGGCGTCTTCGTCCTCACCTATCGCCCTCGGCCCGGTACGCTCGTCCGCCACCGTGCGGTAGAGCTCCACGATGCCAGCCTCGAAGGCCTCGGTCCACGAGGGGTAGGACTGCTCGCTGTCGGCGATGTCGATCCAGACCGAGCAAGGCGAGCCTTCGTGCAGGACCCAGTGAAAGTGGCCAGGCGCCGGCTCGTCCACGTAGACCGAGATGTGCCGCAGAGGGTTCATGCCGGGATCGTATCGCTGCCCCCGTTCAGCGACCGTTCAGCCGCCGGTCTTCAGCCTGATAGATCGCAGGCTTTGCCGCGGTCAAGGACGATCTGCTCCGCGACCCGGACCGTGGTCGGGATCAAACGCTCCGCCTGGACCCGACTCGCCACCGAATCCCGGCGGCCTGGGTGCGCCAGGCGGCGGGAAAGGTCGGCGGGATCCATAAGCGGGCGCCTGACCATAGTAGGGATCGGAGCGCCCCTGGTAGTAAGGTCTGGGGTAGTACCCTTGCCCCCGGGAGTACGTGCCGTTGATGTAAACGGAAGGTGCTCCGACCACGGCCTGGCCGGGCTCCACGTAGTAAGGCTGGGAATACGCCGGGCTACCGTAGTAGGGGCCCGTAGGCACAGCGACGCAACCGCTCAGCATGGCGATGCCACCGATCGCGATGCAAGTTCCAATGAGACGAATTTTGTTCATAAGGGACTCCAGGTCGTTGACTACTACCTGACCAACGCCGCGCAGCGGGCCCTGTTGACAGGGCTTGCTGGAATCCGCGTATCGCGCAGGTAAAGCCTTGTCCAGCATCTACCCGACCGTGCCACCCCCCAGCTAGAGGGGGGACAGGCTCAAGTCCTGACGCGCTATGCTGGCCTCATGTCCTTCTACGAGCCCAACGGCATCCCGGCCAAGATCCCCGGAGAGCTGATCAGCCGGGCCGGCCAGACGCTTCCTGCGCCTGATGATGGGAAGCCAGCAGAGCTGCACGCCGAAATTGATGTCCCGGACATCGGCCGTGTCCGGGTTCGATACCGGCTGATGAGCAGCCGCCACCACAAGCACACCAACTGGTTCTGGGCGGCTTTCTTTGCAGAGTTGATCAACTAGCGCTTCGTGCTCGCCGCGGTCTTGGTCGGCGTGGCGGGTTTCCTCGCGGGCGCGCGCTTGGCCGGTTTCCGCGGCATGTCGACGAAGGACTCAATGAGGCGGACAGTGTCGGCGAACTTCGGGTCTCCGGCCTTCATGACGCCGGACTTTCTCGCGGTCATTTCTTCCGAAGGTACTCGCGCACCTTCTCCACCGAGTGGCCCACTGCGGCGACAGCGGCACGCAGTTTTTGCTCGGTCACACCCAGTGCGTTCGTCCAGCTCCGCACTTCATGCGGCTCTTTCAGTGAGATCTGCTTTCGGTCGTCGCCTGTTTTCTTGGGGTCGTCTGCCATGTGAGTCTCCTAGTTAGATGGAGATTTCGACGCACTCTGGGCGGCGTCGCATTCAGCAAATCGCGCCAATTTCTGACAGCCGGCGCCCTACAGGCGGTGCACTTTTTGTGACATGGACCTTGTTGACTACCCGCCGATGCTGCTCGACGAGCGGCCGCTCCCGTTGACCGCGCCCGGCTGGATATTCGAGATCAAGTACGACGGTTACCGAATGACGGCGATGTTCGGGGACGGCAAGTGCCAGCTGCGCACCCGCAACGGCGCCGACGCGACGCGCTGGTTCCCAGAGGTGGCCAAGTCGTTGGCTGCGCTGCGCGGCGGATCCTACGTGACAGATGGCGAGGTGTGCGCGTTCGATGAGATCGGCCGCTCCGACTTCAATCGCCTCCAGGACCGCGCGCGCCGGCGCCGCTGGTACGAGGGCTGCGACCTCGTGGGCTATGCAGTGTTCGACCTGATGGTTGACCATGGAAATCGACATCACCCAGCACACGCTCCTGCAGCGCAAGGCGCTCCTCGCGGAGCTGCTGGACCCGAGTCCCGAGCACGTCTTGGCCGTGGGCCACTTCGACGAGGACATCCCGCGCATCGTCAACGACGCAGTCCTCGGTCTCAAGCTGGAAGGCCTGGTGGCCAAACGCGACGACAGCATCTACGTGCCCGGCAGCCGGAGCCGGGACTGGGTCAAGGTGAAGCGGAAGGGCGCGGTGCCGGCGGAGCGGTTCAAGCGATAG
>NZ_JAUJZH010000074.1 GCF_030486595.1 Variovorax ginsengisoli | reverse complement strand
TGTTGGCGCCGGCCGAAATTTGACCCACCTGTGAGGGTTGTGCCGGTTCAAATTTGACCCGGGTGTTCAGCCTACCCTGCTGCTTTTTTAAGCGGTGGGGGTATGAGGATTGATCACCATGGCCATGATTGGCAAGGTCCTGCGGATGCACCACCGCGAGAACAAATCGGTGCGAGAGATCGCGAGGGCAACGAGCCTGTCGCGCAACACGGTCAGGAAGTACCTGCGCGTGCCGGTGGCGCAGCCACCGAAGTACGTGCGCCGAGCGGCCTCGACGAAGCTGACGCCGTTCATCGAGATGGTGGAGATGGCGTTGTTGGCCGACGCGCGTCGACCGAGGAAGGAGCGGCGAACCGCGCGAGCACTGCTGCAGCAGATTGCGGCGGCGGGCTATGAAGGCGGCTACACCCAGCTGACCGACTTCATTCGAGCGTGGCGAGCGCAGCAAGGGAGTGTTGCGGTCGGCAAAGCGTTCGTGCCACTGGCCTTCGAGTTGGGCGAGGCGTTCCAATTCGACTGGAGCGACGAGGCGCTGGTGATCGGCGGGATCTACCGCAAACTGCAGGTCGCGCACATGAAGCTGTGCGCGAGCCGGGCGTTCTGGCTGGTGGCGTACCCGAGCCAGGGACACGAGATGCTGTTCGATGCCCACACCCGGTCGTTCGCCGCGCTGGGCGGTGTGGCTCGCCGGGGGATCTACGACAACATGAAGACCGCCGTGGACAAGGTGCACAAGGGCAAGGGCCGCACGGTCAACGCGCGCTTCTCGGTGATGTGCGCACACTACCTGTACGACCCCGACTTCTGTAACGTGGCCTCCGGCTGGGAGAAGGGCGTGGTGGAGAAGAACGTCCAGGACAGCCGGCGGCGCATCTGGATCGACGCGCGCGAGCGGCGCTTCGCCAGCTTCGACGAGCTCAATGCCTGGCTGGGAGAGCGCTGCCGGGCGCTCTGGCAAGAGGTCCGGCATCCCGAGCACAAGCAGTTCAGCGTCGCCGAGATGCTCGAGCACGAGCGGGGGCAATTGATGCCGATGCCCGTCGCGTTCGATGGCTACGTCGAGGAGGTGGCCCGGGTGAGCAGCACCTGCCTGGTGTCGGTGGCGCGCAACCGCTACTCGGTGCCGTGCGAACTGGCCGGGCAGATGGTCAGCACGCACCTGTACCCGACGCGCGTGACGGTGGTGGCTGGCGACGCCCTCGTGGCCGAGCACGAGCGGCTCACGGACAAGGGCAAGACGCGCTACGACTGGCAGCACTACATCCCGCTGGTGCAGAGGAAGCCGGGAGCGTTGCGCAATGGGGCGCCGTTCACGGACCTGCCGCAGCCGCTGCAACGGCTGCGCCGCGCGCTGTTGCGCGAGACCGGAGGCGATCGCCTGATGGCCCGGGTGCTGGCTCTGGTGCCGACAGCGGGACTGGAGGCGGTGCTGGTGGCCGTGGAGTTGGCGTTGGACGGCGCGCCGCCCTCGGGGCGCGTGAGCGTCGAGCACGTCATCAACGTGCTCGCGCGTCTGAACGCGGCGCCGCGGCCGGCCAATGTGGAGACAGCGCTGCAGGTGCTGACACCGCCGATTGCCGACACAGCTCGCTATGACCGGCTGCGCAACATCCAGGAGGCCGACCATGCGTGACGTCATTGCCGAACTCAAGGCGCTGCGCTTGCACGGCATGGCCGGGACGTGGGCCGATCTGATCGAGCAGAACAACGCCGAGCTGGAGCGATCGCGCTGGCTCGTCGAGCAGATGCTGCGCGCCGAGACGACCGAGCGCGCCACGCGCTCGGTCAGCCACCAGCTGAACGCGGCAAAGTTCCCGGTGCATCGGGATCTTGCGGGGTTCGACTTCGAGGTCTCTCCGGTGGATCGCAAGCTGGTGCTGCAACTGGCCGACATGAGCTTCACAGATGAAGCGCACAACGTCGTGTTGGTGGGCGGACCCGGCACCGGCAAAAGCCATCTTGCGACGGCCATCGGCGTGGCCGGCATCGTGCAGCATGGCAAGCGCGTGCGCTTCTACTCGACGGTGGACCTGGTCAACGCGCTGGAGCAGGAGAAGGCCCAAGGCAAGGCCGGTCGCATTGCGGCGAGCATGCTGCGCCTGGATGCGGTCGTCTTGGACGAGATGGGATACCTGCCCTTCAGTCAGGCCGGCGGGGCGCTGCTGTTCCACCTACTCTCCAAGCTCTACGAGCACACCAGCGTGGTGGTGACGACCAACCTGGACTTCGCCGAATGGTCCAGCGTGTTCGTGGATCCGAAGATGACCACCGCGCTGCTGGACCGACTCACGCATCACTGCCACATCGTGGAGACGGGCAACGACAGCTACCGCATCACGCACGCCACGGCCAACACGAAGAAGCGCATCCGCGCTCGCGAACAGGAACGAAAGGAGGCCAAGGCGCCACCGGAAGCCCTCGCCTGATCAACGCTTCGAAGGGACAAGGCGCTGCGGGCTTCGCCCTCCGCGCCCTCTAAGACCGAACATCAAGCAAAGCAAGAAAGGAGGAAACAGCTACAGTTATCCACAGTCGGCAACCACGATGCCGGCTTCCATCCCCGGGTCAAAGTTCAACCGGCAGGGTGGGTCAAAGTTCAACCGGCGCCGACA
>NZ_JAUJZH010000073.1 GCF_030486595.1 Variovorax ginsengisoli | reverse complement strand
TGCGTATTCCGGCGAACGTGACCGACGATTCCGCGGCATCGTGACCGGTCGTCATGCGTGTTGAGTTGCGCGTTCAGATTGTAGAAGTGGCGGTCACGATGGGTCTTTGTTCTTCTCCTTTTGGGGCGTTTTCGCGGTCTGCCGCAATGACTCGCCCGTGAGGGTGAGTCGGTGGTTCTGCTGCATCAGGCGATCGAGGATTGCGTCGGCGATGGTGGCGTCGCCGACCCAGGCATGCCAGTGCTCGATGGGCAGTTGGCTGGTGATGATGGTGGCCTTGTTGGCCGCCCGGTCGTCAATGATCTCCAGCAGGTCGGACCTGGCTTGAACATCCAGCGCGGCCATGCCCCAGTCGTCGAGCAGCAGCACATCGGTCTTGGCCAGTTGGATCAGCCATTTTCCGAAGGTCCCGTTGCCGTGGCGGATGCGCAGTTCCTCACCGAGCCGAGGCATTCGCTGGTAGTACGCGGATCGGCCGCGCCGGCAGGCGTACTGCGCAAGCGCGCAGGCCAGCCAAGACTTGCCCGCCCCGGTCGGTCCGGTGATCAGGACGCTGTGGCCCGAATCGATCCAGTCGCCCAGCGCCAGGCTCATCACGGCCTTGCGATCAACGCCGCGACCGGCGCGAGCATCCATGTCTTCGATGGCCGCTTGCGGGTACTTCAGGCGAGCCTCCTTCAAGAGCCGTTCGCGTCGCTTGTCGCCGCGCCAGTGCACTTCGCGCTCGACCAGCAAGGCCGTGCGCTCCTCGAAGCTCATGGTCGTCATGCCAGCGCTCGTGAGCTGGTCCTGCAGTCCAGCTGCCATGCCCAGCAGCTTGAGGCTTCGCAGTTGGTCGAGGGTCGTGTTCATCATCATCGGGTATTCCTTGTTCGGGTGTTCAGTGAGCGCAGCCGGCGTCATTGGTAGTAGCCTGGGCCGCGCACATGCTCATGGGGAGGACTGGTCCAGCTCGGCGCCGTGCTCGCGGCAACCTTGTCGCGCTCGTTGACCAGGATGGCTTTCACATGGACGTACTTCGCCGTGCCGAGCTCCAGGGCGATCACGCTGGCTGCCTCCAGCCTCTCGCGGCCGTAGCGCCGCGCGAGCGACAGCAGTCCGAGGCACGCCCGGTAGCCATGCTCGGGGTGGCGTTGCGCCTCGATCAGGCGAGTCACCAGGCGGCCGGTGGCCGCGCCGATGCTTTCTCCCCAATGCACCAGCCGCTCGGGCGTCCATTGAAGGTGGGCGCGGTGCGCCGCTGGCAAGTGAGCGACGACCGTCGTGAAGCCGCCCCTGTGCGCGCTTCGCTGATGAGAGGCGACACGCTGGCCGCGGTGCAGCAGCTCGACCGCGTTCGTCGTGATGCGCGCCTCCAGCAGCAGTCCCACGAGGTCCTGGGGGACGCTGTACCGGTGGCCTTCGATCTCGACGTGATGGTCGATGTGCACCCGCACGTTCTTGAAGGCAGCCCATTCCCAGGGCTGCAGAGGCAGCGCCTGCAACGCCGGCGCGTCCACATCGGCGAAGGCACTCGCCCGGCTGCCAGGCAGTTTCTGGAACGCCTTGCTGTTGAGCCTCTCGAGTAAGGGCTCGATCGCCTCGTTCACGTCGTCGACGGTAGCGAGGCGCTGGTGGCGAAGTCGCATGAGGATCCAGCGCTCCACCACCTGCACGGCCGATTCGACCTTGGCCTTGTCCTGCGGATGGCGAGGCCTGGCCGGCAATACCGAGGTGCCGTAGTGACGCGCGAAGTCCTCCACCGTCTCATTGGCGCGCGGCTCGTAGCGGTTCGGGTTCGCGATCATGGCCTTGGGGTTGTCGGGCACGATCAACTGAGGCACACCGCCGAAGAAGCTCAGGGCACGCGCGCAGCCCTGCAGCCAGTCGGCCATGGTCTCGCGCGGCGTGGCGCACGCGTAGGTATAGCTGGATGCGCCCAGGGCCGCCACAAAGATGTGCGCACGGCCTCCGTCGGCGAGTTCGACGGTCGGGCCGGCGTAGTCGACGAACATCTTCTCGCCGGCGCGGTGGATCTGGCGCATCGAACGCTTCAGGCACATCGCGTAGCGGCGGTACCGTTCGCAGAACTGACTGTAACGGTACGTCGGCTGCTCGGGGTGGGCGCCGACGTACTCCTCCCAGAGCAGCATGAGGGTCATTCCCTTGCGTCGCAGCTCCTGATGGATGCGTCCGTAGTCGGGCAGCACATAGTGGGTCGGTCGGTCCAGGCGACCGTGCACGACATACCGCTCCAGCGCGGTCTCGCTCATCGGCTGAATGGTGGCCCAGTCCAGGCCTGCGGCGGCCGCCTTGCCGACGTACTTGGACACGGCGCCCTTGGAGATTCCCAGAGAGGTCGCGATCTGCTCATGAGAGAGGCGAGCGTCGAGTTTGAGACGTAGGACGTCCTTGATCTTGCGCATGTTGATCCTTGGTGCGGGCAAGCCTGTCTCCGGCAAATGCCGGCGAGGCTACCCGCGTGGGGTGGATGAAATGCGCAACACCAACACGATGACGTACGGCAGCGTTCCGCTGCCGTGACCGCCGATTCCGGCATCGTGACCGCTCATTCCGGAGTACCCCGAAATCGGTCACGTTCAGCCCGGAATCACCGGTCACGTTCGCCCGGAATCCTCGGTCACGTTCGCCCGGAATGGTCGGTCACGATGCTCCGGAATACCCA
>NZ_JAUJZH010000072.1 GCF_030486595.1 Variovorax ginsengisoli | reverse complement strand
TGCGCATTTCAGCGATCGTGGACGCTGGTTTCAGCGTGATCGCGGACGGTGTTTCAAGGTGATCGTGGACGATCACGGAAGCACGCGAGTGAAGGGGTTCATGGTATCTCAGTCGTCCATGATCTTGGTGAAGCGCCGAGCGTTGTCCACGCCGGCGAGCATCGCCGGGGTGGTCAACGCGGCGCCGAAGGCGGTGTGGATAGGCCTCTCTACAGCGCAGGCTTGTCCACGGCGGCGGGCGTCGCTTGCGACGAACGACCGCCGCGGTGGGCAAGCCGTGTTCGGCGCGACGGCGGTGGCGCTGCACGAACTGCGCGAAGCGGTCATGGCATCACCTGCTTTCTGCGCATCGACTCGCCCTTGAGCGCGATCTTGTGCGCCGCGTGCACGATGCGGTCCAGGATGGCATCGGCCAGCGTCGGGTCGTTCAGCCATTCGTGCCACGCACTCACTGGCAACTGGCTGGTGATCAGCGTAGCTCGCGTGCCCACGCGGTCGTCCAACAGTTCCAGCAGGTCGTTTCGCTCGGCCGCCGTGACCGGCGCGATCGCGAAGTCATCGATGGCCAGGAGGTCGATGCGCGCCAGTTGTGCAAGGCGCCGCCCGAAGCTGCCGTCTCCATGGGCCACCCGCAGTTCTTCTAGCAGACGGGGTGCCCGCGTGTACAGCACAGTGAAGCCCGAGCGCGCGGCCTGCTGCGCCAGCGCGCACGCCAACCAGGTCTTGCCGACTCCGGTCGCTCCCGTGATCAGGACGCAGCGGCCATGGCGCAGCCAATCGCAGCCGGCCAGCGTGGTGACGAGGCTGCGGTCGAGCCCGCGCGAACCACGCCAGTCGATGTCCTCGATGCAGGCGCTGGCCACCTTGAGCTTGGCCGCCTTGAGCAGGCGGGTCAGGCGCTTGCCGTCGCGCCAGTCGATCTCGCGCTGCACCAGCATCGCCAGGCGCTCCTCAAAGTTCAGTTCGGTCGCCGCCGTGCTGGTGGCCTGGTCGGCCAGTGCGTGGACCATGCCGTCCAGGCGCAGGCCGCGCAGTTGATCCAGGGTGTGTTCGTTGAGCAAGGGTTCTCCTTCGTCAGTGGTAGTAGTCGGGGCCGCGCACGTTGTCGTGCAGTGGCAAGGACGCCTGTGTCGGCTCGGCCGGCACCTGCTGGCGATCCAGGCCCGCGGCCAGGATCGAGTTCACGCTTCGATAGGTCGGCGACCGGATCGACAGCGCCCGCGCACAGGCGGCTTCGAGCCGGGCGTCGCCGAACTGGCGTGCCAGGCGTTGCAGTCCCAGGCACGCCCGGTAGCCCTGCTCGGGATGAGGGCGGTGCTCCATCTGCCAGCGCACCACGCCGGCGGTGGCCGCGCCGATGCGCTCGCCCCAGGCGATGAGCCTGGCGGGTGTCCACTCGCGATGCGCGCGGTGCGACGCCGGCATGTGTTCGGCCGTCGTGGTGTGGGCGCCGCGCCGGGCGCTGTACGGGTGAACGGCCACGCGTTGGTTGCCGCTGAGAATCTCCACCGTGGTGGCAGTGACGCGCAGTTCCACCAAGGTGCGCACGAGCCGATGCGGCACGCTGTAGTAGTGGCCATCGAGTTCGATGTGATAGTCGATGTTGACGCGGGCGCGCTTGAAGCGCGCGATCGGCATGCGCGTGGCCGGCAGCGGGCGCAGGGCCTGTTGATCCAGCGCGGTGAAGGCACTTGCGCGGCAGCCGGGCAGCTTCTTGAACGGCCGGGCGTTCAGGTCGGTGAGCAACTCGGCAATGGCAGCGTTGAGTTCGGGCAGGCTGAAGAAGCGCCGGTTGCGAAGGCGCGCCAGGATCCATCTCTCGACCACTTGGACTCCGACTTCGACCTTCGGCTTGTCGCGCGGACGAGCGGGGCGCGCTGGAAGGACCGCCACGTCGTAGTGGTCGCAGAACTCATCGACCAGGCGGTTGACGGTGGGCTCGTAGCGATCGGGCCGCGCGATCAGGGCACGCGGTTGATCGGGAACGATCAGGCGAGGAACGCCCCCACAGAACTCCAACGCGTCGATGATCGAGCCGACCCAGTCGGCTGTGGTCTGCGTCGCGGTGGCACAAGCGTAGGTGAAGTTGGACGCACCCAGCACCGCCACGAAGATCTGGGCGCGCCGGATCTCGCCGCTGGCCGCATCGATCACCGGCACGGTCTGCCCGGCGTAGTCGACGAACAGGCGCTCGCCGGCTGCGTGGGTCTGGCGCATCGAGCGCTTCAGGCTCATGACCCAGGCCCGGTACTTGACGCAGAAGCTTGTGTACTTGTAAGCCGGCTCGCCGCCTTCGCTGTGCCGACGCTGGTACTCCTCCCAAAGCAACTGCAGGGTGACGCCGGGGCGCTTGAGTTCCTGGTGGATCCAGGCGTAGTCGGGCTCGAGCTGGCGACTCGAACGCGGCACGGCCGGCCTGTACAGGCGGGCCTCGAGCTCAGCGTCCGAGAGGGTCTGGGCGACGCCCCAGTCGACGCCGGCGGCGCGCGCCAGCAGCATGAACTTGCCGACGGTTCCCTTGCCGATACCGACGGCGCGGGCGACCTGGGCGTAGCTCAGGTCGGCTTCGAGGTGCAGGCGCAAGACCTGTCGTATCTGTCGCATCGTGATCCTGGTGGTAGGCATGGCAGGCCGAAAAATCGGCCAGCATGCCAACGGTCAAGATCACTCGCGCGCGCCCGGATCGTCCACGATCAGGCTGAAACG
>NZ_JAUJZH010000008.1 GCF_030486595.1 Variovorax ginsengisoli | reverse complement strand
GCGCTACGAGAAACTCGAGCGCAGCTTCGTCGCCCTCAACCACCTTGCCGCTGCCATCATTGCCTTCCGCAAGGTACCTGCCGACGTCAACATAATTTACGGATAAGTTCTTAGTCAGTTGAGGACAGAGCAAAAACTGCTGCGCAGTTTCTTGGTCTGTCCCGCAAGGTCTCAGGAAGTCGAGGACAGAGCAAAAACTGCTGCGCAGTTTCTTGGACTGTCCCGCAAAGTCTCAGGCCCGCGGCATGATCGGGGGATGATGACTCCCCCCTCTTTCTCGATTTGCGTCTATTGCGGCTCGCGTCCCGGCGAGCGTCCTGAATTCACCATCGTGGCGCAGGCGGTGGGCCGCTGGATCGGCGAGCGCGGCGGCCAGCTGGTCTACGGCGGCGGTCGCACCGGCCTCATGGGCACCGTGGCCGAGGCCACCCGCGCGGCCGGCGGCCGGGTGGTCGGCATCATTCCCAAGGCCCTGGTCGACAAGGAACTCGCCAACCGCCAGAGCGACGAACTGCACGTGGTCGACACCATGCACGAGCGCAAGGCCATGATGGGCGAACGCGCCGACGCCTTCCTGGCCCTGCCCGGCGGCATCGGCACCTTCGAGGAACTGTTCGAGATCTGGACCTGGCGCCAACTCGGCTACCACGACAAGCCGGTGGGCATCCTGAACGCCGGCGGCTACTACGACGGCATGCTCTCCTTCCTGGCCGAGAGCGTGCGCGCCGGCTTCATGAACGACTGGCAGATGACCCTGGTGCGCACCGGCACCGACGCCCCCGCCCTGCTCGAGTCCCTGGCCGACGAAGCCAGGCGCCACCCCAAAGGCGACAAGCTGGCCGAAGTTCTTTGATCGCGAAGGGGCTGGCGCAGCCAGGCCCAAGTTGGTGAGACACCGCGGAACTGGCTCTGCCAGGCCGCCGGTGTCGCCCCCGGACGGGGGTGGGCGCCCGGACACGAAGTGCCGGGCAACCTGGGGGCGAGCCTATACAGCGGCTTCGTCTTCTTCGCCGGTGCGGATCCGAACCACGCGCTCGACGTTGGTGACGAAGATCTTGCCGTCGCCGATCTTGCCGGTGCGCGCGGCACTGACGATGGCGTCGACGCAGCGTTCGACGTCGGCCTCGTTGACGACCACCTCCACGCGCATCTTGGGCAGGAAGTCGACCACGTACTCGGCGCCGCGGTAGAGCTCGGTGTGGCCCTTCTGGCGGCCGAAGCCCTTGACCTCCGTGACGGTGAGTCCGGTGACGCCGACCTCAGCCAGGGCCTCGCGCACGTCATCGAGCTTGAACGGTTTGAGGATGGCGGTGATTTGCTTCATACGGTCTTTCTTCCGGCGGTTTCGTTGAACTTGCTGGTGATAGGGTAGCGCCAATCCTTGCCGAAGCTGCGATGGGTGACGCGGATACCCACCGGCGCCTGGCGCCTTTTGTACTCGTTGATCTTGATGAGGCGCGCCACCCGCTCGACGACAGCGCGTTCGTAGCCGGCGGCGATGATTTCGTCGATGCCTTCGTCGTCTTCCATGTAGCGCGCCAGGATGCCGTCCAGGATGTCGTATGGCGGCAGGCTGTCCTGGTCGGTCTGGTCAGGCCGCAGTTCGGCGCTGGGCGGCCGGGTGATGATCCGCTCGGGGATCGGCTCGGTGCCGGTGCCGTACGGGTCGTGCGCATTGCGCCAGCGCGCCAGGGCGAACACGGTGGTCTTCAGCAGGTCCTTGATGACCGCGAATCCGCCCGCCATGTCGCCGTACAGCGTGCAGTAGCCGGTGGCCATCTCGCTCTTGTTGCCGGTGGTCAGCACGATCGAGCCGAACTTGTTCGACAGCGCCATGAGCAGGGTGCCGCGGATGCGGGCCTGCAGGTTCTCTTCGGTCGTGTCCTCGGCCAGGCCCTTGAACTCCTCGGCCAGCGCGCCGCGGAAGGACTCGAAGGTGTGCTTGATGGAGATCTCGTCATAGCGCACGCCGAGCCGCTTTGCCATTTCGCGGGCGTCGATCCAGCTGATGTCGGCGGTATAGGGCGAGGGCATCATCACGGCCCGCACGCGGTCCTTGCCGAGCGCGTCGACCGCGATCGCCAGCACCAGCGCGGAGTCGATGCCGCCCGACAGGCCGAGGATGGCGCCCGGAAAACCGTTCTTGCCGATGTAGTCGCGCACGCCCACGACCAGCGCATCCCAGAGCTGGGCCTCGGGCGCGCGCGGCGCGGCGACAGCGCCCTCGCTGCGCACGAAGCCGACGCCGGTCGCGCGCAGTTCGAGCTGGGCGAAGACCAGGCGCTCCTGGAAGCTCTCGGCCTGCACGACCCTGGCGCCGTCGGCCTCGAGGGCGAAGGAGGCGCCGTCGAACACCACCTCGTCCTGGCCGCCCACCAGGTGCGCGTAGACCAGCGGCAGCCCCACCGCGGTGGCGCGCTCGGCCATGCGCGCGACCCGCTCGCCCTCCTTGCCGACATGGAAAGGCGAGGCATTGATGACCGCGAGGATCTCGGCGCCGCCGTCCTTGGCGAGCTGGGCCGGGGCGTCGAACCAGGCGTCCTCGCAGATCAGCAGACCGACCCGGATGCCGCCGGCCTCGAACACGCAGACGCCGTCGCCCGGCGTGAAGTAGCGGCGCTCGTCGAACACCTGGTAGTTCGGCAGTTCGCGCTTGGCGTAGGTGTCGAGGATGCGGCCTTCGCTGAGCACGCTGGCGGCGTTGTGGCGCAGCTGCACCGCGACCGACCGGCTGCGCAGGCTGCCGCCCGTGGGATGTCCCACCACCACCACCATGCCGTCGAGGTCGGCCAGTTCGGCGGCCACGGCGCGCACCGCGTCGTCGCAGGCAGTGACGAAGGCCGGCCGCAGGAACATGTCCTCGGCGGCATAGCCGCAGATCGACAGTTCGGGCGTGAGCAGCAGGCGCGCACCCTGTCCATAGGCGTCGCGGGCCGCGTCGACGATCTTGCGAGCGTTGCCGGCGAGGTCGCCCACGACGAAATTGAGCTGCGCGATGGCGAGTTTCAGGGTCATGTCGATGTAGAAAAAAAGGCTGGTCGATTATGTCATCGGCCTTCGAATCGCATGGCTTGCGGACCACGTTCCACGCGCCGCGGCGCGGGCTGTTACCCTCGACGGGCGATGCGCACAGGTTCTTCTTCCCCCAGCTTCTCCGGCGCCGTTGCGCCCCGGCCCCAGGGCCGGGCCTACCTGCTGCTGGTACTGGCGACGCTGACCTGGGGCGCCAATGCCGTGGCGGCCCGGCTGGCGGTGGGTGAGGTCTCGCCGATGATGCTGACCTTCTCGCGCTGGATCGTCTGCTGCCTCGCACTGGCCCTGAGTTCGCGACGCGAGATCTCGACGCACTGGCGGGCCTTGCGGCCGTCCTGGCGCTCCATCGCCTTGATGGGCACGCTCGGCTTCACCGGCTTCAACGCCCTCTTCTACGCCGCGGCGCACCACACCACCGCCATCAACATCGCGATCATCCAGGGCACCATTCCGGTGCTCGTGCTGCTGGGCGGTTTCATCTTCTTCGGCAGCCGGATCGGCCTGCTGCAGATCGTCGGCGTGCTGGTGACGCTGACCGGCATCGTGGTCGTGGCATCGCGCGGGCAGTTCGCGCTGCTGGCCGGCCTCGCCTTCAACATCGGCGACCTCTGGATCGTGCTGGCGTGCCTGCTGTATGCCGGCTATGCGCTCGCGCTGCGCAACCGGCCGGCGGTGCCGGCCATCGTCTTCTTCGCCGCGATGGCGGCGGTGGCGGCCCTCACCTCGGTGCCGCTGGTGGTGGCCGAGATCGTCACCGGCCACTTCTTCATGCCGACCGCCACCGGGGTCGCCCTGATCATCTTCATCGGCCTGCTGCCGAGCTTCGTCTCGCAGATCTTCTTCATCCAGGCGGTCGAGGCGATCGGGCCGGCGCGGGCCGGGCTGTTCCTGAACCTGGTGCCGATCTTCGGCCCGCTGCTGGCGGTGCTGGTCCTCGGCGAGCCGCTCTCCGCCTACCACGCGCTCGCATTGGCGCTGGTGCTGGGCGGCATCTATATCGCCGAGTCCTTCGGGCCCGGCAAGCAACGCTGACCCCACGCCCTTGACCACGCCGATCGTCCGCATCCACCGCTCGCCGTCCGAGATCGACGACGCCGACTGGGACGCACTGCTGGCCCTGCAGCCTGCGCCCTCCCCGTTCATGCGCCACGCCTACCTGGCCGCGCTCGACGCCAGCGCCAGCGCCTCGCCGGCGAGCGGCTGGACGCCGCAGTTCGTCACGCTCTGGCGCGGCAAGCAGTTGATGGCGGCCTGCCCGCTCTACATCAAGGACCATTCGTACGGCGAGTACGTGTTCGACTGGGCCTGGGCCAACGCCTACGAGCAGCACGGGCTGGCCTACTACCCGAAGGCGGTCTGCGCGGTGCCCTTCACGCCGGTGCCGGGGACGCGCCTGCTGGCCCGCGATGCCGAGAGCCGCGCCTTGCTGGTGCAGGCCCTGGTCGCCTGGTGCAAGGAGGAGGAACTGTCGTCGCTGCACCTGCTGTTCGGCGCCGACGAGGACATCGCCGCCTGCTCGGAAGCCGGCCTGATGCTGCGTCACACGGTCCAGTTCCACTGGGACAATGCCGACTGGCCAAGCTTCGACGCTTTCCTCGCCAGCCTCGCCCACGACAAGCGCAAGAAGATTCGCCAGGAACGCCGCAAGGTGCACGACGCCGGCGTCTCCTTCCGCTGGTCGCGCGGCACCGACATCCGCGCGGCCGACTGGGATTTCTTCTACCGCTGCTATGCCCGCACCTATCGCGAGCACGGCAATCCGCCCTACCTGAACCGCGACTTCTTCCATCGCATGGCCGCGGCCATGCCCGAGGCCTGGCTGCTGTTCATCGCCGAGCGCGAGGGCAAGCCGATCGCGTCCAGCCTGATCGCGCTGTCGGCCGGGCCCGGCGGCGCGGACGACTCGCCCGCGCCGCGGGTCGCCTACGGCCGCTACTGGGGTGCGCTCGAACGGGTCGACTGCCTGCATTTCGAGGCCTGCTACTACCAGCCGCTGCAGTGGTGCATCGAGCACGGCGTGCGTCGCTTCGAAGGCGGCGCCCAGGGCGAGCACAAGATGGCGCGCGCGCTGATGCCGGTACGCACGACCAGTGCCCACTGGCTGGCCCACCCGGCCTTCGCCGACGCGGTCGAGCGCTTTCTGGAGCGCGAAGGCGCAGGCATCGAGAACTACATGGACCACCTGGGCGAACGCAGCCCGTTCCGCCACACCGCAGCCGAATGAACAAACGCCCCGCGACCGAGATCGCGAGGCGTTGATTTGCTGCGGCGGCGTTTACTTCTTGTAGTTCGCGATGCCGTCCATGATTTCCTTCTTGGCGGCATCGATGCCTTCCCAGCCGAGCACCTTGACCCACTTGCCGGCCTCGAGGTCCTTGTAGTGCTCGAAGAAGTGCGTGATGGCCTTGAGGCGCATCTGGTTCACGTCTTCCACCGTCTTCCAGTGGCTGTAGATGGGCAGCACCTTGGTGGTCGGCACGGCCAGCACCTTGCCGTCGACACCGGCCTCGTCTTCCATCATCAGGATGCCGATCGGGCGGCACGGCACCACCACGCCAGGCACCAGCGCCCAGGGGGTGATCACCAGCACGTCGACCGGATCGCCGTCGCCCGACAGCGTCTGCGGCACGTAGCCGTAGTTGGTCGGGTAGTGCATCGCGGTGGTCATGAAGCGGTCGACGAAGATCGCGCCCGATTCCTTGTCGACTTCGTACTTGATCGGGTCGGCGTTCATCGGGATCTCGATGACGACATTGAAGGCTTCGGGGGCGTCTTTGCCGGGGGAAACTTGGCCGAGGGACATGGTCTGACTTGGAGTAGTTGAAAGTGTTAGCGGGATGCGGACAAACCCGAAGTTTACTTTCCATGTCACCGGACAGTCGCACACAAAGCCGTTTTTGCCTGTAAATTGCCCACGTTGGCCAATCGGTCCCTGCCTTTCACGGCACCGGGGCTTCGAGGAAGCAACGCGGCGGAAGCACTGTCCCGTACGCGTTGCGCACAGGGTCCGGCTTTCGTCTCCATTAGTTACAACGAACGACTGGAGAAGCAACGGCATGACTGGCAACACCCCTCTCGTCCTTGCCATGGTCTGCGGCCTGGTGGCCGTGGCCTATGGATTCTGGGCGCGCAGTTGGATTCTTTCGAAAGACCCGGGCAATGCCCGAATGCAGGAGATCGCGGCCGCGATCCAGACCGGCGCCGCGGCCTACCTCGCGAAGCAATACCGCACCATCGCGGTCGTCGGCCTGGTGCTGGCGATCCTGATCGCCCTCTTCCTCGACTTCACCACGGCCGTGGGATTCGTCATCGGCGCGGTGCTCTCGGGCGCCTGCGGCTTCATCGGCATGAACGTTTCCGTGCGGGCCAACGTGCGCACCGCGCAGGCTGCCACGCAAGGCATCGGCCCGGCCCTCGACGTCGCCTTCCGCGGCGGTGCCATCACCGGCATGCTGGTGGTCGGCCTGGGCCTGCTCGGCGTGTCGGGCTTCTATTGGTTCCTGACCGGCAACGGCAGCCTGACACCTGACAAGAGCCTGGCCAGCCTGCTCAATCCACTGATCGGCTTCGCCTTCGGCTCCTCGCTGATCTCGATCTTCGCCCGCCTCGGCGGCGGCATCTTCACCAAGGGCGCCGACGTCGGCGCCGACCTGGTGGGCAAGGTCGAGGCCGGCATCCCCGAGGACGATCCGCGCAACCCGGCCGTGATCGCCGACAACGTGGGCGACAACGTCGGCGACTGCGCCGGCATGGCCGCCGACCTGTTCGAGACCTACGCCGTGACCTTGATCGCCACCATGGTGCTCGGTGCGCTGATGGTGGCCGCGGCGCCGGTCAACGCGGTGCTGTATCCGCTGGCGCTGGGCGGCGTGTCGATCATCGCGTCGATCATCGGCTGCTTCTTCGTCAAGGCCTCGCCGGGCATGGTCAACGTGATGCCGGCGCTCTACAAGGGCCTCGCGGTGGCGGGCATCCTGTCGCTGATCGCCTTCTGGTTCGTCACCGCCTGGCTGATCCCGGACAACGCGATCGCCGCCAGCGGCAGCCAGCTGAAGCTCTTCGGCGCCTGCTTCGTCGGCCTGGCGCTGACCGCGGCGCTGGTGTGGATCACCGAGTTCTACACCGGCACGCAGTATTCACCGGTGCAGCACATCGCGCAGGCCTCGACCACCGGCCACGGCACCAACATCATTGCCGGCCTCGGCGTCTCGATGCGTTCCACCGCCTGGCCGGTGATCTTCGTCTGCATCGCGATCCTGGCCTCCTACATGCTGGCCGGCCTCTACGGCATCGCGGTGGCCGCCACCGCGATGCTGAGCATGGCCGGCATCGTGGTCGCACTCGACGCCTACGGCCCGATCACCGACAACGCCGGCGGCATCGCCGAAATGTCCGAACTGCCGGCCAGCGTGCGCGACGTCACCGACCCGCTCGATGCCGTGGGCAACACCACCAAGGCCGTGACCAAGGGCTACGCGATCGGCTCGGCCGGCCTGGCGGCTCTGGTGCTGTTTGCCGACTACACCCACAAGCTCGAGAGCTACGGGCTCAACATCAGCTTCAACCTCAGCGACCCGATGGTGATCGTCGGCCTCTTCATCGGCGGCCTCATCCCCTACCTCTTCGGCGCCATGGCCATGGAAGCCGTGGGCCGCGCGGCCGGCTCGGTGGTCGAGGAGGTGCGCAGGCAGTTCCGCGAGATCCCCGGGATCATGGAAGGCACCGGCAAGCCCGAGTACGGCCGCGCCGTGAGCATGCTGACCGGCGCCGCGATCAAGGAAATGATGATCCCTTCGCTGCTGCCGGTGGTGGTGCCGATCCTGGTCGGCCTGCTGCTCGGACCCAAGGCCCTCGGCGGGCTGTTGATGGGCACCATCGTCACCGGCCTGTTCGTCGCGATCTCGATGTGCACCGGCGGCGGCGCGTGGGACAACGCCAAGAAGTACATCGAGGACGGCCACCACGGCGGCAAGGGTTCGGAGGCGCACAAGGCGGCGGTCACGGGCGATACCGTGGGCGACCCTTACAAGGACACGGCCGGCCCGGCGGTCAATCCGCTGATCAAGATCATCAACATCGTGGCGCTGCTGATCGTGCCGCTGGTGGTCAAGTTCCACGCCGGCGAAGCGGGCGCGATGACGACCCCCGCCGTGGCCCCGCCGCCGGTCAGCGCGCCGGCCGCACCGGCCGCACCGTCACCGGGCCCCGCCGCGGCAGCGCCTGCCGCGGCGCCGGTCGCCGCCGCCGACGCGTCGATCAAGACTGAAGGCGGCGTCGTCAAGTTCTACTTCGCCACCAACAGCGCCGAAGTGCCTGCCGGATCCAGTGCGGCGCTGGCCGATGTCGTAAAGGCCGTGCAGAGCGGGGGCCGGGTGCTGGTGAGCGGCTACCACGACGCGACCGGCGACCCCGAGAAAAACGCCGAACTCGCCAAGCAGCGTGCGATGGCCGTGGGTGCCGCGCTCAAGATTGCCGGCGTGCCTGAAGACAAGCTCGAACTCGCCAAGCCGGCCCAGACCCAGGCCGACGGGCCGCCGGCCGAAGCGCGCCGGGTCGAAGTCAAGCTGCAGTAAGGCCCTGCCCTCGGCCGCGACGCTCAGTTCAGGCTGGCGCGTTGCACCGGCAGCGCGCCCTGCTCGGTGCGCAGCGGCACACCCTGCAGGGTGTCGAAATCCGACGGCGCCTCGGGCACGCGCATTTCCTCGAGCTCATGCAGCGAGGCGACCCAACGGCCGGCGGCGGACTCCGCCGGCTCGTCGTTGGTGAAGATGCCGTCGCGGATGTAGAAGGTCTCGCCCGCCGGGCGCTCCATGTGCAGCTCGATGAGGCGCGCGATCGGGAAGGTGTAGGTGACCAGCTTTTCCTTCGTCTTGCGATCCTTGGCACCGCAATTGAAGAAGCCTTCGGCAGCGATCACGATGCACGATCCTTCGACGGAGCTGTCGATGTCGCCCCCGCAGCGCCAGATGGCGGTCGGCAACCGCACGCGCACCTTGTCGATGACCAAGTCACGCTGCTTGTTGAGCGCATTGAGCGGAGGCACCAGCGAACGCAACTGCCGCAGGCGTTCGGCAAAGTTGTCGTCGATGCAGAACTCGACATGGTGCGTCGCGCCACCCGAGCGCTTGACGACCTGCATGATGACGTGACGCAGCTGGCTCACAGAGGCCGTCCTTTCGCAAGCATTCGAGTCAGTTTCGACCCGTTGCAGGCAATGGGTTTCATTGGAAGCATTGAATCTACTCAATTAGAACTTAGGTATTGATGCAAATCGCTTGCATCAATTGTTTCTAACTGTAGTCCGAATTGCCTTCAATGGATAGGCAACACGAAGTATTAAATTGACTCAATCAATTGCCAATGAGCGGCCGATAGCCGGCCGCCGGCTCGCCGTTTCAGGCGCCGCCGCCGGCTTCCACCAATTCGTCGAGTGCCTTGCAGGACGGCGCGCAGACGGTCTGCGACTTGCCCAGCAGCTGCCGGGTGCGCATTTGCGAGCGGACCCGATGCTTGCCGCACATGAAGCAGGACATGGTGGCGCCGCTGAACGAGGCCGAGGCCCGGAACGGCGAGCCGGGTGCCTTGGCCTTGTAGCGCAGCCCGTCGGCCACCACGGCGGTCTTGACCTCGGCCTTACTCATGGGCGGCTTCCGGTCCAGCGGCGTGCATGGCGCGTTCGATCGCCTTGCGGGCGGCCAATTCGGCGGCCAGCGAGGTGTCGAGCGCCGAGCGGCAGAGGCCGGCGTGCTGGTAGTTGAGGTTTTCGTACACCTCGGAGGCGGCCGGATAGGCATCCAGCAGCCGGCCCAGCTCGGAGCCGGGCTCGGCGTCGCGGAATTGCTCGACCAGGTGCGTCACCACCGACCGGTATTGCTCGGGGCCTACCGGCACGGCGCTGTGTTCCAGCCGCTCGAGGAGCTGGGCCAGGACATGCGTGACGGCCAGGTCGGCCTTGTGCGCGGGGGTGTGGGTAGCGTTCATGCACAGCATGTGGGGCGGTGCCAAAGGATTGCAAGGGCGTGAAAGAACCATCCCCCGAGCCTACAACAGCATCTCCGGCACGATCGGGGCAATCAGCGAATTGTAGAAACGCTTGAAAAAGCCGGATTCGGGTTCCGAGTGGAGGATCATCTCTTTTTCGCCGTCGGTGGTGAGCCATTCGAGGGCGCCGGTGTCCTTGTCCAGCCGCAGGCGGTAGGAGTTCTGCAGCTTGCTGATGTTGATCACGCGCAGCATTTCGCGCGCCAGCTGGGGGCTGTCGACCACCACGCCCATTTCGGTGTTCTGGGTCGCCGAGCGCGGGTCCAGGTTCATCGAGCCGATGAAAATGCGCCGCCGGTCGATCGCAGCTGTCTTGGCATGCAGCCGACCGAGCGAGTTGCCGAACATGTCGAAGCGCTTGTTGGCGGTGGTGCGCTCGGGGCTCAGCTCGTAGAGGTCGGCGCCGCTGGCGAGCAGGCGCTGGCGGTAGCGCGCATAGCCGGTGTGTACCAGCGGCTCGTCATTGGCGGCCAGGGAATTGGTCAGCAGCGTCAGCTTGACCTTGCGCCGCGACAGGTCCTCGAATGCGGCCATCCCCTTCTCGCCCGGCACCAGGTAGGGCGAGGTCAGGTCGACCTCGAACCGCGCATCCATCAGGAGGCCCCAGACCTTCATGGTCACGCTGGTCGCGAGCGCCTCGTCGGCGCTCATCGTGGCCAGTTTGGTCGGCGGATCGGCCACCGCATGCGCCTCGCCCCACAGCAGGCCCATGCGACCGCCGTCGAGCTCCTCGGTGATCGGCCCGTAGCCAAGCACATCCGAGGGCGGCAGCTCGATCTTAGGCGCCGGGGAACTCATGCCGATCCAAGCATCGAAGTCGTCCGGGCCGGGCGGGCGGCCGCCGGGCCCGCGCACGATCTCGGCAATCGGCCAGGCCTGTTCGGCGTTCCAGTAGGCGTCGAAGATCGCCTCGAGCTCGGCCACCACCCGGCCGACCACCAGGGCGTCCATGTCGATGAAGTTCTGCGCCTGGCTGAGCACGAAGTACTCGTCCGCGATGTTGCGCCCGCCGACCACCGCCACCACGCCGTCGGCGATGAAGAGCTTGTTGTGCATGCGGTGGTTGAGCCGCGCGATGTCCTGCGGCGAGGCGATGAAGCGCGACAGGAAGCCGTCGCGGCCGCAGCAGAAGGGGTTGAAGAGCCGCACCTCCACGTTGGGCGTGCGGGATAGCGCCAGCAGCGGCTGCTGGCTCTTGGCGGTGTAGAGGTCGTCGACCAGCACCCGAACCTTGACGCCGCGGGCGGCGGCTTCGCGCACGGCGCGCATCAGCAGCCGCCCGGTGGCGTCGTTCTCGAGTTGGTAGTACTGCACCACCAGCGATTGCTGGGCCCGCTGGGCGAGCTGGATGCGGGCGTCGAGCGAATAGACGCCCAGGGGCATCAGCCGGAATCCCGACTGCTCCCCCGGCGGTGTCGAATCGGCCACGATCTTGGCCAGCCGGGTCGATCGGTCGGGCGCCGCAGCGTAGTCGGCCGGACGGTCGCGGGCGATCGGCAGCGAGCCGCAGGCGCCCAGCAATGCGATGCCGGCCGCGACCAGCACCAGGCGAAGCCAGCGGTCCAGGTCAATCCTCATGTCGTGTGTGCTTTCGTGGCGGCGGGCAGGCGTCATGGACCGCGGCATGCAGTCCTAGAATTCGAAACGCTTCCACCCGGGGTTACATCATGACGTTCTCTATCAGCGCGCGCGCAATTTTCATGGCGGCCGCCGCCATGCTGGCCCTGCCGGCCGTCGCCGCGCTCGACATCGGGGACCCGGTGCCGAAATTCACGGCCAACGCGGCGCTCGGCGGCAAGACCTTTCGCTATTCGCTCGCCGATGCGCTGGCCAAGGGGCCGGTGGTGCTCTACTTCTTTCCGGCGGCGGACTCGGCCGACTGCTCGATCGAGGCCCACGCCTTCGCCGAGGCCATCGATCAGTTCGCGGCGCTCGGCGCCACGGTGATCGGGGTGTCGGCCGACGACATCGACACGCTGGCGAAGTTCTCGGTCAAGTCCTGCCAGAGCCGCTTTCCAGTCGCGTCCGACGAGGCCAAGACCGTGATCGAGGGCTTCGACGCCCTGATGCAGACCCGCCCGGATTTCGCCAATCGCCTGTCCTACGTGATCGCGCCCAGCGGCAAGGTGGCCTACTACTATCAGAACCTGAATCCGGACAAGCACGTCGAGCGCATGCTCAACGCGCTCCGGGCCCTGCCGAAGGCGACGCCTTCGCGCTGACCTTAAGATTTGCCCCATGCAACTCAACTACATCGGCAACGAAAACCTTGCTTCCTCGTCCGGCCGCACGCTGCCGGTGATCGACCCCTCGGACGGCCAGCCCTTCGACGAACTGCAGCGCAGCAATGCCGCCGACATCGACGCCGCGGTGCAGGCGGCGCGCCATTGCTTCGAGACCGGTTGGCACAAGGTCAGCGCGGCCGAGCGCGGCCGGCTGCTCTACAAGCTGTCGCAGAAGATCGCCGAGCATGTCGACGAGCTGGCGCTGATCGAGCAGCGCGACTGCGGCAAGCCGGTCAAGCAGGCGCGCGCCGACGCGCTCGCGCTGGTGCGCTACTTCGAGTTCTATGCCGGCGCCTGCGACAAGCTGCACGGCGAGACGATTCCCTACCAGGACGGCTACAGCGTCTTCACCTGGCGCGAGCCGCACGGGGTCACCGGCCACATCATCCCGTGGAACTACCCGATGCAGATCTTCGGGCGCAGCGTCGGCGGCGCCCTGGCCGCGGGCAATGTCTGCGTGGTGAAGCCGTCCGAGGACGCCTGCCTGTCGCTGATCCGGGTCGCCAAGCTGGCGGCCGAAGCCGGCTTTCCGCCGGGTGCGCTGAACATCGTCACCGGCCTGGGCCACGAGGTCGGCGACGCCCTGGCGCGGCACCCGGGCATCGACCACATCAGCTTCACCGGCAGCCCCAAGGTGGGCACGCTGATCCAGCAGGTGGCCGCCGAGCGGCATTGCCCGGTGACGCTCGAGCTCGGCGGCAAGAGCCCGCAGATCGTGTTCGCCGATGCCGACCTGAGCGCGGCGATCCCGGTGCTGATCAACGCGATCGTGCAGAACGCCGGCCAGACCTGCTCGGCCGGCTCGCGGGTCCTGATCGACCAGGCCATCTACGAGCCGCTGCTGCAGCGCCTCGGCCACGCCTTCGAGGCGCTTCGGGTCGGTCCGGCGGCGATGGACCTCGATGTCGGCCCGCTGATCCGCCAGACGCAGCAGCAGCGCGTCTGGGACTTTCTCTCGGACGCCCATGTGGCCGGCATTCCGATGGTGGCGCAGGGCGTCGTGGTCGACGAGGCGCCCCAGGCGGGCTTCTACCAGGCCCCCACCCTGCTGCGCGACGTGCCGGTGGACCACCGCCTGGCACAGGAGGAAGTGTTCGGCCCGGTGCTGGCCGCGATGCCGTTCCGCGACGAGGACGAGGCCGTGGCGCTGGCCAATGCCACGCAGTTCGGGCTGGTCGCGGGCATCTGGACGAACGATGGCGGACGGCAGTTCCGGATGGCCAAGCGCGTGAAGAGCGGCCAGGTGTTCATCAACAACTACGGCGCCGGCGGCGGTGTCGAACTGCCCTTCGGCGGCGTCAAGTCCTCGGGCTACGGGCGCGAGAAGGGCTTCGAGGCGCTGTACGGCTTCACCACCCTCAAGACCGTGGCCGTCAAGCACGGCTGAACGCGAGGGACGGGACGGCCGATACACTGGCCGGCTGCACTTTAATTCGAGGAGACACCTGTGCGCGTCAAGGACAAATCCATCATCGTGACCGGTGCCGGCGGCGGCATCGGCGAAGGCATCGCGAAGCGGCTGGCGGCCGAGGGCGCGCAGGTCATCGTCAACGACATCAACCAGGCGCTCGGCGAACAGGTGGTCGAGGCCGTCCTGCGCGACGGCGGCCGGGCCTCGTTCTTCGCCGCCGACGTCACCAAGTCCGACCAGATGAAGGCCCTGGTCGATGCCGCCGTGCAGCGCCATGGCAAGCTCGACGTGATGGTCAACAACGCCGGCTGGACCCACCGCAACCGGCCCGCACTGGAAGTCAGCGAGGACGAGTTCGACCGCTGCTATTTGGTCAACGTCAAGAGCATCTACCTGTCGACCATCCATGCGGTGCCGGCCTTCCGGGCCAACGGCGGCGGATCGTTCATCAACATCGCCTCGACCGCGGGCGTGCGCCCCCGCCCGGGCCTCACCTGGTACAACGGCTCCAAGGGCGCCGTGATCACGACCAGCAAGTCGCTGGCGGCCGAACTCGGACCCGACAACATCCGGGTCAATTGCATCAACCCGGTGTTCAACCCGGACACCGGCCTGGCGGCCGAGTTCGCCGGCGGTCCGGTCACCGAAGAGCGCAAGGCCAAGTTCCGCGCCACCATCCCGCTGGGCCGCTTCTCGACCGCGCTCGACGTCGCCAACGCGGCGCTCTACCTGGCCAGCGACGAGGCCTCGTTCATCAGCGGGGTCTGCATCGAAGTCGACGGCGCCCGCTGCGTCTGATCGGCGCCAAGGCCTTGCAGCGGTATCAGGCCGGGCGATGCGGTAAATTGGCCCTCCCATGAGTTCGCAGCATGTCGTCAAGATCGCCGAGATCGGTCGCGCGCCCCGCGCCGCGCCGGCCGCGCACGCCGTGCCGGCCACCGGCGTGCTGCTCGACCGGCTGGCCCGGCCGCTGACCGACCTGCGCATCAGCGTCACCGACCGCTGCAACTTCCGCTGCAGCTACTGCATGCCGAAAGAAGTGTTCGACAAGGACTACCAGTACCTGCCCCACAGCGCGCTGCTGAGCTTCGAGGAGATCACCCGTCTGGCGCGCCTGTTCGCCAGCCACGGCGTGCGCAAGATCCGGCTCACCGGTGGCGAGCCGCTGCTGCGCAAGAACCTCGAGGTGCTGGTCGAGCAGCTCGCCGCGCTGCGCACGCCGCAGGGCCAGCCGCTGGACCTCACGCTGACCACCAACGGATCCTTGCTGGCGCGCAAGGCCGGGGCCTTGAAGGCCGCCGGCCTGAATCGGGTGACCGTCAGCCTCGACGGCCTCGACGACACGGTGTTCCGGCGCATGAACGACGTCGACTTCCCGGTCGCCGAAGTGCTGGCCGGCATCGAGGCTGCGAAGGCGGCCGGCCTGGGCCCGATCAAGGTCAACATGGTGGTCAAGCGCGGCACCAACGAGCAGGAGATCCTGCCGATGGCGCGCCACTTCCGCGGCAGCGGCGTGGTGCTGCGCTTCATCGAATACATGGACGTCGGCGCCACCAACGGCTGGCGCATGGACGAGGTGCTGCCATCGGCCGAGGTGGTGCGCCGCATCGGCGCCGAATTCCCGCTCGTGCCGCTGGAAGCCAGCGCCCCCGGAGAGACCGCACAGCGCTGGGCCTACGCCGACGGCGGCGGCGAGATCGGCGTCATCAGCAGCGTGACGCAGGCCTTCTGCCACGACTGCAGCCGGGCCCGCCTGTCGACCGAAGGCAAGCTCTACCTCTGCCTGTTCGCGAGCCAGGGGCACGACCTGCGGCCGCTCTTGCGCGGCGATGCCGACGACGCGCAGATCGCCTCCGCGCTCGGCCACATCTGGCAGGGCCGCAGCGATCGCTACTCCGAGCTGCGCGCGTCGCGGGTCCCCGACACCGATGCCGGCGCGGCGCGCCGGGTCGAGATGAGCTACATCGGCGGATGAGCGCGCCGGCCCCCATCGTCGCCAGCGAAATCACCGGCCTCGTTCTCGCCGGCGGGCGCGGCTCGCGCATGGGCGGCGTCGACAAGGGCCTGCAGAACTTCAACGGTACGCCGCTGGCGCTGCATGCGGTGCTGCGGCTAGGTCCGCAGGTCGGCCAGGTGCTGGTCAACGCCAATCGCAACCTGGCCGCCTACGAATCCTTCGGCGTGCCGGTCTGGCCCGACGGGCTGGCCGACTATGCCGGTCCGCTGGCCGGCTTCCTGACCGGGCTGGAGCGCTGCGAGACGCCCTACCTGCTCACCGTGCCGTGCGACACCCCGCTGTTCCCGCTCGACCTCGCCAGCCGGCTGGCGGCGGCTCTGGCGGACCAGCAGGCGGACATCGCGATGGTCTCCGCGCCCGAGGCGGCGGGTCCGCCCGGCGCCGCAGCGTCGCTGTTCCCGCAGCCGGTGTTCTGCCTGCTGCGCGCCACGCTGCTCGACAGCCTGGTGCGCTTCACCCAGGGCGGCGGCCGCAAGATCGACAAATGGACCGCGCAGCACCACACCGTGCTGGTGCCCTTCGATCGCCCGGGCGATGCCGCCGACGCCTTCTTCAATGCCAACACGCTGACCGAGTTGCACACGCTCGAGCGCCAGCGTTCGTGAGGCCCGTCCCGTCATGAGCCGAATCGCCGAAATCGCCGCCGCGCTGGCGGGCTACGACCCCAAGGCGCTGGGTGTCGATGCCGTGCAGGCCTTCCTGGCGCAGCTGGCCGAGCCTGCCATCGTCACCGAGGTCGAGCGCCTGGCCCTGCGGGATGCGCTCGGACGGGTGCTGGCCGAGGACATCGTCTCGCCGGTCAGCGTGCCGCCGCACGACAACTCGGCCATGGACGGCTTCGCCTTCGATGGCGCGCAGCTCGAAGCGGCCGGCGACACCGCGCTGAGCCTGCGGGTGGTCGGCACCGCACTGGCCGGCGCCGCCTGGCGCGGCGCGACCGGCACCGGCGACGCCGTCAAGATCATGACCGGTGCCGTGATGCCGGCCGGCCTCGACACCGTGGTCCCGCAGGAGTTCTGCACGGTCGAGGGTGACCGGGTGAGCTTCCCGGCCCAGGCGCTGCGACGCGGCGACAACCGCCGCTTCGCCGGCGAAGACCTGATGCAGGGCCAGCCGGCGCTGCGGCGCGGCCAGATCGTCACCCCGGCCGCGCTCGGCATGGTGGCCAGCCTCGGGCTGCCGATGGTGCCGGTGCTGCGGCGCCTGCGCGTCGCCTACTTCTCCACCGGCGACGAGATCCTGAGTCTTGGCGAGCTTCCGCGCGAAGGCGCGGTCTACGACAGCAACCGCTACACGGTGTTCGGCCTGCTGACGCGGCTGGGCTGCGAGGTGATCGACCTCGGCCTGGTGCGCGACGACCCGGCGGCGCTCGAATCGGCGCTGCGCCGCGCCGCCGCGCAGGCCGACGCCATCATCACCAGCGGGGGCGTCAGCGTCGGCGAGGCCGACCACACGCGCGCCGTCATGCAGCGGCTCGGCGACATGGCGTTCTGGCGCGTCGCCATGCGGCCCGGCCGGCCGATGGCGGTCGGCCTGATCCCCGCCCCAGGCGCGCCCCGCGGGCCGGCCGTGCTGTTCGGGCTGCCGGGCAACCCGGTCGCCGTGATGGTCACTTTTCTCGCCTTCGTGCGCCCGGCGCTGCTCAGGATGATGGGCTGCAACCCCGCCTGCGCCGCGCCGCCGCCGCTGCTGCGCGCCACCAGCGTCGACGCGATCCGCAAGAAGCCCGGACGCACGGAGTACCAGCGGGGCCGGGTCGAGCAGGTGGCGGGTGCCTTGCCGCAGGTGCGCATCGCCGGCAACCAAGGCTCGGGCGTGCTGAGTTCGATGGTCGAGGCCAACGGCCTGGTGGTGCTGCACCATGACCAGGCCGGCGTGGCGCCGGGCGACACGGTCGACGTCATGATCTTCGACGGCGTGGTGTAAGGTCTGTCCCCGCCCTGGCCTCACCGGAGTTGCGCATGGCAGCGAGCAGGATCGAATTGTTGCAGCAGATGCCGATCTTCGGCGCCATTGCCGCGGACACCGTCGAGTTCCTGCTGGCGGCTGCGCCGGTGGTCGAGGTGCCGCGCGGGGGCTACTTCTTCCGCGAGGGCGAGCCCGGCCACGGCATGTTCGTGCTCGAGCGCGGCAGCGTGACGATCTCCAAGAGCTGGCAGCAGCACGAATTGCTCATCCGGCGCCTGGCACAGGGCGATTGTTTCGGCGAGATGGCGCTGCTCGACCTTTTCCCGCGCAGCGCCTCGGTCCGGGCCGACGTCGACTGCAGCGCGATCGAACTCACTTCCGCGAACCTGTACCGGGTGTTCGAGCGCGATGTCGAGCAGTTCGCGCTGATCCAGATGAACATCGCCCGCGAGATGAGCCGCCGCTTGCGGATCACGGACGACCTGCTCTTCAGGGCCAGCATGGGCGACGTGCCCGAGACACCGGAACGGCTGCTGCGGCGCTAGATCCGGCCGAGCGCGCGCTCGACGCCCTTGTTGGCGAGCGCATCCGCGCGCTCGTTGCCCGGATCGCCCGAATGGCCCTTGACCCAGCGCCATTCGATCTGGTGGCCGCCCTCGGCCACCAGCTTGTCGAGCTGCTGCCAGAGCTCGACGTTCTTCACCGGCTGCTTGGTCGAGGTCCGCCAGCCCTTGGCCTTCCAGCCGCGAATCCACTCGGTGATGCCCATGCGCACGTACTGGCTGTCCAGGTAGAGGACGACCTTGCACGGGCGCTTGAGCGCGCCCAGGCCTTCGATCACGGCCTGCAGTTCCATGCGGTTGTTGGTGGTGTTGAGTTCGCCGCCGAAAAGTTCTTTTTCGGTGGCGCCCGACTTGAGCCATGCGCCCCAGCCGCCGGGACCGGGGTTGCCCTTGCAGGCACCGTCGGTGTAGATCTGTACTTCGTTCAAGAACCGCTTCCTTCTTCTAGCTGGCCGCCATTGTCGCGCCCCCGGTGCATCTTGCCGGCGATCGGTACCGGCGCGCTGGCGCGCGATGCGGCGCGGCGCCAGTCGGCGCTCAAGAGGCGCAGCCCCCGCACCCGCTTCACGGCCACCAGGAAATAGACCGCACCGAAGATCGGCCACCAGCGCTCGCCGGCGGCATCGAACCAGCGGCAGCGCTCCAGCCAGGCCTCGCTGCGGACCGCCGGCCGGTAGACGCCGAATCGCCCGGACTCGACCTCGAAGCTCAGCAGCCGCAACCAGTCGCGCATGCGCCGGTAGCCGATGAAGTCACCGGCCTCGGGCAGGAACAGCTCGCCGAACCCGAGTCCGCGGTAGAGGTGGGCGCGCCGCTGCCGCATGCCCCAGAGGCTGGCCGGATTCAGGCCGCAGATGACGACCCGCCCTTCGGGCACCAGCACCCGCTCGACCTCGCGCAGGGTCGCGTGGGGGTCCGGGCTGAGCTCGAGCGTGTGCGGCAGCACCACGAGGTCAAGGCTGTTGGCCGGAAAAGGGAGGGCCGAAAAGTCGGTCCAGAGCGCGGGCGCGCCGGCCTGCGCCGGATCGGACAGCGCCAGCCAGCGGTGCGGCATTCGATTGGCACGCAGCCCCTGGACCTCGCTGAGGCCCAGCTGCAGCGCGTGATAACCGAAGATGTCGGCCACCGCCTGGTCGAACTGGGCCTGCTCCCAAGCCAGCAGGTAGCGGCCCGGGGGGGTCTCGAACCAATCGTGCAAACCTATAATTTGACCGCTCATGACCCTCGTTCCGCTGCCCGCCCGTGCCGACAACTACATCTGGATGCTGCAGCAGGGGCGCAACGCGATCGAGGTCGACCCAGGGGATGCAACACCCGTGTTCGATGCACCCGGGCGCGAGCAACTGCAACTGGCCGCGATTCTAGTCACGCGCCCTCGCGCCGACGGCGTCGACGGTGTGGCGACGCACCATGGATACACACTTGCTAACCTGAGATTCGTGCAAAGCATGGAACCCCGCAAGCCGGATCCCACTCACTCCACGGCGCCTTGCGCCGCATTGCGTGCGCGCTGCGAGCTGCCACGGCCCTTGCTCGCTGCCCCGCACCAATGGAAGAACGATTTTCGATGAAATTTCTGCTAGCTGCCTGCCTCGCGGGCTCCCTGTTCCTGGCGGGCTGCGCCACAGGCACCGGTCCGTCGATGGATGGGTCGTCGTCCGGTGCCGCCTCGGGCGGTGCCTCGCCGGTCTACCCGCGCGGCAGCCTCACGCCGATCACCTCCGGCGACACCAAGTCGCGCCCCGTGGTCACGCTCGCCCCGCCGGTCGACATGTGGGACCGCATCCGCCGCGGCTTCAAGATGCCCGACCTCGACGGCGACCTGGTGCGCGATCGCGAGCAGTGGTATGCCACCCGGCCCGACTACATCCAGCGCATGACCGAGCGCTCCAACCGCTACATCTTCCACATCGTCGAGGAACTCGAACGTCGCGACATGCCGACCGAGATCGCGCTGCTGCCCTACATCGAGAGCGCCTTCAATCCGCAGGCCGTGTCGAGCGCGCGCGCCGCCGGCATGTGGCAGTTCATGCCGGCCACCGGCACCGACTACGACCTGAAGCAGAACATCTTCCGCGACGACCGCCGCGATGTGGTCGCCTCGACCCGCGCGGCGCTCGACTATCTGCAGCGGCTCTACGGCATGTTCGGTGACTGGCAGCTCGCGCTGGCGGCCTACAACTGGGGCGAAGGCAACGTGGCCAAGGCGATCGCCAAGAACCAGCGCGCCGGCCTGCCGGCCACCTACAGCGACCTGTCGATGCCGGCCGAGACCCGGCTCTACGTGCCGAAGCTGCAGGCCGTGAAGAACATCGTCGCCAATCCGGCCCGCTTCAATGTCGACCTGCCGCTGATCGCCAACCACCCCTACTTCCAGACCGTCACGCTCAAGCGCGATCTCGACGTCTCGCTGGCGGCCAAGCTGGCGGACGTGCAGATCGAGGACTTCCGGGCCCTCAATCCGTCGGCCCACAAACCGGTGCTGCTGGCGGCCGGCACGCCCGAGATCCTTCTGCCGTGGGACAACGCCGCCGTGTTCCAGCGCAACTTCGAGGCCTACAGCCAGGGCCAGTACGCCAGCTGGACCGCCTGGACCGTGCCCTCGACCATGACCGTGGCCGACGCCGCACAGCGCTCGGGCATGAGCGAAGCCGACCTGCGGGCCATCAACAACGTGCCGCCGCGCATGCTGATCAAGTCGGGCTCGACCTTGATCGTTCCGCGCAGCGCGCGAGTCCAGGAAGACGTCGCGGCGGTGGTCGCCGACACCGGGCAGCTGAGCTTCCAGCCCGAGATCGTCACCCGCCGCACGGTGATCAAGGCCGGGCGCCAGGACAGCGTCGCCAGCATCGCGCGGCGCTACCGGCTGAGCCCGGCCAGCGTGGCCGAATGGAACGACGTCAAGGCCAACCACACCTTCCAGCGCGGCTATGAAGTGGTGGTGTTCCTGCCGGTGCGGGCCGCGAAGACCGCCGGCGTGGGCTCGGGCTTCGGCCGCGCGCCGGTGCTCAAGAGCAGCGCCGTGGCGCCCCGCGGCGGCACGACCGCCAAGAGCTCAACCGCCAAGCTGACCAAGACGTCGAGCAGCAGCAAGGAAGTCGTGCGCGAGAAGCGCGGCGGCACGCCGTCGAAGAAAAAGCGTTAGAGCTTTTCGGTCTCGCCACTGCGAGGCTGCCATTTCATGAGGCGCTTCTCGAGCACGCCGACGATCGCATCGAGCAGCAGCGCAAAACCGGTCAGCACCACGATGCCCGCAAACACCGTGTTGACGTCGAAGGTGCCCTCGGCCTGCAGGATGAGGTAGCCCACGCCGCGCGCCGAGCCCAGGTACTCGCCCACCACCGCACCCACGAAGGCCAGCCCGACCGAGGTGTGCAGGCTGGAGAACACCCAGCTGGTCGCGCTCGGCAGGTAGACCGTGCGCAGCAGCTGCCGCTGGCTGGCGCCGAGCATGCGCGCATTCGCCAGCACCACCGGGCTGACTTCGCGCACGCCCTGGTAGACGTTGAAGAAGACGATGAAGAACACCAGCGTGACCGCCAGCGCCACCTTGCTCCAGATGCCGAGGCCGAACCACAGCGCGAAGATCGGCGCCAGGATCACGCGCGGCATCGAGTTCGCCGCCTTGATGTAGGGATCGAAGACCAGGCTCGCGGTCGGCGCCAGGGCCAGCCAGAGGCCGCAGGCCAGGCCCAGCACGGTGCCGATCACGAAGGCCAGTACGGTCTCGAGCAAGGTGGTGCCCAGGTGCAGGTAGATGTCGGCGTTGCCCGCGAGCCCATCGGGGAACAGCGGATTGGGTGGAATCGCGAACGGCATGAACCAGCTCCAGATCCGGCCGGCCACCTGGATCGGTTCGCCGACGAAGAAGGCGAACTGCTGGTTGCGCGACGCCAGGTGCCAGCCCGCCAGCAGCGCGACCAGCACCGCCAGCTGCCAGAGGCGCGCATTGCTCTCCCTGGGTCGGAGCTTCATCTCGCCCCCAGGTTGCCCGGCACTTCGTGTCCGGGCGCCCACCCCCTGCCGGGGGCGCAGTCAGCGGCCCGGCAAAGCCGGTTCCGCGACTGCCCACGAATGGGCGCGCTGCGCGCAGCCGAAAAACAGATGCCGACCGGGTTGAGTTGGCCGGCGCAGCCAGGCCCCTTCGTGAAACACCGCGGAACTGGCTTTGCCAGCCCGCTGGTGTTGCCCCCGGTAGGGGGTGGGCGGCTACACGAAGTGAGCCAACCTGGGGGCGAGCTCATGCCACTGCCTTCAACTGCTGCGCATAGCCCTTGAGCACCTCGTCGCGCAGCACGTTCCAGATCTGCGTGTGAAGTTCGACGAAGCGCGGATGCACCCGGACCTCGGCGACGTCCCGCGGCCGCGGCAGGTCGATCTCGAACTCGCCGATCGGGTGGGTCGCGGGGCCGGCGGAGAGCACCACCACGCGGTCGCTCATCGCGATCGCTTCATCGAGATCGTGGGTGATGAAAAGCACCGCCTTCTTCTTCGCAGCCCAGAGATCCAGCACTTCGTTCTCCATCAATTGCCGGGTCTGGATGTCGAGCGCGCTGAAGGGCTCGTCCATCAGGATGATGTCCGGATCGAGCGCCAGTACTTGTGCCAGCGCGGTGCGCTTGCGCATGCCGCCGGAAAGTTGATGCGGATAACGGTCGCCGAAGCCAGCGAGGCCGACCCGCGCGAGCCAGGCCTCGGCCTGCTCCCTGGCCTGGGCATCGGGCACGCCGCGGTACTGCAGGCCCACCTTCACGTTGTCCAGCGCGCTGCGCCAGGGCAACAGGGCTTCGCTCTGGAACATGTAGCCGGCACGCGTGTTGATGCCGGACAGCGGCTGGCCGAACACCCGCACCGAACCCGACGAGGGTTCGAGCAGGCCGGCGCCGACATTCAGCAAGGTCGACTTGCCGCAGCCGGTCGGTCCGACCACCGAGACGAACTCGCCGTCGGCGATGCGCAGCGTGGTGTCCGCCACCGCGGTGTAGCGCTGGCTGTGGTCGTCTTTCGCGCGGAAGGTGCAGCGGATATCGATCAGTTCGAGCGCGTGGACGGCCATGGGCTTGGAAGAAAAAACCCGGCCTGGGCCGGGTTGCAGCGACACCGGGGTCAAGCTTTGAACTTGTCCTTGGCGCGCCGCGCAAATTCGTTGGTGTAGAGCTTCGCCAGGTCGATCTTGTCGGCCTTGACCGTGGGATCGAAGCTCGCGATGGCGGTGAGCGCGGTCTTGGGGCCGTCGGCCGGCACCAGTCCATCGACGGCGATGGCCTCGCGCACCTTGTCGAACGATGCAAGGTACAGGGCCCGGTCGCCCAGCAGGTAGGTCTCTGGCACGGTCTTGATGATGTCACCCGGGCCGGCGGTCTGCAGCCACTTGAGGCCATGCACGATGGCATTGGCGAGCGCCTGGCAGGTGTTCGGATTCTTCTGGATGAATTCCGACGAGGCATAGAGGCAGGCGGCCGGCATCAGGCCGCCGAACACCTCCTGCGTGCCCTTCAGCGTGCGGGTGTCGCTGATGATCTTCACGTCGCCCTTCTGCTCGAGCATGGTCATCACCGGATCGGTGTTGCTGATCGCGTCGATCTGGCCCGAGCGCAGCGCCGTCAGCGCGCCGGCGGCCACGCCGACGCCGATATAGCTCACGTCGCTGGCCTTGAGCCCGCCGCGCGACAGCACCAGGTTGGCCACCATGTTGGTCGACGAGCCCGGCGCCGAGACCCCGATCTTGCGGCCCTTGAGGTCGGCGATGCCCGTGTAGCCGGGCATGTTCTTGGTCGACACGCCGATCGCGATCTGCGGCGCGCGCCCCTGCAGCACGAAGGCCTGGAAGAACTGGTTCTTGGCCTGCAGGTTGATGGTGTGCTCGAAGGCGCCCGAGCAGACATCGGCCGAGCCGCCGACCACCGCCTGCAACGCTCGTGCGCCGCCGGCGAAGTCCGAGATCTCGACGTCGAGTCCTTCGGCCTTGAAGTAGCCGAGCTGCTCGGAGATGGTGAGCGGCAGGTAGTAGAACGCCGCCTTGCCGCCGACCGCGATGGACACCTTGGATTTTTCGAGCTTCGGCTGGCTGTGGACCAGCGGCGCCCCAATCGCAGCGGCGCCCAGCGCTGCGGCAACGGTAAAGGTACGGCGATTGAGCATGAGTGGCGCCCGCAGGCTCTTTTCGTGTGATTCGAATCGAGCTTAGGGGCGGCCCCCTGCCCCTGCATCGGGAACATCCCGTGCGGGTTTTTACGTAAACTGAAAGGCCGTTGCCCGGCCCTCAGCGACGGTCGACCAGCGCATGGGCGATGGTGCCGAGATCGACGTATTCGAGCTCGCTGCCGGCCGGCACGCCGCGCGCCAGCCGGGTCACCGAGAGTCCGCGCTGCTTGAGCGCATCGCCGATCACATGGGCCGTGGCCTCACCCTCGGCTGTGAAGTTGGTGGCGAGAATCACTTCGCTCACGGTGCCGTCGAGCGCGCGCGCGAACAGCTTCGCGAGTCCGATGTCGTTCGGCCCCACGCCATCGAGCGGGCTCAGCTTGCCCATCAGCACGAAGTAGTAGCCGCGGAACACGCCGGTGCGCTCGAGCGCGGCCTGGTCGGCCGGGGTCTCGACCACGCACAGCTTGGTGCCGTCGCGCCGGGCATCCTGGCAGACGCTGCAGACCTGGCCTTCCGTGAAGGTGTTGCAGCGCTCGCAATGGCGCACGTTGCTGGCCGCCTGCTGCAGGGCGCGCGCGAGCATCAACGTGCCTTCGCGGTCGTGCTGCAGCAGGTGGAAGGCCATGCGCGAGGCCGACTTGGCCCCGACGCCGGGCAACCGGCGCAGCGCCTCGACCAGCGCATCGAGCGAACTGGAATCCGCCATCGAGGACCGATGGAGGCTCAGAAGGGCAGCTTCATGCCGGGCGGCAGGCCGGGCATGCCGGCGGTCAGCTTGCCCATCTTCTGCTCGCTGGTTTCCTCGGCCTTTCGCACGGCGGCATTGAAGGCTGCGGCCACCAGGTCTTCGAGCATGTCCTTGTCGTCGGCCAGCAGGCTGGGGTCGATCGTGATGCGCTTGACGTCGTGCTTGCAGGTCATGACGACTTTCACGAGACCGGCACCCGATTCGCCTTCGACCTCGATGGTGGCCAGTTCTTCCTGGGCCTTCTTGAGGTTGTCCTGCATCGCCTGCGCCTGCTTCATGAGGCCGGCCAGTTGTCCTTTGTTGAACATGGGGGGATCCTGTTGATCGTTGAAAAAAGAGTTTAGTCAGTTGGGGACACGGCAAAAACTGCTTTGCAGTTTCTTGATCTGTCCCGCAAGGTTCTAATCAGTTGAGGACAGAGCAAAAACTGCTTCGCAGTTTCTTGATCTGTCCCGCAAGGTCTCAGGAGGGCCGCAGCGTCCCCGGAACGATTCTCGCGTCCCAGTCGCGCATCATCGACTGCACCTCGGGGTCGTTGTGGATCGCTTCCTCGGCGATGCGCTGGCGTTCTTCGGCGGCCTGCCGGTTGCGGCGGGCCGGGCTGTCGACCACGCCGCCGATCTCGATGGCGATTGTCACCGAGTGGCCGAGGGCCGCGAGCGCCGCCTGCAGCTTCTCGCGGCTGCTGGTCTGGTTGAGCGACTCGCGCTCCACCCGCAGCAGCCACTGGTCCACATCGCGCGCCACCAGCTGCGATTGCAGGGCGAGCTCGCGCGTCAGCGCAGTGATCGCCTCGGCCACCACCATCCGCGTCACGGTGGCATGCCAGAAATCGCCCTCCTCGCTCGGCGGGATCGGCGTCGAGGCTACCGCCGACGGCGCCTCGCGGGCGCCGGCCGGCGGCTGCACGCGCACCGGCATCGCCATCAGCCTGGCGGCCGGTTCGGGCGTGGCGGCCGCCCTGGGCGGCGCGGCAGCGCTCAGCGCCGGGGCCTCGACCACCGGCAGCCGATGGCCCGGCGCCGCGGGAGCCGCCACCGCTGGGGGCCGCACCGGCTCGACCGGCACTGGCGCAGCCACCGGGGGAGGAGACAGCGGCGCGGCCGTGGGTGCCTGCGCAGCCGCAGGCACGGCGTCATTCAGAGTTTTTTTTTCCGCGCCGGCCGAAGCGGTGGGCTTGAAGGCCAGCAGGCGCAGCAGCACCATCGTGAGCGCCGCGTACTCGTCGGGCGCCAGGCCGAGCTCGCCGCGGCCGTGCAGGCAGAGGCTGTAGAGCAGCTGGGTTTCGTCGGCCGGCAGCAGGGCCGCGAGGCGGGCCGTCTCCGCCGCGTCTGGGTCGGCGCCATCGCGCGACTCGGCCCGCGAAGGCACCGCCTGCAGCACCGCCATCGCCTGCAGCACGGTGGTCATTTCCTCCAGCGTGGAAGCGGCGGAGAGACCGTCGCGGCGCAGCCCTTCGGAGGTCTCGACCACCGTCTTTCCATCGCCCTGCGACAGCGCCTCGATCAGCCGGAACACGTGCCCGCGATCGACGCTGCCGAGCATCTGGCGTACGCCCGTCTCCAGCAGTTCGCCGTTGCCGAAGGCAATGGCCTGGTCGGTCAGCGACAGCGCATCGCGCATCGAGCCGCGGGCGGCGCGCGAAATCAGGCGCAGCGCCAGGGGTTCGGCCGGCACGGCTTCAGACTGCAGCACCTGCGTGAGGTGTTCGAGCACGGTCTCGGGCGCCATCGGCCGCAGGTTGAACTGCAGGCAGCGCGACAGCACCGTGACCGGCACCTTCTGCGGGTCGGTCGTGGCCAGCACGAACTTGAGATATTCGGGCGGCTCCTCGAGCGTCTTCAGCATCGCGTTGAACGCGTGGCCGGTGAGCATGTGGACTTCGTCGATCATGAAGACCTTGAAACGGCCCTGCACCGGCTTGTAGACCGCCTGCTCCAGCAGCGCCTGGACCTCGTCGACGCCCCGGTTGGAGGCGGCATCGAGCTCGGTGTAGTCGACGAAGCGGCCGGCGTCGATGTCCTTGCACGCCTGGCATAGGCCGCACGGCGTGGCCGTGATGCCACCCTGCCCGTCGGGCCCCTGGCAATTGAGCGACTTGGCCAGGATGCGGGAGACGGTGGTCTTGCCGACGCCGCGCGTGCCGGTGAAGAGGTAGGCGTGATGCAGCCGCTGCGAGGTCAGCGCGTTCTCGAGCGCCTGGACGACGTGCTCCTGGCCGACCATCTCGCTGAAGGTTCGGGGACGGTGTTTGCGAGCGAGCACGAGGTAGGCCATCGCCGCATTTTAGGGCGACGCGGCGACCACCTCGCGCAGCGGCCTAGGCCATCTTGCGGATGGCTTTCGCGCTCGCCGCGCCTAGCATGGAAAAACACGAGGAGATCGACATGCCCACTGCGACCCGCAAGGCGGCCCGCCCGGCTGCCGCCAAGAAATCCAGCGCGCGCGGCGCCGTCGAGGCGCGGCGCTATTGTGCGCAGCCGGTGCAGCCGGTGCGCCAGTTCGACGCCGGCGTCGCTGCCGGCCGCGTGCGTGCCATCCTGGCCGCAGGCAAGAAGTGGGTCGGCGGCACCCAGATCACCTACTACTGCTTCAAGCGCGGCGACAGCGTGCCCGCCGCCTGGCAGGGCAGCGGCGCCGATATCGCGGTCGTCGACAGTTCCTTCGAAACCTGGGCCAAGCTCGGGCTCAGCATCGGATTCCGGCGCGTGGAGGCGCCCGAGGATGCGATGGTGCGGATCGGCTTCGATCCGCAGGACGGTTCCTGGTCCTATGTCGGGCGCGATGTGCTCAACACCCGGTCGCCGCAGGAACGCACGATGAACTTCGGCTGGTCGCTGACCACCGCCTACGGGCATGACACGGCGCTGCACGAGATCGGCCATACGCTCGGCCTCGAGCACGAGCACCAGAACCCGAACGCCGGCATCTCCTGGAACCGCGACGCCGTGCTGAGCTATTTCAAGGGGCCGCCGAACAACTGGGACGAGTCGCAGATCGAGTGGAACATCCTGCGCAAGATCCCGGTGTCGGAGATCAAGGGCACGACCTGGGACCCGGACTCGGTCATGGAGTACCAGTTCGATGCCGGGTTGATCATCGCGCCGGAGAAATACCAGGCCGGCCTGCAGCCCAAGGGCGGGCTCTCTTTCGCGGACAAGGCCTGGGTGGTGGAGTCGTACCCGGGCGTCCGGACGCCGGCGGCGACGCCGCTGAAGATCGGGCTGTCGCAACTGCTGAAGCTCAAGGCCGGGGAGACCCGCACCTTCGAGTTCTCGCCGACCCGCACCCGTACCTACAACATCGGCACCTTCGGCACCTCGGACACCGTGCTGGTGCTGTTCGAGGTCACGCCGACCGGCAACGTGCAGATCGCCGGCGCGGACGACAGCGGCACCGACCTCAATGCCAAGGTGACGATGCGGCTGCTGAAGGGCCGCAAGTACCAGGTGGGCGTGCGCCTCTACTACGCCGACGCGGCGCTCGAAACCTCGTTGATGGTCTGGTGAAGGCCGAGGCTTTCGCGGTCGCTTACAATCCTCGGTTGACGGGCCTCCCCGCATGGTGAAGTGGCCAACCGGGTCAGGTGGGGAACCAAGCAGCCCTAACTGCGTAGCCAGTGCCGGGGGTAAGGCTCGTCAACCTATAAAAAAGCCGTGAGTTTTTCAACAACTCACGCGCTGACAAGGACTTGCAAATCCTCCCTGTCGATCCGCGATGCTGAAGCCGCAGGCCTCTCGGTCAGTCGAGCTGCAGGCCGGCCGCCTGCGCTGCCTTGGGGAGAACCGCCAACTCGCGCTTGAGCACCTCCGCGAAATCCGCGGTGCTGTTGCCACTGACCGGCGCCACGCCGCCGAGTTCGTTCAGCCGCTTGCGAAAGCCCGGTTCGGCGACGATCTGCGCGATCTTTTCGTTCAGGAGCTTCACCACCGGCGCCGGCGTCTTGGCCGGCGCCACCACGCCGAACCAGACGTCGAAGTCCACGCCCCCTGGCACGCCCTGCTCGGTCAGTGTGGGGATGCCCGGCCACAGCTCTGAGCGGCCGTTGCGCAGCACGCCGATGGCGCGCAGCTTGCCCGATTGCACGAAGCTGCGCGCATCGCCCGTACCGAGCAGGCCCCACGCCACCTCGTTGGCCATCAGCGCCTGCACCAGCGGCGCGCCGCCCTTGTAGGGCACGTGCACGAAGTTGCCGTTCGCGTGCGCATTGATCGATTCGGAAGCCAGGTGCGACAGGCCGCCCGCACCAGCCGAACCGAAGGCCAGCCCGTCCTTGCCGGCCTTCTTGCCCGCCGCCAGCAGTTCCTGCACGTTCTTGTAGGGAGAGTTTTCCGGCACGACCAGCAGCAGCGGCGCCAGCGAAACCTGGGCGACCGGCACGAAGTCGGAAGCAGCAAACCCGGCCTTCTTGTAGATCACCGGGTTGATCGACAGCATCCCCGTCAGCGTCATCGCCAGGGTGTGGCCATCGGGGCTGCTTTGCGCCACGGCGTTCATCGCGATGTTGCCGCCGGCGCCGGGGCGGTTCTCGACCACGATGGGCTGGCCGAGTTCCTCCTGGAGTCGAGGGACAAGCATGCGCGCCGCCACGTCGGTCGCGCCACCCGCCGGGTACGGCACGATGATCCGGATCGGCTTCGTCGGATAGGCGCTGCCTTGCGCCATCGCTGCGCCAAAAGCCAGCGCCAGAGTGCCGGCCACCACGAGGTGGCCCATCAGCTTGAAAGTACGCACGTTTGCTCCTGATCGTTTTGCTGGGAGGAAAGGAAAGGTTGGGTGGAAGAAGTCGCGCGTTCAGTGGCTGCCGCCGACTTCGTAGTGGGCCTGCCGCTCCTCGAGGGCATGCCAGCCGATGATGTCCTTGAAGGCCGCCATCGTCGTCTGTTCGAAGGGCAGACCGTCGAAATCGCCGGAGCGTCGCCGCGCCAGTTCCTGCAGGTTGCCGCGCACCGCCTGCACGATGCTCAGCAGACTGGCAATGGGGTAGGTCGCGAAGGCCGCGACTTGCTCGATCTGGGCCCGGCTCAGCGACGTCATCCAGGTGCCCGCCATGAGCTGCAGCGACAGGCGGCGGCCGCACACCTCGCGCAGCTGGACCAGTTGCTCGTAGCTGCTGAAAGTGCGCGAGATGGGCTGGATCAGATCGGCGCCGGCTTCGGCATACCGGGCTGCACGCTCGAGGGCCTCGCCCGCATCCATCGCATCGGTGCGCGCGACGATGAGCAAGTCGGAGTCCTGGCGCGCGTCCACGGCGGCCTTGATGCGCGCCACCGCCGCCTCCATCGACACCACGATCGATTGCGTAGCCGCAGCCGGGCAGCGCTTGGGGCTGACCTGGTCTTCCAGCGAGAGCGCGGCCACGCCGGCCTTCTCGAACTCGCGCACGGTACGCCCGACGTTCAGCACGTTGCCGTAGCCGGTATCGGCATCGGCAAAGACCGGCTTGCGAACCGCATTGACCATCCGGTTGACGGTCGCCACGTTCTCGCTCAGCGTATACAGCTCCATGTCGGGCTGCCCGAGCAGCGAGGCTGAAATGCCGAAGCCCGTGCTGAAGACGCCATCGAAGTCCGACTGGTCGACGAGCAGGGCCGACAGGGCGTCCTGTGCGCCGCCGAACCAGAAGGTGGGCCCGTGGGTGATGCGTTGGCGAAGCGCCTGGCGGCTTGGGGTCATTTCACTACTCCAGAAGATCGTGCGCTTGTCCGAGGCGGTCCGCGGCACGGTTGATTGAGAAAAGTCCGCATGGCGCGCGGGCGCCAATGGCGTCAGGGCGCATGCGCCTCGCGGTTCTCGGCTTTCGCGATGCGCGCCTTGAGATAGGGGATCAGGCCGCCCGCATCGAGCATGCCGCGCTCGGATGCCGAGAACGGCTGAAGCGGCAAGGTCTGGCCGGTGCGGGTGATGCTCACTTCGCTGGTGTCCCAGTTCACTTCCAGCGCATCGCCTCGCGCGACCGCGGCGCGGATGCCGGGACAGGTGACCAGCGGAAAGCCCATGCTCATTTCTCCGCGGAAGAATCCCGGCGAGAACGACTCCGCGATCACGCAGGAAATTCCCAGGTGCCGCATCGCACGCATGGCCGGATAGTGCGGATGGCCGTAGCCGAAGTTGCGCCCGCCGATGAGCACGTCCCCCTGCTGCACGGTGCTGGCGAAGTCGGGCAGGTAGTCGGCCATTGCCAGGGCGGCGAGTTCCGATACGTCGGTGATCTTGATGTTGCGCACGCCGACGATCAGGTCGATGTCGAAATCGTCTTCGTCGAAGATCCAGGCCACGCGCCCGCGCAGGTTGACGAGGCTCATGCGGCGGCTCCGGCGACATTGGCCGCTTCGGCCAGGTACGGGCGCGGATCGGCGATGCGGCCCTCCAGCGCAGATGCCGCCACCACGGCCGCGTTGCAGATGTAGATCTCGGAATCGACGCTTCCCATGCGGCCCGGCGTGTTCAGCGTGCCGGTGGACACGGCGCGCTGGCCGGCGCTCATGGTGGCGATCCGACCGAAGCAGTAGTCGCAGCTGGGCGAGCTGATGAAGGCGCCGGCTTCGACCAGGCATTCGATCAGGCCTTCGCGTGCCGCTGCCGCCATGATGGCCTTCGACGTGGGCACCACATGCAGCTGGAAGCCGGGCTGGATGCGGCGGCCGCGCAGCACCTGGGCCGCCACGCGCAGGTCTTCCAGCCGCCCGCTGGCGCATGAACCGAGGTAGCCGGTATGAACTTCCACCCCGACGTAGTCCTTGAGGTCGCGCGTGTTGGCCGGGCTGGGCGGCACCACCACGATGGGCTCGAGCGTGGACACATCGATGGTCACGACGCGCTCGTAGACGGCATCGGCGTCGGGATAGACCGGCGCCAGGTCGACCTTCGAGCGGCCCTCCACGTAAGCCAGGGTCTTCGCATCGGGTGCGATGAGCATGGTGGTCGCGCCGAGGAACATCGCCTGGCCGCAGATGGTCTGTCGGCCTTCGATGCTCATCTGGTCGATGACGGGACCGCAGAGTTCGACCGCCTTGAAGCAGCATGAATCCGGCCCCATCACGCGCACCATCTGATGGAACACGTCGCGCGCCATCACGCCGGGCTGAAGCGTACCGACCAGCTCCACCTTGACCGTCGCCGGCACGGTCATCGTCACGTTCTCCGTCACGAAGGATTCGATCACGCCCTTGCGGGCACCGAACGCGAAGCTGCCGAAGGCACCCAGCTGGCTGACATGGCCGTCGAAGTGCACGACGAAGCCGCCCGGCGTGGCATAGCCCAGTTCGGCCGCCACCTGGTGGCCGATGCCTTCGCGCTCGTAGACCGGAACGCCCTGCTCCCTGCCCCAGGCGCGGGTGATCTTGTGCAGCTCTTCTTCCTTCGGCGCCGCAGCCGGGACCATGTGATCGATGAAGAGGACGAATCGCTCCGGGCTGGTCACCTTCTCGATGCCGAAATCCTCGCGCGTCTCCTTGAAGAAGACGTCGGTGTAGCCGGGAAAGTCGTAGGTGATGACGAAGTCCGGGCGCGCCGTGATCTCTTCGCCCGGCATCACGCTCTCCTTGCCGGAGGCGCGGGCCAGGATCTTCTCGGTCATCGTGTGGGGCATGGGTGATTCCGTTTCACTCCCACTATGTGGGAGGTTTTCGTTTGTCAGTGCTTTCGACTATATTGACCCTCCCTTTGATACCGTTCGGGTGCAACCCGAATTACTGCCACATGGTGGAAACTAAAGACAAGCCAGGTAAAAAGCGCGTGCCCGCGACTTCCGAAGTTCCAGAGCAGCAGGCACGAAGCGGCACCCAGAGCATCGAGCGGGTGGTGGGCATGCTGCGCGTGATCGCAACGCGCGGACGTCGTGGCATGCGCATCGCAGACGTGGTCGACGTCAGCGGTCTGCCGATGTCCACCTGCTTTCGCATGCTCCAGCGTCTGGAACTCGAAGGGCTGGTCTATCGCGATCCTCTGACGCGCAAATACCACCTGGGCCCGCTGCTCTACGAGCTCGGACTGCTGGCGCAGCCGCGCTATCAACTGAGCGAACTGTGCAACGAAGCGCTGCTGGTGATCGCCGATCAGACGCAGGACACGGTCTACCTGAGCGAGCGGCGCGGAGCCGAATCGATCTGCACCAGCCGCGCGCTCGGCGACTACCCCATCAAGGCGCTGACGCTCGACGTCGGGATCCGCCGGCCGATGGGAGTCGGCGCAGGTGGGCTCGCCATCCTCAGCGCGCTGCCCGAAGCCGAAGCCGATCACATCGTCGAGGCCAGCGGCGCGCAATATGCGAAGTTCGGCTCCGCCTTCGACCCTGGCTTCCTGCGTGCGGCACTGATCGAAAGCCGTGCCCGGGGCTATTCGTTCCTGGACAGTGCCGCAACGCCGGGCACGGCAGCCGTCGGGGTCGCCTTTCCTCCAAAGAACCCTATCGCCGCCATCAGCGTGGCCGCCATATCGAGCCGGCTCGGCCCCGCGCGGCGGGTCGAGGTGGCGAAAATCATCCAGAAGCAGGTTCGCGGGATCTGCGCACTGCTGCGTGCCGATGTGCCGTCGGCGGCGGTCGGACAGCGGAAGCAGGCCATCTAGCGCGTCAGCACCCGCCCCCCTTCGCCCAAGGCCAGCGACAGGTAATGCCGGAGGTAGCGAGCGCGGGCCTCGCACCCCCAATAAGCCCCGAGCGCGTCCAACTGGGAAATCCGCACGCAGCCGAGCGCCTCGTGCGCCGCACCGGGGCACCCCGACAACACCGGAAGCGTCACGGGAACCGGCGCCGGTCGGTGGGTGGCGATCGACTGCCGCATCCCGTGCGCCAGTTCGTCGGCCGACGGGCTCAACGCATGGCGCACATCCGATGTCGGCACCCAGACCGCGCCCCGGAGGGGCAGGACCCGGATCCGGGGCCGCTCCTCGAAGGCCGTCTCCCACTGGACCTCGATGTGGATCGGAGCCAGGGGCCGCCGGGGCGGTCGCGGGCGCGCGCAGTCCCCGGCCAGCGCCAGAAGCTTGGTGAACATGGGCTGCGGCGCCTCCACGCTCAGTCGGGATGCCGGCTCGCGTCCGGGCGACCCGGCACCGCTTCATCGGCGATGCGCTCGAGCTCCGAGAGGATGGCCCAGGCTTCGCCCTCCTCCCCATCGAAAGCCTCGGTCAGCAACTCGACGGCGAAGTCCATCTGCGTCGGCGTGAAGAACTGCGCCACCATGCCCATGGTCTGGTTGGCGCTGCGCAGCGGGCGGCCGGTGGCCGTCTCGGCCAGATACAGGGCCCGAACCAGGTTGACCTGCGGATAGCTCAGCGCCTGCTCGCCGCAGGCGCGCAGATGGGCCGTCAGCGCGCGCGCAGCGCGTCGGCAGGCGGTCGATGTCTCGGGGCTCAGGGCTGAAGCTTGTGCGTCCGCGCGGCCACCCCTGGCAAGCAGGTCCGCGGCGGTGTGTGTGGGGTTCGGGCTCATGACCCTAGCATCGACGAGGTTGCTGAGGACTGCCTTAAGTCGAAGGTATTGGTCGAGTTTTGAAGATCCTGTGTTTTTATACAGTTACTTCTGTAGAATGAACCGCCCACCATCACCACGCAAGGCGAGACCATGCCCCACCCCACGCCCTCGTCGAACGCCGGCAGGGTGCTGCCGTTCGAGCCTCGGCCCCGCGTTGCGAGGCGCAGGTCCTGGCCGTTTCCGGTGGCCTGCGAGCTGCCCGCAGCGCCGCAGATCAAGGCCCGGGCGGCACAGGTCATCGCCACCACCGCCCGCCACTGGCTGGGCCCGGCCTGAGGCCAACGGACGCTACTTCAAGCGTGCCAGCACGCCGCGCGCGGCCGCTGCACCGCTGGCCATCGATGCGGTCAGCAGGTAGCCGCCGGTCGGCGCCTCCCAGTCGAGCATCTCGCCGGCAAAGAAAACTCCCGGCAGCGCGACCCCCATCAACTGGTCGTCGAGCGCATCGAAACGCACGCCGCCGGCGGTGCTGATCGCCTCGTCGATGGGTCGCGCGGCCTTCAGCCGGAGCGGCACCGCCTTGAGGGTCTCGGCCAGCTTGTCCGGCGCATGCATCTCGTCGCGGTCGAGCACCTCGTGCAGCACACCGGCCTTGATGCCCTCGATGCCGAGCCGGCTCTTCAAGTGACTGGCCAGCGACCGTGCGCCGCGTGGGTGCAGCACCGCGGCGCGCACCTGCTCGGCGCTGCGATCGGGCAGCAGGTCGAGCATCAGCGTGGCGCTGCCGCGCTCGGCGATCTCGTCGCGCAGCAAGGCCGACGCCGCATAGACCAGGCTGCCCTCGATGCCGGTGGCGGTGGCGACGAACTCCCCCTTGCGCGCAAAGCTGCGACCGTGCGAATCGCTGAACGCGATCGCCACGGACTTGAAGGGCATGCCGGCGAAACGCTCGGCGAAGTGCGGCGTCCAGCCGAGGTCGAAGCCGCAATTGGCCGGCAGCAGGGGCGCCACCCCGACGCCGCGCCCAGCCACCCACGGCACCCAGGCGCCATCGGACCCCAGCCGCGACCAGCTGGCACCGCCGAGCGCCAGCACGACGGCGTCATGGGAGGCCGCGGCTTCGCCGTCCGGCGCGGCGAAGCGCAGCGTGGTGGCCACGGCCTGCGCGTCGTCCCAGCCGAGCCAGCGATGGCGCATGTGAAAGCGCACGCCGGCCTGCCGCAGCCGATGCAGCCAGGCACGCAGCAGCGGCGCGGCCTTCATGTCCTTCGGGAACACGCGCCCCGAGGTGCCGACGAAGGTCTCGATGCCCAGGCCGTGCGCCCAGGCGCGGATCTGGTCCGGACCGAAGACCCGCAGCAGCGGCTCGATCTGCGCATTGCGTTCGCCGAAGCGGGTGGCGAAGAGCTCGCCGGGCTCGGAGTGCGTGAGGTTGAGGCCACCGCGGCCGGCAAGCAGGAACTTGCGCCCGACCGAGGGCATGGCGTCGTAGACGTGCACCTCGGCGCCCTCTTTTGCGAGCACTTCCGCGGCCATCAATCCGGCGGGGCCGCCACCGACCACCGCAACATTTCTTGTCTGATTCATGCGTCGAGTGTCACCGCTTTGGCTATCGGCGCCATAGCGTCCGCGCCGGGCACGTCGCCACTTGGTTTCTGTCACAATGACCTGCACTTTGGCGACACCGAAACTCTCCGCGCAGAAGGACACAACCCCATGGCCAGCGACCTCATCAAACACATCTCCGACTCCTCCTTCGAAGCCGACGTGCTCAAGTCCGGCAAGCCCGTGCTGGTCGACTACTGGGCCGAATGGTGCGGCCCGTGCAAGATGATCGCGCCCATCCTCGACGAGGTGTCCAACACCTACGAGGGCAAGCTGCAGATCGCCAAGATGAATGTCGACGAGAACCGCGACATCCCCGCCAAGTTCGGCATCCGCGGCATCCCCACCCTGATGCTGTTCAAGGACGGCCAGCTCGCCGCCACCAAGGTCGGCGCGATGAGCAAGGCGCAACTCACGGCCTTCATCGACCAGCAGCTCGCCTGAAGCTTTGTCCGGCTGCCTGCGCGCAATGCGCCGGCAGCCGCCGATTTTCCTGTCATAATCTCCCGCAGATCACCGGCCCTTCCAGGGACCCGGTTCGAGTTCCCCGGTTTGTGAGGCATTTCTCGCCTCTCCTCAAACCTCCCCCTCCTGGTTTCAGACTGATTTCCCCGCACGGGGTCATTCCATGCACTTAAACGAACTCAAGGCACTCCACGTGTCCGAAGTCCTCAAGCAGGCCGAAGCCCTTGAGATCGAAAACGTCGGGCGCATGCGCAAGCAGGAGCTCATGTTCGCGATCATCAAGAAGCGCGCAAAGGCCGGCGAACAGGTGTTTGCCGACGGCGTGCTCGAGATCCTGCCCGACGGCTTCGGCTTCCTGCGCAGCCCCGACACCAGCTTCACGGCCAGCACCGACGACATCTACATCTCGCCGAGCCAGGTGCGCCGCTTCAACCTGCACACCGGCGACATGATCGAAGGCGAAGTGCGCACGCCCAAGGATGGCGAGCGCTACTTCGCGCTGACCAAGCTCGACAAGGTCAACGACGGCCTGCCCGAGAACAACAAGCACAAGGTCATGTTCGAGAACCTGACGCCGCTGTTCCCGAAGGAGCAGATGAAGCTCGAGCGCGACGGCTTCAAGGGCGAAGAGAACATCACCGGCCGGATCATCGACATCATCGCCCCCATCGGCAAGGGGCAGCGAGCCCTGCTGGTGGCGCCGCCCAAGAGCGGCAAGACCGTGATGATGCAGCACATCGCGCACGCGATCAGCGCCAACTACCCCGAAGTGCACATGATGGTGCTGCTGGTGGACGAGCGGCCCGAAGAAGTCACCGAGATGCAGCGCACCGTGAAGGGCGAGGTCATCGCCTCGACTTTCGACGAGCCCGCCGCGCGCCACGTACACGTCGCCGAAATGGTGATCGAGCGCGCCAAGCGCCTGGTCGAGCTCAAGAAGGACGTCGTGATCCTGCTCGACTCGATCACCCGCCTGGCCCGCGCCTACAACAACGTCGTGCCGTCGTCGGGCAAGGTGCTCACCGGCGGTGTCGACTCCAACGCGCTGCAGCGCCCCAAGCGCTTCCTCGGCGCGGCCCGCAACGTCGAAGAAGGCGGCTCGCTGACGATCATCGGCACCGCCCTGATCGACACCGGCAGCCGCATGGACGAAGTGATCTTCGAAGAGTTCAAGGGCACCGGCAACTCCGAAATCCACCTCGACCGCCGCCTCTACGAAAAGCGCGTGTTCCCCTCGATCCAGCTCAACCGCAGCGGCACCCGCCGCGAAGAGCTGCTGCTCGCGCCCGAGATCCTGCAGAAGACCCGCATCCTGCGCCAGCTCATGTACAACATGGACGAGATCGAGTCGATGGAGCTGATGCTCAAGAACATGAAGGCGACGAAAACCAATGTCGAGTTCTTCGACATGATGCGTCGCGGAGGCTGAACGCCTCCTCGCGCTGACGCCTTGTCAGCGCGCCGCCAGGGCCCGGCCTTCCGCCGCGCTCTGGCGCCCCAGGTCCAGCAGTTCCATCAGCTCGACCGCCTGCTCCGGCGTCACCGGATTCGGGCCCTTCCCCAGGATCGCATCGCGCACCGCCGCGTAGTAGCTCACGTAGTTCCCCGACTGCGTGGGAAGCTTCTGCGTGCGTGCGCTGCCATCCAGCCCCACCAGCGTGAGTTCGCCATCGACCGGGTCGGCGCCCCATTGCGCATCGCCGGGCCGGCCACCGGCGCGCAGTGCGTCTTCCTGCGGATCGACCCCGCGCTTCAGGTAGCTGCCGCGAGTGCCGTGCACGATGTAGCGCGGCGCCGGAAACGCCGCCAGCGTGGTCGCGTGCAGCACCACCCGCAAGGGCGCGTGCTCGCCGCTCTCGTAGCGCAGCACGGCATGAAAATAGTCCTCGACCAGCGCCCGCTCGCGCAGCGCGGCGGTGTCCAGCTGCAGCGTGTCGGGCCGCCCGAAGAGCTGCACCGCCTGGTCGACCAGGTGGGCGCCCAGATCGACCCACAGGCCGGCGCCAGGCACCGGCTGCTCGCGCCAGCGCTCGCGCACCTGCGGCCGGAAGCGATCGAAGTGCGATTCGAAGAACACCGGACGACCGAGCTCGCGGCGCGCGAGCAGGTCGCGCAGGCTCAGGAAGTCCGAGTCGAAACGCCGGTTCTGGTACACCGACAGCAGCCGCCCCTGGCGCTTCGCCAGCGCCGCGAGATCGCGCGCCTGGGCCGCATCGAGGGTGAAGGGCTTGTCGACCACGACGTGCTTGCCGGCCTCCAGCGCCGCCCGCGCGACCGGATGATGCTGGGCGTTGGGGGCGGCCACCACCACCAGATCGATGTCGCTTCGACGCAACAGCGCACCGACGTCCGGGACCACGTCGACACGCGGCCAGTTGGCATGCACCTTGTTCGGCTGGGAGCTGGCCACAGCACCGAGCTCGAGCCCCGGAACCGCCGACAGCACGGGCGCATGAAAGGTCTGGCCGGCGAATCCGTAGCCGACCAGGCCGGCCTTCAGGGTGGGAGATGGCATGTTGAAACGGGCCTCTGGCGCTGAAACAGGCCAGTATGCGATAATTGCGGGCTTAGCGAAAAGTGCTCTCGTTGGCGTCCTGCCCGGCAAGTGGCTCTCGCATCGACCCAAAGGATTTGAATCATGGCTAAAGAAGGCATTCACCCCAACTACCGCGAAGTTCTGTTCGTTGACCTCTCGAACGGCTTCAAGTTCGTGACCCGTTCGTGCGCGAACACCAAGGAAATGGGCAAGACCGACGACGGTCGCGAACTGCCTCTCTTCAAGCTCGACACCTCGAGCGAGTCGCACCCCTTCTACACCGGCACGCAAAAGTCGGTCGACAACATGGGTGGCCGCGTCGAGAAGTTCCGCAACCGCTTCGGCAAGACGACCGGCGCCGCCTCCAAGTAAGGAAGGCGCTTCCGCGTCGAGGGCAGCCCGGTTTACCGCGCTGCCCTTTTTCACATCTGCCTCTCTCCAACTCCCGACCCTTGAACCAGCCGACGCCCGCGATCGTTGCCCAAAGCGCCGTGCGCCGCCTGCCGCGGATCGCGCTGCTGCTGCTGTGTGCGGCTTACCTGATGCCGGGGTTGCTGGGCCGAGGGCCATGGAAGAGCGCCGATATCGCGGCCTTCGGCTTCATGGCCGAGCTTGCGCAGGGCGGCGGCGGCCTGGCCCGCTGGTTCGATCCGTTGCTGCTGAGCCTGAGTCCCGAGACGCCAGCGCTGCTGCCGTACTGGATCGGCGCCTGGGCGATCAAGATCGCACCGGCCTGGATCAATCCCGACCTCGCCGTGCGGATCGCTTTCGCCCTGCTCCTGGCCGGTGCCTTTGCGGCCACCTGGTATGCCGCCTACTACCTGGCGCGCACGCGGCGGGCGCAGCCGGTGGCCTTCGCCTTCGGCGGCGAGGCCCGGCCCACCGACTATGCGCGGGCCATCGCCGACGGCGCCCTGATGGCGCTGATCGCCTCGCTGGGCCTGGCGCAACTGGGCCATGAGACCACGCCGGCGCTGGCCCAGCTGTTCTTCGCCGCGCACCTCTTCTACGGCGTCGCGGCGCTGCCCCATCACCGCATCGGCGCCTTCGTCGCGTTGCTGGTCGGCAGCCTCGGCCTGGTGCTGTCCGGCGGACCGACGGTCGGCCTGGCACTGGGTCTCGGCTGCGTCGGGGTGCTCGTCGCCGAGCGCCGCCGCAGCAGCGACGATGAAGAGCCTGAATCCGAGCCGATCTACAGCCGCGGCGCCATCGCCGCCGTGCTCGGCACGACGCTGCTGGCTGCGGCGCTCGGCGTCGGGCTCGGCCTTTTCCAATGGAAGATCGACCTGCCCGGCAGCGACCCGAACGTGCGCCTGATCGCCGACTTGCGCGACCAGGCCAAGCTGCTGCTGTGGTTCACCTGGCCGACCTGGCCGCTGGCGGTGTGGACCCTCTGGCGCTGGCGTCGGCAGCTGCTCGCGCGCCACGTGGCGCTGCCGCTGTGGTTCGCCCTGGTGCCGCTGCTGGCGACCTGGACCACCGATTTCTCCGAGCGCTCGCTGCTGCTCGGGCTGCCGGCCCTCGCCACGCTGGCGGCATTCGCGCTGCCGACCCTGCGGCGCAGCGTGGCGGCGCTGATCGACTGGTTCACGCTGCTGTTCTTCACCGGCTCGGCCATCATCATCTGGGTGATGTGGGTGGCGATGCAGACCGGCGTGCCGGCCAAGCCGGCCGCCAACGTCGCCAAGCTGGCGCCCGGCTTCGTGCCGCATTTCTCGGCCGTGGCCTTCGTCTTCGCGCTGGTCGCGACGCTGGCCTGGGCCTGGCTGGTGCGCTGGCGCACCGGCCGCCATCGCGCCGCGCTCTGGAAGACCCTGGTGCTGCCGGCCGGCGGCGCCGCGCTGTGCTGGATGCTGCTGATGACGCTGTGGCTGCCGCTGCTCGACTACGCGCGCAGCTACATCCCCCAGGTCCACGCGATTTCCGAAAAAGTCGGCCAGACCGAGTGCATCTCCGAACTCGCGCTCAGCCGGCCGCACATCGCCGCGCTGCGCTACCACGGCAATTTCAAGCTGAGGTCGCTCGCCACCGAGGCGCCCTGCCCCTGGCTGCTGGTGAGCCCGGCGGCGATCGCCCGCCTGCATGACATCGTGAGCCTCGACGGCTGGCGCCTGATCGGCACCTTGCGCCGCCCGACCAGCCCGAGCGACGACCTGCTGCTCTACCAACGCATCACGCCGGCCGGTGGCGGTGGCTAGCAAGCCGGGCGCCAGCCGGGACCGAGGCCTGATCGCACGCCACGCCGCGACGGTGCTGGTCGGCCAGCTCGCGGTGATGGCTTTCGGCGTCACCGACACGATCGTGGCCGGCCGCTACGCCGAAGGCGCACTGGCCGCCCTGTCGGTCGGCTCGGCGATCTTCATCAGCGTCTACGTCTCGTTGATGGGCGGGCTGCAGGCCCTTCTGCCGATCTGGGCCGAACTGCACGGCGGCCGCCGCACCGCCGATGTCGGCCGCTCGGTGCGCCAGTCGCTCTACCTCTGCGCCGCCGCGATCGCGCTCGGCATGGGGCTGCTGCTCTTTCCCGCACCGCTGCTGCGCTGGACCGAGGTGCCAGCGGCCATGCGACATGACGTCGAGGCCTACCTCCAGGTGCTGGCCTTCGCGCTGGCGCCGGCGCTGCTGTTCCGCGTCTTCAGCACTCTCAGCCAGAGCCTGGGCAAGCCCCAGCTCGTGACCTGGCTGCAGTTGGCGTCGCTGGGCCTGAAGCTGCCGCTGTCGATCTGGTTCGCCTTCGGCGGCGCCGGGCTGCCGGCGCTGGGACTGGTGGGCTGCGGCTGGGCCACGCTGGTGGTCAACTACGCGATGCTCGGCGCCGCCGTCTGGCTTCTGCGCAGCGATCCCTTCTACACCGGCTACCGCTTCTGGCAGCGCATCGAGCCGCCCGACTGGCGCCAGCTGCGCCAGTTCGCCCGGCTGGGCGTGCCGGCCGGGCTCTCGGTGCTGGTCGAAGTGACGTCGTTCACGCTGATGGCGCTGTTCATCGCCCGGCTGGGCACCGCGGCCTCGGCGGCCCACCAGATCGCCGCCAACCTCACGGCGGTCGCCTACATGGTGCCGCTGTCGCTCTCGATCGCGACCAGTGCGCGCGTCAGCTACTGGCTCGGCGCCGGCGACGCCGCGCTCGCGCGGCGCGCCTGCGCCCGCGGCTTCGAGCTGACCGTGCTCTTCGCCTTGCTGTTCGCGGGGGCGATGGCGGCGCTGCGCTGGCAGCTGGCCGCCGTCTATTCGGCCAACCCGGCGGTGATCGCGCTCGGCGCCACGCTGCTGCTGGCCACCGCGCTCTATCACTTCGCGGACGCGCTGCAGACGCTGTGCGTCTTCGTCCTGCGCTGCTACCACGTCACGGTGATGCCGCTCGCGCTGTACTGCGCGCTGCTGTGGGGCATGGGACTGGGCGGCGGCTACCTGCTGGCCTACCGCGGCATCGGCCCGTGGGTCGCGATGGCGTCACCGCTCGCCTTCTGGCTCATGGGCGCGGCGGCCCTGGCGCTCACGGCCGGCCTGTTCGTCGCACTGCTGCTGGCGACGCTCAGGCGACGGCGCTGAGGGGCGTCGCCTGCCGCAGCCGGGCCGGCGGAAACACCAGCGCGAAGCGCGAGCCCTTGCCAAGCGTGCTCTCGATGCGCAGCTCGGCGCCGTGGCGCTGGGCGATGTGCTTGACGATCGCCAGCCCGAGGCCAGTACCGCCGGTCTCGCGCGAGCGGCTGCGGTCGATGCGGTAGAAGCGCTCGGTCAGCCGCGGCAGGTGCTCGGCCGCGATGCCCGGACCGCTGTCGCGCACCGCGTACTCGCCACGACCGTCGGGCAGCAGGCGCCAGCTGACGGCGACCTCGCCGCCGCCGGGCGTGTAGCGGATCGCGTTGCTCAGCAGGTTGGACATGGCGCTCTGCAGCTCGGTCGGCGCGCCGGCGATCTCGGAGTCGGCTTCCATCGAGAACGACAGGCGATGCCCGTGCGAGCTCAGCCGGCTCGACAAGCCCCGGCCCTCGTCCTCGCACTGCGCCATCAAGGCCCGCATGCGGGTCCAGCGGGTCGCCGGCGGGGCCGCGCTGCCCTCCAGGCGCGACAGGGTCAGCAGGTCGTTGACCAGCGTCTCCATGCGGTGTGACTGCTGCGCCATCAGGCCCAGGTAGCGGGCCCGCTCCTCGGCGTCGAGCGGCAGGTTCTGCAGCGTTTCGACGAAACCGGCCAGCACCGTGAGCGGGGTGCGGATCTCGTGCGAGACGTTGGCGACGAAGTCGCGCCGCATCGCCTCGGCCTGCTCGAGCGAGGTGATGTCACGCGTCAGCAGCATGCGGCGGTTGCCGGCATAGGGGTGCACCTGCACCGACAGGCGGGCCGGATGGCTGCGCTGCTGCGGCCCCTGGGCATCGATCACGACGTCGCGGCTGTAGTTCCAGGACGCCAGGTAGGCGACGAACGCCGGGTCGCGCACCAGGTTCGCCATGTGCTGCAGCAGGTCGCGTTCGGCATCGATGCCGAACTGGCCGGCGGCCGTCTGGTTGCACCATTCGATGCGGCCCTGCTCGTCGAGCAGCACGACACCGTTCGGCGAGGCCTGGATGGCGGCCAGGAATTCCTGCAGCCGGTCTTCGGCCTGGCGGGTCTGCTGTTCGCGCTCGCGCAGAAGCTTGCGGATGCGCTCGGACAGTTCGCCCCAGACGCCCGCGCCGCGCGAAGGCAGCCCGGCCGCATCGCGGCGCAGCACGTTCAGCAGCCGCTGGGCGCGCCAGGCGTCGAGCACCAGCCACAGCACCGCGCCCAGCCAGGCGCCGAGCCAGGCGTGGTGCCAGTTCAGCAAGGCCGTGGCCAGGGCACCGCCAAGCGCGGACGCCGTGAGGAAGGTAGCGATACGAAACGGCATGCCGGGCAATTATCCCGCCCGGCCGGAACCGGCAGGGCCTCTTGCAGGAAAGCTAATCGGTCGAGGACAGAGCAAAAACTGCTTTGCAGTTTCTTGGTCTGTCCCGCAAGGTCTCAGACTGTCGCCTGGGCGGTGAGCCGGTAGCCGGCGCCGCGCACGGTCTCGACCATCGGCGCGGCCGCACCGAGCGACTCGCGCAGGCGCTTGACGTGCACGTCGACCGTGCGCTCCTCGATGTAGACGTGGTCGCCCCACACCTTGTCGAGCAGTTGGGCCCGGCTGTGGACGCGCTCGGCGTGCTGCATCAGGAAACCCAGCAGCTTGAACTCGGTCGGTCCGACCTTCAGCGGCGCCCCCTGCCAGGTGACGCGGTGGGTGGCGGTGTCGAGCACCAGCTCGCCGATCTCGACCCGCTCGGCCACGGCCTCGGGCGCTCGGCGGCGCAGCACGGCGCGGATGCGCGCCAGCATCTCCTGGGTCGAGAAAGGCTTGGTGATGTAGTCGTCGGCGCCGGCATCCAGCCCGGCCACCTTGTCGGGCTCGTCGCCACGCGCGGTCAGCATGAGGATCGGGATGGTCTTGGTGCGCGGGTCCTTGCGCCACTGGCGCGCCAGCTGCAGGCCGCTCTGGCCAGGCAGCATCCAGTCGAGCAGCACCAGGTCGGGCAGGAAGGCGTCGATCTCGCGCTGGGCGGCGGCACCGTCCTCGGCCCAGATCGGCTCGAAGCCGTTGTGGCGCAGGTTGACGGCGATCAGCTCGGCGATCGACGACTCGTCTTCGACGATCAGGATCCTTGGTTTCTTCATGAATTCAATGTCTGCCGGTCACTGCAAGGCCGACTCGATGGCTTCCATCGAAGTGTGCCGCACATCGGCGCCCTTGACGATGTAGATGATGAACTCGGCGATGTTCTTGGCGTGGTCGCCGATGCGCTCGATCGCCTTGGCCAGGAACAGCAGGTCGAGGCTGGCGGAGATCTTGCGCGGGTCTTCCATCATGTAGGTGACCAGCTTGCGCACGAAGCCGTCGAACTCCTTGTCGATCAGGTCGTCGTCCTTGAGGATCGACAGCGCCGCCGCGGTGTCCAGGCGCGCGAAGGCGTCGAGCGCCTTGCGCAGCAGGCCGGAGGCCAGGTCGGCGGCGATGCGCAGCTCGGTCGAGGGCAACGCGCGGGCCGATCCGCTCTCGATGATCGACTTGACCATGCGGGCGATCTTGTTGGCTTCGTCGCCCACGCGCTCGAGGTTGGCGGTGGTCTTCGAGATCGCGATGAGCAGGCGCAGGTCGCGCGCGGTCGGCTGGCGGCGGGCGATGATCGACGACAGCTCGCGGTCGATCTCGATCTCCATCGCGTTCACGCGGTGCTCGGTCTCGGCGACCCGCTCGGCCGCCTCGGCGTCGAACTCCTGCAGCGCGTAGACCGCCTGGTGGATCTGGGCCTCGACCATGCCGCCGAGCTCCATCACGCGCGACGAAACCGTGTTGAGTTCGCTGTCGAACTGGCTGGAAAGATGCTTCTCGGTCATGTCGTCCCCTTAGCCGAAACGGCCTGTGATGTAGTCCTCGGTCTCCTTGCGCTTCGGCTTGAAGAACAGTTCCTCGGTGGCGCCGAACTCGATCAGGTCGCCCAGGTACATGTAGGCGGTGTAGTCGCTGCAGCGCGCCGCCTGCTGCATGTTGTGGGTCACAATGACCACGGTGTACTCGCTTTTGAGCTCGGCGATCAACTCCTCGATTTTCGCCGTGGAGATCGGATCGAGTGCCGAGCAGGGTTCATCGAGCAGGAGCACCTCGGGCTTGATCGCGATGCCGCGGGCGATGCACAGGCGCTGCTGCTGGCCGCCCGAGAGGCCCGAGCCGCTCTGCTGCAGCTTGTCGCGCACCTCGGTCCACAGGGCCGCCTTCTTGAGCGCCCATTCGACCCGGTCGTCCATCTCGGAGGCGCTGAGGTTCTCGAACAGCTTCACGCCGAAGGCGATGTTGTCGTAGATCGACATCGGGAACGGCGTCGGCTTCTGGAACACCATGCCGACCTTGGCGCGGATCAGCGCCACGTCCTGCTTGGAGGTCAGCAGGTTCTCGCCGTCGAGGGCGATCGTGCCCTCGGCGCGCTGCTCGGGATAGAGCTCGAACATGCGGTTGAAGGTGCGCAGCAGGGTCGACTTGCCGCAGCCCGAGGGGCCGATGAAGGCCGTGACCTTGTTCTCGGGAATCTCGAGGTTGATGCCCTTGAGCGCGTGAAACTTGCCGTAGTAGAAGTTCAGGTCCTTGACCGAGATCTTCGAGCGCGTCGGCTGTGCGAGGGTGGTGGTAGGCATGGTTTTTCTTAGAGCTTGTTGCGCGTAAGGACCCGCGCGAGGATGTTGAGCGCCAGCACCGCGACGGTGATCAGGAACACGCCGGCCCAGGCCAGCTGCTGCCAGTTCTCGTACGGGCTCATCGCGAACTTGAAGATGGTCACCGGGAGGCTGGCCATCGGCTGCGTCACGTCGGAGGTCCAGAACTGGTTGCTGAGCGCGGTGAAGAGCAGCGGCGCGGTCTCGCCGGCGATGCGCGCCACTGCCAGCAGGATGCCTGTCACCACACCGGCACGGGCCGCGCGCAGCGTGATGCTGAGGATCACCTTCCACTTCGGCGTGCCGAGCGCATAGGCCGCTTCGCGCAGGCCCGGGGGCACCAGCTGCAGCATGTTCTCGGTGGTGCGGATCACGACCGGGATCACGATCAGCGCCAGCGACAGCGCGCCGGCCAGGCCCGAGAAGGACTTGAAGTAGGCCACCACCACGGCGTAGACGAACAGGCCGATCACGATCGACGGCGCCGAGAGCAGGATGTCGTTGACGAATCGCACGATGGTCGACAGCCAGCCCTTGGGGTTGTACTCGGCCAGGTAGATGCCGGCCATGATGCCGATCGGCGTGCCGACGAAGGTCGCCATCAGCACCATCACCAGCGAGCCGAAGATCGCGTTGGCGATGCCGCCGGCCTCGTTCGGCGGCGGCGTCATTTCGGTCAGCGTGCTCAGGGCCAGGCCGCCGACGCCAAGGCGCAGCGTTTCCCAGAGGATCCACACCAGCCAGAAGACGCCGAAGGCCATCGCCGCCAGCGACAGGGTCAGGGCGACGAAGTTGACGCGCTTGCGGCCGGCGAAGCGCGCCGCGCGCGTCTCCTCCAGCGTCTTGGCGTTCAGGAGGCGTTCCGCGGTGGTCATGATTTGGTGCCCTCGCTCTTCTTCATCTGCGCCAGCAGCAGCTTGGACAGCGACAGCACCACGAAGGTGATGAAGAACAGCACCAGGCCGAGGTACATCAGCGAAGCCTGGTGCAGCCCGGCGCCGGCTTCGGCGAACTCGTTGGCCAGCACCGAGGTGATGCTGTTGGCAGGCTCGAAGACCGACAGGGAGTTGAGCTGGTTGGTGTTGCCGATCACGAAGGTGACCGCCATCGTCTCGCCCAGCGCCCGGCCGAGGCCGAGCATGATGCCGCCGATGACGCCGGCCTTGGTATAGGGCAGCACCACCTTGGAGACCACTTCCCAGGTGGTGGAGCCGAGGCCGTAGGCCGACTCCTTGAGCAGCGGCGGCGTGACCTCGAAGACGTCGCGCATCACCGAGGCGATGAACGGGATGATCATGATCGCCAGGATGATGCCGGCCGACAGGATGCCGATGCCGACCGGCGGCCCCGACACCAGCGCACCCAGGTAGGGCACGCCCTCGAACAGCTTCTGCAGCGGCTGCTGCACATAGGTCGACAGGATCGGGCCGAACACCAGCAAGCCCCACATGCCGTAGACGATCGACGGCACCGCGGCCAGCAGTTCGATCGCCGTGCCGAGCGGCCGCTTGAGCCAGGCCGGCGACATTTCGGTCAGGAACAGCGCGATGCCGAAGCTCACCGGCACCGCGATCAGCAGCGCGATCAGCGAGGTCGCCAGCGTGCCGTAGATCATCACCAGGCCGCCGTACTGGTCCTGCACCGGATCCCAGACGCTGCTGGTGAGGAAGCCGAGGCCGAACTTCGCGATCGCGGGCCAGGCGCCGTACAGCAGCGACAGCAGGATGCCGATCAGCATCGCCAGGGTCAGCAGAGCGGCGCCCTTGGCGGCCCAGCCGAACAGGCGGTCGGTGGCGGGGCCGCTGCGCGGCCGCTTGGCCGGCGGCGGAGTGACTTTGGCACGGGCGCGCTCGGCCGGGAGGTCGAGCGGGCCGGCGCCGGCGGGGAATGTGGATGACACAGGTCGCTCCGAAGCCGGCGCGCGGTCAAGCGGTGTGCTCATGCGCGCCGGGGGGTGGTCTTACTTGATCGCGACGGGCTTGCCCGACGCGTCCTTGATGTCACCCCAGGCGGTGGCGATGGCGCCCTTCACCTTGTCGGGCATCGGCACGTAGTCCAGGTCGCCGGCGGTCTTGTCGCCGTTCTTGTAGGCCCAGTCGAAGAACTTGAGCGTGGTGGTGGCCTGGGCGGGCTTTTCCTGCGACTTGTGCATCAGGATGAAGGTCGCGCCGGTGATCGGCCACGAATCCTTGCCCTGCTGGTCGGTCAGCACCTGGTAGAAGCTCTTCGACCAGTCGGCGCCCGCGGCCGCCGCCTTGAAGGCGTCGTCGTCCGGCGAGACGAATTGGCCGGCCGCGTTCTGCATCTGCGCGTAGGTCATCTTGTTCTGCTTGACGTAGGCGTATTCGACGTAGCCGATCGAGTTCGGCAGCCGGTTCACGAAGGCGGCGACGCCTTCGTTGCCCTTGCCGCCGGCGCCCGTGGGCCAGTTCACGGCCGTGCCGTCGCCGACCTTGGCCTTCCAGTCCGGGTTGACCTTGCTCAGGTAGTTGGTGAACAGGAAGGTGGTGCCCGAACCATCGGCGCGGCGCACCGGGGCGATCGTGGCGTCCGGCAGGTTCAGCGAAGGGTTCAGCGCCTTGATGGCGGCATCGTTCCACTTGGTGATCTTGCCCAGGTAGATGTCGCCCAGGACCGGGCCGCTGAGCTTGAGTTCGCCCGGCTTGATGCCCTGGATGTTGACCACCGGGATCACGCCGCCGATGACGGTCGGGAACTGCATCAGGCCCTTGGCCTTGAGTTCTTCGTCGGACAGGGGCATGTCGGAAGCGCCGAAATCCACCGTCTTGGCATCGATCTGCTTGATGCCGGCGCCCGAGCCGACCGACTGGTAGTTGATTTTGGCGCCGGTGGCCTTGTTGAAATCGGCGGCCCACTTGGAATAGAGCGGCGCGGGGAAGCTGGCGCCGGCGCCGGTGGCTTCCTGGGCGAAGGCCGGGATTTGGGCGAAAGCGGCGGCGATCAGGCCGGCGGCTGCAAATTTGAACGTCGTTTTCATGGTGCTTCCTTTGAGCTGCAAGAGAACCCCCTTGGAGGGCTTGGCAGCGACTCTAGAAAGCTTGTGTGACAGCGTCGTGACACCCTCCCACAGAGGGAAAATCGCCTTTGGTGATGCCTATCCATGTGTCGCTGTCACATATTCGTCACACAGCCCGCCTAGCCTCGGAGGCCCGCCGGGCTACGATCAGGCCCCGACCTCTCCACCTCATCATGAAAAACGGAACCCGCCTCGCCGCGGTCGATCTCGGTTCGAACAGCTACCGGCTCGAGATCGGCCAGGTCGATCATGGCCAGATCCACCGCACCGAGTACCTCAAGGAGACCGTGCGCCAGGGCAACGGCCTCGACGACGCCCGCAACCTGACGCCCGAGGCGATGCAGCGCGGCTGGGACGCCCTGGCCCGGTTCGGCGAACGCCTGGCCGGCTTCGACCGCTCCCAGGTCCGCGCCGTCGCCACCCAGACCCTGCGCGAGGCGCGCAACCGCGACGAATTCCTGCTGCGCGCGCGCACCGTGCTCGGTTTCGGCATCGACGTCATCACGGGGCGCGAAGAAGCCCGGCTGATCTACCAGGGCGTCGCCCACACCCTGCCCCACACCGACGCCACCAACCGCGAACGCCGTCTGGTGATCGACATCGGAGGCCGCTCCACCGAGATGATCATCGGCCAGGCGCACGAAGCCGAAGTCATGGAGTCGTACCGGGTCGGCAGCGTGGCCTGGTCGATGAAGCACTTCGCGCAGGGCCTGTTCACCCCGGCAGCCTTCCAGGCCGCGGAAGTGGCGGCCAAGGCCGTGCTCGACGATGCGCTGGGCACCTATTTTCCCGACCGCTGGGACGTGGTGTATGGCGCCTCGGGCACCATCGGTGCCGTCGGCGACGTACTGGCCGCGGCCGGCTACGAGCCGGGCCTGGTCACCCGCGAAGGCCTCGACTGGCTGGTCGACCGGCTGCTGCGGGCCGGCAGTGCCGACCGGCTGCGCATCGATGCCATGCGCGAAGACCGAAAGCCGGTGATCGGCGGCGGCGTCAGCGTGCTGCGGGCCGTGTTCGACCTGCTCGAGATCGAGGAGATGCGGGTCGCCCAGGGGGCCTTGCGCCATGGCGTGCTGTACGAACTGCTGGAGCGCGACGACGTGGTCGCCGACCTCCGCACCGCCACCGTGGCCCGGCTCGCGGCCCGTTTCCCGGTCGACCGGGCCCAGGTCAAGCGGGTGGGCGAGACCGCGGCCTCCCTGTATGTGCAGCTGAACCCCGCGGCGCGCGGCGGCAGCACCACCAGCCGGGCCGGCCGGGCGCTGCGCAAGCTCGGCTGGGCCGCGCAACTGCACGAGATCGGGGCCCAGATCTCCCACAGCGAATACCACAAGCACGGCGCCTACATCCTGGACAACGCCGACGCACCCGGCTTCGCCGTCAACGAGATGCATGCTCTGAGCCAGCTGGTGCTCGGGCATCGCGGCAAGCTGCGCAAGCTCGAAAGCGCGCTCGACGACGAGGCCTTCGTCTCGCAGCTGATCGCCTTGCGGCTGGCCGTGATCCTGTGCCATGCGCGCCGCGACCCCGACCTGCAGGGGCTGACGCTGGAGCGTCCCGAGGGGCGGCGCTTCATCGTCGGCTGCCGTCCCGGCTGGTCGGCGCTGTTCCCGCAGTCCGCCCACCTGCTGCGCGAGGAAGTCCTGGCCTGGCAGAAGACGCCCTGGCGGGTCGAGCTCGCGGGCGCCTGAGGCGCACCCGCTACAGCAGTTCAGGCGCCTGGACGGTCACCACCACGGTCTGGACGTCGCCGTCGCGCTCGCGCGTGCGAATCCACCAGACCGCCCCTTTGCGCACCGGGCAGCTGTCCTGCTGAAGCCCCAGCAGCAGCGAGATCGCCTGCCCCAGCGAAGGCTGGTGGCCGACCAGCAGCACCACCGACTTGCCGTTCGGCCAGCCGGCGGCCGCCAGCAGCGCATCGGGGGTGGTGTCGGGCGCGAGCTCGGTGCGCATCTTGAACTTGCGCCCGAGCGCCAGCGCGGTCTGTTCGCAGCGGCGTGCCGGGCTGCAGATGATCCGGGTGCCCTCGGGCAGCTGGCGGTCGAGCCAGGCGGCCATGCGCTTGGCCTGCTTCTCGCCGCGCGCGGTCAGCGAGCGCTGCATGTCGTCGCAGCCTTCCACCCAGTCTTCGGCCTCGGCGTGGCGCCAGAAAATGAGGTCCATGATCAGTCCCTTGATGCTGCGCGGCTGCGTCCGCGCGATCCGTAGCGGTTCATGAGCGCGGTCTGGGCGCCATGGGCCTCGATGGCCCGCGAGGCGCCCTCCTCGCCCGCATGGGTGTCTTCGTAGACCCGATGGTAGGCCCCGTCGGCGCCCAGGTCCCACGCATCGCGGCCGTCGTGCAGGTAGGCCACCAGACACTCGTCGATGAGCCGCTGGCGCAGCCCCGGATCAGTCACCGGCCAGGCCAGCTCGATGCGCCGCATCATGTTGCGGTTCATCCAGTCGGCGCTCGACAAGTAGAGCGACTCGTCCTGGCCCTGGCGGAAATAGAACACCCGCGAATGCTCCAGGAATCGGCCGATCACCGAACGCACCCGGATGTTGTCGGTCAGGCCGGGCACCTGCGCGGGCAAGGTGCAGGCGCCGCGCACGATGAGGTCGATCTTGGTGCCTTGCTGCCCCGCGTTGATCAGCGCGGTGATCAGCGCCTCGTCGGTCAGTGCGTTCATCTTGGCGACGATGCGCGTGGCTTCGCCGGCCGCGGCCGCAGCGCCGAGCGCATCGATGCGGGCGATCAGGTTGCGATGCAGGTCGAACGGCGCCAGCCACATCCGGTGCAGCTTCGGCAGCCGGCTCTGGCTGGCCATGTGCACGAACACCGCCTCCATGTCGGCAGTCAGCAACGGGTCGGCCGTGAGATGGCTGATGTCGGTGTAGAGCGCGGCGGTGCGCGGGTTGTAGTTGCCGGTCGACAGATGGCCGTAGCGCTGCATTTTCTTGCCCTCGCGACGGGTCACGAGCAGCATCTTGGCGTGGGTCTTGAGTCCGACTACGCCGTAGACCACCTGGGCACCGATCGACTCGAGCATCTCGGCCCAGTTGATGTTGGCCTCCTCGTCGAAGCGCGCCTTGAGTTCGACCACCACGGTCACCTCCTTGCCGCGCCGAACGGCCTCGCGCAGCAGGTCCATCAGCTCGGAGTCGGTGCCGGTGCGGTAGATGGTCTGCTTGATCGCCAGCACCTGCGGGTCCTGCACCGACTCGCGCAGGAAGGCCAGCACGCCGCCGAAACTCTCGAAGGGCTGGTGGATCAGCACGTCGCCGCGCTGGAGACGGTCGAAGAAGGACTGGCCCGGCGACAGCGTGATCGGATAGGACGCCTGATAGGGCGGGAAGCGCAGCTGCGGCTCCTCGAGCAGGTCGATCAGCTGGGTCAGGCGTGCCAGGTTCACCGGCCCGTGGACCCGGTAGAGCGCCGGCGCCGGCAGGTTGAACTGCGCCAGCAGGAAGCTCGCCAGCGCCTCGGCGCAGCTGGACGAGACCTCCAACCGCACGGCCTGGCCGTAGTGGCGATGCTGCAGCCCCTGGCGCAGCGCGGTGCGCAGGTTGCGCACGTCCTCTTCGTCGACCGCGAGATCGGAATGCCGCGTGACGCGGAACTGCGAGAACTCGCCGACCTCGCGGCCCGGGAACATGCTCGACAGGTGGGCCCGCACCACGCTCGACAAAGCGATGAAGAGCGTCTTGCCGCCCGACAGCTTGGCCGGCAGCCGGATCACCCGCGGCAGCACGCGCGGCACCTTGAGGATGGCGATCGGGTTCTCGCGGCCGAAGGCGTCCTTGCCGCCGAGCCGGACGATGAAGTTGAGCGACTTGTTGGCGACCTGCGGGAACGGATGGGCCGGATCGAGCCCGACCGGGATCAGCAGCGGGCGCACCTCGCGCTCGAAGTACTCGTGCACCCATTTGCGCTGGGCCGGGTTGCGCTCGCCGTGCGAGATGATGTGGATGCCCTGCGCCGCGAAGGCCGGGATCAGGGCTTCGTTGTAGAGCCCGTACTGGCGCCCCACCAGCGAATGCGCCGCCGCGGCCAGCCGCTCGAAGCTCTCGACCGTGTAGTTGCCCTTCTGCTCGCCGGCGACGCCGGCCGCCAGATGAGGCGCGGCGCGGACCTCGAAGAATTCGTCGAGGTTCGAGGAAACGATGCACAGATAGCGCAGCCGCTCGATCAACGGCACTTCGGCGCGGTAGGCCCAGTCGAGCACGCGCTCGTTGAAGGCCAGGATGGCATGGTCCCGATCGAGCAGGGTCAGGGCGGGTTCGGCGATGGCGGGCGTGGTGTCGAGAGTGGCTGGCGACATGAAGAAGGATTCTGTAACAACCGCCGCAGAAATGCTAAGTGGTTGCAGCTCGCCAGTGTCGAGGCCGAACATGACAATTTTGTGACTGTCACATGACAAGTTCCCGCGGCGCCGGCGTTGCTCACCGGCCCTGGAAGTGACGCTTGTAGCGCGCCGGCAGATCGTCGATGCGCATCAGCATCGGCAGGTCGGCGGTGTTGAAATCCGGATCCCAGGCCGGCGGGCCCAGCACCTTGGCGCCAAGGCGCAGGTAGCCCTTGATGAGGGCCGGCGGCTCGACGTCGAGTGCGCCGTCCAGGCGCTGCACCGGCAGCGGCAGGCGCGGCTGCACCTGGTACTGGATCGGCGCCATGTGGGTGGCCGAGAGCTGGCGCCAGATGCTGGCCGCGGCATCGCCGCTGGTCACGCCGTGATGCCACATCGGGATGCTGGCGCAGCCGATCATCGTGTCCAGCTTGTTGCGGCTCATGAAGCCCGCCAGGGCGCCCCAAAGCGCCAGGATCACGCCGCCCTGGCGATGCTCGGCATGGACGCAGCTGCGGCCCAGCTCGACCATGCGCTCGCGCAGGTCGCGCAGCCGGGTCAGGTCGAACTCGATGTCGCTGTAGGTGCTGCCGACGCGGCGGGCCTGGGCCGGCGTCAGCACCCGGTAGGTGCCGATCACCTGGCCGCTGGCGTCGTCCCGCACCAGCAGGTGCTCGCAGAAGTCGTCGAACAGGTCGATGTCATGGCCGGCGACCGGCGTCGTCAGCCGCGCGCCCATTTCGCCGGCGAACACCGCGTAGCGCAACCGCTGGGCGGCACGGACCTCGTCCTGGTGGCGGGCCCAGCTCACGCTGATGCCGGCGGCGCTGTCGGCGGCCACGGGCCGGGCGCGGGGCACGGCAATTGCATCGGCAGGGCGTGCCGGTTCTGGCGCGGGCCACAGGGCGCCGCGCAGACCCAGCTGCGAAAACGGGAAGGTGGGCGTGGGCAGTTCTTTCATGGGGACCCTTTCTGCGAAGGCAGTCTCGGCATCCGCGGTGAAACAAGCATGTCCGTTCGAAGGCAATTCGATGACGGCCGGCGCTGCAGGCCGCTTCAGCGTTTAATTCCGCAAATTCGTTCCATGGAGAGCCGATGGCCACCGAATCAAGAATCGAAGTCGAGACCCGCCGCCACCAGATGTTTCCGGTCCTGAGCGCGCAGGACATCGGGCGCATCCGGCGCTTCGGCAGCGTGCGGCGCTATGCGCGCGGCGACTGCCTGTTCCGGGCCGGCGAGCCCGGGCCCGGGATGTTCGTCGTGCTCGAAGGCGTGGTGGCGATCACGCAGCGCGACGGCCTCGGCCGGGTGGTGCCGATCGAACACCAGGGCCCGGGGCATTTCCTGGCCGAGATCGCCCAGCTGTCGGGGCGTCCCGCCCTGGTCGATGGCCACGCCGAAGCAGACGTCGAGACCCTGCTGGTGCCCCCGGACCAGTTGCGGGCGCTGATCATCGCCGAGGCCGACCTGGGCGAGCGGCTGGTGCGCGCGATGATCCTGCGCCGGGTCGCGCTGATCGAGTCCGGCGCCAGCGGGCCGGTGCTGATCGGGCCGCCGCAGTCGGCCGGCGTGCTGCGGCTGCAGAACTTCCTGGGCCGCAACGGCTATCCGTACCACGTGGTCGATGTGACCCAGGACGCCGACGCGGCCGCGCTGCTCGAGCAATACGGAGAAGCCGAACTGCTGGCCGTCTGCCCCGACGGCAGCGTGATGCCCAACCCGACCGAGCACGCGCTGGCCCGCTGCCTCGGCATGGTCGACAGCATCGACCACGACGACCTGTTCGACGTGCTGGTGGTCGGCGCGGGACCGGCCGGGCTCGCCACCGCGGTCTACGCCGCCTCCGAAGGCCTGCGCGTGATCGTGGTCGACTGCCGCTCCTTCGGCGGCCAGGCCGGCGCCAGTGCCCGGATCGAAAACTACCTCGGCTTCCCGACCGGCATCTCGGGCGGCGCGCTGGCCGGGCGCGCCTATGTGCAGGCGCAGAAGTTCGGCGTCGAGATGCTGATCCCGGCCCAGGTCGAATCGCTCGATTGCAGCGCCGCCGAAACGCGCGGCGAAGTCTCGGTCCACCTGGCCGATGGCAGGCGGCTGAGGTCGAAGACCCTGGTGATCGCGAGCGGCGCGCGCTACCGTCGGCCCGAGGTACCGCGGCTGGCCGATTTCGAGGGCCGGGGGATCTGGTACTGGGCGTCGGCACTCGAAGCCAAGCTCTGCGCCAAGCAGGAGGTCGCGCTGGTCGGCGGCGGCAACTCGGCCGGCCAGGCGGCGGTGTTCCTGTCGCAGCATGCGGCCAAGGTCAACGTGCTGGTGCGCGGGCCTTCGCTGGCCGCCACCATGTCGCGCTACCTGATCGATCGCATCGAGGCCAGCGACAACATCGAGCTGCACCCGCACACCGAGCTGGTGGCGCTCCATGGCGAGCCGGCCAGCGGCCTGAACGGCGCCACCTGGCGCGACCGCCGCAACGGCCTGCAGGAAGACTGCCCGGCGCGCAACATCTTCCTATTCATCGGCGCCCTGCCCGAGACCGACTGGCTCCAGGGCTGCGGCGTGGCGCTCGACAAGCACGGCTTCGTGCTCACGGGCCAGGTGGCGCGCGGCGGCTTTCCGGCCAAGACCGCGGCGGCACTCGAATCGAGCGTTCCGGGCGTGTTCGCGGTCGGCGACGTGCGCTCGGGCTCGGTCAAGCGGGTCGGCGGCGCCATCGGCGAAGGCGCCGCTGTGGTCGCCCTGATCCATCAGCATCTGGCTGCCGCAGCCGCGACGGCGGCCTGACGCGGCCGACGACAAAGGAGTCCCCGCGATGTCCGTCTACCCCTGCTCCCACGTGCCGAACGTCATCGTGCCGCCGTCGTCGGCCGGCTGCGAGGAATGCCTTGCGCTCGGCGACGGCTGGGTCCACCTGCGGCTGTGCGTCCACTGCGGCCACGTAGGCTGCTGCGATTCGTCGAAGAACCAGCACGCGACGCGGCACTTCCACGCCACCGGGCATGCCGTCGTCGCGTCGCTGGAGCCGGACGAGGACTGGATGTGGTGCTATGCGCATGGGAGCCAGGTCGGGTAGGCGAACCCGGGGCGCGGCCGGCAAGAAATCCCGGCCGGGGCTATGCTGGCCGGCTTTTCATCCCGACGCAACAATGACCCAAGCCCCCATCGACGTCTATTCCTGGGCCACGCCCAACGGCCACAAGGTCCACATCATGCTGGAGGAGTGCGGCCTCCCCTACCGCGCGCACCCGATCCACATCGGCAAGGGCGACCAGTTCGACCCCGGTTTCCTGAAGATCAGCCCGAACAACAAGATTCCAGCCATCACCGATCCCCTCGGACCCGACGGCCAGCCGATCTCGCTCTTCGAGTCCGGTGCGATCCTGGTCTATCTGGCCGGCAAGACCGGCAAGTTTTTGCCGACGGGCGACCGCGAGCGCTACGAAGTGCTTCAGTGGCTGATGTTCCAGATGGGGGGTGTGGGCCCGATGCTTGGCCAGGCCCATCATTTCCGTCTCTATGCGCCCGAGAAGATCGGCTATGCGATCGAGCGCTACAGCAACGAGGCCAAGCGGCTCTACGGCGTGATCGACAAGCAGCTGTCGAGCCACCCGTTCATCGCCGGCGACAGCTATTCGATCGCCGACATCGCGATCTTCCCGTGGCTGCGCAGCTGGGAGAACCAGGGCATCGTGCTGGCCGACTACCCGCACCTGAAGAAGTGGTTCGAGGGCATCGCCGCCCGGCCCGCGGTGCAGCGCGGCGTCAAGGTGCTGGCCGACCTGCGGCAGCCGCTCACGGGCGACAAGGAACGCGAAATCCTGTTCGGCAGCACGCAGTATCAGCGTCATTGAGGCGCGCTGCCCGGCCTGGCCCCGATTCCCGGGTTAGAATCGAAGGCTAGTCGGGGTGTAGCGCAGCCTGGTAGCGCATCTGGTTTGGGACCAGAGGGTCGAAGGTTCGAATCCTTTCGCCCCGACCATCAAAAAGTGAACGCCTGCAAGGACTTAGGTTCTTGCAGGCGTTTTGCTTTTCGCAAGGCAGTCCCGTTCACGCGCGGCCTGCCGCAGCTTCCGCGTGCTCGGGCTCCGCCTTCATCTGCTCAGTGCGCCGGCTTGCCCCTGTGGATGTAGTCCTTGTCGGTCGCCAGCACCCAGAGCGCCAGGACGACGACAGCGACGCCCGTGACCACGGCGGTCATCTTGGGGTCGCGCACCGCGGCGAAGCCCAGCGCCCACGGAGAGATGACCATCCAGAGCCCCAGAGCGCCTTCGGTCCATTCTTCCCATGCGCGGGGAACGAAGGTGGCGCCCAGCGCCGTGGCGCCCAGCAAGATGCCCACGGCCACCGCGTTCATGGATGGCGTGGCCTGGTCCTGGAAGCCCACGACCCAGGGCGACAGAATCAACCAGACACCGAGCGCCGCGTTCAGCGGGTCCTGCCAGTGCTTGACGTGCTTCATGGTTCTAACCTCCTGTCGTCGCATGATTGCGGCGACCCTGGTTCGACTTCAACCACGGCTCGAAGGTTCAGTTCCTTGCCAAGACCACTTGGGCCTGGATCCGCCCGTCCACAGCGCCGCTGCCGAAGCGCGCTTCCAGGGCCTCTGCACAGGCGCTGGTGGCGCTCGCCAATCCATCCGCCGAGCGTGCTTCGATCTCGTTGCGCAGCGGTGTGCCCTGGCAGTAGGCAAGGGCCACCGCCTGGGCCGACGGGCCGCGGCTGCGCGCCGTCACGGTCTCGATCAACGGGGCCGTTTCGAATCCCGCGGCGGCCAGGTCCCGCGCGATCAGTTCGCGGTCGAAATAGCCGTGCGGCGTGCGCGCCATGAAACGGGGGGGATCGTCGGGATAGAGCGCAGCAAGCGCGGCGGTGATCACGTCCGCGAATTCGTTCTCCTCGATGCGGTCCCAGGCGTTGAACAGCAATGCGCCGCCAGGCCGAAGCACCCGCCGCGCCTCGCCGAAGGCGGCGGCCCTGTCGGGAAAGAACATGACGCCGAACTGGCAAACCACCAGGTCGAACGCCGCCGACACGAACGGCAGCTGCATGGCATCGGCCGGCTGCCACGTCACCGGCCGCGCAGTGCCGACGGCGGCCGCGCGCGCCAGCATCGGCGGGTTCAGGTCGGTGGCCACCAGCTCGACCTGCGCCGGGAGCGTTCTTGCCAACGCGCGCGTGACGACGCCCGTGCCGGCCGCCGTCTCGAGCACGCGGCCCGGCGCCAGCGCCGCCGCCCGGCGCGCAAGCTCGATCGCGTAGGGTTCGAAGATGAGGGGCACCAGGTGCTTGTCGTAGAGCTCCGGAATCGAGCCTGCGAACATCGCGTCGGAACCGGGTGTGTCCATGAAGGCCTCCTGCTTGTGGCGTTCGTGCCGCCCGCCAGTATCGCCGGCCACCTCGCCGTCGCCAACGACCGCGGCCACCGTAGAATCGCGGTCGCGCACCCGCTGCCCCCGGCATGCCCGGTCGCGGCTTTTTTTCAGTTTCTCTGCGCGGCGGTAGCTCAACCGGATAGAGCACCAGCCTTCTAAGCTGGGGGTTACGGGTTCGATTCCTGTCCGCCGCGCCATTGCACGTGATTCCCGCCCAGGAGACATCGATGCTGCAGCAGTCCCCCATGTACGCCTACATCCCCGCCCGCGACATGGCGCGGGCGCGCCGCTTCTACGAAGACAAGCTGGGCTTCACGCCCGCGGCCGAGACCGCCGGTGGCGTGCACTACGCATTCGCCGGCGGCACCGGATGCTTTCTCTATCCGACCCCCAACGCAGGCACCTCGCAGGCCAGCCAGGCGTTCTGGCAGGTGGCGGACATCGAGCGCGAAGTGGCCGACCTGAAGGCGCGCGGCGTGGTGTTCGAGACCTACGGCATGCCGGGCCAGGACGCCAGCGGCATCGTGACCGAGGGCGGCGCCAGGGCTGCGTGGTTCAAGGACAGCGAAGGCAACATCATGGCGGTGATCCAGAGCCTCTGACGGCAAGACCACTGGACAGTTTCCTGGTCTGTCCCGCAAGCATCTCAGAGGCGCAGCAGGAAGCCGCTGCGCAAGGCCAGCCACTCGACCTCGCCGACGGGCAGGGCCGGCACCGAGGGCGCCTCGGCGGCGAACAGCATCCGCTCTTCTTCCAGCAGCCAGCCTTGGCGCAGCACGCGCAGCCCGCAGCCGCCGAGGTCGATGCGCTCGCCCAAGGCGATCGGCATGTCTTGCGCCGACAGGACCCAGCGCACCGGCCCGGGCGCCGACGACAGCAGCAAGGCCCGATGCCGCTCGTCGCCGCCGTCGACGTCGATCAGCGCCCACTCGTTGCGGGCGCCGCCGACCAGATAGCCATTGACCAGCACGCCGGCACGGCGCACGGTCACCCGCAGCACGCGCGGCGACAGGGACATGACCAGGCCGTCGTCCAGTTCGCAGCGGCCGTGGCCCTCGCCCTCCGGATCGATGCGGGCGATCTCGGCGTAGGCGGCCTCGTCCGGGTTCACGGCGCGCAGCCCGTCCGCCGCCAAGGCACGGCGCGGCATGACCAGCGGGATCTGCGGCAACCCGCGGGCGTGCGCCACGCAAGCCTCGGCACGCCCGAAGGCCGCCAATTGCTGCAGCACACGGCGCTGCACGTTCATGAGCCGCAGCCCGCGGGCCGGATCGAGGGCCTCGGCCGGACGCAACCAGAAATGCTCCACCGTTTCGCGGCCGTCGGGGCGGGCCTGCTGCCCCTCCGGCGCGAGCGCGACGAAGAAGCGGGTGTCGAAGCGCCGCGGCATGCCCGGCGGCGTGAGCCAGTGGGCGAAGTAGGCCAGCCGATCGACGGCAAGTCGCCAGCCGCGCTCGGCGCACAGCCCGCGCAGCGAGGCTGCGCCCTCTTCCGTGGTGGCCCGCAGCGCCGCGACTTCGGCATCGGAGAGCGCTTCGAGGGCGACCGGGCGGCCCTCGGCCTCGCTGGCGAACAGCAGGCCGGCCTCTTCGAAACACTCGCGGATCGCGGCCACGTAGAAATCGAGGCCCCCCGCCGGCAACGCCAGGCGGTGGCTCGCCGCGGCATCGTCGAGCGCGTCGCAGCAGGCATGGAGCAGGCGGTCCTGGGGGTCGACACCGCCACCGGGGAAGACGCTGGCGCCACTGTTCTGGTCGCCCTCCTTCTCGGCGCGGCGCAGCATCAGCACCTCGAGGCCGGCGGCGCCATCGCGCAAGACGATCAGCGTGGCCGCGAAACGGATCGGGCGCGTGGGCGCCAACAGGGGGGAGTGAGAAGCTGGTTTCATTCGAGGTCGGCTGCCGTTTTACCAGCTTCGCGCCTCGTCTGTAGGGGGGAGGAAGCAAGCCGCCGATTGCGCCACACTCCCGCGCGTCGACGGAGGTTTTACTTGGTCAAGAAGATTCAGCTCAATGACGAACAATGGCGCACGCTGCAAGCCCTGCACGAGGCCCATACGCGTCGCTCGCCGACCGAGGCAATCAGCGTGTCGGAGCGCCTGCTGTCGAACGGCCTGGTCGGCTGCGACCGGCAAGGCGGCAAGTTCCTGACCGAACAGGGTCGCGAACGCCTGAACCAGGGGCGCTGAGACCGCGATCGCCGGGTCACCGGTTCATTCCGCCAGCCGCAGGCCCTGGCGGTCGATGCTGTCGACTATCTCGCGCAGCGAATTGCGGCCCAGCCGCGAGAGCGCGAACAGCTTGCGGGCTGGCAGCCGGACCAGGTCGCGGACCGTGTTGAGTTCGTTGACGCGCAGCAGGTTGGTGGTTCGGTCGCACAGCCGAAGGACGGCGATGTCGGCGTCGAGAATCGGGTCCGGCGTGGCGGCGCGGGCGGGGTGGCGTGGATCCATGGCGAAGCCTCCTGAAAACGATGACTGGAACTTGCACAGTTCATGCCAAGCCAGGGACCCCCGCCTTTCAGGGATTTTCACTGGAGAATCAACCGTTTCGACTGAATAGAGAACATTCTGATTGTTCTTTTTTCAGACGGTTGACTATTTTTTATACAGGGTTTTCCAGGACCCTTCTCCTCAACCCAGGCGCTCGCCGACGAAGTCGAGGAAGCACGTGATCCGAGCCGACAGCTGCGTGTTCCGGTAGTAGACCGCGTTGATCGGCTGGCGCACCTCGACGGTGTCGCGCGCCAGCAGTTGCACCAGGTCGCCCCGGGCGCAATCGGCCGCGGTCATGAAGTCGGCCAGGCAGACGATGCCCGCCCCGGCGAGCGCGAGTTGGCGCAGGGTCTCGCCGCTCGATGCCGTGAGCGCCGGCGCGATCGGCCATTCGTCGCCATGCGGCCCGCGCAGCGGCCAGCGGTTGAGCGACTCGGGCTGCGTGAACCCGAGCAGCGTGTGGCGGGAGAGGCCCGCCACGTTCTTCGGTCGGCCGTGCTCGGCGAGGTAGGCCGGACTCGCCAGCACCCGCAGCCGGCTGGTGGCGAGCGGGCGCGCATGCAGCGTCGAGTCGCGCAGCGCGCCGATGCGGATGGCGATGTCGGTGCGACGCTCCAGCAGGTCGATGTTGAGTTCGTCGCTGTCGAGTTCGAGCTCGATCTGCGGATAGGCCATCCGGAACGCCGGCACCAGCGGCACGATGGCATGCAGCATGAACGGCGACGCCGCATTGACCCGCAGCCGCCCGGCGGGCTGCTGGCGCCGCGCCGCCATCTGCTCCTCGGCCTCGTCGATCGCGATCAGGATCGCGCGCGCCCGCGTCAGGAAGGCCCGCCCCTCCTCGGTGAGTTCGAGCCGGCGCGTGGTCCGGCGCAGCAGCGTGGTGGCCAGCTTGCGCTCGAGCCGGCCGAGCGCACGGCTGATGCCCGAGACCGTCTGGCCGAGTTGGTCGGCAGCCGCGGTGATGGAGCCGCCATCGACCACCGCGACAAAGGCCTGCAATTCCTCGACAGTGGTCTTCACCGTTGTCCTATTGTTGATTTCAAGTCAAATATATTGTGCTTCCAACCCCCTTATTCTGCAAAGGTCAAGCCGCCACACTCGCACCCTGATTCCAAGGAGTGCATTCATGCCCATTGCTTTGCTGGCGCTGACGATCAGCGCCTTCGCCATCGGGACGACCGAATTCGTGATCGTCGGCCTGATCCCCACCATCGCGGCCGACCTTCAGATCGGCCTGCCCTCCGCCGGGCTGCTGGTCAGCCTCTACGCGCTGGGTGTCGCCATTGGCGCGCCGGTGCTTACCGCGCTGACCGGCAAGCTGCCGCGCAAGGCCCTGCTGCTCGGCCTGATGGCGTTCTTCACGCTCGGCAACCTGCTGGCCTGGAAGGCGCCGGGCTATGAGACGCTGATCGCCGCGCGCATCCTGACCGGGCTCGCCCACGGCGTGTTCTTCTCGATCGGCTCGACCATCGCCACCGGCCTGGTGCCGAAGGAAAAGGCCGCCAGCGCGATCGCCATCATGTTCACCGGCCTGACGGTGGCACTGGTCACCGGCGTGCCGCTGGGCACCTTCGTCGGCCAGCACTTCGGCTGGCGCGAGACCTTTCTCGCCGTCGCGGCGCTCGGCGTGATCGCCTTCATCGGCAGTGCGCTGTTCGTGCCCAACGACATCCGCCACCGCCAGCCCGCCTCGCTGGGGCAGCAATTCCGGGTGCTGGCCGAGCCGCGCCTGCTGCTGGTCTATGCCAAGACCGCGATCGGCTACGGGGGCTCGTTCATTCCCTTCACCTTCCTGGCACCGATCCTCACCGAGGTGTCGGGTTTCAGTCCCGGCGCCGTCGGCGGCGTGATGCTGGTTTACGGGCTGTCGGTGGCAGCCGGCAACCTCTGGGGCGGCAAGCTGGCAGACCGGCTGGGGCCGGTGCCGGCGCTCAAGATCATCTTCGCCCTGCTGGCGGCGGTGCTGCTGACGCTGAGCTTCACGGCGCCGCACAAGTGGCTCGCCCTCGCCACCGTGCTGATGTGGGGTGCCGTGGCCTTCGGCAACGTGCCCGGCCTGCAGGTCTACGTGGTGCAGCAGGCCGAGCGCCACGCGCCAGAGGCGGTCGACGTCGCCTCGGGCCTCAACATCGCGGCCTTCAACCTCGGCATCGCCGGCGCGGCCTGGGCCGGCGGCCTGGTGGTCGCGCACCTGGGACTGGTCCACACGGGCTGGATCGGCGCATTGGTGGTGCTGGTCGCGCTGGCGCTCACGGCCTGGAGCGGCCGGCTCGACCTCGCCCGCCCGGCCACTCCCTCCACTCCCTCCCTCGACCTCCGTCAACCAAGGACCTCCTCATGATCCCCACCCTTCCCCCCTTCGGCCTCGGCACCTTCCGCCTCCAGGGCCAGTCCGCCATCGATTCGGTCGCGACCGGCCTGGAACTCGGCTACCGCGCCATCGACACGGCCCAGATCTACGGCAACGAGGCCGAGGTAGGGCAAGCCATCGCCGCCAGCGGCGTGGCCCGCGACGCGCTGTTCCTGACCACCAAGATCTGGACCGACAACTACGCGGCCGACAAGCTGGTCCCGAGCCTGAAGGACAGCCTCGCCAAGCTGCGCACCGACCACGCGGACCTGGTGCTGATCCATTGGCCGTCGCCCGGAGGCGCCGTGCCGGTGGCCGAGTTCATGGGCGCACTGGCCGACGCCAAGGCGCGGGGCCTCGCGAAGCAGATCGGCGTCTCGAACTTCAACATCGAACTGATGCGGCAAGCCATCGCGGCGGTCGGCGCCGGCGAGATCGCGACCCACCAGATCGAATTGCATCCCTACCTGCAGAACCGCAAGTCGGTGGCTTTCGCCCTCGGGCAAGGCATCCCGATCACGTCCTACATGACGCTGGGCTACGGTGCGGTGCTCAAGGACCCGGTTATCGGCGAGATCGCGGCGGCGCGGCAGGCGACCCCGGCCCAGGTCACGCTGGCCTGGGCCATGCAACTGGGCTACGCGGTGATCCCGTCGTCGACCCGGCGCGCCAACCTGGAAAGCAACCTGCTGGCGCGCGAACTGCGCCTCAGCGAATCCGAGATGGCACAGATCGCCGCGCTGGACTGCAACGGCCGGCTCACCAGTCCCGAAGGCCTGGCGCCGGCCTGGGACTGAATCACAGGGCCTGGACTTCGAGCGCGTTGTCGACGGCGCTCACGCCCTGCACGCCGCCGGCCAGTTCGCCCGCCCGCGCCTTGGCGGCCGCGCTGGGGGCGTGGCCCGCCAGATGCACGACGCCAGCGCGGGTCTCGACCTCGATCCGGCCCGCGTCCAGCGCCGGATCCTTGGCCAGGACCCGGGACACCGATGCGGTGATGGCGGCGTCGTCAACGGTGCTCACGGCTGCGTTGCCGGCGTTCTTGATCGCGCTTCCGACCGCCGCGGCGTCCTGCCTGACCTCGGGCGAGGTGATGAAGGCGCGGGTCTTGTCGCGCGCCAGCTCCGCCATTTCGGCCGCCTTGTTGCCCGCGGCGGCCGCCGCCTTCTCCGCCTGGCCGACGGCGTCGGCGCGCTTGCCTGTCGAATCTCCGGCCCGCTCCGTGCACGCGATCAGCCCAAGAATGCAACTCGCCGCTGCCAGGCGGCTGATCCACCTCTTGCTCATTGAAGACTCTCCTATTCACGGTTGGCGCGAGAGCCGACTCAAGGGCTTCTCGCGTCCGCGAATTCTGTTCGGCGACCCCGCCAAAGCGGCGACGGAAGGCTCCTCAATTCGCTGTAGGCTGAATACGAATTTATTAATCTCGCATGATGAAATCAATTGACAGAATGTTGCCTGCGCTTACATGCATTTTCCAGCGGATAGCAGGCAGTTGTCGCAAAAATCGTCACTGGCCAATACGTTTGTAACAGCGCCCAAGCAGTTAATACACATAACGAAAAGAATTGAAAGAAGACTTGCTGCGTAGGACCCTTCCCACGTACAAACCGGTATTCGTCTTAATTTCGAGGTCTTTTTGTTGAAAACATTAGATAAAAGTTCTCTTCTGCTTCTTATTGCAGCAGGGACATTGGCAGGTTGTGGGGGTGGGGGTAGCAGCGGTGGACTGGGTGTCGCCGCGCCGGGCAGCATCGACAAGATCGAGTCCGCATCCACCGTGGATGGAACCGGCACGCTGATCGCCGACGCGAACGCGTCAGAGGCCGCGCCGACCGCCAAAAAGGACGGTGCCGTACTTGCCGCGGTCACGGCGGTGGTCACCTACCCTGCGCCGGCCGGCCAGGTGGCGACGCACGTCGCCAACGAGGGTGAAGTCTTCACGATGCCGAAAACCACGCTGGTCCGCTTCGGCAAGGACTCGTCCTGGGTCACGACCTACGCACCCGCGAACATGGCCGTCTATTGTGGCGCACAAATCTTCGGCAATCCCGGCGTCGCTGCGCCGCGCGTCTGCGAAGCGTTGACGGCTGCTGGAACGCCGGCCCCGGCTCCGGCCCCGGCCCCGGCTCCGGCCCCGGCTCCGGCTCCGGCTCCGGCTCCGGCTCCGGCTCCCGCACCGGCTCCGGCCCCGGCCCCGGCAGGTCAAGTCGCGACATTCGTCGCGAACGAGGGCCAAGTCTTCACGATGCCGACCACCACGCTCGTGCGCTTCGGCAAGGGGACGTCCTGGACCACCACCTATGCGCCCGCGAACATGGCCGTCTATTGCGGCGCACAGATTTTCGGCGATCCTGGCGTTGCCGCGCCGCGTACCTGTGAAGCATTGACGGCGGGAACACCGGCGCCTTCACCCGCTCCGGCGCCTGCACCGGCACCGGCTCCGGCTCCCGCCCCGGCTGCCCCGGCCCCGGCTCCCGCCCCGGCCCCGGCTCCCGCCCCCATCTCGGGCGACGTCGTGGATTCGTCGAAGAACGTCATCGCCGCCTCTTATCGGTCCATGGCGGCTCAGCTGAGCAAGGACGCCGGCATCGCCTACCGCTATGGCTCCGGGGATACGGCGGTCGGCAACAGCGGCATTCCGACGCTCTACGCGCGCGATCCGGCCAATCCGCTCAACGTCCCGGGTCGCGGCTCGTTGCCCGGCACCTGGCAGGTCGGTGGGCCTTTGACGTCCGACGCGGGCCTTTATTCCACCAGTTCGGCCAACTTGACGTACGTTGCCGACAACCCTGCGCTTCGCATGGGCGTCACCGACCTGCAGGTGACCGGCTACCAGTACAACACTTTCGCCCAGACCCCCCAATTGAGTTGGACGATGGGTGGCACTGTCGGCGGCAAGATCGACAGCATCAACGCCGTGACCTACAAGCAGGCCGGCATCGTCAGCGGCGACCCGGTGGCGATCGGACGCTGCGAAGGCCAGACCGGCTTTTGCAACCAGTCGCTGGTGGCCTACCAGAACGGCGTGATCGGCACTGCCGGCAACAACACCGCCAACAACAAGACGACGACCAAGCTGCCTGCCAACAAGGTGCCGACCAGCATCGCCATCACCAACGACAACGAGTTCGCGCTGGTGACGGTGTGGGACACGACCGCGCTCAAGGGCCAGGTCGCGGTGGTTGCGCTGGCCGGCCTGTGCAATGGCTGCGATCCGTACTCGAGTTCGGGCATCTACAAGTGGTGGGAGGAGTGGGGCGCCGCCTACCCAGGCCTGTTCAACCGGGGCGACATCGCCTTCATGAAGATCCTGGGCTACGTCGACCTGCCAGGGATGAACGCGCCGACCGAGATCGCCGTCACGACCGGCCTGAACCAATGGGCCACGCTGGACCAGAGCACCGCCCTCGGGATCGGCTGGAACACGCCGCTGACCAGCCAGACCAACCGCCAACGCTTCCTGAGCGGCGGCAGCTACTACAACAGCTACGCCAAGGGCGGCATGGCGGTGGTGATTTCCAAGTCGGAGCAGAAGGTGGCCTTCATCGACCTGAAGCCGTTGTTCACCTACGTCAACAGCGTCTACTTCGGCGGCGACCAGGCGACCTTCAATTCACGGATGGCAAGCCTGGGGCAGGCGGACAACCAGTGGCCCTACACCTTCACGCAGCAGCCTTCGCAGGTTCCGACGGTGGTGAAGACGATCTCGCTGCCCCAGCGGCCCACCGCGGTGAAGACCACCGTGTTCGATAGCCCGAGCCGGGCCTGGGTCGCGACGCAGGACGGCACGCTGCACATCTACAGCCTGGACGGCTACGCCAACGGCGGCTCGGCGCCGGCACCGGCGGCGAACGCCCTGACGGAGGTGGGCACGGTGACGGGCATCGGCCGCAATCCGACCTCGATCGCCAACTCCAAGGGCGAGCCGAGCGGCAACAAGCAGACCCAGGTGCTGGTGAATTCGCGCACCGACCGCAAGGTCTCGTGGGTGCGCTTCGCGACCAACGGCAACAGCGGCAGCATCGTGCGAACGCTGCAGGACACACGCCTGGCCGACCCGATCGCGATCGAGGACGCCGACAACTTCGCCACCATGGGCTACGTCGTGAGCGTGGCCGACTATGCCGGCAAGGCGCTGCGCAACTACCGCTACGGCCCGATCATCTTCACCGACGGCAAGGCCTGCCCGAACGCCAGCAGCTGCCCCGTGACACCCACGGGCAGCGTGGCGATCGAGTACGGCGGCGCGATGGCCTTCGAGGGCAAGCCCTTCCAAGTGAAGACCAGCAACGTGCCCTGATCGGCACAGCCTGGCCCATCGGCCAACGCCACGAACGGCCCGCTTCAAGCGGGCCGTTTTTTTCTAGCGCATCGGGAAGCGCCTCAGCATGGTGCGGCCGAGCGAGGTGATCTCGTTGACCATTGCCGGCGGCTGCGCATAGCCGTCCAGCGTGCGCATCGGCTTGGGAATCGCCGCCTTGACGTGCCCGGCCATGCTGAGCACGCGCAAGGCGTCGATGTCAGCGCCGCCAGCGACGGCGACGGGCAGCTCTTCGGCTGCCAAACGATGAAGTAGGTACATGGCCACGGCCACAGTATGCCGCGTGCGTCCCGGCCGGCTGCTTAAACTCGCCCGACCCACTTCAAGCACAGCGCCATGCAGATCCAGGAAGCCGTCACCAGCCGCCAGTCCATCCGGGCCTTCCTGCCGACCCCGGTCGAAAGCGACACCATCCGCCGGGTGCTGACCCTGGCCGCGCGCGCGGCCTCGGGCGGCAACCTCCAGCCCTGGCACATCGACGTCCTGACGGGCGACGCGCTGGCGGCGCTGCGGGCCACCATGCGCGAGCGGCTGGCCCAGGGCGGCGAACCCGAGCCGACCGACTACGACATCTACCCCGCTGCGCTGCGTGCGCCCTGGCGCGACCGGCGCTTCCAGGTCGGCGAGGCGATGTACGCGCGCCTGGGCATTCCGCGCGAGGACAAGGCGGCGCGCCGCCGCTGGTTCTCGCGCAACTTCGATTTCTTCGGCGCCCCGATGGCGCTGTTCTGCTCAGTCGATCGCAGCATGGGCCCGCCGCAGTGGTCGGACCTGGGCATGTACCTGCAGACCGTGATGCTCCTGCTGCGCGGCGAGGGCCTCGACAGCTGCGCCCAGGAATGCTGGGCGATCTACCCGGCCACCGTCGCCGCCGCGATCGAACTGCCGCCCGAGCGCATGCTGTTCTGCGGCATGGCGATCGGCCACCGCGATCCGGCCCATGCCGTCAACGCCCTGGTGAGCGACCGCGCGCCGGTGGATGAATGGCTTCGCTTCAGGGACGCCTGAGCGTTCAGCCCGCCGGCTGAACGTCGCTGAAACGCGGCGTCCGCCGCTCGACATTGGCGCGCACCGCCTCCGTCTGGTTGGGACTGCCGATCAACGCCTTCTGCTCGAGCGACTCGGCCAGCAGCAGTTCGGCCGCGCCGGCCGCCATCGCCGCATTGAGCAGCCGCTTGCCGGCGCGGATCGCGTCGGGGCTTTTCTGCGCGATCCCGTGCGCCATCGCCAGCGCCTCGGCCAGCGGATCGGCCGCCAGGCGGGTCGCGAAACCGAGCGCCAGCGCTTCCTCGCCGGAAAAGATGCGCCCGGTGAACGTCAGCTCGCGCACCACGTCGTCGCGCGCCAGTTCGCGCATCAGGACGATGCCGCCCATGTCGGGCACCAGCCCCCACTTGATCTCCATCACCGACATCTTCGTGTCCGGCGCGACCAGCCGCACGTCGGCGCCGAGCGCCACCTGGAAACCGCCGCCGAAGGCCACGCCATGCACCGCGGCGATGACCGGCACCGGCACCTGGCGCCAGACCATCGCCACCTGCTGCGCCGCATTGGCGATGCCGTGGGTGCGCACCATGATGTCGGTGCTGGCGGCGCCTTCGCCGATCACGGAGGAAGCGGCGCCCTCCCCCATGCGTTCGAAGGACTTCATGTCGAGGCCGGCGCAGAAGGCCTTGCCGCGACCGGTCAACACCACCGCACGCACGTCCGGCGCGTCGCGCAGGCGCTCGCCGGCCTCGATCAAGGCGTCGAACATCGCCGGATCGAGCGCATTCATCTTGTCGGCGCGCGTCATGTGGAGTTCGACCACGCCGTCGGCGTGGCGGATGGATTCGATGCGATCGTTCACGGTGTCTCCTGGTGTTCGGTGGGAGCGAGTATCGATGCTCGGCGATGATGGCGATGTCGCCCAGTCAACAAAGAGAAAGCTCCCGCCTTGCCGCTTGCCCGCCGCCAGTTCCTCCGATCCGCAGCCACCGTCGCGGTGGTCGCCCTGATGGGCGAGACGCGCGCGCGGCCCGCCGGTGCCGACCGCCTCGGCTTCAGCGCGGTGCCGGCCACCTTGCGCGACGCGGTCACGGTGCCGCCCGGCTACGAGGCGCAGGTGCTCTATCCCTGGGGCAGTCCGACCGGCATCGCCGGCGCGATGCCGGCCTTTGCGCCGGACGCCTCGAACAGCGCCGCCGACCAGGCGGTGCAGGCCGGCATGCATCACGACGGCATGCATTTCCTGCCGCTCGACGGCAGCGCCGATCGCGGCCTGCTGGTGATGAACCACGAGTACACCGACGAGCAACTGCTGCATCCCGACGGCGCCAGGCCCATGACCGCCGTCAAGGCGCAGAAATCATTGCATGCGATGGGCGTGTCGGTGATCGAGATCGCGCTGACGCCGGCCGGCTGGCGCCAGGTGCTGCCCTCGCGCTTCGCCAGGCGCATCCATGGCCAGACGCCGATCCGCATCGCGGGCCCGGCGAGCGGCAGCCCGCTGATGCGCACCGCCGGCGACCCGGCCGGCGAGCGGGTCGCCGGGACCTTCGCCAATTGCGCGATGGGTGTCACGCCCTGGGGTACCTACCTCACTTGCGAAGAGAATTTCCATGTCTATTTCGGTGCCCCGAAGATGTCGCCGACGCCCGCACAGCGCCGCTACGGACTGGGCGCCGACGCCTGGGTCGACTACTGGCGCGTCGACGAGCGCTTCGACATCGCAAAGCACCCGAACGAATCAAACCGCTTCGGCTGGGTGGTCGAGATCGACCCCTTCGATCCCGCGTCCATGCCGGTCAAGCGCACGGCGCTCGGCCGCAAGCACCAGGAAAGCGCAACCTGCACGCTGACCCGGGACGGCCGGCTCGCGATCTACATGGGGGACGACTCGAACTTCGAATACGTCTACAAGTTCGTCAGCCGGGACAAGGTCCGGCCCGGCAATGACGCGGCGGCGCGCGCAGCCAACCGCGACCTGCTCGACGAGGGTACGCTGCACGTGGCGCGCTTCGACGCCGACGGCCGCGGGCAATGGCTCGCGCTGCGGCACGGCCACGGCGGGATCGACGCCGCCAGCGGTTTCGCCAGCCAGGCCGAGGTGCTGATCCATGCGCGGCAGGCGGCCGACATCGTGGGCGCGACCCGGATGGACCGGCCCGAATGGATCGCGGTCGATCCGGCGAGCGGCGCGGTCCATGTCGCGCTGACCCACAACAGCCTGCGCGGACAGCCGGGCATGCCGCCGGTCGACGCCGCCAACCCGCGGGCCGGCAACATCTTCGGCGGCATCCTGCGCTGGCGTGAAGACGCGGGCGACGCAGCCAGCAACGGCTTCGCCTGGGACCACTTCGTGCTGGCCGGCGACCCCGCGGTGCCGGGGTCCGGCGCGCGCTATCCGAACGCCGAAGCCGATGCCTTCGGCTGCCCCGACGGCCTGCATTTCGACAGCGCCGGCCTGCTCTGGATCCAGACCGACATGAGCGGCAGTGCCATCGGCAAGGGACCGATGGCCGCCCTGGGCAACAACCAGATGCTCTGCGCCGATCCGACCAGCGGCCGAATCAAGCGTTTCCTGGTCGGCCCGGGCGGCTGCGAGATCACCGGCTGCGCGCTGACCCCGGACTGCCGCAGCCTGTTCGTCAACATCCAGCATCCGGGCGAAACACGCGCCGACGGCAGCGGCTCGCCGAACAGCGCCTGGCCCGATGGCACGCTGCCCGGCAGCGCGCGGCCGCGTTCGGCCACCGTCGTCGTGCGACGGCGCGATGGCGGTATCGTCGGCACCTGACAACGACAAAAGGAGAGGAACGACACCATGGCCATTCGCATTGTTCGCCTTGGCAGCGACCGCGCACCGGGCGAGGGGCTGCGCATCGGCACCGTGCGCCGGCCGCCGCGCGGCGTCCCCAAAACCGAATTCGCGTCGCAGAACTGGTATGACGTCTGGTATCCCAACCTGGCGCCGTCGGTCGAGACGATGAAGCAGGCCCAGGCCGCCCAGGCTTCGGGCGTGCCCGCCCAATGGGCCGCCTTCGGGCGCAAGTACAAGAGCGAGATGGCCGAGGCGGACGCCAGCCGCAGCCTGGACCTGCTGGCGGCGCTGTCGCACCAGACGGCGTTGTCGATCGGCTGCTACTGCGAGGACGAGGCGCGTTGCCATCGGTCCTTCCTGCGGGCGTTGCTGTTGGAACGCGGGGCGGATGTGGCGGATTGAAGGCGTGAAGAAATCGAAAGAAATCGCGAAGACGCCCCTCCCAAAGGCACCGGCTTGGCGCACCGACCTCGTGATCACCGCGGCCCTGGCCGCCATCTTCCTGGCGTGCGTCGTCGTTTTTCGGATGCCCGACGACGGCCGGATGCGCGTCTCGAATCCCCAGTCCATCCGCGACCTGAGCACGCACATCGGGCGGGTGGAAGGGCTGGCCGAGGACGCCGGCACGCTGGAGATCGTGCTGGACCAGCCGACGCCGACCTACGATGCCAGCGCCCTGACCGACCTGGCAAAGAGCGCGCTCGTGATTTCGCGCGGCTTGCAGATGTACTTTTCCGAAGGAAAGGGCACGACCATCCGATTCGTCGCCAGGATGCCGGCGACGGGCATCGAACGGTTCGTGACCAGCGAACGCGTGCTCGCCGTGGAGTTCTGGCGCAGCGACCTCATGGGCCTCGACTATGACGGCGAGTTCGAGTTCCAGGACCTGCTCAACATCTCGAAGGGCGTGGTCTACAACCAGGCCACGGACAAGCGCTACGTGGAGGCCTTCTGCGCCGACCCGATCGCCACCACGGCGGCCGCGTTCTGCACGCGCGAACGCCGCTAGCCGGGGTTCGCGACCAGGGCCGGGCGCCGGGCCGTCCAGGCCGCCAGCCAATCGACGACCTGCTCCGCCGGCATCGGGCGGGCGATGAAATAGCCCTGGGCCAGGTGGCAGCCCACCTCCTGGAGCAGCCGCCAGTCGTCCTCCGTCTCGACGCCCTCGGCCACAGACTGCATCCCGAGGCGCCTGGCCATCTCGATGCTCCCTTCCAGGATCGGGCGAATGACCGCGTTGGTGCGCGCACCGCGCACGAAGCCGCGGTCGACCTTCAGTTCGGTGAACGGGATGTCGCGCAACTGCGCCAGCGACGAGTGCCCGGTGCCGAAGTCATCGATCGACAGCCCGAAGCGCTGCACGCGCAGCCGCACCAGATTCTCGAGCGGCGTCGTCGACGAGGCGCCCAACCGGCTCTCGGTGACCTCCAGGATAAGGTCCCCGGGCTGCATGCCCATCTCGTTGACGATCGCGATCACCCGGTTGGCGAAGTCGGGCGCGCCCAGGCTGGCCATCGACACGTTCACCGCCACCCGCGTGCCGAGGCCGGCGATGCGCCAGCGGGCGATCTGCGCCAGGGCCTCGCGCAGGGCCCACTCGGTCATGGGGTCGATCAGTCCGCTGGCCTCTGCCAGGTCGATGAAGCGGTCCGGCATCACCAGTCCCTGCGCGGGGTGCTGCCAGCGAATCAACGCCTCCAGGCTGGCCAGCGATCCATTGCCCAGGTCCACCTTGGGCTGGTAGTGCAGCACCCACTGGCCCAGCCTGTGTGCCGTTCGCAGGTCGTCCTCGGTGACGGGGGGCTGCACCCTCGCCGCCGGGCGCGAAGCGGTTCGGGATTTCCAGTCGTCAAGCAGCCCTCGCAGTCCCTCGCGGCTGGCCGGCTTCTCAAGCGCCCCGAGCAGGACCAGCCGACTCCGGCCCAGCAGGCGCTGCACGGTCTGCAGCACGCGGGTCCCCTCGCCGCTCAACAGGATCACGCCGCCGCCGAAGCCCTGCTGGTCGAGGATCCGGAGCAACTCGATGCCGTCCATGCCGGGCATGTTCAAGTCGCAGATGAGCACATCGACGGCGCCAGGATCGGAACGCATCAGGTCCAGGGCGGCCTCGGCGCTGATCGCGGTGCCGACGCGCCGATACCTCATGCCAGCCAGCAGGCGGGCCAGGGTGGCGAGCATCAGGGGATGGTCGTCGACCAGCAGGATGCCCGGCTGCCCGGCATCGACCTCGCCGCCCTCGAGTCGGCAAGGCGGGGAATCGCCCGGATCACCTGAATTCGTCATGACTGCCGAGGCTACTGCAAGGTCCCCAAAAGCAAAAAGGCCCCGTACAAGGATGTACGAGGCCTGAGGCCGCTGCCAGGACGACAGCGGAGGAGACATGCGGGGCGGTCAGTTCGATTCGTCGACCACCTTCGACGTCCGGACGCCGTGAACAACCAGGGCACCGGCCGCGCCGAGAACGAACAGGAGAGTCAACATACAGGCATTCCAGGGGTCAAGAGGCCTCGATTTTGGGGTAAACCCTAGGCCTTTGCCGAAGGCCTTCCGCATAACCACGTTGGCTTCAGGTGGTGCTCAATCTTGCGCCAGACCACTGACCCGGCGCCAGCGCAGCAGCCGCCTCAGCGCATCGCCCGCGCGATCCCCCGGGCCGCCGTGCGCAGCGTGTCCAGTTGCTGCAGCGCAGCCTGAAGCGGCATCCGCACCGCCGGCGCCTGCAAGGCCACTGCACAGCGCACCGGGCCCTGCGGCTCGTCACGCACCGGCACCGCGACGCACACCAGCCCGTCGATGAACTCCTCCGCGTCGACCGAATGGCCGTCACGCCGGATCTGGTCGAGCTCGGCTTCCAGCGCTTCGCGCGAACGCAGGGTGTGGGCGGTGTAGCGCTGGTACTGGAGCCCGTCGAGCAGGCGCTCGCGCTGGGCCTTCGGCAGATGGGCCAGGAACAACTTGCCGCTGGCCGAGCAGTGCAGCGGGACACGCGAGCCGGGCCCAAGCTCGAGCCGCAGCGGGAAGGCCGTCTCGACCCGGTCGAGGTAGATCACCTCGGCGCCCGACAGCGCCGTCAGGTTGCAGGTCTCGCCCACGTCGGCCACCAGTTGGCGCAGCACCGCGTGCCGCACGCCGGTCGACGTGCTGCCGCGAAGCACGGTCTCGGCAAAGCGCATCAGGCGCGGCGTGATCGCATAGCGGCGGCCGTCGCCGCCGCGCGCCAGCAGGCCGCCAGCCTCGAGCTGCTGCAGCATCCGGTGCACCGAGGGCTTGGGCTGGCCGCTCAGGCGCACCACGTCGACCAGGGTCTGCGGCTCGGGCGCGGCGCACACCAGCTCCAGCAACTGGAGCAGGCGGAGCCCGGGCGTCGCAGCCTGTTCGGCCTCGTTGGGCAAGGCCGGGGATTCGGAAGAACTCATCTGCAAATCTCGAAAATCGAGACTAATTAAAGAATAATTCCGAGATTTTGCAGCAAATTCGATAAAGTACCCAGCAGTGACATTCCGATCTCAATGAATATTTCCCTCGACAACCTGGTCATCACGGGCGCCTGCGGCGGCCTGGGCCGCGCCTTGGCGGCCGAAGCCCTGGGCCGCGGCGCCCGGGTCGCGCTGGTCGGGCTCGACCGCGCCACGCTCGATGCGCTGGCCGCCACGGCCCCGGGCCGGTGCGCGGTCTATACCCCGGACGTCAGCGACAGTGGCGCGATGCAGGCGATGGCCGCGGACTGGACCCGCCGCTTCGGCACGCCTGACGCCGTGATCGCCAACGCCGGCGTGGCGGGCGGCTACGACACCGCGCAGGCCTCGGACCTGGCGGTGTTTCGCCGCATCCTCGAAATCAACTTGCTCGGCGTCGCCACCACCTTCCAGCCCTTCGTGGCCGCGATGCGCAAGCGCGGCCACGGCACGCTGGCCGGAATCGCCAGCCTGGCGGGCCGCCGCGGCCTGCCCGGCAACGGCGCCTACTGCGCCAGCAAGGGCGGCCTGATTCGTTACCTGGAGAGCTTGCGCGCCGAGCTGCGCGCGAGCGGCGTGCGGGTCTGCACCGTGAGCCCGGGCTACCTGCGCACCGCGCTGACGGCAGGCAACCGATTCGCGATGCCCGGGCTGATGGCGCCCGAGGCCGCGGCCCGCGCGATCCTGGGCACGCTCGGCCGGGGGCGGGCCCAGCTCGTGCTGCCGCGCCGTCTGGGCTGGTTGTCGAATGCGCTCGGCCTGCTGCCCGATGCATGGCACGATGCGCTGCTGCTGCGCCAGCCGCGCAAGCCGCGCGCCGGCGAGCCGGGTGCCACGCCGATTCCGGGCTTGTCCGCCGACGCAGCGCCGCGCGCGCCCGCATCCCCCACCGAACCCAGCGCCCGCTGAGCGCCCGTTTCCCATTTCGCCGGAGTCTTCTTTCGTGAGCCAACCTGTGTCCGCACCCGTGCCCTCGCACCAGCAAATCGCCCTGATCGGCGCCGGCCCCTCGGGACTGGCGGGCGCGCGCAACCTGCAGAAGCTGGGCATTCCCTTCCAGGGCTTCGAGGCCTACGACGACGTCGGCGGGCTCTGGAACATCGGCAATCCGCGCAGCACGGTCTACCAGTCGGCCCACCTGATCTCGTCCAAGCGCACCACCGAGTTCGCCGAGTTCCCGATGGCCGAAAGCGTGGCCGACTATCCGAGCCATACCGAACTGAGCCGCTACTTCAGCGACTTCGCCGACCATTTCGACCTGCGCCGCCACTTCCGCTTCGGCGCCCGGGTGATCCGCGTCGAACCGGTGACCGAGAGCGCGTCGACGCTCTGGCGCGTGAGCGTGGACGCCGGCGACGGCCGCGTCGAGAGCGCCGAGTACAAGGGCGTGATCATCGCCAACGGCACCCTGTCCGAGCCCAGCATGCCGCGCTTCGAAGGCCGCTTCGACGGCGAGCTGCTGCACACCTCGGCCTACAAGCATGCGCGGCTGTTCGAGGACAAGCGCGTGCTGGTGGTCGGCGCCGGCAACAGCGGCTGCGACATCGCGGTCGATGCGGTGCACTACGCGAAGAGCGTCGACATCTCGGTGCGGCGCGGCTACTACTTCGTGCCGAAGTACATCTTCGGCAAGCCGGCCGACACGCTCGGCGGCAAGCGGCCGCTGCCGGCCTGGATCAAGCAGCGGCTCGACGCCAAGGTGCTCAAGTGGTTCACCGGCGACCCGGTGCGCTTCGGCTTCCCGAAGCCGGACTACCGCATGTACGAGTCGCATCCGGTGGTGAACTCGCTGGTGCTGCACCACATCGGCCATGGCGACATCGGCGTGCGCGCCGACATCGCCCGGCTCGATGGCCGCACGGTGCGCTTCAAGGACGGCAGCGCGCGCGACTACGACCTCATCCTGTGCGCCACCGGCTACAAGCTGCACTATCCGTTCATCGACCGCACCTGGCTCAACTGGCAAGGCATGGCGCCCAAGCTCTACCTCAACATCTTCGCGCCAGGCTTCGACAACCTGGCGGTGCTCGGCATGATCGAGGCCAGCGGCATCGGCTGGCAGGGCCGCTACGAGCAGGCCGAACTGGTCGCGCGCTACTTCAAGGCGCAGTCCGAAGGCCGGCCGCAGGCAGCCGCGATGAAGCAGGCCAAGGCCGGCCCGACGCCCGACCTGTCGGGCGGCTACAGCTACCTGAAGCTCGAACGCATGGCCTACTACGTCAACAAGGACGCCTATCGCCGCGCTGTGCGTGAAGCCGCCGCGGCGCTGGCCTGAGAAAGCCGCACATGCTGCCTGTCGACGAGGTCCGCCTCAACTTCAACCCGGCCTCGCTGATCGCGCTCAACGCGGTGCTCGGCTTCCTGATGTTCGGCATCGCGCTGGACACCCGCATCGCCGACTTCAAGCGCGTGGCACGGATGCCGGTGGCGATGGCGGTCGGCATCGCGGCGCAGTTCATCGTGCTGCCGGCGGTCACTTTCTGCCTGACGCTGCTGCTGAATCCGGCGCCGAGCATCGCGCTGGGCATGATCCTGGTGGCCTGCTGCCCGCCGGGCAACGTGTCGAACATCCTGACCCATCGCGCCGGCGGCAACGTGGCGCTGTCGGTGTCGATGACCGCGATCTCGAACCTGATCTCGATCGTCGTGATGCCGCTCAATTTCGCCTTCTGGGGCGGGCTGCACCCGACCGCGTCCGCGCTGCTCAAGACCATCGCGCTCGATCCGGCCGAGATGGTGCTGCACATCGTCGCCATCATCGGCGCGCCCTTCGTCATCGGGCTGGCCTGCTCGCACTGGCTGCCGCGGCTCACCGAGCGCATCAAGAAGCCGGCGCGCATCCTGAGCTTCGTGTGCCTGATCGGCTTCATCCTGGCGGCGATCGCCGGCAACTGGCGCTACTTCCTCGACTACGTGAGCCTGGTGCTGCTGGCGGTGGTGCTGCATGACGCGCTGGCCTTCGCCACCGGCTATGCCTGCGCCACGGCCACCGGGCTGGCGGAGTACGACCGCCGCGCGGTCAGCTTCGAAGTGGGCATCCGCAACGCCGGCCTCGGGCTGGTGCTGATCTTCAGTTTCTTCGGCGGCCTCGGCGGCATGGCGGTGGTCGCCGGCGTCTGGGGCTTCTGGGACATCGTCGCGGGCCTCGGGCTCGCCGCCTGGTGGGCGCGCCGCCCCCTGTCTTCACCGGCCGCGCGTTCGGCCTGATTCCCATGGATGCAGTTCTGCCCATCGCGGCACGCCGCGTGCTCGTCACCGGCGCCGACGGTTTTCTCGGCCGCACGGTGGTGGCCGCCCTCGCCGCCCTGCCCGACATCGACTGCGTGGTCGCACTCGACGTCCGCGAGGTGCCGGCCATGCGCCGCGTGCCCGGCGTCACCTATGCCGTGCAGGACGTGCGCGATGCCGGGCTCAGCACCACGCTGAAGCAGCACGCGATCGATGCCGTGGTGCACCTGGCGTCGATCGTCACGCCCGGCCCCGGCAGCACGCGCGAGTTCGAATATTCGGTCGACGTGCTCGGCACCCGCAACGTGCTCGAGGCCTGCGTCGCACAAGGCGTGCGCCACATCGTGGTCTCGTCGAGCGGCGCCGCCTACGGCTACCACGCCGACAACCCGGCCTGGATCGACGAGGACGACGCGCTGCGCGGCAACGCCGCCTTCGCCTACGCCGACCACAAGCGGCTGGTCGAGGAAATGCTGGCCGCCTGGCGCGTCGACCATCCGGCGCTGCAGCAGACGGTGCTGCGCATCGGCACCATCCTGGGCACGCAGGTGCACAACCAGATCACGGCCCTGTTCGAGAAGCCGCGCATCCTCGCGATCCGCGGCTGCGACAGCCCCTTCGTCTTCATCTGGGACGAGGACGTGACCGGCTGCGTGGTGCACGCGATCACCTCCGGGCGCACCGGCTGCTTCAATGTCGCGGGCGATGGTGCGCTGACCCTGCCGCAGATCGCCGCGCTGCTGCGCAAGCCGCTGCTGTCGCTGCCGGCCTCGCTGCTCAAGCTCGCGCTGACCGTTGGCTCGCGGCTCGGCGTCAGCCGCTATGGCCCCGAACAGCTCGATTTCCTGCGCTACCGCCCGGTGCTGTGCAACAAGCGGCTCAAGACCGAGTTCGGCTACGTGCCGAAGAAGACCAGCCTGGAGGCCTTCATGGCGTTCAAGGCCGCGCGTGCGGCGCGCGGCCCCAGCACGCCATGAGCAGCACGCCTGCCCTCAGCCGCGGCGACCTCGCCCGCGCCCTGTGCGTGGTGCTGATCTGGGGCCTGAATTTCGTCGCCATGAAGCTCGGGCTGCAGGACCTGAGTCCGATGCTGCTGGGTGCGCTGCGCTTCGCCGCCGCGTCGCTGCCGCTGCTGCTGTTCGTGCCCCGGCCGCCGCTGCCCTGGCGCTATTTCGCAGCCTATGGGTTGGCGCAGGGGGTGGGCCAGTTCGGCCTGCTGTTTCTCGGCCTCCAGCTCGGGATGACCGCGGGCATGGCCTCGGTCGTGATGCAGACCCAGGCCTTCTTCACGCTGCTGCTGGCCGGGCCGCTGCTCGGCGAACGCGCGCGGCGTGACCAGTGGCTCGGCCTCGCCGTGGCGCTCGCGGGCCTGCTGGTGATTGCCACCGCGCACGGCAATGGTCCCGGCCAGATGACCTTGATCGGCTTCATCCTCACGCTGTCGGCCGCGTTCATGTGGGCCGCCTCCAACGTCGTGGTGCGCTTCGCGGTACGGACGACGCCGGGCTACGACCCCTTCGGCTTCATCGTCTGGAGCAGCGTGGTGCCGGTGCTGCCCTTCCTCCTGCTCGCGGTGGCGATGGACGGATCCGCGCAGGTGCTGCGCCAGCTCGGCGGGCTCGATCTGCGGGCGCTGCTGGCGGTGCTGTTCCTGGCCTGGTTCGCGACCCTGCTCGCCTACACGCTCTGGACGCGCCTGCTGCAGCGCCACCCGGCCGGCCGCGTGGTGCCGTTCTCGCTGCTGGTGCCGGTGGTCGGCCTCGCCGCCGCGGCGCTGGCCTTTGGCGAACGCCCGAGCCCGGCGCAATGGCTCGGTACCGCCGCGGTGCTGGCAGGGCTGGTGATCAACCAGGGCATGGCGGGGCGCCTGCGGGACTGGTGGAAGCGGCGCCGGCCGGCCGCCGTCTAGCGCTGCGCCTTGTCCTTCTGGTTCTGGGCCTCGATGCGTTCGCGCGCGGCCAGCCAGTCGGCGTCGCTCCACTGGCGCAGTTCGTAGAAGTTGCCGCCGGTGGCCATCGCATTGCCGCCGTCCATCATGATGCTCTGCCCCGTGAGCCAATCGCACTGCCCTCGCGCCATCAGGAAGGCCGCGAGGTTCTGCAGTTCGCTCATCATCCCGGTGCGCGCCATCGGGTTGTTGGCCTTGCTGCGGGCGCCGGGCTCCTCGCCGGGGTTGAGCCGCTTGCTCATGCCCTCGGTCGGAATCTCGCCCGGTCCGACCGCATTCAGGCGGATGCCGTAGCGCGCCCACTCGATCGCCAGCGACTTGGTCATCACCTCGATGCCGGCCTTGCTCATCGCCGACGGCACCACGTAGGGGCTGCCGTTGTCGACCCAGGTCACGATGATGCTCATGACGCTGCGGTACGGGTCGCCGGCCTTCCACTTGCCCTGCTTCGCCTCGGCCACCCAACGCTTGCCCACGGCCTGCGTGACATAGAAGCTGCCGTGGAAGACGATGTTGGCGACCGCGTCGAAGGCGCGCGGCGACAGCGCCTCGGTCGGCGAGACGAAGTTGCCGGCCGCGTTGTTGACGAGCCCCGTCAGCCCGCCCGAATGCCACAGGCTGTCGGCCATCTCGTCCACCGCCTGCGCATTGCGGATGTCGACGCCGAAGGTGTCGATGCGGCGCTCCGGAAACTGGCTGCGCCATTGGGCCGCCGTCTCTTCGCAGACGCTTTGACGGCGGCCGCAGATCGCGACGTCGGCGCCGAGGGCGAGGAATCGCTCGGCCATCGAGCGGCCGAGTCCGGTGCCGCCGCCGGTCACGAGAATGCGCTGGCCGGCCATGAGATCGTTCTGGAACATGAAGGTCTCCTTGTCTTGTGTGGATCGGGCGGTTGCAAGGCGCATCGTAGAGCGCCTGCGCCGAGCCGGTAAGCTCTATCTCGCCGCCACTTTTCTTTTCTCAAGGACGCCCGCCGATGCCGACCTCTGTCCCCGCCGAAGCCCCCTTCATGCCGCTGGCCGGCGTGCGCATCCTGAGCCTGGCGCTCAACCTGCCCGGACCCGCCGCGCTGATGCGCTGCCGCGCCATGGGCGCCGCCTGCCTCAAGTTCGAACCGCCGGCGGGCGACCCGATGGGCCACTACAACCGGCCCGCCTACGCCGCGCTGCACGAGGGCGTGACGGTGGAAGTGGTCGACCTGAAGGCCGAGGCCGGCCGTGACAGGCTGCACGAGGCGCTGGACGCCACCGACGTGCTGCTGACCTCGTTCCGGCCCTCGGCGCTGGCCAAGCTCGGGCTCGACTGGGCGGCGCTGCAGGCCCGCCACCCGAGACTGTCGCAGGTCGCGATCGTCGGCGCACCCGGCGAGCGCGCCGAGGAGCCCGGGCACGACCTCACCTACCTGGCGGAAAGCGGGCTGGTCACCGGCACCGCATTGCCGCCCACGCTCTTCGCCGACATGGGCGGCGCCTTGCTGGCCAGCGAAGCGGTGCTGCAGGCGGCCCTGCGCACCGGCGCCTCGCACACCGCCGGCATCTACCGCGAAGTGGCGTTGAACGCCGCCGCCGACTGGCTCGCGCTGCCGCGCAGTTGGGGGCTGACGCAACCGCAGGGCGCGGTCGGCGGTGCCCACGCGGGGTACCGGGTCTATCCGTGCGCCGATGGCCGGGCGGCGGTCGCAGCGCTCGAACCGCATTTCGCTGTCAGGCTGTGCGAAGCCGCAGGGTTGCCGGCGGGCGACATGCTGTCGCCGGCGACCCACGAGGAGCTGGCGCAATGGTTCGCCCGCCGCAGCCGGGCCGAACTCGACGCCATCGCCCGCGAGCGCGACCTGCCGCTGCTCACGCTGGTCGGCTGATCCGAGTCACCTGGATCCAACCCACCGGGCAGGCCTGGATGGTCGGGAAATAGCCGATCGGGTTCTGGCAGTACCAGAGCACCGGCACGGCGACGCGCCCGACCCCGGGCGTCGTGCGCAACGCACGATTCACGCCGCCGGGGCTGCCTCCTTGCATGCCGTTGCCGTTGAAGGCCAGGCTCGTCGTCGCGCCGCCCGCCAGGGCGGCCGTCATCGCGAGGGCCAATGCGAATCTCTTCATGGAGCACCTCCGCCGGAAGTCGGTGTTGGACTTCGGCCGGCGACAGGGAGTTCAGGCGCCCGGGCCACGGGCGAGGACGCGCGGCGCTCCTGCATGCGTCCCAGCGTCGCCGACAGGACGACCCAGGCGAGCGCCACCGGCAGCGCGCACAGTGCGATGGCGCCGATCTTGAGTCCGATCAGGTGCAGCATGTCGTAGACCCAGCCGTAGAGCGCATCGGAGCCCCGGTAGATCACGACGTCGATGAGGTTTTTCGCCTTGTACTTCTCCTCGCGCCCGACCACCGTGAAGAACACCTGCCGTGCCGGATTGGCGATGGCGAAGTTCATCCACCGCTGGACCACCTGGAACACCAGCACCACCGCGAGGGTCGGCGCCATCGCCAGGCACAGGAAGCCGACGACATAGACTGCCGGCAGCGCGGCCGCCGCCATGCCGGTACCGAAACGCTGGAGCAGGCGGCCGGTGGCGAACACCTGGGTCGCCAGCGTCAGCAGGCCCACGGCCAGGTCGATGCTGGCGAAGATCCGGGTCTGCGCGCCCGCGCCCTGCACCGCCGCGGCCACCACGTTGGCCTGCATGAAGTAGAGCATCGTGGCGCCAAAGGACAGCAAGCTGACCCAGGCGCCGACGCCGAGCAGGTAAGGGGAGCGCAGCAGCCCCGACAGTCCGGCGAAGGCGCCGCCCCCCACCCGGCCCTCGATGCCGCGCCGAGGGCCTGCGCCGGTCGCGCCCACGCTGCGTTCGAGCCGATGGGCACAGAACACCGCCGCTTCGAGGAAGACGATGGCCACGATCAGCAGGTTGTGCGGCCCGAGCGGCACAGACAGCGCGATCGTGATCACCGGCCCCAGCAGCGCGCCCGCGGTGCCGCCGGCACCGATGAAGCCGAACAGCCGCTTGCCCTGCTCGCTGGTGAACAGATCGGCCATGAACGACCAGAACACCGCGACCGCGAACAGGTTGAAGACACTGACCCAGACGAAGAACACCCGCGCCACGATCACCGGCGCGATGCCGAGCGCCAGCAGCACCCAGAACAGCGCGAGGTTGAGGACGAAGAAGTGGTAGACCACCGGGATGAACCGGGCCCGCGGCAGCCTCGCCACCAGCGCGCCGAAGACCGGCTGCGCGGCCAGCAGCGTCACGAAGGTCGCGGTGAACAGCCACGGCAGCGCCCGCGTCCCGCCGGCGATGCCCATCTGGTCGCGCAGCGGCCGCAGCACGTAGTAGCCCGCCAGGAGCGCGAAGAAATAACCGAAAGACCACCACGCCGCCGCCAACTCCTGCGGCGTCGCCGGAACGGCACGGCGCAGCCAGCGCCGCAACGCCGTCATGGCGCCAGCGACAGCTTCTGCCTGAGTTCGGCGGCGCTCACCGCCTGCCCGTAGCCGGGACCGCCGCGCTGGAAGCGCCGGGCATCGGCCAGCTTGCCGACCACCACGGGGTCGAAGCCGGCATCGCCGACCAGCCTCGCCGCGACCCGGACGGCCTCGGGATCGTCGCCGGCGATCGGGATCGCCAGCCTGGGCGCGGGCCGGTTGGCTTCCCGCGCGAAGATCGTGTAGGACATCGTGTTGAACGCCCGCACCAGCCGTGCGCCTGAAAGGTATTTCTGCGAGACGACGCCGATGCCCTCCTGCTCGACCTCGTCGGCCACGGTGCCGTCGCGCGAGGCCACCGCGTTGCAGGCGTCGAGCAGGACCTTGCCCTTGAGGGCGGCTCCGTGGTCTTGGCCGATCTGGGGCAGTGCGCCATAGGGCACCGCGATGAACAGCGCATCGCCGAACGCGATCGCCTGCGCGACCGTGCCGGCACTGGCGAGCGGCCCGAGGCTGGCCACCAGGTCCTTGAGCTCTTCCGGATGGCGCGACGACAACATCACCGGATGGCCGGCCTTGACCCACAGTCCGCCGATGGTGCCGCCGATGCGGCCGGCGCCGATGATGCCGATGCGCATGCCGCCCGCCGGCTGCGCCCAGACGCCCTGCGGGCCAAGCGCCGCGAGCACAAGCCAGCTGCCGCCCGCGGCGAGCAGGCCGCGCCGGGCGCGATCGAAGGGATGATGTTGCGGCATCGAAACCTCCTGCAGTTCCGGGCCATCATCCGCCGCCCGGCAGGGCCGCGCAAGGCGCCCGGGCGCGCCCGGCCAGGGTCAGAGCTTGATGCCGGCCGCCTTGACCGTCGGGCCGAGCACCCCCACCTGCTCCTTCACGATCGCTTCGAACCGCGCCGTACTCTCGGGCTTGGCGACGATCCCCAGCTCGATCAGCTTCTTCTGGACCTCCGGCATCACCAGCACCTCGTTGCAGGCGTCGTGCAGGCGCACCACCATCTCGGGCGGCAGCCTGGCCGGGCCGCTCAGGCCGAAGAAGTTCTCCAGCACCAGCTTCGGCTGGCCGACCTCGACGATGGTCGGCACCTCGGGCATCAGCGGCGATCGCGCGCTGCCGGTCACGGCCAGCGGTACCAGCTGGCCGTTCTTGAAGAAGGGCACGTAGGCGGTGATGACGTCGATGCCGACCGGGATCACGTTGGCCAGCAGGTCGGTGGTCATCGGCGCGCCGCCGCGGTAGGGCACGTGCACGAGGTTGGCGCCGGTGGTCTTGCGGATCAGCTCGCCGTGGATGTGGCCGATCGATCCCGGGCCGCCGGAGCCGAAGTCCAGCCGGCCGTCCTTGCGGGCCCGCGCCTCCAGCTCGGCGAAGCTCGTGATGCCCGAGGGCTTGCTGGCCATGACCACCAGCGGGGCGGAGCCCAGGGAGACGATGTGGGTGAACGCGGCCACCGGGTCGTAGGGCTGCTTCTCGAGCGTGAACGGGCCGAGCGCGAGCGGGGTCGAGTTCGACAGCATGAAGGTGTAGCCGTCGGGCGCCGCGGCCGCCACCTGGGCGCCGCCGATGGTGCCGCCGGCGCCGGGCTTGTTGTCGACCACCACCGCCTGGCCGAGCTTCTTGCCCAACTGCTCGGCCAGCACGCGCGCCAGGATGTCGCTCGATCCGCCGGGCGGGAAGGTGACGATGATCTTGATCGGCTTGTCGGGCCACTGCGCCAGCGCCAGCGCCGGCAGCGCCAGCGAGGCGGCGCCGGCAGCCAGCAGTTGGAGGGCGCCGCGACGTGTGGTGGAGGTCGGGATGGTCATGCGGTGGTGCAGCAAAAGTGATGCCCGACTGTAGGAACGCCGGCATGGCACGCCAATCGCTAGGCAGCAATCAGCGGCATAGCAAAGTGCCGCCCCGGAGCCCGCCGGCGACTGGCGCTGGTGCCCCGGGGCACCAAAGCTGTGCAGGAGACACGCCATGTCACGCGCCAACGACCCATTCGACACCTACCTGCTGCGCGTCTTCAGCATCCTGATGAACGAGCGCAGCGTCTCGCGCGCTGCGACGCGCCTGAACCAGTCGCAGCCCGCGGTCAGCACGGCGCTGAAGCGGCTGCGCGAGATCTTCGACGACCCGCTCCTCATCAAGGACAAGCAGCGCATGGTGCCGACCGAGCGCGCCCTGCAGCTCGAGGCCTCGGTCCGCGTGGTGCTCGGCGAGATCGACGCCCTGCTCTCGCCCGGCGACGTCTTCGACCCGGCCACCACCCGCCAGACCTTCCGCATCGGCACGCCCGACTACCTGGCGCCGCCGCTGATGGCGGCCGTGGTGCAGTACCTGCGCACCACCGCGCCCGGGGCGCGAATGCTGCTGCAGCCGCTCGGGCCCGACTACGACTACGACGGCGCCCTGGCCGACGGCGAGATCGACGTCGTGATCGGCAACTGGCCGCAGCCGCCCGAGCACCTGCGCACCACCTTGCTGCTGGAGGACGAGATCGTCTGCCTGGTCGACCGCGACCACCCCGGCGCCAGCGGCATGCGCGCCACCGACTACCTCCAGGGCTCGCACGTGGTGCCGCTGCTCTACAGCGGGCTGCAGCGCGGCGTGGTCGAGACCCACCTGGCGGCCCAGCGGCTGACCCGCACGCCGACCGTCACGGTGCCCTTCTTCTCGATGGCGCCGCACCTGCTGCCCGGCACCGACCTGATCTTCACTACCAGCCGGCATTTCGCGCTGCACTTCGCCGCGATGCTGCCGCTGGCCGTGGTGCCGGCGCCGATCGACTTCCCGCCGATGCGCTTCTACCAGCTCTGGCATGGCCGCAACCAGCATGCGCCGGGCCACATCTGGTTCCGCTCGCTGCTGTCGGCCGTGATGCGCACGGCCAGCGCGACCCGCCACCTGCGCGTCAGCGCGCCGCCTTCGGAAGTCCGCCTCGCGGCCTGAATCGCAGGCCACGTCGGCCGCTTGGCGTAGGCCGTCCGGAAAACGGTCGGCGGCGAGACTTTGAATCAAAATGCCGGGTCCAGACCCACACCCGGTCCCCATGCCCGCCCTGCCCCACCCGCTGCTGAACCCCGAGCACATCGCGATGATCGACAAGGGCGTCTCGACCATCGTCGCCTCGCGCAATGCCGCGCATCGGCCGAGCCTGATGCGCGCGGTCGGCGCCGCCATCGCGCCCGACGGCGGCGAGGTCACGGTCTATCTCGCGCGCAGCCGGTCGCGCCAGTTGCTGCAGGACGTCGCGGCGACCGGCCAGGTCGCGGTGGTCTTCAGCGAACCGCTGAGCCATCGCACCGTGCAGGTCAAGGCGGGCGAAGTCGAACTGCGCAGCGCCGTCGACGGCGACGCACCCGTCCTGCAGCGCTACCTGCGCTCGATGGAGCACGAGATCGGCAACGTCGGCTTGAGCGCTGACTTCGTGCAGGCGATGCTGGCCTGCCGGCTGGACGACGTGGTGGCGATCCGCTTCCGACCGAGCGAAGCCTACGACCAGACGCCCGGCCCCAAGGCTGGCAGCGCGCTGCCGGCCGCCTGACCCCTCATGAACGCACGCCAGCCGTCGCCGTCGCTGCACGCGATCCGCGCCTGCTTCGAGGGCGCCATCCCGGCAGTGATGGCGACCTGCTCGGAAGACGGCACGCCCAACGTCGCCTACATCTCGCAGGTCTACTACGTCGACGAGCGGCACGTGGCGCTGTCCTTTCAGTTCTTCAACAAGACCCGCAAGAACATCCTGGCCAACCCGTACGCGACGGTGCTGGTGCTGGACCCGACGGTCGCCGCCATGTACCGCCTCGAGCTGCGCTACCTGCGCACCGAGACCGAAGGGCCGCGCTTCGAAGGCATGAAGGCGCAGCTGGCCGGCATCGCCTCGCACAGCGGCATGGCGGCCGTGTTCCGGCTGCTCGGCGCCGACATCTACGAGGTCGAGGCGATCGAGGCCGTCGAAGGCGAACGGCTCGCGCCGCCGCCGCCGCGCCACGGCCTGCTGGCCGGCGTGCGCCGCTCGGCCGAGCGGCTGGCCGCCTGCTGCGCCACCGACGAGTTGCTGCAGGGCGTGCTGGCCGTGCTCAACGACCAGCTCGACATCCACCATGCGATGGTGCTGATGCGCGACGGCGCGACCGAGCGCCTCTACACCGTGGCGAGCTGCGGCTACGCCACCTCGGGCGTCGGCTCCGAGATCGAGATCGGCCATGGCGTGATCGGGGTCGCCGCGCGCGAGCGCACGCCGGTCCGCATCAGTCACATGACGAACGCGGCGAACTACAGTCATGCGGTGCGCAGCAGCATGCGCGAGATCGAGCCCGGCCTGGTGCTCGACACCGAGATCCCGTTTCCGGGCCTGGCCGAGCCTCGCAGCCAGCTGGCGGTGCCGATCGTCTCCAGCGACCGCCTGCTGGGCGCACTGTTCGTCGAGAGTCCGATCGACATGCGCTTCGGTTTCGAGGACGAGGACGCGCTGGTCGCCATCGCCGGCCACCTAGGCGCCGCGCTGGAGCTGCTGCGCACCGGCGACGAGGCGGTGGCGGCGGCCGCGGCCGAAGCACCCGCCCGAGCGCCGCCGCCCTCCGGCGCGCCGATCGCGGTGCGCCACTACCTCGCCAACAGCAGCATCTTCATCGGCGACAGCTACCTCATCAAGGGCGTCGCAGGCGCCATCCTCGGCAAGCTGCTGCGCGAGCACACGCAGCAGGGCCGCAGCGAATTCAGCAACCGCGAGCTGCGGCTCGACCCTGCGCTGCGCCTGCCCGACCTGTCGGACAACCTGGAGGCACGACTGGTGCTGCTGCAGCGCCGGCTGCAGGAGAACAGCCCGCACATCCGGATCGAGAAGACCGGCCGCGGGCGCTTCCTGCTGCGGGTCGAGCGGCCGGTCGCGCTGCAGGAGATTGCCTAGGCCGCCAACCCCAGGCTCTGGCAGAGCTTGGCCCACTCGCGCTCGCTCAGGTGCGGTCGCACCACGTCCAGCGCGGCAGCGAAGGCCGGCGCCGGTGCATGGGCGCGCATGTCGCCCAGCATCGCGGCGCGCTCGATGGGGTTCATGAAGGGCACCATCCAGCGCAGCACGTACATCATCTCGTCGGGCGGGATCGACGCCACCAGCGCGTCGTGGATCTCGATCAGCTCGGCATCGGTGTAGCGCGCCCACAGTACCGCGTTGTGCGCCGTCTCCTCGACGTGCATGTGCTCGAAGTTGTGGGCGATGAACAGCGACAGCGCGCGGTACAGCGCCAGCGCGGCGGCCGGGCGACCCGCCGGTTCGCATTGCAGCAGCGCCGTGGTCTGTTCGGCCAGCGCGACGATGGCATGCAGGTGCTCCTCGTGCTCGTGCGCGATCCTGCCGCTGGCGCCGGGTGCGCGGGCCTCCAGCGCCGGGTGGATGAAGTCGTTCTCGTGCTGCAGGTGCGCGCGGCAGAAGTCGAGCAGCTCGAGCACGCGCTGCGTCACCTGCGCACGCTCCAGCGCGTCCTCGCTGTCCATCCGGCCGACGGCCAGCAGGGTGTCGGCCATCAGCGCGCGCAGCGCCTTGTGGATGCCGGCATACATGTCGACGCGGGGCGCTGCGGCCTCCGCGACAAGGCGCAGTTCGCGCTGATCGATGTTCATGGGGTCCTTCCTTCCGGGTTCAGCGGCCGGCGCACCGTGCGCCCGCCTGCTGGAAAGAAGTCTAGGAATCGAAGCCCGCGGGCGCTGCTAAGAATTGCTTAAGCAATCCCTCACGGAACCTTAAATTTCGCCCGCGGCGGCCGCCGCCTCAGGAGGCGGGCAGCGTCAGCGCGGTCAGTTGCCGGTCGAAGCGCAGCAGCCACAGGCGCGTCGGCCGTTCGGTGTCGCTGCCGCGCGTGAGGCGGGCGACCACAACGCCCGCCGGGCATCCGCTCAGGATCGCGCCGGCGGCGTCGACGGAGCAGTCCTCGATGCTGCCTGCCACCCGCTGGCCACTGGCGTCCAGCAGCATGGTGGACAGCCCGAAGTCGTTGTCGTTGACCAGGGCCAGCGTGTGGTCGTCCACCAGCGTGAGGCCTTCGGCCTTCTCCGCCATCCAGCCGAGCGCGTTGAGGTCGAGCAGTTCGGTCTTCTTCATCGTCACCACGCCCGACCAGTCGGCGCCGTTCGACACCGCCTGCGTGATGCTGCTGATCTCGAGGTTGTGGTCCAGCGCCGCGATGTCGGTCGCATTGGCCGGGATCTCGACCAGCATCAGCTTGTTGAACACCTTCGCATCGCTTTTGCGCGCCCCTTGCTCGATCACGATGAAGCGGCCGTTGCCCAGGCTCACGACGTCGCCGAGCTTGGCGTTGCCGGTGCGGTCCTTGTCGTACTGGCTGCCATCGATCGGATAGGCATAGAGCTTCGAGTGCTCGGTGCCCGGATCGAACTCGAGCCAGCGCGTGAACTTGGCGATGTGCCGCACGTCGGTGTTGCTGCCGCCGGGCGGCTTGGCCTTGAGCGACTTGCCGGCGCCGTCGCGCGGATCGATCGGACTCTGCAGGAAGCCATGCAGCCGGCCGCTGGCGACATCGAGCGTCAGGCCTTCCATGCCGCGGTTCGGGCGCCGCTGCGCCAGCACCGCCGGCAGGTCCGTCGCACCGGCACCCGGCGCGTACTTCTTCTCGATCACGCCGGTGTCGATGTTGATGCGCACGATGAAGGGACCGTACTCGTCGCTGCTCCACAGCACCTTGCGCGCCTTGTCGAGCACCAGGGTCTCGGGGTCGAGGCCGTTGGCGTCGAAGTTGGCCTTGGCCGCGTCGAAGACATAGGCATCGGTCAGCGGCGTCTCCCCGGTCGCACCGACGCCCGACTGCGGCGGCAGGCCGGTGGCCTTGCGCGTTGCGTCCACCTTGAGGGCGACGCTGTTCTGCAACCGGGCACCGGTCTTGCCGATCGTGACCAGGCCGAAGCTCGGCGCGAACGAGGGGGCCGGGAACACCTTGCTGATGCTGGTGCCGGCGCCGCCGGGCACCGGCGCGGTCGGACCGTCGCCGTTGGGGCCGCGATCGGTGATCGCGTAGAACTCCAGCGCGCCGTCGGCGGCCGTGCCCTTGAAGGCCAGGCCGGAGCCGTAGGCCGGCAGGAAGCCGTTCGGGAAGTCGGCCCGGATCTTGTCGTTCGCCCCTTCGTAGGGCACGTTGAACTTGGCGTCGGCCTGCAGTTGATGACGGGTGACGCTGACCGCGATGCTGCCCAGCGCGTTGGTCTGGGTCGCGGTCTCGACCACTGGCGCACCGAGCTGCGAAGCCAGCGTGTTCTCGAAATGCTCGCGTGCCAGGGCGCGTCGGCCGGCGTCGGACACCCGGGTTGCGTAGGGCGCGGGCAGCGTGGCCAGCAGCGTGCTGAGCGCCGTGTCGAAGCTCGCGGCCGATGCCGAGAAATCGAGCGCGCCGGCCTTCAGTGCGTTCTTCATTGCGTCCGTGATGCGGATGCCGTTGCTCGGGTCGCCGTCTTCGTCGAAGCTTTGCAGAGCGACCAGGCGGTTGACGACGGCGTCGGCCTTCAGGCCGTCGGCCGTGGCCTGCTGGCCGGCGAGCGCCAGCGGGGTGATCGACGTGCCGCAGGCGGCGCTGCCGATGGCGAGCGCGCCGAGGCTGAAGCTCACGGTCTCGCCCGCCTTGCAGGCGAACTCGCCCTTGGCGGAGGTGACGGCCTTGGCGGCCGTGCCCGCGACGTAGTCCAGGCCCTCTACCGCGGCATCGAGGAAGACACCGCTCACGCTCTGGCCCGCCGTCACGTTGCCGCCGCTGCCCGTGCTGCCTCCCGTGCCGCCGGTGCTCGCGCCTCCCGCCGGCAGCGCGAACCCGCCGCCGCTCCCGCCGCCGCATGCGGCCACCACGAGGCCGGCGCCCACCGCCGCCAGCCACGTCATCCTCGATCGCTCGTTCATTGTTGGTTGTTCCTGCAGAGTGAAGCCCGCGCAACGCGCGCGAGCCCCCGGCATTAGCGCGGATGTTTGTGACGGCGGCGTGAATGAGTGGCCGACGCCCAGGGCGAATGGCGCTAAGAGGCGCGCTGGGCTGGGTCCTCCATCCAGACGGGGACGTCTCGTCGACCATGCAGCACGCGCCAGACGTCGATGTGGTCGTCGCGCTCGACGTAGAACACCGAACAGGAATACCAGGTCAGGGTCCAGAAGCGAACACCGGGCAGGTTCAGCTCGTGGGCGAAACGCGAGGACCCGTTGGCGGGATGCCGGCCGATGTTCGCGTAGGCCCGCTCCAAGGCTTCGATGAATCCCAGGGCGGCCTGCCTGGCGTGCTCCGCCAAGTGGTGCGCGATGACCTCGTCGACGTCCAAGTGGGCCTGCTCGCCCGGGACGAGTCCACGAAGGCCTTGAGCGCATCGGGCAGGGATATGTACATCGTGCGCATGGCACGACCCTAGTCACATTGCAAATTTTGCAAGACCATGCGGTCCCGGCCTAGGTGATCCCGCCTAGAACATCGGCCGCGCCTTGTAACGATGCACCGGCCGGACTAATCTGAAAGCGGGGGCGGGCCCCACCCGCCCGGGAGCGAGCCATGTACGAACGCATCCTCGTCGCCACCGACGGCTCGGAGTTGTCGGAGCAGGCCGTGACCGCCGCCATCGACCTCGCCTTGCTCACGCAGTCCGAACTGTTCGCCGTCAAGGTCTCCCACCACCATGCCGCAAGCTACTTCGAGGGCTCGCTGCTGCTCAGCCAGATGGAGGTCTCGCGCCTGCGCGACGAGGCGGACGCCGAGTCCCAGCGGGTGGTCGATGCGGTCAAGGGCAAGGCCGACTCCCGGGGCGTGAAGCGCACCACGGGCATCGTCATGCGCGCCGAAGGGGTGTCGGAGGCGATCATCGAAGCGGCCCGGGTCCACCATTGCGATCTCATCGTGATGGCCTCGCACGGCCGGCGCGGCATCAAGCGCCTGCTGATGGGCAGCGAGACGCTGCACGTGCTCACGCATTCGCACACGCCGGTGCTGGTGCTCCGCTGAGGGTCGAGCCGCCAGCCTCAGCGGGCCGGGGGACCGTCGCGCTGACGGTCTTCGCGCTTGGCGGCCAGGTACGTGGCCAGGTCGATCTCGTGCAACTGCACAGGGTAGCGCTCGACCGCCTCGAACCAGCGAATCTGGCGCTTCTCGGCGCGCTCCGCCGCCGGCATCGACAGGCCGTCGAGGGAGGCCTCCAGCGCCAGGAAGTAGCGCATCGCGTTGCGTTCCACCAGGCCGCGCAGGCCGCGGATGTAGTCGGGATCGCCATTCGACTTCTTGCCGACCACGGTGAAGCCGACTTTCTCGCTGCCGAAAGTCGCGAGGTAGGCCATGGTGGCGAGCCGGGCCACCATGTTGTGGTCATAGGAATAGGCGAAGTGCAGGAAGGACTGGTGCTCGCCGAGCGGTATGCCCTCGACCATCACCCGGTAGCCGCTGGTGCCCATGGGCCCCGAATCGGCCGTCAGGTCGATCAACAGGTAGTCGCGCGGGGCCTGCGCGGTGCGACGCACGAAGGACAGTTCGAAGGCCTGTTCGATCGGCTTGTCGTAGCGCGGCACCACGCTCAACGTGAGCGTCTCGCCGGCGGCCCCCGGCGCGACCCGGCAGCGGCGGTTGTTGACATGCAGCAGCAGCATCTCGCACCACTGCGCCGATTGATCGAGCGACCGCCGCACGTCTTCCAGCGAATGGTTGACCACCGCGTAGACGTCCCCCTGGAGGCCGCCCTCGGTTTCTTGCGAGTCCAGCACGATGGGCCGCTTCAGGGGGCTGTGGGCCAGGGCTTCGCCCAGCTTCTGGTGCCGCTCGCGCAGGGCCTGCGCCGAACCGGCCTCCAGCGGCGCGGCCTGGGCGGCGAAGGCCAGCAGCCAGAGCACCAGCCCGAGGCCGATGCCGATGCGGAACCACGGGAACGGAGCAGCCGGCGGTGTGTTCATGCCGACACGATACAGCGACCGCGCCAGCGGCAGTTCAGCGGCCCTTGCGGATCGGCTTGGCCGCGGCGGGCCTGGCGCGCCCGGCCCCGGTGTCACGCGGCGGCAGGCCGGTGTGCTGGGTCAGGATGCGGCCCTTGACCGGGGCCGCGGGCTTGGCCGCGACCACCGTCGAATTCTTGCGCCGGGCACTCTGGTAGCTGCCATCGGTCAGCGGCTGCCAGGTCGGGATCAGGTGGTGCTTGCCGTTGCCGATCAGGTCGGCCCGGCCCATCGACTTCAATGCCTCGCGCAGCAGCGGCCAGTTGTTGGCGTCGTGGTAGCGCAGGAAGGCCTTGTGCAGGCGGCGGCGCTTGTCGCCGCGCACGATGTCCACCGTCTCGCTCTCGCGCGTGATCTTGCGCAGCGGGTTCTTGTTGGTGTGGTACATCGTCGTCGCGGTGGCCATCGGCGACGGATAGAAGGTCTGCACCTGGTCGGCGCGGAAGCCGTTCTTCTTGAGCCAGATCGCGAGGTTCATCATGTCCTCGTCGCTGGTGCCCGGATGCGCGGCGATGAAGTACGGAATCAGGTACTGCTTCTTGCCCGCCTCGGCCGAGTACTTCTCGAACATCTGCTTGAACTTGTCGTAGCTGCCGATGCCGGGCTTCATCATCTTCGTGAGCGGGCCCTGCTCGGTGTGCTCGGGCGCGATCTTGAGGTAGCCGCCGACGTGGTGCTGCACCAGTTCCTTGACGTACTCGGGCGACTGCACGGCCAGGTCGTAGCGCAGGCCGGAGCCGATCAGGATCTTCTTGATGCCCTTCAGCGCGCGCGCCCGGCGGTAGATCTTGATCAGCGGATCGTGGTTGGTGTTGAGGTTCGGGCAGATGCCCGGGTAGACGCAGCTGGGCTTGCGGCAGGCCGACTCGATCTCGGGCGACTTGCAGCCGATGCGGTACATGTTGGCGGTCGGCCCGCCAAGGTCGGAGATGGTGCCGGTGAAGCCCTTCACGCTGTCGCGGATCGCCTCGACCTCCTTGATGATCGATTCTTCGGAGCGGCTCTGGATGATGCGGCCCTCATGCTCGGTGATCGAGCAGAAGGTGCAGCCGCCGAAGCAGCCGCGCATGATGTTGACGCTGAAGCGGATCATTTCCCACGCGGGGATCTTGGTCGCGCCGTCGTGGCTGCCGTTTTCGTCGGCATAGCGTGGATGCGGGCTGCGCGCATACGGCAGATCGAACACATGGTCCATCTCGGCCGTGGTGAGCGGGATCGGCGGCGGGTTGATCCAGACATCGCGCGCGGTCGTGCCTTCGCCGTGCGCCTGCACCAGCGCGCGCGCATTGCCCGGATTGGTCTCGAGGTGCAGCACGCGGTTGGCGTGGGCATAGAGCACCGGGTCGGCGCGCACCTGCTCGTAGGAGGGCAGCCGGATCACCGAACGATCGCGCGGCGGCACCTTGATTCGCTCGCGGCCTTGCAGGGCCGGATTGGGAACGAATGTCAGCGGCTTGATGGCCGGGTTGACCGATCCGGCGGATTCGGCAGCGGCGGCGACGGCCTGCGCCTCGTCTTCCTTGGCGCAGGTCGCGCCGTTGGCCTTGGCCTGCTCCGACACCATCAAGTACGGGTTGACATGCGCCTCGACGCGGCCGGGTTCGTCGACGCTGGTCGAGTTGATCTCGAACCAGCTCTCGGGCGTCTCCCGCCGCACGAAGGCGGTGCCGCGCACGTCGGTGATCTGGTGCACCGGCTCGCGCGCGGCGAGGCGGTGCGCGATCTCGACGATCGCGCGCTCGGCGTTGCCGTACAGCAGCAGGTCGCACTTCGAATCGACCACGATCGAGCGGCGCACCTTGTCCTGCCAGTAGTCGTAGTGCGCGATGCGTCGCAGCGAGCCTTCGATGCCGCCGAGCACGATCGGCACATCGCTCCAGGCTTCCTTGCAGCGCTGCGAATAGACGATGGCCGCCCGGTCGGGCCGCCGGCCGCCGACGTCGCCGGGCGTGTAGGCGTCATCGCTGCGTACCTTGCGGTCGGCCGTGTAGCGGTTGATCATCGAATCCATGTTGCCGGCGGTGACGCCGAAGAACAGGTTCGGGCGGCCGAGCACCTTGAACGGGTCGGCGCTCTGCCAGTCGGGCTGGGCGATGATGCCGACCCGGAAGCCCTGCGCCTCGAGCATGCGGCCGATCACGGCCATGCCGAAGCTCGGATGGTCGACATAGGCGTCGCCCGTGACCACGATGATGTCGCAGCTGTCCCAGCCGAGAGCGTCCATCTCGGCGCGTGTGGTCGGCAGGAACTTCGCCGTGCCGAAGCGGGCCGCCCAGTACTTGCGGTAGCTGGTCAGCGGCTTGGCGGCACGCGCGAAAAAGGAGACGTCAACGGGGGCGTTCATCGAGGGTATGCGACAAGGTTTGCCGCGCAGGCCTGCGGGCCGGGTGGGCCCGTGGTGGGCAACCCGCGATTTTAGGGTTTTCCATTGGATCTGTCGCCCTAAAGGGCAAAGGCAACCCAGGCCGAGGCCTATCAAGTGATTGCTTTTGTCAATCAATTAAATGACAATGGCAACCATGTCAGCCGCCACCCTCCCCGATCCGGAGGTCGCCCAGGTCAAGGCGATCCGCCGCTTCAACCGCTTCTATACCCGCACGATCGGGATCCTCGACCCCTATCTGGGCAGCGAGATGTCCCTGACCGACGTCCGCGTGCTCTACGAGCTGGCGCACCGGGCGGAGCCGGTCGCCAGCGAGATCGGCCGCGACCTGCGACTCGATGGCGGCTACCTGAGCCGCATCCTGCGCCGCTTCGAATCGCAGGGCTGGCTGCAGCGCCGTCCCCACCCGCGCGATGCGCGCCAAAGCCTGCTGGCCCTGACCGAAGCCGGCCACGCGGTTTTCGCGCCGCTGCAGCAGAAGTCGCGCGACGAGGCCCGCGCCCTGCTTGCCCCGCTGCCCCTCGCCGCGCGGCGCCAGCTGATCGATGCGATGGGCACGCTGCAGGCGCTGCTCGAGCCGGCTGCTCAGCCGCCGGCCCGGCACCAGGCCGCCGTGCTGCGCGATGCGGCGCCGGGCGACATCGGCTGGGTGGTGCAGCAGCACGGCGAGATCTATGCCCGCGAATACGGCTGGAACAGCGAGTTCGAGGCGCTGGTGGCCGACATCGCGGCCCAGTTCCTGCGCAAGTTCCAGCCCGGCTGGGAGCGCTGCTGGATCGCAGAGCTCGATGGCGAGCGGGTCGGCGCGGTCTTCGTGGTGCGCAAGTCGCCCACGACCGCGCAGCTGCGCATGCTGATCCTGAGCCCGAAGGCCCGCGGACTTGGCCTGGGTGCCCGCCTGACCGATGAGTGCATCGCCTTCGCCCGCGCCAAGGGCTACAAGAAGATGGTGCTGTGGACCAACAGCTGCCTCGCGGCGGCGCGCGGCATCTACGCTGCCCGCGGGTTCAAGCTGGTCAAGTCGGAAGCCTACGAAGGCTTCGGGCAGCAACTGGTCGGCGAGACCTGGGAGCTCAGGCTCGCCGCGGCCCCGGCACGGCGCCTCAATCAGCCGTGATCTTGCGTTCGCGCACGATGCCGCCCCACTTGGCGTCTTCCTTGCGCATGAAGGCGGTGAACTCGGCCCGCGTGGTCGGCTGCGGCGTCAGGCCATGCTTGTCGAGCGATTCCTTGACGCCCGGATCGTTCAGCACCTTCACGATCTCCAGGTTCCAGCGGTCGAGCACGGGCGCCGGCGTCTTGCCCGGTGCCACGAAGGCATACCAGTTCAAGGCCTCGAAACCCGGGTAGCCCGACTCGGCCACCGTGGGGATGTTCGGCATGTAGGCCGGCCGAGTCGACCCAGTGGTGGCGAGCGGGATCAGGTTGCCGGCCTCGATCTGCGGCAGCGCCGTCGGTGGCGCCGAAAAATACGAGGCGACGCGTTCGCCCAGCAGGTCCTGCAGCGCCGGCGCGCCGCCCTTGTACGGCACGTGGACCATGTCGATGCCGGCGCGCTGGTTGAAAAGCTCGCCTGCCAGGTGCGAGGCCGAGCCGGCGCCGGTGGATGCGAAATCGATGCTGCCGGGCTTCTTCTTCGCCAGCGCCACGAACTCGGCCAGCGTCTTCACGCCCACGCCCTTGTTCACCACCAGCACGTTCGGGAAATTGACGCCGCCCGAGACGGCGGCCAGGTCCTTGAACGGGTCGTAGCGGACCTTCATCACATGCGGCGCGATGGTCAGCGGGCCGATCGAGCCGAACAGCAGCATCGAGCCATCGGCCGGCCCGGCTGCCACCAGCTGGTGGGCGATGTTGCCGCCAGCACCGGCCTTGTTGTCGACCACGACCTTCTGGCCGATGTTGTCGCCCAGCTTCTTCGCAATCAGGCGCGCCGCCGCATCGGCCGCGCCGCCCGGAGCGAACCCCACCACCAGGGTCACCGGCTTGTTCGGCGGAAAGTCCTGCGCCTGGCCGAGGCCGGCCAGCAGCAGCGAAGCAGCGACCAAAGTGGTGGCGCGCAGCAGGTGTCGTTTGTTCATCGTGGTTCCCTTGCCAGTTGTCGATTCGAGTTGTTTTTCAGTCGGCGCCGAGGCCGATCGGATTCGGCCGTCGCTTCTCGACCGCATGGCGCAGCAGCGCCGCGGTGCGGAAGATGCCGTGCGCGAACTTGCCGTAGGGCAGCGTGGCGAAGAGCGCCATCACCGCGCCCAGATGCAGGCACAGCAGCAGCGCCAGGGCCGGCGTGCCGCGGCCGAGCCACAGCGCCAGTCCGCTCGCGCTGGTGAGGAACAGCAAGGCGATGAAGCCGAGGTCCATCGGCTTCTGCGACGCATCGCCCTGCAGCGGATGGCGCCGGCGATTGAGCCGCCAGAGCCCCGCCGTGCCGACCATCAGGCTGACGCCGCCGACGACGCCGAGCAGCTTCGGCAGGCTCGGCAGGTCGTACGGCGCATGCCAGCCGAACAGGTAGTGGTAGAGCGTCGCGACGCTGGTGGCGGCGAAGCACAGCAGGAAGCCGTAGAAGGTGAAGTGATGGAAGCGCCGGCGCGACAGCGTGTAGGCATCGTCCTCGTCGTGGCAGCCTTCGCCGTGGCCGCCGTCGAGGTACTTCAGGCGCAGCACGGCCTGGGTGGCTTCGCCCGCGGCAGGCGCGTTCAACGGTGCGCCGCTGGTGGCCGGCGTCAGCTCGCGCCAGAAGCGCGTGACGCCTTTGCCCAACGCGAACACCACGAACAGGAACACCGGCGCAAACAGGCCGACCAGCAGGTTGTGCGGGAACAGGCGATAGAAATTGCCCTCCAGCCGGCCGCCCCACAGCGTGCCGTTGAGCGCCACCGCCAGCATCAGGAACAGCGCCAGCCCCGCCGCGAGCGCCACCGACAGCGTCAGACCGTTGCGCTGATATAGCCGCCCCAGAGCCGGCGGCCACGCATAGTCCGCATAGGTCTGGCCGCGCACCTCGGCCATCGCGCGCGGCACGTTGACCGCGAATTCGTGCGGCGGCGCGTACTGGCAGGCATGCAGGCAGGCGCCGCAGTTGTGGCACAGGTTGGCGAGGTAGTGGATGTCGGCCTGGCCGAATTCGAGCCGTCGCGTCATCGCCGGAAACACGGCGCAGAAGCCCTCGCAGTAGCGGCAGGCATTGCAGATCTGCATCTGGCGGCCTACTTCGGCCTCGGGCGCGCTCAGGATCGGTATCACCCGTGGCCCGCCGCCGGCGAGCGCCACGGCCTCCCGGGTCAGCGCATCAAGCTGCTGCATGGGTCGTCTCCTTCATGGCGGCCTGGGCCGCCTGGGTGCCGGCGATGCGGCCGAACGCGGTGCCGATCGCCATCCCCACGCCGGCGGTGTAGCCCTTGCCGAGCACATTGCCTGCCATCATCTCGCCGGCAACGAACAGATTCGGGCTCGGCCGGCCGCCGAAGTGCACGGCGGCCTGCTCGTTCACCTTCAGGCCCAGATAGGTGAAGGTGACGCCGGGCCGCAGCGCATAGCCGTAGAACGGCGGCGAGTCGATCGGCCTCGCCCAGTGGGTCTTGGCCGGCGCGAGGCCTTTGGTGTGACAGTCATCGAGCGCCGTGTGGTCGAAGCTGCCGACCCGGCAGGCCGCGTTATAGGCGTCGATGGTGTCGACGAAGGCGGCCTCGGGCAGGCCCAGCTTGCGCGCGAGCTCGGGAAGGCTGTCGGCCACCGTGCCCGGGAACACCGGCGGCATGAAACGGCCGATCGCCTTGCGGTCGATGATCGACCAGCCGATCTGGCCCGGCTGCTGCGCCACCAGCCGGCCCCAGATCGCATAGCGCTTGGGCCAGAAGTCCTCGCCCTCGTCGTAGAAGCGCTGCGCATCGCGGTTGACGACGACGCCGAGCGACACGCAGTCGATGCGCGTGCAGATGCCGCCGTCGTAGAGCGGTGCCCGGGCATCGATCGCCACCATGTGGGCCTGCGTCGGATCGCCAATCGAATCAGCACCGGCGTCGATCATGGCCTTGAGCAGCACGCCCTCGTTGAAGCGGGTGCCGCGGATCAGGAAATTCTCGGCCGGCCGCTCGCCGCGCGCATTCACGCCCCAGGCCTCGATGAGCCACTCGCGGTTGGACTCGAAGCCGCCCGCCGCGAGGACGCAGCTTCGGGCCTCGATGCGCTCGCCGCTTGCGGTGCGTGCGGCCACGAAGCGACCCCCGTCGAGTTCGATCGAGACGATCGGCGTCTCGTAGCGGACCTGCACCCCCAGCCGCTCGGCGCTGCGGAAGTAGGCGTTGACGAGCGCCTTGCCGCCGCCCATGAAGAAGGCGTTGGTGCGCGCCACGTGCAGCGCGCCGGACAACGGCGGCTGGAAGTGAACGCCATGCCGCCGCATCCAGTCGCGGCACGACGACGAAGCGCGGATCGCGATGCGGGCCAGATGCTCGTCGGTCTGGCCGCCGGTGACCTTGAGCAGGTCCTGCCAGTACTCTTCCTCGGCATAGGCCTCGACCAGCACGTCCTGCGGCGCGTCATGCATGCAGCGCAGATTGCGCGTGTGCTGGGAGTTGCCGCCGCGCCATTCGCGCGGAGAGGCCTCGACCAGCAGCACGCTGGCGCCGGCCTCGCGTGCCATCAACGCGGCGCACAGCGCGGCATTGCCGCCGCCGACGACCAGGACATCGATCATTTCAGTTGTCTCCTCGTGAGGAGCTCGACTTTAGGCAGCCATGGCGCCGCGCGAAAGCGCGCCCTGCGCAAGGGGTCTTCAGTTTTCGTGAAGGGTGGCGCCGGCCCAGCGCCCTTCGCGCACCAGCCTGCGCGCGACATCGGCCAGCACCACGCGGGCGGCCAGCGCGGCGGGCGAGAGTTCGTCGTCCGACAGGCTCGCCAGCAGGTTGCGGCGGCCGACCTGCGCATCGGCAATGCGCACTTGCACAAGGCGCTCGTCGGCCAGCCGCGCGGTCGCCGCGCCCGGCTGTATGGTGGCGCCCTGCCCGGCCCGCACCGCGTCCATCAGCATCGCCAGGCCATCGATCTCGGCCACCACCCGCGGCACGACCCGCGCCCGCGCGAAGGCCGCTTCCAGCGTGGCGCGCAGCCCGTGCGAGGCGCTCGGCATGATCAGCGGCAGTTCGCCCAGGCGCGCCAGGCGCACCTGGCGTCCGGTCGGCAGGCCGGGCAGGTCGGCGCGGCCGATGACGAACAGCTTTTCGTCGAGCAGCGGCAGCACGCTCCAGCGCCTCGCCACATCGGTCTGGAACAGCACGGCGAGATCGAGCTGGCGCGCATTGAGCATCGCGCCGAGGTGCCCCGACAACGACTCCACCAGGTGCAGCCTGACCTCCGGATAGCGCTCCCGCATGGCCTGCATCAAGGGCACGCCGAGCACCGAGGCGGTGGTCGGCGGCAGCCCGATGCTGACGTGGCCCGACAGCCGGGCCTGCTGCGCAGCCCGCACCGCTTCATCGGCATGCCGCAGCGTGAGCTGCGCCTGCTGCAAGAAGGCCAGCCCGGCGTCGGTCGGCGTCACGCCGGTCGAGCTGCGCTGAAGCAGGCGGGTCGACAGCTCGCTCTCGAGCCGGCTGATCTGCTGACTCAAGGCCGACGTCGCAAGATCGAGTTCGAGCGCCGCGCGCCCCATGCTGCGCAACTCGCAGATCTTCACGAAGTAGCGCAGCTGCCTCAGCTCCATGACGGGTTCAGCGGGCCGTCAAGGGTTCGAGGCCGGTCTTGGCGATGGTCGGCGCGGCGGCCGGCGAATTCAGGTAGCGGATCAGCTCGCGCGCCGCATCGGGCTGCTTCGATGCGGTCGCGACGCCGGCCGAGAACACAGTCACGCGCTGCACTTCCGCCGGCAGCGCACCGACGTAGTCGATGCCCTCGATGGGCAGCAACTCGCTCACCTGCTGAAGCCCGAGCGCCGCATCACCGCGCGCGACCACGGTGCCGACCCTTTCGCTCAGGATGCGCTTGCTCTTGGGCTTGACCTGCGCCTCGATGCCCAGGTTCTTCAGCAGCTCGGTCTCGTAGTAGGTGCCGCTGGCGCTCGCCGAATAGGCGATCGAGGGGGCGGCGATCAAGGTGCGCTTCAGCGCGTCCACCGAAGAGATGTCGGGCTTGGGCGCACCCTTCTTGACGGCGAAGCCGATGCTGGAGCGCACTAGGTCGACCTCGCTGCCGGGCACCACCTTGCCCTGCGCGACCAGCGCATCGAGCGCCGGACGCGCCAGGATCACGACATCGGCCGGCTCTCCGCGCGCCAGCCGGCTCGGGATCGAGTCGTCGGCATTGCCCATCGAGGCACCGTAGGCCGTCTTCACGGCGCGGCCGCTCGCCTTCTCGAAGCCGGGGCGCAAGTCGTTGTAGGCCGCGGTGAAGCCGCCGGAGGTCATCACGTGGATGTCGCTCGCCGCGGGCCGGGTGCCGACGGCGCCGCAGCCCGCCAGCACCAGTGCAGCCGCAATGAGGGCCGTGCGTCGGCCGAGATGGTGAAGAGATGTCGTCATGGGGCAGGGTCTCCGTGTCTTGCAGAGCGCCGAGCGCGCTCATCGCGACATCCTAGGCCCCCGAGCTGTCAACCAGCCGGCACGCAAATCAGGGTAACTACGGTGCCACGCTCACTGCATGAACCAGCCGTGGCTCACCACCAGCGACTGGCCGGTCAGCGCATTGGTCGGGAAGGCGGCGAACATCAGCGCCACGCGCGCGACGTCGTCGGTGGTGGTGAACTCGCCGTCCACCGTCTCCTTGAGCATCACGTTCTTGATCACCTGCTCCTCGGTGATGCCGAGGGTCTTCGCCTGCTCGGGGATCTGCTTCTCGACCAGTGGCGTGCGCACGAAACCCGGGCAGATCACGTTGGCGCGCACGTTGTGCTTGGCGCCTTCCTTGGCCACGGTCTTGGCCAATCCGATCAGGCCGTGCTTGGCGGTCACGTACGGCGCCTTCAGCAGCGAGGCTTCCTTCGAATGCACCGAGCCCATGTAGATCACGCTGCCGCCGCGGCCCTGGGCATACATGTGCTTGAGGCAGGCCTTGGTGGTCAGGAAGGCGCCGTCGAGGTGGATCGCCAGCATCTTCTTCCAGTCGGCGAAGCTGAACTCCTCGACCGGATGGACGATCTGGATGCCCGCGTTGCTGATCAGGATGTCGATCCCGCCGAAGGCCTTGGCCGCCTCTTCGACCGCCGCATCGACCTGCTCCTCGCTGGTGACGTCGACGCCGACCCCGATGGCCTCGGCGCCGCTGGCCTTGAGTTCCGCGGCGGTGGCATCCGCCGCCTGCTTGTTGAGGTCGGCGATCACGATCTTCGCGCCCTCCTGGGCGAAGACGATGGCGATCTCCTTGCCGATACCGCTGGCCGAGCCGGTGATGAATGCGACCTTGTCCTTGAGCTGCATGGGATTCCTTGGAGTGAAGAAAGTGATGGATCTGCGTGCAATCTGCGTGCCCGAGCGCCGAGCCTGCGCGGCCAGGCTTAAGGCAGCCTGATCGCGTTCAGCGCGCCGCGGGCACCTGCGGCAGCGCCATCGGATGGCGCACCCGGCGCGCATTCGGCTCGGTCAGGTCGAAGGTGGTGACGCCATTCGGCAGCGCGGCGCTCTGCAGCCATTCGGGGTGGTCCAGCGTGTTGCGGATGTCGCGCAGGCCGGCGTCCCAGTGCTCGTCGACCGAGGCGCGCGAGAATTCGTAGTCCTTCGAGTCGAGCTCGTAGGGCTTGTCGCGATAGATCAGGTGCACGATCTCGATCGGCTCGTGGTTCAGCTGGCCGCAGACGGCCTGCACGCTGGGGTCCTTCTGGAGCGCCGCGGGCAGCTTGCCGATCAGATCGGCGATGGCCTGCTGCAGGTTCATGTTGGAAGCCAGGGCATCGGTGTTCATGCGCGTGCGGCTCGAATAGGTGATGTCCTTCTGGCGCTCCATGGTCTCGGCCAGGGTGCGCGGCATCGCGCCGTGGGCGCTGAACAAGTCCACCTGCAGCACCATCAGCGTCTCGCTCCGCGGGTGCATGTCCAGCACGTACTGCAGCGGCGTATTCGAGACGATGCCGCCGTCCCAGTAGTCCTCGCCGTCGATGTGCACCGGCGCGAAGCCGGGCGGCAACGCGCCGCTGGCCATGATGTGCTCGGGGCCGATGCGCTGCACCGTGTTGTCGAAGTACAGCGAGTTGCCGGTGCGCACGTTGACTGCACCGACGCTGAATCGGGTCTCGCAGTGGTTAATGCGGTCGAAGTCGACCAGCCGTTCGAGCGTCGACTTCAAGGGCGAGGTGTCGTAGTAGCTCAGAAGCGGCGCCGAGCCGCCCAGCAGCAGCGCCGGCGTTCGGCGCGGCTCGAAGAAGCCCGGGACGCCGAACATCGCGACCGCGGCGGCGCTCCACTGGTTCAGTGCCGCCCGGTCGCCGCCCCACCAGGCCGGCAGGCGCTGGGTCGGCCCCGACGACACCAGGTCCCAGAACTCGCGCAGCCGATCCACCCGCCGCTCGGGCGGGTTGCCGGCGATCAACGCCGCGTTGACCGCGCCGATCGAGACGCCGGCCACCCAGTCGAGCGTCTTGTGCTTCTCGAACACGCCCGCATAGACGCCGGCCTGGTAGGCGCCCAAGGCGCCGCCGCCCTGCAGCACCAGGGCCTTGCGGGCGGTCGTGATGTCGACGCGGGGACGAGCGGCGTGAGCGGCGGTGCGAGGCTTCTTGGTGGCGGTCATGGCGTCATTTGACACCAAGCGCCAGCCCTCGCAGCGCCCGACCCGAGGACGACTAAGTGCGCAACTCGGTCTTCCGCTCGATGATCCGCGACACCAGCCCGTAGCCGACCGCCTCCTGGGCCGACAACCAGCGGTCTCGCTCGATGTCGACCAGCACCTCCTCCAGCGGCTTGCCGGTTTCGCGCGCGATCTCGTGGGCGATGCGTTCGCGCGCCTTGACGATCTCCTGCGCCTGGATGGCGATGTCGGTGGCCTGCCCGCCGGCGCCGCCGCTCGGCTGGTGGATCAGGAAGCGCGTGTTGGGCAGGCAGACGCGGCGCTCGCGAGGCGCTGCCAGGAACAGGTGCGTGGCGGCGCTGCCGACCCATCCGGTGCCGATCATGTGGACCGGCGCACTGATGAAGCGCACGATGTCGTGGATCGCGTCGCCCGATTCCAAGTGGCCGCCCGGCGAGCTCACGAGGATGTCGATCGGCGCCTGGCTGTCGGCGTCGAGCGCGATCAGCCGTCGCGTCACGTCGGCCGCCACGGCATCGGTGATCGATCCGAAGATCAGCAGCGTGCGCGACTTGAAGGCCTTTTCCTCCAGGTACGAACTGCGCAGTTCGGGCGCGGCCGGAGGCTTGGTGTCGTCGTCGGTTTCCATAGGCGTGCAGGCTTACATCTTCGGCAGCATCTGGCCACGGATCTCTCCGCCCGGGTTGGCAGCCGTGTGGACATTGGCATACCACTTGCCGGCCATCAAATCGGCCGCCTGGGCCGGCGTCAACGTGGCCTGGCCTTCGATCGGGCTGGCCGGCGACGCGAAAGGCAGGACCACGGCGGCATTCGCCCCCGCGGTGGCCGGCCCATGGAAATGGGCCGCCGTCGCAGGGCCGCTCAAGCCTTCGTAGGTGATCTTGTACTTGAGGACGTTGGTGTCCTTGTTGAGCCAGGCTTCGGCCATGCCACTGCCGCGCGTCATGTTGGGCGGCACTTCGCTGGCCGCGTTCATGGCACCGCTGAAGCTCGCGGTGCTGGACTTCGACATCATGCCGCAGCCGGCCAAGGCCGCGGTCGTGACGCCCGCGACGAGTGCCAGGCGCAAGAGTTGTCCGTATCGGGTCATGCTGATCTCCATCTGGTTGTGATCCACCCAGCTTAGGCAGCAACGGGCCCGCGCGCTGTCGGCCGCCGCCCCGACTTTGGACCGCCCCCGATGGCATCATCCGGCCCATGACCGAGCTTCCCTCCCCCGCCGCTGTCACGGCCTTCTGGCGCGCGGCCGGCCCGCGCCGCTGGTTCGCCAAGGACGACGCCTTCGATGCCGATTTCAAGGCCCGCTTCGAGGCCGCGCACCACCTCGCCGCCACCGGCGACCTCGATCACTGGGCGGCCGACGCCGAAGGCGCGCTGGCGCTGCTGGTGCTGCTGGACCAGTTGCCGCGCAACGCCTGGCGCGGCAGCGGCCACATGTTCGCGACCGACGGCAAGGCGCTGGCGATCGCGCGGGCGGCGGTCGCGGCAGGCTTCGACCAGCATGTCGAGCCGGCGCTGCGCCCGTTTTTCTACCTGCCCTTCATGCACTCCGAGGCCTTGGCCGACCAGGAACGCTCGGTCGCGCTGAACCGCTCGCTCGACGCCAACACGCAGCGCTTCGCCGTGCTGCACCGCGACATCGTGGCGCGCTTCGGGCGCTTCCCGCACCGCAACGCGGCGCTCGGGCGCACCACCACGGCCGAGGAGCGGCGCTTCCTGGACGAAGGCGGCTTCACGGGCTGAACGCAGGCGCGGGCCTTCAGTTTCGCGCCCATCTGCCGATATTCCTCGAACGGCCGGCGCGGCCGGCAACGAGGAACGCACGTGAAACACTGGAAGATCGGCACCCGCCTGGGCCTTGGATTCGGCCTGGTGCTGGCATTGATGGCGCTGATGACGGCACTTGGCATCTGGCGCCTTCAGGCAGTGACGGCGGCCGCCGAAGCCATCACCGCCCAACCGCTGGCCAAGGAGCGGCTGATCAGCGACTGGTATCGGCTGGTGGCGGTCGGCGTACGCCGCACCACCGCCATCGCCAAGAGTGCCGACCCGTCGCTCGGCCCCTTCTTCGCCGAGGAGAGCGCGAACTCGACCAAGGAGGCGCAGGAACTGCAGAAGCAGATCGAACCGCTGCTGGTCAGCGACGAAGAGAAATCGCTCTGGGCGGGATTCCAGCAAGTCCGGACCAGCTACCTCGAAGGGCGCGATGCGGTGGTCAAGGCCAAGGCTCAGGGCACGATGGAGGAAGCCAACCGGGCGCTCGACCGCCAGTTCATGCCGGCGGCCAAGGTCTATCTCGACAACGTCCAGCACCTGCTCGAGATGCAGCGGCGCGCGATCGACGGCACGGTGGTCCGGATCGGCGACAGCTACCGGGCCAGCCGCAACCTGTTGCTCGCCCTCGGCGCGGCGGTGCTCGGCCTGGGCGGACTGTGCGCATGGCGGCTCGCCGTCGGCATCACCCGACCGCTGGGCCGCGCGGTGCAGGTGGCGCAAACGGTGGCCGGTGGCGACCTGACCAGCCGTATCGAGGCGGGCACGCGCGACGAGACCGGACAGTTGCTGCAGGCGCTCAAGGAAATGAACGACAGCCTGGTGAAGATCGTCGGCGAGGTGCACGAGGGAACCGACACGATCGCGACGGCCTCGGGCCAGATCGCCACGGGCAACCAGGATCTGTCGTCGCGAACCGAAGAGCAAGCGAGCTCGCTGGAAGAAACGGCCGCCTCGATGGAAGAACTGACTTCGACGGTGAAGCAGAACGCGGACAACGCCCGCCAGGCCAACCAACTCGCGGTCTCGGCTTCCGAAGTCGCCGTCAAGGGCGGCAGCGTGGTGAGCCAGGTGGTCGACACCATGGGCTCGATCAACGCGTCATCCCGCAAGATCGTGGACATCATCGGCGTGATCGACGGCATCGCGTTCCAGACCAACATCCTGGCGTTGAACGCCGCGGTGGAAGCCGCACGGGCCGGTGAACAGGGCCGTGGCTTCGCGGTGGTGGCGTCGGAAGTGCGCAGCCTGGCGCAGCGCTCGGCGGCGGCGGCCAAGGAGATCAAGACCCTGATCGGCGACTCGGTGGAGAAGGTCGAGGAAGGCAGCAAGCAGGTGGCGGAAGCCGGCAGGACGATGGAAGAGATCGTCGACAGCGTCAAGCGGGTGACCGACATCATGGGCGAGATCACGGCGGCCAGCCAGGAGCAGACCTCGGGGATCGAGCAGATCAACCAGGCGATCACGCAGATGGACCAGGTGACGCAGCAGAACGCGGCGCTGGTCGAAGAGGCGTCCGCGGCGGCTGGCTCGCTGCAGGACCAGGCGAGCCAGCTGTCGCGCGCGGTCGGTGTGTTCAAGCTGGACGGATCGCACGCCTCACGCTCGCCGGCCGCGGCACCGGCGAGGCGCTCGCAGGCCAAGGCCAAGCCGGCCATTGAGGAATCCGCGCCGCGCAAGCAGACGGCCGCTTCTGCCGTATCGGCGGCGGGCGACTGGGAAGAGTTCTAACCGTCGGCGGATTCGCCCACGGCGGGCCGCGTCCCCTCTTCGGGCCGCATCGGCGAACGCCCCGGCGCCGGGCGGGGAACGCCCTTCAGCGACCCGTAAGCGTGGGCGTAGACCCAGGTGAATTCGACGCCCAGCAGGAAGATCTGGGCCGAGTAGTAGACCCACACCAGCACCACCACCAGCGAGCCGGCGGCGCCATAGCCCGAGGCGACGCCGGTGGTGCCGATGTAGAGGCCGATCAGGTACTTGCCGACCGTGAACAGCACCGCCGTCACCGCGGCGCCCACCCAGACGTCGCGCCATTGCACCCTGACCCGCGGCATGACCTTGTAGATCATCGCAAAGCCGACCGTCACGATCACGAAGCCGAAGGCCGAATTGACGTGCTGCGCCAGCGTGGCCCAGCCGCCGAACATCGGCGCCCACCACTCGCCCAGGGCCGCCAGCGCCGCGTTGACCACCAGCGACACGATCAGCAGGAAACCGATGCCCATGATCATGCTGAACGAGAGCAGCCGCGTGCGCAGCAGCGACAGCACGCCGCCGCCCGCGTCGCGCACCGGCGCTCGCCAGATGCGGTCGAACGCGTCCTGCAGCTCACCGAAGACCGTGGTGGCGCCGACGACCACCAGGCCGACGCCAGCCACGGTGGCGACGACGCCCTGGGTCGGCTTGTTGAGGGCTTCGAGCATCGACTGCACCGCTCGCGCGCCGTCGGCGCCCATCAGCCCCGAGAGCTGCTCGAAGATCTCGCCGCGGGCCGCCTCCCGGCCGAACACCAGACCGACCACGGAAATGACGATGAGGATCAGCGGCGCGACCGAGAACACCGTGTAGTAGGCCAGCGCGGCGCCCATGCTGGGGGCGTAGTCGGCCCGCCACGAGGCGACCGAGTCCTTGCAGAGCTGGAAGAGGGAGCGTGCGTTCATGGGCGGGAGTTTGGCAGCAACTCGGCCGGCGGCACGGCCCACCATAATCGCCCCACATGGATCCGGCATCTACACCTGCACCGGCGGCATCCGACCGCCCCCGCCCCCAATCTCCGCGCGACCTGTTCGTTTCCTGCACCTGGCTGGCATTGCAGGGCTTCGGCGGCGTGCTGGCGATCGTCCAGCGCGAAATGGTCGAAAAGAAGCGCTGGCTCACCCCCGACGAATTCCTCGAGGACTGGGCCGTCGCCCAGGTGCTGCCGGGCCCCAACGTGATCAATCTGGCGCTGATGATCGGCGACCGCCACTTCGGCCTGCGCGGCGCGATCGCGGCGGTGGCCGGCATGCTCACCGTGCCGCTGGCCGTGATCCTGGTGCTGGCGGTGCTCTATGCCCACTACGCCGGCAACCCGCAGGTGGCCGGCGCGCTGCGCGGCATGGGCGCGGTGGCGGGCGGGCTGATCGCCGCCACCGGCATCAAACTGGTACCGCAGCTGCGGCGGCATCCGCTGGGCTTCGCCACCTGCCTGGTGCTGGTCGCCGTGGTCTTCGCCGCGATCGCCTTCGCCCGCATCCCGCTCGGCTGGGTGCTGCTGGTGGTCGGCGGCGTGGCCTGCGTCTGGACCTGGCGAAAGATCGCGCCATGACCATCGTCATGCACTGGCAGGACTGGCTCGCGCTCTTCGCCCAGTACCTGATGCTCTCGCTGCTGTCGATCAGCGGCGCCATCACCACGGTGCCCGACATGCACCGCTTCCTGGTCAGCGACCACCGCTGGCTGACCGACGCCCAGTTCAGTTCCTCGGTCGCCATCGCCCAGGCCGCCCCGGGCCCCAACGTGCTGTTCGTGGCGCTGATGGGCTGGAACGTCGGGTTGAATGCCGGCGGCGGCATCGGGGCCGGCCTGCAGGCCTGGATGCTGGGCCTGCTGGGCCTCGCGATCACCATGGTCGGCATCATGCTGCCGAGCACCACCCTGACCTACTTCGCCACCCGCTGGGGCCACCGCAACCGCACCCGGCGCGGCGTGCGCGCCTTCAAGCAGGGCATGGCGCCGATCGTCATCGGCCTGCTGGTCGCCACCGGCTGGGTGCTGGCGGGCGGAAACCATGCTGGCAACGCGCCCGCCTGGCACCTGTGGCTGCTGAGCGGCGTGGCCACGTTTATCGTCTGGCGCACCCGCATCCACCTGCTGTGGCTGCTGGGCGCCGGGGCGCTGCTGGGCGCCCTGGGTTTCGTCTGAACCTCTTTTTCAAGGCTTCTTCCTCATGCAACTCCGACCCCTCGGCCGCTCGGGCTTCCAGGTTTCGCCACTGGCCTTCGGCGGCAACGTGTTCGGCTGGACCGTCGACGAAGCGCTGTCGTTCCGTCTGCTCGACGCCTGGCTCGACGCCGGCTTCAATTTCATCGACACCGCCGATGTCTATTCCAGCTGGGTGCCCGGCCACAGCGGCGGCGAATCCGAGACCATCATCGGCAAGTGGCTGCGCCAGAGCGGCAAGCGCAACCGCGTGGTGCTGGCGACCAAGCTCGGCAAGCCCATGGGCGAAGGCAAGAAGGGCCTGTCACCTGCCTACATCCACGAAGCCGTCGATGCGTCGCTGCGGCGCCTGCAGACCGATCGCATCGACCTCTACCAATCCCACGACGACGACCCGGAGACGCCGCTCTCCGACACGGCGGAAGCCTTCGCGGCGCTGATCAAGGCGGGCAAGGTGCGCGCGATCGGGGCCTCGAACTTCAGCGCCCCGCGGCTGGCCGAGGCGCTGGACGTGGCCGAGAAGCAGGGGCTGCCGCGCTACGAGAGCCTGCAGCCGCTGTACAACCTCTACGACCGGGCGGTCTTCGAGGAGGCGCTCGAGCCCCTGTGCCTCGCGCGCGGCGTCAGCGTGATCAATTTCTATGCGCTCGCCGCCGGCTTCCTGACCGGCAAGTACCGAAGCCCGGCGGATGCCGCGAAAAGCGCGCGCGGCGGCAGCACCACCAAGAAGTACCTGAACCCACGCGGCCTGCGCATCCTCGACGCGCTCGACGCCGCCGCCAGGACCCATGGCGCGACCCCGGGCCAGGTGGCGATCGCCTGGCAGATCGCGCGGCCAGCGGTCACGGCGCCGATCGCCAGCGCGACCTCGATGAAGCAGTTGGAGGAACTGGTCGCGGCAGCCGCGCTCCAGCTGTCGCCGGAGACGATCGCGGCGCTCGACGCGGCGAGCGCCGAGCCCGCCGCCCCGGCCCAACGGTAGGCTCCCTCCGACACGGATTGGCGGCCGCGGCCGCCGCGCAGGGACGCGGGCGAAGGCAGACTGGGTCGATTCCCATATTCCCAGACCCGGAGCAACAACCATGTCCTTCGCCCTCTACATGATCGGCTTCCTGATATTCCTGGCCGGCGTGGGCTGGGCCGCCTCGGTGGCCGGCGTGCCCTCGCTCTACATCGGCATCGGCGCCCTGATCCTGCTCGGCATCGGCATCTTCAGCGGCGTCGGCCGCACCCGCGGCAAGGACCCGTCCTGACCCTCGGGGCCCCATCCGCGATACGCTTGCGGGATGAATCCCCATGACCCCCTCGCCCCACCCACGCTTGCCCATTTCGCCGATCTCCGGGTCGAGGTCGGCCGGCCCGAAGTCCTGAGCCGCGGCCCGCGCGGCATGCGACGGCTGGTGCCGATCACCGGCGGCGAAGCCCGCGGCGACGGCTGGACCGCCCGCGTGCTGCCCGGCGGCACCGACTTCCAGTTGATCCTCAGCGACACCCTGTCCGAACTCGACGCCCGCTACGGCCTCGAGACCGACGCCGGCGACCTGATCTACGTCCAGAACCATGCGGTGCGCTCGGCACCGGTCGAGGTCATGGCGGCGCTGCTGCGTGGCGAACCCGTCGACCCGGCCCAGGTCTACTTCCGCTGCCACCCGCGCTTCGAGACCGCTTCGAAGACGTTGGGCTGGATCACCGACCGCATGTTCGTCGGCGTCGGGGTGCGGCACCCGGCCGAGGTCGTGATGCGTTTCTTCAGCCTGTAGCCGGGGCCAGCCGCTGCCGCATCGCCTCGTAGAGGCAGACGCCGCTCGCCACCGACACGTTGAGGCTTTCCACGGCGCCCGCCATCGGGATGCTGATCAGTTCGTCGCAGGTCTTGCGCGTGAGCTGGCGCATCCCCTCGCCTTCGGCGCCCAGCACCAGCGCCAGCGGGCGCCGCAGGTCGCTCTGGTAGAGCGTGCCCGGCGCATCGTCGCTGGTGCCGACGCACCAGATGCTGCGCTCCTTGAGTTCGTTGAGCGTGCGCGCCAGGTTGGTCACCATGAAATACGGCACTGTCTCGGCCGCTCCGCTCGCCACCTTGGCGACGGTGGCGTTGATGCCGGCGGCGTGGTCCTTCGGCGCGATCACCGCGTGGGCCCCGGCGCCGTCGGCGACGCGCAGGCAGGCGCCCAGGTTGTGCGGGTCGGTCACGCCGTCGAGCACCAGCAGCAGCGGCATCGTGCCCGCGGCTTCCAGGCCCTCCAGCAGTTCGTCGAGCGAATGGGTCTGGGCGACCGGCTCGACGCGCGCAGCCACGCCCTGGTGGCCGTGGCTGCCGCTCAGCTTCGAGAGGCGCAGGCCATCGGCCTCGACCAGCCGCACGCCGGCTTCCTGGGCGCGGGCGACGAACTGCCGCATGCGGGCATCGCGCCGGCTGGCATCGAACAGCACCTCGATCACCGATTGGGGCGAGGTCTTGATGCGCACGCCGACGGCATGGAAGCCGAAAATCACTTTGGGGGAAGACATGCGGGGATTATCGAGCCCCGGCGAGATAGAGCAGCAGGCACAGCAGCAGCAGTCCGGCGGCGACCCCCGCCCAGCGGGCCCATCGGGACGGCTTGCGGGCCCTGGGCCCGGCCTGCGGGCCGCTGCGAGGCGCCAGCCCGCCGAAGGCAGTGTCGTCTTCCTCGTCGCTGTCTGGTGAAGGTCTGGGCATGGCTCTCCCGCGGTTCAGTTCCCCCCCTGGTCGAGCGCCACGCGCCCCGCCTCGATCGTGATTTTGCGCTCGCACTGGGCCGCGATGCCACGGTCGTGCGTGACCAGCACGAGGGTGGTGCCCAGTTCACGGTTGAGGTCGAACATCAGCCGCATCACCTGCTCGCCGGTGGCGAAATCGAGGCTGCCGGTGGGCTCGTCGGCCAGCAGCAGGGCCGGCTGGACCACGAAGGCCCGCGCCAGCGCCACCCGCTGCTGCTCGCCGCCCGACAGCACCTTGGGATAGTGGCCCAGGCGCTGGCCGAGGCCGACGCGGCCGAGCATCTCGGTGGCGGCCTTGCGGGCATCCTTGCGATCGGCCAGTTCAAGGGGCAACATCACGTTCTCGAGCGCGCTCAGGTTGCCGAGCAGCTGGAAACTCTGGAACACGAAGCCGACCTTCTGCGCCCGCAGGGCCGCACGCTCGTCCTCGTCGATCGCGAACAGGTCCTCGCCCCCGAGCTTCACGGTACCGCGGGTGGGCGTGTCGAGGCCGGCGACGATCGACAGCAGCGTGCTCTTGCCCGAGCCCGAGGCGCCGACGATCGCAGCGGTCTCCCTGGCGCCCAGGGTGAAGTCGATGTCCTGCAGAATATCCAGCGTTCCGGTGGAGTCGGTCACGGACTTGAAGACATGCTGGACGGCGACGATGGCGTCGGCTCGGCCATCGGATCGGATTGAGGACATTGAAAGGTTTTGCGTGGTGAATCGACGTCACTTTATCTTGAGCGCCGCGCTGGTCGCGAATGCAGGGTCATGGCCGGCCGCCGGCGCGCAGGCGGCAGCGGGCAAGGCGCCCCTGATCCTGGTGGTCGGCGACTCGCTGTCGGCCGAGTACGGCCTCAAGCGCGGCGAAGGCTGGGTGCCGCTGCTCGACAAGCGGCTGGCCGAACAAAAGATCGCCGCCACGGTGGTCAACGCGAGCATCAGCGGCGACACCAGCGCGGGCGGCCGGGCCCGGCTGCCCAACCTGCTGGCGCAGCACCAGCCGACGCACGTGGTGCTCGAACTCGGCGCCAACGACGCCCTGCGCGGCCTGCCGCTGGCCGGCACCGAGGACAACCTGCTGCAGATGACCAAGGCCGCACAGGCCATGGGCGCCCAGGTGCTGCTGGTCGGCATCCAGGTGCCGCCGAACTACGGCAGCGACTACACGCGCCGCTTCGAGGCCATCTTCTCGAAGGTGGCGGCGGCGACCAAGGCACCCGTGGTTCCCTTCCTGCTGAAGGGCATCGCCGACGGGCCCGATGCGGCGGTGCTGTTCCAGGCCGACCGCATCCACCCGACCGCGGCCGCCCAGCCGCGCATGCTCGACAACGTCTGGCCGGCCTTGCGCAAGATGCTGCCGAAATAGCCAGCCGCCGGCCGGCTTCGGTTCATGCAAGCAAAAAGCCGCCGCGGCGCTGAGCCGCGGCGGCTTTTTCATTCGAGGTGGAGGTCCGGAACGGCTCAGCCGTTCTTGGTCGGCAGTTCGGGCACCGTCGGCGGATCGCGTTCCAGCGAAGCGACATCGGTCTCCGGATCGCCGGGTGCCAGGCCGTCGCTGCTGGGCATGAGCTTGCGGTTGGCCTTTTCCCTCAGCTTGTCTTCCTTCTTTTTCTTCTTTGCCAGTTCTTTCTGGCGCTTTTCATAGCCGTAATTTGGTGTTGCCACTGCTTCTCCTTCACGAGACAGTCACGGTGACTGCACATGGCTTGACTGTACGCGATATCGCGGCGCTCTCAGAGTGCCGCCAGCGCCTGTTCCAGGTCGGCGCGCAGGTCGTCCACGTCTTCCAGGCCGATCGAGAAACGCACCAGCGTGCCCTTGTGCGGCCAGCGGGCCACCGCGGCGTCGCGCATCAGGCCGATGTCGTAGGGCACCACCAGGCTGATCGGCCCACCCCACGAATAGCCGAGCCGGAACAAGGCCAGGCGGTCGCAGAAGCGGTCGACCTGCTCGGTGCCGTAGCGGGCGTCGAAGACCACCGAGAACAGACCCGCCGCCAGGTCGCTGGCGCCGCAGAGCCGCAGCCAGTGCGCGTGGCCCGGCGAGCCCTCGAGCGCCGGATGCAGCACCTGGGCAATTTCGACCCGGCCTTCGAGCCAGCGGGCGAGTTCGCGGGCACCGCGGTCATGCGCCTGGTAGCGCAGCGCCAGGCTGGGCAGCGAGCGCAGCACGGTTTCGACGTCGCCCACGCCGATGCCGAAGCCCATGCGCATGTGGGTCAGCTTGAGCGCGCGGTGCAGCCGCTCGTCGCGCGTGACCACGCTGCCCATCAGCACGTCGCCGCCCCCGCTCGGGTACTTGGTCAGCGCATGGACCGAGATGTCGACCCCCTGCCCCGTGCCGTTGAAATCGAAGGGCGCGAAGGCCAGGCCGGCGCCCCAGGTGTTGTCCAGCGCCGTGATCACGCCGCGCTCGCGGCAGGCACCGACCAGCGCCGGCAGGTCCGGGAACTCCATCGTCACGGAGCCGGCCGCCTCCACCCAGACCAGCTTGGTGCGGTCCGACAGCTTGGCCGCGAGGTCGGCGGGGTTCATGGCGTCGTAGAGCCGGTGGCTGATGCCGAAATTGGCCAGCTCGCCGTTCGCCAGCGCCTTGTTCGGACCGTAGGCGTTGTCCGGAATCAGCACCTCGTCGCCAGCCTTCAGGAGCGCGAACGAGACCAGCGAGATCGCCGCCAGCCCGCTGGGCACCAGCAGGCACTCGGCGCCGCCCTCCAGCGTGGCGAGCCGCTCCTCGAGCGTGAAGGTGGTCGGCGTGCCGTGCAGGCCGTAGGTGTAGCCGACCTTGGTCCGCCAGTCGCGCGCGCGCATCGCGGCGACGTCGGCGAAGAACACGGTCGAAGCCTTGTAGACGCCCGGCTGGGGCGCCGCGAAATGGGCCGGCGGGCTATAGGGATGGTGGATCAGGTCGGTGATGGGCTTTCGCATCCCTCCATGCTAGTCGACCGGATCGCCGCCAGTGCGCACAATGGCCGGCATGCTGCTCACGCGCATTCCCCCGCCTTCGCTGCGGTTCGTCGTCCGCTCGATGTGGGCGGCCGAGCCCGGCCCTGCGGGCGCGCTCCCGCACCCGGCGCCTCGGCGCGAACACGTGCTGCCGACCGGTGACATGCACCTCGTGTTCAGGTTGTCGGACACCCCGCTGCGGCTCTTCGCCGACCCGGACGACAGCACCGGCTGGACGGTGGGCCATGCCATGGTCGGCGGCGCCCGTTCGGCGTTCTATGCCCGGGAGGTTGCGGCGCCCACCGCGTCGGTGGGCGCGCAGCTGCGCCCCGGCGCCGCCTGGGCGCTGTTCGGCATGCCCGCCTCGGCCCTGGCCGAACGGCACACGCCACTCGACGCACTCTGGGGCGGGGCCGCCGGCGACGCGCTCGACCTGCTGCAAGGCCTGCGCATGCCTTCGGCCCGGCTGGACGCGCTCGAGGCCCTGCTCGTCCGGCGACTGGCGCAACGCCCGCTTGCGCTGCACCCGGCGGTCGCGCGGGGCCTGCGCGGCATTGCCGACGGCACGCCGGTTCGCGACCTGGTGCGCGCCAGCGGCTACAGCCACCGGCATTTCGCCTCCCTCTTCAAGGAGGCGGCCGGGCTCGCGCCCAAGCGCCTGCAGCGCGTGCTGCGCTTCCAGCGGCTGCTGGCCACGGCACCGGGGATCGTGCCCTGGGTGGAGCTTGCCCTGGCGCTGGGCTACAGCGACCAGTCCCACTGCATCCGGGAGTTCGGCGACATCGCCGGCATGAGCCCGGAGGCCTACCGCCGGGCGGCGCCGAGCGCACCGAACCACGTCTGCGTCGACAGGTCAACTTCGTCCAAGACGTCCCGCCCGGGCGGGATCAGAATCGCGCCCACACCGCTTCATCGAGGACCCCCGCATGACCGTCCATGAACTGTTCCCCTATCTCTGCGTGAAGGACACGGCCGCCGCGATCGCCTTCTACGGCGAGGTCTTCGGCGCCACCGAGAAGTTCCGGCTGACCGAGCCCGGCGGCCGCATCGGCCACGCCGAACTCGATTTCGGCGGCACCACCGTGATGCTGTGCGACGAATTCCCTGAGTACGGCATCCGCAGCGCCACCACGCTGGGCGCCACCCCCGTCACGCTGCACCTGCACGTCGACGACGCGGATGCGCTGGTCGCGCGCGCCCTGAAGGCCGGCGCGACGCTGGAAATGCCGCTGGAAGATCATTTCTACGGCGAACGCTCGGGCACCTTCCGCTGTCCGTTCGGACACCGGTGGAATGTCGGGCACGCCATCGAGGCCGTGGCGCCCGAAGAAATGCAGAAGCGCTACACCGAAGAACTCAAGTGAGGCCGCGAGGCCTCACCGGGTCAGACCGACCACTTCTCCAGCAGTTTCCCGACGCCGAGCGAGTCGTAGCCTTCGAAAGGCTGGTGGATCCAGGGGTTGGTCTGCAGGAACTCGACCGAGTAGTCGGGCGTGAAGGTCGACAGTGCCTTGGTCCAGAGCACCGCGCTGCGCAGCTCCGTGATCGGCTTGTAGTTGCTCTTGAGCTGCTCCACCACGGCATGCAGCGTGTGGCCCGAATCCGCCAGGTCGTCGACCAGCAGCACCTTGCCGGCGATCTCGCCCTTGGGCGTGGTGATGAAGCGCGCGATGTCCAGGTGGCCCTGCACCGTGCCGGCATCGGCGCGGTACGAGCTGGTCGACATGATCGCCAGCGGCTTGTCGAAGATCCGCGACAGCACGTCGCCGGGCCGCAAGCCACCGCGCGCCAGGCACAGGATGGTGTCGAACTGCCAGCCCGACTGGTGCACCTTGATCGCGAGCTTCTCGATCAGGTTGTGGTACTCGTCGTAGCTCACGTAGAGGTGCTTGCCGTCTTCGGTCAACATGGTCATGGTGTTCCTGCGGGTGGTTGCGTTCAGTCGGCCAGGTAGGGATGGCGCATCATGATCGTGTGATCGCGGTCGGGGCTGGTCGACACCATGTGGATCGGCACGCCCGTGACCTGCTCGATGCGCTGCAGATAGAGCCGCGCGTTGATCGGCAGCTTGTCGTACTGGGTCACGCCCACGGTGCTGTCACTCCAGCCCTCGAGCGTCTCGTAGACCGGCGTGCAGCGCTCGATCTCGTCGGCGCCCATCGGCAGGATGTCGGTGTACTCGCCGTCGAGCTCGTAGCCGGTGCACAGCTTGAGTTCTTCGAGGCCGTCGAGCACGTCGAGCTTGGTGATGCACAGGCCGGAGAGGCCGTTGACCTGGGCCGAGCGCTTCAGCAGCGCGGCATCGAACCAGCCGCAGCGGCGGCTGCGCCCGGTGGTCACGCCCTTCTCGGCGCCGACGTTGCTCAGGTGCCAGCCGACGGTGCCGGGCTTCTCCCAGTCGAGCTCGGTCGGGAACGGGCCGCCGCCGACGCGGGTGCAGTAGGCCTTCGTGATGCCGAGCACGTAGTGAAGCATGCCCGGGCCGACACCCGAGCCCGCGGCCGCGTTGCCGGCCACGCAGTTGCTCGAGGTGACGTAGGGATAGGTGCCGTGGTCGACGTCGAGCAGCGTGCCCTGGGCGCCTTCGAACAGCAGGTTGGCGCCGGCCCGGTTCGCATCGTTGAGCTCGCGCGAGACGTCGGCCATCATCGGCTTGAGCAGTTCGGCGTGGCGCATCGCCTCGTCGTAGACGGTGTCGAAATCGATCGCCGGCGCGCTCAGCACCTGGGTCAGCACATGGTTGTGCAGGTCGAGCAGCACGCGCAGCTTGGTGGCGAAGCGCTCGGGATGCTTCAGGTCCTGCACCCGCAGCGCGCGGCGAGCGATCTTGTCCTCGTAGGCCGGGCCGATGCCGCGGCCGGTGGTGCCGATCTTCTCGATGCCGCCCTTCTCGCGATAGGCCTCGCGGGCGATGTCGAGCGCCGCATGGAACGGCAGGATCAGCGGGCAGGCCTCGCTGATGCGCAGCCGCGAACGCACTTCGACGCCGGCCTTTTCGAGCCCTTCGATCTCCTCGAACAGCTTGGCCGCCGAGAGCACCACGCCGTTGCCGATGTAGCACTTGACGCCGGGCCGCATGATGCCGCTCGGGATCAGGTGCAGCGCCGTCTTGACGCCGTTGATGACCAGCGTGTGGCCGGCATTGTGGCCGCCCTGGAAGCGCACCACGCCCTGCGCGCTTTCGGTCAGCCAGTCGACCAGTTTGCCCTTGCCCTCGTCGCCCCATTGGGTGCCGACGACGACCACGTTTCTTCCGGTGGTAACGCTCATGGTGTCTCGCTTCTCAAGATTTCAGATGGCTTGCACGCGCCATTGGCCGTCCTGCAGGACAAGCTCGCGGTCGCAATGGAATTCGTCGATTTCGCTGTCGTGGCCGGGCATCACGCAGACCACGGTCTCGCCCTCGCCGCGCAGTGCGGCGATGGCCCTGTTGAGGGGCTCGGCGTCGCTCCAGGGGGCGCGGATCGCGGCCCGCAGCGGCCGCGCGGGCAGCACCGCAACCAGCTCGCGCAGGTCGAGGCTGAAGCCGACCGCCGGACGGTTGCGGCCGAACACCGCACCCACCTCGTCGTAGCGGCCGCCGCGCACCAGCGAGTCGCTGGCGCCGTCGGCGTAGATGCCGAAGCGCATGCCGCTGTAGTAGGCATAGCCGCGCAGGTCGGCCAGGTCGAAGCTCACGCGCGCACCCTCGAGGCGGGCAGCGAGCTGCTTCAGGTCGGAGAGCGCGGCGCGGATCCCGACGTTTTCCGGCAACACGCGGGCCGCTTCGTCGAGCACCGCGGCATCGCCGTAGAGCTCGACCAGGGCCAGCAGGCCGTCGCGCGACGGGGCCGGGAAGCCGGCCGTGAGTTCGCGCAGGGTGCTCGCATCCTTGGCCGCAAGCGCCGCATGCACACGCGCGATCGCAGCGGCATCGACCGGCACGCCGGCGAACAGGGAGCGCACGATGCGGGCGTCCGCCAGGTCGACGATCACCGGCGCCTGGGCGCGCCCGGTGACGCCGGCCGCCCGCAGGCAGTCGAGCGCCAGTCGCAGGATCTCGGTGTCGGCCTCGAGCCCGGCGTGGCCGTAGATCTCGGCCCCGAACTGCAGCGGCTCGCGCGTGGCATGGGGGCGGTCGGGCCGGGTGTGGACCACCGGGCCGCAGTAGCACAGCCGCGCCACGCCGGCCCGGTTCAGCAGGTGGGCGTCGATGCGGGCAACCTGCGGCGTGGTGTCGGCGCGCAGGCCCATGCTGCGGCCCGACAGCTGGTCGACCAGCTTGAAGGTCTGCAGGTCGAGCGCCTCGCCGGTACCGGACAGGAGGGATTCAAGATGCTCCAGCAGCGGCGGCATCACCAGCTCGTAGCCATAGCCACGGGCGGTGTCGAGCAGCTGGCGTCGAAGTTCTTCGATGTGGCGCGCCTCGGAAGGCAGCACATCGGCAATGTGATCCGGAAGGACCCAGGCGGACATGGAGATCGGGGGCCGTGGTTAAACCGGGATTCTACCGGGACTGTGGCAGGCCGCCGCCGGGCCGCCCCGAGGCGGCCTGGGCCCCCTCGGGGGGCGGCGCCCCACACGCAGTGGGGAAGCGTGGGGGCGACTTCAGGCCGCCGCCGGGCCGCCCCAAGGCGGCCTGGGCCCCCTCGGGGGGCAGCGCCCCACACGCAGTGGGGAAGCGTGGGGGCGACATCACCCCAGGAGCCAGAGCAGGAACAGTCCTAGAACAATGCTGCACAGCCCGAAGAAGCGCAGCTGGCCGTCGCGCAGCTGCATGAGCTGGTTGAAGCCGCGCCGCCAACTGCCGGGCGACAGGAAAGGCAGCAGGCCCTCGATCACCAGGACCAGGGCCAGCGCGCTCCAGAAGGTGTCGCTGTCCACGCGGCGAAGCCGGTCGTCAGCGACGCGGCGCGTTGCCGGTCGAGCCCGAGCCCTGCATGGCCCGGAAGAACTCCGACGAGGGGTCGAGCACCAGGACGTCGCTCTTCTTGTTGAAGCTCTGCTTGTAGGCGTCCAGGCTGCGATAGAACTGCGCGAACTGCGGATCGCGGCCGAAGGCCTCGGCATAGATGCCAGCGGCGCGGCCGTCGCCCTCGCCCTTGATCTTCTGGGCGTCGCGGTAGGCGTTGGCAACGATCACCTCGCGCTGGCGGTCGGCGTCGGCGCGGATCTTCTCGCCCTCGGCGAAGCCGGTGGAGCGCAGTTCGTTGGCGACTCGCTTGCGCTCGGCCTCCATGCGGCGATAGACCGACTCGGTAATGGCCTCGACATAATCGACCCGCGTGATGCGGACGTCGACGATGTCCACGCCCCACGGCTTGTTGGCGCCCTTCACGACCGCCAGCACTTCACGCTGGACGTCGGCCATCAGCGCATCGCGGCGGGTCGAGATCAGGTCGCGCACGGTGCGCTTGTTGATGTTTTCCTGGAAGGCGTTGCGCACCACCCGGTTGAGCTGCACCGCGCCGGCGTTCTCGTCGAGGCCGACGTTGCGGATGTACTCCGACGGGTTGGTGATGCGCCAGCGCACGTACCAGTCGATCACCACGCGCTGCTTCTCGGCCGTGAGCATCGGCTCGGGGTCGAGGCTGGACAAGGTCAGCAGCCGCTTGTCGATATAGGACACGTTCTGGAAGGGCGGCGGCAGCTTGAAATTGAGGCCGGGCTCGGTGATCACTTCCTTGATCTGGCCGAGCGCGTAGACCACGCCGAACTGGCGCTGGTCGACCACGAAGAGCGTGGAACTCAGCAGCGCGAGCGCCACCAGGACCGACGAGACGATGAATCCGATTCTGTTCATAGCTTTCTGGTCCTCAGCGCACGTCGCGGTCGCGTGAACGGCCATCGCGGGCCCGGGCATCGCCGGCGGACGGAGCCACCGGAATCACTGAGGATTGCGGCGCGGCGGTGCCGGCGACGTTGGGGCTCGCGGCATCCGACGGCGTGCCGGCGGCACTGGCGCCGGTCTGCTGCATCAGCTTGTCGAGCGGCAGGTAGAGCAGGTTCGAGTTCTGCTTGGAGTCGATCAGGATCTTGCTGGTGCTGCTGTAGATCTGCTGCATGGCGTCGACGTACATGCGGTCGCGCGTCACTTGCGGCGCCTTCTGGTATTCGGACAGCACCGAGCTGAAGCGCTGGGCATCGCCCTGCGCCTGGGCCACGATCCGCGCCTTGTAGGCCTCGGACTCTTCCTTCAGGCGGGAGCCGGTACCGGTCGCGCGGGGCACGACGTCGTTGGCATAGGCCTGGGCCTCGTTCTTGGCGCGCTCGCGCTCCTGGCCGGCCTTGAGCACGTCGTCGAAGGCCGCCTGCACCTGCTCGGGCGGCCGCACGCCGCCCTGCTGCAGGTTGATCGCCACGATCTCGACGCCGAGGTTGTAGCGGTCGAGGATGGTCTGCATCAGGTTGCGCACGCGCGGCGCGATCTGGTCGCGCTCGTCGGCCAGCGCGGCGTCCATGCGCATCTTGCCGACCACTTCGCGCACCGCGGTCTCGGCCACCTGCACCACGGTGTCGGAAGGCGCCTTGCTCTCGAACAGGAAGGCGCGCGCATCGTTCAGACGGTACTGCACCGCGAACTTGATCTCGACGATGTTCTCGTCCTCGGTCAGCATGGCCGACTCGCGCAGACCGGTCGAGCGCACGATGGTGTCGCGGCCGACATCGACAGAGCGGATCTGCGAAGTGACCACGATCTCGTGGCGCTGGATCGGGTACGGCAGCCGCCAGTTGAAGCCGGCGCCCACGGTCGCCTTGTAGCGCCCGAACTGGGTGATCACGGCTTGCTGGCCTTCGTTGACGATGAAGAAGCCGGTGCCGAGCCAGATCAGGACGGCGACCACGGCGATCAGGCCGAGGCCGAAGCCCGCGTTCTTCATGTCGGGCCGCATGCCGCCGCCGTTGCCGTTACCGCCCGGCGGCCGGTCGCCGCCGCGCCCGCCGCCGAACAGGCCACCGAGCTTGCGGTTGAAGTCGCGCCAGAGTTCGTCGAGGTCGGGCGGTCCCTGGTTCGGACCCTGGCCCCGCGGACGGTTGTTGTTGTTGCCGGGAGGCGGCGACGGCGGCTCGCCTTCGGGCCGGTTGGCAGTCGGGCGGTCGCCGCTGGACGAGGAGTCGTCACCCCGGCCCCAGCGGCCGTCGTTCAGATTGAACATCGCCGGAAACCGTCTCCACACTGGCTTTGAATTCATTCGAGTCTGTTCTTTGGTCAGTGAAGTGGGATTGTGCACAATCTCAATCGGTGGCCTCATGCAATTCGGCCCCGCCCTCTAAGGGCATGTCTTCGGGCACCGAGTGCGATCTCAGCGCCAGTTCGGCCCGCAGCGCCGGCAGGCCCTCACCGGTATGGGCGCTCAGGAAAATGCGGGTCACCAGCAGGCCGTCGACTTCGATCTCGTCCTCGAGATGCAGGGGCCGCTGCGCGCTTTCAAGGGCATCCAGCTTGTTGAACACCAGCAACTGCGGCACGACGTCGGCACCGATCTCCTTGAGCACCGCCTGGACCTCGGCCATCTGCTCGGGGTGGTGCGGATTCGAGGCATCCACCACGTGCAGCAGCAGGTCGGCATCGACCGCCTCCTGCAGCGTCGCCTTGAAGGCGTCGATCAGTCCGTGCGGCAGGTCGCGGATGAAGCCCACGGTGTCGGAGATCGAGACCTTGCGGCGAGCATCGCCGAGGTAGAGCTGCCGGGTGGTGGTGTCCAGGGTGGCGAACAGTTGGTCGGCCGCATAGGCGCGGGCCTTGACCAGCGCATTGAACAGCGAGGACTTGCCGGCGTTGGTATAGCCCACCAGCGAGATGTTGAAAGTGTCGCGCCGCTCGCGCTGACGGCGCTGCGTGCCGCGCTGGCGCTGCACCTTGATCAGGCGCTCGCGGGTGCGCTTGATCGACTCGCCGATCATCCGGCGGTCGAGTTCGATCTGCTTTTCGCCTGGGCCGCCGCGCACGCCGGCACCGCCGGTCTGGCGCTCCAGGTGGGACCAGCGGCGCACCAGCCGCGTGCTCAGGTACTGGAGGCGCGCGAGTTCGACCTGCAGCTTGCCTTCGTGCGAACGGGCGCGCTGGGCGAAGATCTCGAGGATCAGGAAAGTGCGGTCGTAGACAGCGATGCCGAGTTGGCGTTCGAGGTTGCGCTGCTGCGCCGGGCTCAGCGACTGGTCGAAGACCACTTCGCTGGCACGATGGAGTTCGGCCAGTTCGCGGATTTCGTCGGCCTTGCCGCTGCCGACGAACAGCGCGGCATCGGGGGCCTTGCGCTTGCACACGAGGCGGGCGACAGGCTGCAGGCCTGCGGTCTGCGCGAGCAGGCCGAGTTCCTCGAGTTCGCCGTCGAAATGGGGCAGCCCGAAATCCACGCCGACCAGAACGACGGCGCCTTCTATCCGGGGAATCAGTTCAGACAAGCGGATTCAGATATGAAAAAAGCGCGGCGGACGAACCGCCGCGCCTCGCGCCGATCAGGCGGCGGTGTCGTCGTTCTCGGCTGCCGAGAAGTTGACGGCCCGACCCGGCACGATGGTGGAGATGGCGTGCTTGTAGACCATCTGGGTCACCGTATTGCGAAGCAACACGACGTACTGGTCGAACGACTCTATCTGGCCTTGCAGCTTGATGCCGTTGACCAAGTAGATCGAAACCGGCACGTGCTCGCGACGCAAGGTGTTCAGGAAGGGGTCTTGAAGAAGCTGCCCTTTATTGCTCACGATATTCTCCGTGTTCAAGAGTTGTTGTTGGACCGGTCACCTTAACACAGCGATTCCGCGCCGCAGCATCCAAGCCCCAATGGCCTTCTAAAAATAACGGCACCGAACGCTGGAACTTCCGCACTCGACGCCCCTCATCGGTGCTCAATGGCGGCCAAGTCACCCGGCGACGGGCTCAATCGTCCTTGTCGGCGTACGGATTGCTGGAGGTCTTGAGCTGGATCCGCAGCGGCGTCCCGACCAGGTCGAATTCCTTGCGGAATCGCCCTTCCAGAAAGCGCTTGTAAGCCTCCGTGACGTGCTCCAGCGAATTGCCGTGGATGATGATGATCGGCGGGTTCATCCCACCTTGGTGCGCATAGCGCATCTTCGGGCGGAACATGCCCGAACGCTTCGGCGCCTGGAATTGCACCGCCTCGAGCAGCAGGCGGGTCAGCACCGGCGTCGACATCTTGCGGGTGGCCGACTTGTGGGCTTGCACGATCGACTGCCACACCGGCCCCAGGCCCTGGCGCTTGATGGCCGAGATGAAATGCAGCGAGGCGAACTTGAGGAACGGTAGCCGGGTCTCGATCTGACGCTGGATCTGCTCGCGCTGGTAGCTGTCGACCGCGTCCCACTTGTTGATCGCGATCACCACCGCCCGGCCGCTCTCGAGGATGTAGCCGGCGATGTGGGCGTCCTGGTCGGTCACGCCCTGGGTGGCGTCGAGCAGCAGCAGCACCACGTTGGCCGATTCGATCGCCTGCAGCGTCTTGACCACCGAGAATTTCTCGATTGCCTCGAACACCTTGCCCTTGCGGCGCAACCCGGCCGTATCGATCAGCTCGAAACGCTGGCCATTGCGCTCGAAGGGCACCGAGATCGCATCGCGCGTCGTCCCCGGGAGGTCGAAGGCGACCAGCCGCTCCTCGCCCAGCCAGGTGTTGATCAGGGTCGACTTGCCGACATTCGGGCGGCCCGCGACGGCCAGCTTGATCGGCTTGTTGGGATCTTCCTCGCCCTCTTCCTCGGGCTCCGGCAACGCCAGCGGTTCGAGCGCGAGCTCGACCAGGTCGCGGATGCCCTGGCCATGGGCCGCCGAGATGCCATGCACCTCGCCGAAGCCGAGTTCGTAGAAATCGACCAGCTTGGTGCCGTCGTGCATGCCCTCGGCCTTGTTGGCCACCAGCACGCAGGGCTTGCCGAGCCGGCGCAGTTCGTTGGCGATGTCGTGGTCCTGTGCCGACAGCCCTTCCCGCGCGTCGACCACGAAGATCACGACGTCGGCCTCGGCCACGGCCTGGCGGGTCTGCTTGGCCATCTCCTTAAAGATGCCGCTGCCCGCATCGGGCTCGAAGCCGCCGGTGTCGATGACGATGAATTCGTGCTTGCCCAGGCGGCCGTTGCCGTAGTGGCGGTCGCGCGTGAGGCCCGCGAAGTCGGCGACGATGGCGTCACGCGTCTGCGTCAGGCGGTTGAACAGGGTCGACTTCCCGACGTTGGGACGCCCGACCAGCGCGATGACCGGCTTCATGGAAGGCGTCCTTTCACTTGATTACTCGGGCCGATAGCCGAACACGCCGCCATTGCGGGTGACGACCACGACCGTGTTGCCGGCCAGGACCGGTGTCGCTGCGATGGCCGAGCCATCGGGATTGAGCCGGTTCAGCGGCTTGCCGTCGTCGCGCGACAGCACATGCACCAGACCGGTGGTGTCGCCGACGATCACCGAGCGTCCGACCGCGAGCGGCGCGGTCAGGAGGCGGTACTTGAGCAGGTCGGCCTGCTGCCAGGCCCGTTCGCCGTCGCTGCGGCGCCAGGCCACCACCGCGCCGCTGTCCTCGGAACCGAAGATGTAGCGGTCGTCGCCGCCGATGCCGTCGGCACCGACGGCCGGCTTGGTCCACAGCAAGGCGCCGCGCGCGGTATCGACGCAGCCGACGCTGGCGAAATAGGCCCGCGCGCACACCATGTCGCCCTGCCGGCTCACGGTGCCGGTCAGGTCGACCAGGCGCTCGACGTCGTTGGTGCCGCGCGGCGCGGCGATCGGCGACTCCCAGCGCGACGAGCCGTTGGCCGGGTTGATGCCCACCAGCCGGCCGCCGACGCCGGCGACCAGGGTGTCGCCCACCGCCAGCAGCACGCCGGGCTTCTTCAGCACCAGGTTCTCGGCGGTGCGCTGCTGCGACCAGAGGCGGCGGCCGCTCTGGCCGTCCCACGCGCTGGTGGTGCGGTCCGCGGCCTGGACGAAGATGCGGCGGCCGGCCACCAGCGGCGGCGTGTAGGCCTGGGCCGTGAGCCGCTCCTTCCAGAGCACCTTGCCGGCCTCCAGGGCCACCAGTTCGCTGTTGGCCGTGACCACCGCCACCAGGCGGCCGTCGCTGCCGACCCCGGCAGCCAGCGGCGCGCCGACGTTCGCGCGCCAGACTTCGGTGCCGGCGCGGGCGTCGATCACCACCACGGTGCCGTCGGCGCTGGCGACCGCGATCTGGTCGCCGTTGACCACCGTCGCCAGCGGGAACTCGACCTTCGGGATCTTGAGGGTCCAGGCCTGCTTGATCCCCATCAGCCCCACGTTGGGCGGCAGTTCGGCGGGCTTCGGCCGCGACGTGCCGGAACAAGCCGCCAGCGTTGCGATCAATGCGGCGGCCGCCCCGATGCGCAGGGCGGGCCCCCAAGTCAGGTAACGCTTCAAATTCATGGTGTGGTCTTGGCTGGGGATGCGGCGCTGCCGGCCGCCGGAGCCAGGCTCTTGGGGTCGACGCCGACAGCGTTGAGCTTGATCTCGACCAGGCGGCGGTAGTCGGCGCCCGGTTCGAAGGCGGCCAGAGCTTTGAGGTACTCGGCCTTGGCCTCCTCGCGCTTGCCCTGGCTGAGGTAGATGTCGCCCTTGCGATCGGCCGCCAGGGCCTCGAATTCCTTCGGCATCTCGCCGGCGAGCGCCTTCAGGGCCTCGTCGTACTGCTTGGCCTCGAGCAGCTCGCCCGCCAGCCGCAGCTTGGCGACCGCCTGGTAGCCCGGATCGACCGCGTGCTCGGAGACCCATGCCAGCGCCGCACGCGACGCTTCGGTGTTGCCCTTGTCGTTGAGCGTCCGCGCCGCCAGCAGGCCGGCCTGCTGGGCGTAGGCGGTGCCCGCGAACTTGTCCTTCATGTCGGCCAGCGCGCGCTCGATGCGGGCGATGTCGCCCGCCTGCGCGCTGCGCTCGATCTCGTCATAGAGGGCGGAAGCCTGCGCCGCCTTGTTGCGCTGGAAGTACTGCCAGCCGTTCCAGGCGACGAAGGCGCCGGCCGCAAGCAGCACGACCCAGGTGATCAGGGTGCCGTAGGTGTTCCAGAAATGCTTGAGCTGGTCGAGCTGTTCCTGTTCTTCGAGATCGAGATGGGTGGCCATGCGCTATGAATGTTGGGGAGCCGAGGATTGTAGGGTGGCGGCCCAGGCGGCCAGGTCGGTGAGCGCCCGGGTGGTCTGGGCCCCGCTGCCGTCGCGCAGCGACTTGACCGTGACCTCGCCACGGGCGAGCTCGTCGGCGCCGAAGACCAGCGCATGCGCCGCACCGCTGGCGTCGGCCTTCTTGAACTGCGACTTGAAGCTGCCGAGGCCGTCGGCCGTGGCCGCGTGCATCTGGGCCCGCAGGCCGGCATCGCGCAGCTGCTGCAGGGTGCGCAGCGCCACCGGCATGGCGGCGGCGTCGGGCACCACCGCGTAGACGTCGGGGACCGGCAGCGGGATCGGCGTGCCCTGCTCTTTCACCAGTTCGAGCACCCGTTCGACGCCCAGTGCCCAGCCGACCGCCGGCGCGGGCTTGCCGCCGATCTGCACGATCAGGTCGTCGTAGCGGCCGCCGGCGCAGACCGTGCCCTGCGAGCCGAGGCGGTCGGTCACGAACTCGAAGACGCTGAGGTTGTAGTAGTCCAGCCCGCGCACCAGGCGCGGGTTGATGGTGTAGCCGATGCCGTTGGCGTCGAGGATCGCGCGCAGGCCGTTGAAGTGCGCGAGCGAGGCCTCGCCCAGGAAGTCCATGAGCCTGGGCGCCGACTCGACGACCTCCTTCATGGCCGGGTTCTTGGTGTCCAGGATGCGCAGCGGATTGCTGTGCAGGCGGCGCTTGCCGTCTTCGTCGAGCTTGTCGGCGTGCTGTTCGAAATGGGCGATCAGCCGCGTGCGGTGCAGCGCCCGCTCGGCCGGCTGGCCCAGGCTGTTGAGCTCGAGCCGCACGTCGGTGAGGCCCAGGGCCTTCCAGAGCGCGCTGGCGAGCAGGATCAGTTCGGCATCGACGTCCGGGCCAGCGAAGCCCAGGGCCTCGGCACCGATCTGGTGGAACTGGCGGTAGCGTCCGCGCTGCGGACGCTCGTGGCGGAACATCGGGCCCATGTACCAGAGCCGCTTGCCGCCGTCGTACAGCAGCGAATGCTCGGTCACGGCGCGCACCACGCTGGCGGTGTTCTCGGGACGCAAGGTGAGCGCCTCGCCGTTGAGCTTGTCTTCGAAGGAGTACATCTCCTTCTCGACGATGTCGGTGACTTCGCCGATGCCGCGCACGAACAAGGCCGTCTGTTCGAGGATGGGCGTGCGGATGTTGCGGTACGCGTAGCGGCCCATCAGGTCGCGCACGATGGCTTCGAGCCATTCCCAGCGCGCCGAATCGGGCGGCAATATGTCGTTCATGCCTTTGACGGCACTGATTTTTTCAGCCATGGATGGAGCTCAGGCGACCTCGGAAGCGATGCCGCTGCCGAATCGTTTTTGGATGTAGGTTTCGACCAGCTGGTGGAACTCGTTGGCGATGTTGTCGCCGCGCAGCGTGAGCGCCTTCTGGCCATCGATGAAGACCGGCGCCGCCGGCGCCTCGCCGGTGCCGGGCAGGCTGATGCCGATGTCGGCGTGCTTGCTTTCGCCCGGCCCGTTGACGATGCAGCCCATGACGGCCACCTTCATGGTCTCGACACCCGGGTACTTGTTGCGCCAGACCGGCATCTGCATGCGCAGGTAGTCGTCGATCTGCTTGGCCAGTTCCTGGAAGGTGGTGCTGGTCGTGCGCCCGCATCCCGGGCAGGCCGTGACGCTGGGGACAAACACGCGCAGGCCCAGCGCCTGCAGGATCTCATTGGCGATCAGCACCTCCTGGGTGCGCGATTCGCCGGGCTGGGGGGTCAGCGAGACGCGGATCGTGTCGCCGATGCCTTCCTGAAGCAGGATCGACAGGGCGGTGGCCGAAGCCACCGTGCCCTTGGTGCCCATGCCGGCCTCGGTGAGGCCCAGGTGCAGCGTGTAGTCGCAGCGCCGGGCGAGCTCGCGGTAGACCGATATGAGGTCCTGCACGCCGCTCACCTTGCAGCTCAGGATGATCTGGTTGCCGGCCATGCCCATCGACTCGGCGAGCTTCGCGGAATCGATGGCCGAGGTGACCAGCGCCTCGTACATGACCGACTTGGCGTCCCAGGGTTCGGCCCGGGCGCTGTTGGTGTCCATCACGCTGGCCAGCAGTTCCTGGTCGAGGCTGCCCCAGTTGACGCCGATGCGCACCGGCTTGTTCCAGCGCATCGCGGCGTCGATCATCTGGCCGAACTGGCGGTCCTTCTTGTCGCCCTTGCCCACGTTGCCCGGATTGATGCGGTATTTGCTGAGCGCCTCGGCACACGCCGGATAGTCGGTCAGCAGGCGGTGGCCGTTGTAGTGGAAATCGCCGATCAGCGGCACGTCGATGCCCATGCGGTCGAGCTGCTCGCGGATGTAGGGCACCTGCGCGGCGGCCTCGGGCGTGTTGACCGTGATGCGGACCATCTCGGAGCCGGCGATCGCCAGCTCCTTGACCTGGATCGCGGTGCCGATGGCGTCGACGGTGTCGGTGTTGGTCATCGACTGCACGCGCACCGGCGCATCGCCGCCGACGGTCACGGTGCGCGGCCCCCAGACCACGCTGGCCTGGCGCGAGCGGCGCGGCCGGGGCGCGGCGGGTTCGATCGGCAGGCAGCCGAAGGGGTTCTGGGCATCGGTCATGTCGGGCTCGATCAGGGTTTGACTTCGAAGCGTGCCACGCCGCCGGAACGCGCGAGCGGCGTAAGGTCAAAGGGCTTGCCGCGCACACGCACGTCGACCGCCGACGCCCGGCCGATCACGACCGACAGCGGGAGCGCGCCGGTCAGCCCGACGGTTTCACCCGCCTTGACCGTGCGGCGGATCAATTGCTTGCCGCCCGCCTCGGTCACGGTGATCCAGGATTCGTCGCGGGCGACGAAGACGATCAGGTCGTTGCTCACGGCAGCGGCCGGCGGCTCGGCCACCGCGTGCGCTTCGACCGGCGCGGTGTCGGCCGGCGGCGGCAGGACCGGAGGTGCGCTCGGCGCCGTCGGCTCCACGGCCGCCGCTGCCGGCGTGCCGCTGGCGGTCGTCGTGTCGCTGTGCGAGCCCAGGCCCGCGAACACCGCGCCGACCCGGTCGAAGGCCGACTGCGGCAGCCAGAACAGCACGGCGGCGCCGAGCAGCAGCAGCACGACCACGACCAGCAGCGCCCGCGACGGCAGGCCGCTGGCGCCGGAACCCGAGCGCGGCGCCGCCGATTTCAGGCTCTTGCTGATGGTGCGGTCGGCATCCGCCAATCCGGGCCGCTGCGCACCGGGCAGCTTCGCCAGCACCGGCTGCGGATCGATCCGCAGCGCCCGGCAGACACTGGCCGCGAGCGCGCGCGCGAAAACGGCGTCGGGCAGCGCCTCGATGTTGTCGCCCTCGAGCGCGGCCAGCTTCTGCGGCGACACCTTGAGCGCCGCGGCGACCATGTCGATGTGCAGGCCGTGCGCCTCCCGCGCCTCGCGCAGCATGTCGCCGGCCGACTTGTTCGTGCTGTCGCCACCGACCAGGGGCACCGCGGCCGAAGCCCCGAATTCGCTCGCTCGCTCAATCATTGAAATTTCCGCGCTCGTACGCGATCGCCTCCCGCGACTGTGGGAAGCGCCGTTGCAATTGGTCCGCCAACCGCGAGACCGCTTCGCGGTTGGCGAGTTGACGTTCGATCTTGATGCCGAGCCAAAGCGACTCGGCGCTGGCCGACGGGCTGTTGTTGACGCGGCGGATGTAGAACTGGGCCCGCTGCCAGTCGTTGCGCTGGGCCAGGATCGAGGCCAGGTTGTAGCCGATCACCGGATTGCCGGCATCGATCTCGTAGGCCTGCATCAGGCTGCGTTCGGCTTCGGGCTTCAGACCGGCCTTGAGCTGGCAGACGCCCTGCGTCATCAGCGTCTTGGCCCGGTCGGTGTAGGTGGCGATGGCGAGCGCGGCCGAGAACTGCTGCTGCGCATCGGCAAAGCGGTTCTGTTGGCACAGCAGCCAGCCGTAGTTGTGCAGCACATTGGGCTCGCGCGGGTCGAGCGCGATGGCACGGCGGAAGCTGTCTTCGGCCTGGGCCGGGTCGTCGAGCCGCATGTAGACCAGGCCGCGCAGGTTGTAGGCGTCCGGGAAGCTCGGATCCGCCGCCAGGGCCTGCTTGATCTCGTCGAGCGCCACCGTGGTCTGCCCGGCCTGGAAGTAGCCGACTGCGAGCTCGGTCCGCAGCTTGGCGCGCTTGCGGCCATTGGTTTCGTCGGAGTCCGTCACGATGGCCGCGTCCCTGCCGGGGGAAGTCTGCACCACGCCATTCCGGGTGTTGACGCAGCCTGCCAGCAGATAGGCTGCAGCGACGCCACAGGACACCTGCAGCAGCAGCGTGCGTGCATTCGGAAACGCCTTGCTCATCGGATCATTGCTCCTCGGCATTGGGGGTGGCGGCCTGGCGAGAGGCCGGGTGCAGGATCACGGTGCGCCGCTGCGCCATCCGTTCGGCCGCATGGGTGCGGTCTTTCACGTCGCCGGCGAGCTGTCCGCAGGCGGCATCGATGTCGTCGCCGCGCGTCTTGCGCACCGTGGTCACGATGCCCGCTTCGCTCAGCACCTTGGCGAAGGCCAGGACCCGGGGCTGCGGCGAGCGCAGCAGGCCCGAGGCCGGGAATGGGTTGAAGGGAATCAGGTTGAACTTGCAGGACACGCCGGACGAACGCACGAGTTCCAGCAGCTGGCGCGCATGCTCGGGCTGGTCGTTGACGCCGTCGAGCATGCAGTATTCGAAGGTGATGAAGTCGCGCGGGGCATGCGCGAGGTAGCGCTTGCAGGCCTCGAGCAGTTCGACGATGGGGTATTTGCGGTTGAGCGGCACGAGGTCGTCGCGCAGCGCATCGTTGGGCGCGTGCAGCGACACCGCGAGCGCCACCGGGCAGTCGCCGCCGAGCCGGTCGATCATCGGCACCACGCCCGAAGTCGACACCGTCACGCGGCGCCGCGACAGGCCATAGGCGTTGTCGTCGAGCATTGTGCGCAGCGCCGGCACCAGCGCCGCATAGTTCTGCAGCGGCTCGCCCATGCCCATCATCACGACGTTGGAGATCACGCGCTCGGCGCGGCCCAGGTGCTTGCGCAGGAAATGCTCGGCGAACCACAGCTGGGCCGTGATTTCGCCGGTGGTGAGATTGCGGCTGAAGCCCTGGTGCCCGGTCGAACAGAAGCGGCAGCCGACGGCGCAGCCGGCCTGCGACGACACGCACAGCGTGCCGCGGTCGTCCTCGGGAATGAACACGGCCTCGACCGCATTGCCGTCGCCGACGTCGAACAGCCACTTGATGGTGCCGTCGGCGGATTCGTGCTGCGTGATGACCGGCAGCGCCTCGACCCGGGCCGTGGTCGCGAGCTTCTCGCGCAGCGACTTGGCGAGGTCGGTCATTTGCGCGAAATCGCTGGCACCCCGCTGGTGGATCCAGCGGAACAGCTGCGTCGCGCGGAAACGCTTCTCCCCCAGCCGTTCGCAGAACGCGGCCAATCCCTCCAGATCGAAGTCGAGCAGGTTGGCCGTGGTCATTGCGTCAGGCGGGCTCGCCCTCAGCGGGCGTAGACGTTGAGGCCGGCGAAGAAGAAGGCGATCTCGACCTGGGCCGTTTCGGGCGCGTCGGAACCGTGCACCGCGTTGGCATCGATGCTGTCGGCGAAGTCGGCGCGGATGGTGCCGGGAGCGGCCTTCTTGGGGTCGGTGGCGCCCATCAGGTCGCGGTTCTTGGCGATCGCGTTCTCGCCTTCGAGCGCCTGCACGAACACCGGACCGGAGATCATGAACTCGACCAGGTCCTTGAAGAAGGGACGCTCCTTGTGGACTGCGTAGAACTGCTCGGCTTCGCTGCGCGACAGGTGGATCAGCTTGGCTGCCACGATCTTGAGGCCGGCGGCCTCGAAGCGGGAGACGATCTTGCCGATGACGTTCTTGGCGACGGCGTCGGGCTTGATGATGGAGAGGGTGCGTTCGATGGCCATGGAAGTGCTTTCTTGAGAGCTTGAATCTGAATGAGTTCCGTCATGGCCGCAACATGCGGGTTGCAAGCCTTGACAAAGCCTCTGATTTTAACCGGCGCGAGAGCCTTCCCTCGCCGCGGGCGGGCGAAAGGCCGCGCCGTTTTGCCGAATTCAGCGGCCGCGGCGTCGACCGCCACCACCGCCGCCGCCGCCGCCGCCGCCGCCGCCGCCGAAGTTTCCACCGCCGCCGCCACCGCCGCCGCCGGGTCCACCGCGACGCGGGCCCTGGCGCTGCTCCTTGCGCTGGCGCGAGAAGCTGTCGGTGCCGATGTAGCCGAGCGAGGTCTTCATCGGATCGGGCTGGTTCGCACCGCCGGGAGCGCGGTCGTCACCCGGGCGGCTGCGTCCCTGCGGACCGGGCCCGGGCCCCTGCCCTGGCGGCCGGTCGCCACGGTTGCCGCGGCGCCCCTGGGGCGGGCCCTTGCCGCCGCCGCGGTCCGGGCGCGCACCCGGGCCATGGGCCAGCGGATTCGGGATCGATTCGCGGGCGTCGCCCTGCGCGCCGCCGTTGCGGTTGCCGCGGCGCTTGCGGTTGCGGTTGCGCCCGCCGTTGTCCTGGCCCGGCCCCTGGCCCTTGGGCCCGTTGCCGTGCCGGGGGGCGCGTTCGCCGCCACCGCCGGCGGCCTGGAACAGGGCCTGGATGTCGCGCTCGTCGAGCTCCATCCAGGCGCCGCGCTTGAGCCCGCGCGGCAGCACCATCGCGCCGTAGCGGATGCGGATCAGCCGGCTGACGGCATGGCCGACCGATTCGAACAGGCGCCGCACCTCGCGGTTGCGGCCCTCGGAGATAGTGACGCGGTACCAGCAGTTGGAGCCTTCGCCGCCGCCCTCCTCGATGGTGCCGAACTGGGCCATGCCGTCGTCCAGCCGCACGCCTTCGAGCAGCCGCTTCTTCTCCTCGGCACTGAGCGCGCCGAGCACACGCACGGCGTATTCGCGCTCCAGGCCGAAGCGCGGATGCATGAGCTGGTTGGCCAGTTCGCCCGAACTGGTGAACAGCAGCAGGCCTTCGGTATTCAGGTCGAGGCGGCCGACCGACTGCCACTTGCCCTGCTGCAGGCGCGGCAGCTTGCGGAACACGGTCGGCCGATTCTGCGGGTCGTCGTGCGTGACGACCTCGCCGACCGGCTTGTGATAGGCGATGACGCGCGCCGGCGGCGGCGCGATCCGGTAGCGGATCGGCTTGCCGTTGATCTTGACCTGGTCGCCGTACTGGATGCGCTGGCCGATGTGGGCCGGCTCGTTGTTGACCGAAATGCGGCCCTGGAGGATGAGCTGCTCCATTTCGAGCCGCGAGCCCAGGCCGGCCTGCGCCAGCACCTTGTGGAGCTTGGGCGAATCGGCCTCGGGCAGCAGCACGCGCTTTAGCGGCGGCACCTCGGGGCTTTCCTCGTCGGCGTCGAACTGGCCGGAGATCACGTCGGCGAAGCGGATCGGCTCGGGCGGCGGGGCGTTGCGCTGCTCGCGCTCGGCGGCGCGGCGGGCGCGGTCGAGGTCGTCTTCTTCCTCGTCCGGCTCTTCCTCGTCTTCTTCCTCGTCTTCATCCGCCTCGTCGCGGGCGGCGGCGACAGTGACCGGCGCGGCCACCACCGGAGCGAGCGGCTGCGGCGGCGGCACGACCTCGGCCACGGCCGCGGCCGCGGCCACGGCCACGGCCACGGCCTCCGGCGCCGCGGCCAGGGTGGCCGGCGCGGCCGCTTCGGCGGCGCCCTCCTCCACGGCGGGAGCGTCGATCGGCTGGGCGACGGCCGCCTTGGGCTTGCGGGGGCGACGCTTGCGCGGCGCGGCCTCGCCTTCGGCTGCCGTTACGGGGGTCTCGACCGCGGGCACGTCGGAAGCGGCGTCGGCCGGCAGCGCGGCTGCATCATCAGGATCAATGGGGCTCATGGTCGGGTTCCGGAAGGGGCGGCGGTGGTGTCGGCCTCGTCGGGCGCCGCTTCGGCGTCGACGGGCGCGGGAATGGGGGGTTCGAAAGGCTCGAGGGCAGTCACGGCGGCAGCCTCGGCCTCGGCCTCGATCTCGACCTCGACCTCGACCTCGGCCAGGAGCAGCGTTTCGGCCGGCAGGTCCTCGATCGGCAGCGCGGGCTGGTCCTCGCCGGCCGCCTGGCCGAGCGCGTCGATCAGCGCGCCCTGTTGCGCCGGCGTCTCGATCAGCGGCAACTGGTCCAGCGAAGCCAGGCCCAGGTCGTCGAGGAACTGACGCGTCGTCGCGTAGAGCGCGGGCCGGCCGACGGTTTCGCGATGGCCGATCACCTCGACCCAGTTGCGGTCTTCGAGCTGCTTCAGGATCAGCGAGTTGATCGTGACGCCCCGGATGTCCTCCATGTCGCCCCGCGTGACCGGTTGCCGGTAGGCGATGATCGCCAGCGTCTCGAGGACCGCGCGGGTGTATCGCGGCGGCTTCTCGGGATGCAGCCGATCGAGGTGGTCGCGCAGTTCGGGCCGGCTCTGGAAGCGCCAGCCACTGCCCACGCTCACGAGCTCCAGGCCGCGCTGCGACCAGTCTTCCTGCAGTTCAAGCAACAGCGACTTGATCGTGTCGGCGCCCAGTTCGTCGTCGAACAGCACGCGCAGTTCGCGCACCGGCAACGGCTGGGTCGAACAGATCAAGGCGGTTTCGAGAATGCGCTTGGCATCCGCCGTATTCATGGTTCGCGTTATCCAGGAAAAGGCGTCTCGAGGACGCTAGTTCAGAAGGATGGAAGGAGGCGCTGCCGGCACGCGGCGAAAAGCAACGCAAAGCCGGCAATCAGGCGGCCGGCGCGGCCCTCGGGACCGTCAGGCGCGATTGTAATCCAGCCCCCACTCGGAGAAACCCTGAAGCAGGTCCGGTGGCGGCGGCGAGCGAAACTCCATCGGCTCGTGCGTGACCGGATGCGCGAATTCGAGCCTGAAGGCATGCAGCGCCTGCCGCGTCAGGCCGGCTGCGGGCGCACCGCCGTAGAGCGCGTCGCCGACCAGCGGATGCCCGATCGACGCCATGTGGACCCGGATCTGGTGGGTCCGGCCGGTTTCGAGCGTGCAGCGCACCGCGCAGCCCTGCTCGGTGCCGTCGAGCAGTTCGACCAGCGTGCGGGCCGTCTTGCCCGAATGGCGCTCGAGATCGACCACGGCCATGCGCAGCCGGTTGCGCGGATCGCGGCCGATCGGGGCGTCGACATGGCGCGTGCGAGCCCCCTGCCAGCTGCGGTGGGCGAGCGCCAGGTACTGGCGCTTGACCTCCCGTGCGGCGATCGACGCCACCAGGGCATCCATCGCCTGGCGGCTGCGCGCCACCACCATCAGGCCGCTGGTGTCGCGGTCGAGCCGGTGCACGATGCCGGCGCGCGGCAGCAGCGCCGCCCGGGGATCGAGCGCCAGCAGGCCGTTGAGCAGCGTGCCGCTCCAGTGGCCCGGCGCCGGATGGACCACCAGACCGACCGGCTTGTCGATGATGCGCAGGTGGTCGTCCTCGTACAGCACGGCCAGGGCCATGGGCTCGGCCTTGAAGGCCTGACTCTGCGGCGTAGGCCGCAGTTCGATCTGCCCGGCCTCCCCGGCATGGACGGTCGCCGAGGCCTTGGTCAGCACCCGCCCCTGGATCTCGACCATGCCGGCCTCGATCAGCTGCTGCAGGTAGCTGCGCGAGAACTCCGGCACCAGCGCCGCGAGCGCGCGATCGAGCCGCTGGCCATGCTCGGCGGGGCCGATCATGAAGGCGCGGACTTCGCTGGCGGCGGAGAGCTCCACGCCCTCGTCGTGGTCGGCCGCCTCAGGGGCGTCCGCCAGGGGGTCGGTCGATATAATCGAGGGCAACTGTTTCACGAAAGCCTTATCTGATGTTTCGCGCCAAATTATCGGTCGTCCCCGGCTGGCTGGCCTTGTGCGCCGCAGCGTGGCTGGTGGCCGGCTGCTCGACGACCGAAGCCGACAAGACCGCGAACTGGAGCCCCAACCGGATCTACTCCGAAGCCAAGGACGAATCGAACTCCGGCGCCTACGACAAGGCCGTTCCGCTGCTCGAGAAACTCGAAGGCCGCGCCGCCGGCACCCCGCTCGCGCAGCAGGCCCAGCTGGACAAGGCCTACGCCCAATGGAAGGCCGGCGACAAGGTGCCGGCGATCGCCACCCTCGACCGCTTCATGAAGCTCCACCCGGCCAGCCCGGCGATCGACTACGCGCTCTACCTCAAGGGCGTGATCAACTTCAACGACGACCTCGGGCTGTTCTCGTGGATGACCCGCCAGGACCTGTCCGAGCGCGACCAGAAGGCGGCCAAGGAATCCTTCGAGTCGTTCAAGGAACTGGTGACCCGCTTCCCCGAGTCGCGCTACACGCCCGACGCGCGGCTGCGCATGAATTACATCGTCAATTCGCTGGCGCAGTATGAAGTGCACGTGGCGCGCTACTACTACACCCGCGGCGCCTACCTGGCGGCGATCAACCGCGCCCAGCTGGCGCTGTCCGACTACCGCGAAGTGCCGGCACTCGAAGAGGCGCTGTACATCATGTACATGTCCTACGACAAGCTCGGCATGACCGACCTGCGCGACGACGCCCAGCGCGTTCTGACCAAGAACTACCCGCAGAGCGAATACCTCACGCGCGGCTTCCGGGCCAAGGACGATCCCTGGTGGAAGCTCTGGTAGGCCGCTGGCCGTTCATCTCCTGAGCGCGGCGATCTCGGCGTCGAGTTCGGCCTCGCCCTCGATCCTGCGCATCGGCGGCAGCGCGGCCAGCAGGCGCTTGCCGTAGCCCATCGCGACCAGCCGCGTGTCGCAGATCACCAGCACGCCCTGGTCGGATTCGCGCCGTATCAGGCGGCCGGCACCCTGCTTGAGCGAGACTGCGGCCTCCGGCAGCGAATACTCCCCGAAGGCGCTTCGCCCTTGTGATTCGAGCCGCTGCGAACGCGCCTCGACCAACGGGTCGTTGGGCGGCGGGAACGGCAGCTTGTCGATCACCACCAGCTGCAGCGCATCGCCCGGCGCATCGAAGCCCTCCCAGAACGAGGCCGACGCGACCAGCACGCAGCCCGCCCGGCCCTCGCTGGCGCCTTCGCGGAAGCGGTCCATCAGCACCCGCTTGGGCAGCTCGCCCTGCACCAGCACCTCGGGCCGCTGTCCGGCCTCGAGGCGCTCGAACTGCGCCTTCATCGCCTCGCCGATGGTGCGCAGCGCGCGCAGGGTGGTGGTCAGGACCAGCGTGCGTCCGCCCAGAGCCCCGGCGCCCCGTGCGGCCAGCAGTGCCACCTGCTGGCTGTGGGCCGGGTCATTCGGCTTTGGAAAGACACGCGGCACGAACAACGCGGCCTGCCGCGCGTAGTCGAAGGGGCTCTGGACCCGGAGCACCTCGGCGTCCTCGAGGCCGCAGGGTTCGGTGAACCAGCGCAGCTTGGGGTCGTCGCCCAGGGTCGCCGAGGTGAACACCCAGGCCCGCCCTTGCGCGTCGTCGTCGTCCTCCTCCGGCTCGGCACCACCGGTCTTGAGCACCCGCGACCGCACCGCCTCGGCGATGTCGAGCGGCGATTCGACCAGCCGCAGCTGCGTGCCCACATCCACCCAGCGCACCGATCCGAGCGCGCAGGCCTCGGCGAAGCGCTCGGCGCGCTGCGCGAGCTGCTGCGCCCGGTCTTGCAGCCGGACGAAATCGGGTGACAGCTCGCTGACCGTATCGAGGCCGCGCGCCGCGTCGGCGAAGGCCTGCTGCAAGGCGCCCAGCGCGTCCTCCCAGGCCGCCGCGGGAACGCCTTCCGGCGCCGGGCCGGCCCAGCGCAGCTTGGCGCCGGGCCATTGCTTGCCGACCGCCAGCCGCAGGTCGCGGGCGCCGCGCTCGACCGCCGCCACCAGCTGCTGCCAGTCAACCAGGCCGCGCGCCTGCTGCAGCCCGGCCGCCAGCATGTCGCGGGCGAAATCGAGCGCCTGCCCGGTGCCGAGCTGGACGCCGAGGAACTGCACGCCCGTCTCGTTGAGCTGGTGCGCCTCGTCGAACACCACCACCCGCACGCTCGGCAGCAGTTCGGCCATGCCCGATTCGCGCACCGCCAGGTCGGCAAAGAACAGATGGTGGTTGATGACCACCACGTCGGCCGCCATGGCCTCGCGCCGCGCCAGGTTGACATGGCAGGGCTTGAACTGCGGACACTGCGCGCCGAGGCAGTTGTCGCGCGTCGACGTGACCAGCGGAATCAGCGGCGAGCGCTCGTCGAGCCCCGGCAGCTCGGCCAGGTCACCGGTGCGGGTGGCCTTGGACCACTGCTCGATCTTGGCCAGCGTGCGCAGCGAGCCGCGCTCCGGCAGCGAGGCGTCGTGGCGCGCGAGGTCGAGCCGGTGCAGGCAGAGGTAGCTGGCCCGGCCCTTGAGCAGCGCGGTGCGCACCGGCAGGCCCAGTGCCGTGACCAGCCGCGGCAGGTCGCGGCCGAAGAGCTGGTCCTGCAGCGTCTTGGTGGCGGTCGACAGCAGCACCCGCTCGCCGCTCAGCAGCGCCGGCACCAGGTACGAAAACGTCTTGCCGACGCCGGTGCCGGCCTCGACCACCAGCACGCCGCCTTGTTCGATGGTGCGCGCCACCGCCAGCGCCATCTGGGTCTGGCCCTCGCGCTCCCGGAACTGGTCGGCGGCATGCGAGAGCACCCCGCCCTGCGCGAAGACCTCGCGCACTTCTTGTTCGAGCGGCATCAGGCTGGCTCTTGGGGGTCGAGCAGATCGACCAGCCGCGCGATCTGGTCGCGCAGAGCCAACCGCCTCTTCTTCAGGCGCCGCAGCAGCAGTTCGTCCTGCGGCACGACGTCGCCCAGCCGGTCGATCGTGGCATCGAGGTCGGCATGCTCGATCCGCAGTTCGATCAGCTGGCGGGAAAATGAGTGAAGATTGGAGTCCAAGGGCACGCAGTCAAAAAAGCGAAGCGGCGACGGTCCGGCCGGCGCCTGTGTTCGCTCGATAATACGTCTTCGTTCCGTCAGCATCCTCACAACAAGAACCGCGCCATCGGCGCAGCAGCGCCACATGACCCGAGGCTTTCGACTCGCCGCCGCCACCGGTCTCCACAAGGGAGACCGCCCCTACCAGCAAGACCAGGTCCTGGTCGTCACCCACCCCCGCGTGCCGGGCTGCGTGCTGGCGGTCGTCGCCGACGGCATGGGCGGGCGCAGCGGCGGACGCAAGGCCTCCGACCAGGTGCTGCTGACCGCGCGCCAGCTCTTCTCCCGCTACAAGCCCGGGCGCGACGAACCGGTCGGCATGCTGCGCCAGCTGCTCGAGGAAGCCCACACCGTGATCAAGCTCACGGCGGTGTCCAGCGAGCAGGAGCCGCACAGCACGCTGGCGGCCTTCCTCATGAACCCGGAGGGCGACTGCGCCTGGATCCACGCGGGCGACTCCCGCATCTACCACTTCCACGACGGCCGGCTGGTCAAGCGCACCAAGGACCACTCCTACGTGCAGGTGCTGGTGGACCGCGGCGAAATCGACGAGGACGAGGCCAGCGTGCATCCCCAGGGCAACATCCTGCTCGGCTGCCTCGGCATGAAGTCGACCCCGCCCCCGGTCGACGTCCACCTGATCCCGCGCCTGAAGGCCGGCGACGTGCTGATGGCCTGCAGCGACGGCCTATGGCACTACTTCAGCCCGATAGAGATGGGCGAACTGCTGGCCGAGAAGCCGCCGCGCGAGGCCGTCGAGCTGCTGGTCGCCGAAGCCCGCCGGCGCGCCCACGGCGGCGGCGACAACATCTCGATCGTCGTCGTGAAGCTCGAGGACCTGCCTAAGGACGAGTAGGCGTCGCGGCCGGGGTGGCCGCAGTCCCCGGATCGGGCAGGGGCGCCGAGCGCGGCTTGGTCCGGTCGGCGTTTCGCTTCTGGTTGTCCACCCGATGCTGGTCGGCCTGCCGCTGCTTGTCTTCGTAGGCCTGGCGTGCAGCCGGCGCTTCGGCGCGGCGGCGCGCCGCCTTCGCCTGCTCCTCGGCATGGGCACGCTGCTTGTCGTCGAACTGGCGCTGCTTCTCGGCCGCTTCGCTGGCTGCCTGGGTGCGGCCGGCCGCATGGTCGGCGGCGCGCTGCTCGCGATCCTGCTGCGACTTCAGCGACTCCTCGCGCTTCGCATCGGCCTCCCTGGCGCGCGCACTGCTGCCCTTTTCGTCGAGCTTGTCGAGTGCCGCCGCGCCGCGGCGCTTGCGCTCCAGGTCATTGATCTCCGCTTCCTGGCGCTTGACGTCGTCGGTGGCCACGCGGCGGCGCTGCCGGCTTTCCTGCAGGCAGCCCTCGACCGCGAACTTCTTGTAGCAGGCGGTGCGGTCGGCGTCGTAGCGGGCGCTGATCGCCTTGCGCTCCTCGGCCAGGCGGGCCCGCTCGGCGTCGAGGTCGGCGCCGGCCGCGGTCGCGCTCGACTGCGCCCAGAGCGGCAACGCTGCGACACCCAACAACAAGGCAAGGACGATGTTCTTCATGTGAGGCGGGTGTCGACGGTGCGCCGCTCCAGCGCCAGGAACTCGGTCGATTGCATCTCGTTGAGCCGCGACACGGTGCGAGGAAATTCATGGGCCAGGGGCCCTTCGGTATACAACGCCTCGGGCGGGACCTCGGCGGACATGATCAGTTTCACGCGCCGATCGTAGAACACGTCGACCAGCCATGTGAAACGACGTGCTTCAGAGGCCATACGCACCGGCATGTACGGCACGTCGGAGAGCAGCACGGTGTGGAACTGGGTCGCGATCTCGAGGTAGTCGTTCTGCGAGCGCGGACCGCCGCACAGCGTCTTGAAGTCGAACCAGACCACGCCCCCGGCCTTGCGCCGGGCATGGATCTCGCGCGACTCGATGTGCAGCACCGGGTTCTCGTCGGCGCTCTCGGCCAGCCGCTCGAAGGCCTTGCGCATCTCCTTGTCGGCCGCGGCGCCGTTGGGCGTCAGGTAGAGACGCACCTGCTCGAGCGTGCGGCGCCGGTAGTCGGTGCCGTTGTCGACGCTGATCACCTCCAGCCGCTGGTTGAGCAGCGCGATCGCCGGCAGGATCCGGTCGCGGTGCAGGCCGCCCGGGTAGAGGTCGTCCGGCTTGAAGTTGGAAGTGGTGACGAAGCCCACGCCGTTCTCGAACAACGCCGCCAGCAGCCGGTGCAGGATCATTGCATCGGTGATGTCGGCGACATGGAACTCGTCGAAGCAGATCAGCTTGTAGCGCTTGGAAATCCGCAGGCCCAGCTCGTCCAGCGGGTTGACCGTGCCCTGCAGCTCGGCCAGCTCGCGATGGACCTCGCGCATGAACTCATGGAAGTGCAGCCGCGTCTTGCGCCTGAGCGGGACCGCGTTGTAGAAGCAGTCCATCAGGAAGCTCTTGCCGCGCCCGACGCCGCCGTACATGTAGACCCCGCGCGGAATCTCCGGCCGGTTGATCAGCTTCTTGAAGGCGTTGGAACGCTGCGCCTTGTACTCGCCCCACTCGCGCGCGCAGCGGTCGAGGGCTTCCACGGCGCGCAGCTGCGCGGGGTCGCTTTGGTAACCCCGCGCAGCCAGCTCCGCGTCGTACGCCTGCCTGACAGTAGTCACGAACTCAGAAGTTCAGCGTGCGCTTGTCGACGGCAAGGGCCGCTTCCTTCGTCGCCTCGGACAGCGACGGATGGGCGTGGCAGATGCGCGCGATGTCTTCGGCGCTGGCCTTGAACTCCATCGCCACCACGGCTTCGGAGATCAGCTCGCTCACCATCGGTCCGACCATGTGGACGCCGAGGATCTCGTCGGTGGCCGCGTCGGCCAGGAACTTGACCATGCCGGTGGTGTCGCCCAATGCACGCGCCCGACCGTTCGCGAGGAACGGGAAGGTGCCGGCCTTGTAGGCCCGGCCGCTGGCCTTGAGCTGCTGCTCGGTCTGGCCGACCCAGGCGATTTCCGGGGAGGTATAGATCACCCAGGGAATCGTGTTGAAGTTGACGTGCCCGTGCTGGCCGGCCATGCGCTCGGCCACCGCCACGCCCTCTTCCTCGGCCTTGTGCGCGAGCATCGGGCCACGCACCACATCGCCGATGGCCCACACACCGGGCAGGTTGGTACGGCACTCTTCGTCGACCTCGATGGCGCCGCGCTCGTCGAGCTTCAGGCCCACTGCTTCGGCATTGAGGCCGATGGTGTTGGGCACGCGGCCGATCGAGACGATCAGCTTGTCGACCTCGAGCGACTGCGCGCCGCCCTTGGCGTCGGTGTAGGCGATCGAGACGCCCTTCTTGCCCGACTTGACCTCGCCGACCTTGACGCCGAGCTCGATCTTGAGGTTCTGCTTGGTGAAGGCCTTGAGCGCCTCCTTGGCGATCTGCTCGTCGACCGCGCCCAGGAAGGTCGGCAGCGCTTCGAGCACCGTGACCTCGGCACCGAGGCGGCGCCAGACCGAGCCCATTTCGAGGCCGATCACGCCGGAGCCGATCAGCGCCAGCTTCTTCGGCACGGCGCCGATGCGCAGCGCGCCGTCGTTCGAGAGGATGTTCTCCTCGTCGAACGGTGCGCCGGGCAAGGGACGCGCATTGGAGCCGGTCGCGACGATGACCTGCTTGGCGGTAATGCTCTCTTCGGCTGCGCCCTCGACCTTGATTTCGTAGCCGGCGTCGGAGGCCTTCACGAACGAGCCGCGGCCATGGAAGAACGCGACCTTGTTCTTCTTGAACAGGTAGACGATGCCGTCGTTGTTCTGCTTCACGACAGTGTCCTTGCGGGACAGCATCTTGGCGACATCGAGGCCCAGGCCCTCGACCTTGATGCCATGGTCGGCGAAGCTGTGGCCGGCGTGCTCGTAGTGCTCCGACGACTGCAGCAGCGCCTTCGAGGGAATGCAACCGATGTTGGTGCAGGTGCCGCCGAGGGCCGGACCGCCCTTGGCGTTCTTCCACTCGTCGATGCAGGCCACGTTGAAGCCGAGCTGTGCCGCGCGGATCGCAGCCACGTAGCCGCCGGGGCCGCCGCCGATGACGACGACGTCGAATTGCTTGTCAGACATCCGGTGCTCCTCAGATGTCGAACAGGAGGCGCGACGGATCTTCCAGCGCTTCCTTCATGGCGACCAGGCCCAGCACGGCTTCGCGGCCGTCGATGATGCGGTGGTCGTAGCTCATCGCGAGGTAGTTCATCGGGCGAACGACGACCTGGCCGTTCTCGACCACCGCGCGGTCCTTGGTCGCGTGCACGCCCAGGATGGCCGACTGCGGCGGGTTGATGATCGGGGTCGACAGCATCGAGCCGAAGGTGCCGCCGTTGGAGATCGAGAAGGTGCCGCCGGTCATCTCTTCGATGCCCAGCTTGCCGTCCTTGGCCTTCTGGCCGAACTCGGCGATCTTCTTCTCGATGTCGGCGAAGCTCATCTGGTCGGCGTTGCGCAGGATCGGCACCACCAGGCCGCGCGGCGAACCGACCGCGATGCCGATGTCGAAGTAGCCGTGGTAGACGATGTCGTTGCCGTCGACCGAGGCGTTGATCACCGGGTACTTCTTGAGCGCATGCACCGCGGCCTTCACGAAGAAGCTCATGAAGCCGATCTTGACGCCGTGCTCCTTGGTGAACGCATCCTGGAACTTCTTGCGCATCTCCATGACCGGGGCCATGTTGACTTCGTTGAAGGTGGTCAGGATGGCATTGCTCGACTGCGATTGCAGCAGGCGCTCGGCGATGCGCGCGCGCAGGCGGCTCATCGGCACGCGTTCTTCCGGACGGTCGCCGAGGTCGGGCGCGCGGGTCGGCGCAGCAACCTGCGGCAGCGCCGCCTTGGGCGCGCCGGTCGGCACGGGCACGGGTGCCGCCACCTTCGCGGTGGTGCCGGCCGCCACGGCGCCGAGCACGTCGCCCTTGGTGACGCGGCCATCGCGGCCGGTGCCGGCAACGTCACCGGTGCTCAGCTTGTTGTCCGCCAGCAGCTTGGCGGCCGCCGGCATCGCGACGTCGGACTTCGAGCCGCCGGTGGCAGCGGCTGCGGCCGCAGCCGGCGCGGGGGCCGCGGCCGGCGCGGCGGCCGGTGCGGCGGCGGCAGGCGCGGCGGCGCCGGCCTTGCCTTCGGTGTCGATCCGGGCGATCAACTGCTCGGCGGTGACGGTGGCACCGTCGCCCTGGACGATCTCGGCCAGCACGCCCGCCGCGGGGGCCGGCACTTCGAGCACGACCTTGTCGGTCTCGATCTCGATCAGGATTTCATCGATGGCGACGGCGTCGCCGGCTTTCTTCTTCCACTGGAGCATGGTGGCTTCGGCCACGGACTCGGACAACTGGGGAACCTTGACTTCTACGATGGACATTTCTATGTGCTCGCTTCGTGTTTCTTTGGAATTGGGTCGGAGCGCACTGGGCGCTCCTTTTTTTTTACTTGGTCAGCACGAAGCCTTTGAGCTTGCCGAACGCGCCGTCGACCAGCGCCTTCTGCTGTTCCTGGTGCAGGTGCGAATAACCGACCGCCGGCGATGCCGAGGCGGCACGGCCGGAGTAGCCGAGCTTCTGGCCTTCCTGCATGTTCTCGTGGATGTAGTGCTGCACGAAGAACCAGGCGCCCTGGTTCTGCGGCTCGTCCTGCGACCAGACCACGTCCACCAGGTTCGGGTACTTCTTCAGCTCGGTGGCGAAGGCCTTGTGCGGGAACGGATAGAGCTGCTCGACGCGGATGATCGCCACGTCGTCGGCGCCCTTCTCCTCGCGCTTCTTGGCCAGGTCGTAGTAGACCTTGCCCGAGCAGGCGATCACGCGCTTGACCTTCTCGGCCTTCAGGTCCTTGCTGTCCGGAATGACGGTCTGGAAGCCACCCTTCGTGAACTCGGACAGCGGCGAGGTCGCGTCCTTGTTCCGCAGCAGCGACTTCGGCGTCATGATGATCAACGGCTTGCGCAGGTTGCGCACCATCTGGCGGCGCAGCACGTGGAAGATCTGGCTCGCCGTGGTCGGCTGCACCACCTGCATGTTGGTGTCGGCCGCCAGCTGCATGAAGCGCTCGAGGCGCGCCGAGCTGTGCTCCGGACCCTGGCCTTCGTAGCCGTGCGGCAGCATCAGCGTGATGCCGTTGACGCGGCCCCACTTGACCTCGCCCGAGGCGATGAACTGGTCGATCACGACCTGCGCGCCGTTGACGAAGTCGCCGAACTGCGCTTCCCAGATCACCAGCGTGTTGGGATCGTTCGAGGCGTAGCCGTATTCGAAAGCCAGCACCGCTTCTTCGGACAGGATCGAGTCGATGACGACGAACGGGGCCTGGTTGTCGGCCACGTTCTGCAGCGGCACATAGGTGCCTTCGTCGAACTTCTCGCGATTCTGGTCGTGCAGCACCGCATGGCGGTGCGTGAAGGTGCCGCGGCCGCTGTCCTCGCCCGAGAGGCGGACCGGATAGCCGCTCGCCACCAGCGAGGCGAAGGCCATGTGCTCGCCCATGCCCCAGTCGACATTGGCGTCGCCGCGGCCCATCGCGGCGCGGTCGTCGAGCACCTTCTTGACCAGCGGATGCACCGTGAAGCCTTCGGGCGCCTTCGTGATGCGTTCGGCCAGACGCTTCCATTCGGCGGTCGGGATCGCGGTGTCGCCGGCGTCGGTCCACTTCTTGTTGAGGAAGGGGCTCCAGTCGACCGCGTACTTGCTCTTGAAGTTGGTCAGCACCGGGTCGGAGGTGTTCTTGCCGGCGTCGAAGGCGGCGCGCTGGGCCTTGACCATGTCGTCGCCGAGCGTGGCGCCGAGGCCCTGGGCCGCTAGCTTGTCGGCGTACAGCTTGCGCGTGCCGGGGTGCTGGGCGATCTTCTTGTACATCAGCGGCTGCGTCAGCGCCGGCGTGTCCTGCTCGTTGTGGCCGAGCTTGCGGAAGCAGATGATGTCGACCACCACGTCCTTCTGGAATTCCATGCGGAACTCGAGGGCGAGCTGGGTGGCCAGCACCACGGCTTCGGGGTCGTCGCCGTTCACGTGCAGCACCGGCGCCTCGATCATCTTGACGATGTCGGTGCAATACAGCGTCGAGCGGCTGTCGCGCGGGTCGCTGGTGGTGAAGCCGATCTGGTTGTTGATCACGATGTGGACCGTGCCGCCCGTGGAGTAGCCGCGGGTTTCGGCCAGCGCCAGCGTTTCCATCACGACGCCCTGGCCCGCGAAGGCGGCGTCGCCGTGCACGATCACCGGCAGCACCTGCTTGCCGAGCGGGTCGGCGCGGCGGTCCATGCGCGCGCGCACCGAGCCTTCGACCACCGGGTTCACGATCTCGAGGTGCGAGGGGTTGAAAGCCAGGCTCAGGTGGACCGGGCCGCCGCCCGTGGTCACGTCGGAACTGAAGCCCTGGTGGTACTTGACGTCGCCGCTGGGCAGGTCTTCGGGCGCCGTGTGGTCGAACTCTGCGAACAGGTCGGCCGGCAGCTTGCCGAGCGAATTGACGAGCACGTTGAGGCGGCCGCGGTGGGCCATGCCGATCACGATCTCCTGGACGCCCTTGATGCCGGCCTGGTTGATCAACTCGTCCATCGCGACGATGAAGCTCTCGCCGCCTTCGAGCGAGAAGCGCTTCTGGCCGACGTACTTGGTGTGCAGGAAGCGCTCGAGACCTTCGGCGGCGGTGAGCCGCTCGAGCACGCGCTTCTTCTGCTCGGCACCCAGCTGCGGGTTGGTGCGGGCGCTTTCGAGCTTCTGCTGCCACCAGCGCTTCTGGCCCTGGTCGGTCATGTACATGTACTCGGCGCCGATGGTGCCGCAGTAGGTCTCGCGCAGTGCGTTCAGCAGGTCGCGCAGCGACATCGTCTCCTTGCCGAAGAAGGTGTTGCTGGTGTTGAACACCGTTTCGAGGTCAGCGTCGGCGAAGCCGTAGAACGAAGGCTCGAGCTCGGGAATGGCCGGACGCTCGGTGCGCTTGAGCGGATCGAGGTCGGCCCAGCGGGCGCCGACGTTGCGGTAGGCGGCGATCAGCTGCTGGACCGCGGTGCGCTTGCGGCCCAGCTCGGAGTCGGCGCCGCTGGCCACCACCACCTTGGTGGTGCCCTGCTTGGCACGCTCGGCGAAGGCGTTGACCACCGGCAGGTGGGGCACGTCCTTGGCATTGCTGCCGTCGGTGGCGGGCACGTTCTGGAGCGCATCGAAATACGAGCGCCAGTTGTCGGGCACGCTGCCGGGATTGGAGAGGTAGTTTTCGTACATCTCTTCGACATAGGGCGCATTGCCGCCGAAGAGGTAGGTGTTGCCTTGGTAGGCGCTGTAGACGGAAGAACCCGTCGACGAGGAATCGCTCATATTCCGCTGACCTTCGCTTCCCTGAAGGAAGCACTAGCTGGTTAAGAAACCTTCCGCGACACGGCTGGACCGGTTGGCGGATGCGACTGTGGCTGGGGAAGGGCCTGAGTACTCTCGCATTGTGCCACGACGCGCATATGACGGTGCCGGGGGCACTGTTCAAGGCCATGGAGTGCCCGGACATCGGCATCGTCCTGCACGAAGACGCAGGATTTTCCGCCATGCCGGCGCCGAGCCGACGGCCACGATGGCCGCCTACCGAATGGAGAACACTGCCATGTCCGACGAAGCCCACGACCCCATCGACGTCACTCAGGCGGGCGAGATCCAATACTGGTGCGAACGGCTCGGCGTGAGCGAGCATGCGCTGCGCCAGGCGGTGGCGGACGTCGGCCCCCGGGTCGAGCAGGTCGCGGTGCATCTCGGCAAGCAATGACGGGTGCAGCCGGGGGCTCCCGCCCCTGTTCGAAGCCACCGTAAAGTGGCATCCTGCGCATCCTGGGTGCGCCGCACCGTCCTTGGAGGTCCGCATGGCAGCTCGTTCGATCGCTTCCCTGTCCCTGGGTTTCGGTCTGGTCTCCATTCCGGTCAAGCTGTATTCCGCGACCGAGAGCAGCAGCACGGTGAAGTTCAACCTCCTCACTCGCGACGGCTCCCGCGTCAAGCAACAGTACGTGTCCGAAAAAGACCCGGCCACCGTCGTTCCGCGGTCCGAGATGGTCAAGGGCTACGAATTCGAGAAGGATCGCTATGTGCTTTTCACGCCTGATGAACTCAAGGCGGTCGAGGAAAGCGCCAGCCATGCGATCGACATCGTGAGCTTCATTCCCGAGAAGGCGGTCGATCCGATCTACTACGACAAGGCCTACTACCTCGCCCCCGACAAGCGCGGCGGCAAATCCTATTCGCTGCTGCGCGCCGCCATGCAGGAAAGCGGCCGCTGCGCACTCGCGAAATGGGCCTGGAAGGGCAAGCAGTACGTGGTCCAGGTGCGCGCCGCCGAAGACGGCCTGGTGCTGCAGCAGCTGCTCTACGCCGACGAGGTCCGCTCGCTGAAGGAACTCGATATCGAGCAGGTCCAGCCCTCGGACGCGGAGGTGAAGCTCGCGCTCCAGCTGATCGACCAGATCGCCGAGGACAGCTACGACCCGACCCAGTTCGTCGACGAGGAAAAGCAGCGCATCCTGGCCGCCATCGATGCCAAGATCGCCGGCAAGCAGGTGGTCGCGGCCGAGGCGCGCGACGCCGACGCGGGCGGCCAGATCATCGACCTCACCGAAATGCTGCGTGCCAGCCTGGCCCGCGGCGGCACAGCCGGCCAGCGCGCCGCGCGGGCGCCCGCCGACAAGGTCACGCCGCTGGCCTCGAAGGAGCGCAAGGGCGTGAAGCGGGCCAGCGCCAAGGCGCCCGAGGCCGAGGCCCCGGCCCCGGCGCGCGCGCGATCGAGAAAGTGAAGCCGTCGCCGCCGCCGGCGCCCCATACCCTGCGCGGCATCCAGGAGATGCTGGGCCTGTCGCGCAGCGCGGTCGCCAGACTCATCGCCCATGGCTTCGTCAGCCCATCGCGCGGACCGCGCAACGAATACCGCTTCTCGTTTCGAGACGTCGTCCTGTTGCGCACCGCCCACAAGCTGCAACTGGCCGACATCCCGACGCGCAAGATCGTGCGCGCGCTGCAGCGGCTCAAGGGCACGCTGCCAGCCGAACTGCCGCTGAGCGGACTGCGGATCACCGCCGTCGGCAGCGAGGTCGCCGTGCACGAGCGGGGCAGCCGGTGGGCGGCCGAGTCGGGCCAGCTGCTGATGGATTTCGATGTCGCGGCGATGAGCGGCACCGTGGCCTTCGTCGAGCGCGGCCCGGCCGAGGCGCCGGCGCTGGTCCAGTCGTCGCCCGAGACGCTGTTCGCGCAAGCCGAGGCCCTGGAGGCGAGCGACCCGGCAGCGGCCGAGCGCGCCTACCGCCGCCTGCTCGAGGGCGCGCCGGCGTATGCCGACGCCTACCTGAATCTCGGCGCCCTGCTCTGCGAATCGGGCCGCCATGCGGAGGCCGTGGCGCTCTACGACGAGGCGCTCGCCCAGCGCCCCGAGGTCGCCCTGCTGCATTTCAACCGCGCGGTGGCGCTGGAAGACCTGGAGCGCTACCGCGAGGCCCTGATGGCCTACGACCGCTGCCTCACGCTCGACCCGGGCCTGGGCGACGCTCACTTCAATGCGGCGCGCCTGCACGACCACCTGGGAGACGAAAAGAAGGCGATCCGGCACTTCAGCGCCTATCGACGCCTCCAGGACAAATGAACGAGTTCGGCTTTTTTCACTCTGGCGGCAGAATCGGCACTCCATGAAAACGATTCTCGACACGAGCCCCGACCCTGCGGACGACGGGGCGACGCGGCTCACCGCTGTGACGGCCGACGCCGACCTGCGCGCCAGCGGCCTGATCGAGGTCTCGATCGGCAGCCTGTTGCGTGTGGTGCGCGAGCAGCTCAAGCTGGAGGTGGTCTTCATCGGCGAGTTCGTCGACGGCTCCCGGGTGTTCCGCCACATCGCCTCGCGCACCGAAGACGCCGTCATCAAGCAGGGCGAGGGCCATCCCCTCGACGAAACCATCTGCCAGCGCATCGTCGACGGCCGCATGCCGTGCCTGACGCCGGACGTCGCAAGTGTCCGTTCGGACTACGGACTTCCCCTCTACTACGAAGCGCTGGGCGCCCATATCGGTGTGCCGGTGCGCCTGTCGGACGGCACGCTGTACGGCATGTTGTGCGGCTTCAGTTTCGCGGCCTGCCCCCATCTGGACCAGCGCGACGTCCGGCGCCTGGAGATGGCCGCCCACGCCACGGCGCGGCTGATCGCGCAAGCCGAAGGGCGCGACTTCGAGCCGCTCGCCTTTGCCCACTGAGGCCCGGTCGCGAGCCATCCCCATCCCCCATATGGCGGATTCACTTCCGCGCGCGCCTCGTCCAGACTGGGGCCAGTGACTCCCCATCGCTCCGCCGCCATCGTTTCGGTACGCCGCAAGTCGGCACTGCTGGCGGCCATCTCCCTGCTGCTGGCCGCCGCCGCGCTGCAAGGCTACGCGGCGGGCTACCCGCTCGGCATGGCGCTGCTGGCGGCCGCCACCGTGCAGGCCGGCATCTGCCTGACCATGTTCAGCAGCCGGCTGCTGAAGACCGTGCTGGCGGCCAATTTCTTGCTGTTCCTCTGGCACGCCCTGGTCATCAGCCATTTCCTGACCCCTGACGGCGGGCCGGCCGTGTTCCAGCTCGGCGACTTCGCCTCGGCCGTGCTCGGCAGCGCCTCGTTGGTGTTCACGCCGGTGGAGACCATGGCCCTGATCGTCCGCGACGCCTATCTGAAGCGGCTCCGGCGGCCCCGTCGCGGCGCCCCGCCCTGAAGCGCCCCGCGTCTCGAGGGTCCGGCCGTCAGCGAATCAGGGCCTGCAGTTCCCTGAACCGCGGATGCTCGGCCGTGCGCAGCCATTCGAAGCCGACCATCTCGGTGGTCACGAGTTCGGCACCCGCGCCGGCCAGCCGGTCGAAGGCGGCGTCGCGGTTGCGCTCGGTGCGCGAACTGCACGCATCGGTCACGACCCAGACCTCGAACTCGTCCTCGAGCAGGTCGAGCGCCGTCTGCAGCAGGCAGACGTGGGCCTCGCAGCCGGCGATCACGATGGTGTTGCGCTCCTCGGCCGCGGCGGGCTTCTGCAAGTGCTTGGGAAGGCTGCGGGCGTTGCCTTGCGGCGCTTTCACGGGCACGCGCAGCCATTCGCCCAGGCCCTCCTCGGCGCCGCTGAAGTGCATCTTGGCCAGCGTGCGCTGGCACAGCGCGCGGATCTCAGGCAGGTTCTCGCCGAGCTTGGACGGATTCTGCTCGGTGCCCCAGATCGGGACCTCCACCAGCCGGGCCATTTCTCCCAGCCGGACCGCGTTCTTCGCGACGGCCTCGGCCTCGAAAATGGCCGGCATCAGGCGCGTCTGGTAGTCGACCAGGACCAGTTGGGATTGGGAGGCATCGAGCAGCATGGGAGTCTTTCGCGAAATACGGTGTGATCCCGGACCGTACCACCGTTGCGCGGGGACTTGCGGCCCGCGCGTGCTGCGGCGGCGGAACGTGCTTCAGTCGGGCCGCAGCCGGATCAGCTTGCCGTTCGACTCGTCGGTCAGGATATAGAGCAGGCCGTCCGGCCCCTGCTTGACGTCGCGGATGCGCGCCTTGCCGTCTTCGAGCAGCTTCTGCTCGGACGCGACCTTGCCGTCCTTGAGGACGATCCGGTCCAGGTAGCCGAACTTGAGTGAGCCCACGAAGAGGTTGCCCTTCCAGGTCGCGCCGTAGCGGTCGCTGGTCAGGAAGGCCATGCCCGACGGGGCGATCGAGGGCACCCAGTAGTGCAGCGGCTGCTCCATGCCCTCCTTCTGCGTGATGCCGTCGCCGATCTTGCCGCCGCCGTAGTTCTCGCCGTAGGTGATCACCGGCCAGCCGTAGTTGCGGCCGGCCTGCGGGACGTTGATCTCGTCGCCGCCCTGCGGTCCATGCTCGTGCATCCACAGCTTGCCATCGGGCCCCAGCGTCGCGCCCTGGCCATTGCGGTGGCCATAACTCCAGATCTCGGGCAGCGCGCCGGCCTGGCCGACGAAGGGATTGTCCCTGGGCACCGAACCATCCTTGCCGATACGCACGATCTTGCCCAGGTGGTTGTCGAGTTTCTGCGCGTCTTCCTTGCGGCTGAAACGCTCGCCCAGGGTCAGGAACAGCGTTCCGTCCGCGGCCTCGACGATGCGGCAGCCGAAATGGTTGCGGCTGACCACCTTGGGCCGCTGGCTGAATATCACCCTGACATCCTCGAGGCGGCTGGCGTCGGCGGACAGCCGGGCGCGCGCCAGCGCGGTGCCGTTGGCCGGGCCGCCCGCCTCGGGTTCGGAAAAGCAGAAGTACAGCGTGCGGTTCCGGTCGAAGGCGGAATCGGCCAGCACGTCGAGCAGCCCCCCCTGCCCGCCCGCCGCGATCGGTGGCAGCCCGGCCAGCGGTGCGCCGAGTTGGCCGTCTGCCGCCACCACCCGCAGCCGCCCGGGCCGCTCGGTGACCAGAAAGCGCCCGTCCGGAAGAAAGGCGACGCCCCAGGGGTTCTCGAGCCCGGCCGCGACGATCTCCGGTCGCGGTGCCGCCTGCGCCACGCCGAGGGTCGCCAGGGACGCGAAAAGGAAACGGGCGAGCCCTTGGCGAACCCGCGAAAGCAGCAACGATTTCATGTTTTCCTTGGCGTCGGCGGATTTCCGGGCCGGTGCCATTTCAACCCGAATTGCAAATCTTTTGCATTACATCCAGCAAAGAACTTATGGCCCATAACGTTGACTTTTACATTTGGGTATGTGAGAAATGGAAAAAATCCTTTCTCCGACAACTGTTTACGTGCAGAATCCCGAATCCGCATGAAATTGACACCCCAAGGTGTCGTCCATATCCTACGCGCCATGCGACTTTTTCTCCTCACCGCCAGCTTGCTGCTCGCCCTCCACGCACACGCCGCGCCGCAGCTGGATCCGACCACCGACCCGCAGACGGGCACCCCGGTCGCCGAGAAGACCCTGCTGGGCCAATTCCACCAGGTTCGCCAGACGGTCGCCGATCGCACCTCCGACCTCGTGGTGACCGCCATCGGCTTCCTGGGCGTCCCCTACCGCCGCGGCGGCAACACGGCCGAGACCGGTTTCGACTGCAGCGGCTTCGTCCGCGCCATGTACACCCAGACGGTCGGCCACCTGCTGCCGCGCCGCGCCGAAGAACAGGCCGCCGCCACCCAGAAGATCGACCGCAGCGAGCTCAAGCCCGGCGACCTGGTGTTCTTCAACACCATGCGCCGCGCCTTCAGCCACGTCGGGATCTATGTCGGCGAGGGCAAGTTCATCCATTCCCCCAAGCCCGGCGCGCAAGTGCGGGTCGAAGACATGAGCGGCAGCTACTGGCAGCGCCGTTTCAGCGGCGCCCGCCGGGTCGCCGCGGCGCAGGACGAGGTCAAGGCCTCGGGCGACTGATACCGCCCTGATCCGGACGAAAAAAATCCCGCGCCAGGCGGGATTTTTTCATGGGGCGGCAAGCCGCCGCTCAGCGCTTCACCGGCGGCAGGTCGGTGCAGTGGCCATGCACCGCCTCCGCCGCCAGCCCGATGCTCTCGCCCAGCGTCGGATGCGGATGGATGGTCTTGCCGATGTCGTAGGCGTCCGCGCCCATCTCGATCGCCAGCGCGATTTCGCCGATCATGTCGCCAGCGTGGGTGCCGACGATGCCGCCGCCGACGATGCGGTGCGACTCGGCATCGAACAGCAGCTTGGTGAAGCCCTCGTCGCGGCCGTTGGCGATCGCCCGGCCCGAGGCGGTCCAGGGGAACAGGCCCTTCTCGATCTTCACGCCTTCGGCCTTGGCCTGGTCTTCGGTCAGGCCGACCCAGGCCACTTCGGGGTCGGTGTAGGCCACGCTCGGGATCACGCGGGCATTGAAAGCCGCGCTCGCCAGTTCCTTGTCGCCCTTCTGCTCGCCGGCGATCACCTCGGCCGCCACGTGCGCCTCGTGCACCGCCTTGTGCTCCAGCATTGGCTGGCCGACGATGTCGCCGACCGCGAAGATATGGGGCACGTTGGTCCGCATCTGGATGTCGACCGGGATGAAGCCGCGGTCGCTGACCGCGACACCGGCCTTCTCGGCGCCGATCTTCTTGCCGTTGGGGCTGCGGCCCACGGCCTGCAGCACCAGGTCGTACAACTGCGGCTCCTTCGGCGCCTGCTCGCCCTCGAACGTCACGCGGATGCCATCCTTGGTGGCTTCGGCGCCCACGGTCTTGGTCTTCAGCATGATGTTGTCGAAGCGCGGCGCGTTGAGCTTCTGCCAGACCTTGACCAAATCGCGGTCGGCGCCCTGCATCAGCCCGTCGAGCATCTCGACCACGTCGAGCCGCGCGCCCAGGGTCGAATAGACCGAGCCCATCTCGAGCCCGATGATGCCGCCGCCGAGGATCAGCATGCGCTTCGGTTCGATGCCGAGTTCGAGCGCGCCGGTGGAGTCGACCACGCGCGGGTCCTTCGGCATGAAGGGCAGGTGCACGGCCTGCGAACCGGCCGCGATCACGCAATGCCGGAACTTGACCGTCTGCGCCTTGCCGGTGGTGGCCTGGCCGTCGCCGCTGGTTTCCTGCACCTTCACGTGGAAGGGATCGATGAACTCGCCGATGCCGCGCACCGTCGTGACCTTGCGCATCTTGGCCATCGCCGCCAGGCCGCCGGTGAGCTTGCCCACCACCTTGTTCTTGCGCCCGAGCAGCTTGGCGCGGTCGATCTTCGGTTCGCCGTAGCTGACGCCGAGGTCGGCGAAGTGCTTGACCTCGTCGATCACCGCGGCGACGTGCAGCAGCGCCTTCGACGGGATGCAGCCGACATTGAGGCAGACGCCGCCGAGCGTCGCGTAGCGCTCGACCAGGATCACCTTGAGGCCGAGATCGGCGGCGCGGAAGGCGGCCGAATAGCCGCCCGGGCCGGCGCCGAGCACCAGCAGATCGCAGTCGTGGTCGACCGAACCGGTGTAGCTCGATGCGGCGGCAGGCGCGGGGGCCGCCGCAGCCGGGGCCGGCTTCGGTGCCGACGCCGGGCTTGCGGCAGGGGCTGCTGCCGCCGGTGCCGGTGCCGGCGCCGCGGCGGCGCCTTCGGCCGCCTCGAGCGTCAGCACCACAGAGCCCTCCTTGACCTTGTCGCCGACCTTCACGGCCACCGACTTGACCACGCCGGCCGCGGACGACGGGATCTCCATCGAGGCCTTGTCCGACTCCACCGTGATCAGCGACTGCTCGGCCTTCACCGTGTCGCCGGCCTTCACCAGCACCTCGATCACCGCGACTTCATCGAAATCGCCGATGTCCGGCACCTTGACTTGTACTTCGCTCATTTGGACACCTTCAGTTTGAGTGTGAGAACGTCGACCGGACCGGCCGAATTGCGATCGAATTCGCAGGCCGCCGCAACGCCGGCCTCGGCGACATCGCGCGCCGAACGCGCCTTGTCGTAGACCGCGTGCATGGCGCCGAGTGCGAAGCTGCGTCCCGAGCCGATGCTCCAGAACTGCTTGAACTCGAACACCTCGCGGTAGCTGTAGATGCCGTAGATGCCGCTGGCATTGGCCAGCAGCATCGTGAACTGGCTCGACTCGTAGGGCTCGTGCTCGTCTTCCTTGGCCTGCAGGAAGAACGAGTCCTTGAGCACCGGATGCAGCAGCGTGAAGGTGCGAAAGATCTCGTCCTTGCTGCCGAAGCGCAGCGCCTCGGGGGGCTGCGCCGCCAGCGCATGCTGGAGCACAAGAAAGTGCGCCGCCGCGCCGGCCACCGCGAAGATGCTCTGCCCGCCCGCATCGTTCACCATGAACAGCTTCTGGTTGGCTTCGGCGCGGTGCGACAGGCGCGTGTCGCCGAAGGTCACGAGCGAATCCGCCGCCATCACGACCTGGCCGCCCTTGCGGACGGCCACCACCGTGGTCATAGGAGAACGCGTCTGAAGTCCGCGAGCACCTGGCCCAGGTAGGCGTTGAATCGCGCCGCCGCAGCACCGTCGATGACGCGGTGGTCATAGGACAGCGACAGCGGCAGCGTCAGGCGCGGCACGAACTGCTTGCCGTCCCACACCGGCTTCATCTGGCCCTTCGACAGGCCCAGGATCGCGACCTCGGGCGCGTTGATGATCGGCGTGAAGTGCGTGCCGCCGATGCCGCCCAGCGAGCTGATCGAGATGCAGCCGCCCTGCATGTCGGCGGAACCGAGCTTGCCGTCCCGCGCCTTCTTGGCCAGATCGCCCATTTCCTGGCTGATCTGCAGCACGCCCTTCTTGTCGGCGTCCTTGAGCACCGGCACCACCAGCCCGTTCGGCGTGTCCGCCGCGAAGCCGATGTTGTAGTACTGCTTGTAGACCAACTGGTCGCCGTCCAGGCTGGTGTTGAAGTCGGGGAACTTCTTCAGCGCCGAGACCATGGCCTTGATCACGAAGGCCAGCATCGTCACCTTGACGCCCGACTTCTCGTTCTCCTTGTTGGTCGCGACCCGGAAGGCCTCAAGCTCGGTGATGTCGGCCTCGTCGTTGTTGGTGACGTGCGGGATCATCACCCAGTTGCGGTGCAGGTTGGCGCCGCTGAGCTTCTTGATGCGCGACAGGTCCTTGCGCTCGACCGTGCCGAACTTGGTGAAGTCGACCTTCGGCCACGGGATCAGGCCGAGCGCCTCGCCGCCGCCGCCCGCGGGCGCCTTGGCGCCGGCGGCCTTGGTGCTGGCCGCGCCGCTCATCACCGAGCGCGTGAAGCTCTGCACGTCTTCCTGGGTGATGCGGCCCTTCGGCCCGCTGCCCTTGACTTCCTCGAGCGGCACGCCGAGTTCGCGCGCGAACTTGCGCACCGAGGGCGAGGCGTGCGGCATCTTGCCGCTGGGCGCAACCGTCGGGTCGTGCGCCGGCGGGGCGGCGGCCGGTGCGGACGCCGCAGGGACCGGTGCCGACGCGCTGGCCGGTGCCGCTGCCGCAGCGGCCTGTGCCGATGCCGGTGCCGCAGCCGCGGGCGCCGCGGCGCCCGCGGTGCCTTCGATCACCGCGATCAGGTCGCCGATGTTGACCGTGTCGCCGACCTTGACCTTGAGTTCCTTGAGCACGCCCGCCGCCGACGACGGGATCTCCATCGAGGCCTTGTCGGACTCGACCGTGATCAGCGATTGCTCGGCCTTGATCGTGTCGCCGGGCTTGACCAGCACCTCGATCACCGCGACATCCTTGAAGTCGCCGATGTCGGGCACCTTGATGTCGATCGGGCCGGCCGCCGCTGCCGGCGCAGGGGCAGCGGCCGCAGGTGCCGGTGCTGCTGCCGCGGGCGCCGAGGCCGCAGGCGCAGCCGCGCCCTCGCCTTCGAGCACCAGCACCACCGAGCCTTCCTTGACCTTGCTGCCGACCTCCACCTTGAGTTCCTTGACCACGCCGGCCTGGCTCGACGGAATCTCCATCGAGGCCTTGTCCGACTCCACGGTGATGAGCGACTGCTCGGCCTTCACCGTGTCGCCGACCTTCACCAGCACTTCGATCACCGCGACCTCGTCGAAGTCGCCGATGTCCGGCACCTTGATTTCCACTGTTGCCATATCGTGTCTCCCGCCCTACGGGCGCCGTTGATTGGTGTTATGCGTAGAGCGGGTTGATCTTCTCGGCGTTGATGCCGTACTTCTTGATTGCGTCTGCCACCTTCTGTGCCGGCACCGCACCGTCTTCGGCCAGCGCCTTCAGTGCCGCCACCACGATGAAGTGGCGGTTGACCTCGAAGTGCTCGCGCAGCTTGTTGCGGAAGTCGCTGCGGCCGAAGCCGTCGGTGCCGAGCACCTTGTAGTTGCGGCCCTTCGGGATGAAGGGACGGATCTGCTCGGCGTAGGCCTTCATGTAGTCGGTCGAAGCCACCACCGGACCGCTGCTCGCCGACAGCTGCTGTTCGACGAAGGACACGCGCGGCTTCTCGGTCGGATGAAGCAGGTTCCAGCGGTCGGCTTCCTGGCCGTCGCGAGTCAGCTCGTTGAAGCTCGGGCAGCTCCAGACCGCGGCCGAAACGCCCCAGTCCTTCTCGAGCAGCTCCTGGGCCGCGAAGCTCTCGCGCAGGATCGTGCCGCTGCCCAGCAGTTGGACCGACGGCGACTTGGCCTTGAGCGCGGCCGCCTGCCTGCACAGGTACATGCCCTTGATGATCTGTTCCTCGGTGCCGGGCTGCAGGCCGGGCATCGGGTAGTTCTCGTTGAGCAGCGTGATGTAGTAGTAGACGTTGTCCTGCTTCTCGACCATGCGCTTCAGGCCGTGGTGCAGGATCACGCCGACTTCGTGCGCGAAGGTCGGGTCGTAGCTGACGCAGTTCGGGATCGTGTTGGCCAGGATGTGGCTGTGGCCGTCCTCGTGCTGCAGGCCTTCGCCGTTCAGGGTGGTGCGCCCCGAGGTGCCACCGAGCAGGAAGCCGCGCGCCTGCATGTCGCCGGCCGCCCAGGCCAGGTCGCCGATGCGCTGGAAGCCGAACATCGAGTAGTACACATAGAACGGCACCATGATCCGGTTGTTGGTGCTGTACGAGGTGGCCGCCGCGATCCAGCTCGACATGCCGCCGGCCTCGTTGATGCCTTCCTGCAGGATCTGGCCGGCCTTGTCCTCGCGGTAGTACATCACCTGGTCCTTGTCGACCGGCGTGTACTGCTGCCCCGCGGGGTTGTAGATGCCGATCTGCCGGAACAGGCCTTCCATGCCGAAGGTGCGCGCCTCGTCGACCAGGATCGGCACCACCCGCGGGCCCAGGGCCTGGTCGCGCAGCAGCTGCGTGAGAAAGCGCACGTAGGCCTGTGTGGTCGAGATCTCGCGCCCCTCGGCGGTGGGTTCCAGCACGGCCTTGAAGGTCTCCAGCGCCGGCACGGTGAAGCTCTCGTCGGCCTTCACGCGGCGATGCGGCAGGTAGCCGCCCAGCGCCTTGCGGCGCTCGTGCAGGTACTTCATCTCGGGCGTGTCGTCGGCCGGCTTGTAGAACGGCAGGTCGGCGATCTGGCTGTCCGGGATCGGGATGTTGAAGCGGTCGCGGAAGGCCTTGATGTCCTCGTCGCCGAGCTTCTTGGTCTGGTGGACCGTGTTCTTGCCCTCGCCGATCTTGCCCATGCCGAAGCCCTTGACGGTCTTCACGAGCAGCACGGTCGGCTGGCCCTTGTGCTTGACGGCGGCGTCGAAGGCCGCATAGACCTTCTGCGAGTCGTGGCCGCCGCGGCGGAGGTTCCAGATCTCGTCGTCGCTCATCTTGGCGACCATCTCGAGCGTGCGCGGGTCGCGGCCGAAGAAATGCTTGCGCACGTAGGCGCCGTCATTGGCCTTGAACGACTGGTAGTCGCCGTCGTTGGTCTCCAGCATGATCTTGCGCAGCGCACCTTCCTTGTCGCGCGCCAGCAGCGGGTCCCAGTTGCTGCCCCAGATCAGCTTGATCACGTTCCAGCCCGAACCGCGGAACTCGCCCTCGAGTTCCTGGATGATCTTGCCGTTGCCGCGCACCGGGCCGTCCAGGCGCTGCAGGTTGCAGTTGATCACGAACACCAGGTTGTCGAGGTTCTCGCGCGCCGCCAGGCTGATCGCGCCCAGCGATTCGACTTCGTCCATCTCGCCGTCGCCGCAGAACACCCAGACCTTGCGGTTCTCGGTGTTGGCGATGCCGCGGGCATGCAGGTACTTGAGGAAGCGCGCCTGGTAGATTGCCATCAGCGGGCCCAGACCCATCGAGACGGTCGGGAACTGCCAGAACTCGGGCATCAGCTTGGGATGCGGATAGCTCGACAGGCCCTTGCCGTCGACTTCCTGGCGGAAGTTGAGCAGTTGTTCTTCGGTCAGCCGGCCTTCGAGGTAGGCGCGGGCATAGATGCCGGGCGACACGTGGCCCTGGATGTAGAGGCAGTCGCCGCCGTGGTTCTCGCTCTCGGCGTGCCAGAAGTGGTTGAAGCCGGCGCCGAACATGCTTGCCAGCGAGGCGAAGGAGCCGATGTGGCCGCCTAGGTCGCCGCCTTCGGGCGGGTGGTGGCGGTTGGCCTTGACCACCATCGCCATCGCGTTCCAGCGCATGTACGAACGCAGCCGCTCCTCGATCTCGGCATTGCCGGGCGAGCGCTCCTCCTGGTTGGTCTCGATCGTGTTGACGTAGGCGGTATTGGCCGAGAACGGTTTGTCGATGCTGTTCTGGCGTGCGTGCTCGAGCAATTGCTCGAGGAGGAAGTGCGCGCGATCGGGCCCCTCGCTCTCGATCACGGCGGACAGTGCGTCCATCCATTCACGCGTTTCCTGCGCGTCCAGGTCGTTTGCAGCCGAGCCGAAATGGTTCTCGGGATTTGCCGACATGCTTGTCTCCTTGTGAGGGGTTGTGGGCGTAATTTAGTGCCGTATCCAGCAGTGCGCGGGAGTTTCGCACAGAATTATTGAGATTTCAAATCGTGCTTGTTGATTTCTTATTATGAAACTCATCAGGACAAAGCATCCGCACGTGGGTCCCCGGCACTCGGACTGCGCCCCTCTCCCGCCACAGGGCATCACCTAAACTTGCACGATGCCCCTTTCCTCTCCGATCGCCGTCGCGCGCAATGCCGCGTCGCCGCTGTCCTGGCTGCGACGCTGGTGGCGCCGCCAGACGCCGGTGCTGCAGGACGCGGTCGCCATGCTGGCGCCGCTGGCCGCCGTTCTGCTCTTCCTCGCGGCCATCGTCTCGGCCTTCTGGTACTTGCGGGCCGAGGAGGTGGAGCGGGTCCAGGAATCGGTGAAGCGCGACGTCGAGTACGCCCAGCAGCGGGTGCGGCTGCGCCTGCTCGAACGGCAGGAGCAGTTGATGCGGCTGGCCCGCGACGCCTCCAATCGCGAGATCGACGCGGCGGAGTTCACCAGCCGGGCGGAGTCGCTGGTGAGCCAGTTCCCCGAGCTGCAGTCGGTCAGCTGGATCGACGACCGCCGGCGCTTCAAGGCCAATTACGCGGCGCCGAGCGTCCATCCGGCGCTGCAGCATGCGGTCGGCGAGGTGCTGCGCCCGGGCGACATCGAAAGCAACTATGCGCTGGCGCGCGAACTGCGCCAGCCGGTGTTCTCGCAGCCGCTGGCCGGCGGCGACCCGCCGCCGATGCTCGGGCTCTACATCCCGCTGTTCGACCAGGGGCTGTTCGCCGGCATGCTGATGGGCGAGTTCTCGATCGACGGCCTGTTGCGCTACGGCATGCCTTCGGAGGTGTCGGCCCGCTATGCGGTGTCGCTGCTCGACGCCAAGGGCGGGCTGATCGCCGGCAACACGGTCGCCAGCCCGCGCGGCGCCGGCACCCGGCTGCTGCCCTGGACCGTGCGCACCAACGAATACGAAGTCCCGGTGTCGCCGGTCGGCAATGCGCTGGTGCTGCGGGCGCAGGCCTATCGAACCTCGCAGGGCGTGGTCGGCAACGGCCTGTTCTGGCTGGTCGGGGCGCTCAGCGTGCTCACCAGCTGGATGCTGATCGGCACCTGGCGCCACACCCGCCGCCGGCTGCAGGCCCAGCAGGCGCTGGTGGCCGAGACCAATTTCCGGCGCGCCATGGAGAACTCCATGCTGACCGGCATGCGGGTGCTCGACCTCGAGGGCCGCATCACCTACGTCAACGCCGCCTTCTGCGCCATGACCGGCTGGAGCGAGAACGAGCTGGTCGGCCAAACGCCGCCCTTCCCCTATTGGCTCGAGTCCGACCGCGAGGTCATGAACGAGCGGCTCGAGGAAGAACTCCACGGCCGCGCCCTGCCCGGCGGCTTCCAGGTCCGGGTCAAGCGCCGCAACGGCAGCGTCTTCAATGCCCGGCTCTACGTCTCGCCCTTGATCGACGCCCGCGGCCACCAGACCGGCTGGATGACCTCGATGACCGACATCACCGAGCCGACCCGGATCCGGGAGCAGCTGTCGGCCTCGTACGAGCGCTTCACGACGGTGCTCGAGGCGCTGGATGCCTCGGTGTCGGTGGCGCCGCTCGGCAGCGAGGAGCTGCTGTTCGCCAACAAGCTCTACCGGCTCTGGTTCGGCTCGAACACGGTCGGCCACCTGGGCATGGTGGCGCAGGCCGGCGTGCCGGCCACGCAGGCGCGCGACGAGGAGATGGACGACGTCGACTCCTTCGCCGGCCTGCCGATCGACCAGCTGACCACCGCCCAGCCTGCCAACAACGAGATCTTCGTGCCCGAACTCGGCAAGTGGCTGGAAGTGCGCTCGCGCTACCTGACCTGGGTCGACGGCCGGCTGGCGCAGCTGGTGATCGCCACCGACATCACGCCGCGGCGCGACGCCGAGGACCTGGCGGCGGCGCAGGCCGACCGCGCCCATGCCGCCAGCCGCCTGATCACGATGGGCGAAATGGCCTCCAGCGTGGCGCACGAACTCAACCAGCCCCTGACCGCGATCACCAACTACTGCAACGGGATGGTGTCGCGCATCAAGGGCCAGCAGATCGACTCGGAGGCCCTGCTGGCGGCGCTCGAGAAGACCTCCAAGCAGGCCCAGCGCGCCGGCCAGATCATCCAGCGCATCCGCTCCTTCGTGAAACGCAGCGAGCCCAACCGCACGCCGGCCGAGGTCTCGACCATGGTCAGCGAAGCGGTCGAGCTGGCCGGCATCGAGTTGCGCCGGCGCAACGTGCGGCTCAATCACTACGTGGCGGCGCGGCTGCCGATCCTGCGGGTCGACCCGATCCTGATCGAGCAGGTGATGGTCAACCTGCTGAAGAACGCCGCCGAGTCGATCGACCTGGCCAACCGGCCGCTGGCGCGCCGCAGCGTCGAGCTGCGGGTGCTGCCCAAGAACATCGACGGCCAGCCGGCGGTCGAGTTTTCGGTCCAGGACACCGGCATGGGCCTGGCGCCCGAAGTCATGGACCGGCTCTACGAGGCCTTTTTCTCGACCAAGCCGGAAGGCATGGGGATCGGCCTCAACCTTTGCCGCACCATCGTCGAGTCCCACCGTGGCCGGATGCAGGCCGAGAACATCTACAATGGGCCGGATGTGGTCGGATGCCGTTTTTCCTTCTGGTTACCGGTGTTGGACGCTATCGATTCCGTAGCAAGCAACGAGGCGAAAGTACCTGCATGAGTTTGATTCCGAAGAAGGGCACTGTCTATGTCGTCGACGACGATGAAGCGGTTCGTGATTCGTTGCAATGGCTGCTCGAGGGCAAGGACTACCGGGTCCGCTGCTTCGATTCGGCCGAGTCCTTCCTGTCGCGCTACGACCCGCGCGAAGTGGCCTGCCTGATCGTCGACATCCGCATGGGCGGCATGTCGGGCATCGAGCTCCAAGACCGCCTGATCGAGCGCCGTTCGCCGCTGCCGATCGTGGTCATCACCGGCCACGGCGACGTGCCGATGGCGGTCGACTCGATGAAGAAGGGCGCGATGGACTTCATCCAGAAGCCCTTCAACGACGAGGCGCTGGTGGCCCTGGTCGAGCGCATGCTCGACCATGCCCGCGGCGCCTTCGCGCAGCACCAGCAATCGGCCAGCCGCGACGCCCTGCTGTCCAAGCTGACCGGCCGCGAGGCCCAAGTGCTCGAGCGCATCGTCGCCGGCCGCCTCAACAAGCAGATCGCCGACGACCTCGGCATCAGCATCAAGACGGTGGAGGCGCACCGCGCCAACATCATGGAAAAGCTCAACGCCAACACCGTGGCCGACCTGCTCAAGATCGCCCTCGGGCAAGCGGCGACGCCCGCCAAGGCCTAGTCACTTGCCCCCACGCTCCTCACTTCGTGTGTCGCTGCCCCCCGAGGGGGCCGCAGGCCGCCTTGGGGCGGCCCGGCGCCGGCCTGTACCGCCACCGGCAACCGGTTGCAAACTCCACGCCTGCGCAAGCGGGCGTTTCCATTTCTGAAGTTCGAAAAACGATGACAGCCCAATTGATTGACGGCAACGCGCTCTCCAAGACACTGCGCGCCGAGGTCGCCAACCGCGCCGCGGCGCTCAAGGCCCGCGGCGTGGTGCCCGGCCTGGCGGTGGTGCTGGTCGGCGAGAACCCGGCAAGCCAGGTCTACGTGCGCAACAAGGTCAAGGCCTGCGAGGACAACGGCCTGCACTCGGTACTCGAGAAGTACCCGGCCGAGCTCAGTGAAGCCGACCTGCTGGCCCGCGTCGAGGCGCTCAACAGCGACCCGGCCATCCACGGCATCCTGGTCCAGCTCCCCCTGCCGGCCCACATCGACGCCCAGAAGGTGATCGAGGCGATCGCGCCGGCCAAGGACGTCGACGGCTTCCACGTCGCCAGCGCCGGCGCCCTGATGACCGGCTCGCCCGGCTTCTGGCCCTGCACCCCCTACGGCTGCATGAAGATGCTCGAGTCGATCGGCTACGAGCTGCGCGGCAAGCACGCGGTGGTCATCGGCCGCAGCAACATCGTCGGCAAGCCGATGGCCCTGATGCTGCTGGCCAAGAGCGCCACCGTCACCATCTGCCACAGCGCGACCGCCGACCTGGGCGCCATGACCCGCCAGGCCGACGTGGTGGTGGCGGCGGTCGGCAAGCGCAACGTGCTCACGGCCGACATGGTCAAGCCCGGCGCCGTCGTGATCGATGTCGGCATGAACCGCAACGACGAAGGCAAGCTCTGCGGCGACGTCGACTTCGCCGGCGTGCGCGAGGTGGCCGGCTGGATCACGCCGGTGCCAGGCGGCGTCGGCCCGATGACCATCACGATGCTGCTGGTGAACACGATCGAGGCCGCAGAACGCACGGCCGCCGCCAGCGCCACTTGAACTCGCGCCCCCCGTCCGCCATCTGAATCAGACCATGACCAATCCGCTCCTCGACTTCAACGACCTCCCGCTGTTCGACCAGATCAAGCCGGAGCATGTCGCACCGGCGGTCGACGCCCTGCTCGCCGGCGCCGAGTCGGCCTTGCAGGCGGTGACCGAGCCCGCCTTTCCGGCCGAGTGGACCGCCATCGCAAAGGTGCTGGACGTGGCGTCGGAGCGATTCAGCCGCGCCTGGGGCGCGGTCGGCCACCTCAACGCCGTCGCCGACACCCCCGAGCTGCGGGCGGCCTACAACGAGGCCATGCCGCGCGTCACCGCCTTCTGGACCCGCCTGGGCTCGGACGAGCGGCTGTACGCCAAGTACAAGGCCATCGACCCCGCGACCCTGAACCCCGAGCAGCGCCAGGCGCACCGCAACGCGATCCGCAACTTCGTGCTCGGCGGCGCCGAGTTGCAGGGCGAGGCCAAGGCCCGCTTTGCCGAGATCCAGGAACGCCAGGCCGAACTGAGCCAGAAGTTCAGCGAGAACGCGCTCGACGCCACCGACGCCTTTGCCTGGTACGCCGTCCTCGAAGACCTCGATGGGGTGCCTGAAGACGTGATCGGCGCCGCCCGCGCCGCCGCCGAGGCCGAGGGCAAGGACGGCTACAAGCTCACGCTCAAGATGCCCTGCTACCTGCCGGTGATGCAGTTCGCCAGGAACAGCGCGCTGCGCGAGCGGCTCTATCGCGCCTACGTCACGCGGGCCAGCGAATTCGGCGACCCGGCCTTCGACAACACCGCACTGATCCGCGAGATCCTCGCGCTGCGCCAGGAAGAAGCCAAGCTCCTCGGCTACCCCAACTTCGGCGAGCTCTCGATCGTGCCGAAGATGGCCGAGTCGGCCGACCAGGTGATCAAGTTCCTGCGCGACCTCGCCGCCAAGGCCCGGCCCTACGGCGAGCGCGACCTGGCCGACCTGCGGGCCTTCGCCGCCGAGCACCTGGGGCTCGCCGATCCCCAGCCTTGGGACTGGACCTACGTCGGCGAGAAGCTCAAGGAAGCGCGCTACGCCTTCAGCGAGCAGGAGGTCAAGCAGTACTTCACGGCGCCCAAGGTGATGGCGGGCCTGTTCAAGATCGTCGAGACCCTGTTCGAGGTGTCGATCCAGCGCGACACGGCGCCGGTCTGGCACCCCAGCGTGGAGTTCTACCGCATCGAGCGCGCCGGCCAGAAGGTCGGCCAGTTCTACCTCGATCCCTCGGCCCGCGCCGCCAAGCGCGGCGGCGCCTGGATGGACGACGTCCGCGCCCGCTGGCTGCGCCCGGACACCGGCCGGGTGCAGACGCCGGTCGCCCAACTGGTCTGCAACTTCGCCGAGGGCGTCGACGGCAAACCGCCGCTGCTCACGCACGACGACGTCACCACCCTCTTCCACGAGTTTGGCCACGGCCTGCACCACATGCTGACCCGCATCGACGAACGCGACGTTTCCGGCATCAGCGGCGTCGAATGGGACGCGGTCGAGCTGCCGAGCCAGTTCATGGAGAACTTCTGCTGGGAATGGGACGTGCTCGCGCACATGACCTCGCACGTCGACACCGGCGCGCCGTTGCCGCGCCCCCTGTTCGACAAGATGACCGCGGCGAAGAACTTCCAGAGCGGCCTGCAGACCCTGCGCCAGATCGAGTTCTCGCTCTTCGACATGCTGCTGCACACCCGCTACGACGCCGCCACCGCCCAGCCGGGCGACGTGATGGCGCTGCTGGCCGAGGTGCGCCAGGAAGTCGCGGTGATGCCGGCGCCCGAATTCAGCCGCACGCCGAACACCTTCAGCCACATCTTCTCGGGCGGCTACGCGGCCGGCTACTACAGCTACAAGTGGGCCGAAGTTCTGAGCGCGGATGCCTACGCAGCCTTCGAGGAGACCGCGGGCGCCAACGGCGAGCCGAGCATCGAAACCGGGCGCAAGTACCGCGAGGCGATCCTCGAAGCCGGCGGCAGCCGCAGCGCGATGGAGTCCTTCAAGGCTTTCCGGGGCCGCGAACCCCAACTCGATGCGTTGTTGCGACACCAGGGCATGGCCGAGGCGCAGCCGGCCTGACATACTTCGTTACATTGGAATCCAGAAAGCACGAATGAAGCTCCAGACTGCCTTCGCGGGTCTCACCTTGCTGCTGGTCGCCGGCGCCGCGCTGGCGCAGCCGGTGTACCGCAACGTCGACAAGAACGGCAAGGTCACCTTCTCCGACCAGCCGCCGAGCGCCAACGCGCCGGCGGCGCCGGCCCGGACCGGCAACAGCGTCGCGAGCGCGGGCGGCGGGCTGCCCTACGAGTTGCGGCAGGTGGTCCAGCGCTATCCGGTCATGCTCTACGCCAGCGAGGACTGTGGCCCTTGCGCCGCCGGTCGCTCGCTGCTGGTCACGCGCGGCGTACCTTTCGACGAACGCACGGTCAAGTCCAACGAGGACGTGGCGGCGCTCCAGCGCCTGAGCGGCCAGAGCTCGCTGCCGCTGCTGACGATCGGATCGCAGCAGCTCAAGGGCTTCGGTGACGCCGAGTGGTCGCAGTACCTGGATGCGGCCGGCTATCCCAAGAGCTCGCAATTGCCGGCCGGCTGGCGCAACGGCCCGGCCCAGCCGCTTGTGGCGCAGCAACCTGCGGCGGCGCCCGCGCCGGCCGCCGCGGAACCGCCGCCTTCGCCGGCGGCCGACCTGCCCGCTGCGGCCAACGGACCGACGCCGAGCAATCCGGCCGGAATCCGGTTCTAGCAGCCTCCGGCGTTCCCTCAGCCGAAGGTCATCGTGCGCACGCCCGAGGGCGTCGCCAGCAGGCAGACGCTGGCACGCTGGTGGGCGAACACGCCGACCTCGACCACGCCGGGCCACCGGTTCACCTCGTTCTCGAAGCCGAGCGGATCCGTGATCCGCAGGCCGGTCACGTCGACGATGTGCTGGCCGTTGTCGGTCACCAGCGGGGCGCCGTCCTTCTCGCGCACCTGCGCCAGGCCGCCCAGCCGCGAGAACTGCCGCATGATGCGCCGGGCCGCCATCGGGATGACTTCGACCGGCAGCGGGAAGGCGCCCAGCGTGTTCACCAGCTTGGAGGCATCGGCGATGCAGACGAAGCGCTTCGACTGCGCCGCCACGATCTTCTCGCGCGTGAGCGCGGCGCCGCCGCCCTTGATCATGTAGCCGCGGCCATCGATCTCGTCGGCCCCGTCGATATAGACCGCCAGTTCGTCGACCGCATTGCTGTCGAACACCGCGATGCCCAACGCCCGCAGCCGCTCGGTCGAGGCCACCGAACTCGACACCGCACCCCGGATCTGGTCTTTGATGCCGGCCAGCGCCTCGATGAACTTGTTCACGGTCGAGCCGGTGCCGACGCCGATGATCTCGCCCTTGGGCACGTAGTCCAGCGCGGCGCGGCCGACCAGTGCCTTGAGTTCGTCCTGCGTCAGGACCGGAGCGGGTGCGGAGGAAGTCATCGGGGAGAATCCTGGGCTGATTGAAGTCTGAAGCCGAGAATTATCCGATGCTCCTGCCGTTGCCCTCCTCTCTTTACGCGCTTGCCCGCCCCTTCCTGTTCGGATTCGACGCCGAACGGGCCCACGAGCTGACCCTGGACGCGCTGGCGCGGACCCAGAACACGCCGCTGGCCTGCGCCTACGCGGCGCCGCGCGTGGCCGACCGGGTCACCCTGGCGGGGCTGTCGTTCCCGAACCGGGTCGGCCTGGCGGCGGGCCTCGACAAGAACGCCCGCTGCATCGACGCCTTCGGCGCCATGGGCTTCGGCTTCGTCGAAGTCGGGACGGTCACGCCCAAGCCGCAGCCGGGCAACGCGAAGCCGCGGATCTTTCGCCTGCCGCAGCGCGACGCGCTCATCAACCGGCTCGGCTTCAACAACGAAGGCCTCGAGGCCTTCATCGCCAACGTGCAGCGGGCCCGCTTCCGGCGCGACACCTCGAGGCCGCCGATGCTGCTGGGGCTCAACATCGGCAAGAACGCAGCCACCCCGATCGAGCGCGCGGTCGACGACTACCTGGTCTGCCTCGATGGGGTCTATCCGCACGCCGACTATGTCGCGATCAACATCTCGAGCCCCAACACCGCCAACCTGCGCTCGCTGCAAAGCGACGAGGCACTCGACGGCCTGCTCGGTGCCGTGGCCGACAAGCGCGAAGCGCTGGCGGCACGCCAGGGCAAGCGGGTGCCGCTGTTCGTCAAGATCGCGCCCGACCTCGACGAGGCGCAGGTCAAGGTGATCGCCGCGACGCTGCTGCGCCACCGGATGGACGGCGTCATCGCCACCAACACCACGCTGGCACGCGACGCCGTGGCGGGCCTGCCCCATGCCGAGGAAGCCGGCGGCCTGTCGGGTGCACCCGTGCGCGAAGCCAGCAACCGGGTGATCGGCCAACTGCGCGCGACGCTCGGCAAGGGCTTTCCGATCATCGGCGCAGGCGGCGTGCTGAGCGCAGCGGACGCCCTGGCCAAGGTCGAGGCCGGCGCCGACCTGGTGCAGATCTACACCGGGCTCATCTACCGCGGCCCGGCGCTGGTGCGCCAGGCCGCCCAGGCCCTGCGCGCAAGCAAAGGCTGAGATGCGCGGGCCAGATCGAGCCCGCCCAGGCTTCAGCCGCGCATCCGCCAGAGCACCGGGGCGATCACCGTCGCCCATCGGACCAGGCGACGCGGACCCAGCACGGCGATCACCGTGGCCGTCGCGACCCCGGTGGCGATCGGATGTTCGCGCGCGATGCGCAGGGCCGCGGCCGAGACGGTTTCGGGCTGGCTCGGCGCTTCGCCGGCGCCGCTGGCGGCCGCCTCGAGCGTGGCGATGCGCTCGCGCTGGCGCTCGATACGGGCCAGCAACTGCTCGCTGGTGAGCGAAAGCGCTTGCGCGTCATCTTCGTCCTGATCGGCACCGAAGCGGTGGTGGAACCAGTCCAGATCGCGTTCGAAGGTCAGGCGCGCCGAATCGAGGGCCGAGGACTTGCGCAGCGTGCCCATGAGCAGCAGCACGGCCGCGATCCAGAGCCCACCCCACGCCAGCGCCAGCACCCAGGCCACCGTGGCGCGATACGGCGTGTCCCAGAAATGCACCACGATCGCCACCGACAGCAGCGCGATGACGACGGTGGTCAGCCCGGCAACCGCCACCCCGAGGCCGAGCATCAGCCGCAGGCGCTGCTTCTCCTCGTCCCAGGCCAGCCGCAGGAGTTGGGCGCGATCACTGGCGGCCAGCGCCCCTTCACCGGCCAGGATGCGCAGGCGCCGCAGGCGGGACTTGATTCCGAACAGGGCGCTGAGGCTCATCCTCCGAACTCCGCCGCGCCCCTGGGGCGTTGATCAGCGGCGCCCAAGCAGCAGGCCCACCAGCACACCCACGGCCAGCGCGGCGCCGGCAATTTGCCACGGTTCGTCATGCGCGTAGGCATTGGCCGTATTGGCGGCTTCACGGGCCTTCTGCGCAGCGATGCGGCTCTTCTCGGCCGCCAGCTCCCGCGCGATCGCCAGCTTGCTGTCGATGCGCTGGCGCAGTGCCTTGATGTGCGGCACGGAATCGAGGTCCTTGCTGGCGAGCACGCCGCGCACGTCGCTGGCGATGTCTTCGGCCACGGCGTTGGCCGCGGCTTCGAGGTTGGTGGAAGCAGTCATCGAAAAAGGTCCTCCTCATTCACGCCGGCACCGCGCCGGCGACACCGCGCCGACAAAACGGCACGCCGTTCCATGGTACATGCCCGCGCGGCTCTACGACAGCAGATCACCGACGAAGCGGCCGATCGCCAGGCTGCTGGTGAGCCCCGGCGACTCGATCCCGAACAGGTTGACCAGCCCGGGCACGCCGTGCGCCGCCGGGCCCTGGATCATGAAGTCGGCCGCGGCGTCCCCGGGGCCGGATATCTTGGGCCGAATGCCGGCATAGCCCGGCACCAGCGCGCCGTCCGGCAGCGCCGGCCAGTACTTGCGTACCTCGGCATAGAAGCCCTCGCCGCGCGCCGGGTCCACCACCAGGTCGTCGGGCGATGCCACCCACTGCACGTCCGGTCCGAACTTGGCCTGGCCGCCGAGATCGAGGGTCAGGTGCACGCCCAGTCCCGCGGCCTCGGGCACCGGATAGATCAGGCGGCTGAACGGCGCCCGGCCGGCGAGCGTGAAATAGCTGCCCTTGGCGAACCAGGCCCCCGGCACCGCGGCCGCAGGCAGGCCGTCGAACTGCCGGGCCAGCAGCGGCGCGGCCAGACCGGCCGCATTGACCACGCTGTTGCAGCGCAGGGCCGTGCCGTCGGAAGCCTTCAGCACGATGCCGGCGCCGCCGCACTCAGCGCCGACGACACCGGACTTCAGCGCCAGCACGCCGCCGGCATGCTCGAGGTCGCCCTGCAGGCTCAGCATCAGCGCGTGGCTGTCGACGATGCCGGTGCTCGGCGAATGGAGGGCCGCCAGGCATTCGAGCGCCGGCTCCATCGCCCTGGCCTGAGTGCGCGAGAGCAGCACGAGATCGTCGACGCCGTTGGCGCGCGCCTTGGCGGCGATCGCCTCGAGCTGCCCGACCTGCGCTTCGCTGGTGGCGACGATCAGCTTGCCGCAGCGTCGATGCGGAAGCCCGCGGTCTTCGGCGTACGCGTACAGACGCTGCTTGCCCTCGACGCACAACTGCGCCTTCAGGGAGCCCTGGGGATAGTAGATGCCGGCGTGGATCACCTCGCTGTTGCGGGAACTGGTGCCGGTGCCGATCGCGCCCTCGGATTCGAGCACGATGACCTCGCGTCCCCGCAGGGCCAGCGCGCGCGCCACGGCCAGACCCACCACGCCGGCGCCGATGACGGCGCAATCGAATTCGTCCATACGCCAAGCTTAGCGCGCGGGATGCCGACGATGAAAAAAGTGATTGGTGGGCGGTGGAGGCTTCGAACCTCCGACCCCAGCAGTGTGAATGCTGTGCTCTACCCCTGAGCTAACCGCCCCCGGTACACGGCGTCAGAGTGAATCTGGCCGCACACCTTTAGGTATCTTTTTGGATACCTTCTGGATGTTTTTCGCACCGTGCGATGCGAAGCCTGCGATTATGCCACAGCTTTTTCGGCTGTCTGGCGAAAAAGCGTTCGGCCGTTGCTGGACTTGTCGAGTTGCACCAAGACCTCTTCGTGCGCGGCGAGCTCATGCTCGGTCGCGACCAGCACCGGCAGCTCGAAGGCGCTCAGGTCGATCGTCACCACCGCACCGTGCGCGGGCTCGTTCGACGCGACGTCGATCAGCAGGGCATCCTGTCCGCGTGTGAGGTTGATGTAGACGTCGGCCAGCAGCTGGGCGTCGAGCTTGGCGCCGTGGAAGGTGCGGTTCGACCGGTCGACCCCGAAGCGATCGCACAGCGCATCGAGCGAGTTGCGCTTGCCCGGGTAGACCGCCTTGGCCATGGCGAGCGTGTCGGTCACCTCGCCGACGAAGCTGGCGAGCGGCGGCAGGCCGGCGAGTTCGAGTTCCTTGTTGAGGAAGCCGACGTCGAAGGCCGCGTTGTGGATGATCAGCTCGGCATCGCGCAGGTAGTCGACGACATCCTGCGCCAAGGTCGCGAACTTCGGCTTGTCGCGCAGGAAATCGGTGGTCAGGCCGTGCACCTTCAGCGCGTCCTCGTGGCTCTCGCGCTCGGGATTGAAGTAGATGTGCAGGTCGTTGCCGGTCAGCTTGCGATTGAACAGCTCCACGCATCCCAGTTCGATGATGCGGTCGCCGTTCTCGGCCGACAGGCCGGTGGTCTCGGTGTCTAGAACGATGAGCCTGGACATCAGTGGTTTTCTTTGGCGTGGTTGATCGAGTACTTCGGGATCTCGACCGTCAAGTCGGTCTGGGCGAGTATCGCCTGGCAGCTCAGGCGCGATTGCGGCTCCAGGCCCCAGGCGCGGTCGAGCAGGTCTTCCTCGCCCTCTTCCGCCTCGTTCAGCGACTCGATGCCCTTGCGGACGATCACGTGGCAGGTGGTGCAGGCGCAGCTCATCTCGCAGGCATGCTCGATGTTGATGTGGTTCTCGAGCATGGCCTCGCAGATCGAGGTGCCGGCCGGCGCCGTGATCTCGGCGCCTTGCGGGCAGTACTCGGAATGGGGAAGGATCTTGATCGTGGGCATGTTCTAGAGGGATTCGATCTGTCGGCCGGAGAGCGCACGCGCGATGCCGGCATTCATTCGGGCGGCCGCGAAGGCTTCGGTGCCGTCGGCCAGCGCCTTGGTGGCGGCCTCCACCACGGCGGCATCGTCGGCCGAGCGCGCACTGCGCAGCGCGGCCATCAGCTGCTCGATCGCGGCGTGCTCCTCGGCCGACAGCAGCGAGGCGTCGGCGTCCAGCGCGCTCTGCGTCGCCATCAGCATGCGGTCGGCATCGACGCGCGCCTCGACCAGCGCGCGGGCCTGCATGTCCTGCTGCGCGGTCGCGAAGCTGTCCTTCAGCATCGCCGCGATCTGCTCGTCCGACAGCCCGTAGGAAGGCTTGACCGCAACGCTGGCCTCGACGCCGCTGCCCTGCTCCTTCGCGCTCACGCTGAGCAGGCCGTCGGCATCGACGGTGAAGGTGACCCGGATGCGCGCCGCGCCGGCGGCCATCGGCGGGATGCCGCGCAGCTCGAACCGCGCCAGGCTGCGGCAGTCGGCGACCAGGTCGCGCTCGCCCTGCACCACGTGCAGCGCCAGCGCCGTCTGGCCGTCCTTGTAGGTGGTGAAGTCCTGCGCCATCGCGGTCGGGATGGTCTGGTTGCGCGGCACGATCCGCTCGACCAGGCCGCCCATGGTCTCGATGCCGAGCGACAGCGGAATCACGTCGAGCAGCAGCAGGTCGCCGGCGCCGCCGTTGCCGGCCAGCTGGTTGGCCTGGATCGCGGCGCCGAGCGCCACGACCTGGTCCGGGTCCAGGTTGGTCAGCGGCTCGCGGCCGAGGCAATCGGCCACCGCATGGCGGACCTGCGGCATGCGCGTGGCGCCGCCGACCAGCACGATGCCCTGCAGTTCGCCCGGCGCCAGCCGCGCATCGCGCAGCACGCGCCGCACGGCCGCGATGGTGCGCGCGGTCAGCGCGGCGGTGGCGGCTTCGAACTGCTCGCGCGACACGTCGACCCGGATGTCGCCATCCGCCAGGTGGGCGACGAAAGGCGCGGACGTGGCCTCCGAAAGGGCCTCCTTAGTGGCCCGGGCGGCGACCAGCAGGGCCGCCCGATCGGCATCGCTGCGCGCCTCGAGGCCGCACTTCGAGAGCACGAGGCCGGCCAGCGCATGGTCGTAGTCGTCGCCGCCCAGCGCCGAATCCCCGCCGGTGGCGATGACTTCGAACACCCCTTGCGTGAGCCGCAGGATCGAGATGTCGAAGGTGCCGCCACCGAGGTCGTAGACGGCGTAGACGCCTTCGCTGGCATTGTCCAGCCCGTAGGCGATCGCGGCCGCGGTCGGCTCGCTGATGAGCCGCAGGACGTGGAGGCCGGCGAGCTGCGCCGCATCCTTGGTGGCCTGACGCTGGCCTTCGTCGAAGTAGGCCGGCACGGTGATCACGGCGCCATGGAGGTCGTCGTCGAAGGTGTCTTCGGCCCGGTAGCGCAGGGTCGCCAGGATCTCGGCGCTGACTTCGGTCGGCGACTTCTCGCCGGCCGCCGTCTGGACCTTGACCATGCCGCCGTCGCCCGCCAGGTGGTAGGCCATCGCCTCGCGGTTGGCGACGTCCGCCAGGCCGCGGCCCATCAGCCGCTTGACCGAGGTGATGACGTTGGACGGATCGCTCGCCCGCGCGGCCAGCGCGTCGAAGCCGATCTGCCGGCGCTCGGCGTCGAGGTAGCGCACGGCGGAGGGCAGCAGCACGCGGCCTTCGGCGTCGGGCAGGCATTCGGCGACGCCGTTGCGGACCGCCGCGACGAGCGAATGGGTGGTGCCGAGGTCGATGCCGACCGCGATGCGACGCTGGTGCGGATCGGGCGCCTGGCCCGGTTCTGAAATCTGGAGCAATGCCATCGCGCTATTTTCTCTATTGGTCGACCTTGGCCTCGATGTCCTCGGCAAAGCGCTCGATGAACATGAGGGCTCTCACTTGTCGTGCCGCTTCTGCGTAGTCGCCCTTCTCGTCGATCAGCCAGTCGAGCGAGGACAGCGCGCGCGCGCGGGCCGCCTCGACCTCCACGCGCAACTTCTCGAACGCGGCGGGGTCCTGGGCGTCGTCGAGTTCCTCGCGCCACGCCATCTGCTGCATCAGGAAGGCGGCCGGCATCGCCGTGTTGGTCTCGGCCCGGATCGGCGCGCCGTTCAGCTGGCACAGGTAGGTGGCCCGCTTGATCGGGTTCTTGAGCCGCTGATAGGCTTCGTTGATGCGCACCGACCACTGCATCGCCAGCCGCTGCGCCGCGCCGCCCTGCGCCGCGAAGCGGTCGGGATGGGCCTCGCGCTGCAGTTCCTTCCAGCGGGTGTCGAGGGCGCCGCGGTCTTGCGCAAAGGTCGCCGGCACGCCGAAAAGCACGAAATCGGTGTCGTTTAGGTTCATAAGGCTGGGCGCCGGGCCGCCCCAAGGCCAGCCTGCGCCCCCTCGGGGGGCAGAAAGGACACGAAGTGCCGAACTTGGGGGCTCATCTCGTTAAAAAGCCGCCGGCACGTTGGTGTGGGCGGCTCGGGTGCATCGCGCGCAGGGGCTCAGATGCGAAAACTCTCGCCGCAGCCGCAACGGTCGCGTTCGTTCGGGTTGTTGAACTTGAAGCCCTCGTTGAGGCCCTCGCGCACGAAGTCGAGCTGCGTGCCGTCGATGTAGGCCAGGCTCTTCGGGTCGACCAGCACCTTGATGCCATGGTCTTCGAACACCACGTCTTCGGGCTCGAATTCGTCCACGTACTCGAGCTTGTAGGCCAGGCCCGAGCAGCCGGTGGTCTTGACGCCCAGCCGCACGCCCACGCCCTTGCCTCGTTTGCCGAGGTATCGGGAGACGTGGCGCGCGGCCGATTCGGTCAGGGTCACAGCCATGTCAGTGAACGGATTCCGCCGCCGCGGCCGCGACGCCGTGCTTGGCCTTGTAGTCGCTGACAGCCGCCTTGATCGCGTCTTCGGCCAGGATCGAGCAGTGGATCTTGACCGGCGGCAGCGCCAGTTCCTCGGCGATCTGCGAATTCTTGAGCGCCGCCGCTTCGTCGAGCGTCTTGCCCTTGACCCATTCGGTCACGAGCGAGGACGAGGCGATCGCCGAGCCGCAGCCGTAGGTCTTGAAGCGCGCGTCTTCGATCACGCCGGTCTCGGGGTTGACCTTGATCTGCAGCTTCATGACGTCGCCGCAGGCCGGCGCTCCGACCATGCCGGTGCCGACCGAGTCGTCGCCCTTTTCGAAGGAGCCGACGTTGCGGGGATTTTCGTAGTGGTCAATGACCTTGGATGAGTAAGCCATGGTGGGGTACCTCTGTGAATTTTCAGTGAGCCGACCACTGGATCGTGCTGATGTCGATGCCGTCCTTGAACATCTCCCACAGCGGGCTGAGTTCGCGCAATTTGGCGACGTTGTGCTTGATGGTCGAGATCGCGTAGTCGATTTCTTCTTCGGTCGTGAAACGGCCGATGGTCATGCGCAGGCTGCTGTGGGCCAACTCGTCGCTGCGGCCGAGTGCGCGCAGCACGTAACTGGGCTCCAGGCTGGCCGAGGTGCAGGCCGAGCCGCTGGACACCGCCAGGCCCTTGATGCCCATGATCAGCGACTCGCCTTCGACGTAGTTGAAGCTGATGTTCAGGTTGTGCGGCACCCGGTGTTCGAGATTGCCGTTGATGAAGACCTGCTCGACGTCCTTCAGGCCGTCGAGCAGCCGCTTCTGCAGCGCGGTGGCCTTGGCGATGTCTTCCTTCATCTCGAGCTTGGCCAGGCGGAAAGCCTCGCCCATGCCGACGATCTGGTGCGTCGGCAGGGTGCCCGAGCGCATGCCGCGCTCGTGGCCGCCGCCGTGCATCTGGGCCTCGAGCCGCACGCGCGGCTTGCGGCGCACGTACAGCGCGCCGATGCCCTTGGGACCGTAGGTCTTGTGCGAAGCCAGGCTCATGAGGTCGATCGGCAGCGTCTTGACGTCGATCTCGACCTTGCCCGTGGCCTGCGCCGCGTCGACGTGGAAGATCACGCCCTTTTCGCGGCAGATGTTGCCCAGCGCGACCACGTCCTGGATCACGCCGATCTCGTTGTTGACGAACATCACGCTCGCCAGGATGGTGTCGGGACGGATCGCGGCCTTGAACGCCTCGAGGTCGAGCAGGCCGTCCTCCTGGACGTCCAGGTAGCTCACTTCGAAGCCCTGGCGCTCGAGTTCGCGCATCGTGTCGAGCACCGCCTTGTGCTCGGTCTTGACCGTGATGAGGTGCTTGCCCTTGCCCTTGTAGAAATGCGCCGCGCCCTTCAGCGCGAGGTTGTTCGACTCGGTGGCGCCGGAGGTCCAGACGATCTCGCGCGGATCGGCGCCGATCAGGTCGGCCACCTCGACACGGGCCTTTTCGACGGCCTCCTCGGCCTCCCAGCCCCAGGCGTGGCTGCGCGACGCCGGGTTGCCGAAATGCTCGCGCAACCAGGGAATCATCGCGTCGACGACGCGCGGGTCCACCGGCGTGGTGGCGCCGTAGTCGAGATAGATGGGGAAATGAGGGGTGACGTCCATGGCTGGCTCAGGCTGGCGTGGGGTTGATCGTTGTGTATGGTGTTTCAACCGAGGCGCCCGAAGGCGCCGCCGGATCAGGATTTGGCGAAGGCGTTGCCCAGTGCGAACACGGAGTTCGGTGCGTTCACGCGTATCGGCTTGACCACCGGCTGGGCCGAGATCGCCCGCTTGACGGCCGGCTTATTCTCGATCTGCACGCCCTTGGCGATCTGGTCGTCGACCAGCTTCTGCAAGGTGACGGAGTCGAGGAACTCGACCATCCGCTGGTTCAGCGAAGCCCACAGTTCGTGCGTCATGCAGCGCCCAGCCTCGCCGAGGCAGTTTTCCTTGCCGCCGCACTGGGTGGCGTCGATCGGCTCGTCGACCGAGACGATGATGTCGGCCACCGTGATGTCGGCCGCCTTGCGGCCGAGCGAATAGCCGCCGCCGGGACCGCGGGTGGACTCCACCAGTTCATGGCGGCGCAGCTTGCCGAACAGCTGCTCCAGATAGGACAGCGAAATCTGCTGCCGCTGGCTGATCGCGGCCAGCGTGACCGGACCGGTGTTCTGGCGCAGTGCCAGATCGATCATGGCCGTAACCGCAAAGCGGCCTTTGGTAGTGAGACGCATCGCAAGCTCCTTGAGTGCTTACCGTGGAAAGGACACCGAACCCCCCGGGCCGCGGTGACGTCGTCTCCGCCCTGCACGACCCCGGTCCGATCGGTGAACCGAAAGGTTGGAGTCGCCCTTCATCGCGAAGTTCTTTTGTTCTTGAGTATTTCGGTCAAGTATAGCAGAAGCCCCTGCAGGCTGCTGGGGTAAACCCGGTGGCGCGGGGGGAGACCTGATCAGTTGGGGACAGAGCAAAAACTGCTTCGCAGTTTCTTGGTCTGTCCCGCAAGGTCTCAGATAGCAATGTTGTCGTGCCCGGAGGCCCCGAATGCCTGTTCGCGCAGTTCGGCCAGCTGGTCGCGGACCCGGGCGGCCTTCTCGAACTCGAGGTTCCGGGCGTGCTCCAGCATGAGCTTCTCGAGCCGCTTGATCTCGCGCGCCACGTCCTTTTCGGACATGTCCTCGACCTTGGCGCGCTCCAGTTCGCGCTTGGCCGCCTCCTTGCCCGATTTCTCGCTGTAGACGCCGTCGATCAGGTCGCGCACCTGTTTCACGATGCTGCGCGGCGTGATGCCGTGGGTCTCGTTGTAGGCGATCTGGCGGGCCCGGCGCCGCTCGGTCTCGCCGATCGCCTTCTTCATCGAATCCGTCATCCGGTCGGCGTACAGGATCGCCTTGCCGTTCAGGTTGCGCGCGGCGCGGCCGATGGTCTGGATCAGGGAGCGCTCAGCGCGCAGGAAGCCTTCCTTGTCGGCATCGAGGATCGCCACCAGAGAGACCTCGGGGATGTCCAGGCCTTCGCGCAGCAGATTGATGCCGACCAGCACGTCGAAGCTGCCCAACCGGAGGTCGCGCAGGATCTCGACCCGCTCGACCGTGTCGATGTCGCTGTGCAGGTAGCGCACCTTGACGCCGTTGTCGCTCAGGTAGTCGGTCAGCTGCTCGGCCATGCGCTTGGTCAAGGTGGTGATCAGCACCCGCTCGTTCTTGTCGACCCGCAGGCGGATCTCCTGCAGCACGTCGTCGACCTGGTGGGTGGCGGGGCGGACCTCGACCTCGGGGTCGATCAGGCCGGTGGGGCGCACCAGCTGCTCCACCACGTTGCCGGCGTTGTCTTTCTCGTACTGCGCCGGGGTGGCCGAGACGAAGATGCACTGCCGCATCCGGGTCTCGAACTCCTCGAACTTGAGGGGGCGGTTGTCCAGCGCCGACGGCAGCCGGAAGCCGTACTCGACCAGCGTCGTCTTGCGCGCCCGGTCGCCGTTGTACATGCCGCCCAGCTGGCCGATCATCTGGTGGCTCTCGTCGAGGAACATCAGGGCGTCCTTCGGCAGGTAGTCGGTCAGCGTGGCCGGCGGCTCGCCGGGCGCGGCGCCCGAGAGATGCCGCGTGTAGTTCTCGATACCCTTGCAGTGGCCGATCTCGGCCAGCATCTCGAGGTCGAATCGGGTGCGCTGCTCGATGCGCTGCGCCTCCACCAGCTTGCCCTCGGCGACGAAGAACTTGAGCCGCTCGTCGAGTTCGAGCTTGATGGTCTCGACCGCGCTCAGCACCTTGTCGCGCGGTGTGACGTAGTGGCTCGACGGATAGACCGTAAAGCGCGGGATCTTCTGCCGGATGCGCCCGGTCAGCGGGTCGAACAGCTGCAGCGACTCGATTTCGTCGTCGAACAGCTCGATGCGGATCGCGAGCTCGCTGTGCTCGGCCGGGAAGACGTCGATGGTGTCGCCGCGCACCCGGAAAGTGCCGCGCGAGAAATCCTGCTCGTTGCGCGTGTACTGCATGCGGATCAGGCGGCCGATCACGTCGCGCTGACCGATCTTGTCGCCCTGGCGCATGATGAAGCGCATCTGCGTGTAGTCCTCGGGCGTGCCGATGCCGTAGATGGCGCTCACGGTCGCCACGATCACCGTGTCGCGGCGCTCCAGCACGCTCTTGGTGGCCGACAGCCGCATCTGCTCGATGTGCTCGTTGATCGAGCTGTCCTTCTCGATGAACAGGTCGCGCTGCGGCACATAGGCCTCGGGCTGGTAGTAGTCGTAGTAGCTGACGAAGTACTCGACCGCGTTTTTCGGGAAGAACTCGCGGAATTCGCTGTAGAGCTGCGCCGCCAGGGTCTTGTTGGGCGCGAAGACGATCGCCGGGCGCCCTAGCCGGGCGATCACGTTGGCCATGGTGAAGGTCTTGCCGGAACCGGTCACGCCAAGCAGGGTCTGGAACACCTCGCCGTCCTGCACGCCCTCGACCAGCCCCGCGATCGCCTTCGGCTGGTCGCCCGCCGGCGGATAGGGCTGGAAAAGCTCGAACGGCGACCCGGGAAAACTGATGAATTCGCCCGGCTTGTGCGGACCCACCGGGTCGGCATGTTGCGGTTCGGGAATGACTTCTGAGGTTTCTGGCATGGCGTGGACGGCTGAAGCTGGTGGCGTGGCCGGTAAAATTCAAGCTAACCGGGCAGCGTAACGCAGGACCCGGCTTCACGTGAACCGCTCATCCAAAGGACTTTCCATGTCAATGTTCACCGCCGTCGAAATGGCGCCTCGCGACCCGATCCTGGGCCTCAACGAGCAATACGCTGCCGACGGCAATCCGAAAAAGGTCAATCTCGGCGTGGGCGTGTACTACGACGACAACGGCAAGCTGCCGCTGCTGAAGTGCGTGCAGGCCGCGGAAGAAGACATGATGAAGGCGCCCAGCGCCCGCGGCTACCTGCCGATCGACGGCATCGCCGCCTATGACAACGCGGTCAAGGGCCTGGTCTTCGGCGCCGACAGCGAACCCGTGCAGTCCGGCCGCGTCGCCACCATCCAGGCGATCGGCGGCACCGGCGGCCTGAAGGTCGGCGCCGACTTCCTCAAGAAGCTCACCCCCGCCGCCAAGGTGCTGATCAGCGATCCGAGCTGGGAAAACCACCGCGCGCTGTTCACCAACGCCGGTTTCACGGTCGAGAGCTACCCCTACTACGACGCCGCCAAGCGCGGCATCGACTTCGAAGGCATGCTGGCGGCGCTCAAGGCGGCGCCGGCCGGCACCATCGTCGTGCTGCACGCCTGCTGCCACAACCCGACCGGCTACGACATCACGCCCGCCCAGTGGGACCAGGTCATCGCCGCGGTCAAGGCCGGCGGCCTGACCCCCTTCCTCGACATGGCCTACCAGGGCTTCGGCCACGGCATCCAGGAAGACGGCGCGGTGATCGGCAAGTTCGTCGAAGCCGGCCTGACCTTCTTCGTCTCGACCTCCTTCTCGAAGAGCTTCAGCCTGTACGGCGAGCGCGTGGGCGCCCTCTCGGTGCTGTGCGAGAGCAAGGAAGAGGCCGCCCGCGTGCTGTCGCAGCTCAAGATCGCGATCCGCACCAACTACAGCAACCCGCCGATCCACGGCGGCGCAGTGGTGGCCGCCGTCCTCAACGACCCGGCACGACGCGCCGTCTGGGAGGCAGAACTGGCTGAAATGCGCGTGCGAATCAAGGCCATGCGCCAGAAGCTGGTCGACGGCCTGAAGGCCGCCGGCGTGAAGCAGGACATGGGCTTCATCACCTCCCAGATCGGGATGTTCAGCTATTCGGGCCTGACCAAGGATCAGATGGTGCGCCTGCGCGAGGAGTTCGGGGTCTACGGCACTGACACCGGTCGGATGTGCGTGGCGGCGCTCAACAGCAAGAACATCGACTACGTCTGCGAGAGCATCGCCAAGGTGCTCTGACGGCGGTTCCGGCCGTTCCCGGCGCCCTGCCGACGCCGCCGCGTGAAGATGTCACGACTGGCACCCCCGAGTGGGGCGCCCCCTCTATTTTGGAGGGGGAGCTGCTGATATATTGCATCGCAACAACTCTCAGAATCCCCGATGCTCTACCAACTCTACGAAGCGCAGCGCTCCCTCATGGAGCCGTTCGCCGACTTCGCCCAGGCCGCTTCCAAACTCTACGGCCAAAGCACGGCATTCGGACAGGCGCCGCTGGCGCAGCGCATCGCGGCTGGCTACGACCTCCTGTACCGGCTCGGCAAGGACTACGAGAAACCGGAATTCGGCATCAAGACTGTCAAGGTCGATGGCCACGACGTGGTGATCCATGAAAGCGTCGAACTCGAGAAGCCGTTCTGCAAGCTGCGCCGCTTCAAGCGCTTCACCGACCAGCCGGAAACCCTGAAGACGCTCAAGAGCCAGCCGGTGGTGCTGGTGGTGGCGCCGCTGTCCGGCCACTATGCGACCTTGCTGCGCGACACGGTGCGCGCCCTGCTGCAGGGCCACAAGGTCTACATCACCGACTGGACCAACGCCCGGCTGGTGCCGCTGTCCGAGGGCAAGTTCCGTCTCGACGACTACGTCAACTACGTCGAGGAGTTCATCCGCTACCTGCAGACCGAATACGGCAACTGCCATGTCATCAGCGTCTGCCAGCCGACGGTGCCGGTGCTGGCGGCGGTGTCGCTGATGGCCAGCCGCGGCGAGCAGATTCCGCTGTCGATGACCATGATGGGCGGTCCGATCGACGCCCGCAAGTCGCCGACCGCGGTCAACAACCTGGCGATGAACAAGAGCTTCGAGTGGTTCGAGAACAACGTCATCTACCGCGTCCCCGACGGCTTCCCGGGTGCCGGACGCCGCGTCTACCCGGGCTTCCTGCAGCACACCGGCTTCGTCGCGATGAACCCGGAAAACCATGCCAGCAGCCACTACGACTACTTCAAGAACCTGATCAAGGGCGATGACGCCAGCACCGAGGCGCACCGCAAGTTCTACGACGAGTACAACGCCGTGCTCGACATGGACGCCGACTACTACCTGGACACCATCCGCACCGTGTTCCAGCAGTTCGACCTGGTGAACGGCACCTGGCAGGTGACCAACCCCCAGGGCGAGCGCGAACTGGTGCGCCCGCAGGACATTCGCGGCATCGGACTGCTGACGATCGAAGGCGAACTGGACGACATCTCGGGCTCCGGCCAGACGCGCGCGGCGCACGATCTCTGCACCGGCATCGTCGACAGCGAGCAGCACCACTACGAGGTCAAGGGCGCGGGCCACTACGGCATCTTCAGCGGTCGCCGCTGGCGCGAACTGGTCTACCCCGAAGTCCAGGCCTTCATTGCCCAGCACGACAAGCCGCAGAAGCGCGCGGGGCCGCCGGTGCCGGTCGCCGAAGACATGGTGCGGCCGGTAACGGCAAGGAAGGCGACGCGCAGCGCCGAGCCCGCCACCGCCGCAGCGCGCAAGAAGGCGCCCGCCACGCAGACGAAGCGGGTGGCGCGCAAATCCGCCTGAGGCCGTGGACCCGCGCGCTGCCGCCCTGCTGGACGCCCTGCCGCAGACGCAGTGCACCCGTTGCGGCTACCCAGACTGCGCCGGCTACGCCGAAGCCATCGCGGCCGGCGAGGCCGACATCAACCAATGCCCGCCCGGAGGCGCCGAGGGCGTGCAGCGGCTGTCCGCCCTGTCCGGCCGGCCCGCCCGGGCCTTAGACCCGCAATTCGGCATCGAGCTGCCGCGCACCCTGGCGGTCATCGACGAGGCCTGGTGCATCGGCTGCACCCTGTGCCTCGATGCCTGCCCGACCGATGCCATCGTCGGCATCCACAAGCGCATGCACACCGTGATCGACGCCCATTGCACGGGCTGCGAGCTGTGCATTCCCGCCTGCCCGGTCGACTGCATCTCGCTGGAGACCGTCACGCCGGGCCGCACCGGATGGCAGGCCTGGTCGCAGGCGCAGGCCGACCACGCGCGCGAGCGCTACGCGTTGCATGCCGCCCGGCAGGCCTCAGGCGCGGCTTCGGCCGTGCCTCCGAGTGAGGCGCCGGCGGCGGCACCCGAGGCGGCCGACCGCAAGCGCTCCATCATCGAGGCGGCGCTGGCGCGGGCCCGTGCCGCGGCCAGCCAGCGCCGCGAGCCATGAGCCTGGACACCCTGCTCCTCTACGCGCTGGCCTCGATCGCGCTTGCGATCACGCCGGGGCCGACCATGCTGCTGGCGCTCTCCAACGGCATCTCGGGCGGCATGCGCGCGGCCGCCTGGGGCATCGCCGGGGCGTCGATCGGCAGTTGCGTCGTGATCACCACTGTCGCGCTGGGACTGGGCTCGCTGCTGGCGGCGTCCGAATGGCTCTTCAATGCGCTTCGCGTCGCCGGCGTGCTCTACCTGGTCTGGCTTGGCGTCAAGCTCTGGCGCACGCCGCCGGCGGATGTCGGCGCGGCGCTGGCGGTGGCGGCGGACCCGCCGCTGCGCGGCCGGCTGGCGCTGCTGCGCAGCCTGGCGGTTGCGCTGTCGAATCCGAAGTCGCTGCTGTTCTTCGCGGCCTTCCTGCCTCAGTTCGTCGACATCGCCCATCCCCAGGGCCCCCAGTACCTGGTGCTGGGCGTCATCTTCGTCTGCATCGACACACTGGTGATGCTGAGCTATGCCACCGCCGGCACCCAGGCCGTGCGCTGGCTCTCGCAGCGCAGCCTGCGCGCGCTCAACCGCGGCTGTGCGGTCGGCATGTGGCTGCTGGCCGCCACGCTGGCGATCTGGCGCCGCCCCGGCTAGTTGCTGCTCGCCCCGACGTTGGGCGTCAGCCGCTGGACATCGTCGAGAAGGCGGTCACTACTTCCGGGGGAGCCTGCACCATTTCGATGAGGACGCCCTCGCCCGCGATCGGGAATTCGTCGTTGCTCTTCGGATGCAGGAAGCAGATGTCGAAACCGGCCGCGCCCTTGCGGATGCCGCCGGGCGCGAAGCGAACGCCCTGGGCCGTGAGCCATTCGACGGCCTTGGGCAGGTCGTCGATCCACAGGCCCACGTGATTCAGCGGCGTGGTGTGGACCGCCGGCTTCTTCTCGGGGTCGAGCGGCTGCATCAGGTCGACCTCGACCTTGAAGGGGCCGCTGCCGATCGCGCAGATGTCTTCGTCGACGTTTTCGCGCTCGCTCTTGAAGGTGCCGGTGACCTCCAGGCCCAGCATGTCGACCCACAGCTTCTGCAGCCGGGTCTTGTCCGGGCAGCCGATCGCGATCTGCTGGATGCCCAGCACCCTGAATGGACGCGTCATGCGCATGCTCCTTGTTCGGTGGTCGAACGGGCCTTGAGGCCCAGCTTGGCCAGCAGCTGGACGTCGGCCTCGACATCGGGGTTGCCCGTGACCAGCAGCTTGTCGCCGTAGAAGATCGAATTGGCGCCGGCCAGGAAGCACAGCGCCTGCACCGCATCGCCGAGTTGCTGGCGACCCGCAGACAGCCGCACGCGTGCCTTCGGCATCGTGATGCGGGCGACGGCGATCATGCGGACGAAGTCCAGCGGATCGATGGGCGGCGCATCGGCCAGCGGCGTGCCGGGCACGCGCACCAGGCTGTTGATCGGCACCGATTCCGGATACGGATCGAGGTTGGCGAGCTGGGCGATGAGCCCCGCCCGGTGCACCGGCGCCTCGCCCATGCCGACGATGCCGCCGCAGCAGACGCTGATGCCGGCGGCGCGCACGTGGGCCAGCGTATCGAGCCGGTCCTGGTAGGTGCGGGTGTCGACGATGTCGGTGTAGTACTCGGGCGCCGTGTCGAGGTTGTGGTTGTAGTAGTCGAGCCCGGCCGCCTTGAGCTGCAGCGCATGCTGCGGCTCGAGCATGCCGAGCGTGGCGCAGGTCTGCAGACCCAGGCCCTTGACGGCCTCGACCAGCACCGCGATCTTCTCGACGTCGCGATCCTTGGGCGCGCGCCAGGCGGCGCCCATGCAGAAGCGCGTGGCGCCGGCGTCCCTGGCGGCCTGCGCGGCGCGCAGCACCTCGTCGACCTCCATCAGCTTCTGCGCCTTGACGCCGGTGTCGAACTCGGCCGACTGCGGGCAATAGCCGCAGTTCTCGGGACAGCCGCCGGTTTTCACCGACAGCAGCGTGGCGAGCTCGATGTCGCCGTCGGGGAAATGGGCGCGGTGCACCGCCTGGGCCTCGAACAGCAGGTCATTGAAGGGCTTGTCGAGCAGGGCCTGCACGGCCTCCACCGACCATGGCCCCGCCGGCGCAAGCGGCGGCGGCGCCGGGCGATGCAGGGTGACGGCCTTGGCCGTCGACAGGTCGTTGGCCCCCATCTATGCAAACTCCATGATGATCTGGTCGACCGCCAGCGATTCGCCCCTGGCCGCCGCGATGTGGCCGACCACGCCGTCCTGCGTCGCGAACAGCACGTTCTCCATCTTCATCGCCTCGATGACGGCGAGCTTCTCGCCGGCCTGCACTTGCTGGCCAGGCTGGACCGAGACTTCGACCAGGAGGCCAGGCATCGGCGACATCAGGAACTTGCTCAGGTCCGGCGGCGCCTTGTAGGGCATCAGCGAGAGCAGCTGCGCGCCCAGCGGCGACAGCACCATCGCCTCGATCTGCGTGCCGTTGTGCGACACCCGCAATGCCAGCGGGTTCTTGCCCGCGCCGCGCTCGACCTGCGCGGTGAAGGTGCGGCCGTTGACCAGGCCATCGACCCGGATGTTCCCGAGCTGTGCGCGGCTGTCGATCTTGTAGCTGTTGCTGCCGACCGTCACCGCGCTGGAGCCGGTCTGGCCATGGAAGTCGGTGACCGACACCGACTTGTGGACATGCTGGCCCCGCGCGTCCAGCACGACCACGACGAACTGTTCGCCGACCTTCACGCCGTGTCCGTCGAGCTGGCCGCTGATGCCCGACGCGCGCGCCCGGTAGCGGCGATGCACGAAGGCCGCCAGCGCGACCAGGAAATCGGGATCGTCGTGCGGCACGTCCTCGGCATGGAAGCCCTTGCCGTAGTGCTCGGCGATGAAGCCGGTGTTGAAGTCGCCACTGACGAACTTGGGATGGGCCAGCAGCGCCGCCTGGAACGGGATGTTGCTGCTGATGCCGCGGATCACGAAGCCGTTGAGCGCCTCGCGCATCAGCGCGATGGCGTGGGCGCGGTCGCGGCCATGGACGATCAGCTTGGCGATCATCGAGTCGTAGAACATCGGGATCTCGCCGCCGTCGTAGACGCCGGTGTCGACCCGCACGCCGTACAGGTGCTCGGTGTCGGCGGAGAACATGGTCTCCTTCGGGGGCTGGAAGCGCACCAGCCGGCCGGTCGAGGGCAGGAAGTTGCGGAACGGGTCCTCGGCGTTGATGCGGCATTCGATCGCCCAGCCCTCGCGCTTGACGTCCTTCTGCGCCAGCGGCAGCTTCTCGCCGGCGGCGACGCGGATCATCAGCTCGACCAGGTCCAGGCCGGTGATCGCCTCGGTCACCGGGTGCTCGACCTGCAGCCGGGTGTTCATTTCCAGGAAGTAGAAGCTCTGGTCCTTGCCGACCACGAACTCCACCGTGCCCGCGCTCTGGTACTTCACGGCCTTGGCCAGCGCCACGGCCTGCTCGCCCATGGCTTTGCGCGTGGCGTCGCTGATGAAGGGCGACGGCGCTTCCTCGATCACCTTCTGGTGCCGTCGCTGGATCGAGCATTCGCGCTCGTTCAGGTAGATCACGTGGCCGTGCGCATCGCCCAGCACCTGGATCTCGATGTGGCGCGGCTCCTCGACGAACTTCTCGATGAAGACGCGGTCGTCGCCGAAGCTGTTGCGGGCCTCGTTCCGGCACGAGGTGAAGCCCTCGAAGGCCTCCTTGTCGTTGAAGGCCACGCGCAGACCCTTGCCACCGCCGCCGGCCGAGGCCTTGATCATCACCGGGTAGCCGATGTCCTGGGCGATCTGCACCGCGCGCTCGGCGCTCTCGATGGCGTCGTTCCAGCCGGGGATGGTGTTGACCTTGGCTTCGTTGGCGAGCTTCTTCGAGGCGATCTTGTCGCCCATCGCGGCGATCGAATAGTGCTTCGGGCCGATGAAGACGATGCCCTCCTCCTCGACCTTGCGCGCGAAGGCCTCGTTCTCGGACAGGAAGCCGTAGCCGGGGTGCACGGCCTCGGCGCCGCACGCCTTGCAGGCGGCGATGATGCGATCGGCCTGCAGGTAGCTGTCGCGGCTGGCCGAGCCGCCGATGTGCACCGCCTCGTCGGCCAGTTCGACGTGGCGCGCGTCCTTGTCGGCATCGGAATAGACGGCGACGGTGAGGATGCCCATCTTCTTCGCCGTCTTGATGACGCGGCAAGCGATCTCGCCGCGGTTGGCGATCAGGATTTTCTTGAACATGTTGTTGTTCTCCGGTCTCAGAGCGGAATGTTGCCGTGCTTGCGCCACGGGTTTTCGAGTTTCTTCTCGCGCAGCATCACCAGGCTGCGGCAGATCCGCTTGCGCGTCTCGCTCGGCAGGATCACGTCGTCGATGTAGCCGCGCGTGCCGGCCACGTACGGGTTGGCGAAGCGCGCCTTGTATTCGGCCTCGCGCGCGGCGAGCTTCTCGGGGTCGTTCTTGTCTTCGCGGAAGATGATCTCGACCGCGCCCTTGGCACCCATCACCGCGATCTCGGCGCGCGGCCAGGCCAGGTTGACGTCGCCGCGCAAGTGCTTCGAGGCCATCACGTCGTAGGCACCGCCGTAGGCCTTGCGCGTGATGACGGTGATCTTCGGCACCGTGCACTCGGCATAGGCGTACAGCAGCTTGGCGCCATGCTTGATGATGCCGCCGTACTCCTGGCTGGTGCCGGGCATGAAGCCGGGCACGTCGACGAAGGTCACGACCGGGATGTTGAAGGCGTCGCAGAAGCGCACGAAGCGCGCCGCCTTGATCGACGACTTGATGTCCAGGCAGCCCGCCAGGACCAGCGGCTGGTTGGCGACGATGCCGATGCTCTGGCCCTCCATGCGGGCGAAGCCGATGACGATGTTCTTCGCGTAGTCGGGCTGGAGCTCGAAGAAATCGCCGTCGTCGACCACCTTCACGATCAGCTCCTTCATGTCGTAGGGCTTGTTGGGGTTGTCGGGCACCAGGGTGTCGAGCGACAGGTCGGCGCGGTCGGCCGGGTCGCCGCTGGGCCGCACCGGCGCCTTCTCGCGGTTGTTGAGCGGCAGGTAGTTGTAGAGCCGGCGCAGCATCATCAGCGCCTCGACGTCGTTCTCGAACGCCATGTCGGCGACACCGCTCTTGGTGGTGTGGGTCGAGGCGCCGCCGAGCTCTTCGGCGGTGACGTCCTCGTGGGTCACGGTCTTCACCACTTCGGGGCCGGTGACGAACATGTAGCTGCTGTCCTTCACCATGAAGATGAAATCGGTCATGGCCGGCGAATAGACGGCGCCGCCGGCGCAAGGGCCCATGATCATGCTGATCTGCGGCACCACGCCCGAGGCCATCACGTTGCGCTGGAACACTTCGGCATAGCCGCCGAGCGAGGCCACGCCCTCCTGGATGCGGGCGCCGCCCGAATCGTTGAGGCCGATCACCGGCGCGCCGACCTTCATGGCCTGGTCCATCACCTTGCAGATCTTCTCGGCGTGGGCTTCGCTGAGCGCGCCGCCGAAGACCGTGAAGTCCTGGCTGAAGACGAACACCAGGCGGCCGTTGATCATGCCGTAGCCGGTGACCACGCCGTCGCCCGGGATCTTGTTGTCGGCCATGCCGAAGTCGCTCGAGCGGTGCTCGACGAACATGTCCCATTCTTCGAAGGTGTTGTCGTCGAGCAGCAGCGCGATGCGCTCGCGCGCCGTCAGCTTGCCCTTGGCATGCTGGGCGTCAATGCGCTTCTGGCCACCGCCGAGCCGCGCCTGGGCGCGGCGATTTTCGAGTTGTTCGAGGATTTCTTTCATGACGTTCCGTCGTAGGAGTTGATCTTTTTTGAAAGGGATGGCCGAAGGCTACGCCTGTCCGGCCTGGGCGGCGAGCAGTTGGCGCGCAGCCGTCGAGGCCGGCAGGCGGCCGGCCGCCACCTGGGCCACCGCCTGCGGCAGCAGTTCGCGCACCCGCGGATGCTGGCGGAAGGCCTGCTTCAGGCCGGCGTCGATGCGCTCCCACATCCAGGCCAGCGCCTGCTTCTCGCGCCGGCTGGCGAAGCGGCCGTTGGCCGCCTGCAGCGACTTGAACTGCAGCACCGCGTCCCAGAAGGCGTCCACGCCGGTGCCCAGCAGGGCACTGAGCTGGATCACCCGGGGCAGCCAGAAGCGCACTTCGGCCTCGGGCGAGCCGGGCGTCGCGTGGGCCGCGTGGATGGCCTGGGCATGCGCGGGATTGCCATGGTGGCCGAACAGGCGCAGCGCGGAGGTGATCTGGGCCTGGGCGCGGGTGGCCGCATCCTTGTCGATGTCGGCCTTGTTGATCACCACAAGGTCGGCCAGCTCCATCACGCCCTTCTTGATCGCCTGCAGGTCGTCGCCGGCGTTGGGCAGCTGCAGCAGCACGAACATGTCGGTCATGCCCGAGACCGCGGTCTCGCTCTGTCCGACGCCGACGGTCTCGACGATCACGATGTCGTAGCCGGCCGCCTCGCAGACCAGCATCGCCTCGCGCGTCTTTTCGGCCACGCCGCCGAGGGTGCCGCTCGAGGGGCTGGGCCGGATGTAGGCGCGCTCATGCACCGACAGGTGCTCCATGCGCGTCTTGTCGCCGAGGATGGAACCGCCGGAGACGGTGGACGACGGATCGATGGTGAGCACGGCCACCCGGTGCCCCTGTCCGATCAGGAACAGCCCGAGGGTTTCGATGAAGGTCGACTTGCCGACGCCCGGCACGCCCGAGATGCCGAGCCGGAACGATTTCCCGGTGTGCGGCAGCAGGGCGGTGAGCAGCTCGTCGGCCTGCGCGCGGTGGTCGGCACGGGTCGACTCGAGCAGCGTGATCGCCTTGGCGATCGCGCGGCGCTGCGGCGGGCCGTCGTCGGCCAGCAGGGCGTCCACCGTGACCGGTGTCTTGGCGGGCGGCATCGTCAGGCTGCAACCGCCGCGCGAATCTGCTCGAGCACGTCCTTGGCGCTCGCCGGGATCGGCGTTCCGGGACCGTAGATGCCCTTGACGCCGGCCTCGTAGAGGAAGTCGTAGTCCTGGCGGGGAATCACGCCGCCGACGAAGACGATGATGTCGTCGGCGCCCTGCTTCTTGAGCTCGGCGATGATGGCCGGCACCAGCGTCTTGTGACCGGCGGCCAGCGTGCTGACGCCCACGGCATGGACGTCGTTCTCGATCGCCTGGCGCGCGCATTCCTCGGGGGTCTGGAACAGCGGGCCCATGTCGACGTCGAAGCCCAGGTCGGCGAAAGCGGTGGCAACCACCTTGGCGCCGCGGTCGTGGCCGTCCTGGCCGAGCTTTGAGATCATCACGCGCGGGCGCCGGCCCTGTTCCTCGGCGAAAGCCGCGATCTCGTGCTGCAGCGCCTCCCAGCCTTCGGCCGAGTCGTAGGCGGCGGCATAGACGCCGGTGACCTTCTGGGTGTCGGCGCGGTGGCGGCCATAGACTTTCTCGAGCGCGTCGCTGATCTCGCCGACGGTGGCGCGCAGGCGCACCGCATTGATGCTCAGTTCGAGCAGGTTGCCTTCGCCGCTTTCCGCGGCGGCGGTGAGCGCGTCGAGCGCGGCTTGAACGGCGGCGCTGTCGCGCTTCTGGCGGATGGCCTTGAGCTTGGCGATCTGGCCATCCCGGACCTTGACGTTGTCGATCTGCAGGATGTCGTGGGTGTCTTCGGTCTTGAGCTTGTACTTGTTGACGCCGACGATGACGTCGCGGCCCGAATCGATGCGCGCCTGCTTGTCGGCCGCCGCGGCCTCGATCTTGAGCTTGGCCCAGCCGCTGTCGACGGCCTTGGTCATGCCGCCCATGGCCTCGACCTCCTCGATGATCGCCCAGGCCGCATCGGCCATGTCCTGCGTCAGCTTTTCCATCATGTAGCTGCCGGCCCAGGGGTCGATCACGCTGGTGATGTGGGTCTCTTCCTGGATGATGAGCTGGGTGTTGCGCGCGATGCGCGAGCTGAACTCGGTCGGCAGCGCGATCGCCTCGTCGAGCGCGTTGGTGTGCAGGCTCTGGGTGCCGCCGAAGACCGCGGCCATGGCCTCGATGGTGGTGCGCACCACGTTGTTGTAGGGGTCCTGCTCGGTCAGCGACCAGCCGGAGGTCTGGCAGTGCGTGCGCAGCATCAGGCTCTTGGGATTCTTCGGATTGAACTCCTTCATGATCCGGCACCACAGGAGGCGCGCGGCGCGCATCTTGGCGACCTCGAGGTAGAAGTTCATGCCGATGGCCCAGAAGAAGCTGAGCCGGCCGGCGAAGCCGTCGACGTCCAGGCCCTTGGCCAGCGCGGTTTTCACGTATTCCTTGCCATCGGCCAGGGTGAAGGCCAGCTCGAGCGCCTGGTTCGCGCCGGCCTCCTGCATGTGGTAGCCGCTGATCGAGATCGAGTTGAACTTCGGCATCTTCTGCGCCGTGTACTCGATGATGTCGCCGATGATCCGCATGCTCGGCGCCGGCGGAAAGATGTAGGTATTGCGGACCATGAACTCCTTGAGGATGTCGTTCTGGATGGTTCCGCTCAGCTGGTCCTGGGCCACGCCCTGCTCTTCGGCCGCGACCACATAGCCCGCCAGCACAGGCAGCACCGCGCCGTTCATGGTCATCGAGACGCTGACCTTGTCGAGCGGGATCTGGTCGAACAGGATCTTCATGTCCTCGACCGAGTCGATCGCCACGCCGGCCTTGCCGACGTCGCCCGTCACCCGCGGATGGTCGCTGTCGTAGCCGCGGTGGGTGGCGAGGTCGAAGGCGACCGATACGCCCTGCCCGCCTGCCGCCAAGGCCTTGCGGTAGAAGGCGTTCGATTCCTCGGCGGTCGAGAAGCCGGCGTATTGGCGGATGGTCCATGGCCGCACCGCGTACATGGTGGCCTGGGGGCCGCGCAGGTAGGGCTCGAAGCCGGGCAAGGTGTCGGCGTACTGGAGGCCCTGGAGATCGGCCGCGGTGTAGAGCGGCTTGACCGTGATGCCGTCCGGCGTGACCCAGTTGAGCGCTTCGAGGTTGCCGCCGGGGGCGGACTTGGCGGCCGCCCTGGTCCAGGCTTCGAGGGTGGCAGGCGAGAAGGTGTAGTCGGTTTTGCTCATGGGCGCCGCTTAGGAGGTCATGCAAAGGTTCGGGGACGAGTGTCTGCGCAGTCGCAGCACAACGCCAGCGAGTGTACCTTATTCATAATTATTAATTCAAGTCGCCGGTTTGCGGTACATTTCAGGCATGTCCGCCGTCACCCTCACCCCGCGCGCCCTCTATGAAGAAGTGGCCGAGCTGCTGCGCCAGCGCATCTTCAGCCGCGAGCTCGAACCCGGGAGCTGGATCGACGAACTCCGGCTGGCCGAGGAATACGGCATCAGCCGGACGCCGCTGCGCGAGGCGCTGAAGGTGCTGGCCGCCGAAGGACTGGTGACGATGAAGGTGCGGCGCGGCGCCTACGTCACCGAGGTGTCGGAAAAGGACCTGGCGGACGTCTACCACCTGCTGAGCCTGCTCGAGAGCGATGCGGCCGGCGTCGTGGCCGGGCACGCAAGCGAGGCCGAACTGGCCGAGCTCGAGCGGCTGCACGCCGAACTCGAGGCGGCCGCCAAGCCCGGGCATGTCGACCGCGAGCATTTCTTCGCGCTCAACGAGCGCTTTCACATGCGACTGCTGGCGATCGCCAACAACCGCTGGCGCGACCAGATGGTGGCCGACCTGCGCAAGGTGATGAAGCTGAACCGCCACAACTCGCTGCTGAAGGCGGGGCGGATCGACGAATCGCTGAACGAGCACCGGGCGATCATGGCGGCGATCAAGGCGCGCGACCCGGACGCGGCGATGGCCCGGACGCAGGAACACTTCCGCAACGGACTGCAGGCGGCGAATTGAGTTCGTCGAACACGGCCGGGCTTCGCCGGCCGGAGGTCACTGGGCGGCGGCGACCGTTTCGTGCGCGATGTCCATCACTTCGTGCGGCGGCAGCGTCTTGAGCTTGTGGTCGCTCCACACCTGGCGCCAGCGGCGAGCGCCCGCCAGGCCGTTGCGCAGGCCGAGCATGTGGCGCGCGATATTGGACCAGGGCGTGCCGTGCTCGGCGGCCTCGCGGGCCATGTAGTCGCACATCTGCAGCTCGACCGCTTCGCGCGTCAGCGTCGACGGCGGCTCGCCGTAGAACACCGCATCCCACTCGGACAGGCTCCAGGGGTTGTGGTAGGCCTCGCGGCCAATCATCACGCCGTCGAGCAGGCGCAGATGGGCCTGCATCTGCGCCGTGTCGGCGAAGCCGCCGTTGATCGAGAAGGCGAGCGCCGGGAAGTCGTGCTTGAGCCGGTGCACCAGCTCGTAGCGCAGCGGCGGCACCTCACGGTTCTGTTTCGGCGACAGGCCCTTGAGCCAGGCGTTGCGGGCATGGACGATGAAGGTGCTGCAACCGGCCTCGCTGACCCGGCCGACGAAGTCGCGCACGAATTCATAGCTCTCGATCTTGTCGATGCCGATGCGGTGCTTGACCGTGACCGGGACGTCGACCACGTCGACCATCGCCTTCACGCAGTCGGCCACCAGCTGCGGCTCGTTCATGAGGCAGGCCCCGAAGGCGCCGCGCTGCACCCGCTCGCTCGGGCAGCCGCAGTTGATGTTGATCTCGTCGTAGCGCCAGGCCTCGCCCAGCTTCGCGCAGTGGGCGAGGTCGGCGGGCTCGCTGCCGCCAAGCTGCAGCGCCACCGGGTGCTCCTCGGCGTTGAAGCGCAGGTGGCGCGGCACGTCGCCATGGATCAGCGCGCCGGTGGTCACCATCTCGGTGTAGAGCAAGGCGCGGCGGGTCAGCAGGCGATGGAAGTAGCGGCAGTGGCGGTCGGTCCAGTCCATCATGGGTGCGACGGACAGGATCTTCGGTGCAGTCAAGGAGGCGTTCCGGATTCGAAGTGGGACTTGGCTCGCCCTGGGCGGCGGACGGAGTGCCGAATTTTGCCACCCTAAGCCCGCAGCAGGCCCGGATCCAGCCGGCGCCCCCGCAACAGCGCCGCCAGTCCCTGCGGCTGGTAGCCCGCGAAACCGTCCAGGTAGACCTGCACGCTCGGATGGAACAGCGCATCCTGCGGGATCTTCCGCGGCCCGTGAGGCAGCAGGGCGAAGGGCGGGTCCTTGTACGGTGTATGGACCGGCCCGAAGTTGCCAGCTTTCACCGCCTGGTACTGCGGCGAGATCGCCACGCCGCCGTCCCTGAAGTGGCCAATCATCCAGTCGAGCGCGAAGCCCGACAGGTCCTGCGTCGGGTAGCCGCCGCCGACATCCGCGTGTGCGCCGCAGAACCAGCGCTGGTGGACGCCGTCCCTGGCGTCCCACAGGGTCGGTTCGAAGTCGCCCCGCTGCTCGTCGATGGCGATGGCATGGAAGCCGCTGCGCACCTTGGGCGACAACGCCCGGTCGGCGAACTCGAAGACGTCGATCTTCTTCGCGTCGGCCGGATCGTACAGCGGCACGCCCAGGGAGCCGACCGTGTCCCAGACGCCGATGGCCTCGATGCCGGCACCCTGCACCAGCCGCGCCAGGTCGATGCGACGCGACTTGAATTCCTCCAGGTAGCCCAGCAGGGTGCTCGCCTTGCCCGCCCGCCGCCGGTACTCGGCCCAGACATGGATGCCGAGGCCATAGGCCTTGCCGGCGTCGTAGCGGCCGTCGTCGCCGCGCATCGCGTCCGGAGGCAGCAGGCCCATCGCGGCGATCATGCCGCCCAGGGCGCGCACGGTGTAGGCGCCGCGGCTGAAGCCGGCCAGGTAGATGCGGTCGCCCGGCTGGTAGTTGCGGGACAAGAAGGTGTAGCCGCGCACGATCCGCTCGATGAAGCCCTCGCCGAAGACGCCCCCCAGGATCTTGCGGATCGCATTGCCCGAATCGCCCACGCCATGCAGGTACTTGGCGACCTGGGTGGCGCCGCCGTCGGGACCGAGCGCGACTTTTTCCTGTTCGTCCTGCTTGCGCAGCGAGTCGGGCGTGACCTCGCCGGCGAGGGCCGCGAACAGCCGCAGCACGTTGGTGGCGTCGGCCTGCAACTCGTCGCCATCGCCCTGGTCATGGCCCAGGCCCTTCCAGGTGCCGTCGGCACAAAAAACGATGTTCTTCGCCATGCTGCGTCCTTTTCTCGGAGTTGCCCGGCGGTCAGTCTGGTCCGCCGCGGGTGCGGAATCCATGCGCCATTCGCTCTATGCCGCGCGCTCGAAGCGCCCGCCTGCAGGCCTTCGGCGGAAATGCTATGGTGCGAATCCAGGGTTAACCCTTCACCTTCCCCTCCCCCGTGCCATCTCACCCAGCACCCGGCCATGCCGGGCCGCAGGCTCCCGCCGTGCCTGCCGCGCTCTCGACCGGACTCACGCTGCTGTTCGCGGTGGCCTGCGGGCTGTGCGTCGCCAACATCTACTTCGCCCAGCCGCTGATCGGCCCCATCGCGGCCACGCTGCAGATGCACGCCGGCCTGGCCGGGCTGATCATGACGCTGACCCAGCTCGGCTACGGCGCCGGGCTGCTCTTCCTGGTGCCGCTGGCCGACGTGGTGGAAAACCGCCGGCTGATCCTGGCCGCGATGGCCGGCGCGGTCGTGGGCCTGGTCGGGATCGCCTTGTCGAACTCGGCCGTCACCTTTCTGGCGGCCTCCTTCCTGGTCGGCACCTGCGCCGTGGCGGCCCAGGTGCTGGTGCCCCTGGCCTCGCACCTGGTGGCCGACGCGACACGGGGCAAGGTGGTCGGCAACATCATGGCCGGGCTGCTGGCCGGAATCATGCTGGCCCGCCCGTTCTCCAGCCTGGTGGCCTCGGCCTTCGGCTGGCGGGCGGTGTTCGCGGTCTCGGCGCTGCTGATGGCCGTGCTGGCCGGGGTGCTCTGGCGGGCCCTGCCCCGGCGCCATCCCCATCGCTCGATCGGATATGCCCGCACCCTCGCCTCGCTGCCGGGCATCGTCCGGCGCACGCCCCTGCTGCGCCGGCGAGCGCTCTACCAAGGATTGCTCTTCTCGGCTTTCCAGGCCTTCTGGACCGCCGTGCCGCTGGCGCTGGCGCACGAGTTCGGCCTCGGCCAGGGCGGCATCGCCTTGTTCGCGCTGGCCGGGGCGGCCGGTGCGCTGGTCGCCCCCTGGGCCGGCCGGCTGGCCGACCGGGGACACACGCAACCCGCCACGGGCGCGGCCATCGGCGTCGCCTTGCTCTCGTTCGGTGTCGCCGCGCTCGGCTTCCGCTTTCATTCGATGGCGGCGCTGGTGGCTGCCGCGGTGCTGCTCGACGGCGCGGTTCAGCTGTGCAACGTGCTGAGTCTGCGCAGCCTCTACATCATGGCGCCGGAACTGCGAGGCAGGCTCAACGGGCTGTTCCTGACCTTCATCTTCCTCTGCGCCGCGGTGGCTTCGGCGCTGGCGGCGGCGGTCTACACCTTCCACGGATGGGGCGCGCTGTGCGCCCTGGGCGCCGGCTTCGGGGGGGTCGGCCTGTTGTATTACGGCACCGAATTCAGGCGCAAAGCCCTTTCGCCGCCGCCCGCGGCAGCGCTTCGAGATAATAAGGGTTAACCCTCGCCCCCCCCCCCCTTGATGACAGCTCCTTCCCCGCAGCGCGCGTCGCCGCGCATGCCCGTGGCCTTGCTCGCCCTCGCCGCCGCCGCCTTCGCCATCGGCACCAGCGAGTTCGTCGTGATGGGCCTGCTGCCCGACATGGCCCTGGACCTCGGCGTCACGCTGTCGCAGGCCGGCCTGCTGGTGACCGGCTATGCGATGGGCGTGGTGGTCGGAGCGCCGGTGTTCGCAGTGGCGACGGCACGGCTGCCGCGCAAGGCCACGCTGGTCGCGCTGGCCTGCCTGTTCGTGCTGGGCAACCTGCTGTGCGCGCTGGCACCGGACTACGGACTGCTGATGGCCGCCCGGGTCATCACCGCCCTGGCCCATGGCACCTTCTTCGGCATCGGATCGGTGGTCGCCGCAGGACTGGTGCCGCCCAACCGCCGCTCGCAGGCGATCGCGCTGATGTTCACCGGCCTCACGCTGGCCAACGTGCTCGGCGTGCCGATGGGCCGGATCATCGGCGAGCACTTCGGATGGCGGATGACCTTCGCCGCGATCGTGGTGATTGCGCTGGGCGCCGTCGCCGCCCTGGTCGCGCTGCTGCCGCGGCAGATCGAGATGCAGCGGGGCAATATCCTCCGCGAATTCAGCGTGCTGGCCGACCGCCGCGTGCTGCTCGCGCTCGCCACCAGCGCCCTCACCTCGGCCAGCCTGTTCTGCGTCTTCACCTTCATCGCGCCGCTGCTGACTCAAGTCAGCGGCTTCTCGAACGCGGCCGTGGCACCGGTCCTGCTGCTGCTGGGCGTCGGACTGACGATCGGCAGCACCATCGGCGGCCGCCTCGGCGACCGGCGGCTGGTGCCCTCGATGCTGGGGGTGCTGGGGCTCAACGCGTTGGTGCTGGGGCTGCTGCATTTCGCGCTGCCGCTGAAGGCGCCGACGGTGCTGCTGATGCTGCTGTGGACCACGCTCTCGTTCGCACTGGTGCCCTTGCTGCAGACGCTGATCGTGCAGCAGGCGAGCGCGGCGCCGAACCTCGCCTCGACCCTGAACCAGGGCGCGTTCAATCTCGGCAACGCCGCCGGCGCCTGGATCGGCAGCGGCATGCTGGCCGCGGGCGCGCCGCTGGCCGGCCTGCCCTGGGCCGGCGCGGCCATCTCGCTCGGCGCCCTGGCCCTGGCCGCCTGGAGCAGCCGGCTGGGCGACCGCGAAGCGCTGTTGCAGACCGCCTGAGCCCGCCAAAGCAAGTCCCCCTGCACATCCCTGGTTGCGGGATTAGGGATGACACCGAGATGATCGGTGCATCCAAGTATCAGCCGGGGCAAAGGAAGTACCAAACCCGGAAATTCGCGTCTCCACAATCGGCGCACGGCGACCCGCGTCGTCGATCACAAGGAGACATTCATGAAGCGTTTTCTGAAGGCGGGCTTCGCGCTCGCAATGGCCGGTGCGGGCTTGGCCCATGCCGCAACCGAGCTCGTGATCGCGACCGTGAACAACGGCCACATGATCGAGATGCAGAAGCTCGGCAAGTTCTTCGAGCAGGCCAACCCCGACATCAAGCTCAAGTGGGTCACGCTGGAAGAAGGCACGCTGCGCCAGCGCGTGACGACCGACATCGCCACCAAGGGCGGCCAGTTCGACGTCATGACCATCGGCATGTACGAGACGCCGATCTGGGCCAAGAAGGGCTGGCTCAACCCGATCGCGACCGACGCGGCATATGACGTCGACGACCTGCTGCCGGCGATGCGCAACGGCCTCTCTGCCGACGGCAAGCTCTACGCCGCGCCCTTCTACGGCGAAAGCTCGATGCTCATGTACCGCAAGGACCTCGCGGACAAGGTCGGCTTCAAGATGCCCGACCAGCCGACCTGGGTGCAGGTGAAGGAGCTCGCCGGCAAGATCCACGACCCGAAGGCCGGTGTCTACGGCATCTGCCTGCGCGGCAAGCCGGGCTGGGGCGACAACATGGCGCTGCTGACGACCATGGTCAACACCAACGGCGGCCAGTGGTTCGACAACAGCTGGAAGCCCCAGATCGACACCAAGCCCTGGCATGACGCGATCAGCTTCTACGTCGACCTCATGAAGGCCTACGGCCCGCCCGGCGCGTCGGCGAACAGCTTCAACGAGAACCTGGCGCTGTTCAACGAAGGCAAGTGCGGGATGTGGGTCGATGCCACCATCGCGGCCTCGTTCGTGAGCGATCCCAAGCAGTCGAAGGTGGCCGACAAGGTGGCGTTCGCGCAGGCCCCGACCGCGGTCACGCCGAAGGGCGCCAACTGGCTGTGGGCCTGGGCGCTCGCGATTCCGGCCGGCTCGCAGAAGGTCGACGCGGCGCAGACTTTCATCAAGTGGGCGACCTCGAAGGACTACATCAAGCTGGTGGCGAAGGAAGAAGGCTGGGGCTCGGTGCCGACCGGCACGCGCAAGTCGACCTATGCCACGCCGGAGTTCGTCAAGGCCGCGCGCTTCGCCGAGGCCGAGAAGAAGGCCATCGACACTGCGAACCCGAACGACAGCACGCTGCCCAAGTCGCCGTACGTCGGCGTGCAGTACGCGGCCATTCCGGAATTCCAGGCCATCGGCGTGGCCGTGGGCCAGCAGATGAGCGCGGCGCTCGCGGGCAAGGTGACGGTCGACCAGGCCTTGAAGACCTCGCAGACCACCGCCGAGCGCGAGATGAAGAAGGCCGGGTACTACAAGTAGCCCGACACCGGACATTTCGCCGTGTCGCATCTCCCAACTCCCGTCCCGGAGACACCGCCGGCGGACCCGCAGGGCTGGCTCCATGGCGGCACCCGGTCCGCTCCAAAGGACGCAGCCGCGGGCCGCCTGCTTCCGCGCGCGTTGATGGCGCCGGCCGTGGCGGTCCTGCTCCTCTGGATGCTGGCGCCGCTGTTGATGTCGATCTACTTCTCGTTCGTCAACTACAACCTCATGCAGCCCGGCGAGCGCACGTTCAACGGGATCGAGAACTTCCACTACTTCGTCACCGACCCGGACTTCTGGCCCGCCGTGTGGAACACGCTGGTGCTGATCGGCAGCGTGATCGTCATCACGGTGGTGCTGGGCGTGGGGCTGGCGCTGCTGGTGAACGAGCCCTTCCCGGGCCGCGGCATCGTGCGCGTGCTGCTGATCTCGCCCTTCTTCGTGATGCCCACGGTGAACGCGCTGCTGTGGAAGCACATGATGATGAACCCGATCTATGGCGTGCTGGCCGACCTCTGGCGGGCCTTCGGGGCCGAGCCGGTCGACTGGCTCACGGACCTGCCGCTGTTCTCCGTGATCATCATGGTCGCCTGGCAGTGGCTGCCCTTCGCCTGCCTGATCTTCATCACCTCGCTGCAGTCGCTCGACCGCGAGCAGATGGAGGCCGCGCGCATGGACGGCGCGACTGCCGTCCAGCGCTTCGGCTACCTCACGCTGCCGCACCTCGGACGGCCGATGGCGGTGGTGATCATGATCGAGATGATCTTCCTGCTCTCCGTGTTCGCCGAGATCGCGATCACCACCGCCGGCGGCCCCGGCAACGAGAGCACGAACCTCACGTACATGATCTTCAAGCAGTCGCTGATGAACTTCGACGTCGGTGTCGCATCGGCGGGCGCGCTGTTCGCGGTGGTGCTGGCCAACATCGTGGCGGCCTTCCTGATCCGCATCATCGGCAAGAACCTCGACTGAAGGGATGCACGCCATGGACGAACGCCGACTCCCCCTGATCCTTCGCGCCGTCGGTGCGTGGATCGTCACCCTGCTGCTGTTCTTTCCGCTCGGCTGGCTGGTGCTGACCTCGTTCAAGACCGAGCTGCAGGCGATCCACGTGCCGCCGCTCTTCTTCTTCGAGCCGACGCTGGAGAACTTCACCGAGGTGCAGCGCCGCAGCGACTACCTGCTGTTCGCGAGGAACTCGCTGATCACGAGCATCGGCTCCACGATCATCGGCCTCGCGATCGCGGCACCAGCCGCGTACTCGATGGCCTTCTTCCGCACGAAGCGCACGCGCGACATCCTGATGTGGATGCTCTCCACCAAGATGATGCCGGCGGTCGGCGCACTGGTGCCGATCTACGTCATCGCACAGACCGCCGGCCTGCTCGACACGCGCACCGCGCTCACCGTGGTCTTCACGCTGTCGAACCTGCCGATCATGGTGTGGATGCTCTACACGAGCTACAAGGACATCCCGCCCGAGATCCTCGAGGCCGCGCGCATGGACGGCGCGACCCTGTGGACCGAATTCCGCCACGTGGTGCTGCCGCTGTCGATCGGCGGGCTCGCCTCAACCGGCCTGCTGTGCCTGATCCTGAGTTGGAACGAGGCCTTCTGGGCGCTCAACCTCAGCTCCGCGAAGGCCGGCACGCTGGCGACCATGATCGCCTCGTACTCGAGCCCCGAAGGCCTCTTCTGGGCCAAGCTGTCGGCCGCCTCGGTCATGGCGATCGCACCGATCGTGGTCTTCGGCTGGTTCAGCCAGAAGCAACTCGTTCAAGGCCTCACCTTCGGCGCAGTCAAGTAACGAACCTCAGAGAGGACACCCACATGGCCTACCTCCAACTCGACAACATCCAGAAGAGCTTCGGCGACACGCACGTGATCAAGGGCGTGAACCTGGAGATCGACAAGGGCGAATTCATCGTCTTCGTCGGCCCCTCGGGCTGCGGCAAGTCGACCTTGCTGCGCCTGATCGCGGGGCTCGAATCGATCACCAGCGGCCGGCTCCTGCTCGACGGCAAGGACATCACGCACACGCCCTCGGGCAAGCGCGACCTGGCGATGGTGTTCCAGAGCTATGCGCTCTATCCGCACATGAGCGTGTTCGACAACATGTCCTTCGCGCTCAAGCTCGCGGGGGTGTCGAAGGACGTGATCAAGAGCAAGGTGGACTACGCGGCGAAGACGCTCAACCTCACGCAGTACCTGGCCCGCACGCCGAAGGAACTGTCGGGCGGCCAGCGCCAGCGGGTGGCGATCGGCCGCGCGATCGTGCGGGCGCCGAAGGTGTTCCTGTTCGACGAGCCGCTGTCCAACCTCGACGCCGCGCTGCGCGGCAACACCCGGGTCGAGATTCACAAGCTGCACCGCGCGCTGGGCGCCACCAGCATCTACGTGACGCACGACCAGGTCGAGGCGATGACGCTGGCCGACCGCGTGGTGGTGCTGCGCGACGGCCTGATCGAGCAGGTCGGCACGCCGATGGAACTCTACGACCGCCCGGCCAACCAGTTCGTCGCCCAGTTCATCGGCATGCCGTCGATGAACATGGTCGAGGCCAAGGCGATCCCCAGCTTCTCGGCCCAGACCGGCGGCCGGTTGCCGGCCGACGGCTTTCTCGGCGTGCGCCCGGAGGCGCTGCGCGTGCACCAGGGGCAAGGTCTCGGCGCACCGGCCCGCGTCGAGCTGATCGAAGCGCTCGGCGCCGACACGCTGATCCACATCGATGTCGGCGGCGTGCCGCTGGTGGCGCGCCAGAACGAGCGCACGGCCCTGCAGGCCGGCGACCCGGTGAGCGTCGAACTGGACCCCGCCGTGCTTCATTTCTTCAACCGCGAAGGCCGCGCGGTCGCGGCCTGACCCTGCTTGCGCCATGACCTCCCCTGCCCCTACCGACCTCGTGATGCTCCACCTCGGGCTCGGCTCCTTCCACCGGGCCCACCAGGCAGCGTACATGCAGGCGCTGATCGATGCCGGCGACACGCGCTGGTCGATCAGCGGCGCCAATCTGCGGCCCGACATGGCCGATGTCGAATCCGCCCTGCGCGCACAAGGTGGCCGCTATACGCTGGAGACGGTGTCGCCGGCCGGCGCCTACCTCTACCATCGGATCGAGGCGATCCGCGAGGTGCTGCCCTATGAGCCCAGCCTGGCCACGGTGATCGCCCGCGGCGCCGACCCCCGCACCCGGATCGTCTCGTTCACCGTGACCGAGGCCGGTTACTACCTCGACCCCCACGACCGGCTCGATGTCGCGGCGCCCGACTTGGCGTGCGACCTCGACCGGGCTCGCGAAGGGCTCGCCGGCAGCACCATCTACGGCGCGGTCTGCGCCATCCTGCGCGCGCGCCGGGCCACCGATGGCGGGCCGGTGACGCTGCTGAACTGCGACAACCTGCGCCACAACGGCGATCGCTTCCAGCGCGGCTTGAGCGCGTTCATCGAGGCCGCCGGCGAGACCGATCTGCTGGCCTGGGCGCACGCCCACACCAGCACGCCGAACGCGATGGTCGACCGGATCACGCCGCGCCCGCCGCCCGAGCTGCGCCAGCGGGTGCGCGCCGCCACCGGCTGGGACGACGCCGCGCCGGTCACCGGCGAGAGCTTCATCCAGTGGGTGATCGAGGACCGCTTCATCCACGGCCGGCCCGCATGGGAAAAGGTCGGCGTGCAGCTGGTCGATTCGGTCTCGCCCTACGAGGAGGCGAAGATCCGGATCCTCAACGCCAGCCACAGCTGCATCGCCTGGGCCGGCACCCTGGCCGGGCTGAACTACATCCATGAAGGCACGCAGGACGCGACGATCCGGCGCATGGCCTTCGACTACGTCACGGACGATGTCATCCCCTGCCTCGACCGCCCGGGACAGCCGAGTCCGGTCGACCTGCCGGCCTATCGCGACGTGGTGCTCGAGCGCTTCGGCAATCCTGCGATCCGCGACACCAACCAGCGGGTGGCGATGGACGGCTTCTCGAAGATCCCGGGCTTCATCGCGCCGACCGTGCGCGAGCGGCTGTCGCGCGGCGAGCCCATCGCCAGCGTCGCCCTGCTGCCGGCCCTGTTCCTGGCCTTCCTGCAGCGCTGGCACCAGGGCACGCTGCCCTACGCATACCAGGACCAGGGCATGGACGAGGCGCTCGCCCATGCGATCTGCGCGGCCGCCGATCCGGTGGCGGCGCTGGGCGCCGACCGCGGCCTGTGGGGCGACGCCGCCGGCGACGCCCGGCTGGTCGATGCGCTGCGGGCCGCCGACCTGCGGGTGCAGCGCTTCATCGCCGGAGCACGGCCATGACCGGCCGTCTGGCGCAGCGCCATGTGCTGATCACCGGTGCCGGCGGCGGGATCGGGCTCGCGATCGCAGAGGCCTGCCTCGCCGAAGGCGCCGTCTGCACACTGGCCGACCGGGCCGACACCCCGGCCGATGGCGTGGCGCAGCTGCGGCGCCGGCACCCCGACGCGGCCGCCTACGTGGCGGCGGACGTCAGCGACAGCGCATCGGTGGGCGGAATGCTCTACGCGGCGCGGGCGGCGCACGGCGACATCCACACCCTGGTCAACAACGCGGCGCTGTTCGACATGGCGCCGCTGCTCGAGAGCGACGCGGCCTCCTTCGACCGCCTGTTCGCGGTCAACGTCAAGGGCATGTTCTTCGTGATGCAGCGCGTGCTGCAGCACATGGTGGATGCCGGCGTCGCGGGCGGCTCGGTCATCAACATGGCCTCGCAGGCCGGCCGCCGCGGCGAGGCGCTGGTGTCGCACTACTGCGCGACCAAGGCGGCGGTCATCAGCTACACGCAGAGCGCCGCGCTGGCGATGGCGCCGCACGGCATCCGGGTCAACGCCATCGCGCCGGGCGTGGTGGACACGCCGATGTGGAACCAGGTCGACGCCCTTTTCGCGAAGCACGAAGGCCTGCGCCCGGGGGAAAAGAAGCAGCGGGTCGGGCGCGAGGTTCCGCTCGGCCGGATGGGAACGCCGGCCGACATCGCCGGCGTGGCGGTGTTCCTGGCCAGCGACGAGGCGCGCTACATCACGGCGCAGACGCTCAATGTCGACGGTGGTAATGTCATGAGCTGAAGGTTCAGGGGAAAGGACCACGCCATGACATCGCCGCGCCAACGCCATCTGCCCCGCGATCGCAAACCCGAACTCGAGCGCGACTTCACCCGTTCGCCTTCGCTGGGCTACGAGGCGCCCGAGGACGCCGGCCTGGTGCGCTGCCTGGCCCACGGATTCCCGAGCCCGCTGGTGCGCTGGCACTTCCACGAAGAGTACGAACTGCACCTCATCACCGAGACCTCGGGCCGGGCCTTCGTCGGCGACTGGATCGGGCCCTTCCACCCCGGCCACCTGGTGCTGTGCGGGCCGCGCCTGCCGCACAACTGGATCTCGCTGGACATCCCCGAGGGCGGCGCCACCGGGCGCGACCGCGTGATCCAGTTCCGCCACGATCCGATCGAGCGCGCCGCGGCCGACATCCCCGAGCTGCGCGAAGCCCTGCAGCTGCTCGGGCGGGCCCGCCACGGCATCGAGTTCTTCGGCTTCGAGGAGCGCGCGCTGGCGCACTGGGACGCGATCAAGGCCGCCCGGGGCCTGCACCGTCTCGCGCTGTTCCTGGACTACCTGTGCGAACTGGCGCACTGCAGCGACTACCGGCTGTTGTCGAACGTGCAGATGCAGGGCGTCGAAGGCGACACCGAGGTCGACCAGGTCAACGCCATCGTCAACCGCATCACCTCGAACCTCGCCGAGCCGGTGGCGATGGCGGACATCGCGGGCGAGCTCGGCATGAGCGAAAGCCGCTTCAGCCGCTTCTTCAAGCGCTCGACCGGCAACAGCTTCACCGATTTCGTCAACCGGGTGCGCATCAACAGCGCCTGCCACCTGCTGATGCAGACCGACCACTACGTGACCGACATCTGCTACCAGGTCGGCTTCAACAACGTCGCCAACTTCAACCGCCGCTTCCTCGAGATCAAGGGCATGACGCCGACCGAATTCCGCCGGCAGAGCGACAGCCGCTTCGGCAGCCTGGCCGGATAGGGCCGCGCATGTACCTCGGACTCGATCTCGGGACCACGGAGCTGAAGGCACTGCTGCTGGACCGCGAGCACCGGATCGCCGCCCTGGCACGCGCCCCGCTGACGGTCAGCCGGCCCGCACCGCTGTGGTCCGAGCAGGACCCCGCGCAGTGGTGGGCCGCGCTCGAGGCCGCGATGGCTTCGCTGCGCGCGACCGATGCCGGCGCGCTGGCCGCGGTGCGCGCCATCGGCCTGTCCGGCCAGATGCACGGGGCGGTCGCGCTCGATGCCGACGGCCAGGTGCTGCGCCCGGCCATCCTCTGGAACGATGGCCGCAGCGCCGCCGAGTGCGACGAGCTGGCCGCCCGTGTCCCTTGCCTCGCCGCCATCGCCGGCAACCTCGCCATGCCCGGTTTCACCGCGCCCAAGCTGCTCTGGATGCGGGCCCACGAACCGGAGCTGTTCGCCCGCATCGCCTGCGTGCTGCTGCCGAAGGACTGGCTGCGCTTCATGCTTTGCGGCACCCGGGCCAGCGACATGTCGGACGCCTCGGGCACGCTGTGGCTCGACGTCGGTGCGCGCGACTGGTCCGACGGCCTGGTGGCCAGCTGCGGGCTCACGCGCCGGCAGATGCCCGAACTGGTCGAGGGCAGCGCGGTGGCGGGCCATCTCGCGGCCGGACCGGCGGCGCGCTGGGGTGTGCCGGCCGGCATCCCGATCGCCGGCGGCGCCGGCGACAACGCGGCCAGCGCCGTCGGCATGGGCCTGGTCGGTGCCGGCCAGGGCTTCGTCTCCCTCGGCACCTCGGGCGTCATCTTCGTCAGCGGCGAGCGTTTCGCGCCCGACCCGGCCCGCGCCGTGCACGCGTTCTGCCATGCGCTGCCCGGCCGCTGGCACCAGATGTCGGTGATGCTGTCGGCCACCAGCGCGGTCGATTGGGCGGCGCGCTGCTTCGGGCTCGGCAACGCGCCCGCGCTGCTGGCCGCCGCGGCCACCCTCGACGCCGATGGCCGCCACGGCGCGCCGCTGTTCCTGCCCTACCTGTCGGGCGAGCGCTCGCCGCACAATGACCCCGGGGCCCAGGGCGTGCTGTTCGGGCTGACGCACGCGCACGGGCCGGCGCAGATCGCCTATGCGGTGGTCGAAGGCGTGAGCTTCGGGCTGCGCGACGGGCTGGACACCCTCGCCCGGCCCGTCGGCGACCTGGTGCTCGTCGGCGGCGGCGCGCGCAGCGCCTGGTGGGCCCAGCTGCTGGCCGACGTGCTCGATGTGCCGCTGGCGCTCTGCGAGGGCAGCGAAGCCGGTGGCGCCTTGGGCGCTGCACGGCTCGCATGGCTGGCCGATGGCGGCTCGGAAGCGGAGGTCTGCCGGCGGCCGGAGACGCGCCGGCGCTTCGAACCGTCCCGCCCGCCGCAAGACGCGCTGGCCTCGCGGCACGGCCGCTTTCAGGCGCTCTATGCGGCGCTGCGCCCGTCGTTTCGCAACCGCGCCGCGTAGGCGCTCACGACCCGCCGATGGGCCCGAACGAAGTCCGCAGCCCCGCATAGTCCGTCGGCCCGCTGCTTTCCGGCGGATGGCCGGTGGCCGACAGCCAGGCCGCGATGCTCGGCAGCCGGCGGTCGAAATAAAGCTGCAGCTGCGGCCAGCTGCCGGCGGCGGTATGGGCCTCGGTGATTTCCAGTGCCTCGACGGCGATGCTGCGCAGGCTGCTCACCATCGCCAGCGAGCGTCCGTCCAGCAGTTGCAAGGTGACCTCCCGCCCCTGGGCCAGGATCTCCTCGAGGACGCGCCGGTGCACCGCGTAGTCGGCCCAGCTGCGCTTCACGCAGGCATCGTTGAGCTCGCGGAACACCCAGTGCATGTTGTTGGCGAACATGACCGCCACCTGGGCGGCCTGCCGAAGCCCTTGCCGGGAGCCCTGGAGCTGCAGCCGCGCCGCCCAGGCGATCGCCAGCAGCACGCCCACGGTCTGCACCCAGGCCGCCCATTCGGCCGAGGTCGACGGCCGGTAGAACCACGCCACGACCGCCAGTCCCGCACCGCCGGCGGCCAACACCGCGCCAATTTTCTGCATGGTCGCTCCCGATCTGGGGGCCGCTGCGCTCAAGAGCGCGGCCCCGCCTTGCCGAACATCTTCCGGACCGCCGCCACACCGGCCACCAGGGCATTGGCATAGGTCGAGTGCGGGTCCATGGCCGCCTCGATGGGCAGATAGGGAAGTGCTTCATCCATCACGTAGTCGCTGGCTTCCAGCAACACCCAATAGAACTCGCCCTCTTCGAGTTCTTGCACGGTCAGCGCGATATTCCGCAATTGGGGCATGGAGTTGGGAGGGCTTGGGGATCGGACGAATCGATCCTATGCAGCGCCATCGACAACGCCTAGTCACAATTTCACGAATCGTTGCAAATGTGACTACTAGTAATTAAAAACGCAAGCACTCTGTGCGCCAAATGCGTATTTGTATGCGGATTGCAACTTGAGCCAGGGGGCTTCGCCTACACCCCTCCCTGCGCAGGCGACCTAAGCTGAAGCGTCCAACCCGCAAGGAGGAGACATGAAGCACTTCACCCTGGACCCCCACATGACCGCAGCCGTCGGCGGCGCCTTTTACCCTACCGGTCATACCTTCGTAATGTTTCCGGATGCAACGGACGCCAGCGTCGTGGGCCATCGGCTGCTCGAGAACGGTTTCAGCGGCGACGAGATCTACCTGATTCCGCCCCACGTCGTGCTGGAGCAGATCACGCCCACCGTCCGCGATGGCGACAGCCCGCTGCCCTCGGCCGGCACCGACGCCGCCACGGTCCGCGCCTACACCAAGCTGGCGCGCGAAGGGCACACGGCGCTCTTGGTCAAGACCCGCGACGAGGCCGCCGCGAACCGCTTGATGGAGCATGTGCGCATGGTGACGTTCTCGATCGCCCAGCGCTACCGGATGCTGGTGATCGAGGATCTCTGAACTGAAGGCGGCGCCGCGAGCTCAGGTGCCGGCCGCGCGCAGCAGCACGGTGCGGGCCATCGCCTGCGCCAGTTCCTGCTCGCCCAGGCAGACCGTGACCGCGTCCTGCTGGGTCAGGAGGCGTGCCTCGTCCTCGTTGTGGCTTCGGATCACGGTCTCGATCGACGGATTCAGGGTCCGCGCCGCCTCGATCATCTGACGCACGTTGATCGCATCCGCGGTGGCGATCACCAGCACCCGGGCGCGCGCGATGTGGGCCTGGATCAGCACCGCGGGATCGGCCGCATCGCCCCACACCGCCGCCATGCCCTCGCCGCGCAGCTGCTCCACGATGGCGCGGTTCTGCTCGGCCACCACGAACGGAATGTCGTGCGCCGCCAGCGCGGCCGCGATGCGCCGGCCGACGCGGCCGTAGCCCACCAGCACCACTTGGCGCGAGAGGTACCTGGCCTCGGTGTGCATCGGCAGCTCGGCCAGCGGATCGTCGCGCGACGCCAGCCCGCGCGCGAAGGACGAATGCGCGTGCAGCCACTGCTGCACCGGCCCGATCAGGCTGAACCAGAGCGGATTGCTGGCGATCGAGATCAGCGCCCCGGCCAGCAGCAGGCTCTGGCCCTCGGGCGGCAGCAGCCCGAGCGAGCCGCCGAGCGCCGCCAGGATGAAGGAGAACTCGCCGATCTGGGCCAGGCTGGCGCTGACCGTGAGCGCGGTGCCCAGCGGGTAGCGCAGCAGCAGCACCAGGGCACAGGCCGCGACCGACTTGCCGACCACGATCACCAGCACCACCGCCAGCACCTGCAACGGCCGCTCGATCAGCACCGCCGGGTCGAACAGCATGCCGACCGAGACGAAGAACAGCACCGCGAAGGCATCGCGCAGCGGCAGCGACTCCTGGGCGGCGCGGTGGCTGAACTCGGACTCTCGCATCACCACGCCGGCGAAGAAGGCGCCCAGCGCGAACGACACGCCGAACAGCGCCGCCGAGGCGAAGGCGATGCTGACCGCGGCCGCCACCACGCAGAGCGTGAAGAGCTCGCGCGAATTGGTGCGCGCCACCTGCCACAGGATCCACGGGAACAGCCGCCGGCCGACCACCAGCATCAGCAGCACGAAGCCGCCGACCTGCAGCAGCGTGAGGCCCAGCGTCTGCCAGACCGGCGGGCCGGTGTCGACCGGCGCGGCACCGCCGAGCGCGCCCGCGAGCGGCGGCAGCAGCACCAGCACCAGCACCATCGCCAGGTCTTCCACCACCAGCCAGCCGACCGCGATCCGGCCGGTGAAGGTCTCCAGGATGCCCAGGCTCTCGAGCGCGCGCAGCAGCACCACCGTGCTGGCCACCGAGAGCGCCAGCCCGAACACCAGCGCCCCGCCCGGACTCCAGCCCCACCAGCTGGCGAGCCCGGCACCGAACAGCGTCGCCACCGCCATCTGCACCAGCGCGCCCGGCAGCGCGACCTTGCGCACGGCCAGCAGGTCGTCGAGCGAGAAATGAAGGCCGACGCCGAACATCAGCAGCATCACGCCGATCTCGGCGAGCTGGGCGGCGATGCCGGCGTCGGCGACGAAGCCGGGGGTGAACGGCCCGATGATCACGCCCGCCAGCAGGTAGCCGACCAGCGCCGGCAGCCGCAGCCGCGTCGCCAGGAAGCCGAGCACCAGCGCCAGGCCGAGGCCGGCGGCGATGGTGTTGATCAGTGAAACGCTGTGGGGCATCGGCTTGCATTCTGCAAGAACGACACCCCCGGCGAGTTCACGAGGCCATCTTTTCTGTACGGGCGTTGATCAGCACCTCGGGCTCCTGAGCCTCGATCCAGGTCTCGTTGTTGAGCCCGGCCTGCAGGCGCTCCATGTCCAGCGCGTCGGTCCATTTGGCGACCACCAGGGTGGCGACGCCATTGCCGATCAGGTTGGTCAGCGCCCGTGCCTCCGACATGAAGCGGTCGATGCCGAGAATCAGCGCCAGGCCCGCCACCGGCACATGGCCGACCGCCGACAGCGTGGCCGCCAGCACGATGAAGCCGCTGCCGGTGACGCCCGCGGCGCCCTTCGAGGTCAGCAGCAGCACACCGAGCAGCGTGATCTCCTGCATCAGCGTCATCGGCGTATTGGTCGCCTGGGCGATGAAAACTGCCGCCATCGTCAAATAGATGGAGGTGCCGTCGAGGTTGAACGAGTAGCCGGTCGGGATCACCAGGCCGACGGTGGTCTTGTTGGCACCCAGGTTCTCCATCTTCTCCATCATCCGCGGCAGCACCGACTCGGACGACGAGGTGCCCAGCACGATCAGCAGTTCTTCCTTGATGTACTTGATGAACTTCCAGATGCTGAATCCGTGCAGCCGGGCGATCGCGCCGAGCACCACGAAGATGAACAGCAGGCAGGTCAGGTAGAAGGTGCCCATCAGCTTGCCGAGGGAGAACAGCGAGCCGATGCCGTACTTGCCGATCGTGAAGGCCATCGCGCCGAAGGCACCGATGGGGGCCAGCTTCATGATGTAGTTGACGATCACGAAAAGCACGTGAGAGCCCTTTTCGATGACATCGAACACCAGCGTGCCACGGCCGCCGAAGCGGTGCAGCGCGAAGCCGAACAGCACCGCGATCAGCAGCACCTGCAGGATCTCGCCCTTGGCGAAGGCATCGACCAGGGTATTCGGGATGACGTGCATCAGGAAGTCGACCGTACCCTCCATCTTGCCCGGTCCGGTGTAGGCCGCCAGCGCCCGGGTGTCCAGCGAAGCCGGATCGATGTTCATGCCGGCGCCCGGCTTGAGCAGGTTGACCAGCACCAGCCCGACCACCAACGCGATGCTGCTCACGATCTCGAAGTACAGCAGCGCCAGCCCGCCGGTCTTGCCGACCTTCTTCATGTCCTCCATGCCCGCGATGCCGACCACCACAGTGCAGAAGATGATCGGCGCGATCATCATCTTGATCAGCTTGATGAAGCCGTCGCCCAGCGGCTTCATCGATTCGCCGAGCGCGGGGTAGAAGTGGCCGAGCAGCACGCCGATGATCACCGCGGTGATGACCTGGACATAGAGGGACTTGTAGATGGGGGGCTTCGCTGGCAGGGTGGCTGGCATCGGTGTGGGTGTCATGCGGTGATCTCCAGATGTGGTGTGTTTGGAATGGGAGACAGGAACCGGCGCACGCGCCGCGCACATGAAAAAACCCGCCGTGGCGGGTTTTTTCGCAGCGTCTTCCGTGGCGGCGCCTCAGTGCATGTGGAGCCCACCATTGACCGAGAAGTCGGCCCCGGTGGAGTAGCCGCCTTCGTCGGTCGCCAGCCACGCGATGATGGATGCGATCTCGCTCGGCTCGCCGAGGCGCTTGACGGGAATGGTGGCGATGATCTTGTCGAGCACTTCCTGGCGGATCGCCTTCACCATGTCGGTGCCGATGTAGCCCGGGCTGACGGTGTTGACGGTCACCCCCTTGGCGGCGAGCTCCTGTGCCAGCGCCATCGTGAAGCCGTGCATGCCGGCCTTGGCGGCCGAATAGTTGGTCTGCCCGGCCTGGCCTTTGGCGCCGTTGACCGAGCTGATGTTGATGATCCGGCCCCAGCCCTTTTCGACCATGTCGCCGACCACCTGCTTGGTGACGTTGAACATGCTGTTGAGGTTGGTCTCGATCACCGAGCTCCAGTCTTCCGGCGTCATCTTGAGGAACATCCGGTCGCGCGTGATACCCGCGTTGTTGACCAGGACGTCGATGCTGCCGTGCTCGGCCTTGGCTTTGGTGAAGGCCTCGACCGTGGACTGCCAGTCTCCGACGTTGCCGACCGAGGCATGGAACTCGTAGCCCTCGGCCTTCTGCTCCGCCAGCCATTTGGCGTGATCGCGGGTGGGGCCGCAGCCGGCGATGACGGTGAACCCGTCCTTGGCCAGGCGCTGGCAAATGGCCGTTCCGATGCCCCCCATGCCCCCGGTGACGTATGCGACTTTTTTGCTCATGAAGTTTCCTTGGTATTTGCGAGCCTGAACAGGCGTTGACCACTTTATCGAAGTTTTTGGAGCCCGCCCGATGAGGAAAACACTGACCCCTCAATGCAACCGGGTGTCACAAGCCGTCCATATACTGAGTCGATGTCCTCCATCGAGCTGATCGACATCGCCAAATCATGGGGCGACGCCACCGCCCTGCAGTCGGTCAACCTGCAGATCGAACCCGGCTCATTCTGCGTGCTGCTCGGCCCGTCCGGCTGCGGCAAGTCGACCACGCTGCGGATCCTGGCCGGACTGGAGACTGCCACGCGAGGCCGGGTGGTCATCGATGGCCGCGACGTCACCGCCCTGCCGCCGGCCCAGCGCGGGATCGCGATGGTGTTCCAGAACTACGCCCTCTTTCCGCATCTGAGCGTGGCCGAGAACATCGGCTTCGGCCTGTCGGTGCGAAAGACGCCGGCCGCCGAAAGCGCGCGCCGGCTGCGCGAGGTCGCCGCCCTGCTCGGCCTCGACGCCCTGCTCGATCGCAAGCCCTCGCAGCTCTCGGGCGGCCAGCAGCAGCGGGTGGCCCTGGGCCGGGCGCTGGTGGCGCAGGCCAAGGTCTGTCTCATGGATGAACCGCTGTCCAACCTGGACGCCCAATTGCGCCAGGACATGCGGCGCGAGCTGCGCGAACTGCAGCGCCAGCTGGGGCTGACGGTGGTCTACGTCACCCACGACCAGACCGAGGCCATGAGCATGGCCGACCAGGTGGTGCTGCTGAACCGCGGCCGCATCGAGCAGGCCGGCCTGCCGCGCACGCTCTACGCCCGCCCCGCCACCACCTTCGCGGCCCGCTTCATCGGCACCCCGGCCATGAACCTGGTGGCGCTGGAAGGCGGCCGCATCGCCGGCAGCGAGGTCGCCACCGGCCATGACGCCGCGATGCTCGGCGTCCGGCCCGAAGCCATCACGTTCGCTCCGCGCGGCATCCCGGCCACGGTGCAGGGCCTCGAATATCTGGGCGCCGACCTGGTGCTGCGCTGCGCGATCGGCAGCCAGGTGCTGCTGGTGCGCACGGCCGGCGGCTGCGAGGCCGCGCCGGGCGACCAGGTCGGCCTGCACTGGGCGCCCGAAGACAGCCACGGTTTCGATGCCGCCGGCCACCGCATCGACTGAATTTCACTCCCGAGGAAGAAGAAGACCATGAAACGCAAGACTTTCGTCCGGGGCCTGGCCCTGCCCCTGCTGGCCGCTGGCGGCCTGTTCGCCGCCGGCACCGGCCTGGTCCACGCCCAGGCACCGGTGGAACTCCAGTTCTACTACCCGGTGGCGGTCGGCGGCCCGATCGCCAAGACCATCGACGGCTTCGCGGCCGGCTTCATGAAGGAAAACCCGGGCGTGAAGGTCTCGCCGATCTACGCCGGCACCTACCAGGAGACCATCGTCAAGGCCCTGACCGCGCACAAGTCGGGCACGCCGCCAGTCACCTCGGTGCTGCTGTCGACCGACATGTTCACGCTGATCGACGAGGAGGCGATCGTGCCCTTCGACGACTTCGTGAAGACGGCGGACGACAAGGCCTGGCTGGGCGGCTTCTACAAGGCCTTCATGATGAACAGCCAGACCGGCGGCAAGACCTGGGGCATTCCGTTCCAGCGCTCGACCGTGGTCATGTACTGGAACAAGGAACTGTTCAAGGAAGCCGGCCTCGACCCGAACAAGCCGCCGGCCACCTGGGCCGAGCTGAAAGACGCCGCCACCAAGCTGACCAGGAAGGACGCCAGCGGCAAGGTCACGCAATGGGGGGTGCAGATCCCGTCGAGCGGCTTCCCCTACTGGCTGTTCCAGACCCTGACGACGCCGAACGACGCCATCCTCGCCAACGAGGCTGGCACCGCCGTGAAGTTCGACGATCCCAAGGTGATCGAGGCCCTGCAGTACTGGGTCGACCTCGGCAAGGCCGGCATCCACCCGCCCGGCGTGGTCGAGTGGGGCACCACGCCCAAGGACTTCTTCGAGAAGAAGGCCGCCATCATCTACACCACCACCGGCAACCTGACCAACATCAAGGCCAACGCCAAGTTCGACTTCGGCGTCGGCATGATCCCGGGCAACAAGCGCAAGGGCTCGCCCACCGGCGGCGGCAACTTCTACATCTTCAAGAAGTCGACGCCGGCGCAGCAGGATGCCGCCTTCAAGTTCGTCAAGTGGATCACCCAGCCCGAGCGGGCTGCGCAATGGAGCATGGACACCGGCTACGTCGCCGTCTCGCCGGCCGCCTACGAGACCGACACGCTGCGCAAGTACGGCCGCGACTTCCCCGCCGCACTGGTGGCGCGCGACCAGCTGCCGGTGTCGGTCGCCGAGTTCTCCACCCACGACAACCAGCGCGTGACCAAGGCGCTCAACGATGGCCTGCAGGCCGCGCTGACCGGCAGCAAGACGCCGGCGCAGGCCATGCAGGATGCGCAGCGCGAGGCCGACCGGATCCTGCGCGCATCCAAGTGAGGCAAGGCACCGCCGCCGGCAGCAGCGCCACCCGCGAGGCGGTGCACGCCTGGCTGCTGCTGTTGCCGGCGCTGGTGCTGCTGGTCGCGTTCACGCACTGGCCGGCCGTGTCGACGCTGGTCGACAGCTTTTATTCCACGCCCAAGGGCAGCCGCGCCGGCGTCTGGGTCGGGCTCGAGAACTACCAGGTCATGGTCGGCGACCCGGTGTTCTGGAAGGCGGTGCGCAACAACCTCTGGTTCGCGGGCGCGACCATTCCGGTGTCGATCGCGCTGGCACTGGTGATGGCGCTGTGGGTCAACGAGCGCATCGCCGGCCGCGCCTTCCTGCGCATGGCCTACTTCACGCCGACGGTGCTGCCGATGATCGCGGTGGCCAACATCTGGCTGTTCTTCTACACCCCGCAATACGGCCTGCTCGAGCAGATCACCGGCGCGCTGGGCCTGCCCTCGCACAACTGGCTGGGCAGCCCGACGACGGCACTCGGCGCCGTCACGCTGGTGGCGATCTGGAAGGAAGCGGGCTTCTTCATGATCTTCTACCTGGCGGCGCTGCAGACCCTCAATCCGAGCCTTCGCGAGGCGGCGGCGATCGAAGGCGCCTCGCGCTGGTATTTTTTCCGCCGGGTGCAATGGCCGCTGCTGATGCCGACCACGCTGTTCGTGCTGGTGAATGCCTTCATTAACGCCTTCCGGATGGTCGACCACCTGTTCGTGCTGACCCGCGGCGGGCCCGACAACGCCTCGATCCTGCTGCTCTACCACCTGTACGAAGTGGGCTTCAGCTTCTGGGACACGGCCTACGCCTCGGCGATCACGGTGGTGCTGGTGGTGGTGCTGGCCGGCATCGCGCTGTTCCAGTTCTTCGTGCTCGACCGCAAGGTGCACTACAAGTGAGCGCCCCTGCCCAACGGCTGGCCTACAACGAGCCGACGCTGCTCGACACCCTGGCTGCCTGGCTGCTCGCGCTGCTGTGGATCCTGCCGCTGGCCTACGCGGTCTGGACCGCCTTCCACCCGGCCGAATTCTCGACCCGCTTCGCGCTCGCGGCGCCGCTCACGCTCGACAACTTCCGCCGCGCCTGGGAGGCCGCGCCGTTCGCGCGCTACTTCCTCAACACCACGCTGCTGGTGTCGATGGTGCTGGTGGTGCAACTGGTGCTGGGCACGCTCGCAGCCTATGCCTTCGCGCGCTACCGGTTCAAGGGCCGCGGCATCGCCTTCGCCCTGGTGCTGGTGCAGTTGATGATCATGCCGGACATCCTGCTGGTCGAAAACTACAAGACGATGGCGAAACTCGGCCTGGTCGACACCCTGTTGGCCATCGGCCTGCCCTACTTCGCCTCGGCCTTCGCGATCTTCCTGTTGCGCCAGACCTTCATGGGCATTCCGAAGGAGCTCGACGAGGCCGCGCGGGTCGAGGGCGCCAGCGCGCTGCAGACGCTGTGGCGGGTCTACGTGCCGCTCGCCCGGCCGGTCTACACCGCCTTCGCGCTGGTGTCGGTGAGCTTCCACTGGAATAATTTCCTCTGGCCGCTGATCATCACCAACAGCGTCAACGCGCGGCCGCTGACCGTGGGCCTGCAGGTGTTCTCGTCGGTCGACCAGGGCGTCGACTGGTCAGTCATCACGGCCGCCACACTGATGACCTCGGCGCCGCTGCTGATCGCTTTCCTGCTTTTCCAGCGGCAGTTCGTGCAGAGCTTCATGAGGGCCGGCATCAAATGAAACTCGTGACCTGGAACACCCAATGGTGCCGCGGCCTCGACGACGCCGTCAGTCCGCGGCGGATCGTCGACGGCGCGCGCGCGATGGCCGACTTCGACGTGCTGTGCCTGCAGGAGATCGCCTCGGGCTTCGAAGGCATGCCGGGCCAGCCCGGCGACCAGCCGGCCGAACTGCAGGCCCTGCTGCCGGGATTCCGGCTGTTCTTCGGCGCCGCGGTCGACGAGTTCGGCGCCGACGGCCGGCCGATGCGATTCGGCAACCTGATCGCCACCCGGCTGCCGGTGTCGCGCGTCTCGCACCACGTCCTGCCCTGGCCTGCCGATCCGACCGTGAGCAGCATGCCGCGCATGTGCACCGTGGTCACGCTCACCAGCTCCGAGCTGGGCACGCTGCGCGTGATGACCACCCACCTGGAGTACTACTCGCCGAGCCAGCGCCTGGCCCAGGCCCGGGCTTTGCGCGCGCTGCATCTGGAGGCCTGCGAGCAGGCCGCGGCGCCACCCGTCGACCCGCGCGAAGTCTCGCCTTTCCAAGCAAAGACGCACACGCCGCAGGCGATCCTGTGCGGCGACTTCAACATGGCGGCGAGCGACCCGGCCTACGACGAGATCGTGCAGGCCTTCGTCGACCCGGCGCTGCCGGCCGGGGGCACGCCCGCAAGACGCCTGCAGGATGCCTGGCCGCTGGCCCACCCCGAGCGGCCGCAGGACCCGACCTTCCGCCTCTTCGACCGCACCTATGGGCCCGACCCGGTCGCCTGCGACTTCGTCTTCGTGAGCGATTCGCTGGCGCCGCGGGTGCGAAAGGTCGAGGTCGACCTGCAGACGCAGGCCTCCGACCATCAGCCGGTCGTGATCGAACTCGGGGACTGATCACTCCCCCTGGATGCCCGCGGCCCGGATCACCTTGCCCCACTTGGCGACCTCGGCCGTCAAATGGCTGCGCAGCGCCTCGGGCGTGACCTTGTCCATCGGCACGATCTCCGAGCTCAGGTCGGCCAGGCGCTGCTTGACCACCGGGTCCTGCAGCGCCACGCGCAGAGCGGCATTGATCTTGTCGATCACCGCCGGCGGCGTGCCCTTCGGCGCATAGACGCCGTGCCAGACGCGCACGTCGAAGCCCTTCAGGCCCTGCTCGTCGAGCGTCGGGATGTTCGGCAGGCTCGACAGGCGCTGGGGCGTCGTCACGCCGAACACCTTGACCCGGTTGCCCTCCTTGATCACCGGGGCGGTTTGCGTGGTCTGGTCGCACAGCAGGTCGACTTGGCCGCCCATCAGGTCGTTGAGCGCCGGCCCGGCGCCCTTGTAGGGCACGGTGGTCAGCTCGACCCCGATCTGGCTCGTGAACAGCAGGCCGCAGAGCTGCGAGACCGCGCCGATGCCGGCGTTGGCCAGCGACACCTTGTCCTTGTTGGCCTTGACGTAGGCCAGCAGTTCCTGAAAGTTGTTGGCCGGAAAATCCTTGCGCGACAGCAGCGTCATCGGCACGTCGAGCACCTGCCCGACGTACTCGAAGTCTTTCAGCGGGTCGTACGACAGCTTCTTGTAGAGCGCCGGCGCGGTCGCCATGCCCATGTGATGGATCAGGATGGTGTAGCCGTTCGGTGCCGCCCGCGCCACGCGCGCGGGCGCGATGGTGCCGCCGGCGCCGACCGTGTTCTCGACGATGACGGTCTGGCCCAGCGACTTGCCCATGGGGATTGCCAGCATGCGCGCGACCACGTCGGTGGGCCCGCCGGCCGAATAGGGCACCACCATCGTGACGGGCTTGTCGGGCCAGGGGGCCTGCGCGGCGGCCGGTGCCTGGAGGGTGGCCAGGGCAGCGCCCAGGGTGACGCCGATCAGCGCCTTCAGCTTCATTTCCATGTTGTCTCCCGAGTGGAACGGGCATGGTCGACGCTGCGCCGGGATCGCGCAATCGGCGAATTCGGAAGGCGGGCTTCGGTTTTCGGAAACCCTGTGCAGGAATGCGCAGATCGCACCCTGCCCGGCGCTCACATCACGCCGAAAGTCGCCAGCGCCTCGCAGGCGCTCATGCCGCCGCGGATCGCATCGGCCACCTTGTTCTCGGTGCGGACCTTGTCCAGGGCCTTGGCCACCGCCTCGCGCTCGACCGCGCGCGGGATCACCAGCACGCCCTCGCGGTCGCCGAACAGCAGGTCGCCGGGCGCGATCCGCACGCCCTCGATCTCGATCGTGCAGCGGTAGTCGATGACCTGGCCGCGCACGCCCTGGTCCTGCGCATAGGTGCCGCGGCAGAAGACGTCGAAGCCGAGCCGCTCGATCTCGCCGGCGTCCCGCACGTAGCCGTCGAGGATCGCGCCCGCCGCCTTCAGGTGCTGCGCCCGGGTCGACATCAAGCCGCCCCACAGGGCATAGCGCAGCGAGGCCCCGGTGGCGATGTAGATCTCGCCCGGCTTCAGGTCGTCGAGCGCCTCCAGCATCAGGCCGAAGGGCTTGCCCGACAGGGGCCCGGCCGAGCGCGTGCCGTCGTTGACGACATCGGCCTCGAGCACCGGCATGGCACGGCCGACGATGCGCATCGATTTCTCGAGCGGCGCAATGCCGGCCGGCAGGAACTGGTGCTGGAAACCCATGGTGTCCAGCACGTCGCCCACCGCGGCGACGAACAGCTCGTCGCGGATCTGGCGAAAGAGCTGCGCGTCGTCCAAGACGCTCAGCGCTCGATCGTCAGGGCCACGCCCATGCCGCCGCCGATGCACAGCGAGGCGATGCCCTTCTTGGCGTTCTGCCGCTGCATCTCGTGCAGCAGCGTCACCAGGATGCGGCAGCCGGACGCGCCGATCGGGTGGCCGATGGCGATCGCGCCGCCGTTCACGTTGACCTTGTTGATGTCCCAGCCCATCTCGCGGTTCACCGCGCAGGCCTGGGCCGCGAAGGCCTCGTTGATCTCGAGCACGTCGAGGTCCTGCGGCTTCCAGCCGGCGCGCTGCAGCGCCTTCTGCGACGCCGGCACCGGGCCCATGCCCATGAAGGCCGGGTCGAGGCCGGTGCTGGCATAGCTGGCGATGCGTCCGAGCGGCTTCAGGCCCAGCGCGGCGGCCTTCTTGGCGGTCATGACCATCACGGCGGCGGCGCCGTCGTTCAGGCCCGAGGCATTGCCGGCCGTCACGCCGCCGGCCTTGTCGAAGGCCGGGCGCAGCGCAGCCAGGACCTCGGCGGTGCTCTTGCGGTTGATGAACTCGTCCTTGTCGAAGACGATCGGGTCGCCCTTCTTCTGCGGAATGTTGACGGCGACGATCTCGTCCTTGAACTTGCCGGCGTCCTGCGCCGCCGCGGCCTTGGTCTGGCTGCCGAGCGCGAGCTCGTCCTGCGCGGCACGGCTGATGTCGTACTTCTTGGCCACGTTCTCGGCCGTGATGCCCATGTGGTACTGGTTGTAGACGTCCCACAGGCCGTCGATGATCATCGAGTCGACAAGCTTCCAGTCGCCCATGCGCTGGCCGTTGCGCGAGTTCGGCAGCACGTGCGGCGCCATGCTCATGCTCTCCTGGCCGCCGGCGATCACGATCTCGCTGTCGCCCGTGGCAACGGCCTGCGCCGCCAGCATCACGGCCTTGAGGCCCGAGCCGCAGACGGCGTTGATGGTCAGCGCCGGCGTCTCCTTGGCGATGCCGCTCTTGAGCAGCGCCTGACGCGCCGGATTCTGGCCGCTGCCCGCGGTCAGCACCTGGCCCATGATGACTTCGCCGATCTGGTCGCTGCCGACCTTGGCGCGCGCCAGCAATTCCTTGATCACGATGGCACCGAGTTCGGTGGCCGGGATGCTGCCCAGCGATCCGCCGAACTTGCCCACGGCGGTACGTGCGGCTGAAACGATGACGATGTCTTCCATGGTGTGCTCTCCGATGCGTGGATTGAAATGACGGAAAAAGTGAAGCTCAGGCTTTCGCCTTGACATAGCGGCCCGGCGCCGGCTCGCTCGCCTTGTAGGCGCTGCCTTTGCCATAAGCCTTGGGGGCAGCGATCTGCTTGCCCGCGTGGGTCTTCAGCCAGTCGGACCAGTCGGTCCACCAGCTGCCGGGATGCTCGGTCGCGCCGGCCAGCCATTCGGCCTGCGTCGCCGGCAGCTTGCCGTCGGCGCGGGTCCAGTGGCTGCGCTTTTTCTTCGCCGGCGGATTGATCACGCCGGCGATATGGCCGGAAGCGCCCATGACGAAGCGCTTCTTGCCCTTGAGCACCTGGGTCGAGGCATAGGCGCCGCCGATCGGCACGATGTGGTCCTCGCGCGAGCCATAGATGTAGACCGGCGCCTCGATGGCCCCGAGGTCGACCTGCTCGCCCGCCACGGTGAGCGCGCCCGGCACGGCGAGCTTGTTCTCGTGATAGGTGTTGCGGAGATACCAGCAGTACATCGGGCCCGGCAGGTTGGTGGCGTCGCTGTTCCAGTAGAGCAGGTCGAAGGGCGGAGGCGTCTCGCCCTTCAGGTAGTTGCCCACCACGTAGTTCCAGACCAGGTCGTTGGGCCGCAGGAAGCTGAAGGTGGACGCCAGCTCGCCGCCCTGCAGCAGCCCGCCCTGCCCCATCTGCATTTCGCGGAACTTGACGAAGTGCTCGTCGATGAAGATGTCGAGCACCCCGGTGTCGGTGAAGTTGAGCAAGGTGGTCAGCAAGGTGACCGAGGCCGCCGGCTGCTCGCCGCGCGCCGCCAGCACGGCCAGCGCGGTGCTCAGGATGGTGCCCCCGACGCAGAAGCCGAGGGTGTCGATCTTGCCGCCCGGCTTGTCCTGGCCGGTGATCTCCTGGGTGACATGGATCGCCTTGATGGCGGCGTCCTCGATGTACTGGTCCCAGGTGTAGTGCGCCATGGACGCATCGGGGTTGCGCCAGCTCACGACGAAGACGCGGTGGCCCTGCTCGACCGCATAGCGGATCAGCGAATTCTCGGGCTGCAGATCGAGGATGTAGAACTTGTTGATGCACGGCGGCACCAGCAGCAGCGGCCGCTCGTAGACCTTGGCGGTCAGCGGCTTGTACTCGAGCAGCTGGAACAGGTCGTTCTCGAACACCACCGCGCCTTCGGTGGTGCCCACATTTCGGCCGACCTCGAAGGCGCTTTCGTCGGTCATGCTGACATGGCCCTGCTGCAGGTCGTGGAGCAGGTTCTGGATGCCCTTGGCGATGCTCTCGCCCTGGGTCTCGAGCGCCTTCTTCTGGGCTTCGGCGTTGAAGGCCAGGTAGTTGCTCGGCGCCGAAGCCGCCATCCATTGCTCGACCGCGAAGCGAAGGCGCGAACGGGTCTTGGCGTCGGCTTCGACTGCATCCGCCATGCCCATGAGAGTGCGGGCGTTCAGCAGGTAGATGGCGGCCGAGAAAGACGAGACCGGATTGCCGCCCCAGGCCGCGCCGGCGAAGCGCTTGTCGGCGCCGGCCTGCGCCGCGAAGCCGTTCTGCCAGAGCGCGCTGGCTTCGCTGACGTACTGCTCCTGCAGCTGGCGCAGCTTCTCGCCCGAGAACGACAGCTTGGGCATCTGGCTCCAGGGGGCGCCGGCCGAGGCCGTTCCCTGGGCACCGAGCGACTGGAAGGACTCGAGGGCTTTCTCCCACCCCTGCGTGAGCGCCTGCTGGAAGGGCGCGAAAGTCTCGGCCCCGGTGGCCTGTGCGTGTTTCATGATGTCTCCTTCTGCCTCGCCTCGTGCATACGGGTTTTGAGTATGCTGTATTCGCCAGGGCCCCACCAGCGCGGCCCGCCATACCTGCCTGAAAACATCATCTATGCACCTCGTCGTGATCGCCTGGCTCTACGTGGCCCTGATGATGGCCATTGCGGAAGCCACCAACACCACCGGCACCGTGCTCGGCGCGATCGTTACCTTTGTACTCTACGGCCTTTTGCCAGTGGCACTGGTGGTTTACCTGATGTCCACGCCGGCCCGCCGCAGGGCGCTCAAGGCCCGCGAGGCGGCCGAGCGCGAGGCTGCCGTACGAGCGCACGCGCAGGCAGCCAGGGGCCATTCAGAGGCGCCAGATGCAGGCGGCGAAGCGACCGCTGGCCCCGTCGCGCCGGTGCGAGAAAAAACGTAACGGGTTGTGCACCGTGCACCAGGCTTCGCTGCCGTCGTTGCCATGAAGCCGCGCGACGCCGGCAGCCTGCAGCCGCTGGCGCGCCAGGCCGACCAGGTCGGCCATCCACTTGCCCGGGGTTCCGGCGGGGCGGAAGCACCGGCTCGCCGCCGGTGAACCGGCGACGAAGGCCGCGCGCACTTCATCGCCGACCTCGAAGGCGTCCGGGCCGATGCAAGGCCCGAGCCAGGCCATGAGCGCCGGCGCGCCGCCCTCGCCCTCGAAGGCGGCAACCGTCCGTTCGAGCACGCCCGCGGCCAGTCCGCGCCAGCCCGCATGCGCGGCCGCCACGCGCCGGCCTGCCATATCGGTGAACAGCACCGGCAGGCAGTCGGCGACCATGACCGTGCAGGCGACGCCGGGCTCGACCGTGGTGCAGGCGTCGGCGGCAGCGCCGTCGGCCGTCCGGCTGTCGAGCGCCAGCAACTCGGTACCGTGCACCTGCTGCAGGAACACCGGGTGCGCGCCGAGCGCTGCTTCGAGCCGGGCCCGGTTGGTCCGCACGCTGGCCGGGTCGTCGCCGACATGGTCGCCCAGGTTGAGGCTCTGGCAGGCACCCGCCGAGACCCCGCCCTCGCGCGTGCTGCAGAGCGCCCGCACGCCGGCGGGCAGCGGCCAGTCGGGCACCAGCCAGTCGGACATGCTCACGCTTCGGCGTCGGGACAGCGCGAAGGCTGGGCCCGCTGGAAGGCATCGAGCTGCATGCAGGCCTCGAAGGCCGCCATGGTGCGCGGCAGGCCGCTGAAGTCGCAGTCGAAGCGCTGGCCGTTGAAGACCTGCGGCACCAGGCAGCAGTCGGCCATGGTGGGGGCGTCGCCGAAGCAGTACGTGCTCGCGGGGTGCAGGGCCAGCTGGCGCTCGAAGGCCAGCATGCCTTCGCGCACCCAGTGGCGGTACCAGCCGTTCTTGGCGTCGTCGTCGAGCTTGAGTTCGCGCACCAGGTACTTGAGCACGCGCAGGTTGTTGAGCGGATGGATCTCGCAGGCGATCGACTCCGACAGCGCCCGGACGCGGGCCCGGCCGACCGGGTCGTGCGGCAGCAGCGGCGGCTCGGGCTGGATTTCGTCCAGGTATTCGATGATCGCCATCGACTGCGTGAAGCGCTCGCCGTCGTCCTCGAGCAGGGGCACCAGCATGTCGGGCGAGATCGCCGCGAACGGGCCGGTCTTGTGCTCGCCGCGAGCGATGTGCACCGGGATGTACTCGTAGTCGAGGCCCTTGAGGTTCAGCGCGATGCGCACCCGGAAGGACGCGGAGGAGCGGAAATAGTTGTGCAGCTTCATCATCCGGCAAGCATAGCCGTGCCGCCTGCCCCCAGTCCCACCGCGGACAACCGGCGCTGCCCTCTGGCACACTTCCCGTTTCGCTGAAAAAGGACGCTTTCCCCATGACTGCCGAGTTTGTTTTCACCCCCCATCCGGTCGTGTCGATCCCGGTGGTCGGCCAGGCCGCGCGTTTTCCGGTCCACCGCATCTACTGCGTCGGCCGCAACTACGAAGAGCATGCCAAGGAAATGGGTTTCACCGGGCGCGAACCGCCCTTCTTCTTCATGAAGCCGGCCGATGCCGTGGTGGTGGTCGACGCCGGTGCGACCGGCCGCATGGACTACCCCACGCTGACCAAGAACCTGCACCACGAGATCGAGCTGGTCGCGGCCATCGGCACCGGCGGCCGGAACATCGCCGCCGCCGACGCGATGAAGCACATCTACGGCTATGCCGTCGGCCTCGACATGACGCGCCGCGACCTGCAGAACGACATGAAGAAGCAGGGCCGGCCCTGGGACATCGGCAAGAGCTTCGAGCAGAGCGCGCCGATCGGCCCGATCGTGCCGGCGGCCCAGGCCGGCGACATCGAGCACGCCGAGATCTCGGTGCAGGTCGGCGGCACCGACCGCCAGCGCAGCAACGTGAGCAAGCTGATCTGGAACCTGGCCGAGACCATCGAACACCTGTCGGCGGCCTGGGAACTGCAGCCCGGCGACCTGATCTTCACCGGCACGCCCGAGGGCGTGGCGGCGGTGGTCGCCGGCGATACGCTGGTCGGCGAGATCACCGGCCTGCCGTCGCTGACCGTCCAGATCGTCTAGCCACGCCCATGATCCTGCGCGTCCCCATCAAGCACTGCAAGAACTGCGGCACCGCCGTCGTCTACCGTCTGCCGGACGATGGCGACACCAAGGAGCGCGCGATCTGCCCGGCCTGCAGCACGGTCCACTACGAGAACCCGCTCAACGTGGTCGGCACGATCCCGGTCCTCGGCGATCGGGTGCTGCTGTGCAAGCGCAACATCGAGCCGCGCTGGGGCAAGTGGACCCTGCCGGCCGGCTTCATGGAACTCGGCGAGACCACCGAACAGGGGGCGGCGCGCGAGACCGACGAAGAAGCCGGCGCCGAGTACGAGATGGAGGGCCTGTTCGCCGTGATGAGCGTGGTGCGGGTCGGCCAGGTCCACCTGTTCTATCGGGCGCGGCTGCTGAGCGAGCGCTTCGACCCGGGCCACGAGACCATCGAGGCCCGGCTCTTCACCGAAGAAGAGATCCCGTGGGAGGAGATCGCCTTCCGCACCGTGCGCGAGGCGCTTCAGCGCTACTTCGAGGACCGCCGCCGGGGCAGCTTCGATCGCGTCCACACGGTGGACATCGCATGACGACGCGCCGCGGCTGGATGCCGGCCCTGCTGCTCGGCCTGGCGATGACGGCGGCGGCGCGCGCTCCGGCGGAGCCGGTGGGCGAGGTCGACACCGCCTTCAAGCTCATCGGCCCCGACCACAAGATCGTGGTCGAGGCCTACGACGACCCCAAGGTCAACGGCGTGACCTGCTATGTCTCGCGCGCCAAGACCGGTGGCGTCTCCGGCGCGCTCGGCCTGGCCGAGGACAAGTCCGAGGCCTCGATCGCCTGCCGGCAGGTGGGCCCGGTGAGCGTGACGCAGCCGCTGCCCAAGCGCGAGGAGGTCTACAGCGAGCGGCTGTCGATCCTGTTCAAGCGGCTGCGCGTGGTGCGGCTGGTCGACAGCAAGCGCAACACGCTGGTCTACCTGACCTATTCCGACCTGCTGGTCGATGGCTCGCCGAAGAACAGCGTCACCGCGGTGGCCATCGACCGGGCAACGCCGATCCCGATGAAGTAGTGCGAGGCGCCGGCGGATGAGCGACAACGCCCCCGGCAATGCCATTCGCGCCCTCTACGGTGCGCTCTGGCACTACGCCGAGGGTGCCCGGCCGCAACTGCTGGCCGCGACCGCGCTGCTGACCGGCTCGCAACTGCTGCGGCTCACGATGCCCTGGCTGGCGGCGCAGGCCATCAACGCGCTGCAGACCGGCGACTTCGCTGGCTCCGGCCGCTGGATCGGGGCGCTGACGGCGGTCTACGTCGCCTCCTGGCTGGTGCACGGGCCGGGCCGGATCCTCGAACGCAACGTCGGCCTGCGGGTCCGCGAACGCCTGGCCGACACGCTCTATGCCCGGATCGCCGCCGCCCCGCTGGCCTGGCAGGACGGCCACCATTCGGGCGAGATGCAGCACCGCGTGCACCAGGCCAGCAAGGCCCTGTCGGACTTCGCGCAGAACCAGTTCGTCTACCTCACGAACATCGTCAACTTCATCGGGCCGCTGGTGGCCCTGACCCTGTTGTCGCGCGCCAGCGGCGCGATCGCCATCACCGGCTACGTGGTGATCGCCATCCTGGTGCTGCGTTTCGACCAAGCGCTGATGCGGCTGGCCCGCGCCGAGAACGACGCCGACCGCCGCTACGTGGCCGCCCTGCTCGACTTCCTCGGCAACGCCTCGACCGTGATCGGCCTGCGCCTGTCGGCCGCATCGCGCCTGCTGCTGGGCCGGCGCATGGCCGCGATCTCGGTGCCGCTGAAGCGCACCGTGGTGCTCAACGAAGGCAAGTGGTTCGCGGTCGACATCCTCGGCCTGGCGCTGACCTGGGGGCTGGTGGTGGTCTACGTCTGGCAGTCGCGGGCACCGGGCCAGGCGGTGCTGCTGGGCGGGGTGTTCATGATCTACCAATACGCCCAGCAGGCCGCGAGCGTGGTCTCCTCGATGGCCGCCAACTTCCAGTTCTTCGCCCGCATGCACACCGACTACACCAGTGCCGCACCGATCTGGCAGGCGCCCTCGCGGGTGCGGGACCTGGCCGAGGAAGCCATCGACCACGACGCCGCCTGGCGCACGATCGCGGTCGAGCACCTGGTCTGGCGCTACGACCCGCGTGGCGCGCCGGCAGCCACGGCAGAGCCCGCGCGCAGCGGGCTGCACGACGTCTCGCTGGCACTCGGCCGCGGCCGGCGCATCGCGCTGGTCGGCCCGAGCGGCGGCGGCAAGAGCACGCTGCTGCGGGTGCTGGCCGGCCTCTATGCGCCGCAGCAGGGCACGCTGGCGATCGACGGCCAGCCGCAGCCATGGCCGCGGCTGCGCAGCCTGGCGACGCTGATCCCGCAGGAGACCGAGGTGTTCGAGGCCAGCGTGCGCGAGAACCTCGGCTTCGGCCAGCCGGCGAGCGACGACGCGCTGCGCGCGGCGATGCACGCCAGCACCTTCGACGAGGTGCTGCAGGCCACGCACGGCGACCTCGACACGCCGCTGTCGGAGCGCGGCTTCAACCTGTCGGGCGGCCAGCGCCAGCGCCTGTGCCTCGCGCGCGGCGTGCTGGCGGCCCGGGGCAGTTCCCTGCTGCTGCTCGACGAGCCGACCAGCGCGCTCGACGCGGCCACCGAAGCACGGGTGCTCGAACGCATCGCAGCCGCTTTTCCCGACGCCTGCATGATCGCGTCGATCCACCGCCTCAGCCTGCTGGAGCGCTTCGACACGGTGGTGCTCATGGAGGCCGGCAAGGTGGTCGACGCCGGCCCGCGCGCAGCGGTCCTGGCGCGCCAGCCGCTGCTGCAACGCATGGTCGCACCTGCCCCGGCCGCCGCATGCTAAAACTACGGTCCGGCCACGCGCCAGGGAACCCTTCGCCGCGATCACGTTCCATCAAGCCATGCACATCCAGAACCCCCTCTCTCGCGTCACCGCCATCGCGGCCGGCGCCGTCGCGATCGCCGCCTTGACGGCCTGTTCGACCCCGCCGCAGAGCACGAGCCCGCCCTTCTACCCCTTGCCGCCCTCGGGCCAGACCGCGCCCCCCGCCGCGACGCCGCCGGCACCGAAGCCGCAGGCCATCTTCATCCGCCCGGCACCCGGGCGCACCCTGTCCGGCTTCGACGGCACCCGCAACAAGGGCATGGACATCGCGGGCAACCTGGGCGACCCGGTGGTCGCCGCGGCCGACGGCCGGGTCGTGTACGTGGGCGGCGAACTGCGGGGCTACGGCAACATGGTCATCGTCCAGCACAACGACACCTTCCTGACCGCCTACGCCAACGCCAAGACCATCCTGGTCAAGGAGAAAGACGTGGTGCGCCAGGGCCAGAAGATCGCCGAGATCGGCAACAGCGACGCCGACCGCGTGAAGCTGCACTTCGAGATCCGCAAGCAGGGCGTGGCGGTGGACCCCGAGCCCTACCTGAACGGCACCCTGCGCTGACCTGCTGTAGGCGTCATCCGTCGTCGCAAGGCGATGTTCGCCGGGACTCTCTTTCGCTGCGCTGCAGTCCAATATGCAGCAAACGACAAGGAGCACCCGATGAACTGCGAAGCGATCCATTGCCCCGATTCGGGCACCGTCAGGTTCGCGATCTACCCTGATGGCTTTGACGGACCTCGCATCATCGCCCACATCTCGGAACGCGCCCTGTGCGAGCGCTTCGGCGCCGAGACGAATGAAGCCAGCCTGATCTCCGCCTGCCAGGCGAACTTCGGCCTCATCGAGGCCAAGGCCCTGGCGCGCTACGCGTTGCGGCCCGACATGGCGGTGTTGCTCGCGTCGGCGGACTTCGGCGCCGTCGATGCGCTCGCCGAAGCCCTCTGAGGCCCGTGTTCGGGTTGCTCAGTGCGGGACGCCGCCAGTGATGCCGGCCATGCCGGTCGACTGGCCGATCGCCTCGGTGCCGGTGCCATGTGATGCCGCGACGGCTTCACGGTAGACCGCTTCGCGCGACACGCCCTGCGAGTTCACCATCGGCGCGGCGGTCGACTGGCCGATGGCCTCGGTGCCCTGTGCATGCGATGCTGCGATCGCGTCGGCGTCGACCTCCGGTTTGGCGGGCGAGTTCATCTGCAGCGGGTGGTAGTCCGATCCATCCGATTGGGCGTTGGCGCTGAGCGCACCGAGCGTGGCGACGGCGCCGAAGACGCCCACGGCGAGACCCTTGATCAAAGCATGCATGCAACTCTCCTTCAGGCCCTGCCCCGTGCACGCCGACGCGGCGCCACGGAGGGCTTGCACGCACTCTAGGCGCCAAGAATGAGCCGGGAATGAGCGCCGCAGGGCCGCCGCGCTAGGAATCGCGCTGCACCAGGTAGCCCACGCTGGCCCGCAGCCAGTCCAGGTCCGGGCTTGGAGCAACCCCTGCGAAGGCCGACAGATCGAACTCCTTGGCCGCCGCGTCGGCCAGCGCCAGCGCCGATTGACGCGCCCAGTCGATGCTGCCGGTGCCCGCCACGATGTCGTGCATGCGGAACACTTCGCGCGGCAGCCGGCGTTCGCGCGGACGCGACAGGAAGTTGCTCATCCAGTCCCGTTCGGCCCGGCTCGCGTGGGACAGCGCATGCGTCAGCACCAGCGTGCGCTTGCCCTCCCACAGGTCGCCGTCGATCTCCTTGCCATAGCGCGCCTCGTCGCCGCTCAGGTTGAGCACGTCGTCCGTGATCTGGAAGGCCAGGCCCAGCAGATAGCCGAAGCGATCGAAGCGGCCGAGATCAGGGTCCTCGGGGTCGGCCACCAGCGCGCCGATCCGCAAGGGATGGATGAAGCTGTACCAGGCCGTCTTCTTCAACGCCAGCCGCAGGTAGTCGTCGGTGCCGACCGAGAGGTCGTTGTCGCGCACCCAGCCCAGTTCCATCGCCTGGCCTTCGAGCGTCTCCATCAGCATGTGGTCGATCTCGTCGAGGATGCGCAGCGCGCCGGCCGGTCCGAGGAACTCGCCGCTGCGGCGCACCAGCCGCATGGCCAGCGCGTTCATCGCGTCGCCCGTGTTCACGGCCAGCGGAATGCCGGCGCGCCGGTGCATGGTGGGCACGCCGCGCCGGAACTCGCTGCCGTCCTCGATGTCGTCGTGGACCAGGAAGGCGTTGTGCAGCATCTCGATGCCGGCCGCGGCGGGCAGCGCGTGCTCGACCCGACCGCCCAGCGCGCGCGTCGTCGCCAGGCACAGGGCGGGCCGCAAGCCCTTGCCCGAGCGCGACATGAAGTCCTTCACCAGCGCGTACAGGTGGGTCTGCGGCTCCCAGTCGGGCACGCCGGACTCGAGCGTCTGGGTGACCAGGCCGCGGTACCACGCCATCCGCTCGACGAAGCCGCCCGGCCCCGTGACGCCGCCGATGCCGGGCACGCGGTCGGTGACCCGCAGCACGTTGTCCAGCGGCGTCGGCACGTACGCGGAGCCATGGCGCACCGCGGGATCGGCACCGAGCCCGGTGCCGGCACCGTCGATCGCCTGGTCCATCGCATCCAGCGCATCGGCCACCGGCGTCGCGTAGGGGGTGATCGCCGCCATCAGCGGTCGCACCTGGTCGAGCAGCGGCGATGCCGCGCCCAGCGCCTGCAGCGCCACCTGGGTCAGCGAGGCGTCCCACGGCTGGCCGGCCCGGTGGCGCGCCGCGTCGTGCAGCCGCCAGGGCGTCAGCACCTCGACCTCCTGCAGCGGCCAGACCTCGCAGCGCGGGCCGGCGAATGCCGCGGCGTCGAGCAGCGCGTTCACCGCCCGCCGCGCCGCCTCGTTGGCCCCCTCCATCGTCGCCAGGTCGGTGTGCGTGCGCACGTAGTCGGACGCCAGGAACAGGTTCGACACAGCGGTCGCCGCCTCGGGCCGCAACGCCCAGGTGTTGACCAGGTTCACCAGCAGCGGCTCGGCGTTCGCGAGGAAGCCGGGACGGGTGGGATCGGGCGCGGTGTCGGAGTCGAGGAACCAGGAATGCAGGTCCTCGTCGCGCAGGATTTCCTGCGTGGCGTTGAGCGAGCGCTTGAGCTGCCGCCAGGTCTCGCGCGCGACCTCGTCGCGCGAGCACTGCATCGCCGGCCGTCCATCCGAGCCCGGCGCGGTCCAGTCGGAGACATCGACCGAGATGATGTCCTTGACCTCTCCGCAGGCCAGCATCGTCGGCACCACGCTGCGCCAGAACGGAAACTGCGAGATGCTGGTCAGGGCCCATTCGGAGTCGATGTGGATCACGTGCCCATGCACCTCGGGCACGTCGCGGTACAGGTAGTACTGCACGCCATTCATCCATTCGACATTGGGTGCCAGCGTGCGCAGGTTGGCCAGCGACGGGTCGGCGGCCAGCAGGTCGTCGTTGACCAGCACCGCCATTCGCTCGAGCGGCACGGCGGCGATGTAGTGATCGCCCTGCACGACGGTGCGCACCCCCTGCTCCATCACCACGATGCCGCTCACCTTGTCGCCAGCGCACAGGATCTGCTCGACCTCGGCATTGAAGTGGTACTGCACGCCGCGCGCCTGCAGCCAGCTCAGCCACGGATCGATCCAGATCAGGTTGGTCGGGCCGTCCAGCACCCGGTCGGTCGAGCCGCCGGTCGGGTTGACGATCGTCAGCATCAGCTGCGCGAAGATGTCGCCGATGGTGCGGGCGCTGGCCCGCCGCGCCTTGGCCGCCACCAGCGAGCGCGTGATGCCGTCACCGAGGAACTTCTGGTAGGCCGGCGAGCGCCCTTCGGCGCCGATGAAATCCCACCAGCTGATGCTCTCGTACTCGTCGAGCCGGCGCTGTTCGCACGAGGTGAGGATCTGCCAGATCCGGGAGCCGAAGAAGGCCAGGTCGTCGGGCGTGAGACCGGTCACCGGACCGAAGGCGAGCAGGATGTCGCGCAGCACCGTGCCGGCGTCGCCGGGTGTCTGCGGAAAATTCGCCGGCACCTCGAAGGCCGGCTGGTCGTACTGCGTGAAGCCGACCCGCGTGGTCGCGACCAGGTGGTCCGCCACCGGCCGGCCGTCGAAGGACGGGATGCGCCGCATGGTGTCGACCACGTGCTTGTAGAAGCCCGGAAAGAAGCGAAAGCCATGCTCGCCCGGCAGCTGGTGTTCGATGGCGGCGACGCCGCGGTCGGCCAGCTCGTGGCCGGCGCCGCCGTCTTCGCGGTCGCTCACCGGGATGCTGCGCGCCTTGCCGCCCGCGATGTCGCGGCGCTCGAGCACGACCACCTCGAAACCGCGCTCGATCAGCTCATGGGCGGCGCTCATCCCCGCCACGCCACCGCCGAGGATGACGACCCTTTGCGGTTTCATCTGCGCTAGCTGCCCGAACCGGCCCCCGTGTCACCGACCTCCCCGGGCTCGAAGAACTTGCTGTCCTTGGCGACGCGGATCACCTTCACCGCCTTGGCCTCCTTGATGCGCAGCAGGATCTTCTCGTAGACCCGGAAGACGAACTGCGGCTCGTCCGTGACCTGCAGGAAGTTGAGCGACACGTCGGTCGCCACCACCAGCTCGACCGGATCCGCGCCCAGCGCCACCACCACCCCACTCTCCGCCGGCAGCGTCGAAGTGCGAACCAGCGGCCCGCCGCCGAGGAACGGAATGATCCGATCCTGCGGCAGCACCAGGGACCCGGGCTCGGGCGTCTGGACCTCGTTGAAGAAGCCATGGCCGAAGGCGACTGCAAAGGGTCCGAAATGGCCGTCCGCCTCGAGCTCGCCGATGCAAGCCGAGACGGCGCTGACCAGCCGGTTCTCCTGGGTCTTCGGGCCGGCGGGATACACCTTTTTCGTGGCCTGCAGCAGCCCGTTGGTCTGCTGCCCCCCGAGCACCTGGGCCACGGGCGAAGCCGTCGGCGGCAACTTGCCGGCGCCGGCGAGGCCGCCGAACACGATCGTGTCCTCGAGTCGCGCCAGGATGTTGGCCGCGCGCCGGAACAGCTGCAGCGCGCTGTCCATGTCCGGGTCCGCCATCTGCGCGCCGCGCAGGAACACGCGGACCTGCAATGTCGGTAGCTGGACCGTGGTCTTGTCCTCGATCTGCAGCTTGGGCGTTGCGCCGGGCTCGCCGTAGCTGATGGTGTCGGCCGTCACGTAGTCGGTGTTCGCCGGCAACGGTCCCACCAGCGGCAGGAAACCCGCCGCGACCCGTGCCCTCGCCGCCTCTTCCTGAATTACCTTGCGCACCCGCGCCCACTGCTCGTCGGTCCATGGAACCTGCTGGTTGTTGTCCGCCATCTCAACTCCTCTTTTGTGTGTTTGACCTCGATAACCCGTTCCGCTCAGGAAGCGCCGCGGCCACCCTCGGGGGCACGTGGCAGCCCCGAGGACGGCAGCGGCTGCCCGACCCGAATCGCATAAAGATCGAACCGCACCAGCAGGTCGGCCATCGTCACCCGGCCGACCGCGATGCACTGCAGCCGGTTCAGCCACAGCCAATCGGGGTGCGAAGTGACGAACTGCGGCGCCAGCACCAGCGGCGGAAGCGGGTCGTAGTCGTTGCGCAGCGCGCGCTCGTAGCCGTCCGGCCCGAGGTCGAAGATGCCGTAGTAGCGCGACAGCAGCAGCGCGCCGTCGTCGGTCTCGTAGGTGATGCGCACGTCGGCGACGCCCACGCCGTCGCGGCGCACCAGCATCCAGTCGCCGCCCTCGCCGCGGATCCGGGCGTTGATCTTCGGCCCGTGGATCTCGCCCGAGGCAATGTAGAAGGTGATGTGCAGCCCATCGGGCGCCGGCCCGAAGGACTCCGGCGGCTTCGCCAGCTGGACCGTGAAAGCACCCAGGAAGTCCGTGCCCCAGTCGTAGCGCGGGATGGTGCCGGTGCCCGGGACCGGCGCCGGCAGCGCGTCGCCGACCGGGGCGGCGGGCGGCACGCCGAGCACGCTGCGGACCGGGAGTTCGGCCACCACCTGTCCGGCCCGATAGAGGATCGGCGCGTAGTCCACCCTGTCGCCGGCTTCGCAGGGCGGCAGCTGGGCCCGGAAGCGCTGGGCGCCGGGATCGCCAGGCCGGCCATCGGGCCAGGCGCGCACCGAGGGCCGTTGCAGGCCGTTCACGCGCCGCTCGACGACCAGCTGATGGCTCGGATGGGCGGGCGAGACCTGCCACCAGACATCAAGCGGCGTGCCGGACTCCACCTCCGGACGCAAGGCGTCGAACGCCACCGGAGCCGATGCCGGCCTCATCCTAGCGCTCACCGCCTTCGAGCAGCGCGCGGGCCGCGCGCAACTCGGGCTGATCGAAGCTGTCGCTGAACCGCTCGTAGCAGCGCCTGACGAGCGCCAGACCCTCGGCCGCGCGGCCAGTGCGCGCGAGCAGCGCCCGGCGCGACATCGCGGCGCGCAGTTCGAGCGACAAGGCCTGCTGGGCCCGGGCCGTCGCCAGGGCCTGATCGAAGGCCGCCTCCGCCTGCGGCAGCGCGCCGGCCTGCAGGTGGATCTCGCCCATCAGCCGGAAGACGTCCGGCAGCAGCACGCCGACGTGGCCGCGGCGGGCCGTCTCGGCCGTGGCGGCGAGCATCTCGAGCGCCTCGTCGTCGCGGCCGGCCGCCCGCAGGCCTTCGGCGTGGATCACGGCCACCGTCGGCCCCATGAGGTCGGAACGCGTGGCGCGGAACAGCGCCACGCCTTCGAACAGCTCCCTCAGGCCGTCGCTGCGGTCGCCGAGGCGCAGGCGGGCCCACCCGCTGCTCATGACGCCGACGGCATACCAGAGCTCCCACCCTTCCGCGCGGGCGAAGCTCTTGACCTCCGAGGCGTGGCCGAGCATGCGCTGCGGATCGTGGTGGAAGGTCAGCATGTAGCAGGCGACGCCGAGTGCATTGCTCAATGCCGACGGGTGGTCCAGGTCGCGCGCCATCGCGATCATGTGGTCGAGTTCCGCCAGGCCCTGGTCCTGGTGGCCCATCATCCACAGGCTGCTGGCGAGTCCGGCGACCATGTTGACGGTGGAGCTGATCTGGAAGGTGTTGGTGAGCGTGCGCTCCTGCTCCAGCGCGTAGAGCGCGATGCCGGCTTGCGCATGCGCGATGCACTCGGCCCACTCGCCGCGGTAGTAGTGCGTGTAGGCGACCGCATGGCGGCCGGTCACCTCCAGCATCGGGACGCCGCTGGCCAGCGCCATCGACAGCGCCTCGTTCGCCGTGTCGAGCGCCCGGTCCAGCTGGCCACCGACGAAGAGATTCGTCCACAGGCCCCAGATCGGCTCATAGAGCCGGTCGGGCCGCTGCAGCAGATGGCTCAGACTGCGTGCCCGCTCGCACGCCAGCGCCACCGTCGGCGAGGCCCAGCCATAGAGCGTCATCAGCGTCGGCGCGATCGCGATCTGGAGTTCGAGCTCCTTGGTCAGCACCTCGTCCGAGGTCGGCAGCTTGGCCAGGCCTTCGAGCGCCCGCGTGAAGTGCCCATGCGCCTCGGGGATGGCCATGCGCGTCAACGCCCGTTGCCCGGCGGCAAACCAGTGGTCGCTGCTTTCCGCGTGATGGCCGGCGCCCGACAGGTGGCGCGCGACGATCTCCGGGCGCAGCGCCACCTCGCCGCCGAAATCGGAGAGCAGCACCCGCGCGATCCGCTCGTGGAAGCGCTGGCGCGTCGAGCGCAGCAGCGACTCGTAGGCCGCCATCTGGACCAGCGCGTGCTTGAAGACGAAGGTGGTCGGCGCAGCGGCGGACACCTGCCAGGCCAGGCCCGCGGACAGGATGCGCTGAAGGTCGTCCGCCAGGTCCTTGTCGCTGCGCTCGCTGACGGCGCGCAGCTGCGCGTAGGTGAACTCGCGCCCGATCGTGGCCGCGAGTTGCGCGGTGCCGCGCGCTTCGCCGAGCCGGTCGATGCGCGCCATCAGCGAGGCGTCGACGCTGGCCGGGATCAGGTCCGACGGCAACGCGCCCGTGAGCGCCCAGGAATACTCGTTCTCCTGCAGCACGCCCGCCTCGATCACCGCCCGCGCCACCTCCTCGATGAACAGCGGCACGCCGTCGCAGCGCTGGGTGATTTCGCGGATCACGTCGCCCGGCACCGGCTTGCCGTGGGCGACATGGCGAACCACCGCCTCGACCTCGGCATGGTCGAGGCGCGACACCTCGACCAGGGGCGTCGCCTCGTCGTCCGGCCATGCCGCCTGGAATTCGGGTCGGGCTGTGAAGAGACCGAGCAGCGGCAGCCGGCGCGCGCGCGACACCAGCGCTTCGAGCACTTCGAGCGTGGACGGATCGGCCCAATGCAGGTCCTCCGCCACCAGGATGGTCGGGTTGCGCGATGCGATGGCCTCGATGATGGCGACCAGCGTCTCGATCGTGCGCACGCGGCGGCGAGTGGGCGACAGCTCCAGCGCCGGATAGCGCTCGGCAACCGGTATCGACAGCAGGGCCGCCAGCAGCGGTGCCGCATCCGGGGCCCTGATGCCCAGTGCCGCCAACTGCTGGTCGATGCGGCCGAGGCGCTCCTGCGGCTCGGTGGCGCCGACCAGGCCCAGCACGCGTTCGAGCAGTTCGATGACCGGCAGGAACGCGCTGTTCTTCGCGAACTGGGTGCAGCGCACGGCAAGCACCGTGGTGTCCGCGCTCGCCACCTGGCCCCTGAACTCGGCGACCAGCCGCGACTTGCCGATCCCCGGCTCGCCGCGCACGGTCACGAAGCGCGCCGCACCGGATCGCGCCGCAGTCCAGTGCGCCGCCAGCAGCGCATGCTCGTGCGCCCGGCCGACGTAGAGGGTCAGCAGGTCGACCCGCTCCAGGCCCGGGACGACGCCGTCGGCGCGCGTCACGCGCCAGAGGCGGACCGCCGAAGCCACGCCCTTGAGCTCGAATTCGCCCCGCGGCTCGCCCTTGAAATGCTCGTGGGCGATGCGCCAGGTGGCTTCGGTGACCCACAGGGTGTCGGGCTCCGCGAGCGCCTGCACCCGCGATGCGATGTTGGGCGCGTCGCCCATCGCGATGTTCTCGCGCCGGGCCCCGGTGCCGACCGGACTGACCACGACACGCCCGGTGTCGGCACCGACCCGGATCCTCAACCTGGCGCCCGAAGGCCGCGCCGAGGCCTGGTTCAGCTGCTCGGTGCCCTGGAGGATTTCGAGGCCGCAGCTGACGGCCCGTCGGGCATCGTCCTCGTGCGCCCGCGGAAAGCCGAAATAGATCTGGACGCCATCGCCCAGGAACTGGGAGATATAGCCGTCGTACCGTTCGGCCGTCTCCTGGCAGACCCGCTGGAAGTCGCCCAGCATTTCATGCAGGTCTTCGGGGTCGAGCGTCTGCGACAGCGCGGTCGATCCGACGACGTCGCAGGTCAGCACCGTGATCTGACGCCGCTCGCCATCGGCGCGCTGGACGGCGAAGTCCAGAAGCACCCCGCAGCCGCCGCAAAAGCGCGCACTCTCGGAATTGGCGAAAGCGCACGAAGGGCAAATCAACGTCCACCCCCCGGCAACAGGTCGCCCCGCTGTCGCTGCTGCCAAGCTTGCGCCTCTTGTTCGAGCAGCGCATAGGCACGCGCGACGAGATCGCCCGGATCGGTGCAAAGGGCCTCGGGAGCAGCCACGGCGGCACTGGCCCGATCCCGCAGTCCGCGAGGCGCCGCGCAGGCAGATTCATGCACGACAGGCGAACGAGAGAACGGCATGCCGCCCTGGAAGTCCCTCCCTGGTTGTCGCAGGAGGTGCATAAATAGACTTTACCGAAGATTACTGACTGATACCAGTTCTGGTCAGAAATTAGGATTCAAACCTGGGGCTTGGCGTGGCGCCACGGCATCGGTTTGCCGCTCGCCGACGCTCGATTGTTACCAATTCCGGATGTCCGGATTCTGGTAGACGAAATCGTTCGGCAGGTCGAGGTTGGAGTACGAGAACGACAGGCTGATGTCCATCGACAGCACCTGGTGCCACCAGGCGAGCGGCAGGAACATCGTCTCGCCGGGCTCCACGATCACGTCCAGCACCGTCACCTCGCCGAAGAGCGGATAGCGGGCGAGGTCCGGGTTGTCGACGTCGACCGGGCTGAAGACGCCGTTGTAGTTATAGACCTTCGGGGTCTCCAGGGGGGACACGAGGCGCCATCGCTTGCGTCCGACCACCTGCGTGTGGAACAGCATCAGGGTGTCGTGGTGCAAGGGCGTCGTGGTGCCGGCCGGCCCGAACCAGAACGACGAGCGGTGGCCGAGCTGCGATCGGTCACAGGCGGGCGGCAGGCGGCCGATGTCTTCCAGCAGCGGCGCAAACCCGGGGCTGCGCAAGGCCTCGTTGTTGGCCGTCAGGTAGTAGTCGTTGGTCGGACCTCCGGCGAGCACCCGGTCGACGAACGGACCCAGCTGCACGATCTTGCGATGCGCGAGCTTGTTCTCCTCGTAGTTCGGATCGGCATCGCGGCCGTCCTGGATCTCGACGTCCAGATGGCCGAAACGCCGCTTCAGGTCTTCGGGCGACCAGCGCTTCATGGCGCCCCAGTCTTTGGTGACGTCGGTCAGGACCACCGGACGGCAGCCCCGTACGTAGCGCTCGACGAACTCGTCGCGCGACGGTGACTTGCGCTTCTCGATCACGCCGTAGCGCGGCGACGACGCCCACAGCTTCTGCAGGTTCGCGACCACCGATTCGAGCTTGCGCTCGACCTTCTGCATGCGGCGGGCGGCGCGAAAGGCCGGGTCGGTCTCGATCCGGGCAATGGCCGCCTTCGCTTGCGCCGCATCGATCCCGGCGGCCGTCATCGTCGAGAGCATCGAGTCGGGCGTGCATTCGCGCAGGCGGTTCTCGGCGATCCACTGAAGCCAGTCGTCGCTGACCGGCGCCTGCGCGCCGAGCTCGCGCGGCCGCGGCGCCGGGGGCAATTCGGGAAGTGCGGGATGTTCGATCGAGGCCTGCGATCGCCTGAGGATCTGGAGGGTCTCGGCGAAGACGGCGTCGACGAAGGGCTTGTTGGGGGTGCCTGCGGGGATGCCCTTGTGGTCGTCGACGGCGCCCTCGATGACCTTGCCGATGAAGCCGCGGTTCTGCCGCTCGGCTTCCTGCAGCAGGGTATGAAGAAGGTAGGCCATGGCGCCCACCTGGGCGTTCTGGGTCCAGTCAACCGGGTCTGCGCTCATGCTTTGTCCGAAGGTGATGGGGTCGTACGCGGGTGGACCATGACTGTAGCGGCAGAGGCGATGTCCCGTGCCCGCCGCGGATTGGGTTGTGCTTTCGCATGGCTCTGGCCTCGAACCGGAGAGTGCGACTCACCACCATCCGGCCGATAGAACCCTTATCTCTGCGAATTGTTCTATCGTTGCCAATTCCCGGATTTCACTTAGGATTTTCAAGGTGCACGGGGGCCCGGATTGAAATGCTCCCTCCGTTGAAAAGTGGGATCCCGGAAGAGTCAAATCCGAAATTGCAAAAGAGAGCCCATGTCTCGCACTATTTGTACTGTGGATGACTTGGCGCAATTGCCAGACGACGAATTGCGCGCCTGTCTTGCACAGTTGCGGGTTGCGATCCACGAGGCAAAGCGCGAGCATGCTGCGGCCCGGCGCGATGCACGAATTTCTGCAGACAAGACGCTGGAGTTCGGGTCGTTCGTATGGTGCCCTCGAGGTCATCAGCGTCTTTCCGCGCCGATCAGGCTGAGCCCGCAGACTCCCGTCGAGGAACTCCCAGTGCGCGCCAAGGCCCGCGGTGCTCTTTTCGAGCTCAACATCTTCTGCGTCGAAGACCTGTCAGCCATCAGCGAGCAAGAGCTCATGATGACGGATGCCATCGGTGCCAAGACCGTCAATCGCCTCCGTGAAGTGCTTGCGTGCGTCGGCCTGGACTTTCTGCCGGACCCCTCTGACGAAGTGGCGGCCTTCGAAAGGATCCAGAGCGGTCAGCATGACGCCTGCTGCCCAGCAACGTTGAAATAGTGCGTGCTTTCTGGCGCTTGGATTTTCGGCCAGAAACACTATCATTGAATTAATTTCTATCCTCAACAGCGCCTAACCTTGGGCTGTGAGCAGCCACCACCTGATTCGAGAAGGACGCAAGCGTCTCGGCATGAGCGAGCAGCAATTTGCTGCTGCGCTGGGGGTAAGTCGTGGCGCCGTACAGCAATGGGAAAAACTGGGCGGTACTGCCCCAAAACGGGCCAATCAGGCACGCGTGGCCGAGCTCCTGGGCATCTCGGTGGCGGAACTGGTCTCGGGCGTGTCGGCAGGCGGACGAGGCTTGGACGTGCGCGCTGAGGTTCCATTGGTCTCATCGGTCGAGGCGGGAAACTACACCGTCATCGACAACTTCAAGCCGCGCCAGCAATTCGAGACCGTGCCGGTCAGCGTGCCGATCAAGCGCCACACCTATGCACTGCGCGTGCACGGCGACAGCATGGTCAGCGAGGTCGGCGACTCCTTTCCGGAAGGGTCGATCCTGATCGTCGAACCCGAGATGGCCGCCGAGCCGGGCGATTACGTGATCGCACTGAACCAGTCCAACGAGACCACGTTCAAGCAGTTGGTCAAGGACGGGGGCGATCTGTACCTCAAGCCGTTGAACAGCCGCTACCCCATCAAGCCACTGGACGGGGCCCGCGTCATCGGCGTCGTTCGGGAGTTCACCAAGCGTTTTCGTTAGCCCGATCTGCCTGACGGGGGCGCGAGATGGATAGATTTGGCATGCGGGACCATATTTTCTATCGATGCGAGCGCGGTGAACGCACGGTGGAGGCGTGTCATGGCAGACCTTGGAGAAACCTCCGAAATAAGGGTTTCCCCTGCTTTTCTCATGCCCGACACATACTTGGCGCGTTATATTTAGTCACCGCCACCGCACCGCTCCCGCCCGCATGGACAACGACGAGGTCAACAGTTTGCTGGCACGCATTGGCCGCGAGGACCAGGCAGCGTTTCGTCAGCTGTACAAGGCGTTCAGCCGCAAGGTGTACGCGTATGTCCTCAACATGCTGAGCGACCACGCCCGAGCCGAGGAAGTCCTGGCGGACTCGTTCTACGAAGTCTGGCGCCACCCCGATCGCTTTCGCGGCGATTCGCAGTTCTCCACCTGGCTCATCGGGATTGCGCGCAGAAAGGCGCTGATGGTCTACCGTGCGCGACGGCCTGACGAGGTGCATGGCGATCTCGACGACATCGCCGAGACCACCGCCTCCGACACGCCTGACGGCTACGCGGAGTTGGCTGGCAAGCAACGGCGTGAAGGCGTGCAACATTGCATGGGCAAGCTGTCGGACGAGCATCGCGAATGCCTGCACCTGGTGTTCTACGAGGGCATGAGCCTGGCCGACGTGGCGGAGGTGCAAAACTGCCCCGAGGGCACCGTCAAGACGCGCCTGTTCCACGCCCGCCAGAAGATCAAGAATTGCCTGCAGTCGCTGCTGCGCAGCGAGGGGAGTGCCCCTGACGCCAGGGGCGCTCTTGCATCCTGAAGAGCGCGTGGCGTATTTGGCGATTGCGCGAATTAATTTGAACCGTCCGCCGGGCTCGCGCAACCAAGGGGCTGACACGGCATGTCCCGTGCAGGAATGATCATCATGAAAGAACGCTTCGAAGAACTCCTCCCCTGGTATGCCAACGGCTCGCTGGGCGCCGAAGACCGCGCCTGGGTCGACGCCTACATGGCAGAGCATCCCGAGTCCCGCAGCGAGCTGGACTGGTATCGCTCACTGCAGGCGCGCGTGCAGGAAAACGCCCCGGCCGTGCCGGCAACGATCGGCCTGGCCCGCACCATGCGCCTGATCCAGGGCGACCGTCCGACTCTGACCGAACGGATCGGCGCCTTTTTCGGCAACTTCGGCATGCGCCCGAGCTACGCGCTGGCCGCGCTGGCGGTCATGGCAGTGCAAAGCGGCGTCATCGTGAACATGCTCGGCAGCGCTCGCGACAGCGCCGACGAAATCCGCGCGCTGCACGCGGTTCGGGTCGAAGAGGGCCCGATGCTGAAGATCAGCTTCGCACCCGACACCAGGGAGACCGACATCCGAATGCTGATGGTCCAGGTTCGCGGCGAACTGGCCGGCGGCCCTGGCCAGCTCGGCGACTACTACCTGCGCGTACCGGCCGGCAGCGAAGCGGCGGCGCTCGCACAGGTCAAGGCCGCCCCGATCGTTCAGGCCGCCTCGCTCGCAGCCGGCGTCCCGCCCCGGGAGTAGCCGACATGGCCGCAACGCTGACCCGTCGTCTGCTGCTGCGCGGCGCACTGGGTGCCGCAGCCCTGCCCTTCGGTCCCGCCATGGGCGCCCCGGCCGACGCCAGCGCCGCCGGCTCGCGCATCGCATTGGTGATCGGCAACGGCGCCTACCGCACCGCACCGCTGAAGAACCCGCCGGGCGACGCCATCGCCGTCGCGGCGGCGCTGCGCGGCCTGGGCTACGAGGTGACCCTGCGTCAGAACACGCGACTGCCGGAACTGATCGAATCGCTGCGCGAGTTTTCGATCCGTGCGCCGAAGGCGGGGGTCCGCGTGGTGTTCTATGCCGGCCACGGGGTTCAGGTGAAGGGTCGCAACTACCTGGTGCCGATCGATGCCGACCCGCAGTCCGAAGAGGACATCCAGCGGCAAAGTGCGGACGTCGGCGAGTTCGTCGACCGACTCAGTGCGATCGGCACCGGCGCCAACATCGTGGTGCTCGATGCCTGCCGGGTGAACCCGTTCGCCGGCGGCGTCATCGTGGGTCCCGATGGACGGCGCCTGAAATTCCGCGGCGCGACACCGGGCGGCCTGGCATCGCTCGATGCGCCGGTGGGCACGCTCGTGGCCTTCTCGACCGCGCCGAACGGCGTGGCGCTCGACAGCGCCAGCAGCGAGCACAGCGTCTATGCACGCCACCTGCTGGCCAACATGTCGATGCCGGGGCTGCAGATCGAGCAACTCTTCAAGCGGGTGCGTATCGGTGTGGCCGAAGACACCGGCCGCGTACAGGTACCCTGGGAGTCCTCGAGCCTGACCGCTGACTTCTGCTTCAAATCGAACGCCAATGGGCGCTGCGGCAGCTGAGCCGGCAACGCTCAAGCGTGGTCCTCGATGAAGCGCTCGAGTTCGCGCGCGAAGCGCAGCGGCTCGCTGACATGCGGCGAATGGCCGGCATGCGGGTAGATCGAGACCTGCGCGTGCTTCACCGTGTCGCGATACCAGGCATCGAGCGGCACACCGGCGTAGTGCGGGCTGCGGGCCCCGAGCACGACGAGCAGCGGCGCGTCGAGGCGCGACAGCGAAGCGCGGAAGTCGGCCTTCGCCATTGACTCGGCCAGGTCGAGCAGCGGCTTGACATCGATGCGCCCCAGACGGCGACGCAGCATCCGTCCGAGCGGCGCTTCGACGGCCAGCTGGCGCTGCAACCAGGCGCCCCCGAGTGCGCCGACCTCGTTCAACAGCATCTCGGCCAGATCCCGGCGCGCGCCAGCGATCAGCCCCGACAGCATCGCCGCGCTGCATCCGCCGAACAGCCCCAGTCGCCAGCTGTCGTCCGTCACGATGCGCGGCGACTGGTCGACCAGCGCCACCGCAGCAACCCGATGCGTGCCGTGCAGGTGCAGGTATTGCATCAACGTCAGCGCGCCCATGGAATGCCCGACCAGGATCGAGCGCTGCAGCCCGAAGTGGTCGAGTGCCTCGGCCAGGTCGTTCGCAAGTCGCGCCAGCGTGATGCTGCCGCTCGCCGACCGGCAGCTGCCATGGCCGCGTGCGTCCCAGCTGAGCACGCAATGGCGCCTTGCCAGCCTCCGGGCCACCGGCAGCCAATCGCGATGCGTGCATCCGAATCCGTGCACCAGCACCAGCGGCGACCCGCGGCCGAGCACACACACGGGAACAACGTGGCCATCCGTGGCCGTGAAGGTGTCGTATTCGCTCGCACCGCGCGAGCCGAGACCCATCAATCCAAAGTTGCGCAGCGCGTCGAAGGCACCGCGCAAGCCCGTCAGGCGTGCGGGGTTCGGCGGCGGATCAGGCGGCGCGCTGTCGGGCATCGCTGGCGATCCTACCCCGGTGCGAGCTTCGCCCGAAATCTCCTTGAACCGAATCCAGAACGTCCGCAACCCATGGGCGGGAAGGCAAGCAATTCGGCAAGCCCAACCTCAAACCCTGTCATCACTCCCTGGAGATCATCATGCAAATCGTTCGCAAAGCAACCATCGTCATCGCCCTCGGTTTCGCCTTCGGTGGCGCGATGGCCGGCGAAATCGCCGGCTCGACGGTGCTGTCCACCAACGCCAACAACACCTCGTCCGGCTTCCTGGCCACGGCGCGCCAGAACATCGGTGTGTCCGAGGGGAACTCCAAGATCACCAACAGCACGGTGATCGCCAACGGCGCCAACAACTCCGCCTCGGGCTTCCTGTCGACGGCGAACCAAGACGTCGGCCGTGCACGGGACAACGGCGAGCTCACCAACAGCACGGTCATCGGAACGAACCTGAACAACAGGGCCTCGGGCTTCCTCAGCACTGCGACGCAGGAAGTGGGCTTCGCCAAGGGCAACGGCAAGGTGAGCAACTCGACCGTGATCGCCAATGGTGCAAGCAACACCGCATCCGGCTTCCTGTCCACCGCCAGCCAGCAGATCGGCGGCGCGCAAGGCAACGGCAAGCTGACCAACTCGACCGTCATCGCCTCCGGCTCGAACAACACCGCAAGCGGCTTCCTGTCCACCGCCGCCCAAAGCATCGGGGTCGCCAAGTAACCAGCGCTGCGCTTTCATCGCTCGTCCGCCAGCGCCAACGGCGCTGGCGGCTTTCCAGCAAGGAGACCCACCATGAATGCCCCCCTCGTCCGCACCTCCCGCATCCTCCTCGTCGCCATCACGCTGGGCGCATGCGCCAGTGCATTCGCGGGGCAGGAACTGCTGGAGGTCAACTCGCGGTTCCGCGCGAAGATCGCGAAGGAGAAGATCCGCATCGGCGCACAGGAGCGCAAGGCGGAAGAACAAGGGAAGTCGCTGGACCCGAACCAGGGCACCTGCGGGAGCCAGAGCATCGGCAACATCGACACCGGCGGGCGCATCGGAGCCGCTCCGCGCGAGGTGTTCGTGTTCGCACCCAATGCCATCAACATCGTCGGCCGCGGCAGTTGCCAGTGACCCGAAATCCCTCAGAACGGAGATGTCATGAAACCGCCCCGCATCGTGCGCTTCCTGGCCCTTGCAGCCATCGCGGCACTCGCCGGCTGCCAGACGCTCGAGGTCAAGCAGCAAACCATCGAACAAACCGCCGAGATCCGCATCGGCCCCGAGCAACGGCCCCAGCGCTCGATCACGGGCTTTTCGCACGCGCTGCGCTGCATGGACACGATGATGCTCGACTACGGCGTGCGCGATGTGACGATGCTGACCGAGGAAATCACCGACGAAACGAAGAAGCTGAACGCCGGAACGCGTGACATGCTGATCTCGGCGGTGTCGGACATGTCGCGGCGCAGCCGCGCGGTGCGCCTGGTTGCGTTCGGCAAGGACACATTGAACGTTGTCAGCTTCCTGTCGGCAGCGCAGACCACGGCGGTCTACCAGGCGATTCCGCGCTACGACATCAAGGGCTCCGTGTCGCAGTTCGACGAGAACCTGATCAAGAACCAGAAGGACATGGGCATCGGCTACTTCCCGTACTTCAACCTCGGCGTTGCCAAGGACGCGTCCACCAGCATGCTGGCGCTCGACCTGAGCGTGCTGTCGACCAGCGACATGGGGGTGCTGCCGGGGGTCACGTCGCGCAATGCCGTGGTGATCATGAAGCAGGGCAAGGGCATCGACGGCGATGCCGCCTACCAGAAGTTCGGCATCAACTACAGCATGAACCTGGCACGTTCGGAAGGCAACTCGCAGGCGCTGCGCGGCCTGGTCGAACTGGCGGTGGTGGAACTCATCGGCAAGCTGACGAAGACCCCCTACTGGTCCTGCCTGGGCGTCAGCGACCCGAAGGCGAACGAGGAAACGCGTCTCGAGCTGCTGGATTGGTACAGCGCGATGGCTTCGACGCGCATCGAGCTGATCGCCTACTTCCAGAACCAGCTCCGCCATCGCGGGTTCTACGACGGCCCGATCGACGGCGAATTCAATCCTGCCATCGACGAGGCTATCTCCAACTATCGCGAGCAGCTCGGCCTGAGCCGCGCGGCAGTGCTCGACGACAAATTCTTCAGCGCCTTCCTCGCTGCAGACCACAGCAAGATCAAGCGCCCGGCACAACCGGCACGCTACGTTGCGCCCGGCACGCCTGCCACCCCGCCCGGATCACGGACGGCTGAAGCCACCGCGCCGACGACGGCCCCCGCACCCACGGCGACGCCCCTGAAGCTGTCCGTCTCGGCCCCGAACCAGCAGACCCGGTTTGCCCCCGGGGAGTCGATCAGCCTCTCCCTGGCGCCGTCGCAGGACGCCCACGTCTACTGCTACCTGCGGGACGAGGAGGCCAAGGTCATCCGCTTCTTCCCCAACCGGTTCACGCGGGACTCGCGCATCGCTTCGGCCAAGCCTCTGACATTGCCCGGCTCGATGCGCTTCCAGCTCTCGATGAACGCGAAGGGCGTGCCCGAGACAGTGACCTGCTTCGCGACGCCGCGCGACGTGATGCCCTCGCTGCCCCAGGCGGTGGTCGGGATCGACTTCGAACCCCTGCCCGGCGCCACGCTCGCGATGATCGGCGCCGCCTTCGACAAAGCCAGCGGCGGCACGCTCGCCCAGGAGAACTTCCATGTACAAGCCAAGTGATTTCCTCTCTGAACGTCAGCAACGGCGCGGCGCCCGCCTGGCAGCGCTTTCCCTGGTGGCCGTCGTCGCCGTGACCGGCATCGTTCTGCAGTGGCCCCGCGGCGCGACCGCAGCTGTCGCGGCCATCATCGGTGGCGACGACCGTGTCGCACCCCCCGTCGCGCCAGCGCCGCCGGCAGCGGGCGGGAAGGCACCCGCCACCTACCAACTCCGCTGCTGGCAGAACGGCCGGCTGCTGTTCGAAGAAGGGCCGGTCACGCTGAGCGCCGAAGCACGGCAGGGCGCAAGGATGGTGGCGACCGACCGCCGTGGCGGCGCCCTGTTCGTCACCGCCGATCTCGGCGGAACCACCTGCCTGGCGCGCCCTGCCCCGCCCCCGCCCACCCTCTGGCTGCCGCGCTGAGGCGCATTCCGCCGTCACCTGGAGCCCCGACATGAACTGGTTAACCCAAGCCTTCCCGCAACCGCCGTCGCTCCGGGCTGCGGCCCTTGCCGCCGGCTGCGCTGCGTTTCTTGCCGCGACCCCTTCCGGGCCCGCACAGGCAGCCACCGAAACCCGCAGCGTCGCCCACTTCGACGAGGTCGTGTTTGCCGTCGCCGGCGACGTCCGCATCGAACAGGGCCCGCGCGAGTCGCTAACCCTGGAGGCCGAGCCTGCGGTGCTGCGCAAGATCACGACCGAGGTCCGCGATCGGCGCCTGCTCATCGGCCTTGCGCCCGGCCGGGTCGAGACGAAGCAGCCGATCCGCATGAAGCTCGGCGTCCAGACCTTGCGCGCCTTCGAGTCGCGCACCGCCGGCGAGATCAGCATCGGACCCCTGCGCAGCGACACGCTCGCACTGGTGCTGGCGGGCAGCGGCTCGATCCGCCTCGAGCGCCTGGACAACGCACGGAGCCTCGACGTGCGGATCACCGGTGCGGGCGATGTCGCCGTCGGCGGCGGCAAGGTGGCGGCGCAGCAACTCGCCATCGCAGGCATCGGCACCTATTCCGCACCCAGACTCGCCAGCGAGCGCGCCGACGTGGCCATCGACGGCAACGGTGAAGTGCAACTCGCCGCCAGCACCACGCTGGCGGTGCGCATCGGCGGGGTGGGCAACGTGCGCTACCACGGCGACCCGGCGGTGACACGTTCCATCCGCGGCATCGGCTCGGTCGAAAAAGAGTGAACCGGGCAGGCGGCGCACGCAACCCACGGGCATCGACGAACCCCACACCCAAGGAGCCCTCCCATGATCCGCTACTTCAGCACCCTCGCCCTCGCCATCGCCGCCGCACTGGCCACCCCCCTCGTGAAGGCCGAGAAGGTCATGGTCTACCGCGAAGGCCAGCTCGTGATCCCGCAGGACGTGGCGGACGTGCTCGGCAATACCCGTTCGATTCACCTGCTCGACGACGCGCCCGCCGCCCCGGCGAAGGCCACGGCGGTGGCGACGGGCTCCCGGGTGAATGCATCGGCACGGCCCTCGGAATCCACCCGTGCCGCGCGCAATGGCTCGAAAGCGCCCGCCTCGGCGCTGTCCCTGCCGGTACGGTTCGCTTTCGATTCCGCCGAGATCCTTCCGGCCGCACGGATCCAGCTCGACGCACTCGCCAAGGGCATCAAGCTGCTGGCACCGGGAAGCATCGTCACGGTCGAAGGCCACACCGACGCCAAGGGCAGCCCGGCCTACAACCTCGAGCTCTCGCGCAACCGGGCCCGCGCCGTGCGCGACTATCTCGTTCACGAACACGGCATCGACGCCGCACGCCTGAAGACGGTCGGGTACGGCCCCAGCCAGCCGATCGAAGACACCGATCCGTACTCGGCCATCAACCGTCGCGTGCAGTTCCGCGGCGCCTGAGCGTTCGCCGCGCAATGCCCGAGGCGGACCGGATCGCGGCGGCCCGCCCTCCCCTTGTGCCGCCGCAGCGCTCGCCCGAGAATGGCATGCGATCGCCCGTGGAGTCCTCGAGGTCCGCAGCATCCATTCTTTCGGCCGTCACCATGAATCGCCGTCGCCTGCTCGCCTGCCTCGGCTCCGGTTTCGGCTTGAGCCGGGCCGGCCTCGCGCAAGCGCAGCAGGCCCCGGTCGACTCGCCAGGGCAACGCCGTGTCGCACTCGTGATCGGCAATGGGCGGTACCCCGAAATCCCGCTGAACAATCCCGAGCATGACGCTCGCCTGGTCGCGCAGACATTGCGCAGCCTCAACTTCGAGGTCGGCGAGCACCTGAATCTCAATGCCCGCGACTTCAAGCGCGTGCTGCGGGAATTCGCGCGCCGGATGGACGACGATCAGGTCGCGTCGGTCTTCTACTACGCCGGCCACGGCATACAGATCGGCGGGCGCAACTTCCTGCTGCCGGTCGACATCGCATTGCGCGACGAGGCCGAAGTGCGCGACGAGGCCATCGACATGCAGGAAGCGCTGCTCACGCATGTCGACCGGGTGCGCCCGCGCGCGCGCATCTTCATCATCGACGCCTGCCGCAACGACCCCTTCGCGTCGCGCCGTGCCGCTTCGCGCAACGCCAACGGCCTGGCCGAGATGGCGGCGCCGGGTGCCCTCATTGCCTTCTCCGCGGCGCCCGGTCGGGTCGCCGAGGACGGCCCGGTCGGCGGCAACAGCATCTACACGCGCTACCTCGCCTCCGAGATGCGAACCCCGGGGGTGGATGTCGAGGAAATGATGAAGACCGTGCGCATCAAGGTGCTGCGCGACACCCAGGAGCGCCAGATCCCCTGGGTCAACACGTCGATGGTCGTGAATTTCATGTTCAACCCCGCTCCGGCACCGACGCTGGCCGGGCCGAAACGCAACCTGCAGCTGCTCGTGCAGGCGCAACGCAGCCTGAACACCGATGCGCGCGATGCGTCGGCCTCGTTGGCGCTGCGGGTCTATGTACTGAGCGATGCGAGCGGGTTCGAGAAGGCGAGCTTCGACAGCCTCTACGACGATGACGAAGCCACCCTCGGGTCGAACATGCTCGCGCGCCAGAGTCTGTTCCTGCGCCCCGGCGAGGCGCGCGAGCTGGACCTCGAACTGCGCGGCGACGCGCGTGCCGTCGCGGTGTTCGGTGCGTTTCGGGAAATCGAGAGCTCGCAGTGGCGTGCCGTCCTGCCCTTGCCGGGTGGATCGTTGGCGCGTGCGCGCCTCGACGCGCAGGCGCGCCGGCTGCAACTGGGGTGGGCCAAGTGATGGGCAGCGGCGTCGACGAGCCGGCCGCCGCGCGTGCACTGCGCGTCGAGGCCCTCCCCCTCGTTGCCCTGCTGTCACGCCTGCGCGACTCGGCGCCCGTCGATCCGGCCGAATTGCGCCGGACGCTGTCGGCGGCGGTGGCCCATTTCGAGGCCAATGCGCGCGTCGCAGGTGTCGATGAGGCCAGCGTCGCGGCCGCGAGCTATGTGCTCTGCGCCTGGGGCGACGAGCAGTTCGGCGCCGGAGCCGCCGGACTGCTGCAGCGCTTTCACGGGGAGGCCGACGGCGGCGACAAGCTCCTGCGCCTGCTGTCGCGGCTGGCCGAAAAGCCGCGCGAGCATCGCGCGCTGCTCGAACTCTTCCATACCTGCCTGAGTCTCGGGCTGCGTGCGGGCATGACGCCCGACAGCCGAGACCATGAAATCCTGCGCACGCGCGTGCACCTCGCGCTCGAACAGGCGTCCCCGGTTCCGGCGCTGGTGGCGCCGTGGCACTGCGCGCCCGCTGCGGCCAACCCACCGCGGGCGTCACGTGTCGCGTTGCCGGCGGTGCTGCTGCTCGGCGTGCTTGCCGTCGGCATCTACACCGCCAGCCAGCTTCAGCTTGCAGCGCGCGTCGACGGCGTGCTGGCGTCCTTGCAGCGACTCGTACCGGCACCCGCCGTCGCCGCGCAGCCGGTGGTGGCCACCGCGAAGGGGCCGCCGCGGCTGGCCTCGAGCCTGCGCGACGACATCGATGCGGGCCGGCTGTCGGTGCGCGATGAAGCGTTGCGCAGCGTGGTCGTCATCGGCGCCAACGCGCTTGACGACGCCACCGGCCCGTTGACGCGCCTGGGCTCGGCGCTGAAAAAGATGCCGGGCAAGGTGCTCGTTGTCGGCTACACCGACGGCAGCGATCCCCCGACGGCGCGCACGCCCTCGGCCTGGCACCAGGCGATGGAATGGGCGCGCGGCGCCGCCGACGTCCTGCGTCCACAACTCGGCGATGAGCGGCTGGCGGTCGAGGCCCGCGTCGACGCCGCGGCCGGCGCGCCACTTCGACGCGTCGAGATCGTCCTGTTCCCGGAATGACGGCCTCGCCACGCTTCGTGCAACGCGCCATCAACCTCGGCGCGGCAGGCGCCTTGTTGTGGTTCGCGGCACCGCTGCTGGCCTTCGGTAGCTGGCATCCCTTCGACGGCCCGCGCGCACGCGTGGCCTTGCTGGCGCTGGCGGCGCTCCTGCTGGTCGGCCTGCGGGGACTGCGCGGGTGGCTGGCCCGGCGGCGCAACGAGCAATTGCTGAAGGGCCTCGAATCCGGCGACGCCACCGTCGAGCTGAGCCAGCGCTTCCGCGAAGCGCTCGCGATGCTGCGCCAGGGTGTCGGAGCGCAAGGCGCGCATCGCTGGTGGCAGCGCCGGCGACAAGTGCAGCAATTGCCCTGGTACCTCATCATCGGGGCGCCCGGGGGCGGCAAGACCACCGCGATATGGCATTCGGGCCTGCGCTTTCCGCTCGCCGAAAAGCTCGGACGCGACCCGCTCGCGGGTATCGGCGGAACGCGCCAGTGCGACTGGTGGTTCAGCGAGGACGCCGTGTTCATCGACACGGCTGGACGCTACACGACGCAGGACAGCGACGCCGTGGCCGACGCCGGGGAATGGCAGCAGTTCCTGGCGCTCCTGCGCCGGCACCGGCCGGTGCAGCCGATCAACGGCGTGATCGTCAGCGTCAGCGTGCCCGACCTGCTGCAAGGCGGCGCGGAACTCGCGCGCCAGTCGGCAGCCGTCGCATCGCGACTGGCGGAACTGCGCCGCGAACTCGATCTCGCCTTTCCGGTCTACCTGCTGGTGACCAAGGCCGACCTGCTCGCCGGCTTCGTCGAGACTTTCGGCGATCTCGACGCTGCGCAACGCGAGCAGCTCTGGGGCCTGGTGTTCGACGCCGATGTCGCAGGCCTCCCGGCCGATCTCGGCGCACGCCTCGACGACCTCGCGCAGCGCCTGGCGCAACGCACGCCCGAGTTGCTGCAGCAAGAGCGGATGCCGCAGCGCCGCCTGCCGATCTACGCCTTCGCGGCACAGTTCAAGGCCCTGCTCGCGCCCCTCGAAGGATTCGTGCGCGAGGCCTTCGCCGACGTTGCCGTCGCGCCGGTGCAGCGCCTGCGGTCGATCGCGCTGACGAGTGGCACGCAGGAGGGCAATCCGATCGACCGGGTGATCGGCGAACTCGCGCGCAGCCACGGCCTGGCGCTGAAGCCGCTCCCGCGCCCCGATGCCGGTGGCAAGTCGTTCTTCCTGAATGCGCTGCTCAAGCGCCTGGTGATCGTCGAAGCGCCCCTGGCAGGCCAGCGGCTGCAGCGGCTGCAGCGGCGTCGGCGCCTCGGCATGTTCGGCGCCGCTCTTGCCGGTGCCGCGCTGCTCGCCGCCTCCGCCCTGTGGTGGCAGAGCTGGCGGCGCAACCTCGACTATGTCGACGCCGTGCGCACCCGTGTCGAGCAGTTGACCCGGCGCATCGGCCCCCTGGAATCGGCCAGTCTCGAACAGGTGTTGCCGCTCTATTCGGTGCTCGACCACCTGGCCGCGAACGACGGCATCGATCCGGACGCGGCGCCGGCGGGCTTCGGCTTCGGGCTGTTCCAGGGACCGCGGCTGGCGCGCTCGGCGGAACAGGTCTATCGCGAGATGCTGGACCGGAGCCTGGCGCCGCTGCTCATCGAGCGATTGCGGCGCGACCTGCGCGAGGCCGGGGACAGCGCGACGCGCTACGAGGCGCTGCGCACCGCACTGATGCTCACCGACCCGCCACGCCTGAACCGCGGCGAGTTGCGCGGCTGGGTCGAGCAGACGCTGGCACAGGCGAGCGGCGCCGGCGAGCGTGGCGAGGTGGCGCGCCATGCCGGGAACCTGCTCGAACGCAGCGGGCTGCCCGAGGCCATGCGCCCCGACGACGCCGGCGTACGCGCGGCGCGCAGCGCCCTCGCGGCGCTGCCGCTGGCGCAACGCGTGCACGAACGCCTGCTGCGACGCGTTCCCGATCCCGAGCCGCCGCAGGATCTGCCGACGCGCCTCGGCGCGGCCAGCGCCCTTCTGTTCGCGGCGTCGAGCGCCGGGCCGATGCCGGCGCATTCGAGCGCCAGCGACTGGCGGCGCAATCTGGCGCCAGCGCTCGAGACGACCTTCGACGAACTCGCGAACGAGGCGGACTGGGTGCTCGGGGACACCGGCGGCGAAGTGCGACGCCTGCAGAAGGACCGCGCCTGGCGCGACGAAATCGCCACCCAGGTCGGCAAGCGCCAGGCCGAACGCGTGATCGCCACCTGGTCGCGCCAACTCGATGCCCTTGTGCTGGCACCCGGCAGTGACGCGATGGATGCCTCGCGCCAGGCCACTGAACTCACGGCGCCCGATTCGCCGCTGCGCCGCCTTCTGACACGCCTGGCCGACGACTTCAGCGCGACCTCACAAGGCGCAAGCGCCGCCGAGATCGCCTTCGATGGCACGCTGCGGGCACGCTTCGGTGCCCTCGGCGACTACGCGGCCGGTCCCGGACCGCAAACGCTCGACCGCCTTCACGCCCTGGTCGCCGGCAAGCGCGACGAGACCCGACGCGCCGAACTCGACGCGACCTTGCGCACCGAGGCGGCCGCTGCGCCAGCGCCGCTGCGCAGGCTCTATGCCGACCTCGGGACCTTGATCCGCTCGCGCGGTCGCGCCAAGCCGGGCTTCGACGCCGCGCTGGTCGAACTCGCGCAGGCCTGCAGTACGTTGACGCGCGAGCGCTTTCCGTTCAGTGCCACCGCGACGCGGGACATGGCGCCGTCCGACTTCGCGCGCCTGTTCGGACCCGGTGGCCTGTTCGACGAATTCCGGCGCAACCAGTTGGCCGAGCGCGTCGACACGTCGACCCGGCCGTGGAAGGCGCGCAGCGCAGGGGCCGATTCGAGTGCCTCGAGCAATTCGGACGCATTCGAGCGGGCGGCGGCCATCGGCAGCCTGTTCTTTCCCCAGGGTGCGCCGCTGCCCGAGCTCAAACTGCGCATCACGCCACGGCGCATGGATGCCGAGTTGCTGCAGTTCAGCATCGATGTCGATGGCCAGCTCTTGCGCTTCGAGAACGGCCCGCCACGCGCCAAGGAACTGGTCTGGCCCGGACAGGCCTTGACGCAGAAAGTGCTGCTGCGCGTGCTGCCGCCCGGCCCGACCGGCGTCGGCGCCGAAGTCCATGAAGGTGCGTTCGCCTGGCTCCGGGTGCTGCTGCGCGGCGACTGGAAGGGCGAGCACGGCGCGCCGGCGCAGCTGAGCTTCGTCGTCGACACGCGCACCCTCGACGTCGAGGCGAGCGCAGTCGGGACACCAGACGCCGATGTCTGGACCCTCCGGGAACTGGCACGTTTTCACTGCCCGCAGGCATCATGGTGAAGTCGCCCTCGCGTCGCGTCTCCTGGTACGGCAAGTTGCCCGCGCGTGGCGACTTCGTCGGCCGCGGCCTGCCCGCACGCTGGCGCAGCGACTGGGATGGTTGGCTGCAACGCGGCCTCGCCCTCGCCGCGACGACGCTGGACGCCGCCGCGCTGCGTGAACGCCTGAGCACCTTCGCGCCGTGGCGCTATCTGGCGCTGCCGACGTCCGGCGAGATCTGGTGCGGAATCTTCACGGCGTCGCACGATCGTGTCGGACGCGCCTTTCCGCTGACGCTGGCCGAACGCTTCAACACCCCGCCCTCGCCGGGTGAAGGCGCCGCACGGCTCGCGTCGCTGCTCGACGCAGCCGCACAAGGGCCCGAGGCGCTCGAGGCCGCGATCGCCGCCCTGCCGCCCCGTCCGGAGCAGGACTTCAAACCGGCCGAGCCCTGGCCGTCGGCGCCGGCCAGCCTCTGGTGGCCGCTCGCCGCCGCACACGATGTCGTTGCGCGGCCCGCGGCCTGGCCGCCGGAGCCGGCACTTCTGCTCGAACTGCTCGGTGTTCAACCCGGCTCGCACCAGATCGCGAGCGCGGAATAGTTGTCCTGGTCGCTGCGATCGGCTCGCCGCACACCCGCTTCGAGTCGATCGAGCCAGGCCTGGATGCCGCTGCAGCCGGCCAGGCTGCGCTCCATCGCCAGATCGTCGAACGCCGACCAGAGGCCGTCGCTGCACAGCAGCAGGGCATCGCGGGAAGCCAGCAGCTGCGCCGTTTCCAGGATCTCGACGTCGAAGCCTTCGGGCGAGCCAAGCGCCGAAGTCAGTTGCCCCGGGGCGGCGTCGCTCGCGTTCAGCCCGGCATCGCGCAAGCTCTGCGCGAGGCTTTGATCGCGCGTGCGCCCGAGCAACCGGGCGTCATGCCATCGGTACAGCCGCGAGTCGCCGGCATGGGCCCAGATCGCCGCGCCACTGCGCAGGTCGAGCAGCAGCACGACGATGGTGGTGCGCATGTCGGCCGTGGTCGTGCCCGCGACCTGCTGCGCGACCACCGCGTCGTTGGCCCCCTGGACAAGGCGCTTCAGCGCGATCGGGCTGACCTCGGGTCGGAGCGCGAAGGCTTCGAGCACATGCGTCACGGCCGCGCGCGAGGCCGTCTGGCCGCCGCCGTGTCCACCCGCACCGTCGCACAGGACGGCGACAAGGGCGTCGGCGCCCTGCCAATAGCCGAAGGCGTCTTCGTTGCACTCGCGCCGCCCGGTTCGCGACAGCGCGGCGACCGAGAAGTTCAACGCGCGTTGGGCCATGGCGGCTCCGGCGGTGGGGCATCGGCATCGGCGTTCACGCGCGACTGGGCTTCGTAGGCGCGCAGGAATTCCCGTCCGAAGATGGTCTCGAAGTCGTCATCCAGGTGCGCGAGCAGATGGGCGTGCTGCAGCCGATGGCGCTCCCAGAGGGCCGCGGCGCGGCGCTTGGGAAGGCGAGCAAGAAGATCGCGCGGCGGTCCCTCCGCGTTCTCGGCGGCCTCGGGTCCCAGGCGGGAAAAGAGCTCGAACACCGCCGCGCGCATGCCGGCGACCATCGCCACCTGGTGGACCAGCAGGTCCCGATTCGCATCGCGCAGCGCCGCCACGGGGTCGAGAAAGCCGGGGCTCGGGACACGCTGCAGCATCCGGGTCAAGGCTTCGGTCGCGTCCGGCGAGAACTTCAGGGGATTGTTCTGACGCGGCGCGATCACCGTGCCCTCGGCGCGCATGTGGCGTTTCGCGACCGCGCGGCTTTTCAGCAGCGCGAGCGTGCCCTCGGCGGTGGCCCGCAGCAGTGCGCCCAGGTGTTCCATCAACTCCGGCGTCAACGGCGGCACCTGGGCGCAGCCCAGTTCGGCGCCGCGACCGAACGCCGCTGCAAGCTCGGCCAGATCCGGCGATCCGCCCGCGGGCGCGGTCGATGCGGCAGCCGCTGCGCTGGCGGGCCGCGGCAGCTCCGCCGAAGGCGGTGGCAACGAGGGCGCGCTGTGCATCACCGGCGTGCCGGTCCGCACGACCAGCGGATCCGTCTTCCAGGACACCACCGCGCTCGCTGACACCGCCTCGGGCGTCGATGCCACTTCAGGCGCCGGCGCCAGGGCCGGCAGCGGCGATTGCGCGGCAAGCGGATCGAGCGCGCCGTCCAGATCGAACCAGCGATCCAGACGCGCCCGCGGAGCCGCCGGCGCCGCAATGCACTCGACAGCGAGCTCGAACCCGCCGATGCGCAGGCAGTCGCCCACCGACAGGCCCAGCTGGTCACCCGGGGCGAGCTGCGTGTCGTTCACCCACAAGGGGGTGGTGACGCTGATGCAGCGCACGAGCGCGTCCTGGCCGGCCATGACGACTTGCGCGTGTTGGCGCGACACCCCGCGCAGCGGGTCGGCCAGCACCAGATCGCATTCGGGAGAGCGGCCGATGATGATGCCCTCCGGCGAAAGCGGAAGCGCCGTCGCATCGGGCTCGGTGGCGCCGGGGCGGCGCATGACATGCAGCGCGATCACGGGGGGCCCGTTCGGATTCAACCCAAGGCTCGCCACAAGTCGGCCTGCACACGGCGGGCATCGACGGTGGGCGCGAGCTGTTCCATGACGCTGGCAACGAACTGCTCGCGGGTGTTCGATTTCGCGGCACAGCGCTTCGCGACCACCCGCGCAATCGGCCCGAGCGAGGAAAGGAGTGCAGCGGCCGCCTTGTCGACATCGCCTTCGCGCATGGGCACGCCGTTCGGCGCCGCGCCCTCCGCTCTCGTGACCTGGGCGCCAGAGGCTCGTCCTGCCGACACCGCACTCTGGGTTGGCGACACGCCGGCCCTGGCCAGGAAGCGCTCGCGCGCTTCGATGTCGGTGATCGCGCTGGCGACGGCATGGCGCACTTCCGCCAGCGTGGACAAGCCACGCGCGGCGCGGCGCACCATCACGCGCGCCACCGCGCCCACGTGCTGTGCCAGTTCGCGCTCCACCTCGGCCAGCGCGACGGTGTCCCATCCGGTGGGCGCGGGAATCGAAGGCGGGACGGTGACGGGCAGCGACTTCGGGTGCGCCGGGGCGTTCCGCTCCGAGTCGGGCACCGTCGGCACGATCGGCGCGCTCGGCCCGGGCATGTCGGACACGTGGCGCAGCGTCGGGACGGGCAGGCTCGGCTCAAGGCTCTCGATGACAGGCGCCAACACGATGTCGGCCGGCAGCACCTCCGGCAAGGTCTCGGTGGCGAGCGCCTGCAGCGCCGTTCGCATCGCCATCGCGTTCGGATAGCGCTGCGCCGGATCCTTCGCCAGCGCGCGGTCCAGCACCGCATCGAACGGCTTGAGGCTGGCGTCGTTCGTCACTTCGCTGAGCGGCTTGTGAGGCTCGTAGACGATCTTGTACATGATCGCGTCGTCCGTGCCGACGAATGGCGTCGTCCCGCTCAGCATCCGATAGAGCAGTACGCCCGCCGAGAAAACATCGACGCGGCGGTCGATCTCGCGGTTGGTGTACTGCTCAGGCGCGATGTAGCCGGGTGACCCGACGATCGAATTGGCGCGTGTCAGATTCGACGATTCGGTTCGCGCGATGCCGAAATCGGTGATCTTGAGGCGCCCATCATCGGCAATCAGCAGATTCGCCGGCTTGATGTCCCGGTGCACGATGCCGCGCTCGTGCGCATAGTGCAAGCCGTCGAGCAGTTGCGTCATCACGCACAGCACCTGCGGCACCTCGAGCTTGCGCGGTGCCTGGACATAGTCGCGCAGGTTGCGTCCGGCGACGTACTCCATCACGATGTAGGCGAAGTCGTTGTCTTCGCCGAACTGGTAGATCGAGACGATGTTGCGGTGGGTAAGCCGCCCCGCCGCCTTGGCTTCCACCCGAAAGCGCGCCGCCACGCTCATGTCGTCGCCCCCCGATTCGAGCAGGCGGCGGTGAATCGTCTTGATCGCCACCGCACGGTCGATCGCCGGATCGTGCGCCAGGTACACGATACCCATCCCGCCCGAGCCGATCACGCCGCGGAGCGGGTACTGACCGACGTGGGTGGGCGGCGACATGCGGGTACGGGCCTCAGGTATCGATCATCTTGATGGCCTGATCGAGGCTGCGGCGCATGCGCGTGAACGATTTCGCCAGGGTCCCGATCTCGTCACGGCCATTCGTCGCGAACTCCGGCACATCGGGTTCGCCCAGGCTGACGCGGTTGGCCACCTTCGACAGCGCCGTCACCGGCCGGATCACGAGCAGGTAGAGCATCACGTTCAACACGATGCCGATGGCCAGGAAGATGCCGACAAGCGAAGCCATGAAGACCTTGAACGTCTGTTCGGCGCGCGCCAGCGGCACCGACATCGGCACCGAAACGACCTGCGCGCCGATCACCTCGTTCAAATGCCAGCCGAAGCCGTTGGCCGGCCCGTACTTCTCGATCACCGTGCGCGGCGCCGCCTCGACCGTGCTGTGGCAGGTCAGGCAGGCGGCGTTCGTGATACGGATCGGGCGTGCGATGTAGAGCGCCCGCCCGGTACCCGACTCGCGCTCGCCAATGAACTCCTTCTGATCGGCCTGGGTGCGAAAGCGATTCACGATGTCGGCTTCCCAATCGACGGCCCGATCGCGCGGGTTGGTCGGATTCAGGGTCGCTTCCTTGTAGGTGTAATCCGGGAAGCTCTTGGCCAGTGTCGCCAGCACTTCCGTGGCGGAATAGGCCGGCACGGTCTGGGGCAGGAAGGTGTACTTCATCTGCGTTTCGAGCAATGGGCGGATCTGGTCATTGGTGTAGGCGCGTACCGCCATCGCCTTTTCCATCGTCAGGCGCGCATGGTTGAGCACTTCCTGCTTGGCGTTGCCTTGCAGCAGGTCGTAGGAAATCTTGCCCGTGCCGGCCACACCTGCGACGAAGACAACCAGGAAGATCAGATTGAACTTGAGTAGAAGGCTCATGAAATTCTCCAGTCCTGGTCGTAGTAGTCGCTGGGTTGCGCCACGACAGCGAACGGTTCACTGAGACGTGCCGCGCCCGGTGCTGGTGCCCGAGGCTGCGGGGATGGATCCAGGCGCAGGTGCGGGTGCGGCGGCAGCGGCGGCGGCAGCTGCTGCTGCAGCGGCAGCCGCGCGGGCCCGTGCCGCTGCGGCCGCGGCCTCCCGCGCCCGGCGACGCTCGGCCTCTTCGGCCAGGCGGCGCGCATACCCCTCGGGGTCGGCATAGCGCTCCCACTCGGGGTGTTGCGCCAGATCGGCCTTGGCCCCCGCACGGAAGTCGAGGTCGGCCGCACGCGACTGCCACAGCGGCAGCAGCGGCAGCCGCAGCGCCGGTTCGGTCCGCAGCCAGGCGGCCACATCGGTGTAGGTGATTTCGCCGCGCGCCTTGGGTGCGACGTTGCGCTTGGCGCGCTGCTCGCCACGCGCGGGCAGCGAGTCGCGGAACTGGCTCGGCACCTTGCTCACGAACTCGGGCGTGGCACGCTGCCCGACCGTCGGCGTGGTGCCTTCGCGCCGCTGTGCGAAGTCGCCGCCGGCCAGTTGCGTGACCGTCTGCGAGCCATCGCGCAGCGTCAGCCTGGCGGATCCGGATTCGACGAACAACTCGTACTGCGCCCCCTTGGTGTGGATGACGGCAGCGGCGGCCTGCGTCGCCACCTCGACGCCGGGGCCGACGTAGCCGAAGGCGCCGGGGGCGGTGGTCTTGAGCCAGCCCTCGAGCAGATAAAGCGGCGGCGCCGTCAGCCCCTTGCCGACGCGAGGCGCCAGCATCAGGCGCGTGGATTCACCGATGCCGACGAGGACGCCCCCGGGAAGCTCGATCTGGGCAAAGGCGCCCGGCGCCGTCTCGATGATGTCCTGATCGTTCAACAACACGCCCTCGGCGAGCGCGTAACGCGTGGTCTGGCGGATCAGCGCGACCTCGCCTTCGACGATGCCGACGATGCTGCCGGATCGCGCCGGGGCCGGCGAGGCGCCGGTGGCTTGCGCACAAGCAAATGGCGACGCGAACAGGCTCGCGACGCACAGCAGCAGGAACCCGAACAAGACCCTTGCGAGCCGTAAAGACGTAACTCCGCTGGCGTCGAGCATCATGGTTCCTAGCTGCAAGACAAATTTACAACTTCCATATTACTCAGTCCCCCGCGCCGTGTCCGTCTTTTTCCGGGCCGACGAGCGCGCAACGGTCGGGGGCGAGTTGCCGGCAAGGCAGGGAGTTGCTGCGCTCGTCTCGAGAAGCCGGACGGCCTGTCCGGGCGAGCCAATTTCGCAGGCTGGCGGCCGGGCTCAGCGCCCTGTGTCGAGCAATGGGCTGCTGCCGGTCTCGTGGACACCGATCCAAGCTTTTGCGGCTTTCTCGAACTCCATCGGACTGCCGTAGCCGCTGGCTGCGGCCCTCGACAACCCAGCTGCTGCGGATCGGCTTCCCTGATGGCCCGTGCCGAGTGGAAGTGGAATCGGGGAACGCAGGAGGGAAAGCCGAGCGATGAGCGGGCAGCGTGTGAATGAAGCGTGGCATCGCCGAAAGTTTGGCCGCACCTCCACCATCACCAAATGAGAGGAGGAAAAGGGCTGCTTCACCTGGGATTCGACGCAGCCCAGGCGCGGAAGGAGCAGCAGCCCTCTGGCGTGAGCGTCGACATCAGGGAGGCGATGTGAGCTGCACGCTCCCCCTCACCGGCTGCCGCCTGCCCAAGGCCCTGGAGGCTCTATCGGAGCTCGACCGGTCGAGCCAGAGCGATGCGCTCGCCGCCAACGTTCACCAGGGCGTTCCGATGACCGCAGCCCATGCAAATGAAGAAGGGGCCGACCTCATCAATTTTAAGTGTTTCGGCTCGAAACGCGATCTCAAGACCGCAGGCTCTGCACTTCCACATGTCGCGTCTCCTGTTGGGAGCGGCCACCGTACCCCGCCCTCACCCACTACCCAGGTCAGAGAGGTCGCACGCGTGCTGCAAGACGAGACCTACGACGCCGCCCACCGCGCCGAAACCGCTCGCGCCACGCGCCGCGCCACCTTGAGCCCGACGTGTTCAAGCCCTTTGGGACGACACCATGAAATGCCCCGCCTGCACGAGCACCGAGCAGCGCGTGCTCAATACGCGCAACGAGTCGGCCAAGGTCCCGGACTGGACGATCGCGGCCGCGCACGGTTGACAAGAAGATCCCCGGACCCGCCGCGCGGCATGCGCAAGGTCCGGCAGAAGTGGTTCTGGCGGGGGACCGACGCGCTGACAATCGAGATCCAGCAGCCGCTCCAGGCCGGCGGCATATCGAAGCGGGTGTACCGCCGCAAAGTGCGCGCAAAGAGAAACGGGTCACGCCTTGTGAGCGCAACCCGTTGATCTATCTAACGATTTTGGTCGGTGTGAAAGGATTCGAACCTTCGACCCCTTGCACCCCATGAGGGGAGCGAATCCGTCGCAACGCGTTGTCATGGAACGGCTTTGCGGTAACACCTGTGACAAACCGACGGGCGAAAATCTCTGCATTTCCGCATCCGGCTCCCTGTGACGAGGGCGCGTTTGTCACGGAAAAAGCTGGATACCTATCCAGCGTCGAGCATACTTCTGTCGAAGCAGGCTGCCGCGAAAGAAGTCAGTGCATCTGCACGATACCGAATCGGCCACTTCGGGCCCAAAGCGGCTGTGCAGAGATCTCCACAACGGATGCTCCGGCTTGTCCTCACTTGCGCTGCCGCCCCGATGCAAAGCTGTCGGCAAGTAGAGTTTCGCTAACTCGGCCTTTTCGCTCGCCGCACTATGCCCGACACGCTTCGAAAGACATCGATGCTCCACGGAAGAGGATCGCTTCCGTCACACACTGGCAAAAGAAAGTAGTTTGGATCGAGCAAGGTCGTGCCCATTGGGTATCCGATAGGGAAATTGAATCGCCAAGGCTCGCGATTCGCGTCTGCAACCATGTGCGCCCGGAGCGCTTGCTCCACCCGATCCAGCCAATTGCAGAGCTGGAGCAAACCCCTTTTTCCGACCGCCAAGAAATCCTGCACGAGTGGTTGATTCGAGGCTGCATACGGACCACGGAGAAAGCAGTCGACCTCTGGTTCGTGTCCTTCCAGAACGCTGAGTTGGAATTGAACGAGATGATGGTTGTGGACGGTCGTGTCCCATTCCGTGGTGTAGGTCCACAGCCCGGAGAAGGCTGAGCTGCACGGTACTCAGCGTGCCACTGCGGACAGCCGAGTGGGCGCAGTATCGCTCAGGGTCTGCAAGCCCTCCAACTGCATGTAGCGTCGGTTGAGCGACCACTCGTCGTTCTGCTCCATCATCATGGCGCCGACGAGCCTCGTGATCGAGGCGTCGTTGGGGAAGATGCCGACGACGTTCGTGCGCCGCTTGATCTCGGCGTTCAGCCGCTCCAGAGGGTTCGTGCTGTAGATCTGCGTCCAGTGCGCCCGCGGGAAGGTCATGAAGGCCAGGACGTCGTTCTCCGCGTCATCCATCAGCGTGCCAAGCTTTGGGAACTTGTCGCGGAGCTGGTCGGCGACCGATCGCCATTGCGAGCGTGCCGCATCGGCCGAGTCTTGTACGAACACCGTGCCGATGGCGGCCGAGACCATGCGCCGCTGCGTCTTG
>NZ_JAUJZH010000071.1 GCF_030486595.1 Variovorax ginsengisoli | reverse complement strand
CTGCAATCGAGCTTGCCTCTGATCTCGGCCCAGGTCAGGTCATTTGCGAGCAGCAAGATCAGGCGCGCTCGACGCGCCGAGTCCGCTCGCTCGGTCCTCCCACTGGCTCGCCGCTGCAGTTCCACGATTTCGGCGTCGGTCAATTTCATTGCGCCCTCCGAGGGCTCAATGATACTTCCTATTTAAACGTTACAGTCCACTAGTCGCCCCGATGCGCCAGCGATCCCAGGATCCCGGATCGATTGGATTCTCCCGGCGACTAGGGGGAAGCTCCAGAAGCCAATGCCTGCATGTTGGTGACAAGGCGAGACATGTGATGACTGGCCTCTGCGCCATGGATAAGGAGCAGAGGCAGCCAATCCCCGCCCGTGCCGTGAGCGGTCTTCGCGTTGCCGGTAGGCGCGAAGGAGGTGGTGGCTTGTGGCCAGCCTCATAATTGAGGTTCTCCTCAACGAAGTTGGTGATATTGAGGTTCCGCGCGACCTGAGATGAACTGCGCCCGTGCAAGTGCACCCAGTCAGCTCACGACCGATGCCAGTTCGTCGCATGCAGAAAGCTGTGAACGGGCCAACTTGGACACCGGCGACAATGAGCGCGGAAGCCATCTGAGGAGCCTGGACGGGGGTCATCTGCAAGGCTCCTTGATCAAGAACAGCAGTTGGAAACCTGGTTGCCAAGTGAGTAGTGCAATTTCGGGGCGGGCTCGATCCAACGTGCCGCAAGGAGCGCCAGCATTCGCACCGCAAGCACCTCATGCGCGTGCCACGATCCCCTCTGTCCGAACACGTTGAAAGTAGCGACGCAAGCGTTGCCACGCAGGATGGGTACGTTGATACACGCGTTGAGACCCATCTCAGCCATTCGGTCGTAGTCGTCGAACACTTGGGCCAGCGAATGCGCCCCCTCAGCCACGAAGACCCGTCCCTGGGCAAACAGGGTATCGGTCCAGTGCGTCAGCGTTTTGCGCTTACGGCCCTGCACAGGAAACTGACCCCTATGCGACGAGTAGTAGCGCTGCAATTGAATCTCGTTGGGCGGATCATCTGAAGTAGTGACATTGATGTTGATGCTGAAGGTCACAGGACCGGCAAACAGTCGAAGTACTTCATCGATTTGCTTCATCGCCTCATCGGCATCGCGGGCCGTGCCAAGGGCGTCGAAAAGATTCGTGCACAGGGCGACCAACAGGGGCTGCGGGAATTCGTTCGATGTCTGCATGGGTGAAGTCTAGGATTGTTAATTCACTGAATTTCACTTTTTTCTGATATATCTATAACCTTTTTCTCATGCCCAAAGCTTTTTCGCCCGAAGAGCGCGCGGAACGACTGCGCCACACTCTGCTATCGCGACTAAAGATGCGTCACTTAGCCCTGCTTCAGGCGGTGCATCGCCACCGTACGTTAAGCCGGGTAGCGTTGGAGCTGCGCCTGAGCCAGCCTGCGATTACCAAAGCGTTGAAAGAAGTCGAAGAGATCTTCTTGGCGCAGCTGTTCGTGCGTAGTCGACAGGGCCTCGTTCCAACGCCGACAGGTGAAGCGGTTTTGCACTACGCGTTGATCTCACTCGCAGACATGGAGTCGACAACTGACATGTTGAGCGCGATCGACACGGGACTCGCGGGACGCGTACGCATTGGCGTCACGCCGCACGTACCTGAAGCTCTATTGGATGCAGCTTTTACGCACCTACTGGGCCAGACTCCTCGCGTGGCCGTCATGGCAAAGGAGGGGACCACGGATGAGCTAGTGGCTGCACTGGGAGCGCGCGAACTGGACTGCGTGATCGGCCGCGCGTATCACGAAAGCATTGACATCAGCATCACGCAAGAGGCGATCTACGAGCAACTACCTTGCTTGGTAGTACCTACGAACAGCCGCGCCCGCCTAGCCAAGGGCGCGCTGGACTGGCGCCGGCTGGCCGCGCTGGACTGGATCATGCCGCCACGGAACTCGCCTATGCGCCGCACTTTTAATGCAATTTTTCTGGGCGCTGGAGTGCAGGCGCCACTTCCGATTGTCGAGACCCAGTCGCTGCGGAGCATCGAGTCAGTGCTTCGCCGCGAACCGAACGGAATCACCATCCTGGCACGCGACGTGGCGGCCGAGCTGACGAAGTCAGGCTCGTGCGCAACGCTGCCGTACGAGTTGTCGTGGAACTTGCCGCCAATCAGCTTCTTCGTTCTTCAGAGTGGTTCCAAGCAACCAATCGTCCGGGCACTCTCATTGGCGATCCGTCAGGCTGCAACAGGTCTGGGCCCGGACGCTTCAGTCCGCTAAAGGCGCCCGCCTCACACGACGAAAGACGTGCCGAAGGGAGCGGCCATCATCTGGATAACCGTGCAGGATTAAGTGTCGCGGTTGCCAGAGCTCAACGACCCCGCAGCAGCGACACCGTTGCAGCTCCACCGAACGTCATGAGCAGCAGCCACCGAGATGCAACGCCATTTCCCCGAAGCTTCCGCCAGGCGATCCTGCTGCAGCAGTGCAACGACCTCCCCAAAAGGCTCGAGAAAGTGCTCAGTCCGCCGAGGAAGCTGGTGATGACCTGCGGTTTCCGTTGAGGTGGGAGTCCTTGATGGGCGTCAAAGCACGCGAGGGAGATTCCAACTAAGAACTTATCCGTAAATAGGTAAACTATCGATCCGAGCCGCATTGGGCGCGGCGATGGATCGAGATCTTGGCGAAACGTGTTGAGTCGTGGGTGGTGACCGATGAGT
>NZ_JAUJZH010000070.1 GCF_030486595.1 Variovorax ginsengisoli | reverse complement strand
ACTCATCGGTCACCACCCACGACTCAACACGTTTCGCCAAGATCTCGATCCATCGCCGCGCCCAATGCGGCTCGGATCGACAGTTTACCTATTTACGGATAAGTTCTTAGTAGGGTGAATGCCGCGGCTGACGTGGCGAGCAATGCGCCAATGCCAAGGGCGGCGGCAAGCACGTGCACGAAGCAGCCGACAGTGATTCCCAGTCCGGCCATCAAGCCGGCTTGCCGACCTCCGCGGAGTGAGTTAGTGACGATGTAGAGGATATCGGGACCTGGTGTCAGGTTCAGCAGCCAGCCGGCTGCGACAAAGACAAGGAGGTGTGAAGCGTCTGGCATACGGAGGTTGTTTCATGAAGAATACTTGTGCAGTTTGGTCCATGTGGTCTGCATCGATGTTCTCTTCTAGAAGTCGAAATCGCGTTTTTTAACACTTCAGTCCGCCTTAGGATTCTTCCACCAACTACGGAACTATCAAATGCTGTTTGCAAACACCCGGGCAACGCGCACTCTGTACCCTGCCGAACTTCGCTCCATCATGTCGATGGCAAAGGCCGAGGAGAGTCGGGAGTGGTTGTCCACATGGAGCGGAATCAACCCTGGCGCGACGCCGCTCTATTCGCTAGCGGGACTTGCGAAAGAGCTCGGTGTCGGCCAGATTTTGCTGAAAGACGAGTCGATCCGTTCCGAACTGGGAAGCTTCAAGGCACTGGGCGCTCCCATTGCATTGGTTCGTCTGATTCTGAGACTATGGCATAACGAGAAGCTCGATCCGAAAGCCTTGTTTTCTGGAACGTATGCCTCCTTGCTGAAGCGCTTCACGGTTATCAGCGCAACTGATGGTAATCACGGCAAAGGTCTTGCGGCGGCGGCAAAGAGCTTGGGTTGCCGCTGTGTCATCGTGCTGCACGCCAACGTGAGTCCAGAGCGTGAAGAGGCTATCGCCGCTTTCGGTGCGGAGATCGTTCGGATCTCGGGCAACTACGATGCTTCAGTTGAAGAAGCAGCGCGCCTTGCTTCGGATAATGGTTGGCATGTCGTATCGGATACCTCGTATGAAGGCTATGAGGAGATTCCGCGCGATGTGATGCAGGGTTACGGAACCATCGCCGCCGAAATCAATGAGGCACTAACTGATTCAGGCACTTCTGTCACGCATGTGTTTTTGCAGGGCGGAGTCGGCGGCTTGGCGGCCGGCATCATCAGCTACCTTTGGGAAGCACGCAGCGACAAGCGCCCCGTTGTCGTGGTAGTAGAGCCCGAACAGGCCGACTGCCTGCTTCAAAGTGCCATCGTGGGCAAAGCAGCGAAGGCGACAGGCACTGTCGACTCAGTGATGGCCGGACTCGCGTGTGGGGAGGCTTCCCCGCTGGCATGGCGTTTTCTTCAGCCGACGGCAGAATTCTTTATGACCATCAAGGACGTCGATGCGGTCGATGCCATGCGAGTCTTGGCCAAGGGAAATGCAACAGATACACCCGTTTTGGCCGGCGAATCCGGTGTCGCAGGGCTTTCGGGTTTGACCCAGTTAATGCGCAATCCTGCCCTGGCGCGTCAGGTCGGCCTTAACAGCGACTCTCGGGTGCTCGTCATCAACACTGAGGGAGCCACGGCTCCATCGGTGTACGAAGAGCTGGTTGGCGAGTCGGCCGAAAACGTACTGTTTCGCCAGAAGAAATTCCTTGACCGCCAGCCCCTGCGACTCGCGTAGCAAACACTTCAAGAGAGAAACAACATGAGCAACCCCACCGGGAGTCGTGAGTCGGCCATTGCCGCTGCAGTTGAAACATTTGACTCTGGGAAATTCCTAAAGGATCTTGACCGTCGAATTGCCTATCGTACAGAGAGCCAAGAATCCACGAACGCTCACCAGCTGCATGCCTACTTGACGAACGAAATCGCGCCTTACTTGCAGGGTCTTGGTTTCCAAACCAAGCTTGTTCCGAATCCATCGGGCGTGGATGCGCCAATTCTGCTCGCCAGTCGGATAGAGGACTCTGTCCTCCCCACGGTGGTGACTTACGGCCACGGGGATGCCGTTCGAGGCTACGATGACCAGTGGCGTGCTGGTCTTGAACCCTGGCGCATTGTGGTTGAAGGAGACCGCTGGTATGGTCGCGGAATCGCCGACAACAAAGGGCAGCACAGCGTGAATTTCGCGGCGCTTGAAGCGGTTCTTGCAGCACGCGATGGAAAGCTTGGCTACAACATCAAGGTGATCCTCGAAACAGGAGAGGAGATCGACTCGCCAGGTTTGAAGGCTGTTTGTGCTGCCGAGCGAGATTACTTGGCGGGGGACCTTTTCCTAGCCTCGGATGGACCACGCGTTTCGGCCGAGCGTCCAACGGTTTTTCTTGGCTCCCGAGGTGAGCTCAACTTTGACCTTGAGTTGAACCTTCGAGACGGTGGCCATCATTCCGGTAACTGGGGCGGGGCGCTTCGCAACCCTGCTGTTGTGCTCGCACACGCGATTTCGACGATGGTGGACGGGAACGGAAAGATCCTGGTAGAGGGCTTGATGCCACCGCCTTTGTCGCCGCTCGTTCGAAGCGCCCTTTCGGACATCGAGTGGGGACAGGACTCGAGCGCGCCTGAAGTAGACCTTGAGTGGGGTGAGCCGGGGCTCACGCCAGCGGAACGGGTCATCGGATGGAACGCGCTCGAGGTTCTTGCATTTAAGTCAGGCAATCCGGATGCACCGGTTAACGCCATTCCTCCAACGGCTCGTGCACATTGCCAACTGCGGTTTGTTGTTGGGACGGACTGGGAAAACGCACAAGAGCATCTTGAGCAGCATTTGGCGCGTCAAGACATCAAGCAAGTCAAGGTGACTGTAAAACCGGCCGTCAAAGCGACCAGGCTCGAACTCGACAACCCTTGGGTGAACTGGACGCTCCAATCTATAAAGAATACCACCGAGAAGAGGCCGGCCCTGCTGCCCAATTTAGGAGGTACCGTGCCAAACGACATCTTTGCCGAGACACTCGGTCTCCCGACCGTTTGGGTTCCGCACTCCTATCCGGCATGCAACCAGCACGCTCCCAATGAGCATTTCCTTGGGTCGGTCGCTCGGGAAGCGCTGGCGCTTATGGCGGGGCTGTGGTGGGACCTCGGCGACCGTGCCACTACTCCGTTCCAGAAGCAGGCCTGACGGCCGGTGCTAAGGTTAACGATTCGAAGTTCCATAAGCAGCCAGTGAAGTCATGTTGATCTGAGACCTCCGGTTGGCGAGGATCGTGTCCACGAAATTGGTGGACACGTGCACACTAACGAAGAAGCGGTGCTGACGGGGCGCCGCAGAACACACAGCGCCGAGTTCAAGGCACAGGCTGTTCTGGCCTGCAGAGAGCCCGGGATGTTGATGGCCGCGGTGGCTATGGCACATGGGGTGAACGCCAATCTCCAATCTCCTGCGCCGCTGGGTGATGGAGCGAGATGACGCGGCTACGACAAGGGCGCCTGGATACTTGTGCATGAGATCTTCGGTTGGCGACAGTTCGCCAATCGGCGCGAACTCGCGGGCTGCCTGGGCCTAACGCCTACGCCGTACGCCAGCGGCGACAACTCGATCGAACAGGGCATCAGCTGGGCCGGCAATCGAAGGGCTCGGGGCTCGGGCGCTGCTCGTGGAACTGGCCTGGAGCTGGCTGCGTTTGCAACCGGACAGTACGATGACCAAATGGTTCATCAGGTGAACTAGCCTGGACTTAATCTGACAGTGGTCTATCTTTGGTTCCATGGCCGCGAACCCGGCGCGAAGGGCGAAGCCCGTAGTCGCCGGCACCACGGCCTCCAGATCGAAGGAGTCCGCCATGACACAGGAACAGAAGGTCATTCGCGCCAAGGTCGGCATTCTGGAGCTGGCCAAGCAGTTGGGTAACGTCAGCCAGGCCTGCCGGGTAATGGGTTACTCGCGCGACAGCTTCTATCGCTTCAAGGAGCTGTACGACAAGGGCGGCGAAGCGGCGTTGCAGGAGATCTCGCGCCGCCGGCCGCTGCTGAAGAACCGCGTCGACCCGCAGATCGAGGCTGCCGTCGTTGATCTGGCCCTGGAATTGCCCGCCTACGGCCAGGTGCGCATCGCCAACGAGGTCCGTGCGTATTCCGGCGAACGTGACCGACGATTCCGCGGCATCGTGACCGGTCGTCATGCGTGTTGAGTTGCGCGTTCAGATTGTAGAAGTGGCGGTCACGATGGGTCTTTGTT
>NZ_JAUJZH010000007.1 GCF_030486595.1 Variovorax ginsengisoli | reverse complement strand
GAAGGCGTCAAAGACCTTGGTGATCAGGGCGACGTCGTCGGGTGTCGGGGCGGTAGGCGCAGTGGGGGCGAGCATTTCGTCCTCTGGGAGCACCTCGGCATCGAGCGCGGCCTTCTGCGCATGGCCGGCCAGCGCCGCGTAGGTGCTCTTGGAAGCCTTGGTCAGCAAAAGGCCGCGCCGGAAGAACCGGAACTTGGCGCCCACGGGCAACTCGCTGAACTGCATGGTCAGTCCCGATTCCCGACGAACGGATGGGGGCTCGGCGGCATCGCGACGACAGGATCGCCCGGCTCGGGGATGCGCTCGACCCTCTTGGAGAACGGCCAAGGCTGCCAGGCGGGGTATTTTTCGGCGGCTTCTGCGAGCGTCAAATGCTCCTCGCTGGTCTTGCCGTTGGGAGAGCGGTAGCGGTAGCGGACGATCTCGATCATGGCTGGATAAGCATACAGCCGGATCGCACGCAATTCGCACGTAACGGCCGGAAGCCGCAATTACAATGGGCCGCGCTGGGGTTCAAATCCCCCCAGCTCCACCATACAAGAAGGCGCCGCCGATGCGTTTTGCATCGGCGGCGCATCTGCGATCCAATCCCTCCACGGCACCCTGTCCCGTGCAAAGAGGCCCATGGATTCATCGAAGACGACATTGACGACCCACAGCGACGTGATTGCGCGGCGCCACTGCTGGACGAAGGCGCTGCGCTTGGGCGTGGCAGCGGCATTCACGTGGGCCGGCGCCTTTGCGCAGGCGGCCTCGCAGGCACCGGTCACGGCCGAGAACGGCATGGTCGTGAGCGCCCAAACCCTGGCGACCCAGGTGGGCGTCAATGTGCTCAAGCGCGGGGGCAACGCGTTCGACGCCGCGGTGGCGGTGGGCTACGCGCTGGCGGTGGTCTATCCGGCGGCCGGAAATCTCGGCGGCGGCGGATTCATGACGGCGCAGCTAGCCGACGGCCGCAAGACCTTCCTGGATTTCCGCGAGAAGGCGCCGCTGGCCGCAACGCCCGACATGTACCTCGACAAGTCCGGCAACCTGATTCCGGGCCTCAGCACCCGGGGCCACCTCGCGGTCGGTGTGCCCGGCACGGTCGCCGGCCTCGAGCGGGCCCGCGAGCAGTACGGCACCATGAAGCGCAGCGCGCTGGTCGCGCCGGCGATCGCGCTGGCCGAACGCGGCTTCGCGCTGCAGCAGGGCGACATCGACATGCTGGCGACCGCCACCGCCGATTTCAGCAGCGATCCGGCGTCGGCGGCGGTGTTCCTGAACAAGGGCGAAGCCTTCGCCGTGGGCCAGAAGCTGGTCCAGAAAGACCTGGCGAAGACCTTGAAGGCGATCAGCCGCCACGGGGTCGACGGCTTCTACAAGGGGCCCGTGGGCAACGCGATCGTGGCCTCGAACCAGGCCGGGGGCGGGCTGATCACGCAGGCCGACCTCGACCAGTACAAGGCGCGCGAACTGCTTCCGATCGAGTGCAGCTACCGCGGCTATCGCGTCATCTCGGCGCCGCCGCCGAGTTCGGGCGGCGTGGTGCTCTGCGAGATGCTGAACATCCTCGAGGGCTACCCGCTGAAGTCGCTGGGCTTCCGGTCGGCCCAGGGCGTGCACTACCAGATCGAGGCCATGCGCCATGCCTACGTCGACCGCAACAGCCAGCTGGGCGACCCGGACTTCGTGAAGAACCCGGTCGAGCGCCTGATCGACAAGCGCTATGCCGACAAGATCCGCAGCACCATCGATCCGGCGCGCGCCGGCGTGTCCAAGGACCTGCGCAACGGGGTCGCGCCGCACGAAGGCAGCAACACCACGCACTATTCGATCCTCGACCAGTGGGGCAATGCGGTGTCGGTGACCTACACCCTCAACGACTGGTTCGGCGCCAAGGTCATGGCGGCAGGCACCGGCGTGCTGCTCAACAACGAGATGGACGACTTCACGTCGAAGTCGGGCGAACCCAACATGTACGGGCTGATCCAGGGCGAGGCCAACGCGATCGCGCCTGCCAAGCGGCCCCTGAGCTCGATGAGCCCGACCATCGTCTCGCGGGACGGGCGGCCGGTGCTGGTGGTCGGCACGCCGGGCGGCAGCCGCATCATCACGACGGTGCTCCACAGCATCCTGAACCTGGTCGACTACGGCATGGACGTACAGGAAGCCGTTGACGCGCCGCGCTTTCACCAGCAGTGGATGCCGGACGTGACCAACGTCGAGCCTTTCGCACTGTCGCCGGACACCCGCAAGATCCTGGTCGACATGGGCCACGAATTCGGCGAGGCCCAGCCCGCCAACCACCTGGCGGCGATCCTGGTCGGCGCGCCCACGCTGGGGGGCCGGCCGGTGGGCGCCAACCGCTTCTATGGCGCCAACGATCCGCGCCGCAACACCGGCCTTGCGCTCGGCTACTGAATGCATATCGAAGAAATTCTCTACACCCAGGGCTTCGGCACCCGGCGCGTGTGCGCCGGCCTGGTCCAGCAGGGCTTCGTCACGATCGACGGCGCCCCGGTCGCCGATCCCGGGGCGGACCTGGCCACCGAAGGCCTGCACTTCACGGTCCAGGGCACTGCCTGGGCGTACCACGAGAAGGCCTACCTGATGCTGCACAAGCCGGCCGGCACCGAATGCTCCCAGAAGCCGTCGACCTACCCGAGCATCTACACGCTGCTGCCTTCGCCGCTGCGGCTGCGGCCGAACAAGGGGGCCGTGCAGGGCGTGCAGGCGATCGGTCGCCTCGACCAGGACACCACGGGCCTGCTGCTGCTGACCGACGACGGCCAGTTCATCCATCGGATGGGGTCTCCGAAGCACCATGTGCCGAAGGTCTACGAGGTCACGACCAAGCATCCGGTCGACCCGGGCCAGATCGACCGGCTGCTGGCTGGCGTGGTGCTCGACGACGACCCGAAGCCGGTCCGGGCCGCCGCCTGCGAGGCCACCGGCCCGCTGCAGCTGAGCCTGACCTTGACCGAAGGCAAGTACCACCAGGTCAAACGCATGCTGGCGGCGGTCGGCAACCGGGTCGAGGCGCTGCATCGCTCGCGCATCGGGCAACTGGCGCTGCCGGACGACCTGGCGCCCGGCCAGTGGCGCTGGCTTGACGCGGATCAAGTCGAAGGCCTGCGCAGCGCGCGCGGCGGTCAGCCAACGGTGGGTGTGGGTCGTTAAGATAGCCAGTCTTCGTCCGGAACTCCTCCCTTGCGCTCCATTTCCTACCTGACGGGCCGTTTCGCGGCCTTTTTGTTTGTCTGCGCGTCGGTGTCTTCCCAGGCCGCCGAACCCCCGCCGGTCTTCGTGCTCAACTCCCTCGACGCCACCGTCAGCGTGATCGAGCCCACCGGCTGGACCGAGAAGACGCGCATCCCGACCGGCAAGGAGCCTCACCACCTCTACCTCGCGCCCGATGAGCATTCGCTGATCGTGGCCAACTCGGCCGGTGACTCGCTGACCTTCCTCGATCCGCGCACGGCCGAGGTGCAGCGCGTGGTCTACGGGATCATCGACCCGTACCACCTGCGCTTCTCGCCCGACATGAAGTGGTTCGTCACTGCGGGCAACCGCCTGAACCACGTCGACGTCTACCGCTGGGACGGCAAGGAGCCCAAGCTGGTCAAGCGCATCCCGACCGGCAAGACGCCCAGCCACATCTGGATCGACGGCAAGAGCACCACGGCCTATGTCTCGATGCAGGACAGCGACGAACTGATCGCGGTCGACCTGGCGACGCAGACCATCCGCTGGCGCACCGCGACCGGCCCGATGCCGGCAGACATCTTCGGCATCCACGACGGCAAGACGCTGCTGGTGGGCCTGACCGGCAGCGATGGCGTGCAGGTGTTCGACGTCGCGGGCGCCCAGCCCAAGCTGGTCGGCAAGATCCCGACCGGCAAGGGCGCCCATGCCTTCCGCGCCGCCGGCGACGGCGGCCGCAGCGTGTTCGTCAGCAACCGGGTGGCCAACACCATCAGCCGCATCGACCTCGCGACGCTGCAGGTGACCGACACCTACCCGGTGCCCGGCGGACCCGACTGCATGGACGTCTCGGCCGACGGCAAGACGCTCTACGTGACCTCGCGCTGGGCCAAGAAGCTCAGCGTGGTCGACCTGGCGAGCCGCAAGGTGGTGCGGCAGGTGAACGTCGGCCGGTCGCCGCACGGGGTATGGACGCTCGACCATGCCAAGTCCTGAATGGCCCCCACGCTCCCCCACTGCGTGTGGGTCGCTGCCCCCCGAGGGGGAGTCAGCAGGCCGCCAGTCTGCGCGAAGCGCGGACTTCGCCGCGCTGGCGGCCCGGCGCCGGCCTAGGCTTGCCGCCGGAACATTGCTGCTGGCGGCCTGCGCGGCCGTCTCGGGCCAGGCGCTGGCCCAGGCCTGCGCCAAGCCGGTCTACCTGACCTTCGATACCGGCCACATGGGCATTGCGCCGCTGGTGGCCGAGGTGCTCAAGCGGCAGGACGTCCGCGTGACCTTCTTCGCCGCCGCCGAGCGCACCCAGACCGACGGCGACAGCCTCGACAACCATTGGGCGCCGTGGTGGAAGGCGAGGGCGGCCGAGGGCCACGAGTTCGCCTCCCACACCTACGACCATGCCTACTGGCGCGGCGACATCAAGGGCGTCGAGCCGCGCTTCCGGATCCGCCCGACGGCCGGCGCCCTCGCCGGCCGCGAGTTCACCTGGAGCGCCGCCGAATACTGCGCCAATGTCGCCAAGTCCTCCGAGCGGCTGCAGCTCATCACGGGCAAGAAGCCGCTGCCGCTGTTCCGCGCGCCGGGCGGCAAGACCTCGCCCAAGCTGCTGGCGGCCGCCAAGGCCTGCGGCTTCGAGCACGTGGCCTGGGCGCCGGCCGGCTTCCTGGGCGACGAACTGCCGAGCGAGACCTACAGCAACGCGCAGCTGCTGGCCCAGGCGCTCGACAAGATCCAGCCCGGCGACATCCTGCTCGCGCACCTGGGCATCTGGTCGCGCAAGGACCCGTGGGCGCCGGCCGACCTCGAGCCGCTGATCGTCGGCCTCAAGGCCCGCGGCTTCTGTTTCGAGACGCTGCGCCAGCATCCGGCCTACCGCGCCTGGATCGCGGCCCATTCCTGAACCTTCGGTCGTTCCCGCGGATCGCACGCAGATGGATTGGCTCACCGACCTCTTCTCGTCCTTGCAGCAATGGCTGTTCGAGGCCGCCGTCCAGCCGCTGGTCTATGCCATCGGCCTGGGCGGCTGGGTCGAGGATGCCTTCGACGCCACCGGCTGGCTGCTGGTCGGCCTGATCCAGATCGCGGTGCTGGTCGCGGTCATCGGGCCGCTGCAGCGCTGGCGGCCGGCCGAGCCGGTGGTCGACCGGCGCGCGATCCGCACCGACATCCTCTACACGCTGATCCACCGGCTCGGGCTGTTCCGGCTGGCCATGTTCTTCGCCGTGCAGCCGCTGTTCGACGACCTGCTGGGGGCGGCGCGCGCGGCCGGCTGGGGCAGCATGCACCTGGACGAACTCTGGCCCGGCGTGACCGACGTGCCCTGGATCGCGTTCGCGATCTACCTGGTCGTGCTGGACTTCGTCGAGTACCTGATCCACCGCGGCCAGCATCGCTTCCGCTGGTGGTGGGCGCTGCATTCGCTGCACCACTCGCAGCGCCAGATGACGATGTGGAGCGACAACCGCAACCACCTGCTCGACGACCTGATCCACGACGCGATCATCGTCCTCGTGGCGCAGCTGATCGGCGTCGCGCCGGGGCAGTTCATCGCGATCGTCGCTTTCACCCAGCTCAGCGAGAGCCTGCAGCATGCCAACCTGCGCCTCGGCTTCGGCGCCATCGGCGAGCGCCTGTGGATCAGCCCGCGCTTCCATCGGGTGCACCACGCGATCGGCATCGGGCACGAGTCCCAGGGACCGAAGACCTTGGGAGGCCACAATTTCGGCGTGCTGCTGCCCTGGTGGGACATGCTCTTTCGGAGCGTCAACTTCGAAGACCGCTACGACGCCACCGGCATCCGCGACCAGGTCGAGCCCGATGCGAGTGGCCGGGTGCGCGACTACGGGCGCGGCTTCTGGGCCCAGCAATGGCTCGGGCTGCGGCGCCTGGTCGGCAGGGATTGAGGCGCCGCGGTCACCCGCTGGCGTTATCCTCGGCACCCGATGCGTCTTCTCCTCGATTCCTTCTGGCGCGCGGTCGCCTACTGCCTGCACCCGCGGGTGATCGTGCAGTCGCTGCTGCCGCTCGGCCTGATGATCGCGCTGGCGACGGTGCTCGGCTATTTCTACTGGGACGCCGCGGTGGCCTGGACCCGCTCGGCGCTCGATGCCTGGCCCCTGCTGGCCGGCTTCTGGGGCTGGATTGGCCGCTTCTTCTCCGGCGACGTCACGGCCGCGCTGGCGCCGCTGGTGGTGGTCTTCGCCGCCACGCCGCTGATCGTCGTGGTGTCGCTGCTGATCGTGGCCGGCATCATGGCGCCGGCGCTCACCCGGCTGGTGGCCGAGCGGCGCTTCGCCAGCCTGGAGCAGAAGAAGGGCGCCTCTTTCTTCGGCAGCATGGCCCGTTCGATCGGCCTCACGGTGCTGGCGCTGTTGGCGCTGGTGGTGTCGATGCCGCTGTGGCTGATTCCGCCGCTGGTGCTGATCCTTCCGCCGTTGATCTGGGGCTGGCTGACCTACCGCGTGATGAGCTTCGACGCGCTGGCCGAGCACGCCAGCCCCGAGGAGCGCGACACGCTGCTGCGCACCCACCGCCTGCCGCTGCTGGGCATCGGCGTGCTGTGCGGCTACCTCGGCGCGGCGCCGAGCATCGTCTGGGCTTCAGGCCTCTTGTTCGCCGCCGCCTTCTTCGTGCTGGCGCCGCTGGCCATCTGGATCTATACCCTTGTGTTCGCCTTCTCGGCGCTGTGGTTCGCCCACTATTGCCTCGATGCGCTGGCCCAGTTGCGGGCGCAGCGTGCCGCGGCCGCCGTTTCTTCTTCCGCGGTCGAAGTGCTGGATGCCAGCGCGGCCGCGAGCCAATGGAGTGCCCCATGAGCCGTTCTTTCGGTCTGATCGTCGTCGGCGACGAAATCCTGTCCGGCAAGCGCATCGACAAGCACATGCCCAAGGTCATCGAGCTGCTGGCCGAGCGCGGTCTCGAACTCGGCTGGGCCGAATACGTGGGCGACGTGCCGGTGCGCATCACGGCCGCGCTGGGCCGGGCCTTCGCGTCGGGCGACATCGTGTTCTCGACCGGCGGCATCGGCGCCACGCCCGACGACCACACGCGCCAGTGCGCGGCGGCCGCCCTGGGCGTGCCGCTGGCGCTGCATCCCGAAGCCGAGGCACTGATCCGCGAGCGCATGCAGGACACGGCGCGCGAGCAGGGCACGGTCTACGAGCCCGACCGCCCGGACAACGTCCACCGCCTGAACATGGGCGTGTTCCCGCTCGGCGCCAAGATCATTCCGAACACCTACAACAAGATCCCCGGCTTCAGCGTCGGCGACGTCCACTTCGTGCCCGGCTTCCCGGTGATGGCCTGGCCGATGATCGAATCGGTGCTCGACGGCCGCTACGCCGGCCTGTTCGCGCGCGGCCGCGCCGGCGAAAAATCGGTGATCGTCTACGGCGCCATGGAGGCGACCCTGACGCCGCTCATGCAGGCGGTCGAGCGCGACCATCCCGGCATCAAGGTGTTCAGCCTGCCGAGCGTCGACCACCCGCAGCACGGACGCCACATCGAACTCGGCGTCAAGGGCGATGCGAGCCGGGTCGAAGCCGCCTACGGCCAGCTGCTGGCCGGTCTGCACGGCTTTGATGCGCGGCTTGGCCCCGAAATGGTGCGTTGACGCACCACGCACCAATTTGGTTACAACTTGCCTTGTTTTGGGGGTTGCCCGGGGCGCCGAGGCGCTCCCGGCCGCTGTGACAATGGCATAGAAACTGCATCCTGAATTCCCGTACTTCCAACCCCCTGTCCATACCAAGGAGAACCTGATGGCCAAGACCGTCGCCGACGTACTCAAACTCGTGAAGGAAAACGAGGTCAAGTTCGTCGATTTCCGCTTCACCGACACCCGCGGCAAAGAGCAGCACGTGACCGTGCCCGTTTCCGCGTTCGATGAAGACAAGTTCACTTCGGGCCACGCATTCGATGGCTCCTCGATCGCCGGTTGGAAGGGCATCGAAGCGTCGGACATGCAGCTCATGCCCGATCCGAACACGGCCAACATCGATCCGTTCTTCGAAGAAACGACGATGATCCTGACCTGCGACGTGGTCGATCCGTCGGACGGCAAGCCCTACGAACGCGACCCGCGCTCGCTGGCCAAGCGCGCCGAAGCCTACATGAAGGCCTCGGGCCTCGGCGACACCGCCTTCTTCGGACCGGAACCCGAATTCTTCGTCTTCGACGGCGTGCGCTGGTCGAACGACATGTCCGGCTGCTTCGTGAAGATCGAGTCCGAAGAAGCCGCCTGGAACACCGGCAAGGAATTCGAGCACGGCAACACCGGCCACCGGCCCGCGGTCAAGGGCGGCTACTTCCCGGTGCCCCCGGTCGACAGCTTCCAGGACATGCGCTCCGAGATGTGCCTGGTGCTCGAATCGCTGGGCATCCCGGTCGAAGTGCATCACCATGAAGTGGCCAACGCCGGCCAGATGGAGCTCGGCACCAAGTTCAGCACGCTGATCCAGCGCGCCGACTGGGTCCAACTGCAGAAGTACGTGATCCACAATGTGGCCCACGCCTACGGCAAGACCGCCACCTTCATGCCGAAGCCGATCGTCGGCGACAACGGCTCGGGCATGCACGTGCACCAGTCGGTCTGGAAGGACGGCAAGAACCTGTTTGCAGGCGACGGCTACGCCGGCCTGAGCGACTTCGCGCTGCACTACATCGGCGGCATCATCAAGCACGCCCGCGCGCTGAACGCCATCACGAACCCCGGCACCAACAGCTACAAGCGCCTGGTGCCCGGCTTCGAAGCCCCGGTCAAGCTGGCCTATTCGGCCAAGAACCGCTCGGCCTCGATCCGCATCCCGTTCGTGGCGAACCCGAAGGGCCGCCGCGTCGAAGCCCGCTTCCCGGACCCGCTGATGAACCCGTACCTGGGCTTCGCGGCGCTGCTGATGGCCGGCCTCGACGGCGTCGAGAACAAGATCCATCCGGGCGAAGCCGCCAGCAAGGACCTGTACCACCTGCCGCCGGAAGAAGACGCGCTGATCCCGACCGTCTGCCACAGCCTCGACCAGGCGCTCGAGTACCTCGACAAGGACCGTGCCTTCCTGACCAAGGGCGGCGTGTTCACCGACTCGTACATCGATGCCTACATCGACCTCAAGATGCAGGAAGTGACGCGCTTCCGCATGGCGACGCACCCGGTCGAGTTCGACATGTATTATTCTTTGTGATTCGTGATCAGCTCGGGCTTGCGCCGGAGCGTTAAAAAAGGACGGCTGCGGCCGTCCTTTTTGTTTGGGCGGGAACATCCGGGTCGGATCTGTTTCGAATTGCATGAAAATGCCGACTTGCGGCGCACTACACCCAAGACCATGAAGACTCTCTCCGTTCTCCTGCTGACCGCCGTGGCGGCGGCCGGCGTGCCTTTGCAGGCCCAGGCGCAGCAAGAGCGCGTCTGGCGCTGCGGCAACGAATACACCAACAACGCAACCGTCGCGCAGCAGCGCGGCTGCAAGATCATGGAAGGCGGCAACCTGACCATCGTGCAGGGCACGCGGCCGGTCGCTTCGGCCGCGCCGGCTGCCGGCGGGACCGCGGTGCGCTCGCCGGCCGGCAGTCCGCGGGTCGAAGGCACCGACCAGCGCGCACGAGACGGCGAGGCCCGCTCGGTGCTCGAGGCCGAACTGCGCAAGGCTCAGGAGCGGCAGACCCAGCTGCTCAGGGACTACAACAACGGCGAGCCCGAGAAGCAGGGCAGCGAGAGCAAGAACTACCAGAAGTATCTCGACCGCGTGGCCGAGATGAAGGCCGAGATCGCCCGCAACGAGAGCGACATCGCCGGCCTTCAACGCGAGATCGGCCGCCTGCCCGCGGTCAATCGCTGACCGGATGGCCTTTGGTAAATCGGCTGGACCGGGCAAGCGCTTCCAGGCCTTCGACCTGCTGTCGACGCTGATCGCGGTGGTGCGGGTCGACGGCTCGGTGCTGTTCGCGAACTCGGGCCTCGAGGACGCGCTCGGCACCTCGCGCCGCACGCTCGAGGGCTCGCAGTTCGGGGCCTGCTTCCAGGAACCGCAGGTGCTGCGCACCGCCATCGACGGCGCCCGCAGCAACGACTTCGCGACGCTGCGCTACGAGGCCTTGCTGCGCCGTGTCAACCACGAACTGATGCCGGTGCTGGTGACGCTGGCCCAGAGCGACAAGGCGGGCGAGCTGATCATCGAGATGTCGCCGCTCGAGCAGCAGGCGCGGCAGGACCGCGAGGAGCGGCTGCTCGACCAGGCGCAGGCCAACAAGGAGCTGATCCGCAATCTCGCGCACGAGATCAAGAATCCGCTCGGCGGCATTCGCGGCGCCGCGCAACTGCTGCAGATGGAGGTCGAGTCGCGCGACCTGATCGAGTACACGCAGGTCATCATCCACGAGGCCGACCGACTGCAGACGCTGGTCGACCGGCTGCTGGCGCCGCATCGCCGGCCGCACGTGGTGGGCGACGTCAACATCCACGAGGTCTGCGAGCGGGTGCGTTCGGTGATCCTGGCGGAGTTTCCGCGCGATCTCCACATCGAGCGCGACTTCGACGTCTCGATCCCGGAGTTTCGCGGCGATCGCGAGCAGCTGATCCAGGCCACGCTCAACATCGTCCACAACGCCGCCCAGGCCCTCGCCGAGCGGCGTGCAGCGGGCGATGCGCAGATCATTTTCAAGACCCGCATCGCGCGTCAGGTTATCTTCAACAAACAGTGGTATCGACTGGCATTGGAATTGCATGTCATCGACAACGGACCGGGCGTGCCGGACGCGATCAAGGACCGCATTTTTTACCCGCTGGTGTCGGGCAGGGATGGCGGGACAGGCTTGGGATTGACGCTTGCGCAAACTTTTGTGCAACAGCATCACGGCGTGATCGAGTGCGACAGCGTCCCGGGACGGACCGATTTCAAGATACTGATACCGCTGCCCTAGCAGCCAAGCAACAAGGAGCTGCATGAAGCCGATCTGGATAGTGGATGATGATCAATCAATCCGCTTCGTGCTGGAAAAAGCGCTGCTGCGCGAAGACCTGCCGACCCGTAGCTTCACCAATCCGCGCGAGGTTCTTGCCGCCCTCGACGCGGCGGCCGACGACGAGACCCAGGGTCCCCAGGTCCTGGTCAGCGACATCCGCATGCCCGGCGGCTCGGGGCTCGATCTGCTCGACAAGATCAAGGCCAAGCATCCCGGCCTGCCGGTGATCATCATGACGGCATTCTCCGACCTCGACAGCGCCGTCTCGGCCTTCCAGGGCGGTGCCTTCGAATACCTGCCGAAGCCTTTCGACCTGCCGCGCGCGGTCGAACTGATCCGCCGCGCGGTCGACGAAAGCCAGCGCGAGGAAGTGGCCGAGGAGCGCATGGCGGCCGCGCCCGAGATGCTCGGGCAGGCGCCGGCGATGCAGGACGTGTTCCGTGCCATCGGCCGGCTGTCGCAAAGCAATGTCACGGTGCTGATCACCGGCGAGTCGGGCTCGGGCAAGGAACTCGTGGCGCGCGCGCTGCACAAGCATTCGCCGCGCGCGAACGGCCCGTTCGTCGCCATCAACACGGCCGCGATCCCGAAGGACCTGCTCGAGAGCGAGCTGTTCGGCCACGAGCGCGGAGCCTTCACCGGCGCCCAGACCATGCGCCGCGGCCGCTTCGAACAGGCCGAGGGCGGAACGCTGTTCCTCGACGAGATCGGCGACATGCCCTTCGACCTGCAGACGCGCCTGCTGCGCGTCCTGAGCGATGGGCACTTCTACCGCGTCGGCGGCCACAACTCGGTCAAGGCCAACGTGCGCGTCATTGCGGCGACCCACCAGGACCTCGAGCAGCGCGTGAAGCTCGGCGGCTTCCGCGAAGACCTGTTCCACCGGCTCAACGTCATCCGGCTGCGGCTGCCGGCGCTGCGCGAGCGCGGCGAGGACGTGCCGGCGCTGACGCGGCATTTCCTGCAGCAGAGCGCCAAGCAGCTCGGCGTCGAGCCGAAGCGCATCTCCGATGCGGCGCTGGCGCAGCTGGCGACCTTCGGTTTTCCAGGCAACGTTCGCCAGCTCGAGAACATCTGCCACTGGCTGACCGTGATGGCGCCGGCGCAGTTGATCGAGGCCAAGGACCTGCCGCCCGAAGTGATGGCGATCGCCCCGGCCGCGGAGCCGCATGCGGTCCCCGCGCCAATGGGGGCCGAGCGCGAACCGCTTGCGATGCCCGCGGCGACGGCCGTTGCGTCGCCTTCCGCGGCGAATGTGCCGGCGGCGGCAGCGGCTTCGCCGGCGTGGGAGAGCGGCCTCGAACTCGAAGCCCAGAGCATGCTGGCGGCGGGCCGCACCGATGTCTGGGATGCGCTGTCGCGCCGCTTCGAGTCGCGGCTGATCCTGACGGCGCTGGCCAGTACGAGGGGCCGCCGCATCGAGGCGGCCCAGAAGCTCGGCATCGGCCGCAACACCATCACTCGCAAGATCCAGGAACTGGGGCTCGAATGAAAGTGGCCGGGCTTCGTCCGGTGCGTTGATGCGGGTGCTGCCAACATCAGGGATACCGCGGAACCGGCTTGGCCGGGCCGCCGGTATCGCCCCCCGAGGGGGAGGCGCCGCAGGCGCTTCGGGGGTGAGCTTTATCTAGCGGTTGCGCTGGCCCAGGGTCAGGGTGTCGAGCTGGAACTGGCCGCTCTTGTCCCACAGCCAGGTGTCGACATAGGTGTGGGCGCCGATCTTGCCCGGGCTGGGCAACGGCGACGCGCCCTTGATCAGCTCGGCGATCATGCCGCTCACCTCGGGCGCGTGGCTGGGCGTGCGGGAGAAGTGAACGCCTTTGACGCGGCCTTCGGCATCGACGTCGGTCTCGGTCACCACAACGGCATAGACCAGCGGCGGAATCTTGCCCTTGTAGATGCGCTGCGGGTATTTCTTGTAGATGGCTGCCGCGCCGACCTTGCGGTAGGCCTTCACGGCCGGTGTCTGGGCCGTGATCAGTCGCCCGGGGGAGGCCTCGGTCGAGGATGCTGCTGCATCGGGCGCTGCGTCCGGCGCGGCGGCGGTCGTCGCGGCCGGCTTCAACGCGCTGCAGCCCGAAAGGCCGAGCAGCAGGGCGAGCATGGCGAGCGCGAGCGGGTTCTTCATGGGGCCAGCTCCATGATCACCGGCGCGTGGTCGCTGGGCTTTTCCCATTTGCGCGGCACGCGATCGATCACGCAGCTCTTGACGCGTGGCACCAGCGGCTGGCTGACCAGAACATGGTCGATGCGCAGCCCGCGGTTCTTCTGGTAGCCGAGCATGCGGTAGTCCCACCAGGAGTAGCTCTTGGGCGGCTGCTCGAAGAGCCGGAAGCTGTCCGCCAGGCCGAGCTGCAGCAGGGCGTTGAAATGCGCGCGCTCCTGGGGCGTGTGGTGGATCGTCCCGGCGAGGCCGACCGGGTCGTAGCTGTCGCGGTCTTCGGGGGCGACGTTGAAATCGCCGAGCAGGACCAGGTTCGGATGGGCCGCCAGCTCCTGGCGCAGCCAGTCGTGCAGGCCGTCGAGCCACTTCATCTTGTAGACGAACTTCTCGCTGTCGGGCGCCTGGCCGTTGACGAAGTAGCCATTGACGATGCGCAGCGCGCCGGCCGGCGTGTCGACCGTGCCACTGATGACACGCGAATGATCGTCGGCGAAGCCGCCGATGTTCTTCAGGACGTCGCGAACCGGCGCGCGGCTCAGGATCGCGACCCCGTTGTAGGTTTTCTGGCCGAACACAGCCGAATCGTAGCCAGCGTCCTTGAGCGCCTCAAGCGGAAACTTGTCGTCGCTCATCTTGAGTTCCTGCAGGCAGAGGACATCGACCGGATTGGCGGCCAGCCAGTCGAGCACATGCTGCAGGCGGGCGGTGAGGGAATTGACGTTCCAGGTGGCCAGCTTCATTGCAAGTTGTTGAAATCCGTGGGGTTCAGGTCGAGGGTTCGGAAGACTATACCCGCCTGGTTGCGTGGCACTGCGGCCCGTTCACATCCCCCAATGCAGCGCCGCCGTATGCACAGGCGCATCCCACAGCGCCAGCGTCGCCGCATCCATCGCGCTCACGGTGATCGAGCACCCAGCCATTTCCAGCGAAGTCACATACGACCCGGTGAGGCAGCGAGCGATCTTCAGCCGATGCCCGTCCAGTATCTTGTGCACCGCATTCACCATCAGGTACAGCTCCATCAGCGGCGTGCCGCCGAAGCCGTTGACCAGCAGCAGCACCTCCTGGCCCGGCTTGAGCGACAGGTCCTTGAGGATCGCGCCGCTCAGCTCGGCCGCGATGTCGTCGGCCGATGCCAGCCGGACCCGGCGCCGGCCCGGCTCGCCGTGGATGCCGACGCCCATCTCCATCTCGTCGGCACCGATCTGGAAGGTCGGCTTGCCGGCAGCCGGCACGGTGCACGAGGTCAGCGCCACACCCATCGAGGCCGTCGCCTTGTTGACCGAATCGCCAAGCGCCTTCAGCGCCGCCAGTCCATCGCCGCGCTCGGCGGCGGCGCCGACGATCTTCTCGACGATCAAGGTGCCGGCAACGCCGCGCCGGCCGGTCGTGTAGGTCGAGTTCTCGACCGCCACGTCGTCGTTGACGATGACCGTGGCGTTGTCGCAGTCGATCATCTCGGCGGCCATCTGGAAGTTCATCATGTCGCCGGAGTAGTTCTTGACGATGAACAGCACGCCCGCGCCGGTGTCCACCGCCTGCGCCGCCGCCAGCATCTGGTCGGGCGTCGGTGAAGTGAACACCTGGCCCGGGCAGGCCGCGTCGAGCATGCCGTGGCCGACGAAGCCGGTGTGCAGCGGCTCGTGGCCCGAGCCGCCGCCCGAGATCAGCGCGACTTTGCCGGGCTTGGGCGAGCGCCGGCGGACGAACTGGCCGCCCTCGCCGAGCGTCACGATGTCGGCGTGCGCGGCCGCGAAGCCGTCCAGCGATTCGGACAACAGGGACTCGACGTCGTTGATGAGCTTTTTCATGGTGCGCTTTCAGGCGGATTGGGAGGTCGGTTGCGCGCGCGATTGCAGGCCGTCGCAGATCGCGCCGATGATCAGGGCGACCGAGCGCGAGCCCGGGTCGACATGGCCCAGCGCGCGCTCGCCGAGGAACGAGGCGCGGCCCTTGATGGCGTCCATCGCCGCCGTGGCGTCGGCGCTCGCGAAGGCGCAGTCGCGCACGCGGCCGGCCAGTTGCCCGCCGCCTTCGGCGAGCACTTTCTGCACCGGGTCGAGCACGTCGAGCAGGGTCTTCTGGCCGACCTCGGCCTTGCCCAGCCGCGTCAGCGCCTTGATGCCGGCATCGAGTGCGCCGGCCAGCGCGGCGGCGGTGGGCGGGTCGGGCAGTTCCTTGCCGAGGGTGACCAGCAGGGTGCCGAACACCGGGCCCGACGAGCCCCCGATGGTCGACATGCAGGCCATGCCCATGGTGCGCAGCGCCTCGTTGAGCGACTGGCCGGCGAGCTCGTCGAGCCGGGCCTGGATGGCGAGCGCGCCGCGGCGCATGTTGAGCCCGTGGTCGCCGTCGCCGATCGCCTGGTCGAGGGCCGTCAGTTCGTCGACATGGTCGATCAGGGTCTGGGTCGCGTTGCGTATCAGGTCGATGTCGGCCATGGGGTCTCCCGTGTGGATGTGCCGTGTTCAGGCATGGATGCGCTGGCCCTCGGCATCGAACCAGAGCGGGCGCAGCAGTTCGACCTGCACCGCGTCGTTCGGCTCGAAGCTCTCGTTGGCGGGCGCCGAGACGATCAGCTCCTGGCCGCTGTCGTCGAGGCCGACATGCACCAGGTGCAGATCGCTCAGGCGCTCGATGCGCCTGACGCTGGCGCCCCGGTGCGCCATGCCGGGGCCGCTCGCCGCCGGCCGGCGGTGCAGCCGCAGGTGCTCGGTGCGGATGCCGACCGTCACCGCGCGCTCGGGCCCGTCGAGCTGCGGGAACAGCCCGCGGGCGACCAGGTTGATGCGCGGCGAGCCGAGCCGCGAGGCGACGTGCGCGCTGCCCGGGTTCTCGTAGATCTGCTGCGGCGTGCCGACCTGCACCAGCCGGCCGGCGTCGAGCACGCCGATGCGGGTGGCCAGGGTCATGGCCTCGATCTGGTCGTGCGTCACGTAGAGCATGGTGGCGCCCAGGTCCTGCTGGATGCGCTTGAGCTCCAGCCGCAGGTCGTTGCGCAGCTTGGCGTCGAGCGAGGACAGCGGTTCGTCCATCAGGTAGAGCGCGGGGCTGCGCACCAGGGCGCGGCCGATCGCCACCCGCTGCATCTGGCCCCCCGACAGCCGTGTGGCGGGGTTCTGCAGCTTGTCGTGGATGCGCAGCATGCGGGCGACCTCCTCGACCTTGCGGCGCACCTCGGTTTCCGGCGAGGGGCGCAGCGGCGAGCGCAGCGGGAAGGCCAGGTTGTCGAAGACGCTCAGGTGCGGATAGAGCGAATACTGCTGGAACACGAAGGCCACGTCGCGCAGCGCCGGCGCGAGCGCCGTGACGTCGCGCCCACCGATCGAGACGCGGCCGGCGTCCGGCCGCTCGAGGCCCGCCACCAGGCGCAGCGTGGTCGTCTTGCCGGCGCCGCTCGGGCCCAGCAGGACGAAGAACTCGCCGCTCGGAATGTCGAGGCCGACGCCGTCGACCGCGGTCACGCCGCCGAAGCGCTTGACGACGCCCGAGAGTCGAAGCTCAGCCATGGCGCGCCCTCCGTCCGGCCCGCAGCGGCGTCTCATCGCGCGCGCTGCGCAGCGCCCGGCCCGATGCCGCATCGAACAGCGAGATCTTCGCGGCATCGAAGGCCAGTCCGACATGGTCGCCGCGCGCCACCGGGATGTCGACGTCGACCTTGGCGCGCACCGTGGTGCCTTGCGCGGTGGCCAGCGTCACGACGGTGCGGGTGCCGAGGTATTCGGTGGCGAGCACCTCGGCGCGCAGCCCGGACGCGTCGTCGAAGCGCACGTGCTCGGGGCGCACGCCGCACAGCAGCGCGCGCGGCGACAGGTCTTCGCGCAGGGGCGGCACGGCGATCCGCGCCGGGCCGATCAGGATCGCATCGTCGCCGCTCGCCAGGCCGGCCTCGAAGGGCAGGAAGTTCATCGACGGCGCGCCGATGAAGTCGGCCACGAAGACGCTGGCGGGCCGCTCGTAGACCTCGAGCGGAGCCCCGAGCTGCTCGATCACGCCCTCGTTCATGATCGCGATGACGTCGGCCATGGCCATCGCCTCCATCTGGTCGTGCGTCACGTACACGGTGGTGGCCTGCAGCCGGTCGTGCAGGGCGCGCAGTTCGTGGCACATCACTTCGCGGAACTCGGCGTCGAGGGCGCCGAGCGGCTCGTCCATCAGGAAGGCCAGCGGCTGGCGCACGATCGCGCGGCCCAGCGCCACGCGCTGGCGGTCGCCGCTCGACAGCTGCGACACCGGCTTGTCGAGCAGGTGCGTGATGCGCAGCGTGCGCGCCGCCTGCTCGACCTGGCGGCCGATCTCGTCGCGCGCCATGCCCTGGGAGACCAGCGGGAAGGCGATGTTCCGGCGCACGTTCATGTGCGGGTAGAGCGCGAACATCTGGAACACGAAGGCGATGTCGCGCGCCGACGCCCGCTTGAAGCTCACGTCCTCGTCGCCGAGGAAGATCTGGCCGGAGGTCGGCAGCTCGAGCCCGGCGATCATGCGCAGGGTGGTGGTCTTGCCGCAGCCCGAGGGGCCGAGCAGGCAGAAGAACTCGCCGTTGCGCACGGCGAAGCTCGAGCTCTTCACCGCGGTGAAGTCGGTGAAGGCCTTGTGCAGTTCGTGGACGCGGATCTCGGCCATGGCGTTCAGGCGGGGAACTTGGACACGATCATGAACAGCGCGGTGCCGAACAGGGTGGTCAGGAACGACCAGGTGAACAGGCTCATCGCCAGCGGCTGCAGCATCATCACGAGCCCGGCCGTGATCACGACGCAGGCCACGATCTCCATCGGACCGCGGCGCAGCCAGCGCGGCCAGCGGCGGTGGACGGGCAGGGAAGGGGTCGACATGGCCGGAGCTCCTACTTGCGCACTGCGCCGAAGGTGATGCCGCGCAGCAGGTGCTTGCGCAGCAACACCGTGAAGACCAGGATCGGGATCAGGAACAAGGTGGTGCCGGCGGCCACGGCCGGCCAGTCCTGCCCGCCCTCGCCGATGATGATCGGGATGAAAGGCGGCGCCGTCTGCGCCGTGCCCGAGGTCAGCAGCACCGCGAAGGCGTATTCGTTCCAGGCGAAGATCAGGCAGAAGATCGAGGTGGCGACGATGCCGGTGGTGGCCTGCGGCAGCACCACCTTGCGGAAGGCCTGCAGCCGGGTGTAGCCGTCGACCATCGCGGCTTCCTCGTACTCGCGCGGAATCTCGTCGATGAAACCCTTGAGCAGCCACACCGCGAGCGACACGTTGACCGCGCTGTACAGCAGGATCATGCCGAGGCGCGTGTCCGACAGGCCGAGCTCGCGGTACATCAGGTAGATCGGGATCGCCACCGCGATCGGCGGCATCATCCGCGTCGACAGGATGAAGAACAGCATGTCGTCCTTCAGCGGCACGTTGAAGCGCGAGAAGGCGTAGGCGGCCATCACGCCGATGCCGACCGACAGCACGGTCGAGCCGAAGGCGATGATCAGCGAGTTGACGAAGCGCGGGATGTAGTTCGACCGTCCCGCGACCACCATGTTGTCGTCGCGTGCCACCTTGTCGCAGATCTCGGTCGCGGGCGGCAGCGCGGCGATGTATTCGGGCGTCTGGCGCGAGCGCGTGGTGAACAGGTTGCAGTAGCCCTGGGGGGAGGGCGTGAACAGCACCTTCGGCGGGTAGCTGATCGAGTCGGGCGGCGTCTTGAAGCCGGTCAGGATGATCCAGACCAGCGGGATCATCGTCAGGAGCGCATACGCGACCACGACCGCGCCGGCCGCGAAGCGGGTGCGCGCGCTCGGCTCGACGACGGAGTGGGCGGTGCTGATGCCAGTGCGCATGGGTTGCCTCAGCGGTTCTTCACGTGGTTGAGCGCCTTGACGTAGATGTTGGCCAGGCCGAACACCGCCACGAAAAGGATGATCGCGAACGCCGACGAATAGCCGGTGCGCCATTTCTCGAAGGCCTCGCGCTTGAGCGTGATCGACGCCAGCTCGGTCGCCGAGCCCGGGCCGCCCGAGGTCAGCAGGTTGACCATGTCGAACATCTTGAAGTTCTCGATACCGCGGAACAGCACCGCCAGCATGATGAAGGGCAGCACCATCGGCAGCGTGATCGACCAGAACTGGCGCCACTTCGAGGCCCGGTCGACCTCGGCCGCCTCGTAGATGTAGTCGGGGATCGAGCGCAGGCCGGCCAGGCAGATCAGCATCACGTAGGGCGTCCACATCCAGGTGTCGACGATGATGATCGCCCAGGGCGCGAGCTTGACCGAGCCGATCATCTCGAACGACGAGGCCGGAATGCCCGAGAGGAACGACACCGCGTAGTTGAACAGGCCCGTCTGCGGCTGGTACAGGAAGGCCCAGAAATTGCCGACCACCGCGGGCGACAGCATCATCGGGATCAGGATCATCGTGGTCCAGAAGCCGTGGCCGCGGAACTTGCGGTCGATCAGGTAGGCCAGTGCGAAGCCGATCAGCACCTGCAGCAGGATGGTCCAGAACAGGAAGTGCGCGGTGGCCTGCATCGCCAGCCAGATGTCAGGGTCGGTCAGCACCGACACGTAGTTGTCGATGCCGACGTCGACCACCGCCGCGTTGGGCCGGTTGGCCCGGTAGTTGGTGAACGACAGCTTGATGGTCCAGATCAGCGGGAAGATGTTGATCGCCAGCAGCAGCAGCATGGTCGGCGCGACGAACAACCAGGCGATCGCGCGGTCGGAGAGACCGCGCATCCGCGACGCCACCCCGGCCGGCGTGGCCTGGGCGGCGCGGGCGACGAGGGCGGCGGGAGTGCTCATGCCGTGTTTCGCCTGGGCCTGGCCGTCACTTCGCCTTGCCGTCGTCCTTGAAGACCTTCTTCCAGTCGACCACCAGTGCATCGAGCGCCTCCTTGGCGGTGCCCTTGTCGGCCACCACGTAATCATGCACGCGCTTCTGCATCGACAACAGCAATTGCGCGTACGAGGGCTCGGCCCAGAAGTCGACCACCATGTCCATCGAGTCGAGGAAGGGCTGGGCGAAGGGCGAGCTCTTCGGGTAGGCCGGGTCGTTGAGCACCGCCTTGGCGGCCGACGATCCGCCGATGGCCTGCCACTTCTTCTGCACGTCGGGGTTGGCGAACCACTTGATGTACTGCAGCGCCTCGTTGCGGTTCGGCGAGTACGACACCACCGAGATGCCCTGGCCGCCGAGCTGCACGCCCTTGGCCTTGTCCGACGGATTGACGAAGAAGCCGATCTTGTCGCCGCCGACGTTCGGGTCCTTGTAGAGGCCGGGGAAGAAGGCGAACCAGTTCATCATCATCGCCACCTGGCCCGACTTGAAGGCGTCGAGGCCTTCGGTCATGTAGGCGTTGGTGAGCCCGGGCGGGGTGCTGCCCTTGTAGAGCGCCTTGTAGAACTCGAGGCCGCGCACCGCGTCCGGCGAGTTGACGAAGCCGTCCATGGCATAGGGCTTCTTGGGGTCTTCGTACTTGAAGCCCATCGGGTAGAGCACGTTGGTCACGCCCATCGTGATGCCTTCGGAGCCGCGCTCGGTGAAGAGGTAGGCGCCGTAGACCTTCTTGCCGTCGATCATGCGGCCCTGGAAGAACTCGGCCACCTCCTTGAACTCGGTCCAGGTCTTGGGCGGTGCGAGGTCGCGGTTGTACTTCTTCTTGAACTCGGCCTGCAGCTCGGGCTTGGCGAACCAGTCCTTGCGGTAGGTCCAGCCGACCGCGTCGGCCATGGCCGGCAGCGCCCAGTAGTTGGGCGTGTTCTTGGGCCACTCCGCATAGCCCACCACGGTGGCGGGCGCGAAGTCGGTCATCTTGATGCCTTCCTTGTCGAAGAACTCGTTGAGCTTGACGTACTGGCCCTGCTCGGCGGCGCCGCCGATCCACTGGCTGTCGCCGATGATCAGAGCGCACAGCTTGCCCTTGGAGTTGAGCTCGTTGAGCATGCGGTCGGCGAAGCTGGTCCACGGCACGAACTCGAACTTCATCTTGATGCCGGTCTTGGTGGTGAAGTCCTTCGAGAGTTCGACCAGCGCGTTGGCCGGGTCCCAGGCGGCCCAGCACAGGGTGATGGTCTTGTCCTGCGCGCGCACCTCGGCGCCGGTCAGGCTGAGCACGGTGGCAGCGGCGAGGGCGATCACGCCCGGGAGCATCTTCGACATCGATTTCATGAGCTGTCTCCAAAAAAGGTTTGGGTTCAGGGGCACGTACCGGGCGTCCGCTCAGTGAAGGTTCTCGGCCGTCAGGATCTCGATGCGCGGCTGCACCACGTTGAGTGCGCCGCGGACGTTCTCGCACAGCGCGCGCAGCACGCGCGCCGCCGTCAATACGCAGTAATGGATGTCCTGGTGCAGGACGTAGGACAGGGCGTTGGCGCTCAACAGCGAGGCGTTCTCGTCGGTGAAGTCGTGCGCCGCCACGCCGACATGGGCCGCCAGGCCGGCCTCGGCCAGTGCGCGCGCCACGCCGGCGCTGCCCGAGCCGACGTTGTAGATGCCGGCGACGCGCGCCGGGTCGATGTCGTCGCGCAGGGCCTGCAGCAACGCGCGACAGGCGCCGTCGTCGTCGGCCGGCAGGTCGGGCGTGCGCACCAAGTGCAGCCGGGGGAATCGCTCCTCGATGACGTGGGCGAAGCCGATGCGCCGCTCGATCTCGGCCGACAGCCGGGTCGCCTGCGACGACAGCAGCAAGGTGTCGCGCCGGCCGTCGTTGGCCATTCGCGCCAGCAGCAGGCCGGCGGTGCGGCCGGCGGCCCGGTTGTCGGCGCCGATGCAGGTCTCGCGCATCGAGCCCGCGACGTCGGAGAACAGGGTCACCACGTGCACGCCGGCGCGCACCAGCTCGTTGATGGCGCGCTTGATCGGAGGCAGGTCGGGCGCCAGCAGGGCGATGCCCTCGCAGTCGCCGACCTGCGCGAGTTCTTCGGCGAAGCGCCCGGGGTCGGTGCTGTCGATGCGGTGCGTGACCTCGGTGATGTGGGCATGCCGGAAGTCGCCGGCGGCCTGCGCAATCTGTCTTTCGACCAGTTCCAGGAAGGGGGAGTCGTCCGCCGGCAGCACATAGGCGAAGCGGGCGTTGGCGCCGCGCCGCGGGCGGCCCGGCTGCTGCGGCGCGCCCAGTTCCTCGACCACCTGCAGCACGCGCTGCACGGTCTCGGCGTTGACGCCGGCTCGCCGGTTGAGCACCCGGTCGACCGTGGCGGTGCCGACGCCGGCGGTGCGGGCGATGTCGGCGATCGTGGGGGCGCTGGACATGGCTGAAATGGGGTTTGAGGGCATCATCGTATTAACATCAATAATTAAATCAATCAGGGTTTTGGAGCATGCCAGGTGACCTGGCGTCCATTCGGCTAGTGCGTCCGGTGAATGTCGCCGACGGCCGGGCGACGTAGAGTCGACGCCATGAACAGCGCCCTTGCGCTCGACCTCCGCACCGCGCACCGCCCGGCTGCAGGGAAGCGCGCGCAGGCCACCCCGGAGGCTTCCGACGAGGCGCCGGCGCGCGACATCCATGCGCTGCCCGAAGGCTTCAGGCTGTTCGACTACGAGATCGTCGGCACCATCGGCGAGAACGAAAAAGGCATCGTCTACCTGGCCTGGGACCATGTGCTCGAGCAGCATGTGGCGGTGCGGGAATACCTGCCCGGTGCACTGGCGTCGAGGGACCGCGTGTCGGCGGCGGTGGTCGCGAAGTCGAAGGGCCGGGTGGCGGCGTTCCAGCTCGGGCTGTGCAGCTTCATCAACCAGGCCCGGATGCTGGGGCGATTCGATCACCCCTCGCTGCCCAGGGTGCTGCATTTCTGGGAAGGCAACGGCACGGCCTACATGGCGATGCCGTACTACGAGGGCGCGACGTTGGCGCGCGTGCTGGTGGAACTCGGCCGGCCGCCCGACGAGGCCCAGCTGTGCAGCTGGCTGCGTCCCCTGCTCGATGCGCTCGGCGCGTTGCACGCTTCGCAGTGCGTGCATGGCGGGATCGCGACGCACCGCATCCTGCTCACCGACGACGGCCCGGTGCTGACGGCGTTCGGCGGCCTCCGGGACGTGGGCGACGACCTCGACGCCCCGCTGTCCGACCTGCGTGCGCTGGCGGGTGTGGTGTACGCGGCCATTGCCGGCCAGCCCCCGGCGCGCCGGAACGATCGGGTCCGGCCGCTCGCCGAAGTGGCGCGCCGTCGCTACAGCGGGCATTTCATGGATGCGGTCGATGCAGCGCTGTCGCCGATTCCCCAGGGCGGTTGCACGAGCGCGGCCGAACTCTGGAACCGGCTGAGCGGCGCCCACGATCGCCGGGACCAGGACCTCGACCTGCTGAGTGCGACCGACCGGCCCGATTTTGTCTTCGAGGCCTCCTTCGGCCGCGAGGCGCCCGCGCTCCCGGGCCGTGAGCTGGCGCCGCGCCGCAGCCGCACCCAGGCCGTCACGCGGCTGGCGCTGGGGCTGCTGGTGGGCGTTGGCTTAGCCGCCGCCATCCGGCTCGGCGATCCGGGCCTGCCGCCGCCACTGCCCGAGCCGGTACGGATGGTGTCGCTGCCGGCGGCGCCCGCGCCTGCGGCTGAACCTGTGCCCGGGCAGGCGCCGGCGCAGGTGCCAGAGAAGGTGCCTGAGCAGGCGCTGCCCGCAGCGGCCCTGGCGCTGACTGATTCGCTGCCCCGCGTGGTCGCCTCGGAGCCGATCGCGCCCGAACCGATCCGTAGAACGGCGCAACAACGGCCGCGCGCCGAGCCCGCCCGCGAGCGCGCGCGCGAGACGCAAGCACCGCTGGCCACCGCTCAAGCGTGGCCGGGCCGGACGCAATGCGTCGAGTCCTTGCAACGGGCCTCGCTCGGTCCCCTCACTGCGGCCGAGGCCGCAATGCTCAGGAAGGACTGCCAACCATGAGACGGACCGGCTGGCTGCACATCGTGTTCCTGTCGCTTGCCGCGTGGTTGGCGACGGGCCTCGGCGGCTGCGCGGCGCCGCTGGTCGCCTCGTCCGGGGCCCCGCTGCCCTTCGCCGAAGCCGTGGTGCAAGCCACCGATGCGCTGGTCGTCCAGACCCAGACGCAGCCGCTGTTTCTCGACCGGATCGGCGGCCGGCGCAGCGTGGTGCTCGATCCGATGCTCGATGCCGGCAGCGGCCAGCAGACGATCGCGACGCTGCAGCTGCAGGACCGCGTGATCGAGCGCATGGGCACCAAGTACGACGCGATCGAGGTCCTGCCCTTCGACAGCGAAAACCTCGGCAAGGCCCGCTACCTGCTCACCGGCACCATGACGAGGGTCGCGCCGAGCCAGCCGCAGGGCCCGTTGCGGATCGACCTGGCCCTGACCGAACTGAAGAGCGGCACGGTGGTCGCGCACGCGTCATCGCTGGTGCGTGACGAGGGCCTGGACCACACGCCGCTGCCCTATGACCGCGACACGCCGGTGCCGACGCGGGACCCGCTGGTCGAAGGCTACGTTCGCACCACCGCCGCGGCGGCCGGCCAGCGTGCCGACCCGGCCTACCTGGCGCGGCTCTCGGCGGCGCCGACGATCACGGCGGCCACCGCGCACTACAACGCGGGACGCTATCCGGAGGCGCTGGCGCAGTACAGCGCCGCGGCCGCGACGTCGGACGGCGAGCAGCTGCGCGTGCTCAACGGCATCTATCTGTCGTCGGCCAAGCTGGGCCGCACGGCCGAGGCCGAGCAGGCGTTCGGCAAGATCGTCGCCTACGGCATCGCCAACCGGCAACTCGGCGTCAAGTTCCTCTTCAATCCGAACACCACCGTGTTCTGGTCCGATGGCCGGATCAGCGGCCCCTATCCGATGTGGCTGCATCAGATCGCCAAGGCCAGCACCGACGCCGGGATCTGCATGGACATCATCGGCCACACGAGCCACACCGGTCCGGTGGCGTACAACGAGGTGCTGTCGCTGCAGCGCGCGGCCTACATCCGACAGCGGCTGGTGAACGACTCGACCGCACTGGGCCCGCGCACCACGACCAGCGGCAAGGGCTTTCGCGAGAACATCATCGGCAGCGGCACCGACGACGCCGTCGATGCGCTCGACCGCCGGGTCGAATTCAAGATCGAGGCCTGCGGCTGAGAACTCGGCTCAGCGCCGCTCCAGCGTGACGAAGCTGAACGGCAGGCCGTTGGCCGCGATGTGCGATTCGCGCGCGGTCTCGTGCCAGCCGCAATCGAAGGCGGGTGCCCAGGCGTCGCCCTCGAAGTCGCGCGCGATCTCGGTCAGCACCACGCGCTGGGCCAGCGGCTCCGCCTCGGCGTAGATCTGGGCGCCGCCGATCACCCAGGCTTCGTCGCTGCGGGCGTGTTCGCACAGGGCGATGGCTTCTGGCAGGCTTCCGGCCCGCTCGGCGCCTTCGGCCTGCCAGTCGGCATTGCGCGTGACCACGATGTTGCGCCGGCCGGCCAGCGGACGGAAGCGCGGCGGGATCGAATCCCAGGTCTTGCGGCCCATGATCACGGGCGCACCCGCGGTCTGGCGCTTGAAGTGGGCCATGTCCTCGGGCAGGTGCCAGGGCATCGTGCCGCCGAGTCCGATCGCGCCGTTGGCGGCGCGCGCGAGGAGCAGGTTGACGCGCATCTGTCAGACCGCCACGGGCGCCTTGATCGCGGGATGCGGGTCGTAGCCCTCGACCGCGAAATCCTCGTACTCGTAGTCGAAGATCGAGGCCGGCTTGCGCCGGATGACCAGCGTCGGATAGGCGCGCGGTGCACGGCTCAGCTGCAGTGCGACCTGCTCGGCGTGGTTGCTGTAGATATGGCAGTCGCCGCCGGTCCAGATGAAGTCGCCGACATCCAGCTCGCACTGCTGCGCCACCATGTGCGTCAGCAGCGCGTAGCTCGCGATGTTGAACGGCACGCCGAGGAAGATGTCGGCGCTGCGCTGGTAGAGCTGGCAGCTCAGCTTGCCGCGCTCGCCAGGGGCTTGCGGCGGCGCCACGTAGAACTGGAAGAAGGCGTGGCAGGGCATCAGCGCCATCTTCGAGAGCTCGGCCACGTTCCAGGCGCTGACGATGATGCGGCGCGAGTCGGGGTTGCTCTTGAGGGTGTCGATCACCTGCTGGATCTGGTCGATGTGGCCGCCGTCGGGCGTCGGCCAGCTGCGCCATTGCACGCCGTAGACCGGGCCCAGGTCGCCGTCCTCGCGGGCCCATTCGTCCCAGATCGTGACGCCGCGCTCCTTGAGCCAGTTGTTGTCGCTCGAGCCGGTCAGGAACCAGAGCAGTTCCTGGATGATGGAGCGCAGGTGCACCTTCTTGGTGGTGACCAGCGGGAAGCCCTCGTTGAGGTCGAAGCGCATCTGGTAGCCGAACACGCTCTTGGTGCCGGTGCCGGTGCGGTCGCCCTTGTATACGCCGGTGCTGTCGACGTGGCGCATGAAGTCTTCGTATTGGGAGCGGATGGGGTGGGGGGTCATGTCAGTACGAACCGAAGAGGGTGTCGAGGGCGTCGGCGATGAGGCCGCTCTGGGGCTGCAGGCTGGTGATCGGCGTGCGCAGTTCCGCGGCCGGAAAGGCGGCCAGCGCGGCCGTGTCGAGGATCACTTCCAGCCCGTCGATGACGAACGCCGGATTCAGGTCGCGCATCGGTCGCCCGAAGGTCTTGGCGGGGCGCAGCGGCACCACGACCCGGGTGTCGACCGCGCTGATGTAGTTGTTCTGCAGGTCGAGCAGATAGGGCGTCCTGGTGCGCAGCTCGGCATCGGGATGCCGGTAGACCTCGTAGCGGGCCATGCGCTCAGAAGGTCCGGTATTTGGCGAGCGGCAGGCCTTCCTCGGCGATGCGCGCGTTGTAGGCAGCGATGCCTTCCTTGTTGTCCTCGTTCCACTTTTCCCAGTAGCGGCGCTTCACTTCCTCGGCCAGCAGGCCGTCGACCGTCTGCGACACGTTCATGCCGAGTTCGCGCGCCATTTCAAGCACCTTGCTGTTGAGCGACAGGTTCGTGGGCTTCTTGGGCGCGTGGGGGTCGAATCGAAGCATGGGAATTTCTTGTGCAGGAAGAATGCGCATAGTTTACGCGCATCCGCGCCTCAGGTTGAACGAAGCACCCGCCCCGGATTCAGGATGTTCTGCGGGTCCAGCCCGCGCTTGATCGCGCGCATCATCTCGAGCGCCACCGGCGATTTGTGCTTCTCGAGCTTGTCGACCTTGAGCGAGCCGACGCCGTGCTCGGCCGAGAACGAGCCGTCGAACTTCTCGACCGCGTCGTAGACCAGGGTGTTGATCCGGTCCTCGTGGTCGCGAAGGAAAGCCTTGCTGTCGCCGCCCTCGGGCGCCTGCACGTTGTAGTGCAGGTTGCCGTCGCCCAGGTGGCCGAAATTCACCAGCCGCACGCCCGGGATCTCGCGCGCCAGCAGCGCGTCGGTCTCGGCCACGAAGGCCGGGATGCGCGACACCGCGATCGAGATGTCGTGCTTGATGTTGAGGCCTTCCTCGGCCTGCGCCAGCGGGATGCTTTCGCGGATGTGCCAGAGCTGGTGCGCCTGCGTGAGGCTCTCTGCCACCACCGCGTTGGTCACGCAGCCGGCTTCGAAGGCGGTTTCGAGCAAGGCCTCGAAGCGGCTGCGGGCATGGTCTTCCGATTCGCTGTCCGAGTTCTCGAGCAGCACGCACCAGGGAACGGACGCGTCGTCGATGAATGGCACGCGCAGGGCCGGGAAGTGCTTGTCGACCAGGCTCAGCGCGAACTTGCCCATCACCTCGAAACCGGTCAGGCCGGCCCCCAGGCGCTGGTGCGCCAGGCCCAGCAGGGTGACCGCGTGGTCGAGCGACGGCACTGCCGCCCACGCCGTGAGCTGGGCCGCCGGCAGCGGGTAGAGCTTCATGGTGGCCGCCGTGATGATGCCGAGCGTGCCTTCGCTGCCGATCATCAGGTCGCGCAGGTCGTAGCCCGTGTTGTCCTTGCGCAGGCCGCTGGTGCCTTCCCAGACCCCGCCCTGCGGCGTCACGACCTCGAGCCCGAGGCACAGGTCGCGCGTATTGCCGTAGCGCACCACCTGCGTGCCGCCGGCGTTGGTCGCAAGGTTGCCGCCGATGGTGCAGCTGCCTTCGGCCGCCAGGCTCAGCGGGAACAGGAAGCCGGCGTTGCGCGCCGCCTCCTGCAGGGTCTGCAGCACGCAACCGGCCTCGACCGTCATCGTGAGATTGGCGGCGTCGATGCCGCGGATTGCGTTCAGCCGCTGCAGGCTCAGCAGCACCTGGGTGCCGCTCTCGTCGGGCGTCGAACCGACCGCCAGCCCGGTGTTGCCGCCTTGCGGAACGATCGAGGTGCCGGCTTCGGCGCAGGCCCGGACCACTTCCGCGACCTGGCGCGTATCGCCCGGGCGCACGACCGCCAGCGCCTTGCCGCGCGAGCGCTTGCGCCAGTCCTGCTCCCAGGCGCCGAGGTCGCCTTCGGTGAGCACGTTCGCCGCGCCGACGATCGCGCGCAGCTTCTCCAACAGAACGCTCATGGCGTCGCCCCTTCGAGTTTGCGGGCCTGGGCCGCGTTGCGCAGCCGCAGCCGCACATGCCAGGCACAGGCCGTGAAAAGCGCCAGGCACAGCACGACCTGGACCAGCGCCAGCACCTGGCCGACGCCGTTGGTGTCGCTCCAGGCGCGCACCACGCCTTCGGTGAAATAGAGCCAGACCATCAGGCTGACCCAGCGATAGGTGTACATGCGGTTCTTCAGCAGGCCGGCCAGCGGCACCACCAGCGGCAGCACCTTGAGCGCCAGCCACGAGCCGCCCGGCCGCAAGGGCGCCAGCCACAGCTCCCAGGCGAGCCCGAGCACGATCAGCCCGACCAGGCTGCCGACGGCAAGCCATCGGGTGGCGGAAACGGAGGCGGAGGGCAGGGTGGACGCGGTCACGATGGAGGGAATGAGGGGCGGCGGCGCCGGGACGGCGACAGACCGGATGGCATGATACTGGGCATGAATCGCTGGCAGTTCTGGAGGGATCTTTCACACTTTCCCTGGGGGAACACGGCGGCGGTGCTGGGCGAGCGTTTCCGCGAGGACCGGCTCGGCCTGACCGCGAGCAGCCTGACCTTCACCACCACCATCGCGATGGTGCCTTTCTTCACCGTGGCGGCGGCCCTGTTCACCGTCTTCCCGATGTTCAGCACGATGCAGGGGCGGGTCCAGCGCTGGCTGATCGACAGCCTGATCCCGGACAACATCGCGCGCCAGGTGCTGGGTTACCTGAACCAGTTCGCCAGCAAGGCCAGCGGGCTCGGCGTCGCCGGCCTGGTGGTGCTGCTGGTGACCGCGGTGGCGCTGATCCTCACCATGGACAAGACGCTCAACAACATCTGGCGGGTGCGCAAGCCCCGGCCGCTGGCGCAGCGGGTGCTGATCTACTGGGCCGCGATCACGCTCGGCCCGCTGGTGCTGGCACTGAGCCTCAGCACCACGGCGTCCTTCTTCTCGGCCTCGCGCGAGGTGGTGGGCGGCGCGATCGTCAAGCTGCTGTTCGACACCTTCGAATTCGTGCTGCTGGCCGGCGGCATGACGGCCCTCTACCGCTACGTGCCGAACACCCACGTGAAGTGGTCGCACGCCTGGGCGGGCGGCCTTTTCGTCGCCACGTCGATCGAGCTCGCCAAGCGCGTGCTGGGCTACTACATGAGCCTGGTCCCGACCTACTCGGTGCTCTATGGCGCCTTCGCGACCGTGCCGATCCTGCTGGTCTGGATCTACGTGGCCTGGGTGATCGTGCTGCTGGGCGCCGTGATCGCGGCCTACCTGCCCAGCCTGCTGGTCGGGGTGGCGCGGCGCGGCGGCGCCGCCGGCTGGCCGCTGCAGCTGGCGGTCGAGGTGCTCCAGGACCTGCATGCCGCCAGGTCGACACCGGCCAGCGGCCTGGGCGCAGCCGAGCTGGTGGGACGCATGAGGGTCGACGCGCTGCAGCTCGCACCGGTGCTCGAAACGTTGGTCGCGCTCGACTGGATCGCGCCGCTGGCCGAGGAGCGCGACAACGACGATCCCCGCTTCGTGCTGCTGGCGGGCCCCGCGACGCCGCTGGAGCCGCTGCTGCGGGAGCTGCTGATGCCGCACACACCGCCGTTGCGCAGCCTCTGGTGCCAAGGCCCTCTGGAGAGCCTGCGGCTGCAGGATTTGCTGGCGAATCGATAATGGCGCCGAACTCCTCCCCAGCCCTTCGTTCCTTCGACACTGCCTTGACCGATTTCTCAACCACCGCCGCCGACGATCGCCTCTGGGTCGTCTGCCTGTGCGCCGAATGGTGCGGCGCCTGTCGCGAGTACCGGCCGCTGTTCGAGTCGGTGGCGCGCGACCACCCGCAGTTCCGTTTCGCGTGGGTCGACATCGAGGACCACGCGGACATCGCGGACGACTTCGATGTCGAGACTTTTCCGACGCTCCTGATCGCCAGCGAGGACGGCACCCGCTTCCTCGGCCCGCTGCTGCCCCACGCAGAGACGCTGGCGCGGCTGCTGGGCGCGCTCCAGCCGGCCCAGGCCCTGGCGCCCGAGGTGTCGACCCTGCTCGGCGCACTCCGGCGCGAGCCGGAGGCGTTTTCGGTCGGCGGAAGATGAAGATCCTTCTCTTCGGCGCCACCGGGATGGTGGGGCAGGGTGTGCTGCGCGAATGCCTGCACGATGCCGACGTGACCGCAGTGCTCTGCGTCGGCCGCCGGCCGAGCGGCGAGAGGCATCCGAAACTGCGCGACCTGGTGGTGCCCGACCCGGGACAGCTCGCGGCGGTCGAGGCCGAACTCGCCGGCTTCGACGCCTGCTTCTTCTGCCTCGGCGTCTCCTCGGTCGGCATGAGCGAGGAGGATTACAAGCGCGTGACCTTCGATCTCACGCTGGGGGTGGCGCGCACGCTCGTGCGGCTCAACCCCCAGATGACTTTCGTCTACGTGACGGGCGCCGGCACCGACAGCACCGAGCGCGGCCCCCGCATGTGGGCGCGCGTCAAGGGCGCGACCGAGAACGCGCTGATGCGGCTGCCCTTCAAGGCCGCCTACATGTTCCGCCCCGGCATGATCCAGCCGATGCATGGCGTGCGCTCGAAGACGGCGCTGTACCGGTGGGCCTACGTGGTCGCCAACCCGGTCTTCGGGCTGGTGCGCCGCTGGCGGCCCGATGCGGTCACGACCAGCGAGCAGGTCGGGCGCGCCATGCTGGTCGTCGCCAAGCGCGGCGCGCCGAATCCGCTGGTCGAGATGGCGGACATCAACGCGTTGCGTTGACGCCGCTCATTCCAGGAAGTCGCGCAGTGCGAACAGCACCGCGTCGGGTGCCTCGCTCATGAGCGCGTGGCCGGCCTTGACGGTGACGACCTTGGCGCCCGGCGCCTTCTGCGCCAGCGAGCGGGCGGCCCGCGGCGGCGTCATCTGGTCGGCCTCGCCGAGCAGGAACAGCACAGGGCATCGCACCTTTGCCAAAGCCTGTTCGCCGTTGGCGTAGTCATTGCAGGCCTTGAAGCCGATGTGGAAGACGTTGGCGTCGGTGTTGCTGGCGAGCACGCGGCGCATCAGCGCCCGCGAACTGCCGGCGAGCCAGACCCCCGGACCGAGCGGCGGCGCCAGCATCGAATGCGAGAAGGTGCTGACCATCGCGATCGTGCGCTGCGGGTCGTCGAGCGCGCCATCGAGCAGCGCCGGCGACACGGTCATCGGATAGGCCGTGCCGACCAGCGCCAGGTGCGTGACCCGCTCCGGCGCGCGCGCCGCGGTCTCCAGTGCGATCAGCGAGCCGAAGCTGTGGCCGACCAGCGCGGCCTTCGCGACACCCGCGGCATCGAGCAGCGCGACGATGAAGGCGGCGGCGTCTTCGACGCTCGCGGGCGGCGGGCCCGCGCTCCTGCAGTGTCCCGGCAGGTCGACCGCGAGCACGTTCCAGCCGTGGTTGGCGAACCAGCGGCTCTGCAGGATCCAGACGCTGTGGTCGTTGAGCACGCCATGGATGAAGACCACCGTCGGCTTGGCGGGGTCGAGCGGCTTGCCGCCGGTGTAGCAGTAGGTGGCGTGGCCTTGGACGTCGAACTGCATCACGCACCCGCCTTTTCCGCCGCCTTCAGCGCGCGCTTGAGGTCGTCGATCAGGTCGGCCGGGTCTTCCAGCCCGATCGACAGGCGAATCGTGCCCTGCGAGATCCCGGCGCCGGCCAGTGCCTCGTCGGTCATGCGGAAGTGCGTGGTGCTCGCCGGATGGATCACCAGGCTGCGGCAGTCGCCCACGTTCGCCAGGTGGCTGAAGAGCTTGAGCGCCTCGATGAACTTCTTGCCCTGCTCGCGGTTGCCCTTGAGGTCGAAGCTGAACACCGCGCCCGCGCCCTTGGCGCCGTGGCGCAGCAGCTTGTTGGCCAGCGCGTGGCTGGGATGCGATTCGAGCAGCGGATGGCCCACCCGCGCCACGAACGGATGCGCGGCCAGGAACTCGACCACTTTCTGCGTGTTGTCGATGTGGCGCGCCATGCGCAGCGGCAGGGTCTCGATCCCCTGCAGGATCAGCCAGGCGGTGTGCGGGCTCATCGAGGCGCCGAAGTCGCGCAGGCCTTCGCGGCGGGCCCGCAGCAGGAAGGCACCGACCGTGCTCTCCTCGCTGAAGACCATGTTGTGGAAGCCGTCGTAGGCTTGCGTGAGCTCGGCGAACTTGCCCGATCGCTCCCAGTCGAAGCTGCCGCCGTCGACCACCACGCCGCCGATCACGGTGCCGTGGCCGGACAGGAACTTGGTGGCCGAGTGGTAGACCAGGTCGGCGCCCCAGTCGAAGGGCTTGATCAGGTAGGGCGAGGTCAGGGTGGAGTCGACCAGCAGCGGCACCCGGGCGGCGTGCGCGATCTCGCTGACGGCCGGGATGTCGAGCACGTCGAGGCCCGGGTTGCCCACGGTCTCGCCGAACAGCAGCTTGGTCTCGGGCCGGATCGCGGCGCGCCAGCCGTCGAGGTCGCCGGGCTTGACGAAGGTGGTCTCGATGCCGAAGCGGCGCATCGTGTAGTGCAGCAGGTTCTGCGAGCCGCCGTACAGCGCGGTGCTGGCGACGATGTGCGAGCCGGCGCCCATGAGGGTCGCGATCGACAGGTGCAGCGCCGCCTGGCCGCTGGCGGTGGCGATCGCCCCGATGCCGCCTTCGAGAGCCGCCACGCGCTGCTCGAGCACCGCGTTGGTCGGGTTGCTGATGCGCGAGTAGACATGGCCCGCGCGCTCCAGATTGAACAGCGCCGCGGCATGGTCGCTGGATTCGAAGACGAAGGAGGTCGTGAGGTGGATCGGCACCGCCCGCGCGCCGGTGGCGGGGTCGGGTGCGGCGCCGGCATGCAATGCCAGCGTGTCGAAGCCGGGGTCTGAGTAGCCGGACATGAGCGCCTTTCGAGAATCGTTTCTGCAATGCCCGGTTACGCGCGCGTCGGCGCGTCGATCACGGGTCGGTGGACGGGCGGCCATTGTGGGCTATATTCAAATCGGCACGCCGCCGAGCAAGCGAGGAGCAAATTACATGAAAGTCAGCGATATCCTGCGCGTCAAGGGCAACACGCTCTTCACGGTCACGCCCGACGAACCCCTGGCCAGCGCGGTCAACGTCATGGCCGACAAGGACATCGGCTCCCTGGTGGTCATGGAGCACGGCGACCTGGTCGGCATGCTGACCTTCCGCGAAGTGATCGTCGCCATCGTCGCCAACGGCGGCCAGGTCGGCGGCACCCTGGTGCGCAAGGCGATGGACGACCATCCCGTGACCTGCACCCTCGAAACCGACCTCGACGAGATCCGCCGCATCATGCTGGAGCGCCACGCCCGCTACATGCCGGTCATGGACAAGCGCATGCTGATGGGAGTGATCAGCTTCTACGACGTCGCCAAGGCGGTGGTCGACAGCCAGAACTTCGAGAACAAGATGCTGAAGGCGTACATCCGCGACTGGCCGGCGGAGGACGAGTCGTCCTGAGCCCGCGGCTCACTCCTTGATGTTGGCCGCCTGCACGATCTTCTGGTTGCGGGCGTATTCCGATTTCACGAACCGTCCCAGGTCCTCCGGCGAGCCGCTGCCGGGCAGCGCACCCTGCTCCTGCAGCTTGGCGCGCACTTCGGGGTCCTTCAGCACCGCGTTGAGCTCCTGGTTCAGGCGGCTCACGATCGGCGCCGGCGTGTTGGCCGGCGCGAAGATGCCGGTCCAGCTCACCATGTCGAAGCCCTTCAGGCCCGGCATCTCGCCGAAGGCCGGCACCTGGGGCAGGGCCTCCAGCCGTTGGCTGCCGGTGACGCCGAGCGCCTTCAGCCGGTTGCCCGTCACGTGCGGGATCGCGCTGGTGCTGACCAGCATCGCCAGGTCGACCTGGTTGCCGATCACGTCGGTCGCGATCTGGGCACCGCCGCGGTACGGCACGTGGGTGACGAAGATCCCGGTGCGCTCCTTCAGCAGTTCCATCGCCAGCTGGAGCACGGTGCCGACGCCCGAGGTGGCGTAGTTGAACTTGCCGGGCGAGGCCTTGGCGAGCTTCACGAAATCGCCGAAATCCTTCACCGGCAGGCCGGGACGGGCGACCAGCACCATCGGGGCCGTGTTCAGCATGCCGACCGGTGCCAGGTCCTTCAGGGGATCGAACTTGAAGGCGGCCGGGTTGATCAGGCGGCCGATCGCGATCGCGCTGTCCGGCCCGGCCACCAGCGTGTAGCCGTCGGGCGCCGCGTTGACCGCCTTGGCCACGCCGATGGCGCCGCCGGCGCCGGTCACGTTCTCGATCACCACCGATTGCTTGAGCCGTTCGGCGAGCTTGTTCGCGACCAGGCGGGCCGTGAAATCGACGCTGCCGCCGGCCGAGTAGGGGACGATCAGCGTGATCGGCTTGGCGCCGGGCCACGACGGCTGGGCCGAAGCCGCGCCGGCCAGGGTGCCCAGCAGGGCGGCGGCGAGGAGCAGGGATTTGGCGATGGGTTTTTTCATGGGGTTGGCAGGAAGGAGTCCGGGGAGAGGCTGGCACGGAACTGGTCGAATTCCACGCTCCAGTCGGCACGCCACCGGCGACGCTGCGCATCGTCGATCCAGGCGCCGTCCAGGCCGTTGTGCATGAAGCCGCGCAGGTCGTCGAGCCCGAAGCCGAAGTGGCGCACCATCATCCGCCAAGCCCCGGTGGGCGTGACCTTGTGCAGGGTTGGATCGTCGGTGTTCGGGTGGATGCTCAGGCCCAGCCCCGGCATGCGGCGGATCGGATGGTCGAGCGCCCAGCGCTCCGGCGGCAGCGTGCGCAGGTAGTAGGAGTTGGTCGGCACGACCGTGAACAGCACGCCGCGCTCGGCGCATTCGCGTGCGAATTCCGGCCGGTCGACCACCGTGTAGCCATGGTCGATGCGGTCCACCTGCAGCAGGTCGAGCGCCGTGCGCACGTTGGTCCAGGGCATGCCGAACTCGCCGGCGTGCGCGGTGGTCTTGAGGCCGGCGCGCCGGGCGTCGCGGTAGGCCTCGGCGAAAAGCTCGGGCGGCCGGTCGTTCTCGCGGTAGTCGATCCCGATGCCGATCACTTCGTCGCGTCGGTTTGCCGTGACCCACTGCACCATCTCGACCGCCGCCTCGGGGCTGGCTTCGCGGTCGATCGCCGCGATCAGCCGGCCGACGATGCCGAACGCCCGCTCGGCGTCGTGGATCGCGCGGACGATCGCGTCCTGGGCCTCGCGGTAGCCGATGCCGGAGGCGTGCACGGTGCCGGTCGGGTTCCAGAAGAACTCGCTGTAGCGCACCTGGTGCGCCGCCGCGTCCTGCAGGTATTCGAAAGTGAGCCGGTGCAGGTCGTCGGCGCCGCGCACCAGCTGGGCATCGAGCGCCCGCAGCACCCGCAGCACGCCGACCGGCTTTTCGCCCCGGGTGTAGAAGCCCTCGATCTCGTCGTCGGCCAGCGGCGAGCCGGCGCGGCGGTTGAGGTCCGCGAAGGTGTCGTGGCGGACCGTCCCGAACAGGTGGCAGTGCAGTTCGACCTTCGGGATCGCCCGCAGGAAAGCATCGAGGGGGTCGGGGACGGCCGTGTCAGTGCGCATGCCGCCCAGTCTAGGCAGGGCGGTGAAATAAGGAAAATTTTGAATTCCTATAATTTCATTCACTGAATCTATATCAGAGGTCCATGGCTTCCACTTTGCCATTGCGTGCGCTCACGCTGCGCCAGCTCCAGTGCTTCTCGGTGCTGGTGGAAGAGGGCCAGTTCGGCCGCGCCGCGCGCCGCCTGTCGATCACCCAGCCGGCGCTGAGCAATGCGATCAAGCAGATGGAGAAGTTGCTCGGTGCCGAACTGCTGACCCGCTCGACCCATCGGCTGGCGCTGACGCCGGTCGGCACCGAGGTGCTGGCGCGCACCGACTACCTGGTCAACACCTTCGAGGTCGCGCTGCGCGACATCGAGAGCACGGTGCAGCGCGGCCGCGCCTTCGTGCGCATCGGCGTGATCCCATCGGCCAGCGCCCGGGTCGCGGCGTCGGTGGCTGCGTTCGTCGGCGGCGACGCTCAGCACGGTGTCGAGTTCGCTTGGCGCGACGCGCCGTCGAATGCGCTGCTGGCCGAAGTGCGCAGCGGCCAGCTCGACCTCGCGGTGGCCGCCATCACCGAACCGCCGGGCGGGCTGGTCTGCATCGACCTGTTCCGCGATCCGCTGGTGCTGGTGGTGCGGCGCGATGACCCGCTGGCCGCTGCCGGCGGCGCCGACTGGGAGGCGATCGGCGGCGAGCGCCTGGTGCTGTTCGAGAGCGGCAGCATGCCGGCGCTGGGGGATCCGGCCCGGGCCCAGTTCGCGCAGGGCTCGGAGCCCTATCGGGTGAGCTATTCGGAGACGCTCTACGCCCTGGTGCGCGGCGGGCTGGCGCTCGGACTGATGCCGAGGCTCTACACGTCCTCGCTGCGCGACGATGAACTGGTGGTCCTCCCGCTGACTCGGCCCGGCATCGAGCGCCGCATCGTGCTCGTCTACCTGCCCGGGCCGATGCGCAACGTCGCATCGCAGGCGCTGATCGCGCATCTGCGGCAGGCCTTGGTGGCGAGCGCGGCTTAGTGCAGTTCCTGCGCCGTGTGGATCATCTCGCGCACCCGCGGATAGATCTGCGTGTTCCACTTGCTGCCGCTGAAGACGCCGTAGTGGCCGACGCCGGCCTGCAGGTGGTGGGTCTTGAGGTAGGGGCGGATGCTGGTGCACAGGTCCTGCGCCGCCACGGTCTGGCCGACCGCGCAGATGTCGTCGCGCTCGCCTTCGACCGTCATCAGTGCGGTCCGGCGGATGGCCGCGGGGTCCACCCTGCGATCGCCGACGGTGAGCTCGCCGCGCGGCAGGTCGTAGGTCTGGAACACCCGCTCGACCGTCTCGAGATAGAACTCGGCCGGCAGGTCGTTGACCGCCAGGTATTCGTCGTAGAAGTCCCGGATCGTGGCGGCCTGCTCGAGTTCGCCTTCGACCAGGTGGTGATAGAGCTTCTTGAACTGTTCCTTGTGCCGGTCGGGATTCATGCTCATGAAGGCGCTGAGCTGCAGGAAGCCCGGGTACACGCGCCGCATCATCCCCGCGTGCGGCCATGGCACCCGGCTGATCAGGTTGCGCTCGAACCAGCCGATCGGGCGATCGGTCGCCAGCTTGTTCACCATGGTCGGATTGATGCGGCAGTCGACCGGGCCGGCCATCAGGGTCAGGCTCAGCGGCGCGGCAGGGTGATCGTCCTCGGCCATCAGCGCGGTCGCCGCCAGCGCCGCCACGCAGGGCTGGCAGACCGCCACCATGTGGGCGCCGGGGCCGATCGCCTCGAGGAAGCTCACGATCTGCAGCGTGTAGTCGTCGAGGCCGAAGCCGCCGTTCCACAGCGGCACGTCGCGGGCGTTGTGCCAGTCGGTCAGGTAGACGTCGTGGTCGCGCAGCAGGGTGCGCACCGTTTCACGCAGCAAGGTCGCGAAATGGCCCGACAGTGGTGCGGCCAGCAGCACCTTCGGCTGCACCGCCTTGGTGTCCTTGCGGAAGTGCAGCAGGGTGCCGAAGGGCGCGACCAGCGCGAGCTCTTCGGTGACCGCGGCTTCCTGCCCCTCGGACAGCACGCTCTTGATGCCGTAGTCGGGCCGCGTGTGGGTCAGCCGCAGGTGGGCGTAGACATCCATCGCCGCGGCGATACGGCGGGCGGCGCTGCGGTCCGGCCGGGACTTCCACACGCTGTTGCCGAGGTACTGGGCTGCGAGCCGGGACGGCGAGAGCAGGTCGGTGTGAGTTTGGTAGGCCCGGTACAGCATGGAGGGGCTGCAGGCAAGTTGCGGGCCAAGGCGAAGAGGTGCACTGTTCTGGCACAGGGCTTGCACTGGTGCAGAGCCGATCCGGCAGCCCAGGAGTCTCCATGGCCAAACCCGTCCTCACCATCAGCAGCAAGAACTACGGCGCGTGGTCGTTGCGCGGCTGGTTGATGTGCCGGCTCGCGGGCCTGGATTTCAGCGAGAAGGTGATCCCGCCCGACGACCCGGCGATGAAGGCCGAGATGCTGCTGCTGTCGTCGTCGATGCTGGTGCCGTCGCTCGAGCATGCCGGCATCAAGGTCTGGGACACGCTGGCGATCGGCGAATACCTCAACGAGATCAAGCCCAAGGCCGGCCTGCTGCCGGCCGATGCCAAGGCCCGGGCCCATTGCCGGGCGATCTGCGGCGAGATGCATTCGGGCTTCAGCGCGATGCGCAGCTCGCTGCCAATGAACGTCAAGGCCAGGTTCCCGAACTTCAAGATCTGGTCGCGCGCGCAGGCCGACATCGACCGCGTGGTCGCGATCTGGCGCGGGTGCCTGAAAGCCTACGGCGGCCCGTACCTGTTCGGCAAGCAACCCTGCATCGCCGACGCAATGTATGCGCCCGTGGTGACGCGCTTCATGACCTACGACGTGACCCTGGACACGGTTTGCGCCGGCTACTGCAAGCGGATCATCGAACTGCCGGCGATGCAGGAATGGATCAAGGCGGCGAAGCAGGAGCCGGAGGAGATCGACGAGCTGGATGCCGAGTTCTGAGGCCTAGTCGAATTCCAGGCCCGCGAAGAACAGGTACGCAGCGGCACACAGCAGCCACGGCAGGAGAACGGCCGCGACGCACTCGATGATGTCGCGCAGGGATCGAGGCTTCTTGGGCATGCAGATAGCTTTCGCCGGCGGTGGCCGGTCTGCGATCTTCAGAAATGCATGCTGTCGCGTCTGCGAGCGCCTTCCGTTTCAGGCGAAGAAGTTTCCTTGATGACTGTGGCGAATTGCTGGTCGGCGCAGCTCAGGCGGCCGGCCGGCTGAACATGCGCAGATCGAGTGGCGACTCGTTGCCGAGCCACATCGCATGCGCCGTGTGGTCCTGGTAGTCGTCGCCGGTGAGGCCGTGCACGAAGACGTCGAGTCCCTCGCGGTGGGCCTCCAGCCAGGCGATCACTTCATCGAATTCGGCGGCGTCGAAGGCGATCTGGCAGCTCCAGTGCGGATGCGGGCCGACGAGTTTTTCGTGCACGCGGCCGACCACCACCAGCAACTCGCGCCCCGCCTGCTCGGCGATCCGGCGCGCCTGGGCGACCGTCTCTGGGCCGAAGTAGAGATGGGCGTGGTATTGGGGGTAGAGGTTTTCGGGGCGGCGGGGCATGGGGAACGATCGGTGGGACTTGCAGCTTAGCGCAGCCCAGCTCGTTGCAGTTCGTTGCTGCGCCTGCCGCCAAAACATGGAATACTGTAATTTCATACAGTATCCGGAGGCGCCATGGGCGACAGCTTCATCCCCGTCCACGCCCTCAAGGGCCGCGGCGCCGCGACGCGCCTGCCGCATCGTTTCGAGCGCGACGTGCGCGACGCCTTCGACGACGGCTGGGGCACGCTGGAAGAGGGCGAGGCCGAAGCCGAGGGCCTCCAGCGGCTGCAGACCGAGGTCCGCTTCGAGGACGTGAAATCGGTCTTGAGCGAGAACGACTCGCCCGACATTCCGTTCGACCGCTCGCTCAACCCCTACCGGGGTTGCGAGCATGGTTGCATCTATTGCTTCGCCCGGCCCACCCACAGCTACCTCAATCTCTCGCCCGGCCTGGACTTCGAGACCAAGCTGATCGCGAAGCGCAACGTCGCCGAGGTGCTGCGCGCCGAACTGGGCCGCAAAGCCTACCGGCCGAGCCAGATCGCGATCGGCACCGCGACCGATTGCTACCAGCCGATCGAACGCGAGCTGCGGCTCACGCGTTCGGTGATCGAAGTGCTGAAGGAATCGCGCCATCCCTTCGGCCTCGTCACCAAATCAAGCGCAGTCGAGCGCGACCTCGACCTGATCGCACCGATGGCCGCCGACCGGCTGGCCGCTGTGTACGTCACGATCACCACGCTCGACGGCGAGCTGGCACGCAAGCTCGAGCCGCGGGCCGCCGCGCCGCACCGGCGGCTGCGCACCCTGCGCACCTTGGCCGACGCCGGCGTGCCGGTCGGCGTCAGCGTGGCGCCGCAGATTCCCTTCGTCACCGAGGACATGGAGCAGGTGCTCGAAGCCGCCTGGGAGGCCGGCGCGCGCTGCGCCTTCTACACCGTGGTCCGGCTGCCCTGGGAGGTCGCGCCGCTGTTCAAGCAGTGGCTCGAACTGCACTACCCGCAGCGGGCCGACCGCATCATGGCGCGCATCCGCGAGATGCGCGGCGGCAAGGACTACGACGCCGACTTCGCGACCCGCATGAAGGGCAGCGGCCTGTGGGCCGACCTGATCCGCCAGCGCTTCGAGAAGGCGACGAACCGCATCGGCTTCAACCGCCAGCGCATCGGGCTCGACCTCAGCGCGTTCCGACCACCTGGCGCAGCGGGGCAGGGCAGTCTGTTCTAGCGCTGGTGCCCCCGCCGCCGGCCCCGCGCGCTTCGACGCCGCACCAGTCGCCGCCCAGCGCCTTCACCAGGAACACCGTGCCCAGCATGCGCTGCCCGGAAAGTTGGGCCGCCTGGCGCTCGATGTTCAACAGCGCCTGCTGGGCCGTGATGACGTCGAGGAAGGTGGTGGCGCCGCCCTCGTAGCGGCTGGCCGACATGTCGAGCACCCGGCGCGCGCTGGCCACCGCCGTCTGCGACTGCGCCGCGGCGCGTTCGAGCGACGCCAGGCCGGTGATGCCGTCCTCGGCCTCCTGCATCGCGGTCAGCACCACCCGGCGGTAGCTGGCGACGGTGGCGTCGTAGCCGGCCTTGGTGAAGTCGACGTTGGCGCGGATGCGGCCGCCGTCGAAGATCGTCTGGGTCGCCGAGACGCCGATCGACCACAGCACGCTCTGGGCATCGAACAGGGTCGACAGGCTGCGGCTGTCGACGCCGCCCGTGGGCAGCAGGTTCACGCTCGGGTAGAAGGCCGCGGTGGCGACGCCGATCTGCGCGTTGGCCGCGGCCATCGCGCGCTCGGCGGCGGCGACATCGGGCCGGCGCTCCAGCGCGTCCGACGGAACGCCGAGCGGGATCGCCGGCGGCCGCAGCGGCTGGATGTCCGGTGCCAGCGCGAAGTTCGGCGCCGGTGTGCCGGTCAGTGTCGCAATCGCATGCTCGAACTGCGACCGCAGCCGCTTCAGCAGGTCGACCTGGGTCAGCGTGTTGTCCAGCAGCGCCTGCTGCTGCGCCACGTCGAGGCCCGACACCGCGCCGCCTTCGTGGCGGTCGGTCACGAACTGCAGGGCCCGACGCTGGACCTCGATCGAGCGAGCGACCACGTCGAGCTCCAGGTCGGTGGCGCGCAGGCTGAAGTAGGCCGAGGCCAGGTCGGCGGTCAGCAGGAGCCGGGTGTTCTCGAGGTCGGCGGCCGATTGCGCGGCCGAGGCGGAGGCGCCCTCGACCGTGCGCTGCACCCGGCCCGCGAGGTCGAGTTCGTAGCTGGCGACCAGGGTCAGCGCGAAGTCGTTCTGGACCGTCGAATAGTTGTTGGTGGCGTAGTTGGTGAGCGGCCGGTTGGCCGAGATCTTGAGCCGCGAGGCGCGCGAACCCAGGCCCAGCTGCGGCGAGCGGCCCGATTCGGCGCCCGCCAGCGTGGCCCGCGCCTGTGCCAGCCGGGCGCTCGCCAGGTCGAGTGTCGGGCTGTTGGCCAGCGCCCTCTCCTGCAGCGCGTCGAGCGTCGGGTCGTCGAAGCGCCGCCACCACGGGCCCTTGGCCTCGGCATCACCAGGCGAAGCCTGGCGCCAGGGCTGCTCGAGTTGCCAGCTGACCGGCACCTCGACCTCCGGCTTGCGGTAGTCGGGCCCGGCGACGCAGCCGGCCAGCAGCATCGTGGCAGCTGCCACCGACGACAACCGGCGAAGACTCACGCCGGCTCCTTCGCGACCGTGACCAGGTCGCCTTCGGCCAGCGAATCCGAGGGGTTCAGCACCAGCCGGTCGCTGCCCGAGATGCCGTCGAGCACCTCCACCGTGTCGCCGTAGTTGCGCCCGATGCTGACACCGCGCAGCCGCACCTTGCCCTCGGCGTCCACCACCGCGACCCGCGTGCCTTCGGCGCGGAACAGCAGCGCATTGGCGGGGATGCTGAGCGCGCGGCTGGGCGTCAGCGGCAGCGAGACCTGCACGTAGGCGCCCGGCAGCAGGATGCCTTCCTTGTTCGGCAGCGCGACCTCGACCTGCATCATGCGGGTGGTCGAATCGATCGCGCCCGAGGTCCGCGCCACCTCGCCCTTGAAGCTCTGGCCGCGCAGTTCGGACTGGGTGACGACCACCGGCTGCCCCTCCTTCACGAGCTGGGCGTAGGCCTGCGGCACATTGATGTAGACCCGCAGCGGATCGGTCTGGGCGAGCTGGAACAGCGCCCGGCCGCCGTTGCCGGCGCCGGCATCGATCAGGTCGCCGACGTCGACGTTGCGCCGCGTGATCACGCCCGCGAAGGGCGCCAGCACGCGCTTGAAGCCCTCGGTCTGGCGCAGCCGCTGCACGTTGGCGTCGGCCGCCGCCAGGTTGGCGCTGGCCTGTGCCAGGGCGCCGCGGCGCTCGTCGAGGTCCTGCTGCGAGACCACGTCCTTCTTGCGCAGGCCCTCCCAGCGCGCCAGCGTGCTCTTCGCGAGTTCGAGCGCGGCGGCGGCCTGCTGGCGCGCGGCGACGGCCTGCGACAGCTGCTGGTCGATCTCGGGCGTCTCGATCTCGGCCAGCAGCTCACCCTTCTCGACCCGGCTGCCGATGTCCCGGGTCCAGCGCTTGAGATAGCCGCTGGCGCGGGCCGAGATCGGCGACTGCGTGAAGCCCTGCAGCGTGCCGGGCAGCGCCAGCGTCTGGCCGCTGCCCGCGGTCTGGGGCAGGGCGGTCTTCACGTACTGGGTGGCGCGCTCGGCGGTGCCGGCTTCCAGGGCGCGGGCGTTGGCCACGCGCAGATAGACGGTGCGCGCGGCGCCGATCGCCAGCAGCGCCAGCACCAGCAGCACCGCGATGCGGGTGCTGCGCACGATCTGGCGCCGGCGGGGCAGGCTGTCGTGGCCGCCGTCTTCGTCGGCGGCGATCGGGTGGATGCCCAAGGCCGCATGGCGTTGGTCGGTCATGGGCTGACCTCCGTGCTCCGCACTGCGGTGCGAACTGGCTTGGGGCGGCCCGGCGCTGCGTTCATGGAATCAGGTCTCCTGGGGCGCGGCCCCGAGCGAATGAGGTGCGGCGGCCGCGTCGCGTGCGGCCTGGCGATGCGCCCGGCGGCTGTGGATCTCGGCATAGACGGCGGGCACGAAGAACAAGGTCGAGACGGTCGCGAACAGCAGGCCGCCGATCACGGCCCGGCCCAGCGGGGCATTCTGCTCGGCGCCTTCGCCGAGGCCGAGTGCCATCGGGATCATGCCGATGATCATCGCCAGCGCGGTCATCAGCACTGGCCGGATCCGGGTGGCGCCCGCTTCCAGCGCCGCCGACAGCGGCGGGATGCCGGCGGCCAGGCGCTCGCGCGCGAAGGCCACCAGCAGGATGCTGTTGGCGGTGGCCACGCCCATGGTCATGATGGCCCCGGTCAGCGCCGGCACGCTGAGCGTGGTGCCGGTGATGAACAGCATCCAGGCGATGCCGGCCAGCGCCGCGGGCAGGGCGGTGATGATGATCGCGGCGTCGAGCCAGGACTGGAAGGTGACCACGATCAGCAGGTAGACCAGCACGATCGCCATCGCCAGCCCGACCCCGAGCCCGATGAACGACGACTGCATGGTCTGGACCTGGCCGCGCACCGCCACCTGGCGGCCGCGCGCGAGCCGCGGCCGCATCTCGTCGACCAGCGCCTGCACCTTGGTCGCCACGCTCGCCAGGTCGGTGCCCTGCACGCTGACATAGACATCGACCACCGGCTGGATGTTGTAGCGCGACACCACGGCCGGCTGCCGCCCCTGCTGCGCCTCCACCAGGTTGCCCAGCAGTTGCGGCGGTGCGTTGCCGGCCGCGCCGCCGCCGCCGATGGGCAGATTGAGCAGCGAGTCGAGCGAGTCGACCGCGTACTGCGGCGTCTGCACCGCGATGTTGTAGACCACGCCGTTCTGCGGGTTGAGCCAGAACGCCGGCTGGGTCTGCGAGCTGCCCGACAGCGCGATCAGCACGTTCTGGCCGACGTTCTGCGCGGTCAGGCCGAACTGCTGCAGGCGGCTGCGGTCCATCTGCAGGTTGAGGCCGGGGCCGTCGAGCCGCTGGTGGACGTGGGCGTCGACCGCGCCCGGGATCTTGCGGATCGCCTTCACCAGCTCGGCCGCGCGGGCCGCATTGCCGGCGACGTCGTTGCCGCTGAACTGGACGTCGATCGCGGCCGGCAGGCCGAAGTTGAGGATCTGGGTGACGATGTCGGCCGGCTGGAAAAAGAACTCGGTGCCCGGGAAGCGCTTGGGCAGCTCGGCGCGCAGCAGCGAGACGAACTCCTCGGTCGGCCGGTGGCCGTCGCGCAGCGACAGCAGGATCTCGCCGTCGAGCGTGCCGATGGTGCCGGCGTTGCTGTACGAGAGGTTGATGCCGCTGTTGGGCACGCCCAGGTTGTCGAGGATGGTCTCGAGCTGGTCCTTCGGCACCAGCTCGCGGATCGCCGCCTCGACCTCGTCGGCCAGGCGCGCGGTCTCCTCGATGCGGGTGCCGGTCGGTGCGCGCATGTGCAGCCGGATCTGCCCGGCATCCACGCTCGGGAAGAAATCGCGGCCCAGCACCGGGTACAGCAGGCAGGACAGCAGGCAGAAGCCCAGGAACAGCACGATGAAGCGGCCGCGCCGCGCCAGCAGCGCCGACAGCACCAGCGTGTAGGCGCGCCGCACCCGTTCGAAGCGGCGGTCGAAGCTGCGGTAGACGCGCTGCAGCAGGCTGGCCTTGCCTTTGCCCGCGGCGTGCGGCTGCTTGCCCATCAGCAGCATCACCAGGGTGGGTACCAGCGTACGCGACAGCAGGTAGGAAGCCAGCATCGCGAAGACCACCGCCATCGCCAGCGGCACGAACAGGAATTTGGCCACGCCCGAGAGGAAGAACATCGGCACGAAGACGATGCAGATGCACAGCGTGGAGACGAACGCGGCCGGGCCGATCTCGCCGGCGCCGACCAGGATCGCCTGGTTCAGCTCGGTGCCCATGTGCAGGTGGCGCTCGATGTTCTCGATCGTCACGATCGCCTGGTCGACCAGGATACCGACCGAGAGCGCGAGACCGCCCAAGGTCATCAGGTTGAGCGTCTGTCCGAGCGCGTAGAGCGCCAGGATCGAGGCCAGGATCGACAGTGGGATCGTCAGTGCGATGATCAGCGTGCTGCGCCAGTTGCCGAGGAACAGCAGCACCATCGCGGCGGTCAGCGCGGCGGCGATCACGGCCTCGGCGACCACGCCCTGCACCGCGGCCTTGACGAAGACCGACTGGTCGAACAGCGGCGTGACCTTGATGTCCGCCGGCATGCCCTGGGCGGCCACCGGCAGCAGGGCGCGCAGGTTGGCGACGATGTCCAGGGTCGAGGCGCCGCCATTCTTGAGCACCGACAGCAGCACGCCGCGCACGCCGTCCTGGCGCACCACGTTGGTCTGCGGCGAGAAGCCGTCGCGCACGTTGGCGACGTCGCGCAGGTAGGTGGTGGCGCCGGCCGCGGTGCGCACCGGCAGGTCGTTGAGTCCGGCCAGGACCTCCGGCGAGCCGTTCAGGCGCACGCTGTATTCGGTGGCGCCGAACTTGGCCGTGCCCGAGGGCAGGATCAGGTTCTGCGCGTTGACCGCGTTGACCACGTCGGCCGGCGACAGGCCGCGCGCCTGCAGCGCCTGGGTGTCGAGGTCGACCGAGATCAGCCGGTTCTTGCCGCCGTAGGGGAAGGGCACGGCCACGCCCGGGATCGTGATGAGCTGGGGCCGCAGCTGGTTGACGGCGGCATCGAACAGGGCGTTTTCCGGCCGGGTCGGGCTCGACAGCGCGAGCTGGATCACCGGGATGCTGGAGGCCGAGTACTTGATCACCAGCGGCGGCGTGATGCCCGGCGGCAGCTGCCGCACCTGGGTCTGCATCGAGGCCACGACCTGGGCGATGGCGGTCTCGATGTTGGCGGTCGGCTGGAAGAAGACCTTGATCACGGTCACGCCGGCCAAGGACTGCGACTCGATGTGCTCGATGTCGCTCACCGTCGTCGTCAGGCTGCGCTCGGTTTGGCCGGCGATGCGCTGGCCCATCTCCTGCGCCGGCAGCCCGCCGTAGTTCCAGATGATGCTGATCACCGGAATGTTGATCTCCGGGAAGATGTCGGTCGCCATCCGCAGCAGCACGAAAGGCGTGGCCAGCACGATCAGCATCGCCATCACGATAAAGGTGTACGGACGACGCAGGGCAAGCTGTACCATGGACACGAATTGTTACTTCTGGAAGAAGGCCGCCATCATAAGTAGAGATGGACACACAATTGAGTGAATGCCTAAGCTTTACGTTCCCAAACAGTACTCGACCGTCGTCATGGGCGTCTCCGGTTGCGGCAAGTCCAGCCTCGGCGCGGCACTCGCGCTGGCAGCCGGGTTGCCGCTGATCGAGGGCGACGACTTCCACTCGGCCGAGAACGTCAGCAAGATGCGCGCCGGGATCGCGCTCACGGATGCCGACCGCGCCGGCTGGCTCGCGACCCTCGGCGCCGAGCTGGCGCGCCGGCCCGAAGGCGCGGTATTGACCTGCTCGGCCTTGAAGCGCGACTACCGCGAGCGGCTGCGCGCGGCCGCGCCCGGACTGCGCTTCGTCTTCCTGGCCTTGACGCCGGCGGAGGCCGAGCGCCGGGTGGCGGCGCGGGCCGGCGCCCACATGTTCCCGGCCAGCCTGGTCGCCAACCAGTTCGCCACGCTGGAGTCCCCGGTCGGCGAGCCGGGCGTGCTGGCGGTCGACGCCACCGCGCCGCTGCCGGAACTGGTGGCGCAGGTGCGGGCGTGGTGGGCCGGGCCCTGAATCAGGCGCGCAGGCCCAGCGCGTCGAAGACCCGGATCGCGGCGTAGGCGTCGTTGGCCGCGTAGCGCAGCTGGGCGTCGGTCAGCTGCCGGTTGGCCCAGTTCGAGGTCGTGGCCTTGCGCGACTTGACGAAGCGGCGCTCGAACACCAGCGCCACGGCGGTCTTGACGCCGACCGAGCGCCGGTAGCCGCGACGGCGGAATTCGCTGTCGAGGTCGAGCACGCCTTGCGGCTCGACGCCGAAGCGCTGGCGGATCAGGCTCAGGTCGCTCGACAACCCGAAGCCGGCCTTGGTCAGGCCTGGGTCACCGAGCAGCGTCGCCAGCGTGTCGTGGAACTCGCTGCGGTGCAGCTGGAACAGCCAGGCCTGCTCGCGGGTGGCGAACTGGATCACGTGCGGCCCGCCCGAGACCTCGTTCTTGGCGAAGGTCGGCTTCGACTCGGTGTCGAAGCCGACCACCCGGCTGGCGCGCAGGGCCGCGGCGGCGCTCGCCGCGTCTTCGGCGCTGGCCACCACGCGGATGTCCTTCAGCCCCAGGCCCTCGAAGGGTTCGAGCAGGGCGATGTCCTCGCGTTCGGGCAGCGGTGGCGGCGACATGTGCTCAGCCCCGCAGCACGTTGCCGTGGTGCGCCAGATGATCGGCCACGAAGCTCTGGACGAAATAGTAGCCGTGGTCGTAGCCGGCGTGCCGGCGCAAGGTGAGCGGCTGGCCGGCCTGCGCGCAGGCGGCCTCGAAGTGCTGCGGATGCAGCTGGTCGGCGAGGAATTTGTCGGCCAGCCCCTGGTCGATCAGGATCCCTCGCGGGTAAGGCGCCTTCGCCTGCGCCTGCATCAGTGCACTGGCGTCGTGCGCCAGCCACCGCGCGCGGTCGGTGCCGAGATAGCCGCCGAAGGCCTTCTCGCCCCACGGACACCGGGTGGGTGCGCAGATCGGCGCCAGCGCCGACAGCGACCGGAAGCGGCCCGGATGGCGCAGTGCCAGGGTCAGGGCGCCGTGGCCGCCCATCGAATGGCCGAAGACCCCGATGCGTTCGCCGTCGATCGGCAGGTGTCGTGCCACCAGCGGCAGCAGCTCGTCGACGATCCAGCTTTCCATGCGCCAGTGCCGGGACCACGGCGCCTCGGTGGCGTCGAGATAGAAGCCGGCGCCGACGCCGAAATCCCAGCTGGCGGTCGCGCCTTCGATTTCCTCGACCGCCGGTCCGCGCGGGCTGGTGTCCGGCGCGATCAAGGCCAGGCCGAGTTCGGCCGCCAGCCGCTGGGCGCCGGCCTTGACCATGAAGGTCTCCTCGTTGCAGGTCAGGCCGGCGAGGTACATCACGGCCGGCACCGGCCCGTTGGCGGCCTGCGGCGGCAGGAAGACCGAGAAGCGCATCGGCAGCCCGATCGTGCGCGCGTCGTGTTCGAGAAAGCGGAGCGTGCCGCCAAAGCAGCGGTGTTCGGAAAGGGTCTTGGGGCTGTCGGTCATGGATTCGATGCGGAAAGGAGTTCGAGCACCGCGTCGGCGAAGACGCGCGGCACTTCCTGCGGCATGTTGTGGCCGACGCCGGGCACGATGCGGTGCGATCGCGGGCCGGTGAAGCGGTGCGCGTGCGCGGATGCGTCGCTCACCGGCCGCACGCCGTCGTCGGCGCCGTCGAAGGTGATGGCGGGAACGGCGATCGGTGGCTGGGCGGCAAGCCGCGCCTCGATGTCGGCATAGGCCGGATCGCCGGGCGCCAGGCCGAAGCGATGGCGGTACGACTGGATCACCACCTCGACGAAGTCGGGATGGTCGAAGGCGGCCGCGCTGCGCTCGAAGGTGGCTTCGTCGAAGGACCAGGTCGGCGACCAGAGCCGCCACAGCAGGCGCGTGATGCCGCGCCGGTCGGCTGCCAGCCCGGCCCGGCCGCGTTCGCTGTGGAAGTAGTACTGGTACCAGAGCCGGTGCTCGTTCTCGGCCACTTCGGGGCGCATCGCCTTCGCGATGTCCTGGATGTTGTAGCTGTTGAACGAGACCAGGCCGGCGCAGCGTTCGGGCCATAGCGCGGCCACCACGCAGGCGGCGCGCCCGCCCCAGTCGTAGCCGGCCAGCAGCGCGCGCGGGATCGACAGCGCGTCGAGCAGCGCCAGCAGGTCGGCGCCGAGCGCGGCCTGCTCGCCCGAGCGGGGCGTCGAATCGCTCAGGAAGCGGGTGCCGCCGTAGCCGCGCAGGTACGGCACGACGACCCGGCAGCCGGCCTCGGCCAGCATCGGCGCGACCTCGGCGTAGCTGTGGATGTCGTAGGGGAAGCCATGCATCAGCAGCACGGGCGGCCCGTCGGCGGGGCCGGCCTCGAAGTAGGCGACCTCGAGCACGCCGGCCCGGACCGTGCGCAGCGGCTGCATCCGCGTCATGGCGATGCTCAGTACAGCACGACGCCGCGGATCGACTCGCCGCGCTTCATCAGGTCGAAGCCCTTGTTGATGTCCTCCAACGGCATGGTGTGGGTGATCAGGTCGTCGATGTTGATCTTGTTTTCCATGTACCAGTCGACGATCTTGGGCACGTCGGTGCGGCCGCGTGCGCCGCCGAAGGCCGAGCCTTCCCACTTGCGGCCGGTGACCAGCTGGAACGGCCGGGTGCTGATCTCGGCGCCGGCTTCGGCCACGCCGATGATGATGCTGCGGCCCCAGCCCTTGTGGGTGCACTCGAGCGCCTGGCGCATCACCTGCGTGTTGCCGATGCACTCGAAGCTGTAGTCGGCGCCGCCGTCGGTCAGCTGCACGATCGCATCGACCACGTTCGGCGTGTCCTTGGGGTTGATGAAGTGCGTCATGCCGAACTTGCGCGCCATCGCTTCGCGCGCCGGGTTCAGGTCGACGCCGATGATCTTGTCGGCGCCCACCATCTTCGCGCCCTGGATCACGTTCAGGCCGATGCCGCCGAGGCCGAAGACCACCACGTTGGCGCCGGCCTCGACCTTGGCCGTGAAGATCACGGCGCCGATGCCGGTGGTCACGCCGCAGCCGATGTAGCAGACCTTGTCGAAGGGCGCGTCCTCGCGGATCTTGGCCAGCGAGATCTCGGGCGCCACCGTGTAGTTGCTGAAGGTCGACGTGCCCATGTAGTGGAAGATCGGCTTGCCGTCCAGGCTGAAGCGGCTGGTGGCGTCGGGCATCAGGCCCTTGCCCTGGGTGCCGCGGATCAGCTGGCACAGGTTGGTCTTGCGGCTCAGGCAGAACTTGCACTGGCGGCATTCGGGCGTGTAGAGCGGAATGACGTGGTCGCCCTTCTTGAGGCTCGTGACGCCGGGGCCGACGTCGACCACGATGCCTGCGCCTTCGTGGCCCAGGATGGCGGGGAAGATGCCCTCGGGATCGGCGCCCGAGAGGGTGTAGTAGTCGGTGTGGCAGATGCCGGTGGCCTTGATCTCGACCAGTACTTCGCCGAATTTCGGCCCTTCGAGGTCGACGGTTTCGATGGTCAGGGGGGCGGCGGCTTTCCAGGCGACGGCGGCTTTGGTTTTCATGGCGTGCAGAAAGTAAAAAGGCGCCGGGGAATCCCGGCGCGTCGCTCACTTTATGCCATAGAACCGGGCCGCGTTCGTGCCCCATACACCGGCCCGCTCCGGGGCCGGCAGGTCGGCCAGCCATTCGTCGCAGGCGACCTGCCAGCGCCCGTAGTCGCCCGCGAGGTTCAACACTGGCCAGTCGCTGCCCCACATCAACCGGGCCGGACCGAAATGGCGCAGCAGGTGCGCGACATAGGGCCGCAGGGCGTCGACTCGCCAGCCGGGGCCGGCTTCCGTGGCCAGCCCGGACAGCTTGCAGTGGACCCGCGTCTCGGCCGCCAGCCGCGCCATGTCGCCGGCCCAGGGCTCGAAGCCGCCGGCCGCGATGGCGGGCTTGGCGCCATGGTCCACCACCATCGCGAGCCCCGGGTGACGCAGCGCGAGCCGGCGCGCGGCATCGATCTGGTGCGGCCTGATGAGCAGGTCCAGGACCAGTCCCTGTTCGATCATCGCTGCCCAGGCCGGAAGCAGGGCGTCGCCGAGCACCCATTCGGGATCCGGCAGGTCCTGCAGCATCGGCCGCAGTCCCCTGAGCAGCGGCTGCTGCGCCAGCCGGCGGATGCGAGCGGGTGCGTCGGCGGCGTCCAGCGCGGTCCAGCCGACCACGGCGCGCACGCGGCTCGCCGGTTCGGCGGCGAGCGCGAGCAGCCGCCAGGTCTCGGCCTCGCTCGGCGCCGCCTGGACCAGCACCGTGCCGTCGATACCGGCGCGGTCCAGCAGCGGCGCCAGGTCGGCCGGCGCGAAGTCCCGGTGGATGGCGTGCAGGGCGGGCGTATCGGCCAGCCAGCCATAGTCGCCGTGCGCCGGCGACCAGTAGTGCTGGTGGGCGTCGATGCGCAGCGGCTTCATGGTCCGGGCACCAGCGCCGGATCGAGCAGGCCCTGGCCGGCCAGCGAGGCCCACAGCGCTGGCGCTCGACCCGCGCGCGGACCGCGGGCGGCCGGCCGCCGCGTTTGCCCGATCCGGCGGGCGGGCCGAAAATGCGGTGCCGCACCTGATAAAAAGAGAGCCATGAAAAAGATTCTTGTCCTGAATGGCCCGAACCTCAACCTCCTCGGTACGCGCGAGCCCGCGCAGTACGGCCACGAAACCCTGGCCGACGTCGAGCGCATGTGCCTGGAGACCGGCGCCACGCTCGGTATCGAGATCGAATGCCGGCAGTCCAATCACGAAGGCCAGCTGATCGACTGGATCCACGAGGCCGGACGCGAAGTCGCCGCCGGCCGGATGCTCGGCGTGGTGATGAACCCCGGCGCCTACACCCACACCTCGGTCGCACTGCACGACGCCATCAAGGGCGCCAGCGTGCCGCTGGTCGAGCTGCACATCTCCAACGTGCATGCGCGCGAGGAGTTCCGCCACCATTCGTACATCTCGCCGGCGGCGCGCGGCATCATCGTCGGCTTCGGCGTCAAGGGCTATCCGCTGGCGATCGAGGCGCTGGTGCGCGTGAGCGGCGCCAAATGAAGATCGTCTCGGTCGAACCTTTCATCCTGCACGTGCCGGTCACCGGCAGCCAGATCGCCGACAGCACGCACACCCTGACGCACTGGGGCGTGATCGGCGCGCGGATCGAGACCGAGGACGGGCTGGTCGGCCATGGCTTCACCGGCACCCACGCCGACTTGGCGGGCGACCAGCTGATCACGCGCTGCATCGCGACCTGCCATGCGCCGCTCCTGCTCGGCGAGGACGCGGGCGACGTCCGTCGCCTCTGGCAGAAACTGGCGCGCAACCCCGCGCTTCAATGGATCGGCCGGGCCGGCATCACGACGCTGTCGCTGGCGGCGATCGATGTCGCGCTGTGGGACCTGAAAGCCAAGTCGGCCGGCGTGCCGCTGTGGAAACTCCTCGGCGGCCAGGTGCGGCCGCGGGTCCGGGCCTACAACACCGACATCGGCTGGCTCAGCATCGGCGACGCGCAACTGGTGGACGGCGCCCGGCGCGCGGTCGATGACGGTTTCACCGGCATCAAGATCAAGGTCGGCTCCAGCGTGGACCGCGACCTGCGTCGCATCGAGGCCGTGCGCGAAGCCATCGGGCCGTCCGTCACGCTGGCGATCGACGGCAACGGCAAGTGGGATCTCGCCACCTGCCTGCGCTTTTGCCGCGGCGCGGAGCCCTTCGACCTGCTCTGGTTCGAGGAGCCCCTGTGGTACGACGATGTCAAGGGCCACGCGGCGCTGGCCCGCGCCACCCGCATCCCGGTCGCGCTCGGCGAGCAGCTCTACACCGCCGATGCCTTCTCCGAGTTCTTCGCCCAGCAGGCGATCCACTGGGTCCAGCCCGACGTCACGCGCATGGGCGGCATCACCGAGGTGCTCCAGGTGTGCGAGACCGCCCATTCCTTCCGCCTGCCGGTGGCGCCGCACGCGGGCGACATGAGCCAGGTCCACGTGCACCTGAGCTACGCGCATCCGGCCTGCGAGGTGCTCGAGTACATCCCGTGGATCAAGGACTGCTTCACAGAGCCGGCCGAGGTCGTCGATGGCCACTTCCGCCTGCCGCAGCAGCCCGGCGCGGGCACCACGCCGACCGCGGCCGCCTGGCAGTCGTTCCGGAAGCCTGCGGGATGACGGTCGAGCGAGCCGGCCTGTTCGAAGGCGAAGACCGCGCCTGGCGCTGTCGCTGGTGCGCCGCAACGCCGCTCTACCAGCGCTACCACGACGGCGAATGGGGCTTCCCGGTCACGGACGACCGGCGCCTGTTCGAGAAGCTGTGCCTCGAGGGCTTCCAGGCCGGCCTGAGCTGGCTCACGATCCTCAACAAGCGCGACGCCTTCCGCCGCGGCTTCGCCGATTTCGATGCCGAGCAGATGGCGCGCTTCGGCCCGAAGGACGTCGAGCGGCTGTTGGCCGACGCCGGCATCGTGCGCCATCGCGGCAAGATCGAGTCGGCGATCAACAATGCCCACCGCGTGATCGAACTGCGCCGCGAGTTCGGTTCGCTGGCGGCCTACGCCTGGCGCTTCGAGCCCGATCCGGCCTCTCGGCCGAAGCGGATCACGCACGCGGCCCTGCAGAGCTTCACGACCTCGCCCGAGTCGATCGCGATGTCGAAGGACCTGAAGAAGCGCGGCTGGAGCTTCGTCGGCCCGACCACGGTCTATGCCTTCATGCAGGCCATGGGGCTGGTCAACGACCACATCGAGGGCTGCCACGCCCGCGACCTGGCGCTGAAGGCCCGCGCCAAGCTCAAAGTCCCACGCCAGTCAGTCCGCTAGGCCGCTTGCGGCCCGGTCACCTTCCGGTGGCTGATCCGGCCCTGGCTGTCGACGCTCTCGAGGTGGACGTCGAAGCCCCACAGCCGCGCCACGTGCTTGAGCACCTCGGAGGCGTTGTCGTGCAGCGGGCGGTTGTTGTGCTGGGTATGGCGCAGCGTCAGCGCGCGGTCGCCGCGCAGGTTCACGCTCCAGACCTGGATGTTGGGCTCGCGGTGGTTCAGGTCGTACTGGCGCGACAGGGATTCGCGCAGCTGCCGGTAGCCGCTGTCGTCATGGATGGCGGAAACCTCGAGCTCGGGCTCGCTTTCCTGGTCGCGGACCGTGAAAAAGCGGAAATCACGCATCAATTTCGGCGACAGGAATTGCCCGATGAAGCTCTCGTCCTTGAAATTGCGCATGGCGTAATCGAGCGAGGTCAGCCAATTGGAGCCCGCCAGGTCGGGGAACCAGCGCTGGTCTTCCTCGGTCGGCTTTTCGCAGATGCGCCGCAGGTCGGTGAACATCGCGAAACCCAGCGCATAGGGATTGATCCCGCTGTAGGCGCGATGCCCGATCGGCGGCTGGAACACCACGTTGGTGTGCGACTGCAGCCACTCCATCATGAAGCCGTCGGCCAGCAGGCCTTCGTCGTAGAGCGTGTTGAGCAGGGTGTAGTGCCAGAAGGTGGCCCAGCCCTCGTTCATGACCTGGGTCTGGCGCTGCGGATAGAAGTACTGCCCGATTTTGCGCACGATGCGCACCACTTCGCGTTGCCAGGGGTCCAACAATGGTGCGTTTTTCTCGATGAAGTAGAGCAGGTTTTCCTGGGGCTCGGCCGGGAAGCGCTTCGACGCCTCTTCGTCTTCGGCCGTGCGGCCGCTCTTGCGCGGCAGGGTGCGCCACAGGTCGTTGACCTGTTGCTGCAGATGGTGCTCGCGTTCCTCGCGCCGGGCCTGCTCCTGGCTCAGCGACAGGCGCTGCGGCCGGCGGTAGCGGTCGACGCCGTGGTTCATGAGTGCGTGGCAGGAATCGAGCAGATCCTCGACCGCCCCGACGCCGTGGCGCTCCTCGCACTCGCTGATGTACTTTCGGGCATAGACCAGGTAGTCGATGATGGACGACGCATCGGTCCACATCTTGAACAGGTAGTTGCCCTTGAAGAAGCTGTTGTGGCCGTAGGCCGCATGGGCGATCACCAGGGCCTGCATGGCCATGGTGTTTTCTTCCATGAGGTAGGCGATGCAGGGATCGGAGTTGATCACGATCTCGTAGGCCAGGCCCATGTGGCCGCGGCGGTAGTTCTTCTCGGTGGCGATGAACTGCTTGCCATAGGACCAGTGACGGTAGATGACCGGCATGCCGACCGAGGCATAGGCGTCCATCATCTGCTCGGCCGTGATGATCTCGAGCTGGTTGGCGTAGGTGTCGAGCTTGTAGCCCTTGGCCACCCGGGCGATCTCGCTGTGGTACTGCTCGATCAGCTCGAAGGTCCAGTCCGACGGACTGGGCAATGGCGTCCGTGTCTTCGTGGTCTCGTTCACGCCGGCCCCCTCTCTTTCTTGAACAGGTCGCGGAACACCGGGTAGATGTCCTGCGCGTCGCTGACCTTGCGCATGGCGAAATTCTTGTGGGATTCGGCCAGTTGCGAGTACTCCTCCCACATGTTCTGCTCGGCTTCGGCGACTTGCACATAGGCGTAGTAGCGCACCAGCGGCAGCAGGTGGTCGGCCAGCAGCTCGCGGCAGCGTCCCGAGTCCTGGTGCCAGTTGTCGCCGTCGCTGGCCTGGGCGCCGTAGATGTTCCATTCGCCGCTCGGGTAGCGAGCCCGCACGATCTCGAGCATCAAGGTCAGGGCGCTCGAGACCACGGTGCCGCCGGTCTCGGTGGCGTGGAAGAATTCTTCTTCGGTGACCTCGGAGGCCTGGGTGTGGTGGCGGATGAAGACCAGGTCGATCTTCTCGTAGTGCCGGGTCAGGAACATGTAGAGCAGCATGAAGAAGCGCTTCGACATGTCCTTGCGGGCCTCGTCCATCGAGCCGGAGACGTCCATCAGGCAGAACATCACGGCCTTGGCGGAGGGCACCGGCACCTTGACCCGGTTGCGGTAGCGCAGGTCGATCGGGTCGAGGAAGGGCACGTGCTTGGCCTTGCTGCGCAGCTCTTCGAGCTTGGCCTCGGTCTCGCGGATCTCGCGCTGCACCAGGGCATCGGCCACGCGCGGGCTGCGCTGCAGGTGCAGCAGGTGGGCTTCGAGCTCGCGGATCTCGCGCCGCGAGTCGCCGCCCAGCGCGATGCGCCGGGCCAGTGCGCCGCGCATCGAGCGCACCACGTGAAGGTTGCTCGGGTTGCCGTCGCTCACGAAGCCGGCCCGGTGGCTCTTCCATTCGGGCACTTCGGCCAGCTGGGTGCGGATCAGGTGGGGCAGGGCGAGGTCCTCGAAGAAGACCCGCATGAACTCTTCCTTGGTCAGGCTGAAGACGAAATCGTCCTCGCCGCCTTCGCCGTCGCCGGCCTGCGAGCCCTTGCCGGCACCGCCGCCGCCCTGCGGCCGCTCGATGCGGTCGCCCTTGACGTACTCCTTGTTGCCTGGATGCACGTACTCTCGGTCGCCGCCCTGGCCGTGGCCGAACACGGGCTCGGACACATCGCGCTTGGGCAGCGTGATGTCCTCGCCCTGTTCGAGGTCGCGGATGCCGCGGCCGCTGACGGCGCGGCGCACAGCCTCGCCGATCTGCTCACGGTAGCGTCGCAGGAAACGTTCGCGGTTGCCGATGGACTTGTTCTTGCCCGACAACCGGCGGTCGATGATCTGCTGCAGCATGGCCACGGACAGAACTCCTTCAGTTCATCATGAACTCTTGCGAACCCGCAAATACCACTCGCACAGCAGGCGGACCTGCTTGGCCGTATAGCCCTTCTGGACCATGCGGTTGACGAAATCCTCGTGCTTCTTCATTTCGTCGGCGCTGCTCTTGGCGTTGAAGCTGATGACCGGCAGCAGTTCCTCGGTGTTCGAGAACATCTTCTTCTCGATCACGGTGCGCAGCTTCTCGTAGCTGGTCCACAGCGGGTTCTTGCCCGCGTTGCCGGCCCGCGCGCGCAGCACGAAGTTGACGATCTCGTTGCGGAAGTCCTTCGGGTTGCTGATGCCCGCGGGCTTCTCGATCTTCTCGAGCTCGGCGTTGAGCGAGCCGCGGTCGAAGACCTCGCCGGTGTCCTGGTCGCGGTACTCCTGGTCCTGGATCCAGTAGTCGGCGTAGGTGACGTAGCGATCGAAGATGTTCTGGCCGTACTCCGAGTAGCTTTCAAGGTACGCCGTCTGGATCTCCTTGCCGATGAATTCCGCATAGCGGGGCGCCATCAGCTCCTTGATGTAGGACAGGTACTTCTGCTCGGTCTCGGGCGCGAACTGCTCGCGCTCGATCTGCTGCTCGAGCACATACATCAGGTGCACCGGATTGGCCGCCACCTCGCTGCTGTCGAAGTTGAAGACCTTCGAGATGATCTTGAAGGCGAAGCGGGTCGAGGTGCCGCTCATGCCTTCGTCGACACCCGCGTAGTCGCGGTACTCCTGCATCGACTTGGCCTTGGGGTCGGTGTCTTTGAGGTTGTCGCCGTCGTAGATCTGCATCTTGCTGAAGATGCTGGAATTCTCGGGTTCCTTGAGCCGCGTGAGCACCGAGAACTGGGCCATCATGCGCAAGGTGCCGGGCGCGCAGGGCGCCGCCGAGAGCGACGAGTTGCGCACCAGCTTCTCGTAGATCTTGATCTCTTCGGAGACCCGCAGGCAGTAGGGCACCTTGACGATGTAGATCCGGTCGAGGAAGGCCTCGTTGTTCTTGTTGTTGCGGAAGGCCTTCCATTCGCTTTCGTTGCTGTGCGCCAGCACGATGCCGTCGAACGGAATGGCGCCGAAGCCTTCGGTGCCCTTGAAGTTGCCTTCCTGGGTGGCGGTCAGCAGCGGATGCAGCACCTTGATCGGCGCCTTGAACATTTCCACGAACTCCAGCAGGCCCTGGTTGGCCAGGCACAGGCCGCCCGAGTAGGCATAGGCGTCCGGGTCGTCCTGTGCGTAGTCTTCGAGCTTGCGGATGTCGATCTTGCCGACCAGCGAGGAGATGTCCTGGTTGTTCTCGTCGCCCGGCTCGGTCTTGGCGACCGCGATCTGGCGCAGCACCGAGGGGTAGCGCTTGACGACCTGGAACTGGCGGATGTCGCCGCCGAACTCTTCCAGCCGCTTGACCGCCCAGGGCGACAGGATCCGCTGCAGGTAGCGCCGCGGAATGCCATATTCCTTTTCGAGGATTTCGCCGTCCTCGGCCGCGTCGAACAGGCCCAGCGGGGTTTCGTTCACGGGCGAGCCCTTGATCGAATAGAAGGGCACGTGCTCCATGAGCTGCTTCAGGCGCTCGGCGATCGAACTCTTGCCGCCGCCGACCGGGCCCAGCAGATACAGGATCTGCTTCTTTTCTTCCAGCCCCTGGGCGCCGTGGCGGAAGTACGAAACCACCTGCTCGATGGCGTCTTCCATGCCGTAGAACTCGCGGAATGCCGGGTAGATCTTGATGACCTTGTTGGCGAAGATGCGCGAGAGCCGGGGGTCGTTGCGCGTGTCCACCAGTTCGGGCTCGCCGATGGCCTTGAGCATCCGCTCGGCGGCCGTGGCGTAGGCCAGAGGCTCCCGTTTGCAGATCTCCAGGTATTCCTGAAGGGACAAGACCTCTTCGCGCGTGCGCTCATATCGCGCTGCGAAGTTGCTGATGACATCCACCATAGACACCTCCATCGAGTCAGCCGGGCGCTGCCCGGGAAATCCGTGCCGCACACGTCGCATCGTTCTTCGCAGGAATGGTGCCAGGTGATGTGTGCACGCTGTGGAAAATACCCTCGGGCATGAACTTGTTCAAAGCATAGAACAAACGACGCTTCGAGCAAATTGCTTTTGAAATAAGAATTTGATCGTTGCAAAAAAGTTCCAGAAAGCGGCAGCAATTGGCCAAACCGCCTCGGGCTGCTGCAGCCACCGAACACATGCTACGAGCATGCGGCGATTCGTGCACGGCACGGCTGTGGGCCGGCTTCGCCAGGGCTTGTAGGTTGGGTGCAGGTGCGGGGATCATCTGTTTCCGATCCAACGCCGGCGCCACCGCCGGCGCCTACAGGAATACGCGGACAAGAAAAAAGCGGCCCGAAGGCCGCCTGGATATTGCCGGCGCCGGCGCGCCGGTCGGCGCCGCCGGCGCAATGCGCTAGCTGAAGAATTCCTTGGCCTTGTCGAACCAGCCCTTGTCGGTCGGGCTGTGCTTGTCCCCGCCCTTCTTGAGCGACTCGTCGAGCTCCTTCATGAGCTTGCGCTGGTGCTCGGTCAGCTTGACCGGGGTTTCGACCCGCACATGGCAGTACAGGTCGCCCGGGTAGCTCGAGCGCACGCCCTTGATGCCCTTGCCGCGCAGCCGGAACTGCTTGCCGCTCTGGGTGCCATCGGGAATGTCGATCGCCGCGGCCCCCTTGAGCGTCGGCACGTTGATCTCGCCGCCGAGCGCCGCCGTGGTGATGCTGACCGGCACCACGCAATGCAGGTCGTCGCCGTCGCGCTCGAACAGTTCGTGCTTCTTGAGCCTGATCTCGATGTAGAGGTCGCCGGGCGGGCCGCCGTTGGTGCCGGGCTCGCCGTTGCCGGTGCTGCGGATGCGCATGCCGTCGTCGATGCCGGCCGGGATCTTGACTTCGAGCGTCTTGTTGTTCTTGATCTTGCCCTGGCCGTGGCAGGTGGTGCAGGGCTCGGGAATGATCTTGCCCGAGCCGTGGCAGGTCGGGCAGGTCTGCTGGACGCTGAAGAAGCCCTGGCGCATCTGGACCGCGCCCTGGCCGTGGCAGGTGGTGCAGGTGATCGGCTTGGTGCCGGGCTTGGCGCCGGAGCCCTTGCAAGTGTCGCAGTCGTCCCAACTCGGGATCCGGATCTGGGCGTCCTTGCCCTCGGCCGCTTCCTCGAGCGTGACTTCCATCGCGTAGCTCAGGTCGCTGCCGCGGAACACCTGCCGCCCGCCGCCCTGGCGACCGCCCCGGGCGCCGCCGAAGACGTCGCCGAAGATGTCGCCGAAGGCCTCGGCGAAGCCGCCGAAGCCCTCCGCGCCCGGGCCGCCGCGCATGTTCGGGTCGACGCCGGCGTGCCCGTACTGGTCGTAGGCGGCCCGCTTCTGGCTGTCCGACAGCATTTCATAGGCTTCCTTGACTTCCTTGAACTTGGCCTCGGATTCCTTGCTGGTGTCGCCGTGGTTGCGGTCGGGGTGGTGCTTCATCGCAAGTTTGCGATAAGCCTTCTTGATTTCCTCCTCGCTTGCGTTCTTGGGCACGCCGAGGGTTTCGTAGTAGTCGCGTTTGGTGGCCATGGTCGGGGGGTCGGTGGCGAAATCGGGGGGCAGAAAGCGGAAAAGGCCGGACCGCCTTGCCAGGGGGTCCAGCCTCGTTCAGGGCCTGAAGATCAGCCCTTCTTGACTTCCTTGACCTCGGCGTCGACCACGTTGTCGTCCGCCGGGGCGCTTGCAGCTTCCGGGCCAGCGCCGCCTGCCGCGGCACCGGCCGCGCCGGCGGCAGCCTGCGCGTCGGCGTACATCTTCTCGCCGAGCTTCTGGCTGGCGGTCATCAGCGTGTTGGTCTTGTCGTCGATCGCGGCCTTGTCGTCGCCCTTCAGGGCTTCTTCCACGTCCTTGATCGCGGCTTCGATCTTTTCCTTCTCGCCGGCGTCCAGGCTGGCGCCGTGCTCGCCGAGCGACTTCTTGACGCTGTGCACCATGGCTTCGCCCTGGTTGCGGGCCTGGGCCAGTTCGACCTTCTTCTTGTCGTCGGCCGCGTTCAGCTCGGCGTCCTTGACCATCTTCTGGATCTCGTCCTCGGACAGGCCCGAATTCGCCTTGATGGTGATCTTGTTTTCCTTGCCGGTGCCCTTGTCCTTGGCACCGACGTGCAGGATGCCGTTGGCGTCAATGTCGAAGCTGACCTCGATCTGGGGCGTGCCGCGCGAGGCCGGCGGGATGCCCTCGAGGTTGAATTCGCCGAGCAGCTTGTTGCCCGAGGCGATCTCGCGCTCGCCCTGGAACACCTTGATCGTCACCGCCGGCTGGTTGTCCTCGGCGGTCGAGAAGGTCTGCGCGAATTTGGTCGGGATCGTGGTGTTCTTGGTGATCATCTTGGTCATCACGCCGCCCATTGTCTCGATGCCGAGCGACAGCGGGGTGACGTCCAGCAGCAGCACGTCCTTGCGGTCGCCCGACAGCACCTGGCCCTGGATGGCGGCGCCGACGGCCACGGCTTCATCGGGGTTGACGTCCTTGCGCGGCTCCTTGCCGAAGAACTCCTTCACCTTTTCCTGCACCTTGGGCATGCGGGTCATGCCGCCGACCAGGATCACGTCGCTGATGTCGGACACGCTGACGCCGGCATCCTTGATGGCGGTGCGGCAGGGGGCGATGGTGCGCTCGATCAGCTCGTCGACCAGGCTTTCGAGCTTGGCGCGGGTGAGCTTGATGTTCAGGTGCTTCGGGCCCGAGGCATCGGCGGTGACATAGGGCAGGTTGATGTCGGTGGCGGCGCCGTTCGACAGCTCGATCTTGGCCTTTTCGGCCGCTTCCTTGAGGCGCTGCAGGGCCAGCACGTCCTTGCTCAGGTCGACGCCCTGGTCCTTCTTGAACTCGGAAATGATGTAGTCGATGATGCGCTGGTCGAAGTCCTCGCCGCCCAGGAAGGTGTCGCCGTTGGTCGACAGCACTTCGAATTGCTTCTCGCCATCGACGTCGGCGATCTCGATGATCGAGATGTCGAAGGTGCCGCCGCCGAGGTCATACACGGCGATCTTGCGGTCGCGCTTGTCCTGCTTGTCGAGGCCGAAGGCCAGCGCCGCCGCCGTCGGCTCGTTGATGATGCGCTTGACGTCGAGGCCGGCGATGCGGCCAGCGTCCTTGGTGGCCTGGCGCTGGCTGTCGTTGAAGTAGGCGGGCACCGTGATCACGGCCTCGGTGACCGGCTCGCCGAGGTAGTCTTCGGCGGTTTTCTTCATCTTGCGCAGGATCTCGGCGCTGATCTGCTGCGGTGCGAGCTTCTTGCCGCGCACTTCGACCCAGGCGTCGCCGTTGTCGGCCTTGGTGATGCTGTAGGGCATCAGGTCGATGTCCTTCTGGACTTCCTTTTCCTCGAACTTGCGGCCGATCAGGCGCTTGACGGCGTAGATCGTGTTCTTGGGGTTGGTGACCGCCTGGCGCTTGGCGGAGGCACCGACCAGTACTTCGCCGTCTTCCTGGTAGGCCACGATCGAAGGCGTCGTGCGGGCGCCTTCCGAGTTCTCGATCACTCGCGTGGTGTTGCCTTCCATGATCGACACGCACGAGTTGGTGGTGCCGAGGTCGATACCGATGATTTTGGCCATGTTTTTTCTCCTGGACTTTCGAAAATTAAGTTGTTGTGAACTTGTGGATAACCCGTGCCGATTCAAGGGATGGAGCGGGGATTTCCTGTGGGTTTCTTGTGGTTTCTCAACCCGGGCTGCTGACCGTCACCAGGGCCGGGCGCAGCACGCGGTCGGCGATCGTGTAGCCCTTCTGGAGGACGCTGGCGATGGTGTTGGGCTCCTGGCCCGGCACCGGCACGACCGAGATGGCCTGGTGCTGGTGGGGGTCGAACTTGCTGCCGGCCGGGGGCGCGATCTCGATCACCTTGTTGCGCTCGAGGGCGCTCTTCAGCTGGCGCAAGGTGGCTTCGGTGCCTTCGCGCAGGTGCTCGACCGAGGCGTCGGGGATCGCCAGCCCGGCTTCGAGGCTGTCGAGTACCGGCAGCAGGCTCTCGGCAAAGCCTTCGATCGCGAACTTGCGGCCCTTTGTGATCTCGTCGTCGGCGCGGCGGCGGGCGTTTTGCACGTCGGCCTGGGCGCGCAGGAACTGGTCGGCGAGGTCGGCGTTCTTGGCCTGCAGCGCGGCGATCTCGGCCTGGGCCGCCGCCAGCGCGTCGGCCTCGTTCGCCGCCTGGGCGGCCTCGCGCTCTTCGGGGCTGGGCTCGCCTTGCAGGGTGTCGGGGTGAATGGGGGTGTTTTGCGGGTCAGACATGCTCAAAAAGCCGGCTGCCATGCCGGAATTCAGTGAAAAACGAACAATAGCCAGCCATTTGGGGCTGTGCTGGCGGTTTTCAAGACGAAAAAATGCGCCCGGAGGCGCATTCTGGGAACGGCGAGGAGCCGGGGATCAAGCCGGCGCCGGGCCGCCCCAAGGCGGCTTGCGGCCCCCTCGGGGGGCAGCGACACACGCAGTGAGGAGCGTGGGGGCCAATATCAAGCCGGCGCCGGGCCGCCCCAAGGCGGCTTGCGGCCCCCTCGGGGGGCAGCGATACACGCAGTGAGGAGCGTGGGGGTCAGTCAGTGCGCGTCGAGCAGTTCGACGTCGAATTTCAAGGTCGCGTTCGGCGGGATCACGCCGCCGGCGCCGCGGGCGCCGTAGCCCAGCGCGGCCGGGATGATCAGGGTGCGCTTGCCGCCGATCTTCATGCCGGCGACGCCTTCGTCCCAGCCCTTGATGACCTGGCCGGCGCCGAGCGAGAAGGCGAAGGGGTCGTTGCGGTCGCGGCTGGAGTCGAACTTGGCGCCCTGGACGCCGTCGTTGTAGAGCCAGCCCGTGTAGTGCACATGCACGTGGTGGCCGGCCTTGGCTTCGGCGCCTTCGCCGACCGTGGTGTCTTCGTACTGCAGGCCGGAGGAAGTGGTGGGCATGGTGCGCTCCTTCAGGAATTGGAAAAGGTTGGAAAACCGCGCAGTTTAACGACCTGGCAAGCGGCTACGGCGTCGGTGGCGGCGCCGTCTTCTTGACCTGGGTCTGCTGCCACTTGCCCGCAAAGGCCTGCAGGTCCGACAGGCGCTTGAGCAGGTCCTGGCCGCTCAGGGTCAGGCTGTAGCCTTCGCTGCCATGGTTCACGAGGCCGGCTTCGCGGAGTTCCTTGATGCGGGTGTTCAGGGTGTTCGGCGTGATGCTGCCGACGCTGTCCTGCAGCAGGCGGAAGGTCTGGGCGTGGCCGTCCCGGAGGGCCCAGAGGACGCGCAGCGCATAACGGGCTTCCAGCAGCGCCAGCAATTGGCTGACGGCCGCGTTTTCCTTGCTGCTCATCGATTTCATCTCCTCGGGGCGCCGTGGTTCTTGTGTGGGTCTGGGAGCACCCGGAATCGGGCGAGGACTATATCCCAGATGGCGTTCTGCTACAAGTTTTATAGCTGTATCCACAAGCGGGATGCGGCCCGCGGGATCGCGGCTTCAGTCGGCCCGGTATTCGGCCATGGCTTCGCCCAGCCGCACCGGCCGCCCCGGCGCCCACGCGGGCGTGAAGGCCAGCGGCGGTGCCGGAAACAGCATCACCACCGTGGAACCGAGCAGGAAGCGCCCCATTTCCTCGCCTTGGCGCAGCACGATCTGCTGGTCGTCGTAGCGCCATTCGCGCACCTCGCCGCCGCGCGGCGGATTGACCACGCCGTGCCAGACGGTGGCCATGCTGCCGACGATGGTGGCGCCGACCAGCACCAGGACGAAGGGGCCGCGCGCGGTCTCGAACACGCACACCACGCGCTCGTTGCGCGCGAACAGGCCGGGCACCCCGCGCGCGGTGGTCGGGTTGACCGAGAACAGGTCGCCCGGCACGTAGATCATGCGCAGCAGCCGGCCGTCGCAGGGCATGTGGATGCGGTGGTAGTCCTTCGGGCTCAGGTAGAGCGTGGCGAAGCTGCCGTGCGCGAATCGGGCCGCCAGGGCGGCGTCGCCGCCGACCAGCGCGGTGGTGGAGTAGCGGTGCCCCTTGGCCTGGAAGATCTGGTCGCCCTCGATGGCGCCGAACTGGCTGATCGCGCCATCCACCGGCGAGACCAGGTCGGCGGCGGCGATCGGCCGCGCGCCGGGCTTGAGGGCGCGGGTGAAGAAGTCGTTGAAGCTGCGGTAGCTCGCGATGTCGCTGGCCAGCGCCTCGCCCATGTCGACCCCGTACTTGGCGACGAAGCGGCGAATGATCCAGGTCGTGACCGACCCGCGTTCCTTGGCCGCCACCCAGCCGGCGAAGGAGGTCAGCGCCTGCTTGGGGAACAGGTATTGGGGCAGGACGGGCAGGCGATCGGACAAGGCGAAATCCCAGGAAAACGGTAGGCGATTCTAGCGAGCGCCCCGGGCGCATTTCGCAGGACGAAACCCACCCTGCGGCCTATTCGGCCTTGATGTTCGCGGCTTTGATCACCTGGGCCCATTTGTCGACTTCGGACTTCTGGAATGCCGCGATCTGGGCGGTCGTCATATCCGCCGGCTCCATGCCGAAGCCTTTCAGCTTCTCCTGCATCTCCGGCTGGGCCAGGATCTTGCGGATTTCGTTGTGCAGGCGATCGACGATCGGCGCCGGCGTGCCGGCCGGCACGAAGATCGCCTGCCAGGACACCACCTCGAAGTCGGCCAGCCCCGGGATGCCCGATTCGGCCACCGTCGGCACGTTCGGCATCGACGCCAGCCGCTTGGCCGAGGTCACGGCCAGGGCGCGCAGCTTGCCGCTTTGTATATGCGGGCCGGCGACCACGGTGGTGTCGAACATCATGTCGACCTGGCCGCCGATCACGTCCTGGATCGCCGGGCCGCTGCCCTTGTAAGGCACGTGCGTGAACTTGACGCCCGACTTGAAGGCCATCAGCTCCAGCGCCAGGTGCTGCGAGGTGCCGGTGCCGGCCGAGGCCGAGGACAGCCCGCCCGGCTTGGCGCGGCTGGCGTCGAGCAGTTCCTTCAGCGTCTTGTACGGGCTCGCATGGTTGACCACCAGCACCACCGGATTGGTGCCGATCAGCGTCACCGGCGCAAAGGACTTCTGCGGGTCGTAGCCGATCTTGGGGTAGAGGCTGACGTTGATGGCGTGCGAGCTGATGGTGCCGCCCAGCAGCGTGAAGCCATCCGGCGCCGCCCGCGCCGCGACCTCCGAGCCGATGCTGCCGCCGGCGCCGCCCTTGTTGTCGATGATCACGCTGGTGCCCAGCGCCGGGCCGAGCTTCTGCGCGATCAGGCGGGCCAGCAGGTCGGTGGTGCCGCCGGCCGGGAATGGCACCAGGTAGGTGATCGGCTTGCCGGTCGGCCACGAAGCCTGGGCCAGCGCGGGCACGGCCGGCAGGCCGGCGGCGAGCGAGGCGAGGGCGGTGCGGATCAGGGTGCGGCGTTGCATGCGGTCTCCTTCGGCTTCCCGGGTCTCAGGGCTTGATGTTGAGCTTGGCGATCAGGCTCTTGTAATAGGCGTTGTCCCGCGCCAGGGTCTGCTGGAAGGCCGCGCCGTCGGTGTAGACATAGCCCAGGTTCTGCTTCTCCATGGCCTCGCGCATCATCGGCTCGGCGGCGGTTTTGGCGGTGATCTCGCGCAGCTTGGCCATCACTTCGGGCGGGGTGTTCTTCGGGGCGCCGAGACCGCGCCAGGTGCCGATCGAGAGGTCGATGCCGCGCTCCTTGGCGGTCGGCACCTTCTCGAAACTCTTCACGCGCTGGTCGGCCATGACCATCAGCATCTTGAGCTTGCCCGACTGCACGTGGGTCGTGACCTCGGCCGGACTCACGGCGACGGCCTCGATGTGGCCGCCGAGCAGCGCCAGCACCGCGGGCGCGGCACCCTGGAACGGGATGTGATTGAACTTCGCGCCGGTCTTGTCTTCGAGCGCCGCGGCCGCCAGGTGCCAGATCGAGCCGTTGCCGGAATTGCCCATCCGCACGCCCTCGGGGTCTTTCTTGGCGGCGGCGAGGAATTCCTCGACCGTGTTCCACGGCGCGTCGGCCTTGACCGTGATGGCGGCCGGGTCGGCGTTGAGCTGGGCGATCGGCTGGAAATCGTCGTAGTTGAACTTGGCCAGCCCCAGGTGCGGCAAGGTCAGCAGCTCGACCGTGAGCACCGCGAGCTTGTAGCCGTCCGGCTTGGCGTTGATCACCTCGGTCCAGCCGATCGCGCCGCCGGCGCCGGGGCGGTTGATGATCACCATGCTCTGCGACATGTGCTTGCGGCTGGCGTCGGCGAAGGTGCGCGCCAGGCCATCGGTGCCGCCGCCGGGCTGGTAGGGCACCAGCAGCTCGACGGTGTGGTTGGGGAAGTCGCTTTGCGCCGCGGCGCCGGCGGCCAGGCCCAGGGACAGGGCGGCCGCGGCCGTGAATGCGGCCAGGCCGCGCAGGGTTCCGGTGTTCAAGTGCGTGTCTCCGTTGTTGTTGATCTGTGCGTCCGGGCGGCGGTGGGGGCCTCAGGGCATGTACTGGCCGCCGTTCACCTCGAGGATCTGCCCGGTCACGTAGCCCGACAGCTGCTCGGAAGCGAGGTACAGGAAGGCGCCGACGCAGTCGTCCGGCTCGCCGATGCGGGCCAGCGGAATCGCCGCCTTGAAGGATTCCAGCAGCTGCGGCGTCGAGAAGCGGTCGTGGAAGGGCGTCTGGATCACGCCCGGCGACACGGCATTGACGCGGATCTTGTCGGGCGCCAGCTCCTTCGCCAGGCCGCGCGTCGCGGTGCTGACGAAGCCCTTGGCGCCGGCATAGAGATAGGCGCCCGGGCCGCCGCCGTTGCGCGCCGCGATCGACGACACGTTGACGATGCTGCCGCCGCGCCCCTGGGCGCGCATCAGCGGCACCACCTCGCGGCAGAAGGCGAGCACCGAGCGCGCGTTGATGTGCAGCACCTCGTCGAACACGGCGTCGTCGAAGTCGGCGATCGGCAGCCGCTTGACCAGACTGCCGGCGTTGTTGACCAGCACGTCGATCGCGCCCAACCGGTCGTGGGCCTCGCCGACCACCCGGCGGATCGCGGCGCTGTCGCGGACGTCGGCCTGGAGCGCGAAGGCCTCGCCGCCGGCGGCCTGGATGGTGGCGACGACCTGCTCTGCCGCCGCGGTCGAGCTGTTGTAGTGGACGGCGACGCGCATCCCGCGGGCGGCGTAGGCGATGGCGACAGCGGCGCCGATGCCGGTGCTGGCGCCGGTGACGAGGGCAGTGCGGCCTTTGAGGTCTTCCATGGTGGGTGTTCTCCTTGTCTGCTATCTGGTCAGTTGGGGACGGAAGGGATCTGATCGGTCGAGGTCGACCCGCCCGCGCTCGAGTTGGGCGTCGTACCAGGCCGTTTCGCGGATCATCGCCTCGGCCACCTCGGGGGCGGTCGCGCGCGAGGTCAGCTGATCGATGCCGTCGCGCACTTCGGTGTCCAAGAAAATCACGGTTGCGTCGGCGCGCACCGGCAAGTCGGTGCGGAAGCCCACCGCCGGGTTGGCCGTGACGCCCGAGAAGGCGTCGCTGATGGTGACCGGCGGCTTGACGGTTCCGACATGTGCGCTCCCTTACTTGACCACCATGAACAGGCCCGGCAGCCAGGTCGAGAAGGCCGGCACGAAGGTGACGACGCCGAGCGCGAAGATCAGCGCGCCATAGAAGGGCCAGATGGTCTTCATCACGGTGCCGACCGAGACCCCCCCGATCGCGCAGCCGACGAACTGGGTCGTGCCCACCGGCGGGGTGTTGAGGCCCAGGGCGCAATTGATCAGCATCACGACGCCGAATTGCACCGAAGTCATGCCGTACTGCTGCGCGATCGGCAGGAAGATCGGCGTGCACAGCAGGATGGTCGCCGCCATGTCCAGGAAGGTGCCCAGCACGAACAGGATGATGTTGATCAGCAGGAAGATCATCCACGGCGTGGTCGTGATCTGCGACAGCATCTGGCCGGTGAGTTCGGCCACGCCGTAGAGGCTGATCAGATAGCCGAAGGTGCTCGAGATGCCGATCAGCAGCAGGATCACGCCCGTGGTGCGGACCGCCTTCGCCGCCGCTTTGATGAAGTGCTCCCACTTCAGCGTGCGGTAGACCAGGATCGTCAGCGCCAGCGCATAGAGCACGGCCACGGCGGCCGATTCGGTCGCGGTGAAGACGCCCGACAGGATGCCGCCGAGGATCAGCACGACGATGAACAGGCCCGGCAGTGCGGCCGCGAACGAGCGGGCCACGATCTGCCAGCCCGGGAAGGTGCCGGCCGGATAGCCGCGCTTGACCGCCACCAGGTAGGCCGCCGCCAGGTTGCTGATGGTCAGCACCGCCGCGGGCAGCAGTGCCGCGAGGATCAGCGCCGCGATCGACACCTTGCCGCCCGCCGCGAGCGAATAGATGATCAGGTTGTGGCTGGTCGGCATCAGCGCGCCGACCAGGGCCGCGTGGGTCGTCACGTTGACCGCGTAGTCGGCGTGATAGCCCTCCTTCTTCATCATCGGGATCATCACGGCGCCCATGGCCGAGACGTCGGCCACGGGCGAGCCCGAGACGCCGCCGAACAAGGTGCAGGCCACCACATTCGACATGCCCAGGCCGCCGCGCACGTGGCCCACGAGGTTGCGCGCGAAGTTGACGATGCGGTCGGCGATGCCGCCGTAGAGCATCAGCTCGCCGGCGAAGATGAAGAACGGGATCGCGAGGAACGAGAAGATCCCCATGCCGGAGGTCATCTGCTGGAAGCCGACTTCCAGCGGCAGGCCTTCGTAGAGCAGGGTGGACAGGGCCGACAGGCCGATGGAGAACGCCACCGGCACGCCCAGCAGCAGGAAGACCGTGAAGGAGATGCAGAGGATCAGGAGAGGAATGGTCATGGCTCAGCCCCAGGCGGGTTCGACTTCGCGGCCTTGGGCGAGCGCGATGATGTGTTCGATCGAGAACATCACGATGAGGACGCCGGACACTGCGGCCGGCACGTATTTCCAGCCTTCGGAGATCCACAGCGTGGGCAGGCGGTACCCCCAGACCGATTCGGCCAGCGAGGCGCAGTTCCAGGCCATCGCGGCGCCGAACAGCAGGATCAGGAAGTGGATCAGGAATTCCATCTTGAGGCGCAGCGAGTCGGGCGCCAGCACCAGGAAGGACTCGAGGCCGATGTGGCCCGCATCGCGCACGCCGACGGCGACGCCGAGCATGGTGACGTAGAGCACCAGCAGCAGCGCCAGGCTCTCGGCCCAGGTGGGGGTGTTGTTGAGGACGTAGCGGCCGAACACCTGCCAGCTCACGGCGCAGATCACCGCGACGAGGCCGAAGATGCCCAGCCACATGCAGGCGCGAGCCAGCGTGCGGCAGATTTTCGTGTACATGATGATGTGGGTTGGCGACGCCCTCCCGCGTGCGGGGAGGGCGGCCGGGCTCAGACGATTACTTCGTTTCCTGCACGCGCTTGACGAGGTCCTTGAGCTTGGCGTCGACGATGAACTTGTCGTAGACCGGCTTCATCGCGGCCTGGAACGGGGCCTTGTCGATGTCGATGATCTCGGCGCCGCCGGCCTTCACGGTCGCGAGCGACTTCACTTCGCGCTCCTGCCATTGCTTGCGCATGTAGGGCACCGACTCCTTGGCGGCCTGGCGCAGCCAGCCCTGTTCCTGCGGCGTCAGCTTGTCCCACGCGCGCTTGGAGAACAGCAGCATCTCGGGGGCCATCGAGTGCTCGGTCTTGGTGTAGTACTTGGCGACCTCGAAGGCGCGCGAGCTTTCATAGGTCGGGTAGTTGTTCTCGGCGGCGTCGATCAGGCCGGTCTTGAGGCCGGTGTAGACCTCGCCCATCGGCATCGGCGTGGCGTTGGCGCCCATCGCCTCGAGCATCGAGACCCACAGGTCGGACTGCTGCACGCGGACCTTCTGGCCCTTCATGTCGGCGAAGCTGCGCACCGGCTTCTTGGCCGTGAACATCGAGCGCGCACCGCTGTCGTAGTAGGCCAGGCCGATGAAGCCCTGCTTCTCGCAGGACTTGAGGATTTCCTCGCCGATCGGGCCGTCCAGCACCTTGTGCAGATGGTCGACCGAGCGGAACAGGAAGGGCATCGTCGGCACCTGCGTCTCGGGGCAGATGTTGTTCATCGGCGCGATGTTCACGCGCACCATCTGCAGCGCGCCGATCTTGGTCTGCTCGATGGTGTCCTTCTCGCTGCCCAGGGCGCTGTTGTTGAACACCTTGATGGTGTCCTTGCCGCCGGAGAGCTCCTTGAGCCGTTCGCCCATGAACTTGACCGCGGTCACGGTCGGGTAGTCATCGGGGTGGATGTCGGCCGACCGGAACTCGGTGGCCTGCGCGGCCATCGCGGTCACGCCGGCCGCGATGGCGACGATGAGTGCGTGCTTGTTGAACTTCATTTGTCTTCCTCTTTCTGGTGGTTGTCGTGAAAAATTGAAAGCGATCGGTTCAGCCGTCGAAGGCCGGCTCCGGAATGCCCTGCGTGCCCGGCCGCAGCGCGAACACGCCGCCGGCCAGCGGCTGGTCCGACAGGTCGCCGCCCGGGCGGATCGAGGTGACGAACAGGGTGTCGAGCTTGGGGCCGCCGAAGGCGCACATCGCCGGCTTCTTGACCGGCACCTCGAGCGAACGGTCGAGCCGTCCCTCGGGCGTGAAGCGGTGCACCTGGCCGGCGTCGTTGCCGCAGATCCAGTAGCAGCCGTCGGCATCGACAGCGGCGCCGTCGGGACGGCCGGGCAGGGGATTCATGTCCACGAACACGCGGCGCTTCGATGGCGTGCCGGTAGCGGTGTCGTAGTCGAAGGCCCAGATCGTCTGCACGCCGGGATGCGAGTCCGACAGGTACATCGTGCGGCCGTCGGGGCTGAAGGCGAGTCCGTTCGGCACGATCAGGTCGTCGAGCTGCAGCGACGGCGCGAGGCTGCCCTTGTCGTGGCGGTAGAGCCGGCCGACGCGGGCGCCCGCAGCCATGTCCATCAGCATCGTGCCGGCCCAGAAGCGGCCCTGGCGGTCGCAGCGGCCGTCGTTGAAACGCATGCCGGGCCGCGCGTGCGACACCTCGGCGAGCCGGGTGGCAGCGAGCGTGCCGCCGTCCTGCGGCGTGAGCGAGAACAGGCCGCTCTCCATGCCGGCGATCCAGCTGCCCGGCAGGTCGGCGCGCGGCGCGATGCAGGCCGGCATTTCGTCGCTGGCCCACTGCGTGTGGCCGGCCGCCGACCAGCGGTGCAGCGCGCGGCCGGGAATGTCGACCCAGTACAAGGCGGACTCCGCCACCGACCACACCGGGCTCTCGCCCGTGCCGCAGCGCGCGTCGACCACGAGTTCGGCTTGGCTCCCCATGGCGCTCAGTCTCCGAACGGACCCTGAGCGGTGAAGGCGCCGCCCTGGTAGATGGCGTTGGGGTCGGTGGATGCGACCGGTGGCTGCTGCTCGACCTTGTCGCGAAAGACTTCGGACGTGTCTTGCGGCGCGTAGCCGAGGACGGCGGCGCCCGAGTTGTCCCACCAGACGTCGCGGTTGGCCGACACGCCGTAGACCACCGTGTGCCCGACGCCCGGCGTGAACAGCGACTTCTCGATCAGCGTGGTCAGGTCGCGGTAGCTGAGCCAGGTGCTCATCATGCGGCGGTTGAGGGGCTCGGGGAACGAGGAGCCGATGCGGATGCTCACGGTCTCGATGCCCCAGCGGTCGAAGTAGAACTGGGCCACGTCCTCGCCGAAGGACTTCGACAGGCCGTAGTAGCCATCGGGCCGGCGCTGGACGTGCGCGTCGAGGTGCTCGTCCTGCTTGTAGAAGCCGATCACGTGGTTGGAGCTGGCGAACACCACGCGCTTCACGCCGTGCCGGCGGGCCGCCTCGTAGATATGGAACACGCCCTTGATGTTGGCCTCGAGGATCTCCTCGAAGGGCCGTTCCACCGACACGCCGCCCAGATGCACGATGGCGTCGCAGCCGGCCACCAGCGCATCGACCGCCTGCTTGTCGGACAGGTCGCAGGCGACGACTTCCTCGTGCGGGCCTTCGGCCGCTGACAGCGATGCGATGTCGGAGAGGCGCAGCACGCCCGCGTAGGGACGCAGGCGTTCGCGCAGGACCTTGCCCAGGCCGCCGGCGGCGCCGGTCAGGAGGAGGCGGCCGACTTGGAGGACGGGGGAGGAAGGGGTGGCGGAAGCAGAAGCGGCGCTCATTCGTGTCTCTGTCGGTGGTCGTAAGTTATCGGTTGTCGTACAACGTGGAGGCGATTATCATCACGCCATGTCGAACCTGTCAACGGGGTCTACCGCAACCACCGAAGCCGGCGGCGCTCCTCCGCGCCGCAGGGTGCGGGGCCTGGCGCATGGCCTGGTCGACGACCTCGGCGACAAGATCCGCAGCCAGCAATTGCGCCCGGGCGACAAACTGCCGACCGAGTCGGCCATCATGCAGACCTACGGCGTGAGTCGCACCGTGGTGCGCGAGGCGCTCTCCAAGCTGCAGGCAGGCGGGCTGGTCGAGACCCACCACGGCATCGGCACCTTCGTGCTGCAGCCGCGCGCCGCCGGCATGTTCCGGCTCGAGGCCTCGGACATCGCGACCTCGGTCGACGTGCTCGCAGTGCTCGAGCTGCGCATCAGCCTGGAGACCGAGTCCGCAGGCCTGGCCGCGACCCGCCGCACCGAGGGACAGCTGGCCGCCATGCGGCAGGCGCTCGACGACTTCGAACACAACGTGACGACCGCCGGCGATACCGTGGCGCCCGATTTCCGCTTCCACCTGCAGATTGCGCAGGCGACCGGCAATCCCTACTTCGCGGACATCATGAGCCACCTCGGCACCACGATCATTCCGCGCACCCGGATCACCGCCATCCGCAATCACGACCGGCGCGGCGAATACCTGAGCCGCGTGAACCGCGAGCACGAGGAAATCTACGCGGCGATCGCGCGCCGCGACGCCGAGTCGGCCCGCGCGGCGATGCGCATCCATCTCACCAACAGCCGCGAACGGCTTCGCCTCGCCCAGGAAGCGGCCCGGCTCGACGCCGAGACCGCGGCCGCAGGGCAGGGGCCGGCGGCCTGAGCGGCGGCGCAGGTCTTTTGCTGGACATCTGTCGGATCTAGTTGTACGATGACTGACGACATCGCTACCATGCGACTCTCATTCCCCAACGACCCTGGAGACAAACCCATGCGCTTGAATCGACGCCATCTGGTACTAGGTGCACTCGGCAGCGGACTGCTGGCCGCCGGTGGTGCCGCACAGGCCGCCGACGCCTGGCCCTCGAAGCCGATCCGCATCGTCGTGCCGTACCCGCCCGGCGGGTCGTCCGACATCATCGCCCGCTCGATCAGCGTGCCGCTGGCCGAAGCGCTGAAGACCTCGGTGATCGTCGAGAACCGTGCCGGCGCCAATGGCAATCTCGGCGCCGACCTGGTGTCCAAGGCCCAGCCCGACGGCTACACGCTGCTGCTTTGCGATGTCGGCGCGCTGGCGATCAGCCCCTCGGTCTACACCAAACTGTCCTTCGATCCCGCCAAGGACCTGCGCGGCGTGACCATGCTGGCCTACTCGCCGCACCTGCTGGTGGTGCATCCGTCGGTGCCGGCCAACAACCTGAAGGAACTGGTCGCGCTGTCGAAGAAGTCCGACCTCAATTTCGCGGTCACCGCCACCGGCAGTGCGCCGCACCTGGCCGGCGTCGCGCTCGAGCGCGCGAGCGGCGCCCGCTGGGTCTATGTGCCCTACAAGGGCGGCGTGCAGGCGGTGCAGGACACCGTCGCCGGCCAGACCCAGGTGCTGATGAATGGCATGCTGGCGACGCTGCCGCATGTGCAGAGCGGCAAGCTCAAGGTGCTGGGCGTGTCCAAGCCCACGCGCATGCCGCTGATCGGCGATGTGCCGACCATTGCCGAGCAGGGCGTGCCCGGCTTCGAATCCGGGACCTGGCAAGGCATCCTGGTGCCGCGCGGCACGCCCGAAGCGCTGGTGCAGCGCCTCAACAAGGAACTGATCGCGATCATCCGCACGCCCGACATCCGCTCGCGGCTGGCCGGGCAGGGCGCCGAAGTCGTGACCATGACGCCGGTCGAGCAGGACCAGTTCTTCGAGAAGGAACGCGCCCGCTGGGCCAAGGTCGTGAACGCCGCCCAGATCAAGCTGGACTGAATGACCCCCACGCTCGCTCACTTCGTGTGGTCGCTGCCCCCCGAGGGGGCCGCAGGCCGCCTTGGGAGCGGCCCGGCGGCGGCCTGACCTCTCCCTTTCCACCACCCTGTCCTTCCAAAAAATGACGCCTCAAGAACTCAAGACCATCATGGGCTCCGGCCTGCTGTCCTTCCCGCTCACCGATTTCGACCGCAATGGCGACTTCGACAAGAAAAGCTACGAGAAGCGCCTCGAATGGCTGGCGCCCTATGGCGCGAGCGCGCTGTTCGCGGCCGGCGGCACCGGTGAATTCTTCTCGCTGACCGGCGACGAGTACCCCGGCATCATCCAGACCGCGGTCGACACCTGTCGCGGCGTGGTGCCGATCATCGCTGGCGCCGGCGGCCCGACGCGCTTCGCGATCCAGTGCGCACAGGCGGCCGAGAAGGCCGGCGCCCATGGCGTGCTGCTGCTGCCGCACTACCTGACCGAAGCCGGCCAGGAAGGCCTGGCGGCGCATGTCGAGGCGGTCTGCAAGAGCGTGAAGTTCGGCGTCATCGTCTACAACCGCGGCCAGAGCAAGCTCTACCCCGACACGCTCGAGAAGCTGGCCGAGCGCTGCCCGAACCTGGTCGGCTTCAAGGACGGCATCGGCGACATCGAACTCATGAGCGCGATCCACCTGCGCATGGGCGACCGCTTCGCCTACCTCGGCGGCCTGCCGACGGCAGAGGTCTATGCCGCGGCCTACAAGGCGCTCGGCACGCCGGTGTATTCGTCGGCGGTGTTCAACTTCATTCCGAAGACCGCGATGGACTTCTACCATGCGGTCGCCAAGGACGACATCGCGACGCAGCACCGCCTGCTGAAGGACTTCTTCATGCCCTACCTGGACATCCGCAACAAGGGCCAAGGCTACGCCGTGAGCATCGTGAAGGCCGGCGCGAAGATCGTCGGCCACGATGCCGGTCCGGTGCGCACGCCGCTGACCGAGCTCAAGGCCGACGAATACCAGGCCCTGGCCGCGCTGATCGACAAGCTCGGCCCGCAGTAATTTCCCAAGCGCTTGCAATCACAACAACAGGAGACAACACAATGCTGAAGAAACTGGTCTTGATCGCTGCCGCCACCGCGGCCTTCGCCGGCTGCACCACGATGCGTGGCAACGAGGCGGCCAAGTCGCCCGCGGTCGCCGCCGCGGCAGAGAAGCTGCGCGTGGCGATGATCGACCCGACGCCCGCAGCGCTCAATGCGCTGGTGGCCGACGACCTGAGCTACGGCCACTCGGGCGGCAAGGTCGACACCAAGACCAGTTTCATCAGCGACCTGATGGACGGCAAGTCGGACTTCGTGACCATCGCGATCACCGAGCAGACCATCAAGGTCATCGACAACGTCGCGATCGTGCGCCATACGCTCACGGCCGACACCAACGACTCCGGCAAGCCCGGCAAGGTCAGCATCAAGATCCTCGGCGTCTGGCAGCAACAGGGCCCGGGCGGCGACTGGAAGCTGCTGGCCCGCCAGGCGGTGCGCCCGCCGCAGTAAGCTGCCTTTCCCCACCCCGATTTCCAAGGACCCTGCCATGCAGAACTTCGACAACCTCATCAACGGCGAATGGCGCGCGGCCGCCAGCTACAGCCCGAACGTCAACCCGAGCAATCTCGGCGACGTGCTGGGCCAGTACGCGCAGGGCGACGCGGCCCAGGTCGACGCCGCCGTGGCGGCGGCCACCGCCGCCTTCCCGGCCTGGTCGACGGGCGGCATCCAGGCGCGCTCCGAGGCGCTCGAGAAGATCGGCAACGAGATCCTGGCGCGCAAGGAAGAACTCGGCACGCTGCTGGCGCGCGAAGAAGGCAAGACCAAGGCCGAAGGCATCGGCGAAGCCACCCGCGCGGCGCAGATCTTCAAGTTCTTCGCCGGCGAATGCCTGCGCCTGTCGGGCGAGGTGCTGCCGTCGGTGCGCCCCGGCATCGGCATCGAGATCACGCGCGAGCCGGTGGGCGTGGTCGGCCTGATCACGCCATGGAATTTCCCGATCGCCATCCCGGCCTGGAAGATCGCCCCGGCGCTGGCCTTCGGCAACTGCGTGGTGATGAAGCCGGCCGACCTGGTGCCGGGCTGCGCCTGGGCGCTGGCCGAGATCATCAGCCGTTCTGGCATTCCGGCGGGCGTGTTCAACCTGGTGATGGGCCGCGGCAGCGTGATCGGCGATGCGTTGGTCAACCACCCGGGCATCCACGCGATCAGCTTCACCGGCTCGGTCGGCGTGGGCCGCAACATCGCCATCCAGTGCGCGACCAACCACAAGAAGGTGCAGCTCGAGATGGGCGGCAAGAACCCGCAGGTGGTGCTGGACGACGCCGACCTGAACCAGGCGGTGGAGCTCAGCGTGCAGAGCGCCTTCTATTCGACCGGCCAGCGCTGCACCGCGTCGAGCCGGCTGATCGTGACCGAAGGCATCTATCCGAAGTTCATCGAGGCGATGAAGGCGCGGATGGCGAAGATCAAGGTCGGCGATGCGCTGGCGCAGGGCACCGACATCGGTCCGGTGTCCTCGAAGTCGCAGCTCGACCAGGACCTGGAGTACATCGCGATCGGCAAGGGCGAGGGCGCCACGCTGGCCGCGGGCGGCGAGCGGCTGAAGCTGGAGACCGACGGCTACTACATGTCGCCGGCGCTGTTCAGCGAGTCGGCGGCGTCGATGCGCATCAACAAGGAAGAGATCTTCGGGCCGGTGGCGAGCGTGATCCGGGTGAAGAACTACGAGGAAGCGCTGGCCACGGCCAACGACACCGAGTTCGGCCTGTCGGCCGGCATCGCCACCACCTCGCTGAAGCACGCGACGCATTTCAAGCGCCACAGCCAGGCGGGCATGGTGATGGTCAACCTGCCGACGGCGGGGGTGGACTACCACGTGCCCTTCGGCGGCCGCAAGGGGTCGAGCTACGGGCCGCGCGAGCAGGGCAGGTATGCGCAGGAGTTCTTCACTGTCGTGAAGACTGCGTACACGCTCTCCTGAGACCTTGCGGGACAGACCAACAAACTGCGCAGCAGTTTTTGCTCTGTCCTCAACTGACTAGGGCTGGCTGGGACGAATCGCGGACTTCGGCCGAAACGCCTTGCAGACCGCGTCGTCGGTCTCCAGGTAGGGCCCGCCGATCAGGTCGATGCAGTAGGGCACCGCCGCGAAGATGCCCGGCACCGCCTGCGTGCCGTCGGCGTTGCGCAGTCCTTCGAGCGTCTCGGCGATCGCCTTCGGCTGGCCCGGCAGGTTGATGATCAGGCTGCGCTCGCGGATCACCGCGACCTGGCGCGACAGGATCGCGGTCGGCACGAAGTGCAGGCTGACTTGCCGCATCTGCTCGCCAAAGCCCGGCATTTCCTTGTGGGCCACGGCCAGCGTGGCTTCCGGCGTGACGTCGCGCAGGGCCGGGCCGGTGCCGCCGGTGGTCAGCACCAGCGAGCAGCCGGCGTCGACCAGCGCGATCAGTGCCGTGCTGATGCCGGCCTGCTCGTCGGGGATCAGCCGCGATTCGAAGCTGATCGGATTGCGCAGGGCGCGCTGCAGCCAGTCCTTGAGAGCCGGCAGGCCCTTGTCTTCGTAGACGCCGCTGGAAGCGCGGTCGCTGACCGAGACGATGCCGATGCGGACCGGATCGAACGCCGTCATGCGTCGTCCTCGCGCGCCTGCTCGGCCGCCTCGTCGGCGAGGTCGGCCGTGCCATGCACGCGCAGCTGGGCGCGCACGATCTGGAACACCTCGCGGTAGGCCTTGCCCTGCCGCGGCGCCTCGCCCGCCGGGCCGGCCTTGATGTCCTTGCGGGCCTGGCGCACCAGGGCGCGCAGTTGCTGGGCATCGGTGGCCGGGTGGGTCTCGATCCAGCCGCCGAGGGCGTCGTCGTCGGCGATCAGCCGGTCGCGCCAGCGCTCGGCTTCGTGCAGCGCCGCGGTTTCTTCGGCCGGCAGGCGGTCCTGCTCGGCCAGGGCGGCGCGGACCGCGTCGAGCACCTCGGCGTCGAGGCCGCGCATCAGCTTGCCGATGAACTGCATCTGGCGCCGCTTGCCCTCGAAGTTGGTGATGCGCTTGGCGTCGGCAATGGCGTCCTTGAGCTTGTCGCCCAGGTCGAGCGTGTCGAACAGGCCGGCGCGCAGGCCGAGCAGGGCTTCGCCCAGCGCCTGCAGTTCGGCGCTCTCGCGTTTGAGGTCGGTCTTGCTGGCGGCGTCGGTGCCCTTGAGCTCGCGCTTGAGCTCCAGATCGAGTTCGCTGCCTTCGGCCACGAACTCGCCACGGACGAAGTAGCCTTTTTTGGGTTTGCGGGACATAGATGCAATCGTTGGCCGCACCATCGGGAACAGGGGGCGCAAGTATCATAGCCAACACATGACCACATCTTCCTCGCGCGCCGACTCCGGCTTCGCCTACAGCCGTCCTTTCTTCGAAAACCTGGTCGATTCGGCCTTGGCCCATGCCAAGAAGCTCGGAGCGACCGATGCCGGCGCGGAGGCGTCCGAGGGCTGCGGCCTGAGCGTCTCGGTGCGCAAGGGCGAGCTCGAAAACGTCGAGCGCAACCGCGACAAGTCGCTCGGCGTCACGGTCTACGTGGGCCACCGCCGCGGCAATGCCAGCACCTCCGACTTCTCCGAGGCGGCGATCGCCCAGACCGTGCAGGCGGCCTACGACATCGCCCGCTTCACGGCCGAGGACCCGGTCAGCGGCCTGCCCGACGAGGCTGATATCGCCAAGGAGCAGCCGGACCTCGACCTGTTCCACCCCTGGGACGTCACGAGCGAACAGGCCGCCCAGCTGGCGCTGGAGTGCGAGGCCGCGGCCCTGTCGACCGACAAGCGCATCACCAACAGCGAAGGTGCCGGGGTCTCGGCGCAGCAAAGCCATTTCTTCAGCGCCCACACCCGCGGCTTCCGCGGCGGCTATGCCAGCTCGCGCCATTCGATCTCGGTGGCGCCGATCGCCGGCAAGGGCGACGACATGCAGCGCGACGCCTGGTACAGCTCGATGCGCTCGGCCGACGAGCTGGCGAGCCCGGTGGCCGTGGGCCGCTATGCCGCCGAGCGGGCCCTGAGCCGCCTCAAGTCGCGCAAGATCAAGACCACCGAATGCCCGGTGCTGTTCGAGTCGCCGCTGGCGGCCGGACTGCTGGGCGGGCTGGTGCAGGCCACCAGCGGCGGTGCGCTGTATCGCAAAAGCACCTTCCTGCTCGATTCGCTCGGCAAGAAGGTGCTGCCCAAGCACATCGACGTGGTCGAAGACCCGCATCTGCTGCGCGGCAAGGGCAGCTCGCCCTTCGACGACGAGGGCGTCGTGACGCGCAAGCGCAAGGTGGTCGACGCCGGACGGCTCGAAGGCTATTTCCTCAGCACCTACTCGGCGCGCAAGCTGGGCATGAAGACCACCGGCAACGCCGGCGGCTCGCACAACCTCACGCTGACCTCCCGCCTGACGAAGAAGGCCGATGACCTCGATGCCATGCTCGAGAAGCTGGGCACCGGCCTGCTGGTGATCGAGTTGATGGGGCAGGGCGTCAACTACGTGACGGGCGACTATTCGCGCGGCGCCAGCGGCTTCTGGGTCGAGAAGGGCCGGATCGCGTTCCCGGTGCAGGAGATCACGATCGCCGGCAACCTCAAGGACATGCTGATGGGCATCGAGGCGGTGGGCGCGGATGCGTACAACTATGGGGCGAAGACGACGGGTTCCCTGCTGGTCAATCGCATGAAGGTCGCGGGGGCATGAGATTGTCGTTAGACTGGTCATCTGACTAGTCTGAAGGAGGTCGCGATGAAGTCATGGCCAGTTCAAGATGCCAAGGCACGCTTCAGCGAGTTCCTTGACGCCTGCCTCGCGGAGGGGCCTCAGTTGGTGACACGCCGGGGTGCGGAGGCCGCGGTTCTGGTGCCGGCGGCCGAATGGAAGCGGCTTCAGGCGGCCGCCAGGCCGTCCCTGAAAGCGCTGCTGATGTCCGATGCCGCCCGCACGGATAGCCTGGTGCCCCGGAGGGGCGGGGCGCGGCGGCGCCGGGCCGAGCCGCTCGACTGACGCCGAATGTACTTGCTCGACACCAATGTGATTTCGGAACTGCGGCGCCCGCGCCCCCATGGTGCGGTGCTGGCCTGGCTGCAGGCGGTCGACGACAGCGATCTGCATCTGTCCGCAGTCACCCTGGGCGAGATCCAGGCCGGGATCGAACTGACGCGAGAGCAGGATACGGTCAAGGCGGCCGAGATCGAGCACTGGGCCGACCAGGTGGCAGCCACCTACAACAGTCTGCCGATGGATGCCCAGACCTTCAGGATATGGGCCCGGCTGATGCATCGGCGCTCGGACCCCCACTACGAAGACGCGATGATCGCGGCCACCGCCCTGCGCCATGGCCTGAAGGTCGTGACCCGCAACGTCGGCGATTTCGAGTCCTTCGGTGTCGGCCTGGTGAATCCGTTCGCCTGATCGCCGGCCTGGGGCGCCGACCGCCGAAGTCCGTTTCGGTGCGCCATGCAGCGACATGGACCGAAAAGCACCGTCCTGAAGCGTTTTGGCACCATTTTTGCTTTCGATCGGTGCGTCAGCCGGGCCATCCGGCGTCGACGCACCATCTTCAAGCAAATATCAAAGCCAATCTCCAATGGATGCACTCACTCGGGGCACGAACGCGCTCTTTCTTCTCCTTGGCGCCATCATGGTGTTGTCGATGCATGCGGGTTTTGCCTTTCTCGAACTCGGCACCGTTCGCAAGAAGAACCAGGTCAATGCGCTGGTCAAGATCCTGGTCGACTTCTCGGTCTCGACCATCGTCTATTTCCTGGTCGGCTTCGGCGTCGCCTACGGCACGCACTTCTTCGTCGGCGCCGAGCAACTGGCGGCCGGCAGCGGTTTCGAGCTGGTGCGCTTCTTCTTCCTGCTCACCTTCGCCGCGGCGATCCCGGCCATCATCTCGGGCGGCATCGCGGAGCGCGCGAAGTTCTGGCCGCAGCTGATCGCCACGGCCGTCATCGTGGGCCTGGTGTATCCGCTCTACGAGGGCATCGCCTGGAACCGGGCCTTCGGCATCCAGGACTGGCTGGCCCGGGTCACGGGCAACGAGTTCCACGACTTCGCCGGCTCGGTGGTGGTCCATGCGATGGGCGGCTGGCTGGCGCTGCCGGCGGTGCTGCTGCTGGGGGCGCGCCGCAACCGCTACCGGGGCGACGGCTCGCTGAGCGCGCACCCGCCCTCCAACATCCCGTTCCTGGCCCTCGGCGCCTGGGTCCTGTGCGTGGGCTGGTTCGGCTTCAACGTGATGAGCGCCCAGACGATCGACAAGATCTCGGGCCTGGTGGCGGTCAATTCGCTGATGGCGATGGTCGGCGGCACGCTGGTGGCGCTGGCGTTGGGCAGGAACGACCCCGGCTTCGTCTACAACGGGCCGCTGGCGGGCCTGGTGGCGGTCTGCGCCGGCTCCGACCTGATGCACCCGATCGGCGCGCTGGTGGTGGGAGGCGTGGCCGGCGCGATCTTCGTGAAGATGTTCACCCTGACGCAGAACAAGTGGAAGATCGACGACGTGCTCGGCGTCTGGCCGCTGCACGGCCTCTGCGGAACCTGGGGCGGCATCGCGGCCGGGATCTTCGGCAGCCGGGCGCTCGGCGGCATCGGCGGGGTGAACCTCTGGGCCCAGCTGGTCGGGGTAGCGATCGGGGTCGCCTGGGCGCTGGTCGCCGGCGCAGCGGTCTACGGCGTGCTGCAGGCCACGCTGGGGCTGCGGCTGTCGCAGGAGGAGGAGTACGACGGCGCCGACCTGTCGATCCACCACATCTCGGCCACCCCGGAGCGCGAAGCCAACTGGTAGAACGGCGCCCGGGCCGGCGCTCAGGCGGCGAGCGCGGCGCGGACTTTTTCGATCACCCGGACGTAGGGCGCGGCGAAGTTCTCCAGCGACGCGTCCGGCGTCAGCCAGCTGAAGCTGAACACCAACCCGTCTTCTTCCGGACTTCCCATGGCGACATGGTCGAAGGTTTCGGGCAGCGGGTGTTCGATGCGCATCAGGAACAGGTGCCACAACTGCGGATGGCGGTGCTTGTTGCCTTCGACGCCGGCCTCGCAGTAGCGGTCGATGGTGCCCAGCGGCTCCAGCGGCCCCGCGTAGTCGACCCCCGACTCTTCCAGCAGTTCGCGCCGCACCGCGTCCTCGGGCGCTTCGCCGGGCTCGATCGTGCCCTTGGGCAGCTGCATGCCGCGGTCCTCGGGATGGTGGAACACCAGCAGCCGGCCCCGGGCGTCGACCAGGCAGGCGCAGGCCTTGAGGACCGGGCGCGACTTCATGCTCAGGCGCTGGCCAGTGCCGCCTTGACGGCGGCGCTGACCTGGCCCATGTCGGCCTTGCCGGCCAGCCTGGCCTTGACCGCGCCCATCACCTTGCCCATGTCGCCCGGGCCCTTGGCGCCGAGTTCGGCGACGATCGCCCGGACCTCGACCGCCACCTCGTCGGCGCTCATGCGCTGCGGCAGGTAGACCTCGAGCACCTTGATCTCGGCCGCTTCCTTGTCGGCCAGGTCGGTGCGGCCGCCCTGGGTGAAGGCGGCGACCGAGTCCTTGCGCTGCTTGACCAGCTTGTCGACGATCGCGACCACCATCGCGTCATCGAGTTCGATGCGCTCGTCGACTTCCTTCTGCTTGAGGGCGGCGAGCAGCAGGCGGATGGTGCCCAGGCGCTCGGCGTCCTTGGCGCGCATCGCGGTCTTCATGTCTTCGGTGATCTGGTTCTTGAGGCTCATGGCTGGCTTTCTTTGATGGAGCGACAAACAAAAGCCGCGGCAGGGTGTCCCTGGCGCGGCTCGATCCGGATTGAACCGGGCGGTGGCCTGTGGCCAACGCTGCGGGTGCTTAGTACAGCTTCTTGGGGAGCTGCATGCTGCGCACGCGCTTGTAGTGGCGCTTGACGGCCGCGGCCTTCTTGCGCTTGCGCTCGGCGGTCGGCTTTTCGTAGAACTCGCGGGCACGCAGGTCGGTCAGCAGGCCGAGCTTTTCGATGGTGCGCTTGAAGCGGCGCAGTGCGACGTCGAAGGGCTCGTTTTCTTTTACGCGGATGGTGGTCATTTAGGAATCGGTTGGTTCATTTGGCCTGGGGAGATCGAGGCCCCGGGCCGGGGTTCCTCAACTGAAAAATGGGGTGGGCCGTTGAGGGGAGGCCGAAGTTAGCCCGACATTATAGCGTCAGCTTTGGGTTGCGCCACCAGCGCCTGGGCGCAGGCGTGCGCACTGGCCCAGGCCCACTGGAAGTTGTAGCCGCCGAGCCAGCCCGTGACATCGACCACCTCGCCGATGAAATAGAGTCCCGGCTGCTTCGATTCGAGGGTCTGGGAGGACAGGTCGCGGGTGTCGACGCCGCCGGCCGTGACCTCGGCCTTCTTGTAGCCCTCGGTGCCGCTGGGCGTGATCTGCCAGCGCGCGATGCGCTCGGCCAGCGCCGCCAGCGCCCGGTCGGCGGCCTCGTTGATCGGGCGCTGCAGGGCGGCGTCCTGGCCGACCCAGGCGTCGGCCAGCCGGGACGGCACCCAGGCCGCCAGCTCGTTGCCGATCCGCTTGCGGGAGCGCTGCTTGGCCTCGGACAGCGCCGCCGCGACGTCGGTGCCGGGCGCGAAGTCGAGGGTCAGGGGCGCGCCGGGCTTCCAGTAGCTCGAGATCTGCAGCACCGCAGGACCCGACAGGCCGCGGTGGGTGAACAGCAGGTCTTCATGGAACGCCATGCGCTCCTTCTTGCTGCCGGTCTCGATCTGCACCGGCAGCGCCAGCCCGGCCAGCCCCGCATACGGTTCCCAGGCCTCGCCGCCGAAGGTCAGCGGCACCAGCGCCGGCCGCGGCGTGATGACGCGCAGGCCGAACTGGGTGGCGATCCGGTAGCCGAAGTCGCTGGCGCCGATCTGCGGGATCGAGAGGCCCCCGGTCGCGACCACCAGGCGGGGCGTGCGCACGGCGCCGCGGCCGGTCTGGATCGCATAGCCGCCGTCGTCCGACCACGAGACGGCGCCGACGCTGCAGGGTTGCCAGTGGGTCACGCCGCCGGCCGCGCATTCGGCCAGCAGCATGTCGATGATCTGCTGCGACGGGCCGTCGCAGAACAGCTGGCCCTTGTGCTTCTCGTGGAAGGCGATGCCGTGGCGCTGGACCAGCGCGATGAACTGCTGCGGCGTGTAGCGCGACAGCGCGGAGCGGCAGAAGTTCGGGTTGTCGCCGATGAAGTGGCGCTGGGGTGCGCGGACGTCGAGGTCGCGGTTGGTGAAGTTGGCGCGGCCGCCGCCCGAGATGCGGATCTTCTCGGCGATGCGCTCGCCATGGTCGAGCAGCAGCACCTTCAGGCCGCGCTGGCCCGCCACGCCGGCACAGAAGAGGCCGGCGGCGCCTGCGCCGATGACGACGACGTCGAAGCTGTCCAACGGGCCGGTCTCAGGTGCCGAAGCGGGCCGACGGGACGCCGGCCGCCGCCAGGCCGCGCAGCACGTCGCCGACCACGATCACCGACGGGCTGGCCATGGCCGCGCCCGCGATGTCGGCGCGCAGCCGCGCCAGGGTGGTCGCGATGTGGCGCTGCTGCGGCAGGCTGGCGTGCTGGATCACGGCGACCGGGGTGTCGCCGGGCAGTCCGTGCAGCAGCTCGTCCTGGATGTGGGCGACGCCGGCGACGCCCATGTAGATCACCAGCGTGAGGCGGGCGTCGCGGGCGGTGGCCGCCAGCTGGCGCCAGTCGGTCGGGTGTTCGCCGGCGGCGTAGCCGGTCTTGGCATGACCGGTGACGAACACCACGCCCTGGGCATGGTCGCGGTGGGTCAGGGGCACGCCCAGCGCCGTGACTGCGGCCAGGCCGGCCGTGATGCCGTTGACGACCCGGACCTCGATGCCGTGCTCGCGCAGGTGCTCGACCTCCTCGCCGCCGCGGCCGAAGATGAAGGGATCGCCGCCTTTCAGGCGGACCACGGTCTCGCCTTCCTGCACCGCGGTGATCATCAGCCGCTCGATGAAGGCTTGCGGCGTGCTGCGGCAGCCGCCGCGCTTGCCGACGTGGACGATGCGGGCGCCGGGGCGGGCATAGGCCAGGATCTCGTCGTTGACCAGGTCGTCGACCAGCAGCACGGTCGCGGCCTGGATCGCCTTGACCGCCTTGAGGGTCAGCAGCTCGGGGTCGCCGGGACCGGCGCCCACCAGGGTGCAGCTGCCTTGGAGGGAAAGATGGCTCATGGGATCTCCGCGGTGTGGGCTGCGCGTGTCTCTTGCGCGCGCTGCGCCAATTGAAGGATGTGCGCCACCTGCTGCGCCAGCGCGTCGGGCACCGGCAGCTCGCCAGCCAGCACGCGCCGGGTGTAGGTGGCCGTGGTCTCGACGTCGATCTCGCTCGGCAGGCCGGGCACCTCGGCCTGGGTGCCGGGCTGCTGCGCCTGCAGCGCGATGCGCTGCCCGCGCACGAAGCCGTCGACCTGTGCGGTGCGGCGCGGGTCGGCTGCGCTTTCGCCCTCGAGGCCGCGCGACAGCAGCGCGGTCATGCCGGTGAGCTCGAAGGTGGCGGCCATCGAGCGCGCGTATTCGGGATGGGTGTAGCTGCCGATCACCACGCAGTCGCCGAGGGCGGGCTGCATCAGCTTGACCACGCTGTGGCCCGGGTTGCGCAGGCCGACCACGCGGCGCACGTCGAGCAGGCGCTTGAGCCCGGGGCTCAGCAGCGCGGTCGGCGCGAACACCGCCTCGCCGCCGGCGATCGGGCGGATCGCCGCCAGCGCCGGCACCTCGAGCGCGGCCAGCACGCTGGACGCCAGCACCCGGGTCGATTCGGTGGCCGCGCCGTGCACCAGCACCGGCAGCCCCTCGCGCGCCAGCAGCAGCGCCAGCAGCGGCGTCAGCACCGGCAGCCGGCGGGCGCCGTTGTAGCTCGGCAGCACGACCAGCGGCCGCTCGCCGGCCGGGAAGCGCGCCAGCCGGGCATGGGTGGCATCGAGGAAGCCGGCAAGTTCCTCGGGCGTCTCGCCCTTGATCCGCATCGCCAGGCAGAAGGCGCCCATCTCGAGGTCGGTGATGCTGCCGTCGAGCACCTGGCCGAACAGGTCCGCGGCCTGCTCGCGGGCGAGCGGCTTCGCGCCGCGTGCGCCGCGGCCGATTTCCTTGATGTAGTGGCTGATTCCCATGGGTGCCGGATTGTCCCGCATGCTTTATGCCGGTTGGGCAGTGGGCTTATGCCCCGCGACGCCGGCACGCACCATGCGCTTGAGTTCGGGCAGGCAGGAGCCGCAGTTGGTGCCGCACTTGAGCGCGCCCTGCAGTGCGGCCAGGCCTTCGGTCTCGTCGCCCGGGCCGCTCGCCAGCTGCGCCTCGATAGCGGTCTGCGTGACGCCGAAGCAGCTGCACACGACCTTGCCGCGCGCGGCCACGCCGGCCGGTGCCGTGGCGCCGGGGCGCAGCAGCTGGCGGCCGTAGGCCTGGGCCGGCAGGCGGTCCTGCAGCAGGGCCTTGATCCAGGCTTCGGCGCGGGTGTCGCCGCCGAGCAGGAAGCCTTCGAGCCGGGCGTCGGCGCCGTCGCGTGCCAGCCGCACGGCGCGCCGCTGGCCGCGCCGGGCATCGGCGTAGCGCAGCGTGTCGGCGCCGCCCAGCGCCAGCAGGTCCTCGATCTGCGCCAGCACGGCGTCGGGCGGAGCCTCGTAGCCGGCGGCACGGAAGAGGATGCCGGTGCGCTCGGGCGCGCCGCCTTCGAGCGCGCCGCCGGTGCCGAAGGGAACGCAGCTGGCGAAGGGAAAGCTCTGCATCAGCGCGCGCAGCGCGCCGGCGGTGTCCAGCGCCGCATCCTGGGGCAGCCAGGCGGCAGCGAGCAGCGACCAGGGCAGCTCGGCCTTGAGGATCTTGACTGCCGCGTGCTTGAGTTCCGGCTGCTTCGAGTCGGGGCAGTAGCTTGGCGTGGTGAGTGCGTTGACGCCAGCCAGCCGTTCGCCCGTGCTCGAGCTGCCGCTCAGGTACTCGCCGCCCCAGTGCATCGCGATGAAGGCCTGGGACAGGCCGACTTCCGTGCTGGCGGCGAGCGGCAGCACGATCGAGCCGCGGCGCGACGTCACATGCACGAGGTCGCCTTCGGCCAGTTGGCGGCGCGCCATGTCCTGCGGGTGCATCTGCACGCTCGGCTCGGCCACGTGGCCGAACAGCCGGCCCAGCGTGCCGGTGCGGCTCATGCCGTGCCACTGGTCGCGCAGCCGGCCGGTGTTGAGCGAGAACGGATAGCGCGCCTCGCGGGCCTCGGCCACCGGCTTGTAGGGCGTGTCGACGAAGCGGGCCCGGCCATCGGGGGTCGGGAACACGCCATCTTCGTAGAGCCGTGCACGGCCGGACGCTTCGCCCTCGCGCAGCGGCCATTGCTGCGGCGCTGCCTCGAGCATCGCGTAGCTCATGCCGGTAATGTCGAGGTCGCGTCCGCGGGTGCTCTCGCGGTGCTCGTTCCAGACCGATTCGGCGTTGGCGTAGGGAAAGAGGGTGGCCGGCAGGTGGCCGCGCGCGAGGCGCGCTTCGAGCCGGCGCGCGAAGTCCACGCCGATCGCCCAGTCGCTGCGCGCCTGCCCCGGCGCCGCCACCGCCGGGCGCACGCGCGAGATCCGGCGCTCGCTGTTGGTGACCGTGCCTTCCTTCTCGCCCCAGGTGGTGGCCGGCAGCAGGAGGTCGGCGTAGTCGCAGGTCGCGGTGGTCGAGAAGGCCTCCTGCACCACCACGAACTCGCAGCGCTGGAGCGCACGGCGCACCGTCGACTGGTCGGGCATCGACTGCGCCGGGTTGGTGCAAGCGATCCAGAGGGCCCGGATCTCGCCGTCGGCCGCCGCCTGGAACATCTCGACCGCGGTCTTGCCGGCCTTCGCCGGCACCTCCGGCACGCCCCACAGGGCTGCGACTTCGGCCCGGTGCGCGGGGTTGGCGAGATCGCGGTGGGCCGACAGCAGGTTGGCCAGGCCACCGACCTCGCGGCCGCCCATCGCGTTCGGCTGCCCGGTCAGCGAGAACGGACCGGCCCCGGGCTTGCCGATCTGCGCGGTGGCCAGGTGCAGGTTGATGAGCGCCGCGTTCTTGGCGGTGCCCGAGGACGACTGGTTGAGGCCCTGGCAGTAGAGGCTCAAGGTCGCTGCCGAGGTCGCGAACAGCCGCGCGGCCTGCAGCAGGTCGTCCTTGGCGATGCCGCAGATCTGCGCCACGCGGTCGGGCGTGCAGTCGCGCACGGTGGCCTTGAGCGCATCGAAGCCCGTGGTGTGCGCGGCGATGTAGCGGGCATCGGTCCAGCCTTCCCAGAGCATCAGGTGCAGCATGCCGTTGAACAGCATCACGTCGGTGCCGGGCTGGATCGGCAGGAACAGGTCGGCGATCTCCGCCGTGTCGGTGCGGCGCGGATCGGCCACGATGATCTTCAGCGCCGGGTTGGCGGCCTTGGCGTCCTCGATGCGGCGAAACAGGATCGGATGCGCCCAGGCCGCGTTGCTGCCGACGATGAACAGGCAGTCGGCGGACTTGAGGTCGTCATAGCAGGCCGGCGGCGCGTCGGCGCCGAGCGTCTGCTTGTAGCCGGCCACCGCGCTGCTCATGCACAGGCGCGAGTTGGTGTCGATGTTGTTGGTGCCGATCAGGCCCTTGGCGAGTTTGTTGAAGACGTAGTAGTCCTCGGTCAGCAACTGGCCCGAGACATAGAAGCCCACGGCATCCGGGCCGTGGTCGCGGATCACCTGGGCGAACTTCCGGACCGCGAGGTCGAGCGCGCCGTCCCAGCCGATCGGCTCGGGCGCCGAGCCTCGCGTGGCGCGCTGCATGGGCCGCAGCAGGCGCGTCTGCATCGTGACCGCGGCGCTGGCCGTGAGGTGCAGGGTCGAGCCCTTGGTGCACAGGCGGCCGAAGTTGGCGGGATGCTCGGGGTCGCCGCGCACGCCGGTGATCTGCGCGCCATCGGATTCGATGATCACGCCGCAACCGACGCCACAGTACGGGCAGGTGGAGCGTGTCTGGTTCATGGCGTTTCTCAAGCTGCGACCGGGCGCTTCGGGCCGGCGACCGGGCGTTCGAGCCCGGTGGCATGGCCGGCCAGTTCCGCGCTGTCCAGGTGCACCACGCCGTCCGCCACCTTGACCGCGAAGCGCGGCGTGCAGCCTTCGTCGGGCGACTTCGCGCAGCCGTCGTCGAGCCCGATCGCCCAGTTGTGCAGCGGGCAGGCCACGCTGGTGCCGAAGACGATGCCCTGGCTCAGCGGGCCGCCCTTGTGGGGGCAGCGGTCGAGCAGGGCGAAGACCTGGTTCTCGGCATTGCGGAACACCGCGACGTCGATGCCCGCGGGCCGCGCCACGCGCCGTGCGCCCAGCACCGGGATGTCGTCGACGCGGCAGATGGCTGTCCATTGGCTCATGACCGTGCTCCTTGTCAAACGGTCTGCGGCAGCGCGCCGACCACCGCCACCGGCGTGAACTGCCGGACATCGACCGACGCCTGGCTCGACTCGAACCACGGATCGGGTTCGCCGTCGAGCGCGAACTGCAGCCGTTCCCAGAGCGCCTTGCGGCCCTCGGCGTCTTCGAGGATCCGCTTCTTCACGTGGTCGAGGCCGACCCGTCCGATGTAGTGCACGGTGCGCTCCAGGTACCAGCCTTCCTCGCGGTACAGCTGCAGGAAGGCGCCGGCGTAGGCCATCACTTCCTCGGCGCTCTTCACCTTGACCAGGAAGTGCGCCACCTCGGTCTTGATGCCGCCGTTGCCGCCGACATAGATCTCCCAGCCCGAGTCGACGCCGATCACGCCGACGTCCTTGATGCCCGATTCGGCGCAGTTGCGCGGGCAGCCCGACACCGCCAGCTTGACCTTGTGCGGCGAGTACATCGCCCACAGCGCGCGTTCCAGGTCCTTGCCCAGCTGGGTCGAGTCCTGGGTGCCGAAGCGGCACCACTCGCTGCCGACGCAGGTCTTCACCGTGCGCAGTGACTTGGCGTAGGCAAAGCCCGAGGGCATGCCGATGTCCTTCCAGACGTTCTCCAGGTCTTCCTTCTTCACGCCCAGCAGGTCGATGCGCTGCCCGCCCGTGACCTTGACCGTCGGGATCTTGTATTTGTCGGCGGCATCCGCGATGCGGCGCAGCTCGTCGGGCGTGGTGTGGCCGCCCCACATGCGCGGGATCACTGAGTAGGTGCCGTCCTTCTGGATGTTGGCGTGGCTGCGCTCGTTGATGAAGCGGCTCTGCGGATCGTCCTTCGCCTCCTTGGGCCAGGTCGAGATCAGGTAGTAGTTGACGGCCGGGCGGCAGCTGGCGCAGCCGTTGGGCGTGCGCCAGCCGAGGTTGCGGTAGACCTCGTCGTGCGTCAGGTAGTGTTGCTTGCGGATCGCTTCGCGCACGTCTTGGTGGCTGACGTCGGTGCAGGCGCAGACCGCCTTCTTCTTCGGCGTGGCGGAGTAGTCGCCGCCGGCCGTGAACATCAGGATCTGCTCGACCAGCCCGGTGCACGAGCCGCACGAGGCGCTGGCCTTGGTGTGCTTCTTGACCTCTTCCAGCGTGAACAAGCCGCGGTCCTTGATCGCCTTGCAGATCGTTCCCTTGTTGACGCCATTGCAGCCGCAGACTTCGGCATCGTCGGGCATCGAGGCCGCCTTGCTGTGGCCCTCGTGGCCGGTGTCGCCGATGTTCGATTCGCCGAACATCAGCTTGTCGCGGATGTCGTGCACGCTGCGGCCGTCTCGCAAGAGCTTGAAGTACCAGCTGCCGTCGACCGTGTCGCCGTAGAGGCAGGCGCCGACCAGCTTGTCGTCCTTGATCACCAGCTTCTTGTAGACGCCGCCGAAGGGGTCGCTCATCACGATCTCTTCCGTGCCTTCACCACCCATGAATTCGCCGGCCGAGAACAGGTCGATGCCGGTGACCTTGAGCTTGGTCGAGGTCAGCGAGCCCAGGTAGCGGCCGATGCCGAACTGCGCCAGGTGGTTGGCCGCCACCTTGGCCTGCTCGAAAAGCGGCGCCACCAGGCCGTAGGCGATGCCCCGATGCGCCGCGCATTCGCCGACCGAGTAGATGCGGGCGTCGGTGACGGTCTGCAGGGTGTCGGTCACCACGATGCCGCGGTTGACGTGCAGCCGGGCCTTCTCCGCCAGCTCGGTGTTGGGCCGGATGCCGACCGCCATCACGACCAGGTCGGCCGCCACCTCGGTGCCGTCCTTGAAGCGGATCGCGGTGACCCGGCCGTCGGGTCCGCCGACCAGCTCCTGCGTCTGCGCGCCCATCATGAACTTCAGTCCCCGGTCTTCCAGCGACTTCTGCAGCAGCTTGCCCGCGACGTCGTCGAGCTGGCGCTCCATCAGCCAGGGCATCACGTGCACCACGGTCACTGTCATGCCGCGCAGCATCAGGCCGTTGGCCGCCTCCAGCCCCAGCAGGCCGCCGCCGATCACGACCGCGTTCTTGTGCGTGCGGGCGGCCTCGATCATGTAGTCGGTGTCGGCGATGTCGCGGTAGGCGATCACGCCTTTCAGGTCCTTGCCGGGCACCGGCAGCATGAAGGGGTTGGAGCCGGTGCACAGCAGCAGCCGGTCGTAGTCGGCCTCGGTGCCGTCGTCGGCGCGCACGATGCGCCTGACCCGATCGATCTCGACCACCTTCTTGCCGGCATGCAGCGTGATGTGGTTGTCGGCGTACCACTCCCAGCTGTTGAGGACGATCTCGTCCACGGTCTGCTCGCCGGCCAGCACCGGCGACAGCAGGATGCGGTTGTAGTTGGGGTGCGGCTCGGCGCCGAACACGGTGATGTCATAGAGCTCGGGCTCGATCTTGAGCAGTTCCTCGAGCGTGCGCACGCCGGCCATGCCGTTGCCGACCATCACGAGTTTCATCTTCTTCATGGGGTGGACCTCTTTCGTGGATTCGAATCAAGCGAGCCGCCCGCGGCGCGCGTGGAGAATTGCGCCATGAGCTTTGAAGTGGACATCGGCTACAGCAGCCAGCGCGGGCCGCGCGACGTCAACGAGGACTTCGCCGGCACCGTGCACGCGCCGCCGGGCGAGGAGGCGCGCGGGCTGATCGCCGCCATCGCCGACGGCGTGTCCACCGGCGGCCATGGCCTGGAGGCGGCACAGACCACCGTGATGGGTCTGCTGGCCGACTACTTTGCGACGCCCGACACCTGGGAGCCGACCGCGGCCCTGGACCGGCTGATCGGCGCCCAGAACGCCTGGCTGGCCGACCACAACCGGCGCCGGCAGGGCGGCGGCACCGCGCTCACCACCTTGACCGCGCTGGTATTGCACGGCCAGAGCTACACGCTGGCGCACGTGGGCGACACCCGCGCCTGGCAGGTGCGCGACGCCGGCGAGCCGGCCCTTCCGCTGACCCAGGACCACGCCTTCGAGCATCCGGACCTGCGCAGCCGCCTGACCCGGGCGATCGGCCTCGACGACCAGGTGCGGGTCGACTACGCGCAGGGCGAGGTCCGTGTCGGCGATTGCTTCGTACTGACCTCCGATGGCGTGCATGGCGCACTCAAGGCGCAGCAGCTGGCGCGCTTCGCGCTGCAGGGCACGGCGCTGCAGGGCAGCGAGGCGCTGGTGCGGGCGGCGCTCGCGGCCGGTTCGCGCGACAACGCCACCGCGCTGGTGATCCGCGTGACCGGCCTCGACGCGCGCCAGCTCGACGACGAGCTCGGCGACGTCCGTCGGCTGGCGCCGCCGCCGGCGCTGAAGGTCGGCGACATGCTCGACGGCTACGCCATCACGGCGCGGGTGGCCGACACGGGCGTGCACCTGCTCTACCAGGCGCGCCATCCGGTCACGCGGGAACTGGTTGCGATCAAGACGCTGCATCCCTCGCGCGCCGGCGATCCCGAGGAGCGCGCCATGCTGGCGCACGAGGCCTGGCTGGGCCTGCGCGTCAGCGCCCGCGCGGACAGCGGCTTCGTCCGCGTGCATGAACGCGCCGAGGACGCCAGCGCGCTCTACGTCGTGTTCGACTGGCATGGCGGCCGCACGCTCGAACAGCTGCAGAAGACCGGCCCGCGGGGCGCCACGGCCGAGGTGATCGGCGCGGCCATCGCGATCGCCAAGGCGCTGGGCCGGCTGCACCGTCAGGGGGTGGTGCACCGCGACATCAAGCCCGCCAACTTGCACCTGGGCGAGGACGGCCGCTGGCGCATCCTCGACCTGGGCGTCGCGCTGTCCGGGCGCGAGGGCGAGGCCCAGCGCGAGCTGCACGCCGGCACGCCGAGCTACATCAACCCCGAGCAGTGGCAGGGTGCCGACGCCGATGCCGGCAGCGACCTGTTCGCGCTCGGCGTCACGCTCTACCAGTGGCTGGCGGGACGCCTTCCCTATGGCGAGATCGAGCCCTACCAGCTGGCGCGCTACCGGCGCGACCCGGCCGCGCTCTCGCGCATCCGGCCCGACGTTCCCGTCTGGCTCGACCACCTGGTGTGCAAGGCGGTGGCGCGCGATCCGCGCCAGCGCTTCGAGACCGCCGAGGAGCTGGTGCTGGCGCTGGAGCGCGGGGCGTCGCGTCCCGTCGGTCCGCCCGGCCACACCCCGCTGATCCGCCGCGATCCGGCCGCGCTGGTCAAGATCGCGCTGGCGGTGTCGCTGCTGCTCAACGCACTGCTCGTGCTGTGGCTGCTCTTCTTGCCGCGCTGACATGATGGGTGGCCTCTTCAGCGCTGGCGCGCCGTCTTGCGCGGGGCGGCGTACTTGACCGCCGAGGGAGTGGCCGCGACCCGCGCACGACCGCCTTTCTCGGCCCAGGTGCGGGTCCAGCGGATCTGCATCACGCGCATCACGCCGAGCATCACCAGCGAAAGCAGTGCGAAGAAGACGAAGCCCCAGGTGTAGCTGCCGAGGTATTGCTTGGACAGGCCCATCGCATTGGGCACCAGGCCGCCGCCGAGGGCGCCGATCTCGCCGATCATCGAGCCGGCCACCGCAGTGCTGGCCGGCCAGCGCAGCGGCACCAGCTGGAACAGGGCGCCGTTGCCCGCGCCCAGCGCCGCGAAGCAGACGATCAGCAGCAGCGTGGTGAGCACCAGCGAGGACGACGAGATGCCCACCAGCACCAGGCCGCCGGCCACCACCGTCAGCACCAGGGTCAGCGTGTTGACACCGCCCCAGCGGTCGGAGATCCAGCCGCCGACGACGCGCACTGCGGCACCCATGAAGGCGGCCAGCATGGTGAGCTGCCCCGCCTGCACCTTGCTGACGCCGAACTGGTCGTAGTAGTAGGACGGCAGGAAGGTCGTCAGGCCGATGAAACCGCCGAAGGTCACGCCGTAGATCAGGCTGAAGACCCAGCCGTCCTTCTCGAACAGGCAGGCGATGTGCTCGCGGAAACTGGCATGGCTGTCGATGTCCGGCGGCTCCTTGGCGAACACGACCATCACGACCATCGGCAGCAGGATCGCGCCGGCGGCGACGCCGTACACCGCCTGCCAGCCCAGCCATTGCGCCAGCGGCGGCGCCACCAGCACCGACACCGCGGTGCCGACATTGCCGGCGCCGACCAGGCCCATCGCGAGGCCCTTGTGTTGGGGCGGGAACCAGCCCGAGCCCAGCGACAGCGCGACGCCGAAGCTGGCGCCCGCGATGCCCAGCAGCACGCCCATCGCGAGCAGGTCGTTGAAGCTCTTCACGAAGAAGAAGCCGAACAGCATCGCCACCGCGATCAGGCCCATCTCGACCAGCGTCGCGTTCTTGCGGCCGATGTACTGCGACAGGATGCCGAGCGGAAAGCGCATCAGCGCGCCGGCGATGATCGGCACCGACAGCATCAGCCCCTTCTGCGCCGGCGAGAGATCGAAGGTCTCGCCGATGAAGGGCGCCATGGCGCCGTTCAGCACCCAGATGCAGCACGAGAAAGAGAAATAGAGAAAGGCCGCGAACAGCGTCGGGCCGTGGCCTGTTTTCAGAAACGTCTTGAAGCTGGTCATGGCAGTCCATGCGAAATGCCGCGGCCCGGCCGGGAGCGGGCCGTGTCGTCGGGCGGGGTTGGGAAGGTGTGGCAGCGGCGGCAGCCGGCAACCTGAAGGGTGTGTCCGGCCTTGTCGCTGCCGGACGGCGGGCAGGAACCTGCCGCTTCACCAAAGCGGTGCTTCGTTACACCGCACCCTGACTTACGCAAAAGACGTGCCAGTAACTTGAGCGTTGGCTGGCCTATGCTGTGCATCTGTTTCCGATTGCGACCGTGACCCGATTTCTCGTTGTTCCTCCTCCCGAAAGCGCTTCCCATGCGCTGCCCGCGGCCCTCGACTTGGCGCTGGCCCACGGTTTCGTCGCGGTCGCCTGCGGCGATCTGGTGCGCCAGATCGAGGCGTCGGCACCACGACAGGTCCTGATCTGGCTGCCAGGCTTGGTGCCTGAACCGTTGCTCGATGCGCTGCGGGCCTGGTCGGGCCTGCCGCCCTGCGCCATTGGACTCGTCAGCGCGCCGCTCGACGATGCGGCCCATGCGCAGCTGGTGGCGCTCGGCGTGCACGCCTGGGCGCCGGCCGATCGCATCGACGCACCGGCCCTGGCAGCGCTGAACGCGCGTGCCGATGCCCGCTGGCAGCGCGAGGTCGCGCTGCGCAGCGAACTCGAGGCGCTGCGCACCCGCCTCGATGAGCGCAAGTGGGTCGACCGGGCCAAGGGCCTGCTGATGTCGGCCCGCGGCATCGGCGAGGACGAGGCCTTCGGCCTGCTGCGCGGCGCCGCCATGCATGCCAACCTGCGGCTGGGCGAAGTCTCGCGCTCGGTGCTCGAGGCCGCGCAGTGGGCCGATGCGATCAACCGCGCCGGCCAGCTGCGCATGCTGTCGCAGCGGCTGGTGCGGGTTGCGGCACAAGCCCTGGCCGGCATCGACGTGCGGCGCGCCCGGGTGCTGCGCACGCAGTCCACCGAGCGGGTGAAGCACAACCTGGATCATCTCGCCGCCCTGGCGCTCGGCGCGCCCGCCACCGCGGCGCTGGACCGGGTGCGCGGCGCCTGGCAGGAACTGGAAACGGCCCTCGCGGCGCGGCCGGCGGCGACGGCGCTCGATGCGATCGATGCCCGGGCCGAGGCCCTGCTGCGGGCCGCCGAGGCGCTGACCGAGGCGCTCGAAGCCTCCGGCGCGCGGCGGGCGCTGCGGATCGTCAACCTCTGCGGCCGGCAGCGCATGCGGGCCCAGCGGCTCGCCAAGGAGGCACTGCTGGCGGCGCCGTCGCAGGACCGGATGGCGACGACGATGGACGAGTTCGAGGCCGCGCTGCGGGAGCTCGAAGCCGCGCCGCTGAGCTCGCCCGAGATCCGTGCCGCGCTGGCGGTCGCGCGCGACGAATGGCTGCACCTGCTGGGTGGCGTGCGGGCCCTCGACAGCGCCGAGGGCCGGGCGTCGCTGGTGCGCGCCAGCGACGCGCTGGTCGACACCTTCGAGCAGCTCACCGCCGCATACGAGCACAGCCTGCAGGTCATCATGTCCTGAGTCCCGGTGCCGGGTGTTTGATTCAGGCGGCGACTTTTTCCACGTGCGCCTGGCGCGTGTACAGGAAGTCGATCACGGCCTTGCGCGCATGCACGTAGACCGGATCCTCGGCCAGCGCCACGCGGTTGCGCGGCCGCTGAATGTCGACCGCCAGCACTTCGCCGATGGTGGCGGCCGGACCGTTGGTCAGCATCACGATGCGGTCCGACAGCAGCACGGCCTCGTCGACATCGTGCGTCACCATCACGACGGTGCTGCGGGTCTTCTGCACGATCGCCAGCAGCTCGTCCTGCAGCTTGGCGCGGGTCAGCGCATCGAGGGCGCCGAAGGGCTCGTCCATCAGCAGCACCTTGGGTTCCATCGACAGCGCGCGCGCGATGCCCACGCGCTGCTTCATGCCGCCCGAGATCTCGCCGGGCCGCTTCTGCGCCGCCGGCGTGAGGCCCACCAGCGCCAGCGCCGCCTCGGTGCGGGCCTTGAGCTGCGCCTTGTTCTCGGTCGCCGCGAACACCCGCTCGACCGCCAGGTAGACGTTCTCGTAGCAGGTCAGCCAGGGCAGCAGCGAGTGGTTCTGGAACACCACCGCACGCTCCGGCCCCGGGCCCTTGATCTCGCGGTTGGCGCACAGCAGCACGCCCTGCGTCGGCGCGGTCAGGCCGGCGATCAGGTTCAGCAGCGTCGACTTGCCGCAGCCCGAGTGGCCGATCAGCGTGATGAACTCGCCCTTGGCGACGTTCAGGTGGATGTCGCGCAGCGCCAGGAAGCTGCCCTTGGCGGTCTTGAAGCGCTGCTCGACGCCTTCGATCGCGATGTACTTGGTGTCGTCGTTCATTGCTTGACCTCTTCGAACGTGAATGCGGTGGCGATCTTGACGAGCGCGAACTCGAGCACCAGACCAACGATGCCGATGACGAAGATCGCGATGATGATGTTGGCGACGTTGAGGTTGTTCCACTCGTCCCAGACCCAGAAGCCGATGCCGACGCCGCCGGTCAGCATCTCGGCCGCGACGATCACCAGCCAGGCGGTGCCGACCGCCAGCCGCACGCCGGTCAGCATGTAGGGCAGCACGGCGGGGAACAGGATCTTGGTGAAGATCTTCCATTCGCTGAGGTTCAGCACGCGGGCGACGTTCATGTAGTCGCTCGGCACGCGCTGCACGCCGACCGCGGTGTTGATGATCATCGGCCAGATCGAGCAGATGAAGATGGTCCAGATGGCGGCCGGGTTGGCGCCCTTGAACACCAACAGGCCGATCGGCAGCCAGGCCAGCGGCGACACCGGCCGCAGCAGGCTGATCAGCGGATTGAACATGCGAGAGAGAAACTCGAAGCGCCCGATCGCGAAGCCGGCCGGGATGCCGACCGCGGCCGCCAGGCCGAAGCCCAGCGCCACCCGCTGCAGCGACGAGAGCACGTTCCAGCCCACGCCCTGGTCGTTCGGGCCCTTGCTGTAGAACGGATCGCTGAACACGGTCAGCGCCTGCTGCCAGGTGGCGAGCGGCGAGGGGAAGCCGGTGGTGCTCTTCAGCGCTACCAGTTCCCAGACCAGAACCAGCAGCGCGAAGCCGAGCACCGGCGGCAGCACGCGCAGCCAGACGGCGCGGAAATCGCGCGGCACGCGCGGCATCGGTACGAGCGCGACCGGCGCAGCCGTGGCGACCGGGCGGGCGACGGCTTTCGCCGCCGGCGGCAAGGCCGCGTGGGCCTCGAGGGGGGAATGGAAGACGGCACTGACCATGGTGGGCTCCTCAGGCATGGACCTTGAACGAATCGGCGTACTGCTTCGGGTTCTTGCCGTCCCAGACGACGCCGTCGAACAGCTTGCTGCTGCGCATCGTTTCCTTCGGCACCGGCGTCTTGGCGGCGGCGGCGGCCTGTTTGTAGATGTCGATCTGGTTGATCTGGGTCGCCACCTGCAGGTAGTCCGGATGCTCCTTCAGCAGGCCCCAGCGCTTGTGCTGGGTCAGGAACCACATGCCGTCCGACAGGTACGGATAGGAGACCGCGCCGTCGGCGTAGAACTTCATGTAGTTGGGGTCGTCCCAGTTCTTGCCGAGGCCGTTGGTGTAGCGCCCCAGGATGCGCTGGTTGATCGCGTCCACGCTGGTGTTGACGTAGCTCTTGTCGGCGATGGTCTCGGCCATCTTGTTCTTGTTCTGCAGGCCGGCGTCGATCCACTTGCCGGCCTCGAGGATCGCGGCGGTCACGGCGCGCGCGGTGTTCGGGTACTTCTTCACGAAGTCGCCGGTGGTGCCGAGCACCTTCTCGGGGTGGTCCTTCCAGATGTCCTGGCTGGTGATCGCCGTGATGCCGATGCCGTCCATGATCGCGCGCTGGCCCCAGGGCTCACCGACGCAAAAACCGTCCATGTTGCCCACGCGCATGTTGGCCACCATCTGCGGCGGCGGCACGGTGATGACCTTGGCGTCCTTCAGCGGGTTGATGCCGTTGGCCGCCATCCAGTAGTACAGCCACATCGCGTGGGTGCCGGTGGGGAAGGTCTGGGCGAAGGTGTATTCGGCTTTTTCCTTGCCCATCACCTTGGCCAGCGATGCGCCGTCGACCGCCCCCTTGTCGGCCAGCTTCTTCGACAGCGTGATGGCTTGCCCGTTGTTGTTGAGAGTCATGAGCACCGCCATGTCCTTCTTCGGGCCGCCGATGCCCAGGTGCACGCCGTAGACCAGGCCGTACAGCACGTGGGCGAAATCCAGTTCGCCGTTGACCAGCTTGTCGCGCACGCCGGCCCAGCTGGCCTCCTTGCTCGGCACGATCTTGACGCCGTACTTCTTGTCGATGCCCAGCACCGAGGCCATCACGACGCTGGCGCAGTCGGTCAGCGGGATGAAGCCGATCTTGACTTCTTCCTTCTCGGGCTTGTCGGAGCCCTGGGCCCAGACGGCGGCACGCAGCGCGGGGTCGAGCCCGACCACGCCGGCGGCGGCGGCCTGCAGCACTCGGCGGCGACTCAGTGTGGGTTTCAGCGCATCGGTCATGGGTCGTACTCCGGGAAGTGAAAAAAGCGGTTCGGAAAAACGAAAAGGCGCCCTCACCACGCACGGGCCGCTCGAAAACGAGCCCCTGCGGGATAAGGACGCCTTTGTCCGGTTCGGTGGGCCGCACCCGCCGTTGGATGCCGCCTGCCTGAAGACCTTCGTCGGTCTATGGACTGGGAGACAGCAAGCGGCGTGCCAATTGCTGGTTGCTATGAAAAGAGTAGCGTTGAACACCCGTCAATGCTCGCCGTGGCGCGGATTCCGCAAGAAGCCTGCCGTCGCGAAGTGCTTGTGCAGTGCACCATTGCGGGCCGCCGATGCACTCAGGGCGCCTTGTCGACGGGCAGGTACTCGGCCATGGCAAGCACCGATTCGGCGACCTCGACCAGGCGCCGGCCCTGATTCATCGCGGTCTGGCGCAGCATCTTGTGGGCCTCTTCCTCGCGGATGCGGCGGTGCGCCATCAGCAGTCCCTTGGCGCGCTCGACCAGCTTGCGCTCGTTGAGGGCGGCGCGCACGGTGTCCAGCTCGTCGCCCATCGCCTGCAGCCGGCGCGACTGCTCCTGCACCATGTCGAGGATCGAGCGCTCGAGCTGCCGGCCGTAGGGCGCGCCGCCGGCCGGTGCATCCGGCGCTGCCGGCGCGTCGAGAAAGAAATCCGCCGTCTCCGTGCCGTTTCCACCCTGCAGGCTGGCCAGCAGGGCCTGGTGGGCCTGCAACTCGCTGCGCGCCTGGGTGGTCTTGTGCAGGCAGAGCCGGCGCAGGTCGGCCGCCAGCCGCTCCTCGACCGCCTGCATGGCGTCGATGCGGCGGGTGCAGCAGTCGAACCAGGCCTGGCTCAGCTCGCTGTCGAGCGCCACGCCGGCCGGCGCCGCGCAGGCGATGCGGCGCAGCCGCTCCAGTTCGGCCAGCTGCGCCGCCGCCTGCACCGAGCCCCAGACCTCGGCCAGGCCGGGCGCGGCGAAGTCGGCGAACAGCTCGAAGCAATGCTCCTGCGAGGCGATCAGGTGCAGCCATTGCTGCTGGCGGGCGCCGTCGTTGCGGCCCGAGGCGAAGGCCGCGGCGCCGCAGGCCCGCTCCTGGCCCGCGAACTCCTTGCCCTGCATGAAGTTGAACAGCGCGACCAGCAGGCGCGAGATCTCCGGGTCGGTCGCGCCGTCGGCGGCCTCGAACACGACCGCGATCAGGCCGGCGATCAGCTTGCCGAAGGCGGCAGTCGACTGCGCGGCATCGATCTCCAGCGCGCCGATCCGCTGGCGCAACCCGCTCAGGGCGTCCATCCCCGGCAGCACCCAGGCGATCCGGCTGAACAGCCGCGCACCGTTGCCGATGCGGCCATCGGCGGCGTCGAGCTGGTCGAAGGCCAGGCGCACGGCCTGCTCCTGCCGCAGGCATTCGGCGATCTGGGCGTCGCGCTGCGCGACGAAGCGCTGGCCGCGCGACGCCAGCAGCACGTTCGAGATGCCGCGTTCGCGCTGCAGGGCATGGACCAGCCGGCCGATCGTCGCCACCAGCTCGCTGGTGCGCGCGAGCTGCTCCAGCTCATCGATTTCGCAGCGCAGGGCGCCGACCAGGAAGCTCAATCCGGATTTCATCGGGGTGTTCTCGAGGCCCGGGGGCCGTTCCAGGGGAATGCAGCAACATCCGTGCCCCGGAACAGGGCGCCGCCTACACTCGACGGATGCATGTACTGGGAATCGAATCCTCCTGCGATGAAACCGGCGTGGCGCTGGTCGAGACCGTGGACGACGGCCTGCCGCGGCTGGCCGCGCACGCGCTGCACAGCCAGATCGCGATGCACCAGGCCTACGGCGGCGTGGTGCCCGAGCTCGCCAGCCGCGACCACATCCGCCGCGTCCTGCCGCTGACCGAAGCGGTCTTCGAAGAGGCCGGCCGGCGCCTGTCCGACGTCGACGTCGTCGCCTACACCCGCGGTCCCGGCCTGGCGGGCGCCCTGCTGGTCGGCGCCGGCGTGGCCTGCGCGCTCGGCGCGGCGCTCGACAAGCCGGTGCTCGGCGTGCACCACCTCGAAGGCCACCTGCTGTCGCCGTTCCTGAGCGCCGATCCGCCCGAATTCCCATTCGTCGCGCTGCTGGTGTCCGGCGGCCATACGCAGCTGATGCGGGTCGACGGGATCGGGCGCTACGCGCTGCTCGGCGAAACCATCGACGACGCCGCCGGCGAGGCCTTCGACAAGAGCGCCAAGCTCATGGGCCTTCCTTATCCCGGCGGCCCCTGGCTCGCCAAGCTGGCGGAGCAGGGCGATGCCGAAGCCTTCAAGCTGCCGCGTCCGCTGCTGCACAGCGGCAACCTCGACTTTTCCTTCGCCGGTCTGAAGACCGCGGTGCTGACCCAGGCCAAGAAGCTGGGCGACCAACTGGAGGCCCGCAAGCCCGACCTGGCCGCCTCGACGCAGGCCGCGATCGTCGAGGTGCTGCTCAAGAAGTCGCTGGCGGCGATCGAGCAGACCGGGCTCGACCGCTTCGTGGTCGCGGGCGGGGTGGGCGCCAACCGCGTGCTGCGCCAGCAGCTCGATGCCGCCTGCGCCAGGCGCGGCGTGCGCGTGCACTATCCGGAGCTGCACCTGTGCACCGACAACGGCGCGATGATCGCGATGGCGGCGGCGATGCGGCTGCAGGCCGGCGTCCAGGCGCCGACCGGGCACTACGCCTTCGACGTCAGGCCGCGATGGCCATTGGCGTCGCCGCCGGACGCCTGAGCTCGCTGCGCGCCATCGAAGGCAGCGGCAGCACGTCGAGCATCTTGCGCCACAGCTGCGACCATTGCGGCCAGTCGTGGCCGCCTTCGGTGGTGAAGACATGGCCGGGCGGCAGCGCGTCGGCCAGCAGCTGGTGGTTGGAGGCAAAGCGGTCGCTGAGCCCGAAGCCGAGGTACAGAGGCGGCAGCTGGGCGGCCTTCTGCGGCGAGGCGTACTGCTGCAGCCAGGGCCACAGCTTGCGGTCGACTTCCTCGTCCGGCGGCGGACCCTCGGGCGCCTTCCAGGCCCGCAGGCCGCCGGCCTTGTGGATCTCGGCGCCGATCGGCCGCCGGCCCAGGTAGGGCGCCAGGGCGACGATGCCGTCGACCGCGCCCGGCTTCGCCAGTTCGTGGATCAGGGCGCCGAAGCCGCCGATCGAGATGCCCACCAGCCAGATCGACCGGTAGCCCAGCGCGCGCTGCGGCTCCAGCACATCGTGGTGCAGCCGTTCGATGAAGGTCTGGTCGTAGTAGTAGGAGACGTCGGCGTCCACCAGCAGGGCGTCGGCCGCGAACTCGCGCTCCCGGACGGCGTTGACGAAGCCCTCGCGCTCGAACTCCTCGGGCTTCAGAAAAGCGCCAGGCAGGAAGACCAGCAGGGTATCGGCCCGGGCGTTGTTCTTGGCAAACTTCAAGTGCGTTTTCATGGCGCTTCGTCGGGCGCCCGCCACCTGCTGCCACCGCAGAACTCGACGATTCGGACGCTAATTAAGAAGAAAGCATTGAAAAATACGTCACAGAACGTGACGTATTTGGCACTTATTGTCAGCCAGAAACATGACAGGGCCAGCAACAGAAAGTTACCGGCCCGTCCATCGGAGGGTATTGCGCCCGGGTCGAACCGGGCGCATGCACCGCGAGGCTCAGTTGATCGCGAGCTGGGCGACGTTGCTCACCGGCACCCGCTTGCCCAGCTTCAGGCTCAGGACGCCGTTCTCGAGCTTGGCCTCGCTGGCGGCGACATCGATGTCCTGCGGCAGCTCGTAGGCAGCCTTGATCTGGCGCTTGGCTTCGGCCTTGCTTTCGATGCGGACCACGGCGCCTTCGATGCCGATCGTCAGGTCGTCGCGCGACAGGCCGGGCACGTCCAGCGTGAGGGTCCAGGTCTTGTCGTCCTGCTCGACGTTGAGCGAACGCTGCGCACCCGAGAAGGCCTGGTTGACGAAGCGCTCGAGGCTGCGGTCATAGGTGCGCGGAACGAAGCGGGCGGTGCGGACTGCGGGGGCGAAAAACATGATGAGACTCCTGGGCTGAGGGATGGCTTCCGGGACAAGAATGTGTGTCCCTTACACTGCGCGGCGTTCAACAAGACAAGTGCCGCATGCCATCGCATCTAGGCGCTGCAACAGGGGATTCAAGACAATGCCTTCCAACTTTATTTGGCGTCGACGCGCCTTGAAATTGGCCGCGCTGGCGCTATGCGCGCCGGCGCTCCCCACGGCCCTGGCGCAATCGGCGCCGCCGATCCGGCTGGCCCTGATCGAGAGCATGAGCGGGCCTTTCGCCAACACCGGCGAGGCGGTGTTCCGCAATCTGCTGTGGGCGGTCGAGCGGGTCAACGCCCGTGGCGGCGTCAAGCTGCCGGGCGGTGCCCGCATGCTGCAGCTCGATCGCTACGACAGCAAGGGGCAGAACGAAGAGGCGCTCTCGGCGCTGCGGGCCGCGATGGACGACGGCGCGCGCATCGTGCTGCAGGGCAACTCGTCGGCCACGGCGGCGGCGCTGATCGACGCCATCGACAAGAACAACGAGCGTGACCCGGCGCGGCGCGTGCTGTTCCTCAACTACTCGGCGGTCGATCCGGTGCTCACCAACGAGCGCTGCAGCTTCTGGCACTTTCGCTTCGACGCCCATGCCGACATGCGGGTCACGGCGCTGATGCAGGTGCTTCAGGAAGACAAGTCGCTGCAGCGCGTCTACCTGATCGGCCAGGACTACAGCTTCGGCCAGTCGGTACTGCGCGAATCGCGGCGGCAGCTCGCGGGCCTGCGGCCGGACGTCCAGATCGTCGGCGACGAACTGCATCCGATGGGCCGCGTGAAGGACTTTGCGCCCTACGCGAGCAAGATCATGGCCAGCGGCGCGCAGGGCGTCATCACCGGCAACTGGGGCAACGACCTGACGCTGCTCGTGAAGGCCGCGCGCGAGGCCGGCTTCAACGGCAGCTTCTACACCTTCTACGGCAATGCCCTGGGCGCGCCGGCGGCCATCGGCGATGCCGGCATCGGGCGCGTGGTGGCGGTGGCCGACTGGCTGCCGAACGTGCAGACGCCGCAGAGCGAGGCCTTCTACCGCGACTTCCGCACCCGCTTCCCGAAGCCTTCGGACGACTACGTCCACATGCGCATGCAACTGCTCGTCGAGGCGCTGGCGCAGGCCATCGAGCGGGCCGGCAGCGTCGACACCGTCGCCGTGGCGCGCGCCCTCGAGAAGGCCGATGTCACCCTGGCCGGCCAGCGCGGCCACATGCGCGCCGCGGACCACCAGTTCCAGCAGCCGCTGGTGGTCGGCGTCATGGACCGGCAGGGCGCCCCCGGCGTCAAGTTCGACGTCGAGGGCTCGGGCTACGGCTTCCGGGTCATCAAGTCGATTCCCGCCAGCCGCGCCGAAATGCCAACGAGCTGCAAGATGCAGCGCCCCTGAACTTGTTGCTCGCCCCCAGGTTGGGCTCACTTCGTGTAGCCCGCCCACCCCCTGCCGGGGGCAACACCAGCGGCCCGGCGAAGCCGGTTCCGCGGTGTTCCCCCAACGGCCGGCCTGGCTGCGCCGGCCTTGAAGATACTGCGTCCATCTGATTGCAAGGAAGTTGATCATGCGAGAAGCGATTCAAAACCTCGAGGCCTCCAAGATCCGCGAGGTGGCCAATGCCGGCCTCGGCCGCAGCGACGTGCTGGCCTTCTGGTTCGGAGAAAGCGACGAGGTCACGCCCGATGTGGTCCGCCAGGCCGCCATCGATTCGCTGCAGCGCGGCGAGACCTTCTATGCCCACAACCTGGGCCTGCCCGAGCTGCGGGAGGCGGTGGCCGCCTACATGAGCGGGCTGCATCCGACGATCGAGGCCTCGCGCATCGCGATCACCTCGGGCGGCGTCAGCGCGCTGATGCTGGCGGTGCAGGCGCTGGTCGATGCCGGCGACGAGGTGGTGGCGGTCACGCCGGTCTGGCCGAACCTCACGGCGCAGCCCGCGATCCTCGGCGCCCGCGTGCGCTGCGTTGCGCTGGTGCCGAGGGCAGGGCAGTGGACGCTCGACCTGGACGCGCTACGCGCGGCCGTCACGCCGGCCACCAAGCTCTTGATCGTCAACGCACCGAACAACCCGACCGGCTGGACGCTCACGCGCGCCGAGCAGCAGGCGATCCTCGACCACTGCCGCGGCACCGGCACCTGGATCCTGGCCGACGAGGTCTACGAGCGGCTCTACTACGAGCCGACGCCCAACGGCTGCGCGCCGAGCTTCCTCGACATCGCGGGCGCCGACGACCGGCTGGTGGTCGCCCACAGCTTCAGCAAGAGCTTCCTGATGACCGGCTGGCGCCTCGGCTGGCTGGTGCTGCCGCCGGCCCTGATGGACGGCATGGGCAAGCTGATCGAGTTCAACACCTCCTGTGCCAGCGTCTTCACGCAGCGTGCAGGCATCGCGGCGCTGGCGCATGGCGACGAGATCACGCCGAAGATCGTGGCCCATCTCAAGGCCTGCCGCGACACGCTGCTGCCCTTGCTGGCCGACGTGCCCGGCGTCAAGGTCGCGCCGGCGCGCGGCGGCATGTACGCCTTCTTCCAGCTCGAGGGCTTCGGCGATTCGCTCGAGGTCGCCAAGCGCCTGGTGGTCGAGGCCGGCCTCGGCCTGGCGCCGGGCAACGCCTTCGCCCCGGAAGCCCAGGGCTGGCTGCGCTGGTGCTTCGCGTCGAAGGACAAGCAGCGGCTGGTGGAGGGGGTCGACCGCCTCAAGCGCTGGCTGGCGGCGCAATAGGGCGGGTTGCGCTTTCGGTATATAATCCCAAAGCTTTGCATGTTGCAAGCGCACGGTGGGTGCAGTTCCAGCGCACACCGCAAGTCAAACATCCCGGCGGTTCGCCCCCCCGGGATCGGAACGAAGGAAACACAATGATCGCAGCCTCCATCAAGGCCGAAGTTGTCAAGGACAACGCCCGCGCCGCCAACGACACCGGCAGCCCGGAAGTGCAAGTCGCACTGCTGACCGCCCGCATCAACGAGCTCACACCTCACTTCAAGACGCACGCCAAGGACCACCACGGTCGCCGCGGCCTGCTGCGCATGGTGAGCCGCCGCCGCAAGCTGCTGGACTACCTCAAGTCCAAGGACGCCGACCGCTACACCGCGCTGATCGCCAAGCTGGGCCTGCGCAAGTAAGTCGAATCGCATGCAAAAACGCCTGGGTTAGTCCGCTAGCTCAGGCGTTTTTTACTTCGGAGCCGCAAAAACAGAGCGAAGCTGTGTCATTCCAGAGAGGTTCTCCCCGAGCTTCCCTGGAATGGCATCGTGTTCTGACAAGCGCTCCAGCCCCCGCGGGGCCCGTGGTCGTCACAGGTCGCCGCCATCCAAACAGGAGCACAACATGAGCCTCTTCAACAAAGTCACCAAGTCCTTCCAATGGGGCGGCAAGACCGTCGTTCTGGAAACCGGCGAGATCGCCCGGCAGGCCAGCGGTGCCGTGACCGTGGACATCGAGGGCACCGTGGTGCTGGCCACCGTGGTCGCCTCCAAGTCGGCCAAGCCCGGCCAGGACTTCTTCCCGCTGACCGTCGACTACATCGAGAAGACCTACGCCGCCGGCAAGATCCCCGGCAGCTTCTTCAAGCGCGAAGCCAAGCCCAGCGAACACGAAACGCTGACCAGCCGCCTGATCGACCGCCCGATCCGCCCGCTGTTCCCCGAAGGCTTCCTGAACGAAGTCCACGTGGTCATCCACACGCTGTCGCTCAACCCCGAAGTCGACGCCGACATCGCCGCCATGATCGGCGTCAGCGCCGCGCTGTCGATCTCCGGCATCCCGTTCAGCGGCCCGATCGGTGCCGCCCGCGTGGGCTACATCAACGGCCAGTACGTGCTGAACCCGGGCCAGACCGCCCGCAAGGATTCGCAGATGGACCTGGTCGTCGCCGGCACCGAAGCCGCCGTGCTGATGGTCGAGTCCGAAGCCCTGCAGCTGAGCGAAGAAATCATGCTCGGCGGCGTGGTGTTCGGCCATGAGCAAGCCAACATCGCGATCAACGCGATCCACGAACTGGTGCGCGACGCCGGCAAGCCGGTCTGGGACTGGCAGCCGCCGGCCGAAGACGAGGCCTTCGTCGCCAAGGTCAAGGGCCTGGCCGAAGAAAAGCTGCGTGCGGTCTACCAGATCCGCAGCAAGCAGGCCCGTACGCAGGCCCTGCGCGAAGCCAACGCCAGCGTGATGAACGCGCTGAAGGAAAGCGGCGAACCCTTCGATGCCGGCAAGGTCAACGACCTGCTGTTCGCGATCGAATCGAAGATCGTCCGCAGCCAGATCCTGTCGGGCGAGCCCCGCATCGACGGCCGCGACACCCGCACCGTGCGCCCGATCGAGATCCGCAACGGCGTGCTGCCGCGCACCCACGGCTCGGCACTGTTCACCCGCGGCGAGACCCAGGCGCTGGTCGTCACCACGCTCGGCACCGAACGCGACGCGCAGCGCATCGACGCGCTGATGGGCGAGTACGAAGACCGCTTCCTGTTCCACTACAACATGCCTCCCTTCGCCACCGGCGAAGTCGGCCGCATGGGTTCGACCAAGCGCCGCGAAGTCGGCCACGGCCGCCTCGCCAAGCGCGCGCTGGTCGCGGTGCTGCCGAACAAGGAAGAGTTCCCGTACACGATCCGCGTCGTCTCGGAAATCACCGAATCGAACGGCTCCTCGTCGATGGCTTCGGTCTGCGGCGGCTGCCTGTCGATGATGGACGCCGGCGTGCCGATGAAGGCCCACGTGGCCGGCATCGCCATGGGCCTGATCAAGGAAGACAACCGCTTCGCCGTGCTGACCGACATCCTGGGCGACGAGGATCACCTGGGCGACATGGACTTCAAGGTGGCCGGCACGACCAACGGCATCACCGCGCTGCAGATGGACATCAAGATCCAGGGCATCACCAAGGAAATCATGCAGGTCGCCCTGGCCCAGGCCAAGGAAGCGCGCATGCACATCCTCGGCAAGATGCAAGAGGCGATGGGCGAAGCCAAGGCCGAGGTGTCGACCTTCGCGCCGCGCCTGACCACGCTCAAGATCAACCCCGAGAAGATCCGCGACGTGATCGGCAAGGGCGGCTCGGTGATCCGTGGCCTGCAGGAAGAAACCGGCACCACGATCAACATCGACGAAGACGGCACCATCACGATCGCCTCGACCGACCCGGAAAAGGCCGAAGCCGCCAAGAAGCGCATCGAGCAGATCACCGCCGAAGTCGAAATCGGCAAGGTCTACGAAGGCCCGGTCACCAAGATCCTGGACTTCGGCGCGCTGATCAACCTGCTGCCCGGCAAGGACGGCCTGCTGCACATCAGCCAGATCGCGCACGAGCGCGTCGAGAAGGTCACCGACTACCTGAGCGAAGGCCAGATCGTCAAGGTCAAGGTGCTCGAGACTGACGAGAAGGGCCGCGTCAAGCTGTCCATGAAGGCGCTGACCGAGCGTCCGGCTGGCATGGAATTCAGCGAGCGCCCGCCGCGTGAAGACCGCGGCGACCGTGGCGACCGTGGTGGCGAGCGCCGCGAGCGTTCGGACCGTGGCGACCGCGGCGGCGATCGTCCGCCGCGCGCCGAGCGCGCACCGCGCTTCGAGAACAACGAGCGCGGCGGCGAGCAAGCCGTGGAGCAGGTGGCCGAGCAGCAGCCGGTTCAGGAATCGAACCGCGGCGACGGCCAGGCCTGATGGAGCCGCGATGGCGGCGACGCCATCGCGCTGGACCGCGTGCCGCCCGCGTTCTGCGCGGCGGCCGCTACCCGGAAAGAGACCATGAAAGCCATTGAGATCACATCGTTCGGCGCCCCCGAGGTGCTGCGCATGGTGGAACGTCCTGCGCCCGTTGCCGGCGCGGGCGAATTGCTGATCCGTGTGGCCGCGAGCGGTGTCAACCGCCCCGACGTGCTGCAGCGGACCGGCAACTACCCGGTGCCGCCGGGCGCCTCCGACCTGCCCGGACTCGAAGTCGCGGGCGAGATCGTGGCCGGCGACGAGAAGGCGCTGGCCGAGGCCGGCTTCAAGATCGGCGACCACGTCTGCGCCCTGGTGGCCGGCGGCGGCTACGCCGAACTGTGCGTCGCGCCGGTGGCCCAGTGCCTGCCGGTGCCCAAGGGCTGGAGCGACGTCGAGGCAGCCACGCTGCCCGAGACCTTCTTCACCGTCTGGAGCAACGTCTTCGAGCGCGGCCGCCTGCAGAAGGGCGAGACCCTGCTGATCCAGGGCGGCACCAGCGGCATCGGCGTCACCGCGATTCAGCTCGGCAAGGCGCTCGGCGCCACCGTGATCGCGACCGCCGGCAGCGACGACAAGTGCGAGGCCTGTCTGAAGCTCGGCGCCGACCACGCGATCAACTACAAGACGGCCGATTTCGCCGAAGAGGCCAAGCGCCTCACCGGCGGCAAGGGCGTCGACGTCATTCTCGACATGGTGGCCGGCGGCTACGTGGCGCGCGAGATCGACTGCCTGGCCGAAGACGGCCGGCTGGTGATCATCGCGGTGCAGGGCGGTGTCAAGGCCGAGATCAACGCCGGCCTGGTGCTGCGCCGCCGCCTGACCATCACCGGCTCGACCCTGCGGCCGCGGCCGGTGGCGTTCAAGGGCGCGATCGCCAAGGCGCTGCGCGAGCGCGTCTGGCCGCTGCTCGAGAGCGGCGCGGTCAAGCCGATCATCCACAGCCGCTTCGCCGCGGCCGGGGAGCCCAGCGGCGCCGCGCAGGCCCACGTCCTGATGGAATCGAATCAGCACATCGGCAAGATCGTGCTGACCTGGTGAACAACACAGACATGACGACCAAGAAGAAGCTGATCGCAGGCAACTGGAAGATGAACGGCAGCCTGGCTGCCAACGAGGCGCTGCTGAAGGCCTTGCTGGCGGGCGTGGGCGCGCCGGGTTGCGAAGTCGCTGTCTGCGTGCCGGCGCCTTACCTGGCGCAGGTGCAGTCGCTGGTGGCGGGTTCGCCGATCGCGCTCGGCGCGCAGGACCTCTCGGCGCAGGCGCAGGGTGCCTTCACCGGCGAGCAATCGGCGGCGATGCTGAAGGACTTCGGCGTGCGCTACGCGATCGTCGGGCACTCCGAGCGGCGCCAGTACCACGGCGAGACCGACGAGGCCGTGGCGGCCAAGACAGCCATCGCCCTGGCCAACGGCATCACGCCGATCGTCTGCGTCGGCGAGACCCTGGCCGAACGCGAAGCAGGGCGCACCGAAGAGGTCGTCAAGCGCCAGCTGGCCGCCGTGATCCACGTCAACGGCCATTGCATCAGCGAGATCGTGGTGGCTTATGAGCCGGTCTGGGCCATCGGCACCGGCAAGACCGCCACGCCGGCGCAGGCGCAGGCCGTGCATGCGGTGCTGCGCGCCCAGCTGCACCATGCGGCGAGCGAGCACGCCGCCGGCATCCGCATCCTTTACGGCGGCAGCATGAACGCGGCCAATGCGGCCGAGCTGCTGGCCGAAGCCGACATCGACGGCGGCCTCATCGGCGGCGCGTCCCTGAAGGCCCCCGATTTCCTGCAGATCATTGCAGCGGCCCGCTGAACGCGCGGCCGGAAGACAAATTTAGGAGTTAGATCGAATGAACGTGGTCCTCAATATCCTGGTGGGCGTGCAGATGCTCACCGCTCTCGCGATGATCGGGCTGATCCTGGTCCAGCACGGCAAGGGCGCCGACATGGGCGCGGCCTTCGGCAGCGGCAGCGCCGGCAGCCTGTTCGGGGCCAGCGGCAGCGCGAACTTCCTGTCGCGCACCACCGCGGTGCTGGCCGCCGTGTTCTTTGCGTGCACCCTGCTGCTGGCCTACTTCGGCCATGCCCGCCCGGCGGGCGGCGGCAGCCTGCTCGAACGCGCCGCGATCGGCGCGCCGGTGGCTCCGGCCCCGGCCCCCGCGCCGGTCGATTCGGCGGCCCAGATCCCGGCCGGCAGCGCTGCCCCCGCACCGGCGGCGCCTGCCTCGGCACCGGCTGCGCCCGCTCCCGGCGCGGGCCAGATCCCGGCCAAGTGATACAAGTAGAGATCTCTTCGCTCGTCGAGTGAAAACAGGCATTTTTCAGGGTAAACTCTAAAGCTGCACCGGAAAGCCAAAGCCTCACAAGGTTCCTCATGCCATCCGGGCAAGCAAAAACCGCGGTCGTGGTGAAATTGGTAGACACGCTATCTTGAGGGGGTAGTGGCGAAAGCTGTGCGAGTTCGAGTCTCGCCGACCGCACCAAATATCACCGGCAGGAATATTGCTTCCTGCCGGTGGCAAGCGGTGATAGAACCCCCTGATGAACCTCGATTCCTACCTCCCCGTCCTGTTGTTCATCCTGGTCGGCGTCGGAGTCGGCATTGCGCCTCAGGTTCTGGGTTACATCCTCGGTCCCAACCGGCCCGACGCAGCAAAAAATTCCCCTTACGAGTGCGGCTTCGAAGCCTTCGAAGACGCACGCATGAAGTTTGACGTCCGGTACTACCTGGTCGCCATCCTCTTCATTCTTTTCGACCTCGAAATCGCTTTTCTCTTTCCTTGGGCCATCGCGCTCAAGGAGGTCGGTGCCGTCGGCTTCTGGGCCATGATGATTTTCCTGGCCATCCTCGTCGTGGGCTTCGCCTACGAGTGGAAAAAGGGCGCACTCGACTGGGAATGACAAGGAATCCGCAAAATGGCCATTGAAGGCGTCATGAAGGAAGGCTTCGTCACCACCACCTACGACTCGGTGGTGAACTGGGCCAAGACCGGATCACTGTGGCCCATGACCTTCGGTCTGGCCTGCTGTGCCGTGGAGATGATGCACGCGGGCGCCGCCCGCTACGACATCGACCGCTTCGGCATGCTGTTCCGCCCCAGCCCGCGCCAGTCCGATCTGATGATCGTGGCCGGCACGCTGTGCAACAAGATGGCGCCGGCGCTGCGCAAGGTCTACGACCAGATGCCCGAGCCGCGCTGGGTGCTCTCGATGGGCTCGTGCGCCAATGGCGGTGGCTACTACCACTACAGCTATTCGGTCGTGCGCGGCTGCGACCGCATCGTGCCGGTCGACGTCTATGTGCCGGGCTGTCCGCCGACCGCCGAGGCGCTTCTGTACGGAATCATCCAGCTCCAGCAGAAGATCCGCCGCACCAACACGATCGCGCGCGCCTGAAGAGCGAGAGACATGACCGACTTTGCCATTTCTCCCGAGGCGCTGCAGACCCAGATCACCGAAACACTTGGCTCCAAGGCGAAGAGCGTCGTGCTCGCGCTGGGCGAGTTGACGGTGGTGGTGGGTGCCGCCGACTATCTCGAAGCGGCCACCTTGCTGCGTGATGCGCCGGGCTGCCGCTTCGAGCAGCTGATCGACCTCTGCGGCATGGACTACTCCGGCTACCGCGACGGCGAGTGGCAAGGCGAGCGCTTCGGCGTCGTCTCGCACCTGTTGTCGGTGAGCCTCAACCAGCGCGTGCGCCTGAAGGTGTTCGTGCCGAACGAAGACCTGCCGGTCGTCGATTCGTTGACCAGCGTCTGGAACGCGGCCGGCTGGTTCGAGCGCGAAGCCTTCGACCTCTACGGCATCGTGTTCGAGGGGCACGACGACCTGCGCCGCATCCTGACCGACTACGGCTTCATCGGCCACCCATTCCGCAAGGACTTCCCGGTGTCGGGCCATGTCGAGATGCGCTATGACCCGGAACAGAAGCGCGTGATCTACCAGCCGGTCTCGATCGAGCCGCGCGAGATCACGCCGCGCGTGATCCGCGAAGACAACTACGGTGGTGGATTGCACTGATGGCCGAGATCAAGAACTACACGCTGAACTTCGGTCCCCAGCATCCGGCAGCGCACGGCGTGCTGCGCCTCGTGCTCGAGCTCGACGGCGAAGTCATCCAGCGCGCCGACCCGCATATCGGCCTGCTGCACCGCGCCACCGAAAAGCTCGCCGAGTCGCGCACCTTCATCCAGTCGCTGCCCTACATGGACCGTCTCGACTACGTGTCGATGATGAGCAACGAGCATGCGTACTGCCTCGCGATCGAGCGCCTCATGGGCCTCGACGTGCCGCTGCGGGCGCAATACATCCGCGTCATGTTCGCCGAGATCACCCGGCTGCTGAACCACCTGCTGTGGCTCGGCGCGCACGGTCTCGACTGCGGCGCGATGAACATGCTCATCTACTGCTTCCGCGAGCGTGAAGACCTGTTCGACATGTACGAGGCGGTGTCGGGTGCGCGCATGCACGCGGCCTACTTCCGTCCGGGTGGCGTCTACCGCGACCTGCCGGACGTCATGCCGCAGTACAAGGTCAGCAAGATCAAGAACGCGAAGGCGATCGAGCGCCTCAACGAGAACCGCCAGGGCTCGCTGCTCGACTTCATCGACGACTTCTGCAAGCGCTTCCCGAAGATGGTCGACGAGTACGAGACGCTGCTCACCGACAACCGCATCTGGAAGCAGCGCACCGTGGGCATCGGCGTGGTGTCGCCGGAGCGCGCGCTCAACCTCGGCTTCACCGGCCCGATGCTGCGTGGCTCGGGCATCGCCTGGGACCTGCGCAAGAAGCAGCCCTACGACGTCTACGACCGCATGGAGTTCGACGTCCCGGTGGGCGTCACCGGCGACTGCTACGACCGCTACCTGGTGCGCGTCGAAGAAATGCGCCAGGCCAACAAGATCATCCAGCAATGCTCGGCCTGGCTGCGTGCCAACCCGGGCCCGGTGATCACCGCCAACCACAAGGTGGCGGCGCCGGCGCGCGAGTCCATGAAGGCCAACATGGAAGAGCTGATCCATCACTTCAAGCTCTTCACCGAAGGTTTCCATGTGCCCGAAGGCGAGGCCTACGCCGCCGTCGAGCATCCCAAGGGCGAGTTCGGCATCTACCTCGTGAGCGACGGCGCCAACAAGCCCTACCGCCTGAAGATCCGCGCACCGGGCTTCCCGCATCTGGCGGCCCTGGACGAAATGGCGCGCGGCCACATGATTGCCGACGCTGTCGCCGTGATCGGCACCATGGACATCGTGTTCGGCGAGATCGATCGATGAGCCATCCCATGCATTCCGACTCTTCTTCCCACGGCAGCCAAGCGGCGCTGTCGGCCGCCACGCTGGAGCGTTTCGCCCGCGAGGTCGCCAAGTACCCGCCGGCCGGCAAGCAGTCGGCCGTGATGGCCTGCCTGGCGATCGTGCAGCAGGACGAGGGCTTCGTGAGCGAACAGCGCGAGCGCGAGATCGCCGCCTACCTCGGCATGGCCCCGATCGCGGTGCACGAGGTCACGACCTTCTACAACATGTACAACCAGCGTCCGCTGGGCGCGTACAAGCTCAACGTCTGCACCAACCTGCCGTGCCAGCTGCGCGACGGCGCGAAGGCGCTGGCCCATCTCGAGCAGAAGCTCGGCATCCGCATGGGCGAGACCACGCCCGACGGCATGTTCACCTTGCAGCAGAGCGAGTGCCTCGGCGCCTGCGCCGACTCGCCGGTGATGCTGGTCAACGACCGCACCATGTGCAGCTTCATGAGCAACGAGAAGCTCGACCAGCTGATCGACGGCTTGCGCGGCGCCACCGCAAAGGGAGCCCAATGATGTCGCCCGAGCAAGTACTCCAGCAGTTCCAGGCCACCGGCGTCCAGACCTGCTTCCACGACCGCCACATCGAGCCCCAGATCTATGCCGGCCTGAACGGCACCAACTGGCGCCTGGCCGACTACGAGGCACGCGGCGGCTACAAGGCGCTGCGCAAGATCCTCACCGAGGGCCTGACGCCCGACCAGGTGATCGCCGAGGTCAAGGCCTCGGGCCTGCGCGGCCGCGGCGGCGCCGGTTTCCCGACCGGCCTCAAGTGGAGCTTCATGCCGCGCCAGTTCCCGGGCCAGAAGTACCTGGTCTGCAACTCGGACGAGGGCGAGCCCGGTACCTGCAAGGACCGCGACATCCTGCAGTTCAATCCGCACATCGTGATCGAGGGCATGGCCATCGCCGCCTATGCGATGGGCATCAGCGTGGGCTACAACTACATCCACGGCGAGATCTTCCAGACCTACGACCGCTTTGAAGAGGCGCTCGAAGAGGCGCGCGCCGCCGGCTATCTCGGCGACGGCATCATGGGCAGCGCCTACAACTTCCAGCTGCACGCGGCGCACGGCTTCGGCGCCTACATCTGCGGCGAAGAGACCGCACTGCTCGAATCGCTCGAAGGCAAGAAGGGCCAGCCGCGCTTCAAGCCGCCGTTCCCGGCCAGCTTCGGCCTCTACGGCAAGCCGACCACGATCAACAACACCGAGACCTTCGCGGCCGTGCCGTGGATCATCAACAACGGCGGCGTGGCCTACCTCGAGTGCGGCAAGCCGAACAACGGCGGCACCAAGATCTACTCGGTCAGCGGTGACGTCGAGCTCCCCGGCAACTACGAAGTGCCGATGGGCACGCCGTTCTCGAAGCTGCTCGAGCTCGCGGGCGGCGTGCGCAAGGGCCGCCAGCTCAAGGCCGTGATCCCGGGCGGATCGTCGGCGCCGGTGCTGCCGGCCGACATCATGATGCAGTGCACGATGGACTACGACTCCATCGCCAAGGCCGGCTCGATGCTGGGCTCGGGCGCGGTCATCGTGATGGACGACAGCCGCTCGATGGTCGAGTCGCTCAAGCGCCTCTCGTATTTCTACATGCACGAATCCTGCGGCCAGTGCACGCCCTGCCGCGAGGGCACGGGCTGGCTCTGGCGGGTGGTCGACCGCATCCACAACGGCCATGGCAAGGCGTCCGACATGGACCTGCTGAACTCGGTCGCCGACAACATCCAGGGCCGCACCATCTGCGCGCTGGGCGATGCCGCCGCGATGCCGGTGCGGGCCATGATCAAGCACTTCCGTCACGAGTTCGAGGCACTGATCCCGGGCTACGTCCCGAAGACGGCCGCCCGGGCCTGACGAGCGCGAGAAGAAAAACATATGGTTGAAATCGAACTCGACGGCAAGAAGGTCGACATCGTCGAAGGCAGCATGATCATGCATGCGGCCGACAAGGCGGGCACCTACATCCCGCACTTCTGCTATCACAAGAAACTCAGCATCGCGGCCAACTGCCGCATGTGCCTGGTCGACGTCGAGAAGGCGCCCAAGCCGATGCCGGCCTGCGCCACGCCCGTGACGCAGGGCATGATCGTCCGCACCAAGAGCGACAAGGCCATCAAGGCCCAGCAGTCGGTGATGGAGTTCCTGCTGATCAACCACCCGCTCGATTGCCCGATCTGCGACCAGGGCGGCGAATGCCAGCTGCAAGACCTGGCCGTGGGCTACGGCGGCTCTTCCTCGCGCTACGAGGAAGAAAAGCGCGTCGTCTTCCACAAGGACGTCGGCCCGCTGATCAGCATGGAAGAGATGAGCCGCTGCATCCATTGCACGCGCTGCGTCCGCTTCGGCCAGGAAGTGGCCGGCGTGATGGAGCTCGGCATGTCGCACCGCGGCGAGCACTCCGAGATCGAGACTTTCCTGGGCGATTCGGTCGACTCCGAGCTGTCGGGCAACATGATCGACATCTGCCCGGTCGGCGCGCTCACCAGCAAGCCCTTCCGCTACAGCGCCCGCACCTGGGAGCTGTCGCGCCGCAAGTCGGTCAGCCCGCACGACTCCACCGGCGCCAACCTGATCGTCCAGGTCAAGAACAACCGCGTGATGCGCGTGGTGCCGCTCGAGAACGAAGACGTCAACGAGTGCTGGATCGCCGACCGCGACCGCTTCTCGTACGAGGCCCTCAACGGCCCCGAGCGCCTGACGCAGCCGATGCTGAAGCAGGGCGGCCAGTGGCAGCAGGTCGACTGGCAGACCGCGCTCGAATACGTCGCCAACGGCCTGAAGCAGATCAAGGCCGACCACGGCGCGAAGAGCATCGGCACGCTCGCCAGCCCGCACAGCACGCTCGAAGAGCTGCAGCTGGCCAAGCTGCTGACCCACGGCCTGGGCAGCGGCAACATCGACTACCGCCTGCGCAACGCCGAGTTCAGCGCCGCCGAAGGCATCCGCTGGCTCGGCACGTCCGTGGCTTCGCTGTCGCAGCTGCAGCGCGTGCTGGTGGTCGGCTCGAACCTGCGCAAGGACCATCCGCTGTTCGCCCAGCGCATCCGCCAGTCGGTGCGCAAGGGTGGGGCGCTGAGCGCCATCACCTCGGCCGAACTGCTGGCCGATGCCGACGCCTGGGCCATGCCGATCGCCAACGCCGTCACCCTGCCGGCCGACCAATGGGTCGACGCGCTGGTCGAACTGGCGGGCGCCATCGCCGAAAGCACCGGCGCCCAGGCACCGGTCGCCCTCAGCGGCGCCGCCAGCGACGCCGCGAAGGCCCTGGCCGCCTCGCTGCTCGGCGGCGAACGCAAGGCGATCCTGCTCGGCAACGCCGCGGCCCATCACGCCCGCGCCGGCAGCCTGCTGGCGCTGGCCAACTGGATCGGCGCCCAGACCGGCGCCAGCGTCGGCTACCTGACCGAAGCCGCCAACACGGTCGGCGCGCAACTCGTCGGCGCGCTGCCGCGCGACGGCGCCCTGAATGCCGCCCAAATGCTCGCGGGGGGCCTCAAGGCCGTGCTGCTGCTCAACACCGAACCCGTGTTCGACTCGGCCGCCGGCGAGGCCGCGGTGGCAGGCCTCGCGCACGCGCAGATGGTCGTCACGCTGAGCCCGTTCAAGGCCAACCTCGAATTCAGCGACGTGCTGCTGCCGATCGCGCCGTTCACCGAAACGCCGGGCACCTTCGTCAATGCCGAAGGCCGCCTGCAGAGCTTCCACGCGGTCGTCAAGCCGCAGGGCGAAGCGCGTCCGGCCTGGAAGGTGCTGCGCGTGCTGGCGAACCTGCTCGGCCTGCCGGGCTTCGCCTTCGAATCCACCGCCGACGTGCTGGCCGAGATCGACTCGCCGACCCAGGTCGCGGCCGGCAAGCTGTCCAACGCGACCGCCGCCGAGATCGACATGGGCGTCGCGGCCGAATCGGCCCCGGTGGTCGCGAGCATCTACCAGCTCGACTCGATCGTGCGCCGTGCGCCTTCGTTGCAGCTCACCGCTGACGCCCGCCAGGCCGCGGCCCTGCAGGAGGTGTCGGCATGATCGACGCGCTGCACGGCTTCGGCCTCGGCCTGGTCTCGGCCGGCTGGTGGACCGGCTTCCTCTGGCCAGTGATCTGGACCCTGGTCAAGATCATCGTTGTCGTCATCCCGCTGATGGGCGCGGTCGCCTACCTCACGCTCTGGGAGCGGAAGGCCATCGGCTTCACGCAGATCCGCATCGGCCCCAACCGCATCGGCCCGCTGGGCCTGCTGCAGCCGATCGCCGACGCGCTCAAGCTGCTGACCAAGGAAATCATCCTTCCGACGGTGGCCAACAAGGGCTTGTTCCTGCTCGGCCCGATCATGACCATCATGCCGGCGCTGGCCGCCTGGGCGGTCATTCCGTTCGGACCCGAGGTCGCGCTCGCCAACATCAACGCCGGCCTGCTGTTCGTCATGGCCATCACCTCGCTCGAGGTCTATGGCGTGATCATCGCGGGCTGGGCCTCGAACTCGAAGTACGCCTTCCTGGGTGCGCTGCGCGCGTCGGCCCAGATGGTCAGCTACGAAATCGCGATGGGCTTCTGCTTCGTGGTCGTGCTGATGGTGTCGGCCAGCCTGAACATGACGGACATCGTGATGGGGCAGGGCAGGGGCCACTTCGCCTCGATGGGCATCGGCTTCCTGTCGTGGAACTGGCTGTCGCTGCTGCCGATCTTCGTCGTCTACTTCATCTCGGGCCTGGCCGAAACCAACCGCCACCCCTTCGACGTCGTCGAAGGCGAATCGGAAATCGTCGCCGGCCACATGATCGAGTACTCGGGCATGAGCTTCGCGATGTTCTTCCTGGCCGAGTACGCCAACATGTGGCTGGTCTCGATCCTGTGCGCGGTGCTGTTCCTCGGCGGCTGGCTGCCCCCGTTCGACTTCCTGGCCTTCATCCCGGGCTGGATCTGGCTCGGCATCAAGACCTTCTGCGTGGTCACGATGTTCCTCTGGGTCCGTTCGACCTTCCCGCGCTTCCGCTATGACCAGATCATGCGGCTGGGCTGGAAGATCTTCATTCCGGTCACCTTGGTGTGGCTGGTGGTGGTCGGCGCCTGGATGCAGACCCCCTTCAACATCTGGAAATAACCGGAACTGCCATGACTGCGCCTTCTGCCAGCGCGCTTGCGCGCTCCTCCACGACCGCCTCCGCGCCTTTCTCGCTCAAGGACTTCCTGTCCAGCTTCATGCTGGTGGAACTGTTCAAGGGCCTCGCGCTGACCGGCAAGTACGCCTTCAGCCGCAAGATCACCGTCCAGTTCCCGGAAGAGAAGACGCCGCTGTCGCCGCGCTTTCGCGGCCTGCACGCGCTGCGCCGCTACGAGAACGGCGAAGAGCGCTGCATCGCCTGCAAGCTCTGCGAGGCCGTGTGCCCGGCGCTCGCGATCACGATCGAATCCGATGTCCGCGACGATGGCTCGCGCCGCACCACGCGCTACGACATCGACCTGACCAAGTGCATCTTCTGCGGCTTCTGCGAGGAAAGCTGCCCGGTCGACTCGATCGTCGAGACCCACATCTTCGAATACCACGGCGAGAAGCGCGGCGACCTGTACTTCACCAAGGACATGCTGCTCGCCGTCGGCGACCGCTACGAAAAAGAAATCGCCGCCAACAAGGCGGCGGACGCCAAGTACCGCTGAAAAGCGGCTGGCTGAACCTCGAAGAAAACGAATCCAATCCATGGACGCCAAGACCGGTCTGTTCTATCTGTTTGCCGCGGTGCTGCTGTTTGCAGCCTTCCGCGTCATCACCGCGCGCAACCCCGTGTATGCGGCGCTCTACCTGGTGCTGGCGTTCTTCCAGGCGTCGGCCATCTGGCTCCTGCTGCGCGCGGAATTCCTCGCGATCTCGCTGGTGCTGGTCTATGTCGGGGCAGTGATGGTGCTGTTCCTGTTCGTCGTCATGATGCTGGACATCAACGTCGAGGGATTGCGCGAGGGCTTCTGGAAGCACTTCCCGCTGGCCGCCGGCGTCGGCGCGCTGATTGCGCTCGAGATGGCCGCGGTGCTGATGGGCGGCTTCCGCCTGAGCGCGCCCAAGACCCCGCTGGCCTCCGGCCCGGACACCTCCAACACGCTCGAACTCGGCAAGCTGCTCTATACGCAGTACCTCTATCCGCTCGAGATCGCCGCCGTGATCCTGCTGGTGGCGATCATCGCCGCCATCGCGCTGACCCTGCGCACCCGCAAGGACAGCAAGTACGTGAACCCGGCCGACCAGGTCCGCGTCAAGGCGCGCGACCGCGTGCGCATCGTCCAGATGCCCGTCACGCGACAGGCCGAACCGGCCGCGGAGCCAGCAGCGCCCGCAGCGGAGACCAAGGCATGACGCTCACGCTCGGACACTTCCTTTCGCTCGGCGCGATGCTCTTCGCGCTGTCGGTCATCGGCATTTTCCTGAACCGCAAGAACCTGATCGTTCTGCTCATGTGCGTCGAGCTGATGCTGCTCGCGGTCAACATGAATTTCGTCGCCTTCTCGTACTTCCTGGGCGACATGCACGGACAGATCTTCGTCTTCTTCATCCTGACGGTCGCGGCGGCCGAGTCGGCCATCGGGCTGGCGCTGCTGGTGCTGCTGTTCCGCAACAAGTCGAACATCAACGTCGACGAGCTGAATGCGCTGAAGGGCTGAAGAAGGTTTACTCATGAGCGCTACTCTTTCCGCATCCACCCTGCTGGCCGTCCCGCTGGCGCCCCTGGTCGGCGCCGTCGTCGCCGGCCTGTTCGGCACGAAGTTCGGCGGCAACCACATCGGCCGCCGCGTCACCCATTCGCTGACCATCCTCGGCGTGCTGGTGTCCTTCATCATCTCGGCGATGACGCTCAACAGCGTGGTCAACGACGGTGCCCGCTTCAACGCCACCATCTACGAATGGATGACGGTCGGCGGCCTCAAGATGGAAGTCGGCTTCCTGATCGACGGCCTGACCGCGATGATGATGTGCGTCGTGACCTTCGTGTCGCTGATGGTCCACATCTACACCATCGGCTACATGCAGGAGGATGACGGCTACAACCGCTTCTTCGCCTACATCTCGCTCTTCACCTTCTCGATGCTGATGCTCGTCATGAGCAACAACATGCTCCAGCTGTTCTTCGGCTGGGAGGCGGTGGGCCTGGTGTCCTACCTGCTGATCGGCTTCTGGTACAACCGGCCGACCGCGATCTTCGCCAACATGAAGGCCTTCGTGGTCAACCGGGTCGGCGACTTCGGCTTCATCCTGGGCATCGGCCTGCTGGCCGCCTACGCCGGTTCGCTGAACTACGGCGAAGTCTTCGCCAAGGCCGACGCGCTCGCCAAGCTGAGCTTCCCGGGCACCGAGTGGATGCTCCTCACGGTGGCCTGCATCTGCCTGTTCATCGGCGCCATGGGCAAGAGCGCGCAGTTCCCGCTGCACGTCTGGCTGCCCGACTCGATGGAAGGCCCGACCCCGATCTCCGCCCTGATCCACGCCGCGACCATGGTCACGGCCGGCATCTTCATGGTGGCGCGGATGTCGCCGCTGTTCGAACTGAGCGACACGGCGCTGAGCTTCATCCTCGTGATCGGCGGCATCACCGCGCTGTTCATGGGTTTCCTGGGCGTCATCCAGAACGACATCAAGCGCGTGGTGGCCTATTCCACGCTGTCGCAGCTCGGCTACATGACCGTGGCACTCGGCGCCTCGGCCTATTCGGTGGCCGTGTTCCACCTGATGACGCACGCCTTCTTCAAGGCGCTGCTGTTCCTCGGCGCCGGCTCGGTGATCATCGGCATGCACCACAACCAGGACATGCGCTGGATGGGCAACGTGCGCAAGTACATGCCGATCACCTGGATCACCTCGCTGGTGGGCTCGCTGGCGCTGATCGGGACGCCGTTCTTCTCGGGCTTCTATTCGAAGGACAGCATCATCGAAGCGGTGCACGAGAGCCACCTGTGGGGGTCGGGCTTCGCCTACTTCGCGGTGCTGGCGAGCGTGTTCGTCACCGCGCTCTATTCGTTCCGCATGTATTTCATGGTGTTCCACGGCAAGGAGCGCTTCGACCAGAACCCGGACGCGCACCACGACGACCACGGTCACGGCCACGACGACCATCACGAGCCGCACGAGTCGCCGTGGGTGGTCTGGGTGCCGCTGGTCGCGCTGGCGATCCCGTCGGTCGTGATCGGCTTCATGACGATCGAGCCGTTGCTTTTCGGCGAGTTCTTCAAGGGTGCGATCTACGTCGACGCAAGCAAGCATGAAGCCATGAAGGAACTGGCCGAGGCTTTCCACGGTCCGGTGGCGATGGCCCTCCACGGCCTGACGGCAGCGCCGTTCTGGCTCGCACTCGCCGGTGTCGTGGTGGCCTGGTACCTGTACCTGGTCAACCCGGCCCTGCCGGCCGCGATCAAGCGCGCCTTCGGCCCGATCTACACCCTGCTCGAGAACAAGTACTACATGGACTGGTTCAACGAGAACGTCATTGCCCGCGCCACCCGCGCCCTCGGCACCGGCCTCTGGAAGGGCGGCGACCAGGGGATCATCGACGGCGGCATCGTCAACGGCTCATGGAAGCTGGTCGGCCGCATCGCAGGTGCGGTGCGCTGGCTGCAGACGGGCTTTATCTATCACTACGCTTTCTCGATGCTGATCGGCATCTTCGTCCTGATGTCGTACTTCGTCTGGTTCAAGCGGTAAGCGGCTCTCTGGAGAAAAACAAAAATGGGTTTGTTGAGCCTTGCCATCTGGATGCCGATCGCCTTCGGCGTCGTGCTGTTGGCCTTCGGTCGGGATGAACACGCCAGGGGCGTGCGCTGGGCCGCGCTGATCGGTTCGGTCGCGAGCTTCCTGGTCACCTTGCCGCTCTGGTCACGATTCCAGAACGGCACCGCAGCGATGCAGTTCGTCGAGAAGGCGCCCTGGATCCAGCGCTTCAATATCAGCTACCACGTCGGCCTGGACGGCATCTCGTTCTGGCTGGTGCTGCTGACCGCCTTCATCACCGTGATCGTCGTGATCTCGGCCTGGGAGGTCATCACCGAGCGCGTGAACCAGTACATGGGCGCCTTCCTGATCCTCTCGGGGCTCATGATCGGCACCTTCTCGGCGCTCGACGGCATCCTGTTCTACACCTTCTTCGAAGCCACCCTGATCCCGATGTACCTGATCATCGGCATCTGGGGCGGTCCGAACAAGATCTACGCGGCCTTCAAGTTCTTCATCTATACCCTCCTCGGCTCGCTGCTGATGCTGGTCGCCCTGATCTACCTGTACAACAAGTCGGGCGGCAGCTTCGACATCCTGACCTGGCACCAGCTGCCGCTGTCGGGCCAGGCGCAGACCTTCCTGTTCTTCGCCTTCTTCTCGGCCTTCGCGGTCAAGGTGCCGATGTGGCCGGTCCACACGTGGTTGCCCGACGTGCACGTCGAGGCGCCCACCGGCGGCTCCGCGGTGCTGGCGGCGATCATGCTGAAGCTCGGCGCCTACGGCTTCCTGCGCTTCTCGATGCCGATCGCACCTGACGCCTCGCACGAATGGGCCTGGCTCATGATCGCGCTGTCGCTGATCGCGGTGATCTACGTCGGGCTGGTGGCGCTGGTGCAGCAGGACATGAAGAAGCTGGTGGCCTATTCGTCGGTGGCCCACATGGGCTTCGTGACGCTCGGCTTCTTCATCTTCAACGAACTCGGCGTGGCCGGCGGCATTGTCCAGATGATTGCCCACGGCTTCGTCTCGGGCGCGATGTTCCTTTGCATCGGCGTGCTCTACGACCGCGTGCATTCGCGCCAGATCGCCGACTACGGCGGCGTGGTCAACACCATGCCCAAGTTCGCCGCCTTCGCGCTGCTGTTCGCGATGGCCAACTGCGGCCTGCCGGCCACCGCTGGTTTCGTCGGCGAGTGGATGGTGATCCTCGGCGCGGTCAAGGCCAACTTCTGGCTCGGCCTCGGTGCCGCGACCGCGCTGATCTTCGGCGCCGCCTACACGCTGTGGATGTACAAGCGGGTCTACCTGGGATCGGTCGGCAACGACCACGTCAAGGAACTCAGCGACATCAACGCGCGTGAATTCCTGATGCTGGCGCTGCTGGCGATCGCCGTGCTGTGGATGGGCCTCTATCCGAAGCCCTTCACCGATGTGATGAATGCCTCCGTGGACGGGCTGCTGCAGCACGTGTCCATCTCCAAGCTGCCCAAGCTGCCGTAAGAAACAAGATGATTGACAAACTCAGCTGGATGACGATCTACCCCGAGGTAGTGCTGCTGATCATGACCTGCGTGATCGCGCTGCTCGATCTCGCCTCGACCAGCCCGCGCCGCACCGGCACCTACATCCTGACCCTGCTCACGCTCGCGATCGTCGCGGTGCTGACCGGCTTCAACGCCTCCCTGGGCAAGACCATCTACGGCTTCGGCGGCATGGTGGTGAGCGACCCGATGGGCAACTGGCTCAAGTGCTTCGCGACCCTGGCGCTGATGGTGACGCTGGTGTACGGCCGGCCCTACGCGGGCGACCGCGGCATGCTGCAGGGCGGCGAGTTGTTCACGATGAGCCTGCTGGCGCTGCTGGGCATGTTCGTCATGATGTCGGGCAGCAACTTCCTGCTGATCTATCTCGGCCTCGAACTGCTGACGCTCTCCAGCTATGCGCTGGTGGCGCTGCGCCGCGACAACGCGGTCGCCAGCGAAGCCGCCATGAAGTACTTCGTGCTCGGTGCAATGGCCAGCGGCTTCCTGCTCTACGGCCTGTCGATGATGTACGGCGCCACCGGCTCGCTCGACATCAACGAGGTGTTCAAGGCGATCGCCAGCCGCCAGGTGAACCACCAGGTGCTGGTGTTCGGCCTGGTCTTCATCGTCGCCGGCCTGGCCTTCAAGGTCGGTGCCGCCCCTTTCCACATGTGGGTGCCCGACGTCTACCAGGGCGCGCCGACCGCGATCACGCTGATGATCGGCGCCGCGCCCGAACTGGCCGCCTTCGCGATCATCATCCGCCTGCTGGTCGAAGGTCTGCTGCCGCTGGCGATCGACTGGCAGCAGATGCTGGCGCTGCTGGCCATCGCGTCGCTGCTGGTCGGCAACCTGGCGGCGATCGCCCAGACCAACCTCAAGCGCATGCTGGCCTACTCGACCATCGCGCAGATGGGCTTCATGCTGCTCGGCCTGGTGGCGGGCGTGGTCAACGGCAACACCTACAACGCCCAGTTCGCCTACAGCGCGGCGATGTTCTACATCATCACCTACGTGCTGACCACGCTGGCGAGCTTCGGCATCATCCTGCTGCTGGCGCGCGAAGGCTTCGAGAGCGAGGAGATCACCGACCTGGCCGGCCTCAACCAGCGCAGTCCGCTGTATGCCGGCGTGATGGCGATCGCCATGTTCTCGCTGGCCGGCATTCCGCCACTGGTCGGCTTCTATGCCAAGCTGGCGGTGCTGCAGGCGCTGATCGCCTCCGGCCAGGGCATCTACATCGGCCTCGCGGTGTTCGCGGTCGTGATGTCGCTGATCGGCGCGTTCTACTACATCCGCGTGGTCAAGGTCATGTACTTCGACGCCCCGGTCACCGCGAGCACCGTCTCGGCGCCGCGCGACGTGCGCACCGTGCTGACGGTCAACGGCGCCCTCATCCTGATCCTCGGCATCCTGCCGGGCGGCCTCATGACGCTGTGCGCGAACGCGATCGTGGCCACGCTGGCCACCTGAGCGCGACGTGTCCCAGAGCGCGTCGGTCTGGATGGTGCTGGGGCTCGCGCTGCTGGCGGCCAACCTGCCGTTCCTGAACGAGCGCCTGCTGGGCCTGGTCCCGCTGGCGGGGCGCACCAAGTCGCTGGCCATCCGGCTGGCCGAACTGGTGCTGCTCTATGCTGTCGTCGGCGCTGTCGGGCTGCTGTTCGAGCGGCGGGTCGGGCAGATCGCGCCGCAGGGCTGGGAGTTCTACGCCGTGACGGCGGCGCTGTTCATCGTGCTGGCCTTTCCCGGCTTCACGTGGCGCTACCTCATGAAGCATCGCCACGCGCACTGAATCAAATGCCCCCACGCTCATCACTTCGTGTATCGCTGCCCTCCGAGGGGGCGCTCAGCGCCCTTCGGGCGGCCGGGCGGGCGCTGCTGACATGACCGACAAGCACCTCAAGGAAGAATGCACCGCCAGCGTAGAGCTGTTCAAGGGCAACTTCCTGCATGCCAAGCGCGACACGGTGCGCCTGCCGGACGGCCATGCCGCGACCCGCGAGTACGTGGTGCATCCGGGCGCGGTGGTCGTGATCCCGCTGCTCGACGACGGCCGGCTGGTGCTCGAGCGCCAGTACCGCTACCCGATCGGCCATGTCATGACCGAATTCCCCGCCGGCAAGCTCGATGCCGGCGAGGACCCGCTGCTGTGCGGCCAGCGCGAGCTGGCCGAGGAGACCGGCTACACGGCCCGCGAATGGGCTCGTGCCGGCGCCATGCACCTGGCGGTCGCCTATTCGACCGAGATCATCCATGTCTATTTCGCGCGCGGCCTGACGCTGGGCGACCGGCAGCTCGACCATGGCGAGTTCCTGGACGTCATCACGGCGACGCCCGAGCAACTGCTGGACTGGTGCCGCGACGGCACGGTGTCGGACGCCAAGACGCTGACCTGCACGCTCTGGCTGCAGAACGTCTTGTCGGGCGCATGGGTGCTCGACTGGCACAGCGCGTCGTCGCCCAACGGCCGATAATCGGCGCATGAAGGTCCTCAACCTCCAGTGTGCCCATGGTCACGGCTTCGAGGGGTGGTTTGCGTCGCAGGACGCGTTCGACACCCAGCTCGCCGACGGCCTGGTGGAATGCCCGATGTGCGGCAACACGGCGATCACCAAGCTGCTGGCTGCGCCGCGGCTGAACCTCGGCAATGCCCGGCCGCCGGCGGAAGCCGCGCCGGCCAGGCTGCCGGCCGCCGATTCGCCCGAGGCGCGCTGGCTGCGCGCGGTGCGCGAGGTGATTTCCCAGACCGAGGATGTCGGCGAGCGTTTCGTCGACGAAGCCCGCAAGATGCACTACGGAGAGGCCGAGGAGCGCGGCATTCGCGGCCAGGCGACGCCCGAACAGGCACGCTCGCTGGCCGACGAAGGCATTCCGGTGTTCACGCTGCCGCTACCGGCAGCCCTCAAGGAGACGCTGCAGTAGCCTGCGGCGCTCAGGCGGGCTGGGGTTCCGCCGCGAATTGCAGCGCTGCCAGCCGCGCGTAGACCCCGTTCTGCGCCACCAGCGCCGCGTGCGTTCCCTGTTCGACGATGCCGCCGTGGTCCAGCACCACGATGCGGTCGGCCTTCTGCACCGTCGCCAGGCGGTGGGCGATGACCAGCGTGGTGCGGCCCGTCATGGCTGATTCGAGGGCAGCCTGCACCATCCGTTCGCTTTCGGCGTCGAGCGCGCTGGTCGCTTCGTCGAGCAGCAGCAGCGGCGGGTTCTTGAGCATCGCGCGGGCGATCGCGATGCGCTGGCGCTGGCCGCCCGACAGCCGCACGCCGCGCTCGCCCAGGAAGGTGTCGTAGCCCTCGGGCAGGGCCCGCAGGAAACCGTCGGCGAAGGCGGCACGGGCGGCGGCGTGGACTTCCTCGACGCTGGCATCGGGCCGGCCGTAGCGGATGTTCTCGAGCGCGCTGGCGGAGAAGATCACCGCATCCTGTGGCACCAGGCCGATGCGGGCGCGCAAGGCCTCCAGAGACAGCGCCGCCAGCGGCGTGCCGTCGAGCGTGATCCGGCCGGACTGGGGGTCGTAGTAGCGCAGCAGCAGTTGGAACACCGTGCTCTTGCCGGCGCCGCTCGATCCGACCAGGGCCACGGTCTCGCCGGGGGCGATCCGCAGGTCGAAGTCGCGCAGCGCCGGGGTCCCGGGCCGGGAAGGGTAGTGGAAGCCGACGCCCTCCAGCGACAAGGCGCTGCCGGCGGCCGGGACCGGCGCCTGGGCCGGCTGGGCTGGCGACACGATCACCGGCCTGGCGTGCAGCAGTTCCATCAGGCGCTCGGTGGCGCCGGCGGCCCGCAGCAGGTCGCCGTAGACCTCGCCGAGCACCGCGGCGGCACTCGCCAGGATGATCACGTAGACCACCGTCTGCCCCAGGTGGCCGGCCGTGATGTCGCCGCGCAGCACCGCCTGCGTGCCTTGGTAGAGGCCCCAGAGCAGCGCCGCCGAGGTGGCGATGATGATGAAGGCCACCAGCACCGAGCGCGCGCGCGTGCGGCGCACGGCGGTGCGGAAGGCGCTGTCGGTGGAGGCGTCGAAGCGGGCCGCCTCGCGGGCCTCGGCGGTGTAGCTCTGCACCACGGGGATCGCGTTCAGCACTTCGGCGGCGATCGCACTGGAGTCGGCCACCCGGTCCTGGCTGGCCCGCGAGAGCTTGCGCACGCGGCGGCCGAACCACATGCTGGGCAGCACCACCAGCACCAGGATGCCCAGCACCTGGACCATCACGTAGGGATTGGTCCAGACCAGGATGGACAGGGCGCCCACGCCCATGACCGCGTTGCGCAGCCCCATGCTGAGCGAGGAGCCGACCACGGTCTGGACCAGTGTCGTGTCGGCGGTCAGGCGCGACAGGACCTCGCCGGTCTGGGTGGTCTCGAAGAACACCGGGCTCTGGCGCAGCACATGGGCATAGACCGCGTTGCGCAGGTCGGCCGTGACACGCTCGCCGAGCCAGCTGACGGTGTAGAAGCGGGCCGCCGAGAACAGCCCCAGCGCCACCGCGACCGCGAACAGGGCGACGAAATGCTCGCGCAGCGCCATCGTCTGCGCACCTTTGTCGGGGTTGGCCAGGCCGCCGTCGATCAGGCTGCGCAGGGCGATCGGGAACACCAGCGTGGTCGCCGCGGCCAGGACCAGGAACACCACCGCCAGGACGATCTGGGTGCGATAGGGGCGCAGGAAGGGCGCCAGGCCCGACAAGGATTTCGGCGATCCTTTGGCGGGCGAAGGGGAAGAGGAGGCCATATCCCGAGCATTCTAGCGAACCGTTGCCCCACCAAAAGCCGCCTTGACAGTAATTGCCGAGGCAATTAATATGCGGGTATGTCCGAATCCCAGACCCCCGAAGCGCGCCCCGCGCTGCCTTCGCCCGGCGAATTGCCGGAGGTCACGGCTTTCTACAAGGCCGAGAACTACCGCGCGGAAGAAAGCATCGGCTACATGATGCGCCGCATCCTGAGCGCGGTGGCCCAGTCGGTGGAGCTTCGCATGTGCGATCCCGGACCGACCTATCCGCAGTGGGTGCCGCTGCACAAGCTGCACATGGGCAAGGTCACGACGGTGGCCGAACTGGCGCGCGAATGCGAACTCGACACCGGCGCCATGACCCGCCTGCTCGACCGCCTGGAGGCCAAGGGCCTGTGCCGCCGGGTGCGCTCGGTGGCAGACCGCCGCGTGGTCCATATCGAACTCACCGACGAAGGCCGCGCGGCGGCCCGCGAGGTGCCCGAAATACTCAGCCATGTGCAGAACGAGCACCTGGCTGGCTTCAGCAACGAGGAGTGGGAGCAACTCAAGGGCTACCTGCGCCGGATCCTCGACAACGCACAGGCCCTGTCGGCCCGTGGGGACAAGAAAAATGACTCGACTCCTTCCTGAGGGCGCCCTGCGCCGTACCAGCGCCATCGCCGCCGCCGTGCTGGCGCTGGCCGTCGCGGGCTGCGCCGACATGGGCGCCACCGCCTCGAGCCCCAAGATGCAGACCGCGGAGAGCCTCGGCCTGACTGCGGCGCCCGCTGCCCAGGCGGCGCCGGCGCTCGACAGCCAATGGTGGCTGGCCTTCGGCGATCCGCAGCTCAATGCGATGGTCGACCAAGCGATCGCGGGCAATCCCAGCCTGCAGGTCGCCCTGGCCCGGCTGGCGCGCGCGCAGGCCTCGGTGACGTACACCGAGGCCGCCGACAAGCCGCAATTCAACGGCGGCCTCGATCTCACGCGCCAGAAGTTCAGCGACAACTACATCTACCCGGCACCGCTGGGCGGCTCGGTGCAGGAGAGCGGCAATCTCCAGTTGAGCGGCAGCTGGGAGATCGATTTCTTCGGCAAGAACCGCACTGCGCTCGACACGGCGCTGGGCACCGCGAACGCCGCGGCCGCCGAAGCCGATGCTGCCCGGGTGCTGCTCGCCAGCAACGTCGCGCGCAGCTACGTGCAATGGGCGCGGCTGAACGACCGGATGGTGGTCGCCCAGCGCGCGCTGGCGCAGCGCGAAGAACTGCTGAAGCTGGTGCGCGACCGCGTGTCGGCCGGGCTCGACACGCGGCTGCAGCTGAAGCAGAGCGAGAGCAGCGTGCCCGAAGCACGCCAGCAGATCGAAGCCCTGAACGAACAGATCGCGATCGCGCAGCACGCGCTCGACGCGCTGGTGGCCAAGCCCGGAGCCACCCAGGCGCTGACACCCCCGCGCCTCGGCAACTTCAAGAACCTGGCGCTGCAGCAGAGCATTCCGGCCGACCTGCTGGGCCGGCGCGCCGACATCGCCGCCGCGCGCTGGCGCGTCGAGGCCGCGACCAGCGACGTCGCCAACGCCAAGACCCAGTTCTATCCGAACGTCAACCTGATCGCCTTCGCCGGCTTCCAGAGCATCGGCTTCGACAGCCTGCTGAAGTCGGGCAGCCAGCAGTGGGGCGTGGGCCCCGCGATCCGGCTGCCGATCTTCGAAGGCGGCCGCCTGCGCGCCAACCTGCGCGGCAAGTCGGCCGACCTCGACGCCGCGATCGACAGCTACAACGTCACTGTCATCGATGCGGTGCGCGATGTCGCCGACCAGCTCTCGAGCGTGCTGTACGTGGCGCGCCAGCAGGCCCAGCAGAAAGAGGCGCAGGATGCGGCCGAGGCGGCCTACGACATCGGCCTGCAGCGCTACAGCGCCGGACTCGGCAACTACCTGGACGTGCTGACGGCCGAAGTCACCGTGCTGGCGCAGCGCCGCGACGGCGTCGACCTCGCTGCCCGTGCGCTCGAGAACCAGGTCGGCCTGGCGCGCGCCCTGGGTGGCGGCTGGCAGCCGTCGGACACCACCACAGCCGCCGCCGCTCCCGCGCCCCGGCATCCCTGAACACTCCCGAACGAACGCTCCGAATCCGAAAGACACTGTCATGGAAAACAGCAACAACACCCCGAACGCTGCGTCTGTCGAACCCGTGGCCCAGGCCCCCGCCGCGAGCAACAAGCGCCGCCGCGCGCTGACCACGCTGGCCTCCGTCGTGGTCGTGGCCGGTGCCGCCTGGGGCGGCTACGAGTGGCTGGTCGCGAGCCACTACGAATCGACCGACAACGCCTACGTGCAGGGCAACGTGATCCAGATCACGCCGCAGATCAGCGGCACCGTGATGGCGATCATGGCCGACGACACCGACCTGGTGAAGGCCGGCCAGCCGCTGGTGCAGCTCGACCCGTCGGATGCCAAGGTGGCGTTCGAGCAGGCCGAGGCGGCGCTGGCCCAGGCGGTGCGCCAGGCGCGCACCCTGTATGGCAACAACGCGTCGCTGGCGGCCCAGGTCACGCTGCGCCAGGCCGACATCGCGCGCGCGCAGAGCGACATCGCCCGCGCCCAGGACGACCTCAAGCGCCGCCAGGCCCTGGCCGGCAACGGGGCGGTGTCGAAAGAAGAACTGAACCACTCCGAGACCGCGCTGGCCAACGCCAAGAGCCAGCTGGCGTCGGCCCAGGCCGCGGTGCTGTCGGCGCGCGAGCAGCTGACCACCAACCAGTCGCTGACCGACGGCACGCCGGTGGAGCGCCATCCGAGCGTGCTCGCGGCGGCGGCCAAGGTGCGCGAGGCCTACCTGGCCACCCAGCGCGTCGCGATGCCGGCGCCGGTCGAAGGCTATGTCGCCAAGCGCACCGTGCAGCTCGGCCAGCGCGTGGCCGCAGGCACGCCGATGATGTCGATCGTGCCGCTGAACCAGGTCTGGGTCGATGCCAACTTCAAGGAAGTGCAGCTGCGCAACATCCGCATCGACCAGCCCGTGAAGCTCACGGCCGACCTGTACGGCAAGAAGGTCGAGTACGACGGCCGCGTGGCCGGCCTCGGCGTCGGCACCGGTTCGGCCTTCGCGCTGCTGCCGGCGCAGAACGCCACCGGCAACTGGATCAAGGTGGTGCAGCGGGTGCCGGTGCGCATCGCGCTCGATGCCGAGCAGCTCAAGGCCAACCCGCTGCGGGTCGGCCTGTCGATGGACGCCGAGATCGACGTCTCGAAGAAGGACGGCAAGTCGCTGGCCGATGCGCCGCGCGGCAGTGCCCTGATCCAGACCCAGGTCTACAGCCAGCTCGACAGCGGCGCCGACGCCGTGGTCCAGCGCATCATCGCCGCCAACCTCGGCCATGAGCCGGCGCCCAAGCCGCCGGCGGCCAGCAGCCTGCCGGTGTCGCCGATCTCCTCGCAGGCTCATCCGGGCTGATCGGGCGACCGCGCGCGATGTCGAACGCCACCGCTTCCACGCCGGTCCAGCCGCTCGAGGGCTCCGCCCGCGTCTGGGGAACCATCGCGCTCTCGGCCGCGACCTTCATGAACGTGCTCGACACGTCGATCGCCAACGTGTCGCTGCCGGCCATCGCCGGCGATCTCGGCGTCAGCTCGACGCAGGGCACCTGGGTCATCACCAGTTTCGCGGTGGCCAACGCCATCGCGGTGCCGCTCACGGGCTGGCTCACGCAGCGCTTCGGCCAGGTGCGCCTGTTCATGGCGAGCGTGCTGCTGTTCATCATCAGCTCCTGGCTCTGCGGCCTGGCGCCCAACATGACGATGCTGATCGCCTTCCGGGCGCTGCAGGGTTTCGTCGCCGGGCCGATGATCCCGCTGTCGCAGACGCTGCTGCTGTCGAGCTATCCGCGGGCCAAGGCTGGCCTGGCTATGGCGATGTGGTCGATGACCACGCTGGTTGCGCCGGTGATGGGGCCGCTGCTCGGTGGCTGGATCACCGACAACATCTCGTGGCCCTGGATCTTCTACATCAACATTCCGGTCGGTCTGGCGGCCGCGGGCATCACCTGGGCCATCTACCGCAAGCGCGAGAGCGCCACGCGCAAGGTGCCGATCGACGGCATCGGGCTGGCATTGCTGGTGGTCTGGGTCGGCGCGATGCAGCTGATGCTCGACAAGGGCAAGGAGCTCGACTGGTTCCACTCGGCGGTGATCCTGACCTTGGCCGTGGTCGCCCTGGTCGGCTTCGCGTTCTTCCTGATCTGGGAGCTGACCGACAAGCACCCGGTGGTCGACCTGTCGCTGTTCAAGCGCCGCAACTTCTGGTCGGGCGCCTTCGCGACGGCGGTGGCCTATGGCCTCTTCTTCGGCAACGTGGTGATCCTGCCCCTTTGGCTGCAGCAGTACATGGGCTACACGGCGACGCAGGCCGGCATGATCATGGCGCCGGTGGGCATGCTGGCGATCATCTTCTCGCCGATCGTCGGGCTCACGGTCGGCAAGGTCGACCCGCGCCGCTATGCGACCTTCTCGTTCCTGGTGTTCGCGCTGGTGCTGTGGATGCGCTCGAACTTCAACACCCAGGCCGACTTCTGGACCATCATGATCCCGACCATCATCCAGGGCGTGGCGATGGCGTTCTTCTTCATCCCGCTGGTGACCATCACCTTGTCGGGCCTGCCGCCCGACCGCATTCCCGCCGCCTCCGGCCTGTCGAACTTCCTGCGCATCACCGCGGGCGCGATCGGCACCTCGGCCGCGACCACGCTGTGGGAGAACCGCGCCGCGCTGCACCACGCGCAGCTGGTGGAGTCGGTCAACACCGGCAGCTCCGCCGCCAACAGCGCGATCGCCAACTTCGCCGCCAGCGGATTCAGTGCCGACCAGGTGTTGGGGCAGATCAATCGCCTGGTCGACCAGCAGTCCTTCATGCTGGCTTCGAACGACGTGTTCTACGGCTCGGCGATGCTGTTCTTGTTCCTGATCCCGCTGGTCTGGCTCGCCAAGCCGGCGAAGGGAACCGGCGCGTCGGACGCGGCGGCAGGCGCCCACTGATTCCGGGCCGGCGCGGCCCGGCCTCAGGTTGCGTTGCAGCATAGGCATTTGCCCCAGTAGGCAAGTTTTGCCGCCGCTGCAAACAATGCGGTCCGCGCAGCCATGGTGGTGCGCTCAGATGGACCGCATGACCGATTTTTTCTGCCAGACAACGGGTGACCGCGCGAGATGAGCGACATCATTCTCGAGACACGCCAGCTCACCAAGGAATTCAAGGGTTTCACCGCGGTCAGCAAGGTCGACCTCCAGGTCGTCAGAGGGTCGATCCACGCGTTGATCGGCCCCAACGGTGCCGGCAAGACCACCTGCTTCAACCTGCTGACCAAGTTCCTGGAGCCGACCTCCGGCACCATCCTGTTCAACGGCCAGGACATCACCAGCGAGCGCCCGGCGCAGATCGCACGGCGCGGCATCATCCGGTCGTTCCAGATCTCGGCTGTGTTCCCGCACCTGACATTGCTCGAGAACGTGCGTCTCGGGCTGCAGCGCGCACTGGGCACTTCCTACCATTTCTGGAAGAGCGAGAGGTCGCTCAAGCCGCTCGATGCCCGGGCTCGCGTGCTGCTGGCCGAAGTCGGCCTCGAGGACATGGCCGACGAGCTGACCGTGAACCTTCCCTATGGCCGCAAGCGTGCGCTCGAGATCGCGACCACGCTGGCGATGGAGCCCGAGCTGATGCTGCTCGACGAACCCACCCAGGGCATGGGCCACGAGGACGTGCACCGCGTCGCCGAGCTCATCAAGCGGGTCTCGGCCGGCCGCACCATCCTGATGGTGGAGCACAACATGAGCGTGGTCTCGACCATCGCCGACACGATCACGGTGCTGCAGCGCGGCGCCGTGCTGGCCGAGGGGCCGTACGCCGAGGTGTCGCGCAACCCGCAGGTGATGGAAGCCTACATGGGCACCACCGACGGCCAACTGCAGGGAGCCCATTGATATGGCCCCTACGCTCCTCACTTCGTGTAGTTCGCTGCCCCCCGAGGGGGCGCGTGCCCCCCTTGGGGCGGCCCGGCGGGAGGCACCATGACAACCCCCGCACTCGAAATCAAGGACCTGCAGGCCTGGTACGGCGAATCGCACGTGCTGCACGGCGTCGACATGGTGGTGCAGCCGGGCGAGGTGGTCACGCTACTGGGCCGCAACGGTGCCGGCCGCACCACCACCATGCGCGCCGTTCTCGGCCTCACCGGCGCCCGCAAGGGCAGCATCAAGGTCAACGGCACCGAGACGATCCACATGCCGACGCACCGCATCGCGCACCAGGGCATCGGCTACTGCCCCGAGGAGCGCGGCATCTTCGCCAGCCTGTCGTGCGAAGAAAACCTGCTCTTGCCGCCGGTGCTCAAGAGCGCCGACAAGGGCATGTCGGTGGACGAGATCTACGCCATGTTCCCGAATCTCGCGGAGCGCCGCCACAGCCAGGGCACGCGGCTGTCGGGCGGCGAGCAGCAGATGCTGGCGGTGGCGCGCATCCTGCGCACCGGCGCCCGGCTGCTGCTGCTCGACGAGATCTCCGAAGGCCTGGCGCCGGTGATCGTGCAGGCGCTGGCCCGCATGATCCACACGTTGCGCGGCAAGGGCTACACGGTGGTCATGGTCGAGCAGAACTTCCGCTTCGCGGCGCCGCTGGCCGATCGCTTCTACGTGATGGAGCACGGTCGCATCGTCGAGAAGTTCGGCGCCTCCGAACTCGAAGCCAAGATGCCGGTGCTCAACGAGCTGCTCGGCGTCTGATCCCACTTTTTTCTCAACCTGTTGATGAACGGAGAACTCTCATGAAGAACCAGTTCAGCGCCATGACCTTGGCCGTCGCCGCGACAGCGCTCGCCTGCGGCGCCGCCCATGCCCAGGACAAGGTCAAGATCGGCTTCGTCACCGACATGTCGAGCCTCTATGCCGATATCGAAGGCAAGAACGGCGCGCTCGCCATCCAGATGGCGATCGACGACTTCGGCGGCAAGGTGCTGGGCCAGCCGATCGAGCTGCTCACCGCTGACCACCAGAACAAGGCCGACATCGCGGCCTCGAAAGCGCGCGAGTGGATCGACACCAACGGCGTGACGATGGTCTTCGGCGGCACCAACTCCGGCACCGCGCTGGCAACCGCCAAGGTGGCGCAGGAAAAGAAGCGAATCTATTTCAACAATGGCGCCGCCACCTCGGCGCTGACCAACGAGCAATGCAGCCCGTATACGGTGCACTACGCCTACGACACGGTGGCGCTGGCCAAGGGCACTGGCGGCGCGGTGGTCGACCGGGGCGGCAAGAGCTGGTTCTTCCTGACTGCCGACTACGCCTTCGGCCATGCGCTCGAAGCCGACACCACGGCTGTGATCAAGGCCAAGGGTGGCAGCGTGGTGGGCGCGGTGCGGGCGCCGCTCAATGCCTCTGACTTCTCGTCCTTCCTGCTGCAGGCGCAGAACTCGAAGGCGCAGATCCTGGGCCTGGCCAATGCCGGTGGCGACACCATCAACTCGATCAAGGCGGCGAAGGAATTCGGCATCGGCAAGACCATGAAGACGGCGGGCCTGCTGATCTTCCTGAGCGACATCCACAGCCTGGGCCTGAAGAACACCGAAGGCCTGCTCCACACCACCAGTTGGTACTGGGACCTGAACGAAGACACGCGCAAGTTCTCGAAGCGCTTCTTCGACAAGACCAAGCGCATGCCGACCGACCTCCAGGCGGCCGACTACTCGGCCACCATGACCTACCTGAAGGCCGTGCAGGCCGCCAAGACCACCGAAGCCGACAAGGTGATGGCCGAACTGAAGAAGACGCCGATCAACGACTTCTACGCCAAGGGCGTGATCCGCGCCGACGGCCGGATGGTGCACGACATGTACCTGGTGGAGGTCAAGGCGCCGGCCGACTCGAAGCAGCCTTGGGACTACCTCAAGGTCATCGCCAAGCTGCCCGGCGACCAAGTTTTCACGACCCAGGCCGATTCCAAGTGCGCGCTCTGGAAGTAGCGCGCGATCTCCACGATTTCCTTCACTCACCCCTTGGTCCCAACATGAAAAAAACCATCGCGCTTTCTGCTGTTTCCGTCGCCATCGCCTTCGCGACCGGGGCCGTTCAGGCACAGGAAAAAGTCAAGATCGGCTTCATCACCGACATGTCCAGCCTGTATGCCGACGTCGAAGGCAAGAACGGCGCCTTGGCGATTCAGATGGCGATCGACGACTTCGGCGGCAAGGTCAACGGCCTGCCGATCGAGCTGGTCACGGCCGACCACCAGAACAAGGCTGACATCGCCGCCTCGAAGGCGCGCGAATGGATCGACACCGACAACCTGACCATGCTGTTCGGCGGCACCAACTCGGGAACCGGTCTGGCACTGGCCAAGGTGGCGCAGGAAAAGAAGCGCGTCTTCATCGTCAACGGTGCCGGCAGCTCGGCGCTCACCAACGAGCAGTGCAGCCCGTACACGGTGCACTACGCCTACGACACGGTGGCGCTGGCCAAGGGCACCGGCAGCGCGGTGGTGGCGCAGGGCGGCAAGAGCTGGTACTTCCTGACGGCCGACTATGCCTTCGGCGCCGCCCTCGAGGCCGACACCGCCAAGGTGGTGAAGGAGAAGGGCGGCACGGTGGTGGGCAGCGTCAAGCATCCGCTCAATGCCTCCGATTTCTCGTCCTTCCTGCTGCAGGCGCAGAACTCGAAGGCCCAGATCCTGGGGCTGGCCAACGCCAGTGGCGACACCATCAACGCGATCAAGGCGGCAAAGGAGTTCGGCATCAACAAGTCGATGAAACTGGCCGGCCTGCTGGTCTTCATCACCGACATCCACAGCCTGGGCCTGAAGAACACCGAAGGCCTGCTGCTCACGACCAGCTGGGACTGGAACCTGAACCAGGAAACCCGCGCCTTCGGCAAGAAGTTCTTCGACAAGACCAAGCGCATGCCGACCGACATCCAGGCGGCCGACTACTCGGCCACGACGACCTACCTGAAGGCCGTGCAGGCGGCCAAGAGCACCGACGCCGACAAGGTGATGGCCGAGCTCAAGAAGATGCCGATCAACGACTTCTACGCCAAGGGCTCGATCCGTGCCGACGGCCGCATGGTGCACGACATGTACCTGATGCAGGTCAAGTCGCCGAGCGAATCGACCCAGCCCTGGGACTACTACAAGGTGGTCGCCAAGCTGCCCGGCGAAGAGGTCTTCACGACCAAGGCCGAGAGCAAGTGCGCCATCTGGAAATAAGTTGAGCTCCTGATCCGTTCATCGTCATCGTCCCGTCATGCAAATATCACTGCCTGCCTTGTTGAGCCAGCTCCTTCTCGGGCTGGTCAACGGGTCGTTCTACGCGATCCTGAGCCTCGGGCTCGCAGTGATCTTCGGCCTGCTCAACGTCATCAACTTCGCACACGGCGCGCTGTTCATGCTGGGCGCGGTGCTGACCTGGATGGCGATGAACTATTTCGACGTCAACTACTGGGTCATGCTGGCGGTGGCGCCGGTCATCGTCGGGCTGTTCGGCATCGTCATCGAGCGGCTGCTGCTGCGCTGGATCTACAAGCTCGACCACCTCTACGGCCTCTTGCTCACGCTCGGCCTCACCCTGCTGATCGAAGGCGTGTTCCGCTCGATCTACGGTGTCTCGGGCCTGGCCTACGACACGCCCGACGCGCTGGCCAGCGCCACCGACCTCGGCTTCATGATCCTGCCCAACTACCGGGCCTGGGTGGTGGTGGCCTCGCTGGTGGTCTGCTTCGCGACCTGGTTCGTGATCGAGAAGACCCGGCTCGGCGCCTACCTGCGCGCCGGCACCGAGAACCCGCGGCTGGTCGAGGCCTTCGGAGTCAACGTGCCGCTGATGATCACGCTGACCTACGGCTTCGGCGTGGCGCTGGCCGCCTTCGCGGGAGTGCTCGCGGCGCCGGTGATCCAGGTCTCGCCGCTGATGGGGCAGAACCTCATCATCGTCGTGTTCGCGGTGGTGGTGATCGGCGGCATGGGCTCGATCATGGGCGCCATCCTGACCGGGCTCGGGCTCGGTGTGATCGAAGGCCTGACCAAAGTGTTCTACCCCGAGGCATCCTCCACCGTGGTCTTCGTGATCATGGTCATCGTGCTGCTCATCCGCCCGGCCGGTCTCTTCGGCAAAGAGAAGTAAGACGGCAGCCCCATGAAAAAGCTCTCCACAGTCATCTACCTGCTGCTGCTCGTCGCCCTCGTTCTCGCACCCTTCGTCGGCGCCTATCCGGTGTTCGTGATGAAGCTGATGTGCTTCGCGCTGTTCGCCTCGGCCTTCAACCTGCTGCTGGGCTACACCGGCCTGCTGTCCTTCGGCCATGCGGCCTTTCTCGGCGGCTCGGCCTACGTGGCCGGCCATGCGATGAAGGTCTGGGGCCTGACGCCCGAACTCGGCCTCGTCGCCGGCACCGCGGCCGGCGCCTTCCTGGGCTGGATCTTCGGCCTGCTGGCGATCCGCCGCCAGGGCATCTACTTTGCGATGATCACGCTGGCGCTGGCGCAGATGGTGTTCTTCGTCGCGCTGCAGGCCAAGTTCACCGGCGGCGAGGACGGCCTGCAGGGCGTGCCGCGCGGCAAGCTCTTCGGTCTGGTCGACCTGCAGAACGACCTCACGATGTACTACGTCACGCTGGTGATCGTGGTGGCCGCCTTCCTGCTGATCGTCCGCACCATCCATTCGCCCTTCGGCCAAGTGCTGAAAGGAATCAAGGAGAACGAGCCGCGCGCGCTCTCGCTGGGCTATGACGTCAGCCGCTTCAAGCTGCTGGCCTTCGTGATCTCGGCCGCGCTGTCGGGGCTCGCCGGTTCGCTCAAGACGCTGGTGCTGGGCTTCGCGACCTTGTCGGACGTGCACTGGAGCGCCTCTGGCCAGGTCATCCTGATGACCTTGGTCGGCGGCCTCGGCACCTTGTCGGGGCCGCTGGTCGGCTCGGCGGTGGTGGTGCTGCTCGAGAACAAGATCGGCGAGCTGGGCCACCTGCTGGCGCGCATCACGACCATCGACTGGTTCAACACGCTGGGCGAGTCGGTGACCATGGTCACGGGCCTGATCTTCGTGATCTGCGTGCTGGCCTTCCGGCGCGGGATCATGGGCGAGATCATCGCCTTCATCGATCGGCGGCGCGGGGTGGCGAAGGGCTGAATCAGACCCCCAGGTGGTCGCGCCAGACCGAGCCCGCCCCAAGCCTTGACAACTCAGAGCCTCAACGCCTGCGCGTACCCGGTGAGTTCCAGGTAGCCGCGCCCCACCGGCTTGCCGTCCGCATCGAGCAGTTCGCTCAGCCCCTCCCAGTACACCGTGCCGGTCGACCCCTGGCCGTCGAGCTCCTGGTCGTCGAGCAGCGCACGCACCGTGAAGACACCGGCCGGCGTGTGGATCCGCCATTGCGTCGGATAGACGGCGCGGGTGCGCGGGCTGGTCCAGCGGTGCAGCGGCTCGAAGCGCAGCGCGTCGGGCCCGAACACCTGCAGCCGTCCGTCGGCCGTGCGCAGCGAGCCGCCGTGCCACAGGGCCGATCCGTCGCGCCGCCGCAGGCGGAATGCGGTCAGCGCGCCGCCGTTGAAAAGATTCATCCCGATCCAGTCCCAGCCCGTGGCCTCGGGATGCATGAGTGCCTCGCTCCATTCATGGTCCAGCCAGGCGCGGCCCTGGACCTCGAAGCGCTTCCCCTGCACCGTCAGGCTGCCCGTGGCCGCGAGTTGCGGCTCGCTGTAGTAGTAGCTCGCCTGCTCCGGCTCAGGCCCCTTGCGCGACAAGCCGGCGCTGCCTTGCAGTAGCACCGGCTGGGTCGGCGCGAAGCGCAGGTCGATCGCAAAGCCGGCGGCTGGCAGCCGCGCCGCATAGCCGCTGCCGTCGCGCTGCAAGTACCAGTCGCGCAGGCGCAGGTCGGTGTCGGCTTCGGATGCGGATGCGATGCCGAAGCCTTTGCGTGCGATGCGCTGGTCGTGCCACAGCTTGCGGCCATCGAGATCGGTGATGGCCGCGTGCGCGAAGATCAACTGCTTCGCCGCGAAGGCGGAACGCATGGCTTGCGTCGCATCGATGCGCGAGCGGAAAAAGGTCAGCTGGAAGCCGAATTCGCGCGCGCCGGCGCGGGCGTGGCCGGTGATGTACCACCACTCCGTGCGCAGCTCGGGGTGGCTGCCGTAGTCGCGCGGGAACTGGAGCGTGCGCGCCGGCAGCGCCCAGGCCACGGGGGCCGCGAGCGCCGAGAGCAGCATCGCACGGCGCGACCATCCGGCGGCGCCGCCCGGACGCATCGGGGGCCGGCTCACCAGTCCTCCTTGACCGCCAGCACCGCATCGCGTCCGGCGGCGGCGCGGCCGGCCAGCCAGGCCGTGACCGTGCCGGCGGCGACCACCGCGGCGCACAGCGCGGCCAGCCGGGCCCAGGGCAGCAGCAGGTCCATGGTCCAGTGGAAGCTCTGCGGGTTGACCACGTGCACCAGCACCACCGATACCGCCAGTCCGAGCAGCAAGCCCGCGACCGCACCGATCGCGGTCCAGGCCGCGCCTTCTCCGGCCACGATCGCCAGCACCTGGGCCCGCGTGAAGCCCAGGTGCACGAGCAGGCCAAACTCCTTGCGCCGCGCCAGCACTTGGGCGCTGAAGCTGGCCGCGATGCCGAACAGGCCGATCGCGATCGCGACCGCCTGCAGCCAGTAGGTGACCGCGAAGCTGCGGTCGAAGATGCGCAGCGAGGTGGCGCGGATCTGGGCCACCGACGAGATCTCGACCGGTTCGGCCGCCGCCGCCTCGCGGGCGGCCAGCGCCTGCACGGCCTGCTGCACCGGGCCCTCGGCCGCGCCGGGCGCCAGCCACAGCGCGACGTCGCTGGCGCCGGCGTCGCCGGTCAGGCGCTCGAAGTCGCGGGCGTCCATGGTGATGGCGCCGAACTGCCGCACGTAGTCGCGCCAGATGCCGGCAACGAAGAAGACCGGTGGCCGGCCGCCGGGCACCGGGCCCCAGGCGCGCGCCAGCGGCTCGAAGGCGGCGCCGGGCCTGGCGCCGTAGAGCTCGACCATCGCCTCGCTGACGTAGATGCCGGTCTGACCAGCGGGCACCGGCAGGGCGGCGCCGAGCAGCGGCATCGAGCGCCCGACATCGGCGTCGAGGCTGCGCGCGATCAGTGTCACCGCGGGCCGCGACGGATCGATCAGCAGGGGCCGCGTGCGCAGCGTGCCGGTGCGGGCCACACCGGGCAACTGCGCCAGCGCCTGAACGAAGGCCTGCGGGAACAGGGCCGGCTCGCCGCCGGGCCCGGCGGCGCTGCGCAGGTACAGGTCGGCCGGCAGCACGACATCGAGCCAGCGCGTGACCGAGTCCCTGAAGCTCGCGACCATCACGGTCAGGGCCACCGCCAGGCTCAGGCTCGCGACCACGCCGCTGACCGCCACCGCGGCGGTGCCGCGCATGCGGCGGGCGCGCTCGATCGCCAGCAGCGGCAGTAAACGATTCGCGGCCAAAGGCGCAAGGCGGTCGTAGACACAAGCGATCAGCCATGGCAGCGCCGTGATGCCGCCGACCAGCAGGAAGCCGACCGACAGATAGGCGGCGATCGGAATGCCGTGGATCGCCGGTGCCATGGCCAGTGCGCCGCCGGCGGCGATCAGCAGCAGGGCGACACGGTGCGTCCCGCCGCCCGCGGTCGCGGTGCCCAGGCCCTTGAGCGTCTGCGCCTCGGGCAGCGCCTGGGCGGCGCGTGCCGGCCACCAGCCGCCGACGCCCGCCGCCAGCACACCCAGCGCGCCGTAGGTCAGCGCCGCGGGCGTGCTCCATCGCAGGGTCGGGGCGACGCCATCGAAATAGCCGCCGCCCAGGTCGCCGCCCAGCAGCCTGAGCGTCAGCTCGGCCAGGGTCGCGCCGAGGGCGATGCCCGCCGCGCTGCCGATCAGCCCGAGCACCAGCGATTCGGCCAGCACCAGCCGCAGCCGCTCGCGCGGCGTCAGGCCCAGCACGCCGAGCAGCGCGAACTGCTGCGCGCGCTTGGCGACGCTGAGCGCCAGCACCGAGAACACCAGGAAGGCGCCGGTGAACAGCGCCACCAGGGCCAGCACCGTGAGGTTGACGCGGTAGGCGCGCGACAGGTTGCTCACGCGTTCGGCGGCATCGCCCGGCTCGGCGACCTGGATGCCGCTCGGCCAGCCCGGCGACTGCTGCAGCGAACGAATGAAGTCTGCGTGCCCGGTGCCAGGCGCCAACCGCAGGTCGATGCGCGTGAGCTGGCCGCCGCGGCCGAACAGGTCCTGCGCGGCGCCGATGTCCATCACGGCCAGCGCGGGGCCGCCGGCCGCAACCTGGCCGGCGATCTGCAGTGGGTGCCATTGGGTGCCGGCGCGCAGCTGCAGCTGGGTGGCCTGGTCGCCGATGGCCTTGCGCGCGGCGGCGTTGAGAAACACCTGGCCGGGCGCGAACAGCGAGAACCGGTCGGCGCCGTCGGCCAGCCTTGGCATCAGGGCCGGTGCGATGGTCGGCAGTGCCAGCGCGTCGATGCCGACGACCCGCAGCGGCAGCCGGCGATCGCCGACCTGGGCGACGCTGGGCAGCTCGAGCACCGGGCTCGCCAGCACGACCTGCGGATACCGCGCGACCTGCCCGAGCAGGGCTTCGTCGAAGCTGCCCTGGGCCGCGCGCAATTCGAGATCGGGCTGGCCGTTGACCGAGCGCACCGCACTCGAGAATTCATCGAGCGCCGAGGCATTGATCAGCTGCACCGAGAAGGCCAGCGCGACGCCCAGCAGCACGGCGACGACCGCGGCCGCGTTGCGCCACGGGTGGTGGCGCAGCTCCTGCCAGGAGAAGGTGAGCAGCAAGGCCTTCATCGCAGCTCATTCTGCGCGATGCGCCGGCAGGACGAAGTCAGAGCCGCTCCGACGCGACGCCCAGCCAGGCCCGCACGGCGGGGCTGGCGCTCAGGCCGGCCGCACGGGCATAGGCCAGGCGCGCCTCGGCGGCCTGGCCGTCGCGGCCCAGCAGGTGGGCGCGCGCGGCCCAGAAGGGCTGGTAGCTCGCGATCTCGGCGGCCGGCATGGCATCGAGCTCGCGCAGGCCCGCGGCCGGCCCCCGGGCCTCGGCCACCGCGCAGGCCCGGCTGACCCGGGCACCGGTGTTGGGGCGCAGGGCGAGCAGGCCGTCGTAGAGCGCCACCAGGGCATCGGGGGGGACCTGCGCACCGAGGCGGCGCGCGCAGTGGGCCGACTGGATCGCGGCCTCGATCTGGTAGGGGCCGAAGGCGCCGAGGGCGGCGGCTTGCCGCAGCGCCTGCTCGGCCTGGTCGCGCAGCGGCAGGTTCCAGCGCCCGACGTCCTGCGCGTCCAGCGGCACGTAGTCGCCGCCGGCGCTGCGCCGGGCGGCGGCCCGGCTTTCGCAGAACAGCATCAGGGCCAACAGGCCCAGCGGTTCGGCTTCGGCCGGCATCAGGCCGCAGAGGATGCGGCCGAGTTCGATCGCCTCGGCCGTGAGGCCGCGCTGCGAGGCATCGGCGCCGTCGACGTCGTCCCAGCCGGTGCCGTAGGCCGCGTAGATGCCGTCGAGCACGTCCTGAAGGCGCTGCGGCAGGTCCGGCGCGCGCGGGAATTCGAAGGGGATGCCGGCCGTCCGGACGCGCGCCTTGGCCCGCACCAGGCGCTGGCCCAGCGTTGCCGGCGCACTGAGGAAGGCGCCCGCCATGCGGACGGCATCGAGCCCGAGCACGGTCTGCAGCATCAGCGGCGCGCGCGCCGCGGCATCGATGGCCGGATGGGCGCAGACGAAGAACAGGCGCAACCGTTCGTCGGGCACCGCGCAGCCGGAGGCCGGGTCGTCGCCGACTTCGTCGGCCAGCAGGAGCAGGGTCTGCGCGGCCCCGTCCTGCACCCGGCTGTGGCGCCAGGCGTCGAGCGTGCGGTGGCGCGCCACCTGCAGCAGCCAGGCCTCCGGCTGCGCCGGCACGCCGTCGACCGGCCAGCGTTCGAGCGCCCGCGCGAAGGCGTCGGCGAGCGCGTCTTCCGAGGCCGCGATGTCGCGGGTCCGCGCCGACAGGATGGCGACCAGCCGGCCATAGGACCGGCGGGCCGCGCCTTCGGCGGCCACGCGGGCTGCGTGCAGCGGATCGTCCGTCACATCGTCGGGGCCATGAACACCGGGCGCACCTCGACGCCGCCGGTGCTCGCGCAGGGCGCGCGCGCGGCCCATTCGAGGGCTGCGTCGAGGTCGGGGACGTCGATCACGAAGTAGCCGCCGAGCTGCTCCTTGCTGTCGGCGAAGGGGCCGTCCTGCACCTGGCGCTTGTCGCCGCGTACGCGCAGCGTGGTGCCGGTCAGCGGCGGCTGCAGGCCGTGGCCGTTCTGCACCACGCCGGCCTGGCGGATCGCGCCCACGTAGTCCATCCAGCCGGCACGGTAGGCCTGGGCCGCTGCCTCGTCGCGCTGGTCGAACTCGGACTGGGGTTGGTAGAACATCAGCATGTATTGCATGGAACCTCCGGGAAGACATACGAGCAGGATCGCTCACTGCAATGACGGCGCAGCCGGGTGCGTTTCGACAGTGTGCGGCAGGCGGCGCGTTTTTTTCCGCCGCCGCCGCAGTAAGCTCGCCGCCATGCACACACTCCCGACCTACGACGACGTGATTGCCGCGGCCGCGCGGCTCGAAGGGCAGGCGCACCGCACGCCGGTGTTGCGCTCCGCCACCGCCGACGCCCGCTGGGGCGCGCAGTTTTTCTTCAAGTGCGAGAACTTCCAGCGCATGGGCGCCTTCAAGTTTCGCGGTGCGTTCAATGCGCTGGCCAAGTTCGATGCGGTGCAGCGCCGCGCCGGCGCCATCGCGTTTTCTTCCGGCAACCATGCGCAGGCGGTGGCGCTGTCGGCCCGCCTGCTTGGCATGCCGGCGGTGATCGTGATGCCGAACGACGCTCCCGCCGCCAAGCTCGCCGCGACCCGCGAGTACGGCGCGGAAGTGGTGCAGTACGACCGCTTCACCGAAGACCGCGAGGCGCTGACCCGGCGGCTGGCCGAGGAGCGCGGCATGACGCTGATCCCGCCCTACGACCACCCCGACGTGATCGCCGGCCAGGGCACGGCGGCCAAGGAGCTGATCGAGGAGGTCGGTGCCCTCGATGCGCTCTACGTCTGCCTGGGCGGCGGCGGCCTGACCAGCGGCTCGGCACTGTCGGCGCGCGCGCTCGCGCCCGGCTGCAAGGTCTACGGCGTCGAGCCCGAGGCCGGGAACGACGGCCAGCAGTCGCTGCGGGCCGGCCACATCGTCCACATCGAGACTCCGAAGACCATCGCCGACGGCGCCCAGACCCAGCACCTGGGCGAATACACCTTCGGCATCATCCGGCGCGACGTCACAGACATCTTCACGGTCAGCGACGCGCAGCTGGTGGACGGCATGCGCTTCTTTGCCGAGCGCATGAAGATGGTGGTGGAGCCGACCGGCTGCCTGGCCTTCGCGGCCGCCTGCGCGGCCGGCGAGGCGATCCGCGGACAGCGGGTCGGTGTGATCGTGAGTGGGGGCAATGTCGACCTGGGCCGCTACGCTGCGTTGCTCGCGGGTAGCTAGAGCTGCGTGATCCGCGACAACATTTTGCAGGGGCGCGTGCCGAGGGATGCTGCCGAGGATCAACCGTCGGCGTGAGCCCGCCCCGACCCAGGAAAGCCGAATCAGACCCGAATCCCTTCAGCGCTCAGGTGCAGCACCCTGTCGGCGCGCGCGGCCGCGGTTTCGGAGTGGGTCACCAGCACCAGCGACGCGCCCTGGGCGCGCGTCTGGGACAGCAGCACGTCCATCACCCGCGCCGCGGTGCCCGGGTCGAGGTTGCCGGTGGGCTCGTCGGCCAGCAGCAGCGCGGGCGCATGGATCAAGGCGCGGGCGATCGCGACGCGCTGCAACTGGCCGCCGCTCAATTGCTGCGGCAGGCGCGGGCCGAGGCCGGCGAGGCCGACGGCGTCGAGCATGCCGGCCACCCGCGGCGGGTCGTTGCGCCCCAGCAGCATCAGCGGCAGCGCGACGTTCTGGGCCACGTCCAGGTGCGGCAGCACATGGAAGGCCTGGAACACGAAGCCGACATGCCGGCGCCGCCAGAGCGCGCGCGCGTCGGCGTCGAGCATGCCGATGTCGGTGCCGTCGTGCACCACGCGGCCGGCGTCCCAGCTGTCCAGGCCGGCCATGCAGTTGAGCAGGGTCGACTTGCCGACGCCCGACTCGCCGACGATCGCCACGAACTCGCCGTCGGCGACCTCGAGCGTGACGTGCTCGAACACCGGCGTCTCTGCATAGCGCTTGCCCAGGTCGGTGATGCGCAGCGTCATGCGATCTCGAGCACCTGGCGGACCACCTGCGCGATCGCATCCGGCGCCTCGGCAGCGATGACATGGCGCCCGGGCATGCTGCGCAGCCAGGTCATCTGGCGCTTGGCGAGCTGGCGGGTGGCGGCGACGCCGCGCTCGCGCAGTTCGGTGATCGGCCACGCACCGTCGAGCGCTTCCCAGGTCTGGCGATAGCCCACGCAGCGCATCGACGGCAGATCGGCCGCCAGGTCGCCGCGGGCACGCAGCGCCTGCACCTCCGCGATGAAGCCTTCGGAGAGCATGGCGTCGAAGCGGGCCTCGATGCGCGCATTCAGCCAGGCGCGCTCGGTGGGCTCGAGCGAGAACAGGGCGGTGGCCGGCGTGCCGCCGCCGGACTGCGCCGCGGCATGGAAGCTAGCGAGCGTCCGGCCGCTCGCATGCCAGACCTCGAGCGCGCGCTGGATGCGCTGGCTGTCGTTGGGGGCCAGCCGCGCTGCCGTGACCGCGTCGACCTCGGCCAGCCGCGCGTGCATCGCGGGCCAGCCCAGCGTCGCGGCCTCGGCCTCGAGCTGCCGGCGCAGCGCCGGGTCGGCCGCGGGCATGGCGTCGAGGCCGTCGGCGAGCGCCTTGAAGTAGAGCATCGTGCCGCCCACCAGCAGCGCCAGCTTGCCGCGCGCCGAGATCTCGGCGATGAGGCGCCGAGCGTCGGCGACGAAGGCGGCCGCGCTGTAGGCTTCGCGCGGGTCGCGGATGTCGATCAGGTGGTGCGGCACCTCGGCCCGCTCGGCCGCGCTGGGCTTGGCGGTGCCGATGTCCATCCCGCGGTAGACCAGCGCCGAGTCGACGCTGACGATCTCGACCGGCCGCCGGCGCGCGATCGCCAGGGCGGCCGCGGTCTTGCCCGCGGCGGTCGGTCCGGCGAGCGCCACGTAGCGCAAGGCACCCGGCGTCGTGTCAGTGGCCACGCGACCCCCCCTGGCGGCGCACCAGGGTCCAGGCGACGGCTGCGATGCAGGCGCTCCAGAACCACATGCCGAGCGCCAGCGGCATCACGGTGCCGTCCATGCGGGTGCCGAGCCAGCCGCCGATCGCGAAGGCGGCGAGCATCATGATGAAGCCGTTGAGCGCCGAGGCGGCGCCCGCGGCCTGCGGGAACGGACCGACCGCGCCGCTCTGGCCGCAGGGCTGGTGGACGCCGTGGCCCAGCATCATGAGCGTCAGCGGCCCGACCAGGGCGGCGACCGAGACCACGCCGGCCAGCGCCAGCAGGCCCATCGCGGTGCCGCCCGCCAGCGTCAGGCCGGCGGCCCGCGCCACGCTGCCGCGCACGCCGTGGCGCGGCAGCCAGCGCCGGCAGATGAAGGTGCCGCAAATGTAGGCCAGCGAGTTCCACAGCATCACCAGCCCGTACTGCGTCTTGCTGAGCCCGAGCACCTGGATGAAGACGAAGGACGACGACGCCAGGAAGGTGAACAACAGCCCGTAGGACGCGGTGGTCAGCGCACTGAAGGCCAGGAACACCGGGTTGCGCAGCACCGTCGCCCAGGTGGCGAGCAAGGTGCCCGGACGCAGCGCATCGGGATTGCGGCGCGGCAGCGTCTCGCCGAAGCGCTGGGCGACCAGGGCCAGCGTGCCGGCGCCGAAGACGGCCGGCACCAGCAGCGCCAGGCGCCAGCCGAACATGTCGGACACCAGTCCGCCGATCGGCGCGCAGAGGCAGGCGATGACACCCAGCCCGGTGAGGGCGCGCGACATCACGCGGGCGCCGTCGGCCGGCTGGTACAGGTCGCGCACGATCGCGCGCGCTGCCATCACCGCCGCACCCATGGCCGCGCCCTGCAGCGTGCGCAAGACGATCAGGATCTCGATCGAAGGGGCCATCACGCCCCCGATGCTCGCGAGCACGTAGCCGCTCAAACCCCACAGCAGCACCGGGCGCCGCCCGAAGCGATCGGACAATGGCCCGAACACCAGCTGCGAGCTGCCGAAGGCCAGCAGCAGGGCGCTCAGCGTGAGCTGCGCGTGTGCCATGCGGGCCCCTAGGTCGGCGGTCAGGGCCGGCAGGGCGGGCAGGTAGAGATCGGTAGTGACCGGCTGGATGCCCAGCAGCAGGGCGAGCGTGAGGACGACCAGGGCCGGCGACATGCCCAAGTCGGACGGAGCGGAGCGGGGAAGGGCCGTGGCGGCAGGAGGCGGCATGCGCCCGAGGTTAACAAACGCGCCGCCGAGGCGGCTCAGATCGCCGGCGTGGGCGTGGGCGGGTGCGGGCGCAGCGCGGTGGTTTCCGCGGGCGTCGGCGTCGGCGGCGACGGCAGCGCCGCCGGCGGCACCGGCGCTTCGCCGTCCTGAACGGCCGTCTCGATCGGCGGCTCCTCCATGCGAAAGAGCTGCGCCAGCGCCGCGCGGTATTGGGCCTGGCCGATCGAATTGGCGTTGTGGTGCGAGCCGCCCTGTACCAGCACGAACATCTTTGGCACGGTCGCGGCGTCATAGAGCTTGCGGCCCAGGGTCGGGTTGATCAGGCTGTCGGCCGCACCGTGCACGACCAGGAGAGGGGCGCCGATGTCCTTGACCTTGCTGATGGCCTCGAAGCGCTGGGTGATGAAGGGCCTGACGGGCAGCCAGCCCCACTTGAAGCTGCTGGCCACGTCGGCGATCGAGGTGAAGGTGCTCTCGACGATGGTGCCGCTCTCGTCGTTCACGCGCGAAGCCAGGTCGATGCCGATGGCGCCGCCGAGCGAGTGGCCGAAGATGTAGCGCCGCTGCTTCGGGTGGCGGGCGGCGAGCCAGGTCCATGCGGCCAGCGCATCCTCGCGCGCCGAGTCCTCCGAGGGCAGGCCGGCCGAACTCTTGCCGAAGCCGCGGTAGTCGATGGCCAGCACCGAGAAGCCCAGTTCGTGCATGCGGCGCATGCGGGGCGCCGAGCCGGCGACGTTGTAGCGGGCGCCGTGAAGGTAGAGCAGCACCGGCGTGTCGGCCGATTCCGGCGCGCCGCCCAGCCACAGGCCATGCAGGCGCGCGGGCTCGCCGGTGAGCGAGGACTTGAAATCGATCCAGACGTCGTCCATGCCCTGGCTCATGGCTTCCGAATTGCCCCAGCTGCGGTCGCTCGGCTGGAAGATCCATTCGCGCTGGCGCTCGTCGAGGGTCGAACAGCCGCCGGCCAGCAGGGCGACCAGGGCAGTGGCGGAGGCGACGAGTGACCAGGATTTCATAGAAGGCTGAAGGACAGGCGGTGAGCCCGAAAGTTCAACAACAGACCCTATGCAACGGTCGTGCCGACCGAGTCGATGACCCGGTAAACCCTAGTATTTGTAACGCTTTTGGCTGCTTTCCGACTTGTTTCCGCGAAATGTAAGCGGAGGAAAAGCCTGCTCAGCGCCCGCGCATGAAGAGCGCGTCGAGCTCGCGGACCGACAACTGGCGCCAGGTCGGCCGGCCGTGGTTGCACTGGTCGGAGCGCTCGGTGGCCTCCATCTGGCGCAGCAGCGCGTTCATTTCGTCGAGCGTCAGCTTGCGGTTGGCGCGCACCGCGCCGTGGCAGGCCATGGTGGACAGCAACTCGTTCTGGGCCCGCTGGACCACGGTGCTGGCGTCGTGGAGTGCCAGTTCGGCCAGCACGCTGCGCGCCAGTTCGACCGGGTCGCCGTCGGCGAGGGTGCCAGGCACGGCGCGCACCGCCAGGGTGCGCGGCGAGAGCGGCGTGATCTCGAGTCCGAGTGCGGGCAGCACCGCCACGCAGGCCTCGGCGGTCGCCACTTCCTGGGGGGTGGCGGCGAAAGTGGCGGGGATGAGCAGCGGCTGGCTGCTGATGGCCGCGCCGTCGAGCTGGGTCTTCAGGCGCTCGTACACGATGCGCTCATGGGCGGCGTGCATGTCGACGATGACCAGCCCCTGGCTGTTCTCGGCCAGGATGTAGATGCCCTGCAACTGGGCCAGGGCGCGGCCCAGGGGCCAGGCTTCGGCGGTGGCGGGTTCGGACCGAGGCTGGGCGCCTGCAGGCTGCGCCGGCAGGTCCGGAGCGCGCTCCGAGGCGACAACGGGTTGCGAGAACGCGGGCGGTGCCTCGCGCCGCTCGGCCGGCCACATCGCCGCCGCGTCGCCCAGCCCGCGTTCGGTACCGAACTGCATGCCGGGCTGCGTCCACGACGCCGAAGCCGGCGCCAGCCGGGGCTTGAAGAACGGCTCGGCCGGCGCCGCCACCGCGTCGCCGGCCCGCGGTGCGGCCAGGGCGTCCTCGATCGCGTGGCGCACCGCCTGGTGCACCTCGCGGCCGTCGCGGAAGCGCACCTCGATCTTGGTCGGGTGGACGTTGACGTCGACCCGCGCCGGGTCGATCTCGAGGTACAGCGCGTAGACCGGCTGGCGCTGGCCGTGCAGCACGTCCTCGTAGGCGCTGCGCACCGCGTGGGCCAGCACCTTGTCGCGGACGAAGCGGCCGTTGACATAGAAGAACTGTTGGTCGGCGCGCGAGCGGGCCGCGTCCGGAATGCCGGCGCGGCCGCTGACCCGCACCGGGCCGCCTTCGCGCTCGACCACGACGCTGTGCGTCACGAAGTCGTCGCCGAGCGTGTCGGCCAGGCGCTGGTCGCGCCCGGTGGCGGCGCGCCACTGCTCGACCAGGCGGCCGTCGTGCCAGATCGAGAAGCCGACCTCCGGGCGTGCCAGCGCGTGGCGACGGACCGCCTCGATGCAGTGGGCCAGTTCGGTGGCATCGGTCTTCAGGAACTTGCGCCGTGCCGGCGTGGCGAAGAACAATTCGCGGACCTCGACCGTGGTGCCCGTGGCGCGTGCTACCGGGCGCAGTTCGCCGGTGCGGCCGTCGAGCGCGAAGGCACCGTCGGCGCCGTTGAAGCGCGACAGCACGCTGAGCTCGGCGATCGCGTTGATGGCGGCCAGCGCCTCGCCGCGAAAGCCCATCGTGCCGACGGTCTCGAGGTCGTTCAGGCTGGCGATCTTGCTGGTGGCGTGGCGGCGCAGCGCCAGCGGCAACTCTTCGCGCGGCAGGCCGAGGCCATCGTCCTCGACCGAGATCAGCCGCACGCCGCCGGCCGAAAGCCGCACCGTGATCTGCCGGGCCCCGGCATCGAGCGCGTTGTCGAGCAGTTCGCGCACCACGGAGGCCGGCCGCTCGACCACTTCACCGGCCGCGATCTGGCTGATCAGTTCGTCGGGGAGTTCGCGGATCGGGCGCCGCTCGGCGGGGGCGAGGGAAGAGGGAAGAGCACTCACGGGGATATTCTAGAAGGGCCTGTCGCGCCGCACCGGGATAATGCGCGCCATGGAAATCATCAGCTTTCTCATCGACTTCATCCTGCATGTCGACAAACATCTCGAAGCCTTCGTCATCGCCTACGGCACCTGGGTCTACGCGCTGCTGTTCCTGATCGTGTTCGTCGAGACCGGGCTGGTGGTGATGCCCTTCCTGCCCGGCGATTCGCTGCTGTTCATCGTCGGTGCGCTGTGCGGCGCGGGCCTGATGAGCTTCGGCTTGGCGGTGCCGATCCTGCTGGCGGCGGCGATCCTGGGCGACCAGTGCAACTTCAGCATCGGTCGCTTCTTCGGGCCCAAGGTGTTCCAGTGGGAGAGCTCGCGCTTCTTCAACCGCCGGGCCTTCGACCAGGCGCACGCGTTCTACGAGCGCTACGGCGGCGTGACCATCATCGCGGCCCGCTTCCTGCCGTTCATCCGCACTTTCGCGCCCTTCGTGGCGGGGGTGGCCGACATGACGCGCACCAAGTTCACCTTGTTCAACATCGCGGGTGCGCTGCTGTGGGTGGTGGGCCTGTGCACCATCGGCTTCTTCTTCGGCAACCTTCCGATCGTCAAGGACAACCTGGAGAAGGTCATCTGGGCGCTGATCCTGGTGCCGGGGCTGATCGCGCTGTTCGGCGCCTGGCGCGCCCGCCGCACTTCGGCCGTCCGCTGAACACCCGCTACGGCCGCTGGCGCGCCGGCACGCGCGCCGACAGCGGCTGCGGCGCGTAGGCCGGATCGATGCGGCAACCCTTGCCGAAGGCCGGCTCGAAGCTCGTGCAGCGGGCCGCGACGTCGGCCGGCGTCGGCTTCGTGCCGTGGTCGATCCAGTCGAGCAGCGCAGCGAACAGCGCCGGGTATTCGGCATCGCCCAGATAGCTGTGCTCCGATTCGCGGCTGAAGGTCTGTACCAGCAAGTCGGCCGTGCCGGCGCGTTCGCGCACCGTGCGGTAGGCCGATTCGAGTTCCACGAACGCCGTCGGGTCGTCGATGGCATGCAGGCTCAAGGTCGGGATGTCGACCCGGCCGGTCGGGTCGCTGTCGGCCGCCAGCCTTGCCACTGCCGCCGGGTCGGCCCGATAGCGCAGCACCGCGGTGTTGAGCAGTGGGTCGTCGCGCGAGCCGCTGTAGACCGCGCCGATGTTGCCGAAGGGATTGCCGCCGTCGAGCCGCTCCTGCACCAGGTCGCGGAACAGGAAGGTCGACCAGTTCATGTTGGCGACCAGCGAGCGCTCCGGGATCTTGACGGTGGAGAGGATCGCCTGCAGGTTGGCACTTTGCTGCGCGCTGCGCTCGATGGCGGGCTTGCGCACGCCGGTGCAGGCGTCGATGCGCCGCGCCAGTTCGGCGCGGCCCAACGTCGAGTCGCGCGGCAGGCCTTGCCAGAGCGGGTAGGCGGGCTCGGTCGGCAACGGATGGTTGTTGCAGACGTATTGATAGACCACGCGCAGGTCGAGCCGGTAGTCGTAGGCCTGGGTGCCGCCGCCCAGCACGCCGCTGGTCAGCAGCAGGCCGTCGTACGGGCCCTTGCCGCTGTCGACCCGGGCATAGAGCTCGGCCGCCTTCGCGGCAACGCCGGCGCCATAGCTCTGGCCGTGGAGAATGGCGCGCCGCGGGGTGCCGAAGTTCTGCACGAACCAGGCGCGCAGGCGCTCGGTGTCCTCGGCCGCCATCGTGACGCCGTAGCCGCCGCGGCGGTAGGTCGAGCCGGCCCAGGCATAGCCGGCCTTGACCGTGACGGCCCAGCGCTGCAGGTCCTCGGTGGCACGCTCCAGCGTCGGTGCGCCGAGCTCGGGGCCGCCATGCGCGTGCATCACGAGCACGCGGTTCCAGTCGGCGGGGATCGCGACCCAGAAGAAGGCACCGGCGCTGTCCTGCCCGCTGTAGCAGCGTGTATTGGCAGGCATGCCGGCAGGGCAGGCGGTGCTCGACGGCGCGGCGATGCCTGAGGTTGCCGGAGCGCGTGCGGGCGATCCGCATGCACCGAGCACGAGCGCCGCGGCGACGCTGAAAAGCGATGTCAGTTGTCTCATGCCGCGTTTATACGTGCCGTTGCACGGCGCATGAAAAAGCGCACCCGTGGGCGCGCCTTTCGTTCACCAGGATCGGGCGGCTCAGTAGCTTGGGCCGTTGTTCGGGTAGTAGCTGTTCTGCGGGTAGTAGCGGCGCTGGTAGTTGCGCTCGTCGACGCTCTTGCCGACCTGGTTGCCGATCAGGCCGCCGACCGCCGCGCCACCGACCGTGGCCGCGGTGTTGCCGCCGATTGCATTGCCGACCAAGGCGCCACCGACCGCGCCGCCCGCGGTGCCGAGTTGCTGGTTGGGGCCGCCGGCGCAGCCGGCCAGGGTCATGATGCCGGTGGCCGCTGCGGCCACGATCCAGAGTCTCGTCTTCATGATGTCCACCTTTCAGTGATTGGGTGGATTCATTGTTCGAGGAAACTGCGCTGCGCATGTAGGAGCCGGCCCCGGTGTCTTGCCCGAATGTGCGGTCGCCACGTGCGCGACAAGCGCCCCTTCAGCCGGGCTTGGGGCCGCCCAGCCGCGCGACGATCAGGTCGTGCAGGGCCTGCGCCGCCACCGAAAGGCTGCCTTCACGCCGCCGCACGATGTGGACCGTGCGCTGCAGCGCCGCATGGACCAGCGGCCGCGTGGCCAGGGTCTCGCGCCGGAAATGGAACAGCGTCAGCGCCGGCACCGCGCTGATGCCCAGGCCGGCCTCGACCAGCCCCATCACGGTCGCGAGATGCTCGACCTCGAAGGTGGCGTTGAGCCGCAGTGGGTGCAGCACCGCGTCGATCGACTGGCGCACGCTGCTGTTGCGCGTCATCTGGATGAAGGGCCAGGGCGCGAGCTTCTTCAGGGTCAGGCGCGGCTCGGTGGCCAGCGGATGGTCGGCGCGGCAGACCAGGTGGAAGCGATCGCTGCAGAGCCGGCGCGCCACCAGGTCGCTGGCCGATGCGGTGCCCGCGTCCGAGGCGGCAAGCGCGAAATCGACCCGGCCGCCGCGCAGCAGCGCGATGCAGGCGTCGGACAGCGCGTCGTCGAGTTCCAGCGTGATGCCGGGCCAGCGCTGCTGGAACTCCTTGAAGATCGCCGGCAGCCAGCCCGCCGCGAGCGAGGGCAGGGCCGCCACCCGCACCCGGCCCGTGCGTCGTTCGACGTGGTCGGCCAGGTCGGCCAGCGCGCTGCCCATGTCGTCCAGCAGGCGCCGCGCCGGGCCTTCGAACAGCCGGCCTTCGGGCGTCAGCTGCACGCTGCGCGTGTCGCGGTCGAACAGCCGGGTGCCCAGCGCCTCTTCGAGCGTGCGGATCAAGGTGCTGAAGGCGGGCTGCGACAAATGGCTGGCCTGGGCGGCACGGGTGAAATTGCGCTGGTCGGCCAGTGTCAGGAAGGCGCGCAGCTGTCGGCTGGAGAGGTCCGGGTGTTTCATTTGAATCTTGGATGAATCTATCCGAACTTTCGATTTCACGGATGATTTTGTCAGGACTAAAGTGCGACCACCATGAACCGCATCGACCACCCCGCGCTCCTGATCGGCTGTGCCGCCGGTTTCTCCGGCGACCGCACCGACGCGGCCGGCCCGGTCGTCGACACGCTGATCGCGCGGCTGGCCCAAGGCCCCGCCGGCCAGCGCGCCTTCCTGATCTTCGAAACCCTGGCCGAGCGCACGCTGGCGCTGGCGCAGCTGCGCCGCCGCGCCGACCCCGAGGCCGGCTACGAGCCCCTGCTCGACGCCATGCTGCGCCCGGTGCTGGCGCGCTGCCTCGCGCATGGCATCCGCATAGTGAGCAATTTCGGCGCCGCCCATCCGCGCGCCGCGGCCCGCCACATCGCCCGGCTGGCGCGCGAGCTCGGCATCGCGCCGCCAAGGATCGCGGTGGTGCAGGGCGACGACCTCTCGGCGCCCGCGCAGCTCGCGCTGCTGCGGCGTGAGTTCGGCGACCGCATGGACGGCATCCGGCTGGTCAGTGCCAACGCCTACATCGGTGCCGAGCCGATCGCCGCCGCGCTCGACGCGGGGGCGCAGGTGGTGGTCTGCGGCCGGGTGGCCGATCCATCGCTCGCGGTCGGTCCGGCGATGTCCCACTTCGGCTGGCGCAGCGACGAGTGGGACAAGCTCGGCCGCGCCACGATGGCGGGCCATCTGCTGGAATGCGGCGCGCAGGTGTGCGGCGGCTACTTCGCCGATCCGGGCTACAAGGACGTGCCGGGCCTGGCGCAGGTCGGCTTCCCGATCGCCGAGATCGATGCCGACGGCCGCTGCGTCATCGGCAAGGCGGGTGGCACCGGCGGCCTCGTGACCGAGGCCACCGTGAAGGAGCAGTTGCTCTACGAGGTGCACGATCCCGCCGGCTACCTGACACCCGACGTCGTGGCCGACATCGCCGAAGCCGAAGTCGAGGCGGTGGGACCCGACCGGGTGGCGCTGCGCGGCGTGCGCGGCCATGCGCGGCCGAGCCACTACAAGGTCAATGTCTGCCATGAGGGCGGCTGGCTGGCTGAGGGCGAGATCTCCTATGCCGGCCCGCGCGCCGAGGCGCGCGCCCGGCTCGCGGCCGATGTGCTGCGGCAGCGGCTCGACGGCCTCGCGTTGCGCGTCGACCTGATCGGCGCGCTCAGCATCCTGGGCGACGACGCCGGCCATGCGCTCGCCGCCACCGCGGATTCGGGCTTGCGCGACATCCGCCTGCGCGTCGCCGCGACCCATGCCGAGCGGGCCCAGGCCGAGCGGCTGGGGCGCGAGGTCATGGCGCTCTACACCTGCGGGCCGGCCGGCGGCGGCGGTGTCCGCACCACGCTCACGCCGCGGCTCAACACGCTCTCGTGCCTGCTGCCGCGCGAGGCGGTGCCGGTGGGTTTTGAAATGCTCGAGGAGCCAGCACAATGAGCCACGACATCACGGTCCCGCTCTACCGGGCCGCCCACGGCCGCACCGGCGACAAGGGCGACCGCTCCAACATCAGCGTCATCGCCTGGCACCCCTCGCTGTATCCGCTGCTGGTGGCGCAGCTGACGCCGGAGCGCGTGGCGGCCTGCTTCCGCCATCGCTCGCCGAGCCAGGTCCAGCGCTTCCTGCTGCCGAAGCTGCAGGCGATGAACTTCGTTCTCGACGGCGTGCTCGACGGCGGCGTCAACGATGCGCTGAACCTCGACACGCACGGCAAGGCGCTGTCCTTCCTGCTGCTCGACATGCCGATCGAGGTGCCGCCGTCGCTGGCCCGGGAGCTTGTCGGCCAGGCGCCGCCCTGAGTGACTGATTCTTCTCGCTTTCGAACCATTCCAACTTCCCGGAGACAGACAATGAAAAGCCTCAAACCAACCGTGCTGGTCGCCGCCGCCCTGGCCCTTGCGCCCATGCTGGGCCAGGCCCAGGCCTTCCCCGACAAGGCCATCACCTTCGTGGTTCCGTTCGCTGCCGGCACCGCGACCGATCAGATCGCGCGCGCGCTGGGCAACGGCATCACGGCAGAGACCAAGCAGCCGGTGGTGATCGACAACAAGGCCGGCGCCAGCGGCTTCATCGCCTCGCAGCAGGTCGCCAAGGCCCCGGCCGACGGCTACACCGTGCTGATCACCACCAACACCACCCACGCGGCCAACGAGCACCTGTTCAAGAAGCTGCCCTACGACCCGGTGAAGGACTACGCGCCGGTCGCCGCGCTCGGCAAGGGCGGGCAGATCATGGTGGTCAATCCCTCGTTTCCGGCCAAGAGCGTCGCCGAGTTCATCGCGCTGGCGAAGAAGGACCCGGGCAAGTACAGCTTCGGCAGCGGCAGTTCGTCGAGCCGCATGGCCGGCGAGCTGCTGCAGCAGATGGCCGGCATCCAGCTGCTGCACGTGCCCTACAAGAGCAACACGCTGGCCGTGACAGACCTGCTGGGCGGCCAGATCCACATGATGATCACCGACACCGCCACCGGCCTGCCGCAGGTCAAGGCCGGCAAGCTGCGCGCGCTCGGCGTCTCGGGCGCCAAGCGTTCGCCGCTGGCGCCCGATGTGCCGACCATCGCCGAGGCCGGCGTGAAGGGCTACGAGATGGGCTATTGGTTCGCGGCCTACGCCCCGGCGAAGACCCCGCCCGCGGTGGTCAAGCGCCTCAATGAAATGCTGGTGAAGGCCGCAAGGAGCGAGGCCGCGAAGACCGCGTTCTACGAACCCACCGGCACCGAGGTCTTCACCAGCTCGCCCGAGGAGCTGGCGAAGTTTCAGGCCGCCGAATCTCAGAAGTGGGGCCGCATCGTCAAGGCGGCCGGGATCGAGGCCGAGTAAGCGCGCCCGCGCTACAGCTGCCGGCTGCGCGCCAGCGGCGGGTTCTGCGCGAAGTAGCGCTGGATGCCGCGCATCAGCGCATCGGCCAGCTCTTCCTGGTAGGCGGTGCTGCGCAGCTTGGCTTCTTCTTCGGGATTGCTGATGAACGCGGTCTCGACCAGCACGCTCGGGATGTCGGGCGCCTTGAGCACCGCGAAGCCGGCCTGCTCGACCTGCCCCTTGTGCAGCCGTGCGCCGATGCCCTTGATCTCGCCGATCATCGCGCCGCCGAGCTTGAGGCTGTCGTTGATCTGCGCCGTGGTGCTCATGTCGAGCAGCGCGCGCTGCACCTGCACCTCGTGGTTGCCGACGTTGACGCCGCCGACCTTGTCGGCCTGGTTCTCCTTGTTGGCGAGCCAGCGCGCGGCGCTGCTCGACGCGCCGCCCTGGCTCAGCGCGAACACGCTGGCGCCGCGCGCGTCGGGCGTGGTGAAGGCATCGGCATGGATGCTGACGAAGAGGTCGGCCTGCACCCGCCGCGCCTTCTGCACGCGCACGCCCAGCGGCACGAAGAAGTCGGCATCGCGGGTGAGGAAGGCGCGCATCGGATTGCCGTTGACGCTGCTGGCGTTGATGCGGGCCCGCAGCCGGTGCGCGATCTGCAGCACGATGTCTTTCTCGCGCGTGCCGTTGGAGCCGATGGCGCCGGGGTCTTCGCCACCGTGGCCCGGATCGAGCGCGACGATGATGATGCGATCGGTCTGGCTGGCGGTCGCGCCCCGGGTCGCTGGCTCGGCCGGCGGCGGCGCGCTGGCCAGGGGCGGCATCGGCATCGGCATCGGGCCGACCGGGGCCGAGGGACGATTGGCCTGCGAGACCGACACCTGCGGCGGCGAACCCTGCGGCGCGCCGCGCGAGGGCGGCCGCGCGGCCTGCTGGGCCATCAGGTCGCCCAGCGGGTCGACCGGGCCGCCGGCGGGCGGCTGCGACGATGCCGTCGCCGCGTCGGGGGGCGCCGCCTTGGGCGCCTCGCGCATGCGTTCGGCGATCAGCGACTCGAGCGGGTCGGTCGCCTGCTGCGGATAGAGGTCGAGCACCAGCCGGTCGCGGTAGGCCGCCACCGGCGCCAGCGAGAACACCTGCGGCGCCACCGCCTGCTTGAGGTCGAAGACGATGCGCACCACGCCGGGCGCGAACTGGCCGACGCGCAGGCCGTTGATGAAGGGGTCGTCGGGCTTGATCTTGCCGACCAGCTCGCGCAGGGCCGGATTGAGCTCGATGCCGGTGATGTCGACCGCCAGCCGCGGCGGGCTGCCGACCACCAGCTGCTGCGAACTGAGGCGGCCGTCGGATTCGATCGTGACGCGGGTGTAGTCGGCCGCGGGCCATACCCGCACCGCCATGATGGTGGCACCGCGGGCGATCTCGTGCAGGCCCAGCAGCAGCGCCACGCTGCCGCCTTGCAGCAGCACGCGCCGCTTCAGTCCGCTCGCCTTCATGCAGTGGCCGCGAGCAGGCGCGTGCCTCGCTCGGTGTGGGCGCGCAGTGTCACGGTGCGGGTGTCGTCGGTCATTGCTTCGATTTTAATAGCGAGGTCCGCAAGAGGAATGCGCCCGGCCGCGTTTTCGGGCCATTCGGCCAGCTTGAGGCCCGGGCCCGCGAAGATGTCACGGAAACCGGCGTCCTCCCATTCGCGCGGATCGCTGAAGCGATAGAAGTCGAAATGGAAGATCGCTAGGCCATCGGGTGCCTCGTGTGGCTCCACCACCGCGTAGGTCGGGCTCTTGATGCGCCCGGCGATGCCGAGCGCGCGCAGCAGGTGGCGCACGAAGGTGGTCTTGCCGGCGCCGAGGTCGCCCTGCAGCGAGACGAAGGCGTCGCGCAGCGCAGGCGAGCGCGCCAGCGCCAGCGCCAGGGCCTCGGTGTCGGCCTCGGTGCGCCAGACCTGGGTCGCGCTGTGCGTTTCTACAATCGGCAGGTGATCGGCAGCCATCAAATCGTCAACAGGATTCAGGCCTTGGCCCGGGAGCTCGGATTCTCCCAAATCGGCATCGCCGGTGTCGACCTGTCGAGCGCCGAGGCCGGATTGATGCAATGGCTGGCCGAAGGCTTCCACGGCGACATGCACTACATGGCCGCCCACGGCACGCGCCGCGCGCGGCCGGCCGAGCTGGTGCCGGGCACGGTCTCGGTCATCACGGCGCGCATGGACTACCTGCCGCGCGCGACGCCGGACGACTGGCAGGCGATCGAATTCGCGCGGCTCGCGCGGCCCGCCGAAGGCATCGTCTCGCTCTATGCCCGCGGCCGCGATTACCACAAGGTGCTGCGCGCGCGGCTGGCGAAGCTGGCCGAGCGCATCGCCGACGAGGTCGGGCCCTTCGGCCACCGCGCCTTCACCGATTCGGCACCGGTGCTCGAGGCCGAGCTGGCCTCGCGCAGCGGCCAGGGCTGGCGCGGCAAGCACACGCTGGTGCTCGACCGCGAGGCCGGCTCGATGTTCTTCCTCGGTGAGATCTACGTCGACATGGCGCTGCCGCCGAGCGAGCCGGTGACGCCGCACTGCGGCAGCTGCAGCGCCTGCATCGACATCTGCCCGACCCGCGCCATCGTCGCGCCGCACCGGCTCGACGCCCGGCGCTGCATCTCCTACCTGACGATCGAGCATGCCGGGCCGATTCCGCTCGAGCTGCGGCCGCTGATCGGCAACCGCATCTACGGCTGCGACGACTGCCAGCTGGCCTGCCCCTGGAACAAGTTCGCAAAGAAGAGCGCCTTGCCCGATTTCGATGCCCGCGACGGCCTCACCGGCCGGCAGCTGGCCGAGCTGTTCGCCTGGACCGAGGCCGATTTCCTGCGCTTCACCGAAGGCAGTCCGATCCGCCGCATCGGCCACGAGCGCTGGCTGCGCAACGTGGCGGTGGCGCTCGGCAACGCATTGCGTGCCGGCGACGCGGGCGCCCGTGCCGCGCTGGCCAGCCGCAGCGATGATGCCAGCGCGCTGGTCCGAGAACACGTGGCGTGGGCGCTGGCGGTCAGTGCCGGATGATGGCCGAGATCTGGGCGGTGCCGGCGTCCAGCGAACGCATCGAGCTGAGCCGGATCGAGGCGTACTTCAGCTGCGGGTTGAGGATCAGCTTGCCGACGAAGTGGCCGTTGAACCGCGCATCGCGGCAGCCGCTCGCCACCAGGTCGATCGAGGCATTGGCCGGCGTGATGTAGTCCATGCTCGAACCCGCCAGGGTGCAGGCCGCGTCGGGCACTGCGCCGCGCACCGCGCCGTCGATCTCGATCTGCAGCGTGCCCGCGAAGACCTCGGGCGATCCCTGGGTGCCGGTGTCCTGCTGCGCCACGTAGAACAGGAAGGGCCCGCTCCAGCTGCCCTGGTAGCGGGTGTACTCCTGCGCCTGGACCGCTATCGTCAGCGACGATGCGGCAAGGACGGCCAGGAGCGGGTAGCGCATCGCTGCATCGTAGCGGGTCCTAGCGGATCAGCCCCAGCGCGAATGGCAGGCTGGCCACGCCCAGCAAGGTGGACAGCGTCACCAGCCCGGCGACGTAGGGGCCGTTGTAGCCCATGCGCGCCGCCAGCACATAGGCGCTCGAGGCGGTCGGCACGGCCGAGAAGGTCAGCAGCACCGCGGCCTGGGCCGGATGAAGCTTGAGCACCACCGCGAGCCACCAGCCGATCAAGGGCAGCAGCAGGTGCCGGATCGTCAGCACCGACAGCGCCAGCACCTTGCCGCGCGCGATCGTCGCGAACTGCATGCCGGCGCCGGCGGCCATCAGGCCCAGCGCCAGCGAGGCCGCGCCGATGCGCGACAGCGTCGGCTCGAGCCAGGTCGGCACGCCCAGCCCCAGCAGGTTGGCGATGAGCCCGGTGACGGTGGCGATGATCAGCGGGTTGCGCAGCAGCTGGCGCGCCAGGCCGGTCTGAGCGTGCCGCGTCATCGGCCAGACCGCCGCGATGTTGAACATCGGCACGCAGACGCCGATCAGCACCGCGATCATCAGCAGGCCCTCGGGCCCCGCGATCCGGTCGGCCAGGGCGAGGCAGATGAAGGAATTGAAGCGGAAGGCGATCTGCGCGCTGGCGGCATGGTCGCGGCGGTCGATATGGGCGCCGATGCCGGGCAGGAAGGGCAGGGCATAAGAAAGCGCGATCCCACACAGGCCGACGCCCACGCCCGCGGTCAGCAGGTTCGAGGTGGCGCCGAAGTCGAGCGGGCTGCGCACGATCGAGTGGAAAAGCAGCACCGGAAAAAGAAAGTAGTAGACCAGGCTTTCGACCTGGTCCCAGACGCGGCGGTCAAGGGGGGTGTAGCGGCACAGCAGCCAGCCACAGGCGATGAGGGAGAAGTCGGGGAAGAGGAGCTGGGCATAGTTCACCGCTTCGAGGATATCCGTGTCGTCCATGGGTTATCCACGGGGTGGGCGGCGGCCGTCACCCGTTAGCATCCGCCTTTTCGTTTCTCGGCCCGAGGAGGCTATTCAATGCAACGTCGTCAATGGAGCGCGCTCGCAGGCGCTGCCGCGCTGTTCGCGCTCGCCGGTTCCAGCTGGGCGCAGGGCTACCCGACCCGGCCGATCGAACTGCAGGTGCCGTTCGCGCCGGGCGGCACCACGGACATCGTGGCGCGCGTCATTTCCGAGCCGCTCGGCAAGGCGCTCGGCCAGAGCGTGATCGTGATCAACAAAGCCGGCGGCGGCGGCATCGTGGGCGCCACCGAAACGGCGCGGGCCGCCCCGGACGGCTACAAGCTCGGCGTGGCCACGGTGTCCAGCACCGCCGCCAACCCGGCCATCAACCCGAAGACGCCTTACGACCCGATCAACGACTTCACGCCGATCGTCAACATCGCGGCGACGCCGAACATCATCGCGGTGCACCCGAGCTTCCCGGCCAAGAACTACGCCGAGTTCGTGGCCGAACTCAAGAAGAATCCCGGCAAGTATTCCTACGCGTCCTCGGGCACGGGCGGCATCGGCCACCTGCTCATGGAGCTCTACAAGAGCCTGACCAACACCTACGTCACGCACATTCCCTACCGCGGCGCCGGCCCGGCGCTGAACGACGTGGTGGCCGGGCAGGTGGCGATCATGTTCGACAACATCCCGTCGGCGCTGCCGTTCATCCAGAGCGGCAAGCTGGTGCCGATCGTGGTGTCGGCACCGCAGCGCCTTGCCGCGCTGCCGAACGTGCCGACCTTCAAGGAAGTCGGCCTGGAGCCGGTCAACCGCATGGCCTACTACGGCATCCTGGGCCCCAAGGGCCTGCCGAAGGAGGTGGTCGACAAGATCAACGCCGGCGTCAAGAAGTCGGTCGAGGACCCGGCCGTGCGCAAGCGCATCGAGGACACCGGCTCGCTGATCGTGGCCAACACGCCCGAGCAGTTCGCGGCCCAGATCAAGGCCGAATACGAGGTCTACAAGCAGGTCGTCGTCAAGCAAAAGCTGCAACTCGACTGATTTCGCTGCATTCAGGCCAAAGCCGCCCGGCATCCGGGCGGCTTTTTCTTTTTTGTTATCTTGCACACCATGAGCGAGGCCATCGAAGCACCCCTGGAGACCCCCGAGATAGACGACTTCGTCGACGCCCTGTGGCTCGAGGACGGCCTGTCGAAGAACACGCTGGCCGCCTACCGGCGCGATCTCGCGCTGTTCGCCCACTGGCTGCATGCCCAGCGCGGCAAGCCGCTGAACGCGGCATTGGAAAGCGACCTGCAGGCCTACATGGGCGCGCGCCTGTCCGACCGCGGCAAGGCGACCTCGGCCAACCGCAGGCTCACGGTGTTCAAGCGCTACTACCGATGGGCTCTGCGCGAGCATCGCATCGCGGCCGACCCGAGCCTGCGGCTGGCGCCGGCCCGGCAGATGCCGCGGGCGATCAAGACCCTGTCGGAGAAGCAGGTCGACGACCTGCTGGCCGCGCCAGATGTCGACACGCCGCTGGGCCTGCGCGACCGCGCGATGCTCGAGCTGATGTATGCGAGCGGCCTGCGGGTCAGCGAACTGGTGTCGCTCAAGGTGTTCGAGCTGAGCCTCAACGACGGCGTGATCCGGGTGCTCGGCAAGGGCAGCAAGGAGCGGCTGGTGCCCTTCGGCGGCGAGGCGCGGCGCTGGATCGAGCGCTACCTGCACGATGCCCGGCCGCCGATCCTCGACGGTCAGCAGACGCCCGACCTGTTCGTGACCGCCCGCGGCGCCGGCATGACGCGCGTGATGTTCTGGATCATCGTCAAGAAGTACACCCTGGCGGCCGGCATCCACGTGCCGCTGTCGCCCCACACGCTGCGGCATGCCTTCGCCACCCACCTGCTGAACCATGGCGCCGACCTGCGCGCGGTCCAGCTGCTGCTGGGCCATGCCGACATCTCGACCACCACCATCTACACCCACGTGGCGCGCGAGCGGCTCAAGCAGATGCACGCCCGGCACCACCCGCGAGGCTGAAACGACAATGCGCAGGATGAATCCAGGAGTTTTCACGATGTCTCTGAAGTTGCGTCCTGCAGCGCTCGTCGCGGCGCTGGGCCTGATGCTGGCCTCGGTCGCCGCGCCGGCTCAGGTGGTTCCCAAGACCATCCGGCTGGTGGTCGCCTATCCCTCGGGCGGCGTCAGCGACGTGGTCGCGCGGGCGCTGGCCGACAAGCTGGCGGCCCAGCTCGGCAGCACGCTGGTGGTCGAGAACAAGGCCGGCGCCAGCGGCACGATCGGCATGGACGCGGTCGCCAAGGCGGCACCCGATGGCGCCACCTTGGGCTTTTCGGCGATCAGCCCGCTGGTGCTGAACCCGCACCTGGGCCGCTCGCCCTTCGACCCGATCAAGGACATCGCGCCGGTCGCCAGCGTGATGTATTCGCCGGTGCTGCTGCTGGCCACGCCGGCGACCGGCATGCGCGACTTGCGCAGCCTGCTCGACGACGCCCGGGCGCGTCCGGGCGCGGTTCGCTGGGCCACGTCCGGACAGGCATCGCTCGGCCACATCGTGCTCGAACAGCTGCGCGCGGCGGCCCAGGTCGACATCACGCACATCCCGTACAAGGGCGGCGGCCAACAGCTCAACGACGCGCTCGGCGGCCAGTTCGAGGTGCTGTCGACCAATGCCGGGCCGACCGTCTCGGCGCAGATCCAGACCGGCAGGCTGCGGCCGCTGGCGGTCGGCGCCCCGGCGCGGCTCGAGACCCTGCCGAAGGTCGCGACGCTGGCCGAACTGGGCTATCCGGCGGCCAACCTGTCGTCGCAGTTCGGTGTCTTCGCGCCGGCCGGTACGCCGGCCATCCTGATCGAGAAGTACAACGTCGAGATCAACAAGGCACTGGCCAGCCCCGACCTGCGCGCCAAGCTGCTGGCGACCGACAACGTGCCGACCGGTGGCCGGGCCGACACCTTCGCCGACGAGATCGCGAGCGAGTACGCGAACAACGGCAAGATCGTGAAGGCGGCGGGCATCCGGTCGGACTGAGCCCTTTCCGGCGCGGCTTGATTTCCTGGATCGCCTACCTTATAGTAGGTAGATGATCGCAGCAAATACTCTGGCCGGTGCCACCACCCGCGAGCAGATCCTGCAGGTCGCGCGGGAGCTGATCCAGACCCGTTCCTACCTCGGCTTCAGCTTCCAGGACGTGGCCGACCAGGTTGGCATCCGCAAGGCGAGCCTGTATCACCACTTCCCGACCAAGGAGGCGCTCGGCGTCGAGGTGCTCCGCACCGCGACCCAGGCCTTCAAGGATTGGACGGCCGCCAAGCCGCGCACGCCGCAGGCTGCGCTGGAGGCCTACTTCCGGATGTACCGCAACGGCCTGCGCGCCGGCGAGAGTGTCTGCCCGGCGGGCGCGTTGGCGCCGGGCTGGGACTGCATCGACGAGGAACTGCGGGGCGCCGTGCGCGACTTGCGCGGCACGCAGATCCTGTGGCTCAGCGGCGTGCTGGGTGCCTTGTCGCCGGGCGGCCGCGCGGCGGCGTCGGCGGCCTACGTGTTCGCCGTCTGCCAGGGCGCGCTGCTCTCGGCGCGCATGACCGGGCGGGTCGACGATTTCGACGAGGCCATCGAGCAACTGAGGGTGTCACTGCTGGCGGCCTGAGCCGCGAGCGTGGGTCGCGGCACGCCAGGCGTGCCTCTTTTTTGTCAATCAAAACTACCTATTGGTTGGTAGTCAATCGGAGAAAAGTCCATGAAAGCCGTCATCGCCGGATATGCCCGTTCCCCCTTTCATTTCGCCCGCAAGGGTGCGCTGGCGGAGGTCCGGCCCGACACCCTGGCCGCGCAGGTGGTGGGCGGCCTGCTCGCGCGCACCGATCTCGACCCGGCGCTGATCGAGGACGTGATCCTCGGCTGTGCCTACCCCGAAGCGGCCCAGGGCAACAACCTGGCGCGCATCGTCGGACTGCTGGCCGGCTTGCCGCACGAAGTCGGCGGCATGACGGTCAACCGCTTCTGCGGCTCGTCGATGCAGGCGGTGCACATCGCGGCCGCGCAGATCGAGGCCGGCATGGGCGACGCCTTCCTGTGCGTCGGGGTCGAATCGATGACGATGGTGCCCCAGGGCGGCTTCAACTTCTCGCCCAACCCCGAACTGCTGGCCGGCAGCGACGCCTATATCTCGATGGGCGAGACCGCCGAGAACGTGGCACAGCGCTGGAACGTGAGCCGTGGCGACCAGGAGGCGCTGGCTGTGCAGTCGCACCGCAAGGCTGCCGAGGCGCGCGAGCAGGGCCGGCTGGCCGGCGAAATCGTCGCCATCGCCCTGCCGAACGGCGACAGCGTCACGGTCGACGGCTGCATCCGGCCCACGACCTCGGCCGAGGCGCTGGCTGCCTTGCGGCCGGCGTTCCGGCCCGACGGCGTGGTCACGGCCGGCACCTCGTCGCCGCTGACCGATGGCGCCGCCGTGGTGCTGGTCACGAGCGACACCTTCGCCGCCCGGCATGGCCTGCAGGCGCTGGCGCGGATCCGGTCGTTCGCGTCGGTCGGCGTCGATCCGGCGGTGATGGGCATCGGCCCCATCCCGGCCACGCGCAAGGCGCTGGCGCGCGCCGGTCTCGCGGTGGCGGACCTCGACGTGATCGAGATCAACGAGGCCTTCTCGTCCCAGGCGCTGGCCTGCATCCGCGATCTCGGGCTCGACCCGGCCAAGGTCAACCTCGACGGCGGCGGCCTCTCGATCGGCCATCCGCTGGGTGCCACCGGCGCCCGGATCACCGGCAAGGCGGCATCGCTGCTGGTGCGTGAAAATGGCCGCTATGCGCTGGCCACCCAGTGCATCGGCGGCGGGCAGGGCATCGCGACCGTGCTCGAACGGGTCTGAACACCGGCCGCTGCAACGACATTGGAGACCGACATGCCCGCCACCGACGCCCCGAAGCTGTACCTCGAAGACCTGAAGCCCGGCGACCGCTTCACCAGCCGCGAGCATGCGCTGGACGAGGCGCAGATCATCGACTTCGCGACCCGCTTCGACCCGCAGCCCTTCCACCTGGACCCCGAGGCGGCCAAGCGCACCTTCTTCCAGGGCTTGGCGGCCAGTGGCTGGCACACGGCGGCGATCACGATGCGGCTGCTGGTCGACAGCGGCATCCCGCTGGCCGACGGCGTGATCGGCTCGGGCGGCGAACTGAGCTGGCCGCGGCCGACCCGGCCGGGTGACGTGCTGCATGTCGAAAGCGAAGTGGTCGAGGTGACGCCATCGCGCTCGAAGCCCGAGCGCGGCATGGTGCAGATGCGCTGCGACACCCTCAACCAGCGGGGCGAGGTGGTGCAGCGCTTCTCGCCCAAGCTGGTGGTGTCGCGGCGGCCGGCCTGAGCGCCTTCAAGGCTGCTGAAGCGCGCCGAGTTCTTCGTCGGTGAAGCCCGCGAGGGCCCGGGCCTCGAGATTGAAGGGTGCCTTCAGGCGCGGCGCCTCGTGCCGGCGATAAAGCACCCGGTAGTGCGCGATCGGATCGAGCCCGTCGCGCTCGCAGAGCCAGCGGTACCAGCGATTGCCGACCGCCACGTGGCCGATCTCGTCGCGCAGGATGATGTCGAGGATGGCGCAGGCCGCCAGCGCGTCGGGTGTGTTCACGCGACGCAGCTTGGCCTGGATCAGCGGCGTGGCATCGAGGCCGCGCGCTTCGAGCGTTCGCGGCACGAGCGCCATCCGGGCCACGATGTCGTCCCTGGTTTTCTCGCACATGGACCACAGCCCGTCGTGGCCGGTGAAGTCGCCGTAGCGGTGGCCTATCGCCTGCAGGTGGTCATGCAGCAGCGTGAAGTGCTGCGCCTCCTCGTCGGCCACGCGCAGCCAGTCGCGGTAGAAATCCTCGGGCATGCCGTCGAAGCGCCAGGCCGCATCGAGCGCCAGGTTGATCGCATTGAATTCGATGTGGCAGATCGAATGGATCAGCGCGGCGCGCCCCTCGGGCGTGAACGGCGAGCGCTTCCCGACTGCGGTGGCCGAGACTCGCAGCGGGCGCTCGGGCCGCCCGGGCACGCCGCTCTCGTCGTTGCCGGTGCGCAGCGCTCGCAGATCCAGCGGCTGCGCGCCGAGGCCGGCGAAGGTCGCGCGCGTGGCTGCCACCTTGGCTTCTGGATCGGTGAGGCGCAGCGCGGCCAGGGCGCCAAGACGGGGATGCATCCCTACAATTCTAGTTTTCGTTCATTTGGAGACACTCGCGATGGCCCTCTACGAACTCGACGGCGTGGCGCCGCAACTGGCCGACGGCGCCTGGGTCGCCGACAGCGCCCAGGTCATCGGCAACGTCAAGCTGGCCGAGAACGCCAGCGTCTGGTTCGGCGCCGTGATACGTGGCGACACCGAGGTGCTCAGCATCGGGCGCAACAGCAACATCCAGGACCTGTCGGTGCTGCATGCCGACGTCGGCTGCCCGCTGACCATCGGCGACAACGTGACGGTGGGGCACCAGGTCATGCTGCACGGCTGCACCGTCGGCGACAACTCGCTGATCGGGATCCAGGCGGTGGTCTTGAATAACGCGAAGATCGGCCGCAATTCGATCGTTGGCGCCGGCAGCGTCGTGACCGAGGGCAAGGAGTTTCCGGACAACTCGCTGATCATCGGCTCGCCGGCCAAGGTGGTTCGCACGCTCGACGATGCGGCCGCCGCCAAGCTGCGGCAGAGCGCCGAGCACTATGTTGAAAACGCCCATCGCTTCGCGAAGGGCCTGAAGAAGATCGCCTGACACGGCGGGAGAGCGAGTTCCCATTGAGCGAGTTGCACAAGTTCCTGTTCGACGGCATGCCGGTGCGCGGCATGATCGTCCGCCTGACCGACGCCTGGCAGGAAATCCTGGCGCGGCGGGCGTCGAACACCACCACCGGCGCCTATCCGCCGCCGGTGGCCGAACTGCTGGGCGAGATGACGGCGGCGGCTGCGCTGATGCAGTCCAACATCAAGTTCAACGGGGCGCTGATCCTGCAGATCTTCGGCGACGGACCGGTCAAGATCGCGGTGGCCGAGGCCAAGCCCGACCTGAGCCTGCGCGCCACCGCCAAGGTGGTCGGCGACCTGCCGGCCGATGCCCGGCTGCCCGAGATGGTGAACGCCAGCAACAAGGGGCGCTGCGCGATCACGCTGGACCCCAAGGACAAGCTGCCGGGCGCCACCCCCTACCAGGGCGTGGTGCCGCTGTTCGGCGACCAGGGCGAGAAGCTCGGGCGCCTGAGCGAGGTGCTGCAGCACTACATGCTGCAAAGCGAGCAGCTCGACACCACGCTGGTGCTGGCCGCTGACGACAAGGTGGCCGCGGGCTTGCTCATCCAGCGCCTGCCGGTCAAGGGCGAGGGCAATCTCGAAGGCACTTCGGCCAGTGACCACGACCAGGCCAACGAGGACCAGATCGGGCGCAACGAGGACTACAACCGGATCTCGATCCTGGCGTCCAGCCTGACCCGCGAAGAACTGCTCACGCTCGATGTCGACACCATCCTGCGGCGGCTGTTCTGGGAAGAAAAACTGCTGCGCTTCGAACCGCAGGCCGGCCTGCTGGGACCGCATTTCGCCTGCACCTGCGGCCGTGGGCGGGTCGCCAACATGATCCGCGGGCTCGGCATCGAGGAGGCCGAGGGCATCCTGGCCGAGCGCGGCGAGATCGAGGTCGGGTGCGACTTCTGCGGCAAGCAGTACCGCTTCGACGCGGTCGATGCGGCGCAGATCTTCACGGCACCGGGCGACCAGATGCCGGGAAGCGCGGTGGTTCAGTAGGGCGCTAGCGGGTGGTCGACAGGACCGTGGCCCGGCACCTTCCCTGCTCGCGCGGGGCCAGCAGGCTGCAGTTGTCCAGCGCGCGCTGCTGCATGTCGCTGAGCCTCGGACGTCCCGCGGACGCCGGCGGATAGTAGGGCTGCGCCGGGCGGTAGTAGGCCGGCGGCGGCGGCGGCTGGTAGTACGCCGGGGGCGCCGGCTGGTAATACACCGGCGGCGCGGGCTGGTAGTACACGGGCGGGGCGGGCTGGTAGTAGACCGGCGGCGGATTCACGTAGACCGGCGCCGGTTGTTCGTAGACGGGGCCGCCGACGCCGATCGAAAAATTGACTTCGGCATGGGCGGCCGCGGCCAGCGACAGGACGGCGGCCACGACGGCGGCCGAAGCGACCCGGTTGGCGAATGCGGCGCGATGAAAGATCAAGGAAGTCTCCGGAAGGGGCGCGAAAACGCCCATGTTAGTCCTAACGTCCCGGCGGCGGCCCCGGTGGACAGCGTTGACATCCTGTCACGTGCGGGAGCGGCTGCAGCGGCCGGTGGCAGCTAGTACGGCGGCGCCTTCTTCGCCCGCTGCGCGCGCGCCGCCTCGGTCCACCACGCCAGGTCGTCGGCGAAACGCACGAACGACCGATCGAGCGCTTCGCCCGCGCCGCCGGTCGGCCTGGCGTCGGCATCGAGCGTCTGCGAGATCGGACCGACCGCGAGGGTGCTCGACACGACGACCATGCCCATCTCGGACAGGATCGAATGCCACACGGTGCCCGAGCGAACGCCCGAGAAGCGCCCGGCCGAATAGCTGGCGACCGCGGCCGGGCGCCAGAACCACTCTTCGAGGAAGTGGTCCGTCAGGTTCTTGAGGCCGGGTTGCGGGCCCCAGTTGTATTCGCCGGTCACGAAGACGAAGGCGTCGGCATTGCGGATCTTTTCGGCCAGGGCCTCCATGGGCGCCGGCGCGCTGCCCTTCGGGTATTCCTTGTACATGCGGTCGAGCATGGGCAGACCGACTTGCATCGCGTCGACCAGTTCGGCCTCGGCGCCCCGCGCCCGAAGGCCGGCGACCAGGTAGTCGGCCAGGCGGATGCCCATCCGGTCCGAACGGTACGAGCCGTAGAACACCAGGATCTTGTCACTCATTGCGTCTTCCCCGTTGTCTTCATGAATCGGTGCCGGCTGCGGCCCGCCGGCGAAGCAGGTCGGTGAACAGCCGATGCTCGCACGCCGGGTCGGAGCACTTGTCGCACGACCAGGCGGCGGCCCGGCGGGGCGGTTCCGCGCCACCCAGGCCGAGCGCCCGAAGGGCGCTGGCGAGGCGCTCGGGCCCGCGGCCGTGAACGACGGCGAACGGCAGCCGGGCCGCGGCCAGCGCGGCGCGCAGCAGCGCGTCCGCCTGCTCCTGTCGCTGCAGGGCTTCGGTGTCGGCCACAGGAAGATCCAGCCCCATCAGCAGCGTGAAGGCGCAAGCGCGCGGCAGCGCCATGGGGATCGACGGGCCGTCGACGACCGCGATGCCTTGCTGTCGCAGCCGTTGCGCGAGCGCACCCGCCAGCGCTGTCTTGCCGGTGCCGTCGGCGCCGATCAGGGCGATCGTGCTGCCTGCGGGAAGGTCGGGCGTCATGCGATCGGCCGCGCCGGCCCTCAGCGCGTGATCTGCACGAAGACTTCGTTGGGCTTGACCATGCCGAGCTCCTGGCGGGCCCGCTCCTCGACCATCTCGAGCCCTTCCTTGAGGTCATTGACCTCGGCGGAGAGCCGCTCGTTGTTGATCGCCGCCTTGGCGTTGGCCTCCTTCTGGTCGGCCAGCTTCTCTTGGAGCTGCGCGACGTCGCGCACGCTGCCGCGCCCGGTCCAGAGCTGCCACTGGAGAATCAGCAGCAACAGGACCAGGATGATCGGGACGATGCGTGAGCGCATGGCGCCGGATCCGCGCGAGGACTAGCGCAGGTTGTAGAAGGCGCCGCGGCCCGGGTAAAAAGCGACGTCGCCGAGGTCTTCCTCGATGCGCAGCAGCTGGTTGTACTTGGCGATGCGGTCCGAGCGCGACAGCGAGCCGGTCTTGATCTGGCCGGCATTGGTGCCGACCGCGATGTCGGCGATGGTGCTGTCCTCGGTCTCGCCCGAGCGGTGGCTGATGACGGCGGTGTAGCCGGCGCGCTTGGCCATCTCGATCGCCGCGAAGGTCTCGGTCAGGGTGCCGATCTGGTTGATCTTGATCAGGATCGAGTTGGCGATGCCCTTGTCGATGCCCTCTTGCAGGATCTTGGTGTTGGTGACGAACAGGTCGTCGCCGACCAGCTGAACGCGCTTGCCGAGGCGCTCGGTCAGGTGCTTCCAGCCGTCCCAGTCGCCTTCGTGCATGCCGTCCTCGATGCTGATGATCGGGTACTTGTCGACCCAGCTCGCCAGCATGTCGGTCCAGCTTTCGGCCGTGAGGCTGAGGTTCTCGCCGGCCAGCACGTACTTGCCGTCCTTGTAGAACTCGCTGGCCGCGCAGTCGAGGCCCAGGGCGATCTGCTCGCCGGCCACATAGCCGGCCTTGTCGATGGCTTCGAGGATCAGCTGGATCGCCGCCTCGTGGCTTTCGACGCTAGGGGCGAAGCCGCCTTCGTCGCCGACCGCCGTGCTGATGCCGCGGTCGCCGAGGATCTTCTTGAGCGCATGGAACACCTCGGCGCCATAGCGCACCGATTCGCGGAAGCTCTTGGCGCCCACGGGGATGATCATGAACTCCTGCAGGTCGAGGCTGTTGTTGGCGTGGGCGCCGCCGTTGATGACGTTCATCATCGGCACCGGCAGCTGCATGCCGCCCATGCCGCCGAAATAGCGGTACAGCGGCAGGCCGGATTCTTCGGCCGCGGCGCGGGCCACGGCCATCGACACCGCGAGGGTGGCGTTGGCGCCCAGGCGGGCCTTGTTCTCGGTGCCGTCGAGGTCGAGCAGCGTGCGGTCCAGGAAGGCCTGCTCGCTGGCGTCGAGGCCGAGCACCGACTCGGAGATCTCGGTGTTGATGTTCTCGACCGCCTTGAGGACGCCCTTGCCCAGGTAGCGGCCCTTGTCGCCGTCGCGCAGCTCGATGGCTTCGCGCGAGCCGGTCGATGCGCCCGAGGGCACGGCCGCGCGGCCCATGGTGCCCGATTCGAGCAGCACGTCGCATTCGACGGTGGGGTTGCCGCGGCTGTCGAGGATTTCGCGCCCGACGATGTCTACGATTGCACTCATCTTTGCTCTTTCTCTAGGTTCAGATACCTTGGACGACGATCATGCGCATGATCGCCGCGCCCTGACGCGCCGCGCGCGCCTTGCCGTACTCGGGCGAGTCGTTGAATTTCTTCGCTTGCTCGACGCTCGGGAACTTGAGGATCACGATGCGCTCGGGATGCCAGTCGCCCTCGAGCACCTCGACTTGGCCGCCGCGCACGCAGACTTCGGCGCCATGGACCTTCATGGCTTCGGAGGACCACTTCTTGTAGTCCTCGTATTGCGTCGGGTTGGTCACCTCGACGTTGGCGATGATGTAAGCACTGCTCATTGTTGGAAGATGTCCTCCAGGAATGCGTTTTTCTTGGTGACGCCGTCGAGCGCCACCAGCGTCTCGAGCAGCGCCTTCATGTGCTTGAGCGGCACGGCGTTGGGGCCGTCGCTCAGCGCCTTGGCGGGATCCGGATGGGTCTCCATGAAGAGTCCCGCGACGCCGACCGCGACCGCGGCCCGCGACAGCACAGGCACCATCTCGCGCTGGCCGCCCGAGCTGGTGCCCTGGCCGCCCGGCAGCTGCACCGAGTGCGTGGCATCGAACACCACCGGGGCGCCGGTCTCGCGCATGATCGCCAGCGAGCGCATGTCCGAGACCAGGTTGTTGTAGCCGAAGCTGGCGCCGCGTTCGCAGGCCATGAAGCTGTCTTCGGGCAGGCCCTTTTCCTTGGCGGCCGCGCGCGCCTTGTCGATGACATTCTTCATGTCGTGCGGCGCAAGGAACTGGCCCTTCTTGATGTTGACCGGCTTGCCCGACTGCGCCACGGCGCGGATGAAGTCGGTCTGGCGGCACAGGAAGGCCGGCGTCTGCAGCACATCGACCACCTTCGCCGCCGCCGTGATGTCTTCTTCGGTGTGGACGTCGGTCAGCACCGGCAGGCCGAGCTCGCGCTTGACCTTGGCCAAGATCTCGAGGCCCTTGTCGCGGCCCGGGCCGCGGAAGCTGGTGCCCGACGAGCGGTTGGCCTTGTCGAAGCTGCTCTTGAAGATGAACGGGATGCCGAGCGCGGCGGTGATCTCCTTGAGCGTGCCGGCCGTATCCATCTGAAGCTGCTCGGACTCGACGACGCAGGGTCCCGCGATCAGGAAGAAGGGCTTGTCCAACCCGATGTCGAATCCGCAGAGATTCATACGACCCCCTCGCTGGTCACTTCGTGTACTGCGCTGCCCCCCGAGGGGGTGCGAGCTTGCTTGGGGCGGCCCTGCGCTGCGCTCATGCGACCACCTTCAGTGCCTTCTTGTCCGCGCCTTGATGCTCGAGCGCCGCGGCGATGAATGCATTGAACAACGGATGACCGCCCCAGGGCGTGGACTTGAACTCGGGGTGGAACTGCACGCCCATGAACCAGGGGTGCACGTCGTTCGGCAGCTCGACGATCTCGGTCAGGTGCTCGCGCTGGGTCAGCGCCGAGATCACCAGGCCGGCGCGACGCAGCTCGTCCAGGTAGTTGACGTTGGCCTCGTAGCGATGGCGGTGGCGCTCGGTCACGACGTCGCCATAGATGCTGTGGGCCAGCGTGCCGGGCGCGACATCGGAGCTCTGCGCGCCCAGGCGCATGGTGCCGCCGAGGTCGGACTTCTCGTCGCGGGTCTTGACCGTGCCGTCGTTGTCCTTCCACTCGGTGATCAGGGCGATCACGGGGGTCGGGGTCTCGGGGTCGAACTCGGTGCTGTTGGCGCCCTTGAGTCCGGCCACGTTGCGTGCGTATTCGATGGTCGCGACCTGCATGCCCAGGCAGATGCCCAGGTAGGGCACCTTGGTCTCGCGGGCGAAGCGGGCGGCAGCGATCTTGCCCTCGACGCCGCGCTGGCCGAAGCCGCCCGGCACCAGGATGGCGTCGTACTTGCCGAGCCGGGCCACGTCTTGCGGCGTGATGGTCTCGGAGTCGATGTAGTCGATCTTGACGCGGGCATGGTTCTTCATGCCGGCGTGGCGCAGCGCCTCGTTGAGCGACTTGTAGCTGTCCGACAGGTCGACGTACTTGCCGACCATCGCGATGGTGACTTCCTTCTTCGGGTGCTCGACCTCGTAGACCAGGTCGTCCCAGCGCTTGAGCTTGGCCGGCGGCGTGTTGATGCGCAGCTTGTCGCAGATGAGCCCGTCGAGGCCCTGCTCGTGCAGCATGCGCGGCACCTTGTAGATGGTGTCGACGTCCCACATCGAGATCACGCCCCATTCGGGCACGTTCGAGAACAGCGAGATCTTGGCCCGCTCGTCGTCGGGGATCGGGCGGTCGGCGCGGCACAGCAGGGCGTCGGCCTGGATGCCGATGGCACGCAGCTCCTTGGCCGTGTGCTGGGTCGGCTTGGTCTTGAGCTCGCCGGCCGCGGCGATCCACGGCACGTAGCTCAGGTGCACGAAGGCCGAGTTGTTCGGGCCCATGCGCAGGCTCATCTGGCGCACCGCCTCGAGGAAGGGCAGCGACTCGATGTCGCCGACCGTGCCGCCGATCTCGACGATCGCGACATCGACCTCGTGGGCGGTGCCGATGCCGGCGCCGCGCTTGACGTATTCCTGGATCTCGTTGGTGATGTGCGGGATCACCTGCACCGTCTTGCCGAGGTAGTCGCCGCGGCGCTCTTTCTCGAGCACGGACTTGTAGATCTGGCCGGTCGTGAAATTGTTGGCACGGCGCATGCGCGTCGTGATGAAGCGCTCGTAGTGGCCGAGGTCGAGGTCGGTCTCGGCACCGTCGTCGGTGACGAACACCTCTCCATGCTGGAACGGCGACATCGTGCCGGGGTCGACATTGATGTACGGATCGAGCTTGATGAGGGTGACTTTGAGGCCGCGGGATTCAAGGATGGCGGCGAGCGAGGCGGAGGCGATTCCCTTGCCCAGGGAAGACACCACACCGCCGGTGACGAAGACGAATTTGGTCATGCCAGTTCCGGACGCAGATCCGGGAAGTGGGAAATGTCGATTATAGGCGGGGGGATTTGCCCCCGGCCGGCGCCGGGCCGCCCCAAGCGGCCGACCCCCTTGGGGGGCGGCGCGTCACGCAGTGACGCAGCCAGGGGGCGACAGATACACTGCCGGCCATGGAAGAACTTGGCGGAAAACACATCGTTCTGGGGCTGACCGGGGGCATCGCCTGCTACAAGTCGGCCGAGTTGTGCCGGCTGCTGGTCAAGGCCGGCGCCACGGTGCAGGTGGTCATGACCGAGGCGGCGGAGCAGTTCATCACGCCGGTCACGATGCAGGCGCTGTCGGGGCGCCCGGTCTACGGCTCGCAGTGGGATGCGCGCGAACCCAACAACATGCCGCACATCAACCTGAGCCGCGAGGCCGATGCGATCCTGCTGGCGCCCGCCAGTGCCGATTTCATCGCCCGCCTGGTGCAGGGGCGCTCGGACGAACTGCTGAGCCTGCTGTGCCTCGCACGGCCGGCCGAGCGGGTGCCGCTCTTGATCGCTCCGGCCATGAACCGGGAGATGTGGGTTCATCCCGCGACCCAGCGCAATCTGCGCCAAGTCGATGCAGACGGCGCGCGCGTGCTCGGCGTCGGCAACGGCTGGCAGGCCTGCGGCGAGACCGGCGACGGCCGCATGCTGGAGGCACAGCAGTTGCTCGAGGAAGTGATCTCGCAATTCCAGCCCAAGGTGCTGGCCGGCCAGCAGGTCGTGGTCACCGCCGGGCCGACCTTCGAGGCGCTCGATCCGATCCGCGGCATCACCAACCATTCGTCCGGGAAGATGGGCTTCGCCATCGCCCGGGCCGCGCACGATGCCGGCGCCGAGGTCACGCTGGTGGCTGGCCCGGTGCACCTGCCGACGCCGCGCGGCGTGCGCCGGGTCGACGTTCAATCGGCCCGCGACATGCTCGACGCCACGCTGCAGGCCACGCAATCGGCTTCGGTCTTCGTCGCCACCGCGGCGGTCGCCGACTGGCGCCCGGCGTCGCACAGCGCGCAGAAGATCAAGAAGGACGGCAGCGGCAAGCCGCCGGTGCTGCATTTCGTCGAGAACGACGACATCCTGCTGACCGTGGCCCAGGGCGCACGCGCCAAGGCCGGCCAGCTGTTCTGCGTCGGCTTCGCCGCCGAGAGCGAGAATCTCGAGGCCCATGCCAAGGCCAAGCGCGAACGCAAGGGCATCCCGCTCTTGGTCGGCAACATCGGCCCGCTCACCTTCGGCCAGGACGACAACAGCCTGCTGCTGGTCGACGCCCAGGGTGTGCGCGAACTGCCGCGCGCCCCCAAGCTGAAGCTGGCGCGCGACCTGGTGGCCGAGATCGCGGCCCGCCTTCCTTCCGCCGGCTCGCGTTGAGCCGGCTCGTTTTCATCTCACGCAACAGGTCACACGAATTGAAAGTCGACGTTCGCATCCTCGATCCCCGCATGCAGGACCAACTGCCCGCCTACGCCACCCCCGGCAGCGCCGGGCTGGACCTGCGGGCCTGCCTCGACGCGCCGGTCACGCTGGAGCCCAATGGCTGGCAACTGGTGGGCACCGGCATCGCCATCCACCTGGCCGACCCGGGTTTCGCGGCGCTGATCCTGCCGCGCTCGGGCCTGGGCCACAAGCACGGCATCGTGCTCGGCAACCTGGTCGGCCTGATCGACAGCGACTACCAGGGCGAGCTGAAGATCAGCGCCTGGAACCGCAGCGACACGCCCTTCGTGCTGCAGCCCATGGAACGGCTGGCGCAACTGGTGATCGTGCCGGTGGTGCAGGCGACGTTCGAGGTGGTGGCCGAGTTCCCGCCCAGCGAGCGGGGCGAGGGCGGCTACGGTTCGACCGGCAAGCATTGACGCCTGCACCGCCTTGTAGGGCGGCGCCTTCAACGATTGGCATTTGTTGCTCACACGTAAAGACCGGAACCGGCCATGGCCGCGGCGCTCCAATCGGCGACGATCGGTTTCAGGTCATCCGGCGCGCCTGTGCCGCGTTGAACAGATAGATTTGCTTGAGGAGCACAACATCATGAAGATCCCATTTCGATTCATTTCCGTCAGCGCTTCGATGCTGGCACTCGCCACCTTGACCGCCTGCGTCGCGCCGGCGCCGGTCTACCAGACCTCCAGCTACCCCTATCAGGCGCCGCAGCCGGTGCAGCAGGGTCCCTATGTGGAATACGGCCGGGTTGCCAACATCGAGGTCGTCCAAAGCCAGAGTGCGGGCGCGGCCCCGAGCGGCGTCGGCGCGGTGGCCGGTGGCGTGGTCGGCGGCGTGCTTGGCCACCAGGTCGGCAGCGGCCGCGGCAACACCGCCGCGACCATTGCCGGTGCCGTGGGCGGTGCCCTGATCGGCAATGCGGTCGAGTCGAACAACAGAGCGCCGCGCGCCTACCAGAGCTATCGTGTCTCGGTCCAGACCGACAACGGCGGCTACCGCGCCTTCGACGTGCCGAGCCCGGGCGACCTGCGCATCGGCGACCGCGTGCGGATCGACAACGGCCAGATCTCCCGCTTCTGAGCGACCGCGCGACCAAGCAGAAAGCCGGGCATGCCCGGCTTTTTGTCGTCCGCAAACAGCTTCAGTGGAGCAGGTCGTTGCCCGGAGCGGAGGGCGGGATCTTGAAGAAGCCGGTGCCTGCGGTGCCGCGGCCGACCTCGTCCTCGGTGGCGTCGCGCACCGATTTCACGGTCATGTCGAGCCGTATCGCGATGCCGGCCAGCGGATGGTTGCCGTCCAGCACCAGGTGCTCGGGGTAGATCTCGCTCACGGTGTAGAGCACGTCCTTGGGCATGTCGGGGTTGACGCCCTTGGGCAGCGCCGCGCCGTCGAAGGTCATGCCTTCTTCGGTTTCGGGCGGGAACAGCGAGCGCGGCTCGAGGAACAGCAACTGGTCGTTGAAGTCCCCGAAGGCCTGTTCGGGTTCGAGCTGCAATTGCACCCGGGCGCCGGGTTCGTGGCCGAGCAGGGCGGCTTCGATGGCATCGAAGAGGTCGCCGCCGCCGACCAGGAACTCCACCGGGTCGTCTAGCACGTCAAGGACTTCGCCCAGCGTATCTTTCAGCGTCCAGGTCAGTCCCACCACGCATTGTTCAGTGATTTCCATTGGACAATTCTCCCATGGAGATTGATCTACCCCTGCCCCTGCTCGGCGGCCTCAGCGCCCGCCAGTTCATGCGACGCCACTGGCAGAAGAAGCCGCTGCTCGTTCGCCAGGCCGTGCCCGGCATGGTGCCACCGATCGCACGGCCCGCGCTGTTCGACCTGGCGGCGCGCGACGAGGTCGAGTCGCGCCTGGTCCGCCATCGCAAGTCCGGCTGGGCCCTGAAACACGGGCCCTTCGCGCGCCGTGCGCTGCCGGGCCTGCACCAACCCGGCTGGACCCTGCTGGTGCAAGGCGTCGACCTGCATGATCAGGGGGTTCACGATCTGTTGCAACAGTTCCGTTTCGTGCCCGACGCCCGGCTCGACGACCTGATGATCAGCTACGCCAGCGACGGCGGTGGCGTCGGTCCGCATTTCGACAGCTACGACGTGTTCCTGCTCCAGGCTCAGGGGCGCCGCCGCTGGTCGATCGGCAAACAGCGCGACTTGAGCCTGCAGCCCGGCGTGCCGCTCAAGATCCTCTCGAACTTCGAGGCCGAGCAGAGCTTCGTGCTCGAGCCCGGCGACATGCTCTACCTGCCGCCGCGCTATGCGCACGACGGCGTGGCGGTCGGCGACGACTGCATGACCTGCTCGATCGGCCTGCGCTCGCCGGCTGCCGCTCCGCTCGGGGCCGACCTGTTGGCGCGCATCGCCGAGGCCCATGCCGACGCGCTCCAGGACGAGCCTGCGAGGGCCGCCGTGCACTACCGCGACCCCGCGCAGGACGCGCTCGCGAACCCGGCCGCGATGCCGCCGGCGCTGCAGGCCTTTGCGCGCGAAGCGGTGCTGGCCGCGGTGCGCGACGGTGAGGTGATCGACCGCGCGCTCGGCGAGTCGATGACCGAGCCGAAGCCCACGGTCTGGTTCGATGCCGGCGAGGCGCCCGGGCAGTGGAATGCCGTCATGCTGGATCGCCGCACCCGCATGCTCTACGACGCGCGCCACCTCTACATCAACGGCGAGAGCTTTCGTGCCGGCGGCCGCGACGCCACGCTGATGCGCAAGCTCGCGGACCAACGTGCACTCGGGCCGCGCGAACTGGCCGGAGCCAGCGAAGATGCGCTGGCGCTGCTGGGCGACTGGTGCGAAGCGGGGTGGCTGCATGCCGGATGACGTGACCGCGGTCGACCTGCCCGACGGCGCTTTCGACGGCCGCCGGGCTTTTCATGACCATCTGCAGGCCGCGCTCGGCGCCGCGGCGCGCCAGAACTGGCGTGAGATCGTGCTGTCCGACCCCGACTTCGTCGACTGGCCGCTGGGCGAGCGCGCCACCGTCGAGGCGCTGCAGGCGTGGTCCGCGGCCGGGCGCAGCATGGTCTTGCTGGCGCAGCGTTTCGACGTCTTCGCGCGCGAACATGCACGCTTCGTGCACTGGCGGCGCATGTGGAGCCACATCGTCGATGCCCGGGCCTGCCAGGGTCCGGGCTTGCCGCCGGTGCCCAGCGCGATCTGGACGCCGGACTGGTTCCTGCATCGCGTCGACCTCGAACACGTGCGTGGCACCTGCGGGCGCACGCCCGAGGCGCAGCGCGCGCTGCGCGAGCGGATCGACGAATGCCTGCGGCATGCGCGGCCGGCCTTTCCGGCGAGCACGCTGGGCTTGTAAGCCAAAGCCGCGAATCGCACCGGATCGGGGCGCGGGACCGGGGCACGGGTCTAGAATTTTTTCCTTGCTGTCTTCATCCAAAGGAGTCCCCAATGAAGAAGTCCCTGTTGATCGCTGCCCTGATGGCTGCCGCCGCGCTGACGGCCTGCGGAAAGAAGGACGAGCCGCCCGCGGTCGTCGCGCCGGCACCCGTCGTGGTGACGCCGCCGGCCGCGCCGGCACCCGCACCCGCACCTGCGCCGGCACCGGCGCCCAATGCGCAGTCCGCGCTGGATGCCGCCAATGCGGCGACCGAGGCTGCGAAGAAAAACGCCGAGACGCCGCCGGCCAAGCCCTGAGGGCAGTCGTCGATTCTGCGGGCCGCCCTCGGGCGGCCTTTTTCATGGGCTCAGAGGTCGAGCCAGGGCGAGCCTTCGGCTGCCGTGGCCGTGAGCATCTCGTCTGCGCTGGCGCCCAGCGCCACCGCCATCGCGTCCCGCACGATGTCGGGCCGGTTGTTCTGCTCGCTCAGGTGCGCCGCCAGCAGGTGGCGCAGGCCACCGTGGTGCACCGCGCGCGCGATGGCGGCAGCGGCGCTGTTCGAAAGATGCCCGTAGTTGCCGCCGACGCGCTGCTTGAGGAAAGGCGGGTAGGCGGAACCGGCCAGCAGGTCGCTGTCGTGGTTGAACTCCAGCAGCAGGGCATCCAGGCCCATCAGGCGGGCCAGTACGTGCGGGGTGGCATGGCCGAGGTCGGTGAGCACGCCGAGGTGGCGCGCGCCGTCGGTGCAGCGCAGCTGGAGCGGTTCGCGTGCATCGTGCGGCACCGTGAAGGGCTGGATGCAGAGGTCGCCGACCTCAATGTCGATGCCGTCTCGCGCCAGATGCAGCCGGCCCTCGTAGTCGTGCCCGCCGGTCGCCAGCCAGGTGCCTTCGCTCATCCACACAGGGATCCGCTCGCGGCGCGACAAGGCCCGCGCGCAGCCGATGTGATCGCCGTGCTCGTGGGTGATGAAGACGGCGTCGATGTCGGCGGCCGCGAGGCCGGCGGCGGCCAGCCGCGTGTCGAGGTGGCGCAGCGCGAAGCCGCAGTCGACCAACAGCCGCGTGACGCGGTCGCCGCTCGTCGCCTCGACCAGCGTGGCGTTGCCGGTGCTGCCGCTGCCAAGACTGCGGAAGCGCAGCATCGGGTCCGGCTTACTTCAGGTCGTCGGCGATGACCTGCACGATGCGCTGCGCATTGGCCGTGCTGTCCGGCGCGCCGGCTTCGTTCAGCACCGAGACCGTGCTGGTTTCGCCCTGGCCCTTGACCAGGATGCGGAACTTGAGCGGCGCCTCGGTCTTGCCCGAGCTGAACAGCTTGGAGAAGAAGCTCGGGTCCGACTTGTTCGGATTCGGCGGCACGTAGCGCACGAAGTAGGTGCCGGCGGTGCGGTCGCGGTCTTCGACCGTGAAGCCGGTGCGGTCGAGCGCCAGGCCGACGCGGCGCCATGCGCGCTCGAAGTTGTCGTTGATCTGCACCATCGGCTGGCCGCCGACATTGGCGACCTTTGCGGTCTGCGGCGCGGCGCCGGCGGCGGCGATGACCTTCGACTGTTCTTGCGAGACGCCGAGCTTGACCATCAGGCGGCGCAGGAATTCGGCCTCGAGTTCGGGGTCGCTGGCGCGCGGCTGCCAGACGGTCTGGTCCTTGCGCGAGCTGCTGTAGACCTCTTCCATGCCGCGGTGGCTGATGAAGATCTCGGTGCCGTTGGGGGTGCGTTCCAGGCGGGTGCGGAAGCGGTCGAGTTCACCGGTCGAGTAGAGCGAGTCCATGAGCTTGCCGATGGTGCCGCGGATGATGTCCTGCGGCAGCTTGGCGCGGTTCTCGGCCCAGTCGGTTTCCATGATGCCGAGATTGCGCTGGTCGGTGGTCAGCAGGAAGCCGCTCTCTTGCCAGAAGTCGCGCACCGGTTCCCAGAGCTGGTCGGCCGGGCGGTTGATGACCAGCCAGCGCTGCGTGCCGGCACGCTCCATCTTGACGTCGCCGACCGAGCTGACCGCGGTCGGCAGGCTGGGCGCATTGGCCAGGCCGGCCTGGTAGGAGTTGGCCGTGACCGCGCCGCCCGGCACCGCATAGCGGTTGTCTCGCGACAGCTGGGTGAGGTCGGGCGGGACTTCGAGCGTCGGGGCCTTGCCGGCGCTCTTGTAGTCGATTTTTTCGCTCTCGAGGGCCGAGCAGGCGGCGAGACCGGCGACCAGGGCCAGCAATGCGAATCGCGAAATTGTTTTCAACGTCTACTTCCTTTTGGAATGTTGAGCTCGATCGGTGGGCACGCGTCCGCTCTCTCTGAGCGGGCTCCGGGCAAAAGGTTGCCGGCGTCCGCGAACGCCGGCTTGTAAATGTGGGGTCAATCCTTGAGCAGGCCGCTGGCGCGCAGCGCGGCTTCGACCGCCGGCCGGCCGCCTTCGGCGAGTTCGGTGAGCGGCAGCCGCAGCGCGCCGCCGCACAGCCCCAGCCGTGCCATCGCCCACTTGACCGGAATCGGATTCGGTTCGACGAACAGGTTGCGGTGCAGCGGCATCAGTTCGAACTGGATCTGCATGGCCCGCCGGACGTCGCCGGCGATCGCCGCGACGCACAGCTCGTGCATCTTGCGCGGCGCGACGTTGGCGGTGACGCTGATGTTGCCCTGGCCGCCGCACAGCATCAGCGCGACCGCGGTCGGATCGTCACCGGAATAGACGGCGAAGGTCTTCGGTAGCTCGCGGATCAGCCACTGGGCGCGCTCGATGTTGCCGGTGGCTTCCTTGATGCCGATGATGCCGGGCACCTGCGCCAGGCGCAGCACGGTGTCGTGCGCCATGTCCGCGACGGTCCGCCCGGGCACGTTGTAGAGCACGGTCGGCAGGTCGCCCACCGCTTCGGCGATCGCCTTGAAGTGCTGGTACTGACCTTCCTGGGTCGGCTTGTTGTAGTAGGGCACGACCTGGAGCTGGCAATCGGCGCCCACGCCGCGGGCGTATTTGGCGAGCTCGATCGCTTCCTTGGTGGAGTTCGCGCCGCAGCCGGCCATCACGGGCACGCGGCCGCGCGCCTGCTCGACCGAGACGCGGATGATCTCGCAGTGCTCTTCGACGTCGACCGTCGGCGATTCGCCGGTGGTACCGACGACGCCGAGACAATCGGTGCCTTCGTCGATGTGCCAGTCGATCAGCCGGCGCAGGGCGGGATAGTCGACACTGCCGTCGTCATGCATCGGCGTGACGAGCGCAACGATGCTACCTGTCAGTTGCTCCAAGGGAATCTCTTTGTGGGTTGCCCGAAAAGCAGCCATTCTACTGACCTGGGCCCGTCCGCCGGTACGGGCGGCCCCGCTAGGGGGCTTGGAGGAGATGTCGGGGGGGCATCGCGGACGTGGCCTGCGGGCGGACGGCGGCGATCCGCTGGACGAAACGCTCGGGATCGCACAGGAAGCCGTCCTCGTACGCCACCACCCGCAGCCCGGCGCAGGCGGCCAGCAATTCGCCGGGCTGGAGCAGGAAATCGGGCCGGGAGGGCTTTCCCACCTGCTCGTTGCCCGCGGCGAAGGTTTCATAAAGCAAAACGCCGCCGGGCGCGACCGCCGCGACGATGTCCGCCAGCCGCGGGCGCCAGAGGTAGTTGGTGACGACCACCGCGCCGAAGCGCTGACCTTCGAAAGGCCAGGGCCCCGTCTCGATGTCGGCCAGCACGGCATGGCCGAAGGACGCCGCGGCATCGACCGCCTCCTGCGACCTGTCGACGCCGGTCACCGCATGGCCCCGTTCGGCGAACCAGCGCATGTGGCGGCCGCTCCCGCAGGCCACGTCGAGCACGCCGGCAACGGGCGCCAGCAGGTGGGACCAGCGGACGATCCAGGGCGAGGGGGTGAGACTGGCGTGATTCAAAAACAGGCCCAGATCTGGTCGACCAGCGTGACCAGGAAGGTCGGGCGCACATAGAGCGCGAAGACGCCGGCCAGCGCCAGCGCAGCGGCGCCCAGCCAGGCGGCATGGACCAGACGATCGCGGGTGGACCTGGACATGGCTCAGGCGGGCTGGAGCCGGGGCCGCGCGATCGCGCTTTCCTTGACCGGCAGGTTGACCAGCGCCGCCATGACGCCGAACGCGATCGCGAGATACCAGACCAGGTTGTAGCTGCCCAGGCGGTCGTACAGGTAGCCGCCGAGCCAGACGCCGAGGAAGGAGCCGACCTGGTGGCTCAGGAAGACGAAGCCGCCCAGCATCGAGAGGTGGGCGACACCGAAGATCTGGGCCACGATGCCGCTGGTCAGCGGCACGGTCGAGAGCCACAGGAAGCCCATCGCCGCGGCGAACACATAGACCGTGAGCGGCGACAGCGGCACCAGCAGGAACAGCGCGATGGCTGCCGCCCGGCTCAGGTAGATGGCCGCCAGCAGCTTGCGCTTGGCCAGCCGGGCGCCGAGCGCGCCGGCGGTGTAGGTGCCGAAGATGTTGAACAGGCCGATCAGGGCCAGCGCGTAGCTGGCGACCTCGGGCGAGAGCCCCTTGTCGCGCAGGTAGCTCGGCATGTGGATGCCGATGAACGCCAGCTGGAAGCCGCAGACGAAGTAGCCCGCCATCAGCAGCACGAAGCTCGGGTATTTGAAGGCTTCCTGGACCGCTTGCAGGATGGTCTGGTCGCGCTTGCCGCTGGCGGCGGCGAGCCGCGGCTCGCGCAGGGAGAAGGCCAGCGGGATGATCAGCAGCGCCAGGGCCGCCAGCGCCAGCAGGGCGGTCTGCCAGCCGAGCCGGGCGATCAGCTGGCCCTCGACCGGCACCATGAGGAACTGGCCGAAGGAGCCGGCCGCGGCCGCGACGCCCATCGCCCAGGAGCGGCGCTCGGCCGGGATCTGGCGCCCGATCACGCCGTAGATCACCGCATAGGTGGTGCCGGCCTGGGCGGCGCCGATCAGCACGCCGGCGGTCAGGGCGAACATCAGCGGCGTGTGGGAGAGCGCCATGCCGGCCAGCCCCAGCGCATAGAAGACGGCACCGGCCACCATGACCTTGAGCGCGCCGAACTTGTCGGCCAGCATGCCGGCGAAGACGCCGACGATGCCCCATGAAAGGTTCTGGATCGCGAGCGCCAGCGAGAAAGCCTGGCGGGTCCAGCCCTGGTCCTGGGTGATCGGTTGCAGCCACAGCCCGAAGCCATGGCGAACGCCCATCGACAGGGTGACGATGAGGGCGCCGCAGATGAGCACCCGCTGGATGCTGAGCGGCTGGTGGGGAGAAGTCATTCGGGAAAATGTACCCAAAAGCCGGCGAACGCGTCGGCGGCCCGCTGGCTGCGATTGTTGATATTTTTGCTTGCCTTTGATGCGTGCGACGCAGGCGGCAGTGGGTGGGCCGAAAACAAGGCCTGGTCCGGCGCCGGGCCGCCCCAAGGCGGACCGCACCCCCTCGGGGGGCAGCGACCCACACGAAGTGGGGGAGCGTGGGGGCCTAGAATCCGCCGCCATGGCAAGCAAGGAACCAGGCAGTTACGGCGAATCCTCGATTCGCGTCCTCAAGGGCCTCGAGCCCGTCAAGCAGCGGCCGGGGATGTACACCCGCACCGACAACCCGCTGCACATCATTCAGGAAGTGCTCGACAACGCGGCCGACGAGGCGCTCGCGGGCTATGGCAAGAAGATCAAGGTCGTGCTCCATGCCGACGGCTCGGTCAGCGTCGAGGACGACGGCCGCGGCATTCCGTTCGGCCTGCATCCGGAAGAAAAGGCGCCGGTGGTCGAGCTGGTTTTCACCCGGCTGCACGCGGGCGGCAAGTTCGACAAGGGATCGGGCGGCGCCTACAGCTTCTCGGGCGGCCTGCACGGCGTCGGCGTGTCGGTGACCAACGCGCTGTCGACCCGGCTCGAAGTGACCTCGTACCGCGAAGGCTCGGTGGCGCAACTCGCGTTCTCGGCCGGCGACGTCGTCGAGCAGCTCAAGGTCCGGCCCCAGGAGAGCGCTTCGGCCTCGAACGGCGAGGGCGCGCGCGACCGCCGCCAGGGCACCACGGTGCGCGCCTGGCCCGATCCGAAGTATTTCGAATCCGCCGCGCTGCCGATCAACGAGCTCACCCACCTGCTGCGCAGCAAGGCGGTGCTGATGCCGGGCGTCACGGTCACTCTGGTAGTCGAGAAGACCAAGGAGACCCAGACCTGGCTCTACAAGGGCGGCCTGCGCGACTACCTGATGCAGACGCTCAACGGCGATCCGGTGATCCCGTTGTTCGAAGGCGCGGGCCATGCCGACAAGAACGCCGACAACTTCGCCGAAGGCGAGGGCGCCGACTGGTGCGTGGCCTTCACGGAGGACGGCCAGCCGGTGCGCGAGAGCTATGTCAACCTGATCCCGACCAGTGCCGGCGGCACCCACGAAAGCGGATTGCGCGACGGCCTGTTCAATGCGGTCAAGAGCTTCATCGAGCTGCATTCGCTGCTGCCCAAGGGCGTCAAGCTGCTGCCCGAGGACGTGTTCGCTCGGGCCTCGTACGTGCTGTCGGCCAAGGTGCTCGACCCGCAGTTCCAGGGCCAGATCAAGGAGCGCCTCAACTCGCGCGACGCGGTGCGGCTGGTGTCGAGCTTCGTGCGCCCGGCGCTCGAGCTGTGGCTCAACCAGCACGTCGACTACGGGCGCAAGCTGGCCGAACTGGCCATCAAGGCCGCGCAGACGCGGCAGAAGGCCGGCCAGAAGGTCGAGAAGCGCAAGGGCTCCGGCGTCGCCGTGCTGCCCGGCAAGCTGACCGACTGCGAAAGCAAGGACACGGCGCACAACGAAGTCTTCCTGGTCGAGGGCGACTCGGCCGGTGGCAGCGCCAAGATGGGCCGCGACAAGGAGAGCCAGGCCATCCTGCCGCTGCGCGGCAAGGTGCTGAACACCTGGGAGGTCGAGCGCGACCGGCTGTTCGCCAACACCGAGATCCACGACATCTCGGTGGCGGTCGGCGTCGATCCGCACGGACCCAACGACACGCCCGACATGTCGGGCCTGCGCTACGGCAAGGTCTGCATCCTGAGCGATGCGGACGTCGACGGCTCGCACATCCAGGTGCTGCTGCTGACCTTGTTCTTCCGCCATTTCCCCAAGCTGATCGAGGCCGGCCACGTGTATGTGGCGAAGCCGCCGCTGTTCCGCGTCGATGCGCCGGCGCGCGGCAAGAAGACGGCCTCCAAGTTCTACGCGCTCGACGAGGGCGAACTCACGGCGATCCTCGACAAGCTGCGCAAGGACGGCGTGCGCGAGGGCGCCTGGAGCATCAGCCGCTTCAAGGGCCTGGGCGAGATGAACGCCGAGCAGTTGTGGGAAACCACGCTCAACCCCGACACGCGGCGGCTGCTGCAGGTGCGGCTCGGGCGCTTCGATGCCCAGGGCACCGAGGGCGAGATCACCAAGCTGATGGGCAAGGGCGAGGCGGCGGCGCGGCGTGAACTGATGGAGCTGCGCGCCGACGACGTCGACATCGACGTGTGACGGCGGCGAACAAATCGTGACACCGCGAATCACCGGGCCAGGCGGCGCCACGGCATAGTGCCGGATGGCGATTCCGATGCTGGCTCCCTTGCTGTCGCTGCTGCTGGCCGGCTCGCTGGCGGTCCTGGCGCCGTTGGCGCGGGCCGCCGACATCTACGGCTACATTGACGAGAAGGGCGGCGCCCACTTCGCGGCCGAGAAGCTCGACGAGCGCTACCAGCTGTTCTTCCGCGGCGGCCAGAGCTTCGACACGGCGAATGGCCTGGCGCCGCTGCGCCGCGGGGGCGCGGCCGACGGCAAGGCGCCGCGCGCCTCGCAGGCCCTGGTGGCGCTGGTCGAGGCTTCGCCGGGCTACAAGGTGGCGAAGTCGGCGCTGCGCGATGCCGCGCGCAGGCACGACATCGACTACGAGCTGCTGCAGGCGCTGATCGCGACCGAATCCGGCTTCGATGCGCAGGCGGTGTCACCCAAGGGCGCGCTCGGCCTGATGCAGGTGATGCCGGCGACCGCCCAGCGCTACGGCGTGGCGGCGGACAAGCGGGCGTCGATCGAAACCAAGCTCTTCGATCCGCGGGTCAACATCGCCACCGGATCGCGCTACCTGCGCGACCTGATCGCGATGTTCCCGGGTCGGATCGAACTCGCGCTGGCGGCCTACAACGCCGGCGAGGGCGCCGTGCAGCGTGCCGGAAACAAGATTCCCAACTACCGCGAAACCCAGAACTACGTGACGACCGTGCTGCAGCTCTACGCGTACCTGAAGCCCTCGGCGGCCTTCGGGCGCGGCGGCAGGTCGGCCGGCCGCATCCACATGGAACTGGCGGTGCCCAAGGGCGGCGCCCTCGGACGTGGCAACATGCCGTCCGACCGGTCGCGCATGCCTCAGATGCCGGAATTGCCCGAACTGCCGCCGCCGGCGGCCGTTGAACCCGGCGCCGCGGTGGCGCCCTGAATCCCGAAAACCTCTTCTCTCCTCGCTTCTTTCTCTCCCATGGATTCCCAACCTTCGCTCGATCTGCAGAGCCCCGAAGACGATGGCGCGCTGACGCTGGCCGACTATGCCCAGACCGCCTATCTCGAATACGCGCTGAGCGTGGTCAAGGGCCGCGCCCTGCCGGATGTCAGCGATGGCCAGAAGCCGGTGCAGCGGCGCATCCTCTATTCGATGTCGCGCATGGGGCTCGGCTTCGGCGGCGCCAACGGCACCGTCGGCGCCAAGCCGGTGAAGAGTGCGCGCGTGGTCGGCGACGTGCTCGGCCGCTTCCATCCGCACAGCGACCAGGCCGCCTACGACGCGCTGGTGCGCATGGCGCAGGATTTCTCGCAGCGCTACCCGCTGGTCGACGGCCAGGGCAACTTCGGCAGCCGCGACGGCGATGGCGCCGCGGCGATGCGCTATACCGAGGCGCGGCTGGCCCGCATCACCAGCCTGCTGCTCGACGAGATCGACGAAGGCACGGTCGACTTCATCCCGAACTACGACGGCTCGACCGAGGAGCCGCGGCTGTTGCCGGCCAGGCTGCCGTTCACCTTGCTGAACGGCGCCAGCGGCATCGCGGTCGGCCTGGCGACCGAGATCCCGAGCCACAACCTGCGCGAGGTCGCCGACGCCTGCGTGGCGCTGATCAAGGCCAACGGCAAGCTGACCGACGACGAGCTGTTCGCCCTGGTGCCGGGGCCGGACTATCCGGGCGGCGCCCAGATCATCAGCAGCGCGGCCGACATCGCCGATGCCTACCGCACCGGGCGGGGCTCGCTCAAGGTGCGGGCCCGCTGGAAGATCGAGGAACTGGCGCGCGGGCAATGGCAGCTGGTGGTCAACGAGCTGCCGCCGGGCGTCAGCTCGCAGAAGGTGCTCGAAGAGATCGAGGAACTCACCAACCCCAAGATCCGCGCCGGCAAGAAGGCGCTGTCGGCCGAACAGACGCAATTGAAGGCCGCGGTGCTGTCGCTGCTGGACGTGGTGCGCGACGAGTCGAGCAAGGACGCGCCGGTGCGGCTGGTGTTCGAACCCAAGACCTCGCGAATCAGCCAGGACGAGTTCACCACGATGCTGCTGTCGCAGACCTCGCTGGAGAGCTCGTCGTCGATCAACCTGACGATGGTCGGTATCGATGGCAAGCCGACCCAGAAGTCGCTGCGCCAGATGCTCAACGAGTGGATCGCCTTCCGCGAGATCACGGTCGAGAAGCGTTCGCGGCATCGGCTGGGCAAGGTGCAGGACCGCATCCACATCCTCGAGGGGCGGCAACTGGTGCTGCTCAACATCGACGAGGTGATCGCGATCATCCGCGCGGCGGAGGACCCGAAGGCGGCGCTGATCGCGCGCTTCAATCTGAGCGACCGGCAGGCCGAGGACATCCTCGAGATCCGGCTGCGCCAACTGGCGCGGCTGGAGGCGATCAAGATCGAGCAGGAGCTCAAGGGCCTGCGCGAGGAACAGAAGAAGCTCGAGGACATCCTCGCCAGCCCGGCGGCGCTGCGCCGCCTGCTGGTGAAGGAGATCGAGGCCGACGCCAAGAGCTTCGAGGATGCGCGCCGCACGTTGATCCAAGCCGAGAAGCGCGCCGTGGCCGAAGTCCGCGTAGTCGACGAGCCCGTGACCGTGATCGTGTCGCAGAAGGGCTGGGTCCGCACGCAGAAGGGCTGGGCCAGCGAGCGCGCCGCCGGCGCCGCGGCGCCCGAGTACAGCTTCAAGTCGGGCGATGCACTGTATGGCGCCTTCGAATGCCGCTCGGTCGACACGCTGCTGGTCTTCGGCACCGCCAAGGACAAGGGCGTGCGGGTCTACAGCGTGCCGGTGGCATCGCTGCCGGGCGGACGCGGCGACGGCCAGCCGGTGACGACCCTGATCGACCTCGACAGCGGCACGCACGTGGCGCACTACTTCGCGGGCCCGCTCGGTGCGAGCCTGCTGCTCGCGAACACCGGCGGCTATGGCTTCATCGCGGCGGTCGAGAACATGGTCTCGCGCCAGCGCGGCGGCAAGGCCTTCATCGACGTCGGCGAGGGCGAGCAGCTGTGCCGGCCTTCGCTGGTCGGCGGGGCCGGCGGCGCCGAGCCGATGCCGGCGGCGACCCACGTGGCCTGCGCCTCGACCGGTGGCCGCATCCTGACCTTCGAGATCGGCGAGCTCAAGGCGCTGCCGAAGGGCGGACGCGGACTGACATTGATCGACCTCGAGGCCAAGGACACGCTCGCCGGTGCCGCGGCCTACACGCGCAGCGTCAAGATCGAGGGCATCGGCCGCGGCGGCAAGGAGCGCGAGGAGACGCTGGAGATCCGCACGCTCAACAACGCCCGCGGCGCCCGCGCGCGCAAGGGCAAGGCCGCCGACCTCGGGTTCAAGCCCTCGTCGGTCGTGCGCGTGCTGTAGCGGAGCCGCTGATGGAAATCGGAATCATCGGGCTGGTGATCGCGCTGCTCAGCGGCCTGGCGAGCTTCGCCCTGGGGCGCTGGCTGTCGAAACGGCGGCGCGAGAAGAAGGCCGACCAGGCGCGCGCGGCGGCCGAGGCCGGGCAGAGCCGGCAGGTGCGTCGGGCGCGCGAGCGGCAGCAGAAGCGCTGAGCCTCGACGGGTTCTACTTCAAGCCGGCCCACCATCGCACGTTGGTGCGCGGCCGGCCGACCGTCAGCACCTCGCCGATCACCGGCGTGGCGAGTGTGATCTTCCTGGCTTCGGACAGGTCGGCGATGCGGTCCAGCGGATCGTGCCAGGTGTGGAACGCGAGGTCGAAGGTGCTGTTGTGGACCGAGAACAGGACCTTGCCGCGCAGGTCCTCGAAGGCCTGCACGCTCTGTTCGGGCGTCATGTGGACCGCGGGCCAGTAGGCGTCGTAGGCGCCGTTCTCCATCATCGCCAGGTCGAAGCCGCCGAAGCGCTCGCCGATCTCGCGGAAGCCCTTGAAATAGCCCGAGTCGCCGCTGTAGAAGATGCGCTGGCCGCCGGTCTGGATCACCCACGATGCCCACAGCGTCCGGTCGCGGTCGTTCAGCGTGCGGCCGGAGAAATGCTGCGCAGGCGTCGCGGTGAGCTCGACGCCGTCGAACTGCGCCTGCTGCCACCAGTCGAGCTCGGTGACCCGGTCGGCGGGCACGCCGAGCTCGACCAGCCGCGCCTTGACGCCCAGCGGCACGAAGTAGCGCTGCACCCGCTGCGCCAGGTAGCCGATGGTGGCGACGTCGAGGTGGTCGTAGTGGTCGTGCGACAGGATCAGCCCGGCGATCGGCGGCAACTGGTCGAGCGCGATCGGCGGCGGGTGGAAGCGGCGCGGGCCGAGCCACTGGAAGGGCGAAGCCCGCTCGCTGAACACCGGATCGATCAGCCAGTACCGGCCCTGCAGCTTGAGCAGGTGCGACGAGTGGCCCAGGCGCACCAGGTGGTTGGCCTGCGGATCGAGCGCCGAGAGCTGCGCGCCGTCGAGTGCCTGCACCGGGATCGGGTCGGTCGGCACGGTGTCGGTCTTGGTCTCGAGGAGGAAGCGCGACCAGATCTTCCAAGCGCCGGCAGAGGGCAGGGCATCCGCGTTCGGCGGGTTGCTGAAACCGCAGTCCTTGAACTGGGGCGAAGCGGCGTAGGGGCTCTCGCAGGCTTGCGCGCTGCTCGCGCAGCCGGCGAACAGGGCGCAAGCCGCCAGTGCCAGGGCGGCGGTCGCGGGGCGGGGGAGCGCAGCGGTCATGGGCGGGATGTGCGGAATGAGCGGCAGGCCGCGGCGCCGCGAGCTTAACCAATGCGGCGCCTTCGTGCCGTCCCCAGGGGCCCGGCATAGGCCGTTCGAGTCATTGATACCCCGCCGCAGGCATGAAATATTGCATCGAACGACGAGGAGCCGAATGGACGAGACCATCCAGAAGCTGGTCGCCGAGCGTCGACGCGCCCTGCATGGCGCCGACGATGGCCGACGGCCCTGGGGCCTGGCACTGTCGGGTGGCGGTATCCGCAGCGCCACCTTCTGCCTGGGCCTGCTGAAGGCGCTGGCGGTGCGGCGTCAACTGCTCAAGTTCGACCTGATGTCGACCGTCTCGGGTGGCGGCTACATCGGCGCGGCGCTCGGGCGGCTGTGCACCAACGCGAAGTCGGCGGACGAGGTGCGCGCGATCGAGAGCGCGCTCGGCGACGTCGACCGCGCCCGCTTCGGCTGGTGGCTGCGCGCCAACGGCCGCTACCTGATCCCGGGCGGCCTGCGCGACACCTTGTTCGCCACCGCGCTGTACCTGCGCAACCTGCTGGCCACCCACATTGAGCTGGCGATCGCCGCCAGCCTGATCGGCATGGTGCTGGCGGCCACCAACCTGCTGCTCTGGGACGCCGTGTTCCGTGCGGTCGACCTCAACAGCGTGCCGCCCGACGCGGTGGTGCGAAGCACCCAGATCGATGCCGTGCAGTTCATGCGCCTGGCGGTCGAGTGGGCCACGCTGTGGCCGACGCTGTGGTTCACGCTGGTCGGGCCCTTCCTCGCCTCGGTGGTGCTGGCCTGCGCCTATTGGTCGGTGCACGACAGGCCATCGACCTCGTCGATGCTGCTGCAGGTCGCGATGTGGCTGGCGCTCGGCATCGGGGCCGCCTTCGTCGCGCCCGAACTGATGCTGCGCTACAGCGGGCCGCCCTGGCTGGCGCCCAGCTTCGAGGCCTTCGCGGCCTGCTGGGTGATCGCGCTGCTGTGGGTGCTGCACCGAAGCCGGAAGCGGTCGCCGGCCGAACTGCGCAACGAGTTGACCGACCGGCTGGCCTCGGTGCTCAATACCGCGCTGCTGATCGTCATGCTGGGCCTGCTCGACCGCAGCGCCTGGTGGCTGGCGGCCGAGGGCCAGCAGCAGCGGGTCTCCTATGGCGCGGTGCTGCTGGTGGCGGCCGCGGCGCTGCGCGGCGTGCTGCCGATGCTGCTGTCGCACCGGCAGGAACTGCCCGGCATCGGCAAGACCGTGATGCTGACCCTGGCCAGCCTGCTCGGGCTGGTGCTGGCCTTCTGCCTCGCGGCCTGGTGGATCGGCGTGGTCTATGCGGCGGTGCTGCTGCCGATCTTCACGCCGGCCGGGCTGGACTTCATGCGCGGCTGGGCCTGGCTCGGCACCATCGCCGTGATCATCGGTGTCTACGCGCTGGCGACCGGGCGCAACTTCGCCTTTCTCAATGCGTCATCGCTGCACATGTTCTACAAGGCGCGGATCGTGCGCGGCTACCTCGGGGCCGCCAATGCGCGGCGGCTCGGCGCGCAGCCGACCGACAAGGTGTCGGGCCTGGAGCCGCCACAGGTGCCGGTGGGCGAGGTCGACTCGCACGACGACATCTCGCAACTGCGCTACGCGCCGCATGCCCAGGGCGGTCCGGTGCACCTGGCGAACGTCTGCATCAACCAGACGCACGACACCAAGGAAAGGCTCTTCAACCGCGACCGCAAGAGCCAGCCGCTGACCATCGGGCCGCTGGGCTGGATGCAGGCCGGCGGCGCGCCCTGGGCGCAGGCGCATGGCGACGGTGCGCTGACGCTCGGGGGCTGGATGGCGATCTCGGGCGCGGCCTTCGCCCCGGGGCTGGGCCGCCTCACCAAGCGCGGCATCTCGGCGCTGTCGCTGTTCGCGGGCCTGCGGCTGGGCTACTGGTGGAACAGCGCCGGGGCCGGGATCGTCCAGCACGGCGCGGTGGTGCATGCGAGCCCGCTCCTCATGAAGACCCGCTTCCTGCTGCTCGAATGCTTCGGCGCCTTTCCGGGCAGCAGTTCGGCCAACTGGTACTTGAGCGACGGCGGCCATTTCGAGAACACCGGCGCCTACGCGCTGCTGCGGCAGGAGGCGGCCTTGATCGTGATCGCCGACTGCGGCGCCGATCCGGACTACCGCTTCTGCGATCTCGAGGTCCTGATCCGGCGCGCCCGCATCGACCTCAACGCCGAGATCACCTTCATGAAGCCGCGCCCGGATGCCGAGTGGACGCACCTGGGCGCCTTCGGCTCGCTCAACGACCTGGCCTCGCCGACCAGCCAGGCCTGCCTGGCGCTGGCGCAGGTGCGCTACGCGAGTGGCCAGACCGGGCAGATCGTGCTGGTCAAGCCAAATGTGTCGGCCTCGCTGCCGGTCGACCTGGTCAACTTCAAGGCCGCAAACCCCTTGTTCCCGCAGCAGCCGACCACCGACCAGTTCTTCGACGAGGCGCAATGGGAGAGCTACTTCCGGCTCGGCTCGGAGATCGGCTTCCGGCTCGACGAGGAGCTGCTCGAGCATGTGGCGCAGGGTGCGCCGGGCCTGTTCATGCTCGATGACGGCCAGCCGGATTCGAGCGCCCGCGGCGCCAAGCCGGGCGACAAGGACAGCGCCGCGGCGGCCGCCGTGGGCTCGATGAGCCGGCTGCAGGCGCGGGTGCTCAAGGCCGGCGCGGTGACGGCGTCGATCGGCATCGGCACGGCCGCCACCTTCGGCGTCGCCGCCTGGCAGGGCATCGACAGCTGGCGCGCCCAGCGCGCCGACCAGGAGAAATCGGAGAACAGCGCCTTCAAGGACCTCACCGAGCGCTGGGCCCGGCTGCACGGCGGCGGCGGGGGCGGCGATGCGCCGGCCCTGCTGGCGGCCGAACTGCTGCGCACCGGGGACCTGCTGTGCCGCGAGGGCAGCGAGAACTTCATGGCCAAGTTCCGGCTCTCGGTGCGGATGGTGGACGACGCCAAGCAGGCCTGCGCGGGCGAGGCCGCGGGCCAGCGCTCGCCGGCGTGCGCGCGGCTGCTCGATCCCGGCAACGGCATCGACTGCCTGCAGCCGGCGCAGGCCCCGCCGTGCGCGCCGCGCTACTGGGCCCGCGACTACAGCGGCCAGACCGGCTCCAAGCAGAACTGCAGCGGCACCCTGCCGCAGCCCTTCCAGCTGGCCGTCTGGCTGCGCGACCGCGTTGCCGGATTCGGGGCGGGCGACCGGGTCGCGAGCGCGCCGCCGCCGACCGCCGCGCCGTCGCCCGACGCCACCCGCGGGCCGGCCACGCCGATCGCGCCGGATGCCTGCGAAGGCACGGTGGTCTACATCCTGACCTACGGCACCGGCCTGCGCGACAAGGCGCGCGCCTGGCGCGGCCCGTGGCGCGAACTCGGCGCTTCGGTGCCTCCGATCGAGGATGTGCTGAGCACCTCACGCCGCGCCGGCCGGGCACCGCCGGTGGGGCATCCGGTGCCGACCGTCGTCATCCGCAACGAGTCCGCACGCGCCTGCGCCGAGGCCCTGACCGAGACCGCCGAATCGCCGACCGGCCAGCCCTGGGCGATCCGGCTGCTGCCGCGCCCGGGCCTGACGGATCCGGCGGCGATCGAAGTCTGGCTGCCGCGGGTCAGGGATGGGGTGGCGAGTACGTCCTAGTCCGAGCCGGGGCGCCAGACCCGCGCCAGCACCCCGAGCTTGTCGCGCAGCGTATTGCGCTCGTCGGACAGCGCATCGATGAAGTCCGACAGCCGCTTCGACTTGACCATGGTGTAGACCGTGAGCCAGGTGGTGAAGCCGAAGACGATGCCGAACCACAGCAGCTTGCGCCACAACGGCGCCTCGGCTTCCGCCAGCAGGTTCATGCCGAGGAAGCCGGTCGTGATGGTGCCGATCAGGCCGAACAGCGTGACCACCGTCAGCCGCACCACCGTGTTGGCCTGCCGGCGCAGGCTGTCGGCCTCGAGGTAGGTGTTCATGTCGGCGATGCGCTCCTTGACCTCGTCATAGAGCGGATCGAGCCCGAGGTGGGTGGTGCACAGGTGGGACAGCGCGCGCACCTGCGCCTGCTCCGAGATCTCGTGGAACCAGTAGCGGTGCGTGAAGCGCAGGAAGCCCTCGAAGCTGGCGCGGATCGCGCGCTTGAATCGCTTGACGCTGGCGACGTCGTGGATGTCGAGATTGCGCAGCGCCTCGACCAGACGGTCGGAGTACATGAGCAGCGCCGCCTTCTGGAAATGGGCGATGAGAAACAGCAGGAAGTGCTGGTGGCGGAACTGCGCCAGCACGCCGCGGTCGCGGCAGCAGAAAAACTCGGATCGGGCATCGCCGATCACGATCAGGGCGCGGCCGTTGCACAGGTAGCGGGTGCGCGGCGCGGCGCCGGCATCGGTCCAGAAGCGGTCGTAGCAGTAGCGCTGCTCGAAGTCGATCACCTGCTCCTCGAGGTAGGGCGATGGGGCGGCCGTGCTTGCCGGCCCCTCGGCGGTGCCGGTCACCATCGCGAGCCGGATGAAATCGCTGCGCGAGAGCCGGCGTGGATCGTCGAGCGCGAGGTAGGCCATCACCGGCATCCGGTAATACTCGATCTGGCGGAAGCGCAGCGCACCGGCTTCGTCCGAATGGTCGCTGACCAGCGGCCGCATGAGCCAGGCCCAGTGCGCGGCCAGCCGCGGCGCGCGATGCTCCGCCACGTGCGCGAGGAAGGGCTCGCGCTGCTGCGCATCGGAAGAGGCCAGTACGCGGCCATCGGCGGCCAGCCATTCGACGCTGTGCATGCAGTGCAGCGCCTGGCCTTGCGCGTCCCAGCCGCCCGGGTACGCGCGGCCGAAGCGATACAGGATCTCCTGCGCCTGCGCGAGGCTCAGGTGGTCGGCGCCGACTTCGACGTTGAGCAGCACCACGTCGACGTCGAAGAAGAAGTAGAGATCGACATGCACCACCTGCAGCGTCATCGGCTCGGCCCCCGGCCGCCCCACCACGCGCACCGCCGCCACGTCGCTGCGGCGGAACACCCGCATCGGCGAATCGCCGCCGCTCGCGCCGCCGGCCGCGCGACCCTTGCGGCCATCGCCGTAGAGGAAGCGCTGCACGTAGGGCAGGAAGCTCACGAACTCGTTGTAGTGGCGCTCGTGGAAACGGTCGCTGGCGCCGGTGTATTCGTCGATCTCCTCGCGCCAGGGGGAGGCGTCGCCGAGGTCGCGCAAGACCTGCCATGGGCCGCGATGCGCATGGCGCGGCTGAGTGGTCGGCATCAAGCGCAGGGGCCAAAGCAGGGTCTGTCGCAGGTGTTTCACGGAAGGTGCTGCAACTGCGCCGGAAGATTCTGCTTCGGCGTCCGCCATTTCGATGAAGGGCATCTCGCCAGTGTAGGCAAGGCGTCGTCCTAGGGAAATCCCTAGGCTGGTGCTGAAACCGGTTTCACATACACTTCAGTGCCCTGCAACGAAGTGCTTTTGTTTGCAAGGCGCACCAATACCGACCTTGTCACCGAACCGACGCCTCCCGTGAACTACCAATTCCAGTTCGATGCCGTCTTCGCCGCCTGGCCCCTGCTGCTGAAAGGCACCTGGATCACGATCCAGCTGTCGCTGGTGGCGACGCTGCTGGGCCTGGTGGTGGCCGTCTTCTGCGCCTGGGGCAAGACCTCCGGGCCGGCCTGGCTGCGCTTCATCGTCAATGCCTACATCGAGGTCATTCGCAACACGCCGTTCCTGGTGCAGTTGTTCTTCTTTTTCTTCGCGCTGCCGGCCATCGGGCTGCGTTGGTCGCCCTACACCGCGGCGCTGACCGCGATGGTGGTGAACCTCGGCGCCTACGCGGCCGAGATCGTGCGGGCCGGCATCGAGTCGATCCCCAAGGGCCAGATCGAGGCCGGCCGGGCGCTCAACCTCAAGCCCTGGGAGATCTTCCGCTTCGTGATCATCAAGCCCGCGCTGAAGGCGATCTACCCGGCGCTCACGAGCCAGTTCATCCTGCTGATGCTGAGCTCGGCCGTGGTGTCGGTCATTTCGGCCGACGACCTGACCTCGGTGGCGGCCAACCTGCAGTCGCAGACCTTCCGCAGCTTCGAGATATACATCGTCGTGGCCTGCATCTACCTGGCGCTGTCGCTGGCGTTCTCGGCGCTGTTCAAGCTGATTTACAAGCGCACCCTCAACTATCCGGATCGGCGCTGAACACCATGCGTACCTTCGGCTTTCCAGAATTCCTGTTCATCCTCGAAGCGGCCCAGTGGACGCTGGCGCTGTCGGCGATCGCCTTCGTCGGCGGCGCGGTCCTGGGCCTCGCGATCGCACTGGCGCGCACCTCCGACAACAAGACGGCACGCGCGCTGTCGACCGGCTTCATCCAGGTGTTCCAGGGCACGCCGCTGCTGCTGCAGCTGTTCCTGATCTTCTTCGGCGCACCGGTGCTGGGGCTGGAGATCAATCCGTGGATCGCGGCCGGCGTGGCGCTGGTCCTCAACAGCGCCGCCTTCCTGGGCGAGATCTGGCGCGGCTGCATTCAGGCGATCCCGCGCGGCCAGTGGGAAGCGGCCGAGGCGCTGAACCTCAACTACGGCGCTCGGATGCGCGACGTGGTGCTGCCGCAGGCCTTCAAGATCGCGCTGCCGCCGACGGTGGGCTACCTGGTGCAGATCATCAAGGGCACCTCGCTGGCGGCCATCATCGGCTTCACCGAGATCACGCGGGCCGGCCAGATCATCAACAACGCCACCTTCCAGCCGCTGCATGTGTTCAGCACCGTGGCGGCGCTTTATTTCGTCATCTGCTGGCCGCTGTCGCTGCTGGCCGCGCGCATGGAGCGCAAGCGCGCCCGCGCTCTGGCTCGCTGAGTTTTTCCGTTCTTCGATTCCAGTCCTCAACCTAGGAGACCTGACATGATCCGTTCCACCACCCGCCGCGCTGCCCTCGCAGCCCTCGGCCTGGGCGCCGCACTGACCGCCTTCGCACCCTTCGCCTCGGCCCAGAGCGTGGCCGACATCAAGAAGAAGGGCGAGATCACGATCGGCATGCTGGTCGACTTCCCGCCCTACGGCACCACCGACGCCAAGAACCAGCCCGACGGCTACGACGCCGACGTCGCCAAGCTGCTGGCCAAGGAGTGGGGCGTCAAGGCCAACATCGTGCCGGTCACCGGCCCGAACCGCATTCCCTTCCTGCTGACCAACAAGGTCGACCTGCTGGTCGCCTCGCTGGCGATCACGCCCGAGCGCGCCAAGCAGGTCCAGTTCTCGCAGCCCTACGCGGCCGCGACCATCGTCCTCTACGGCAAGACCGGCACGCCGATCAAGAGCGCGGCCGACCTGAAGGGCCTGCGCGTCGGCGTCGCCCGCGCCAGCACGCAGGACGTCGCCGTGACCAAGGCTGCGCCCGAGGGCACCGAGATCCGCCGCTTCGACGACGACGCCTCGGCCATGCAGGCCCTCATGTCCGGCCAGGTCGACGCCATCGGCGCCTCGACCACGGTCGCCGCGCAGATCGCCAAGCGCGTGCCGCCCAACACCTTCGAGAACAAGTTCAACCTGGTGCAGCAGAACATGGGCATCGCGATGCGCCCGGGTCAGGACGACTTGCTGAAGAACGTCAACGACTTCGTGGCCAAGAACTCGGCCAACGGCGAGCTGAACAAGCTCTACCAGAAGTGGCTGCAGACCGACCTGCCGAAGCTGCAGTAAACCGGACAACTCCAGGGAACATCCATGACTGACGCAGTCGCGACCGCCGCCGACCCCATCATCCGCATGGAGGCGGTCAACAAGTGGTACGGCAGCTTCCAGGTGCTGACCGGCATCGACCTGTCGGTGCGCACCGGCGAGCGCATCGTGATCTGCGGGCCCTCGGGCTCGGGCAAGTCGACGCTGATCCGCTGCATCAACCGGCTCGAGACCGTGCAGAAGGGCAGGATCGTGGTCGACGGCATCGACCTCACGGCCGGCGGCAAGAACGTCGACGCGGTGCGGGCCGAGGTCGGCATGGTGTTCCAGCAGTTCAACCTGTTCCCGCACCTCACGATCCTGCAGAACTGCACGCTGGCGCCGATGCGCTCGCGCGGCATGAGCAAGACCGAGGCCGAGGAGGTGGCGATGAAGTACCTGACGCGGGTGCGCATCCCGGAGCAGGCCCACAAGTACCCGAGCCAGCTCTCGGGCGGCCAGCAGCAGCGGGTGGCGATCGCGCGCGCGCTGTGCATGGCACCCAAGATCATGCTGTTCGACGAGCCCACCTCGGCGCTCGACCCCGAGATGGTCAAGGAAGTGCTCGACACCATGATCGGCCTGGCCGAAGACGGCATGACCATGCTGTGCGTGACGCACGAGATGGGCTTCGCCCGCAGCGTGGCCGACCGCGTGATCTTCATGGCCGACGGCAAGATCGTCGAGCAGGCGCCGCCGGAAGAATTCTTCGGCAACCCGAAGAACGAGAAGACCCGCCAGTTCCTGGGCCAGATCCTCAGCTCCCATCAGGCGCATTGAAGCGCCCGCCATCATCGCCATGCCGCCGCCCGTCCTGATTTCCCTTTCCTCCTTCGGCGCCGCAGAGACCGGGCGCCATGGCCAGCTCTGGTGCGCGCAGCTGGCGCGTGCCGCCGGCGCCGACAGCGTCGAGGTGCGCGGCGAACTGCTGCGCGACCCGGCCTCCGAACTGCCCGCGATGGCAGGCCTGGCCTCGGTCTATTCCAGCCCCGAGGGCCTCTGGGCCGAGGGCGGATGGCTCGACAGCGCTGCGCTCGGCCGCGGCATCGCCGCCGCCACGACGCTCGGCGCCCGCCGGCTCAAGATGTCGATCGGCGACTTCGGCCCGGGCTCGCACGGTTCGCTGTGGGGCCTCAAGGTGCAGCTGGCCGAGACCCGGATCGAGCTCGTGATCGAGAACGACCAGACCGTCTCGGCCGGGTCCCTGCCCGCGTTGCAGGCCTTCTTCGACGCCGCCGACCGCGCCGGCCTCGACCTCGGCATGACCTTCGACATGGGCAACTGGCACTGGGTGGGCGAATGCCCCCTGCAAGCGGCCCAGGCCCTGGGCCGGCGCGTGCGCTACGTGCATTGCAAGGGCGCGCAGCGCCTGTCCGCCAAGTGGGTCGCCGTGCCGCTGGCCGATTCGGTGGCGCCCTGGCGCGCCGTGCTGCGGGCGCTGCCGGCCGACGTGCCGCGTGCCATCGAATATCCGCTGATCGGCGACGACCTGCTGGCCGTCACGCGCGACCAGGTCGCCCACATCCGCTCCCTGTGACCACTGCCATGACCTCATCCGCCTTCGATGTCGCACTGTTCGGCGAAGCCATGCTGCTGCTGGTGGCCGACCGGCCCGGCCCGCTCGAAAACGCCACCGCCTTCCACAAGCGCACCGCGGGCGCCGAGACCAACGTCGCGATCGGCCTGTCGCGCCTCGGCCTGAAGGTCGGCTGGGCCAGCCGGCTCGGCACCGACTCGATGGGCCGCGCGCTGCTGGCGACCATGCAGGGCGAGGGCATCGACTGCTCTCACGTGATCTGCGATGCGACGCAGCGCACCGGCTTCCAGTTCAAGGGCCGCGTGACCGACGGCAGCGATCCGCCGGTCGAATACCACCGCAAGGGCTCGGCCGCCAGCCACATGGGGCCGGCCGACGTCGACGAAGCCTGGCTGCGCTCGGCGCGCCACCTGCACGCCACCGGCGTGTTCGCAGCCATCTCCGACACCAGCCTGCAGGCCGCGATCAAGAGCATGGACGTGATGCGCCACGCTGGCCACACGATCTCTTTCGACCCCAACCTGCGGCCGACCCTGTGGGCGTCGCCCGAGACCATGCGGCACTGGATCAACGACCTGGCGTCGCGCGCCGACTGGGTGCTGCCCGGCATGGAGGAGGGCCTGATCCTCACCGGCGAAAGCACGCCCGAGGGCGTGGCGCGCTTCTATCGCCAACGCGGCGCGAAGCTGGTGGTCGTGAAGCTTGGTGCCGAAGGCGCCTACTACGACAGCGAGGTGGCCGGCACGGGACGCGTCGACGGTTTCCCGGTCAAGGAGATCGTCGACACCGTGGGCGCCGGCGACGGCTTCGCGGCCGGCGTGGTCAGTGCGTTGCTAGAAGGCCGGACGGTGCCCGAGGCGGTGCGCCGCGGTGCCTGGATCGGCGCCCGCGCGGTGCAGGTGCTCGGCGACACCGAAGGCCTGCCGACGCGCGCCCAACTTGAGGAGACCGGCCTGTGACACGCAAGAACATCCTCGTTTTTCGGGAGTTGCCCGACGATCAACTGGCGCGGCTGCAGGCCGTCCATGAGGTCACGGTCGCCGATCCACGCTCGCAGCGCGCCGCCTTCGACGCGGCGCTGCCGCTGGCCCATGGCCTCATCGGCTCCAGCTTTCCGGTCGACGATGCGTTGCTGGCGCGTGCGCCGCGGCTCGAAGTCGTGTCCAGCGTCTCGGTCGGAGTCGACAACTACGCGCTGGCCTCGCTGCATGCGCGCGGGATCCTGCTTTGCCACACGCCGGGCGTGCTCGACGAGACCGTGGCCGATACCGTGTTCGCGCTCCTGATGGCCACCAGCCGCCGGGTCGTCGAACTCTCCAATCTGGTGCGCGACGGCGCCTGGACGAAGAACATCGGCGAGGACCTGTTCGGCTTCGACGTCCATGGCAAGACGCTGGGCCTGCTGGGTTTCGGCCGCATCGGGCAGGCCATCGCCCGCCGCGCTGCGCTGGGCTTCGGCATGCCCGTGCTGTACCACGCACGCCGGCCGGTCGACCTCGCGGCGCAGGCGCCCGAGCTGCAGGGCCGGGCCGTCCACACACCGCTCGCCGAACTGCTGGCGGGCGCCGATTTCGTGGTCGCGATGCTGCCGCTTTCGGACAGCACGCGCGGGATGATCGATGCGAGCTTCTTTGCTGCGATGAAACCGGGCGCGGTCTTCATCAACGGCGGGCGGGGTGCCACCGTGCAGGAAGACGCGCTGCTGGCGGCGCTCGATCACGGCACGTTGCGGGCCGCCGGCCTCGATGTCTTCGCGACCGAGCCGCTGCCGGCGGCGTCGCCGCTGCGCACCCATCCGCGCGTGACGCCGCTGCCGCACATCGGCTCGGCGACGCACGAGACCCGGCACGCCATGGCCGAGCTGGCGACCACCAACCTGCTGCAGGCGCTCGCCGGCGAACGCCCCGCGGCGGTCTTCGACACCGCTTCCGCGTGAGCGCCGCCGCCCCAGCGCCGCGGCCGGCGCGCGCCACCATCGCCGACGTGGCCAAGGCGGCCGGCGTCTCGAAGGCCACGGTGTCGCGTTTCCTGAATCACCGCGAGCGGCTGCTGAGCCCTGACATCGCGGCCCGTGTCGAGGCCGCGGTGACCCAGCTGGCCTACACGCCGAGCCCGATGGCGCAGGCCCTGAGCCATGGCCGTTCGCGCCTGATCGGCCTGATCGTGGCCGACATCACCAATCCCTATTCGGTGGCCGTGCTGCGTGGCGCCGAGAAGGCCTGCCAGGATGCCGGCTACCTGGTGATGCTTTTCAACCTCGGCAACGACATCGACCGCGAGCGCGAGGCGATCAATGCGCTGGCCGGCTACCAGGTCGATGGCTTCATCCTCAACACGCTCGGGCGCGGCGCCGGCCTGATCGACGCCGACGCGCTGCACGGCAAGCCGGCGGTGCTGGTCGACCGCCGCCATGCGGGCATGCACACCGATTTCGTCTCGCTGGACAACGCCGCCGCCATGAAGGCGGCCTGCGGCCATCTGGTCGACGGCGGCTATCGCGAGCTGCTCTACATCACCGAGCCGCTGAAAGGCGTGAGCTCGCGGCGCGAGCGGACCGCGGCCTTCGGCGACTGCGTGGCGGCGCACGAGCCGCGCGTGGCCGGCGAGGTGTACGAATCCACGGGTGACGACGGCGATGGCCTCGACGCGGCGCTGCGCGCCCTGCACAAGCGTGCGAAGCGCGGCAGGCGCGCGGCGGTGCTGGCGGGCAACGCGGTCGTGACCCTGCGCGTGGCCGCCGCGATGGCGCGGCTGGGCTTGCGCTTCGGCGAGGACATCGGTTTCGTGGGTTTCGACGATCCCGAATGGGCGCCGCTGATCGGGCCCGGCCTGAGTGCCATCGCGCAGCCGACCGAGGCCATCGGCCGGACCGCGGCGACCTGCCTGCTGGAGCGGCTGCAAGGGCTGGAGGGGCCGGCGCGGCAGCTGCTGCTGCCGGGGGAACTGGTGGTGCGGGGGTCGTCGGGCGGGGGGTGAGGCCGGGCGACATGCGCATTCGGGCGGGCGCCGCGGCTCGCTCAACCCTCGACCAGCGCCAACACCCGCAGCGGACTCCCCGACCCCTCCTGGATCTTCAGCGGCGCCGACACGATCAGTGCCCCGGTCGGGGGCAGCTGGTCGAGGTTCTTCAGGCATTGCAGCCCGTAGCGGTTCGCGCCGTGCATCAGCGTGTGGCAAGGGTAGGCCATCGGCCATCCATGCGACTGTCCCGCGTCGGTGTTGATCGTCTCGACGCCGAAGCCGTGCACCCTGCGTTGGCCGATCAGCCACTCGACCGCCTCCTGCGTCGGCCCCGGCGTGTGGGCGCCGTCCTCGCGCATGTTGACGAAGGCGGCCGGGTCGGCGATGCGCTTGGACCAGTCGGTGCGCAGCAGCACCCAGGCGTCTTCGGGGATGCGGCCGTGGCGCGCCTCCCAGGCCCGCAGGAAATCAACCGTCAGCAGCCAATCGGCATCCTCTGCCACCTCGGTGCTGGCATCGATCACCACCGCCGGCGCGATGAAGTTGCCGGCGTCGATGGTGTCGACCGTGTTGCCCGGATGGTCCTTGCCGGTCACCCAGTGGGCGGGGGCGTCGAAGTGCGTGCCGGTGTGCTCGCCGCAAGTGAAGTTGTTCCAGTACCAGCCGGGACCGGCTTCGTCGTAGCGAGAGATGCGCTCCATCTTGAATGCCGCGACCTGGCCGAATTGCGGCGGCAGCTGCAGCGGCGGGAATTCTTCGCTCAGGGTGTGGGTCAGGTCGATCGTGCGGATCGATCGATCGCGCAAGGCCGCGGCCAGGTGGGTCAGGATGCTCATCGGGGTTTCCTATCCGTGGGAGAAAGTTGCTCGTTCATGCCCGGCGCCGGGCGGTGACCTCGATCTCGACCTTGGCGCCTTCGACCGCCAGTGCGCTGCACAGGGTCGTGTTGGCGGGCCGGTTGTCGCCCAGCCGACGCTTGAGCACGCCGCTGACCGCGATCACGTTGGCGCGATCGGGCACGTAGACCCGCACCCGCACCACGTCTGCGAGGCTGGCCTGTGCCTGCGACAGTGCGCCTTCGATGGTGTCCAGCGCCAGTTCGCATTGCCGCTCGGCCGTGTCCGGGAACTCGCCGCTGGCGAAGTCCTGCCCGACGGTGCCGGAGACGAAGATCCAGTCGCCGTCGACGACGGCGCGCGAATAGCCGGCCAGCTCTTCCCAGCGTGAACCGCTCTGGATGAAAGTGCGTGGGGCGGCGCTCATAGCGCAACCTCCGTACTGCGCACTCCGGTGCGAGCGCCTTCGGGCGGCCGGGCGGCGCTCATTGCGCCTTGAACCCCGAATCGCGAATGACCTTGCCCCAGCTGCGCGAGGCATCGACCACCCACTGCTCGACCTCCTTCGACGGCGCCGCCGTGACCTCGTTGCCCATCTTGGCCAGCTTCTCCTGCAGGTCGGGCTGCGCCAGGACGCTTTTCATCGCGCGGTCGAACTGCTCGACGAATTCGACCGGCAGGCCCTTCGGACCGAAGAAGGCCAGCCAGGGGTTCTTGTCGATGCCGCTGTAGCCGAGTTCGAGAAAGGTCGGGATCTCGGGCGCGGTCTTGCTGCGCTCCTGGCCCGAGCTCGCGAGGATGCGGACCTTGCCGGCGCGGTGGTACTCGATCAGCTCGGTCATCGACGCGATGCCGATCGGGATCTGCCCGGCAAGCAGGTCCTGCACCATCGGCGCGCCGCCCTTGTAGGGCACCGAGTTCATCGTGACGCCGAGGGACTTGCCGATGATGTGGCCGATGAACTGCGGGACGCTTCCGGCCGCAGGGATGCCGTAGTTGGCCTCGTTGGGATGGGCCTTGACCCAGGCGCCGAGCTCGGCCATGGTCTTGATGCCGGTGGCGGCGCTGACCGCCAGCACGTTGTAGTACGAGGCCACGCCCGCCAGCGCGGTGAAGTCGTTCACCGGGTCGTAGCCGGCCGCGGCGATGGTCAGCGGGATGATGACCTGCGTGTGGTCGATCGACAGCATGATCGTCGAGCCGTCGGCCGGCGCCGCCTTGAGGAGCTGGGCGGCGATCTGGCCGCCGGCGCCGGCCTTGTTGTCGATCACGAACACCTGGCCGTTCATGGCCTTGCCGAGCTTGTCGACCACGGCCCGCGCCACCACGTCGGTGGCCCCGCCCGGCGGGAAGCCCACCAGGACGCGGATCGGACCGCTGTAGGCCTTGGTGTTCGCGTGGGCGATCCAGGGCGACGAGAGTGCGGGTGCGAGCAGCGCGGCCGTGAATGCCTGGCCGAGTCGGCGTCGGTTCATGATCATCTCTTCCTCATCGTGGTTTCAGAATCTGGGCCGTGTCCGCGGCAGCGCTGCGTTCCAGGCGGGCCTGGATCAGCAGCACCTCGAGCTCGTGGCAGCGCACCAGCCGCAGCCAGCGGGCGTCGTCCATGTCGGCGCCGCGCGATGCATGCAGGGCGATGCGGCAGCCGCCGGTGGCCGCATCGGGCTCGACCGTGGCGTGGATGCGGGGGGCGAGCGCATCGGGCGCGCCGCCCACGTGGTAGGTCACGGTCAGGCGCGCGCCGTCGACGACCGGGCGCACCCAGCTCGGCGTGTCGTCGAACAGCGAGTGGCCGCGCACCACGCCGCCGCCGACCGCCTCGGTCTGCCAGCAGCCCAGGGCCCACTGGCCGAGGGTCAGGCCATCGCCGAGGAAGTCCAGGGCCTGCTGCGGGCTCGCGCGGCAAAGCACCGAGGCGATGTGGTTGGCCGTCATCGCGTCAGGCGAGCCAGCTCGCGCAGGGCGCCCACCACGTCGTCGGCCGTGTTGTAGAAGTGCGGCGCGATCCGGATCACGTCGTTGCGTGCCGAGACCACGTAGCCCGACTGCAGCATCCGCGCTTCGATCGCGGCGGCGTCGGCGATGCGGATCGCGGTGTTCGCGCCCTTGGCGGCGGGGTCCAGGGGACTCGCGACCTCGAGGTCCAGGCTCGCCGCCTCCTCGATGGCCACGGCCGACAGCTGCTGCAGGTAGGCCTCGATCGCGGGAACCCCGATCTCGTTGAGCAGGGCCATGCTGGCGCGCGCGACGCTGGCGCACATCATCGGCGGCGTGCCGGTGTTGAAGCGCGTGGCGCTGTCGGCGAAGTCGAGTTGCGCGGGATCGAAGGCGAAGGGGTTGACGCGGCCGAACCAGCCGGTGACCGTAGGCACGAGCTGCCGCGCCAGCGCCGGTCGCACGTAGAGAAACGCGATGCCCGGAATGCCCAGCAGGTACTTCTGGGCACCGGCCGCCAGGATGTCGACCTCCTGGGCCCGGACGTCGATCGCGATCGAGCCGGCCGACTGGTAGGCATCGACGAACTGGATCGCGCCTTGCGCGCGCGCCGCCCGCCCGGTGGCTGCGATGTCGACGATCTGGCCATCGTAGAAGCAGGCCTGCGACACCGACACCAGCGCCGTGCGGTCGTCGATCGCCGCCGCGATCCGTTGCGTGGTGTCGGTGCGGCCCGCCTCGGCTTGGACGAGGCGCACCTGCGCGCCGCGCGGCTGCTGCGCCAGCCAGACGTGGCAGATCGAGGGAAAGTCGAGCATGCTCGTCACGACCTCGGGGCGTCCGTCGTCGAAGCGCAGCGCCGACGCGATCGCCGACGCGGCATCCGACACGCTGCCCAGCACCGCGATGTCCTCGGCATTGGCGTGGATCATGCGAGCGAACTCGGCGCGGGCCAGGGCCACCTGGTCCATCCAGTAGCCCCAGTCGGCGCCGCGGCGCACCCAGACGTCGAGGTACTCGTCGATGGCCTGCCGCACTGGCAGGCTCAGCGCGCTTTGCGAGCAGCTGGACAGCTGAACCGCGTTGTCCAGGATGGGAAAGAGCTTTCGGTATGAGGAGAATGGATGTTTCATGAAACTGCCCGCCGGAACGACCGGGCTTCGAGGCGATGAACAAGAACGCAGAGACGACGGCTTCCCCTTCGGCGTGGATCGAGGTGCCGCACTTCCGCTGGGAGATGCTGATGGCGCAGGGCGCGCCGCGGGTGGAGTTCCGCAAGGGCCAGACCCTGTTCTCGCAGGGCGACGCCGTGACCCATGTCCACGTGGTCGAGCAGGGCCGTGTCCGGCTGGTGCTGCTGTCGGAGGCCGGCCACGAGAAACACATGGCCATCGTCGGAACGCAGGGGATGGTCGGCGAATGCAGCGCATTCCTGGATGGCCGGCATTCGGTCACCGCGGTGGCCTCGTCGGACGTGGTCACGCGGCAGGTTGGGCTGACGCTGCTGCAGCAGGGGATGGCGCGCGACGAAGCGTGCATGCGCCAGGTGCTCTGGCTCATGAACGTCAAGCTGCGCGTGCTGGCGCACCAGAACCTGCTGCTGAGCCAGGCGACGGCGACGCAGCGGGTGGTCCATCACCTGGTGCAGCTGGCGGGCACCTACGGCGAGGCACAGGGGCAGGGCGTCGCGATCCGGATCTCGTTCACCCACCAGGAGATGGCCAATCTCGCCGGCCTGAGCCGGGTCATGACCTCCAACGTTCTGATGCAGCTGCAGGCGCAGGGCGTGATCGAGATGGTCAAGTCGCATTGCGTGATTCGAGAGATGCAGGCGCTGAGGCAGCGGGCCGTGGTCTTGTGATTGAACCCGGGTCGATGGCGGCCCAGTGTAGGAACCGGTCGGCGCGCCGTATGTCAACGGCTTTACAAGCCGCCATCTTTTTCTCTGACCTTCCGATCGTCCGGGCCGTCGTTTCGTCGGCGCGGGGCGCTCCGTCGACGCAATGGCGGCTTCCGCCCGACCGCGAGGACTCCTAGAGTCGGTTCATCCGATGCCGCAAGGGAGGACCCGATGATCTCGATTCGCAACGTGCTGGTGCTGGGGGCCGGCAAGGTGGGTGGCACGGTGGCCGACATGCTGGCCGACTACCACCGGATTCCCGTCACGCTCGCCGACCGCGATCCGCCGCGACGCGCGCTGGACGACCCGCTGGTTCGGCGCACCGTGCTCGACGTCGAGGACACAGCCGCGCTGGCGGCCGCGTTGGCCGGGCACCAGCTGCTGATCAACGCGCTGCCGTTCCAGCAGGCCGGGCGCGTCGCCGCCGCCGCACGCGCGCTCGGCGTGCACTACCTCGACCTGACCGAGGATGTCGCGGCCACCCGCGCCATCCGTGGCCTGGCCGACGGCGCGGAGACCGTGCTGATGCCGCAGTGCGGCCTGGCGCCCGGCGTGATCGGCATGCTGGGCGCGCACCTCGCCGGCCGCTTCGACGATCTGCACGACCTGCACTTGCGCGTCGGTGCGCTCTCGCGCCACGCCACCAACGGCCTGCGCTACAACTTCACCTGGAGCATCGACGGCCTGATCAACGAGTACTGCCATCCGTGCGCGGCCATCGTGCAGGGCCAGCCGGTGTCGGCGCAGCCGCTCGAAGGGTACGAGACCCTTGTGCTCGACGGCGACACCTACGAAGCCTTCAACACCTCGGGCGGGCTCGGCACTTTGTGCGAGACGCTGGCGGGCCGCGTGCGCAACCTCGACTACAAGACGCTGCGCTACCCGGGCCACCGCGATGCGATGGCGCTGCTGCTGCGCGATCTGCGGCTGGGCGAGCGGCGCGACCTGCTGCGGCAGGTGCTGGAACACGCCGTCCCGCACAGCCGGGAAGACGTGGTGATCGTGTTTGCCTCGGCCTCCGGCCTGCGTGCCGGGCGCCTCGAACAGGAGACACGCATGGCCCGCATCCAGGGTGGCCGCCTGCGCGGCGTGGACCGCACCGCGATCGAGCTCGCCACCGCGGCGGGCGTGGTCGGCGTGTTCGAGCTGCTGCGCACGGGCCGGCTGCCGGCGCGGGGTTTCGTGGGGCAGGAGCAGGCGGCGCTCGAGGACTTCCTGGCCACGCGCGTCGGCAGCTGCTATGCGGCACTCGGCGAACCGGGCAGCGGCGCTGCGCCGGCCAGCCCGCTTCGCGGCGCCGCCTTCGCCCATACCTGGCCGCCTCAGCCGCGACGTCGCGCACGCCAGCAGCCACAGCCATGAACGCGAGCCGCTCAGGCCGCCAGCCGCACCGGGATGCGGCGGCGGCCGAAGGCGCGCGCGACGGTGCCGAAGCGGCCGGCGACCCGTGTGCCGCAATGCGGGCAGGCGCCATGTTCGTCGAGCCGGCAATCCAGCACCTCGTACCAGTCGCGCCGCAGCAGTGCCGCGTGGCATTGCGCACAGAAGGTGGTGCCGCCCTCGATGTCGTGCACGTTGCCGGTGTAGACGTGGTGCAGGCCGTTGGCCAGGGCGATGCTGCGGGCGCGCCTGAGCGTGGTGGGCGGCGTCGGCGGCAGGTCGAGCATCCGGTAGTCGGGATGGAAGGCCGTGAAATGCAGCGGCACGTCGAGGCCGAGCCGATCGGCGATCCAGCGTGTCATGGCGTCGATCTCCGCATCGCTGTCGTTGAGTCCGGGAATCAGCAGCGTCGTGATCTCGAGCCAGCAGCCGGTGTCGTGCCGCAGGTAGAGCAGGGTGTCGAGCACCGGCGCGAGGTGGGCACCGGTCTGCCGGAAGTAGAAGTTTTCGGTGAAGCCCTTCAGGTCGACATTGGCCGCATCCATCCGGGCGTAGAAGTCGCGCCGCGGCTCGGCATGCATGTAGCCCGCCGTGACCGCGACGCTGTGCAGGCCCAAGGCGTGGCAGGCGTCGGCCGTGTCCATCGCGTACTCCGCGAAGACCACCGGGTCGTTGTAGGTGAAGGCCACGCTCGAGGCGCCGTTCGCGCGCGCCGCTTCGGCGATCCGCTGCGGCGAGGCGCTGTCCGTCAGCCGGTCCTGCTCGCGGCTCTTGGAGATGTCCCAGTTTTGGCAGAACTTGCACGCGAGGTTGCAGCCCGCGGTGCCGAAACTCAGCACGCTGCTGCCGGGAAGGAAGTGATTGAGCGGCTTCTTCTCGATCGGGTCGATGCAGAAGCCGGAGCTGCGGCCATGGGTCGTGAGCACCATCGCGTCGCCGACACGCTGGCGTACGAAGCACAGTCCGCGCTGGCCCTCGTGCAGGCGGCAGTCGCGCGGGCACAGGTCGCACTGGACGCGGCCGTCGTCGAGGCGGTGCCACCAGCGGGCAGGGGCCGAACCGGCCGTCCGTGCGTCGAGGTTGGTCATGACGCTTGCTCGAAGGCGAAGGCTGCGTAGCCCACCACCCGGCTGCGATCGCCCGCCGTATCGCCGGAGCTGCACAGGTCGAGCAGTCGCGGCGCCAGCCCATGCGCCTGGGCCGCCCGCAGGGCGCCGTTGATCGCCGCCGCTCCGCAGGCCTGCTGCGGCGTGATGCCGGCATCGAGGTCCAGGATGCGCTGCACGGTCGCGCGGTCCGCGGCCTGCGCCTGCGCGTAGGGCAGATAGTGCGACAGGTCCGAGCTGATCACGATCAGGGTTTCCGGCCCGCCCCAGAGCCGATCCAGGACCCGTGCCACCGCCTCCGGGTCGGCGTCGCCGACGACCAGCGGTACCAGCGAGAAGGCGCCGAGCACGCTCTGCAGGAAGGGCAGCTGGACCTCGATCGAATGCTCTTGCGCGTGCGCCCGGTCGCTGCGGAGCACCTGCGGCAGGCCGTCGATCTTCGCGAGCGCTTCGGTATCGATCGCCGTGCGCCCGAGCGGGGTCTCGAACTCGGCGCAGTCGGGCGCGGCCAGGCCGTCCACCCAGACGCGATGCCCGGGCCCGAGCAGCACGACACGGGTGACCGCCGCATGGCGCCCGCGTCCGAGCAGGGCATAGGCCGCGGCGGCCACCGCGCCGGAGTAGGCGTAGCCGGCGTGGGGTGCGATCAGGAGCTTCGGCGGCCCGCCAGCACGATGGTGGTTGTCGTCAGCGGCCTCGCCCAGGCAGCGTTCGACCTGCTGGCGCAGCGCCGAGGGCGCGGCCGGGTAGAACAGGCCGTCGACAGCGGCGCGGCGAACGGCAGGCATGGGCGAGACTCCTGCCGCTGAATTTGAACCTTCCGCTGCGGAAAATCAATCCCGTTCGCCCTGGGCCTGCCCCGGCGGGACCGCGCTGCGCCGGTCGATCTTGCGGCTCAGCACCACCGAGGTGTGCGTGTGCTGGATGCCTTCGATCAGGCCGATGCGGTCGAGCAGCGCGTCGAGCTGCTCGTTGGTCTCGCAGCGCAGGGCCAGCATGTAGTCGTATTGGCCGCTGACTGCCGAGAGCTCTTCGACCTCGGGCAGCCGTTCGAGCGCGCGGACCACCGAGGCGCCGGCCTTCGGCGCCACGCTGAGGCCGCAGTACGCGCGCACCGCGGCGTGCTCGAGGCGTTGGCCGAGCCGCACGCCATAGCCGGCGATCACGCCGTCGCGCTCCAGCCGCGCGATGCGGGCGACCACCGTGGTGCGCGCCACGCCGAGCTTGCGCGCCAGCGTCGCGGCGGGCTCGCGGGCGTCGGCCTGGAGCAGGCTCAGCAGGTGGCGGTCGGTGTCGTCCAATGAATCACTTATTCAGTTTCGGCGATCAGTTCGATCTCGACGCAGGCGCCGAAGGGGATCTGCGCGACGCCGAAGGCGCTGCGCGCATGGGCGCCTTTCTCGATGCCGAAGACCTCGGCCATCAGCTCGCTGGCGCCGTTGGTCACCAGGTGCTGCTCGGTGAAGGTGGGCGTGGAATTGACCAGGCTCATCAGCTTGACGATGCGCTTGACCTTGTTCAGGTCGCCGACCGCCGCGTGCAGGGTGCCGAGCAGGTCGATCGCGATCGCGCGCGCGGCCTGCTTGCCTTCGTCGGTGCCGAGTGCGCCGCCGAGCTGGCCGACCCAGGGCTTGCCGTCCTTGCGGGCGATGTGGCCGGAGAGGAAGACCAGGTTGCCGGTGCGCGCGAAGGGCACGTAGGCCGCGGCGGGCGTGGCCACCGGGGGCAGGGTGATGCCGAGGGCGGTGAGTTTGTCGTAGACGCTCATGAGGATTCCTTGTTCTGAGATTGGGACTGCGATTGGGATTGCGATTGCGATTGCGATTGGGACTGCGACGCCGCCACGGCCGCCGCCTGCTCCTTCAGCTCTTCGAGCGGCCGCACCGTGACGCTGACCGCGAGCGTGTGGCGTGCACCGCCATGCAGCACGCCGCGCATCGGCGAGACATCGGAGTAGTCGCGGCCGATGGCCAGCGTCACGTAGTCCTCGCCGGGCTGGCGGCCGTTGGTCGGATCGAAGTCGGCCCAGTCGCCGGGGCCGTCGGCGCCCGGCAGGTAGACCGAGACCCAGGCATGCGAGGCGTCGGCGCCGACCAGGCGCGGCCGGCCCGGCGGCGGCTGGGTCAGCAGGTAGCCGCTCACGTAGCGGGCCGGCAGCCCGAGGGTGCGCAGGCAGGCGATCATGATGTGGGCGAAGTCCTGGCAGACGCCCTTGCGCTGGGCCAGCGCCTCGATCGCCGGCGTGCTGATCTCGGTGCTGCCGGCGTCGTATTCGAGATCGCGGTACATGCGCAGCGTCAGGTCCATCGCGGCGTCGAAGGCCGGCCGGCCGGGCGCGAAGCTGGGCCGTGCGTAGGCGGCGAAGTCGTCATGGCGGGGCACGTAGCGCGACGGAAAGACGAAATCCGAGGCCGGGTCGTAGCTCGAATCCTTGACATAGCGGAAGCGCTCGCGCACCTCTTCCCAGGGCAGCTCCCGGGCGATCGCCGGCGACAGCACCGGCGGGGCGGTGTCGACCACGCTCTCGGCGGTGACCACCAGCTCCTCGTGGGTGGCTTCGAGCGCGAAGAAGGCGCGGGTGTTGCCGTAGACGTCCGGCGATTCGCCATGCTGGGCCGGGGTCGGGCTGATCGTCAGCGCGTGGCTCACCAGCCGCTGGGAGGCCGTGTTCATCGGCTTCAGGTGCGCCAGGTGCTGCGCCGTCTCGACCGGCGGCGCGTAGTCGTAGCGGGTGGCGTGGGTGACGTGAAGCAGCATGGACGGGACTTTACTCGCCCCCGGGCGCGCGGCCTCAGGCGCCCACGGAACGCAGCGATTCGGAGGTCAGCGTGAAGTAGCGGGTGCCGATGGCATCCGACACATGGTAGGCGGCGGTTTCGCTGGCGGCGAACAGCTGCACCAGGGCCGGGTATTGGGCCTCCGGACCGGCCTCGCAAAGCCCTTCGAGGGTCCAGGTGTCGGGGTCGGGCAGGTCGTACGACAGCGCGGTGAGCTTGTCGGGCGCGCTGCCCGCCAGCTTGGCGATGCGCTTGCGCAGGGTGTGCGTGACCCACGCCAGCGAGCGCGGGTTGTCGCCGTCCTGCACCAGCAAGTCGACCAGGGTGGCGACGTCGCGCCGCTGCTGGTAGCGCGCATGGAAGGTGATGGTGCTGTCGAACAGCGCCACCATCGCCTCGAAGCCGCTGACCTCGTGCACCGAGCCATGCTCGAAGCCGGCGGCCAGCGCGCTCGACAGAAAGCCGAGCCGCTCGATGTGGCGGCCGATGGAGAGCAGCCGCCAGGCGTCGTCGCGCGTCATGCGGTCGGTCTGGGCACCGGTCATGGCCGACAGCGAGGTGCTGGCCGCTTCGAGCAGGCGCAGCGCGATGCCGGTGGCGTAGCCGCCCTCGGCTTTCTCGCCGGCCTGTTCGGCGCTGCGGCGCAGGAAGTCGGACTCGGCGCGCACGATCTGGTTCCAGTGGTCCTGCGACAGGCGTTCGCGCACCGCGGCGGCCGACTGGCGGATGCAGCGCAGGCTCCAGCCCACGCTGCCCCCGGTGTCGACGTTGCCGAGCTCGGCGATCAGCGCCCGCTCGAAGACGCGCCGCGACTTGGGCAGACTCGGTACTTCGGGCGGCACCAGCGCATTGCGCTGGGCCAGCTGATGCAGCCAGACCAGCAGGGCGCGCGAGGACTGATCTTCGCCGCTCAGCAGGTCGAGCGTGAGCCGGGCCAGCCGCACCGCGTTCTCGGCCCGCTCGGTGTAGCGCCCGAGCCAGAACATGTTCTCGGCCGCGCGGCTGGTGACCGGGGCGCGGTGCCGCGCCAGCGAGGCCGGCGTGGCGTGCGGCTGCAGCAGCGTGGTGCGGTCGACCTCGCCGTCGGTGCGCACCCACACGTCGGCGCTGCTGCCGCCGCGCTGCATCGAGGCGATCTGCGCGTCGCGTCCGGCCAGCCGCGCCAGCCCGCCCGGCAGCACGCGCCAGGAGCGCGGGCCGTCGCTGACCGCGAACACCCGCAGCAGCACCGAGCGCTGCGCGATGTGGCCGCGGCCGAGGTCCTGGGTCCAGGTCGGCATCTGCGACAGCGGCAGGTAGCTTTGCACCGTGTGGGCCTCGCCCTGGCGCACGATGCGGCCCGCCCATTCGTCGAGTTCGCGGCGACCCATGTGGCGCCCCAGCACGGCATCGAAGCTGGTGTGGGCGTCGACATCGGGGTAGGTCGCCTTGATGGCGCAGTCGGCCAGCTGCGGCAGCACGGCTTCCATCGCCGCGCGCTCGCCGCACCACCAGGTCGGCAGCGCGGGCAGCTGCAGCTTCTCGCCGATCAGGCGTCGCGCCAGTGCCGGCAGGAAGCCCAGCAGCGCCGGCGATTCGAGGAAGGCCGATCCGGGCATGTTGGCCACCAGCACGTTGCCGGCGCGGATCGCCTGCAGCAGGCCCGGCACGCCGAGCGTGGAGTCGGGCCGCAGTTCGAGCGGGTCGAGGAATTGGTCGTCGAGCCGCTTGACCAGGCCGTGCACCGGCCGCAGGCCCTGCAGCGTCTTGAGATAGAGGCGCTGGTCGCGCACCGTGAGGTCATTGCCCTCGACCAGCGTGATGCCGAGGTAGCGCGCCAGGTAGGCGTGCTCGAAGTAGGTCTCGTTGTAGGGGCCGGGCGTCAGCAGCGCGATGTGCGGCGGCTGGCCGGCCGGGCACATGCGCTGCAGGCCTTCCATCATCGCGTTGTAGGTGGCGGCCAGGCGCTGCACCTGCAGGTTCTCGAAGGCCTGCGGAAACTGGCGCGCGATGGCGAGCCGGTTCTCGAGCAGGTAGCCCAGGCCCGAAGGCGCCTGGGTGCGCTGCGAGACCACCCACCAGTTGCCGTCGGGCCCGCGCGCCAGGTCGAAGGCGGCGATGTGCAGCCAGGTGTCGCCCGGCGGGCGCACGCCGTGCAGCGCCCGCAGGTAGCCCGGATGGCCCTGCACCAGCGCCGGCGGCAGCAGGCCTTCGGCGAGCAGCTGCTGGGGACCGTAGACGTCGGCCATCACGTGATCGAGCACCCGCACGCGCTGCTGCACGCCGGCTTCGATCTGGGCCCAGCTGTCCGCCGAGACGATCAGCGGAAAGAGGTCGAGCGACCACGGGCGCTGCGGACCGTCGGCATCTGCGTAGACGTTGTAGGTGACGCCGTTGTCGCGGATCTGGCGCTCGAGGCTGATCGCGCGCCGCGGCAGGTCGTCGAAGCCGCCCGGACCGAGGTTCTCGAAGAAGCCGCTCCAGGCGGGCGCCAGCGGTGTTTGGTCGCCGGCCTCTTCGTCCGCCTGCGCGGGCGGCGTCTCGGGACGGGGGGCGGCGGCATCGTAGAGCGGCGCCGGCTGCGACGGGACAGCCTGGCGCGCTTCGTCCTCAGGCGTGGCGCCGCCGCGCAGTTCGTCGAAATGGCCCGGCGCGGCCGGGGGGGCGAGCGCGGCCGCGAGCGCCGCAGGCGCTTCCAGGGCCTGGGCGTCGAAGAGGGATTCGTTCAGTGGGTCCACGGTGCGCCGATTGTCACACTGCGGTCACGGTTGCCGAGGGCGTGCGCGTGAGAAAAGGCCGAATCCCGCGCGGCCTCGGCACTTGCGCTCACCGCCGCAGGTCGAGCGTGAACGGGAACTCGCGGCTGCCGGCCAGCTCGATGGTCGCCGGCGGCGTGCTCATCAGGCCCGGCGTGTGGCCCATGCGCGTGAAGCGCGAGTGGCGCCGGCTCTCGGCCTCGTAGGCGTTGACCGGGAAGGTGTCGTAGTTGCGCCCGCCCGGATGGGCGACGAAGTACTGGCAGCCGCCGAGGGAGCGCTTCATCCAGGTGTCGACGATGTCGAAGGTCAGCGGCGCATGGGCGCCGATGCTCGGATGCAGCGACGACGGCGGGTTCCAGGCCTTGTAGCGCACGCCGGCCACGAACTCGCCGACCGTGCCGGTGGGCTGCAGCGGCAGCACCTTGCCGTTGACCGTGACGACGTGGCGGCTCTCGTTGAGGCCGGTGACGCGCACCTCGATGCGTTCGAGCGACGAGTCGACATAGCGCACGGTGCCGCCGGCCGAGCCTTCCTCGCCCATCACGTGCCAGGGCTCGAGGGCATTGCGCAGCGACAGCTCGACGCCCATCGCCTGCACCTGCCCGACCAGCGGGAAGCGGAACTCGAAGTGCGGTGCGAACCAGTTGGGGTCGAAGGCGAAGCCGGCCTGCCGCATCTCGCTGATGACGTCGTCGAAGTCCATCTTGACGAAGGTCGGCAGCAGGAAGCGGTCGTGCAGTTCGGTGCCCCAGCGCGTGGCCGGCGCCTGGTACGGCGCGTCCCAGAAGCGGGCGATGAAGGCGCGCAGCAGCAGTTGCTGGGCGATGCTCATGCGCGCATGCGGCGGCATCTCGAAGGCGCGCAGCTCGAGCAGGCCCAGGCGGCCGGTGCTGGAATCGGGCGAATAGAGCTTGTCGATGCAGAACTCGCTGCGGTGGGTGTTGCCCGTGACGTCGACCAGGATGTTGCGCAGGGTGCGGTCGACCAGCCAGGCCGGCATGTTCTGACCGTAGATCTCGCGGTTGCGGGCGATCTCCTTGAGCGCGATCTCGAGCTCGTAGAGCTGGTCGTTGCGGGCCTCGTCGACCCGTGGCGCCTGGCTGGTCGGGCCGATGAACATGCCCGAGAACAGGTAGCTCAGCGACGGATGGTTGTGCCAGTACAGCAGCAGGCTGGCGAGCAGCTCGGGCCGGCGCAGGAAGGGGCTGTCGGTGGGCACCGCGCCGCCCATCACGAAGTGGTTGCCGCCGCCGGTGCCGGTGTGGCGGCCGTCGGTCATGAACTTCTCGGCCGACAGGCGGGTCTCGAAGGCCGCGTTGTAGAGGAACTCGGTGTGGTCCACGAGCTCACGCCAGTTGTGCGCGGGGTGGATGTTGACCTCGATCACGCCCGGGTCCGGCGTGACCTGCAGCAGCTTCAGGCGCGGATCGCGCGGCGGCGGGTAGCCTTCCATGACGATCTTCACGCCGAGCTGCTCGGCCGTGGCCTCGACCGCGGCGACCAGGTCGAGGTAGTCCTCGAGCCGTGCCAGCGGCGGCATGAAGACATACAGCACGCCCGAGGCGCTGCCGAGCTTCTCGGCCGCGGGGCCATTGGCGCGGCGCGGGTCGCGGACCTCGACGCAGAGCGCGCTGCGCGTGATCCAGTGCGCCGACTCGCCGCGCCGAGGCTGGCGCGGCGTGGTCGGGTCGATGGTGTCGTCCGTCGTGCGGGCAGGGCCGTCGCCCGGCGACTGCATGCGCAGCGCCGCCGGCGTGGCTTCGGGCGCACCGAAGGCATAGGGCACGGCGCCCCGGTCGCCACTCGCGCCACTCGGCGCGAGGGCGCTGTAGCGGGCTCGGTAGTCGGCCGCGCTCGGCAGGCTGCCGAGCGGCGCGGTCGGGTCGCGCTCGACCAGGTAGGGGTAGTCGCCCTTGCTGGTCCAGGGCTGGGAGTCGAGCGGCAGCCGGTAACCCATTGGCGAGTCGCCGGGAATCAGGTACATGCGGTCGTCGCGCAGGAACCAGGGCCCGGTCTTCCAGCCCGGGCCGGCCAGCGCCGGCGCGTCGGGGTCGGCGTTGCCGGCCTCGATCGGCAGCATGTAGCCGATCACCGCATCGAGCTTCTGCGTGAACACCCGTCGCAAGCGGACACGCTCCATCTCGTCGTCGAGCTTGGAGTCGAAGGGATCGACGTTGACCGGCAGCCGGCGCTCGCGCCACAGGTAGTAGTAGACATCCTCGTAGCCGGGCTGGATGTAGCGCTCGGTGAGGCCCAGGCGATGCGCCAGCACGGTGGTGAAGCGGCGCGCGTCCTCGCTGGTGTAGTGCGTGGGATGGCGCTCGTCGGCGAACAGCTCGGGGTTGTGCCAGAGCGTCTGGCCGTCGGCGCGCCAGTAGATCGACAGCGCCCAGCGCGGCAGCTGCTCGCCCGGGTACCACTTGCCCTGGCCGAAATGCAGGAAGCCGCCCTGGCCGTATTCGGCCCGCAGCTTGTGCACCAGTTCGGTGGCATAGCCGCGCTTGGTCGGACCCAGCGCATCGGTGTTCCATTCGGGCGCGTCGCGGTCGCTGGTGGCGACGTAGGTCGGCTCGCCGCCCATCGTGAGCCGCACGTCACCGGCCTTCAGGCGCTTGTCGACCGCATCGCCCAGGGCCACGATCTCGGCCCACTGCTCGTCGGTGTAGGGCTTGGTGACGCGCGGCGACTCGTAGATGCGCGTGACCTTCATCTCGTGGCCGAACTCGACCTCGGCATCGTCGACCACGCCTTCGATCGGTGCGGCGCTCGAAGGCGTCGGCGTGCAGGCCAACGGGATGTGGCCTTCGCCGGCCAGCAGGCCGGAGGTGGCGTCGAGCCCGATCCAGCCGGCGCCCGGCAGGTAGACCTCGCACCAGGCGTGCAGGTCGGTGAAGTCGACTTCGGTGCCGCTCGGGCCGTCGAGCGCCTTGACGTCGGGCGTGAGCTGGATCAGGTAGCCCGACACGAAACGCGCAGCCAGCCCGCAGTGGCGCAGCAGCTGCACCAGCAGCCAGCCCGAGTCGCGGCAGGAGCCGGAGGCATTCGCGAGCGTTTCTTCCGGCGTCTGCACGCCGGGCTCCATGCGGATCAGGTAGTTGACGTCCTGCTGCACCTGCTGGTTGAGGCCGACCAGGAAGTCGATGGTGCGCTGTTCCTTGCGGTCGATCTTCTCGAGATAGGCCTTGACCAGCGGCGTCGCCTCGTCGGCCACCAGGTAGGGTGCGAGTTCCTGGGCCTGCGACTCGGTGTACTTGAAAGGGAAGTTCTCCGCCTGCGGCTCGAGGAAGAAGTCGAAGGGGTTGTAGACCGCCATCTCGACCACGAGGTCGACCGTGACCTTGAACTCGCGCGTCTTCTCGGGAAACACCAACCGCGCCTGGTAGTTCGCGAACGGGTCCTGCTGCCAGTTGACGAAATGCTCGGCGGGCTCGACCTGCAGCGAATACGAGATGACGTTGCTGCGGCAATGCGGCGCCGGGCGCAGCCGGACCACCTGGGGGCCGAGTTGCACCGGACGGTCGTACTTGTAGTGGGTGACGTGGTGGAGTGCGGCGTGGATGGACATTGTTTCTCGGTGCGTCGAGGGTGCCTCGGGGTGAGACGCATACTAGCCGACACAGAAAGCAATTTGCGCGCCAAAGAAGTGCGCAGGGAGTGAATTGCACATGAAGTCTGGAGTCGGGTCGTGAGGGCCGGCCGGGATCGGCACGCCCTGGCCGCCTTCGCCGCGATGGCGGGGTCGGTGCTGGGCGCTGCGCTGCAACTGCAGCAGGGCGCGTTGTGGCATGGCGCTGTCTATGCCGGGCTGCTCGGCGTCGGGGTGGCCGGCTGGTTCGCGCTGCGCGGGCAGAGCCGGTGGCTACCGGCCGGGCTGCAACTGTCGGTGGCCCTGTGGGTCGGTGCGATGGCGGGGGGCGGCCTGGCGGGCTGGCGCGCGGTGGCGTACGCGGCTGGTGCCCTGCCTGCGGCGGTCGAGGGTCGCGACCTGTGGGTCGAGGGGCGGGTCGCGGGCATGCCCCAGCATGGCGCGGGCGTGACGCGGTTCACCTTCGAGGTGGCGTCGGCGCGCTGGGTCGCCGGATCGATGGACGGCGAAGAAGCGCCGCGCGTGCCGGCGCGGATTTCGCTCGCCTGGTACGCGCAGGGCGGTGGGCTGTGGGGCCGGTCCGAAACCGACGCGGCACCGCCCGCGGCCCCAGCCGCATCGGTCCGCGCGGGCGAGCGCTGGCGCCTGGCGGTTCGGCTCAGGGCGCCGCACGGCAGCCTGAACCCCCACGGCTTCGATCGCGAGCTGTGGATGTGGGAGCGGGGCGAGCAGGCCAGCGGCCAGGTGCGCAACGGCGCCCGCGATCCGCACCCCGAACGGCTGGCATCGACCTGGCGCCATCCCGTGGAGCGCCTGCGCGAGACGGTGCGCGATGCCATCTTCGAGCAGGTCGACGAGCCACGCCAGGCCGGCGTGATCGCGGCGCTGGTCACCGGCGACCAGAACGCCATCGAGCGCAGCGACTGGGATGTCTTCCGCGCCACCGGCGTGGCCCACCTGGTGTCGATCTCGGGGCTCCACATCACGATGTTCGCCTGGCTTGCCACGCTGGGCGTTGGCGTGCTGTGGCGCCGCAGCACGCGCCTGATGCTGCGCTGGCCGGCGCCGCATGCCGCCCTGGTCGGCGGCGTGCTGCTCGCCACCCTCTACGCGGTGTTCAGCGGCTGGGGCGTGCCTTCGCAGCGCACGGTGCTGATGCTCGCGGCCATCGGGGTCCTGCGTCTCACCGGCCGGCGCTGGCCCTGGCCCTTCGTCTGGCTGCTGGCCTGCGCGGTGGTGGTCGCGGCCGACCCCTGGGCCCTGATGCAGGCCGGTTTCTGGCTCAGCTTCGTCGCCGTCGGCGTGCTGTTCGCGGCCGACGGCGCGGCGGCCGGCGACGCACCCTCGGGCATCGGCGCCCGCCTGCTGCGAATGCTGCGCGAACAGTGGGTCGTGACGCTGGCGCTGACGCCGCTCACACTGCTGCTGTTCCAGCAAGTCTCGGTCGTCGGCCTGCTGGCGAATGCGATCGCGATCCCCTGGGTCACGCTGGTGGTGACGCCACTGGCGATGCTGGGCGTCGTCGTGCCATCGCTCTGGCACCTGGCAGCCGGGTCGGTCCAGGCGCTGCTGGCCGTGCTGGAGTGGCTGGCGGGCCTGCCTTTCGCGACCCTGTCGATGGCGGCGCCGCCGCTCTGGACCGCCATCGCCGGTGTGGCCGGTGGCGTCCTTCTGGCGATGCGGCTGCCCTGGTCGATGCGCATGCTGGGGCTGCCGCTGCTCCTGCCGGCCCTGGTGTGGCAGGCGCCGCGCCCGGCGCCGGGAGAGTTCGAACTGCTGGCCGCCGACATCGGGCAGGGCAATGCGGTGCTGGTGCGCACCGCCTCGCACAGCCTGCTCTACGACACGGGCCCGCGCTACAGCCTCGAAAGCGATGCCGGGCAGCGGGTGCTGGTGCCGCTGCTGCGCGCGCTCGGCGAGCGGCTCGATGCGATGGTGGTGAGCCACCGCGACAGCGACCACAGCGGCGGTGCCGCCGCGGTGCTCGCCGCGCAGCCGCAGACGACGCTGCTGAGCTCGATCGAACCCGGGCATCCGCTGCAGGCGGTGCGTGCCGCGCAGCGCTGCGAGGCCGGCCAGCGCTGGACCTGGGACGGCGTGGAGTTCGAAGTGCTGCATCCCCGGGCCGACGACTACACCGTGTTCGCGCCGCCGAAGCCGAACGCCATCTCGTGCGTGCTGCGCATCGGCAATGGCCGGGTCGCCGCCCTGCTGGCCGGCGACATCGAGCGGCTGCAGGAGGCGGCGCTGGTGGCCCGCACGCCCGGGCTGCGGGCCGACCTGCTGCTGGTCCCGCACCATGGCAGCAAGACCTCGTCGAGCGGGCTGCTGCTCGACGCCGTGCAGCCGCGTATCGCGCTGGTCCAGGCCGGCTGGCGCAATCGTTTCGGGCATCCGGCCGCGGAGGTGGTCGCGCGCTACCGGGCGCGGGATATCTCGCTGGTGGAGTCGGCGCGCTGCGGTGCCGCCACCTGGGCGAGCACTGCCCCGGAACAGCTCCGGTGCGAGCGTGTGCAGGGTCGGCGCTACTGGCATCACCTTCCGCCCTGAACGCCCCGCGGGCGCAAATTCCATCATTCGCCGCCCGGGTTTGGCCTTGAACTTGCTAAGCTATGGTCAAGGAGATTGGTCGTCCCATGCACAAATTCGATGAGATGTACGAACAGCTGCCCTACAACGGCGCGGCGGTCCGGAGCCACTACAAGCGCTACGACCAATGGCTCGCCAGGCAACCCGGCGAGGTGATGCGGTCGCGGCGCGAGGAAGCCGAATTGATCTTTCGGCGGGTGGGCATCACCTTTGCCGTCTACGGCGCGAAAGACGAGGACGGTTCGGGCACCGAGCGCCTGATCCCGTTCGACCTGCTGCCGCGGATCATCCCGGCGCACGAATGGGCCTCGATGGAAAAAGGCCTGGTCCAGCGGGTCACGGCGCTCAACCGCTTCATCCACGACGTCTATCACGGGCAGGAGATCATCAAGGCCGGCGTGATCCCGGCCGAGCAGATCCTGAACAACGCCCAGTACCGGCCCGAAATGGTGGGGGTCAAGGTACCGAACGACATCTATTCGCACATCTCGGGCATCGACATCGTCCGCGCCCCCGATGCCCAGGGCAATGGCGAGTACTACGTGCTCGAGGACAACCTGCGCGTTCCCAGCGGCGTGAGCTACATGCTCGAGAACCGCAAGATGATGATGCGGCTGTTCCCCGAGTTGTTCAGCCAGAACCGGATCGCGCCGGTCGCGCACTATCCCGACCTGCTGCTCGAGACCCTGCGCGCCTCGGCGCCGCCGGCCACCGCCGAGCCGACGGTGGTGGTGCTGACGCCCGGCATGTACAACAGCGCCTACTTCGAGCACGCCTTCCTGGCGCAGCAGATGGGCGTCGAGCTGGTCGAGGGGCAGGACCTGTTCGTCAAGGACGACTTCGTCTACATGCGCACCACGCGCGGCCCGCGCCGGGTCGACGTGATCTATCGCCGGGTCGACGACGACTTCCTCGACCCCGAGGTGTTCCGCCCGACCTCGACCCTGGGCTGCGCCGGCCTGATGCAGGCCTACCGCGAAGGCAACGTCGTGATCTGCAACGCGGTCGGCACCGGCGTGGCGGACGACAAGTCGATCTATCCCTACGTGCCGAAGATGATCGAGTTCTATCTCGGCGAGAAGCCGATCCTGAAGAACGTGCCGACCTACATGTGCCGCAACAAGGACGAGCTCGCCTACACGCTCGAGAACATGAAGGACCTGGTCGTCAAGGAGGTGCACGGCGCCGGCGGCTACGGCATGCTGATTGGTCCGGCCGCGACCCAGGCCGAGATCGAGGACTTCAAGAAGGCCGTGCTCGCCAAGCCCGACGGCTACATCGCGCAGCCGACCTTGAGCCTGTCGACCTCGCCGACCTTCGTCGACGCCGGCATCGCGCCGCGCCACATCGACCTGCGACCCTTCGTTCTGTCCGGCAAGGAGGTGCAGATGGTGCCCGGCGGCCTCACGCGCGTGGCGCTCAAGGAGGGCTCGCTGGTGGTCAACTCATCGCAGGGCGGCGGCACCAAGGACACCTGGATCCTCGAGGCCGATCGCAGCGCCCGGCCGCGCGCGCCGGCGCAGTCGCAAAGCCAGTCCTGATCAGAAGAAGAGAGCACACGGAAGCACACCCATGATGTTGTCACGCACCGCCGATCACCTCTACTGGATGTCGCGCTACACCGAGCGGGCCGAGAACACCGCGCGCATGCTCGACGTCAACTACCAGACCTCGATGCTGCCGCAGTCGGCCGAGGTCGCGCAGTACGGCTGGCAGGGCCTGCTGTCGATCAGCGAGCTGCTGCCGCTCTACAACGAGGAGCACCAGGGCTTCAAGCCCGACGAGGTGATGGAGTTCATGGTCAAGGACGAGTCGAACCCGTCGTCGATCCTGTCCTGCCTGCGCGCGGCGCGCGAGAACGCGCGGGCCGTGCGCGGCTCGCTGCCGACCGAAGCCTGGGAGACCCAGAACACGACCTGGCTGGAAGTCAACCGGATGCTGCGCGCTGGCGATTTCGAGCGCGACCCGGGCCAGTTCTTCGAGTGGGTCAAGTTCCGCTCGCACCTGTCGCGCGGCGTGACGCTGGGCACCATGCTGCAGGACGAGGCCTTCTACTTCTCGCGCCTGGGCACCTTCCTCGAGCGGGCCGACAACACGGCGCGGCTGGTCGACGTCAAGTTCCATGCGCTCAACAGCGAGTTCTTCGGCACCGCGACCGAGGAAGACCAAGAGTACGACTTCTATCACTGGAGCGCGATCCTGCGCAGCGTCTCGGCCTTCGAGGTCTACCGCAAGGTGTACCGCGACGTGATCAAGCCCGAGCGCGTGGCCGAACTGCTGATCCTGCGCGCCGACATGCCGCGCTCGCTGCACGCCAGCCTGCGCGAGGTGGTGAGCAACCTCGACATGGTCAAGAACGAGCAGAGCGCCGAGACGCAGCGCCGCGCCGGCAAGCTGCTGGCCGACCTGCAGTACGCGCGGGTCGACGAGATCCTCGCGACCGGGCTGCATGCCTACCTGACGCAGTTCCTCGACCGGGTGAACGAGCTGGGGTGGCGGATCAGCCAGGACTTTCTGGTGCCGGGGCACTGAGCGGGCTTTGGATCGTGCCCCAGACGAGTCAGCCCTGAAGACAGTTCTGGCTCATACGGGAAGCGCTTCGGCCAGCACCTGTTCGCGGAATTTGGGTGGAAGGTCGGCGGGCGTCTTCAGGTCGACCTGGATGCCGAGCAAGTGTTCCAGCTCATCCTGCAGTCCCCCCAGGTCGAACAGCGTTGCACCCGGAAGCGCATCCACCAGCAGATCCAGGTCACTGCCGTCTTCGTCGGTGCCGTGGAGCGTCGATCCGAACACGCGCGGATTGGCGACGCGATAGCGGGCAGCGGCTTCGCGAATGGCACCGCGTTGGCGTTCCAGGGCAAGCGACGGCTTCATGGGGTTGCATCTTAGCGAACAGGCCCCGACTCACACCAGCGTGGCCCTGCGCACCGCCAGCTCCCACCGCCCCATCGCCTCTTCGGCCTTGGCCCGGCTCAAGGTCGGCATGAAGCGCCGCTCGACCCGCCACAGTTTCGACAGCTGTCCGACGTCGGCATAGACCCCGGTCGACAGCCCAGCGAGATAGGCAGCCCCGAGCGCCGTGGTCTCGGTCACCTCGGGTCGCACCACCGGAATCCCCAGCAGATCCGCCTGGAACTGCATCAGCAGGTCGTTCACGCAGGCCCCGCCATCCACCCGCAACTCCGCCACCGGCATGCCGCCCGCGGCGACCGCGTCGCGGCTCATGGCCTGCAGCAGCGCGGCGCTCTGGTAGGCGATGCTCTCGAGCGCCGCACGCGCGATGTGGGCGACCGTGGTGCCACGCGTCAGGCCGGTGATGGTGCCCCGCGCGTCGGCGTCCCAGTAGGGCGCGCCGAGCCCGGTGAAGGCCGGCACCATCATCACGCCGCCGGCATCCGGCACGCTCTCGGCCAGCGCCTGCACCTGGGCGCTGCCCTGGATCGCCTTGAGCCCGTCGCGCAGCCATTGCACCACCGCGCCGCCGACGAAGACGCTGCCCTCCATCGCGAACTGCGGCGTCGCACTGGTCTGCGCCGCGCTGGTCACCAGCAGGCCGTTGTGCGAGGGCTGGAAGGCGCCGCCCGTGTGCATCAGCATGAAGCAGCCGGTGCCGTAGGTGTTCTTGGCCATCCCGGCCTCGAAGCAGGCCTGGCCGAAGAGGGCGCTCTGCTGGTCGCCCGCGACACCGCCGATCGGCAGGCCGCAGCCGAGCAGGGCGGCGTCGATGTCGGCGAAATGCGCGCTCGACGGCTTGACCTCGGGCATCAGCGAGGCCGGGATGTCGAGCGCCTTCAGCAACTCGGCATCCCATTGGTTGGCGTGGACGTCGAACAGCATCGTGCGCGAGGCATTGCTGACGTCGGTCACGTGCACCTTGCCGCCGGTCAGCTGCCACATGAGCCAGCTGTCGACCGTGCCGAAGGCCAGCTCCCCGCGCCCGGCCGCGGCGCGCGCGCCCGGCACGTTGTCGAGCAGCCAGCGCAGCTTGGTGCCCGAGAAGTAGGCGTCGATCACCAGGCCGGTCTTCTCGCGGATCGTCTCGGCCTTGCCGTCGGCGCGCAGCTGGGCGCACAGCGGCTCGGCGCGACGGTCCTGCCAGACGATCGCGTGATGCACCGGCTGGCCGGTCTTGCGGTCCCACAGCAGCGTGGTCTCGCGCTGGTTCGTGATGCCGACGGCATGGATGTCGGCGGGCTGCAGCCCGGCCTTGTCCAGCACTTCGCGTACGGTGGCGAGCTGGCCGTTCCAGATCTCCATCGGATCGTGCTCGACCCAGCCGGGACGTGGGTAGATCTGGGTCAGCTCGCGCTGCGCGACGGCGACGATGCGGCCTTCGGCGTCGAACACGATGCTGCGTGAACTGGAAGTGCCCTGGTCGAGGGCCAGCAGGTAGGTCATGGCAAGAGTCCTTCAGGTGTCGCGTGCGATCTCGCAGCGCACCTGGGCACGCTCAAGGAGTTCGGGGAAGGGCGGCGGCGGCGCGGCATCGGTGAACAGGCAGTCGATCTGCGACAGCTTCGCCAGCTCGATCATCGCCGGCCGGTTGAACTTGCTGGCGTCGGCCGCCAGCCAGACTTCGCGCGCCTGGGCGATGATGGTCTGCGCGACCTTCACCTCGCGCAGGTCGAAGTCGCGCAAGGTGCCGTCGTCCTCGATGCTGGAGACGCCGATCAGCGCGATGTCGACCTTGAACTGGCGGATGAAGTCGACCGTCGCCTCGCCCACGATGGCGCGATCGCGCAGCCGCACCGAGCCGCCCGCCACGATCACCTCGCAGGCCGGGTTGTCGCTCAGGATGCTGGCCACGTTGAGGTTGTTGGTGATCACCCGCAAGCCGGTATGGCGCAGCAGCGCCTTGGCGATCGCCTCGGTGGTGGTGCCGATGTTGAGGATCAGCGAGCAGTCGTTGGGCACCCGGGCCGCCACCGCGCGCGCGATCCGCGCCTTGCCTTCGGCGTGCAGCGTCTCGCGCTGCCGGTAGCCGATGTTCTCGGTGGTCGAGCTCGGCACGCGCACGCCGCCGTGGAAGCGCGCCAACAGGCCTTCGTCGGCCAGCCGCTGGACGTCGCGGCGCACCGTCTGCAGCGTGACGCCGAGCATGTCGGCGAGTTGCTCGACCGAGATCGAGCCGCGCGAGCGGACGGTGTTGAGGAGCTTGAGCTGGCGCGGGTTGGAATTCACGGGGGGAAAGGGAGAAGCGGCGCGTTCAACTTTAGAACGAACAAAAACGAATGGACTTCAGGGTTAACGACTAGGAAAATCGCATCGTAAGGAACCAAAATGAAAAGATTCGAAAGCGAAAAGCCCCTTGATCGTGAACCAAGTCACATCGGATCGGAACCTATCGCCGTGAGCGCCATTGCCTCGCCACAGCAGCCGTCGGCCACCGACTTCGACGTGCTCATCGTCGGCGGCGGCATCAACGGCTGCGGCATCGCGCGCGACCTCGCGGGTCGCGGCTGGCGCGTGCTGCTTTGCGAGAAGGACGACCTCGCGGCCCACACCTCGTCCTCGTCGACCAAGCTCATCCACGGCGGCCTGCGCTACCTCGAGTACTACGAGTTCTCGCTGGTGCGCAAGGCGCTGCAGGAGCGCGAGGTGCTGCTCAAGAGCGCGCCTCACATCATGTGGCCGCTGCGTTTCGTGATGCCGCACGACCCCTCCATGCGGCCGGCCTGGATGATCCGCATCGGCCTGTTCCTGTACGACCACCTGGCCAGGCGCGAAGTGCTGCCGGGCTCGCGCACCGTCGACCTGCGCCGCCACGAAGCCGGTGCGGCGCTCAAGCCGGCGTTCAAGCGCGGCTTCGTCTATTCGGATGGCTGGGTCGACGATGCGCGCCTGGTGGTGCTGAACGCGCTCGACGCCCGCGCCCGCGGCGCCGAGGTGCTGACCCGCACCCGTTGCGCGAGCGCGCAGCGCAGTGCCGACGGCTGGACCGCGGTGCTCGAGGGGCCCGAGGGACGGCGCACGGTGCGTGCCCGCGCCGTGGTGAACGCCGCCGGCCCCTGGGCCGAGGCCTTCCTGCGCGGCGTGGCGCATTCGGCGCAGGGCGAGGCGCTGGCGACGCGGCACCTGCGGCTGGTCAAGGGCAGCCACATCGTGGTGCCGCGCGTCTTCGGCCACGACCACGCCTACATCTTCCAGAACCCCGACAAGCGGATCATCTTCGCGATTCCCTACCAGGACGACTTCACGCTGATCGGCACCACCGACATCGAGCTGCAAGGCGACGACCCGGGCGCGGCGCGCATCGGCGCCGACGAGATCGATTACCTGTGCGAGCAGGCCAGCCGCTATTTCGCACAGCCCGTGAAGCCGTCGGACGTGGTCTGGACCTATTCCGGCGTGCGGCCGCTGCTCGACGACGCCTCGGGCGACCCCGCTGCCGTGACGCGCGACTACATGCTCGAGTCGAACACCGCGGCGGCGCCGCTGCTGTCGGTCTGGGGCGGCAAGATCACCACCTTCCGCAAGCTGGCCGAGGACGCCGCCGACGAGGTGGGACGGATGCTGGGCGAAACCCGCAGCGCCTGGACCGACGGCGCCTTCATGGCGGGCGGCGACCTTGCCGACTGGATCGGCGCCACCACCCGCAGCACGCGCCCCGACGACGACTTCGAACGCTTCGTGGCCGCCGTGCAGGTGCGGCACCCCTGGCTCGAGCCCGCGCTGGCGCACCGCCTGGCACGGGCCTACGGCGCCCGGATCTCCGAAGTGCTGGGCGACGCCGCGTCGATGGCCGAGCTCGGGCCGGCCGTGGCCCCCGGCCTGCACGAACGCGAGCTGCACTACCTTCAAGACCAGGAGTGGGCCTGCAGCGGCGACGACGTGCTCTGGCGCCGCTCGAAGCTCGGCCTGCGCTTCACGCCGCAGCAGCGCGACCAGGTGGGCGCCTGGATGCAGCGCCACGCCCGCTCGAAGGAAGGAGCCCCATGCAGCTGAGCCTCGAACGCGTCACCAAGAAGTCGGGTCCGCAGACCTGGCTCTACCCGCAGAGCATCGCGCCCCACAGCGGCGCGGTGACGGTGCTGCTGGGCGCGACGCAGGCCGGCAAGACCAGCCTGATGCGCCTGATGGCCGGGCTCGACGCGCCGACCGAAGGCAAGGTCCTGGTCGACGGGCAGGACGTGACCGGCGTGCCCGTGCGCCAGCGCAACGTGGCGATGGTCTACCAGCAATTCATCAACTACCCCTCGCTCAGGGTGGCCGACAACATCGGCTCGCCGCTCAAGCTGCGCGGCGAGAAGAACGTCGAGGCGCGGGTGCGCGAACTGGCCGACAAGCTGCATATCGGCATGTTCCTCGACCGCTATCCGGCCGAGCTGTCGGGCGGCCAGCAGCAGCGCGTGGCGCTGGCGCGCGCACTGGCCAAGAACGCCCCGCTGATGCTGCTCGACGAGCCCCTGGTCAACCTCGACTACAAGCTGCGCGAGGGCCTGCGCGAAGAACTCACGCAGCTCTTCGCGAGCGGCGATTCGACCGTCATCTACGCCACCACCGAGCCCGGCGAGGCGCTGCTGCTCGGCGGCTACACGGCCGTGATGGATGCCGGCGAGCTGCTGCAGTACGGCCCGACCGCCGAGGTCTTCCATGCGCCGCAATCGCTGCGGGTGGCACGCGCCTTCAGCGATCCGCCGATGAACCTGATGGCCGGCCGCGTGGTCGCCGAAGGCGTCCAGATCGAGGGCGGCCCGCTGCTTCCGATCACACTGCCGGCCGGTGTCGACGGCGCGGTCACGGTCGGCGTGCGCGCCAGCGCGCTCGACGTGCAGGCGGGCGAGGGCGGCATCGCGCTGCCGGGCAAGGTCGAGCTGGCCGAGATCTCGGGCTCCGACACCTTCGTCCACGTCGAGACCCTGGTGGGCGAACTGGTCGCGCAGCTGACCGGCGTGCACCGCTTCGATCTCGGCGCCGCCGTCACGCTGTACTTCCATGCGCCGCAGGCCTATGTGTTCGACGGCGGCGAGCGGCTCGCCGTGGCGCCCGACTGGCGCCGCCCGAAAGGCTGACATGGCACGCATCGATCTCGACCTCGCCCATGCCTACCGCGCGAATCCGACGCAGGACAGCGACTACGCGCTGCTGCCGCTGCGGATGAGCTTCCGCGACGGCGGCGCCTATGCCCTGCTCGGGCCCTCGGGCTGCGGCAAGACCACGATGCTCAACATCATCTCAGGCCTGCTGGCGCCGTCGAAGGGCAGCGTCAAGTTCAACGGCCGTGACGTGACGCTCGAGACCCCGCAGCAGCGCAACATCGCCCAGGTGTTCCAGTTCCCGGTGATCTACGACACCATGACCGTGGCGCAGAACCTCGCCTTCCCGCTGCGCAACCGAAACGTGCCGGCCGAGCAGATCCGCAAGCGGGTCGGCGAGATCGCCGAAATGCTCGACATGAGCGGCCAGCTCAACCAGCGCGCGGCCGGCCTCGCCGCCGATGCCAAGCAGAAGATCTCGCTCGGCCGCGGGCTGGTGCGCAGCGACGTCTCGGCGGTGCTCTTCGACGAACCGCTGACCGTGATCGATCCGCACCTCAAGTGGCAGCTCCGGCGCAAGCTCAAGCAGATCCACCGCGAGCTCAAGCTGACGCTGATCTACGTCACGCACGACCAGGTCGAGGCGCTCACCTTCGCCGAGGAAGTGGTGGTGATGACGCGCGGCAAGGCGGTGCAGATCGGCAGCGCCGAGGCCCTGTTCGAGCGCCCGGCCCACACCTTCGTCGGCCACTTCATCGGCTCGCCCGGCATGAACTTCCTGCCGGTGAACAGCGTGGGCGGCATGCTCGACATCGCGGGCACCCGGCTGGCCGCGACGCGCGAATTGCCGGAAGGCGCGCTCAAGCTGGGCATCCGGCCCGAGTACGTCGCGCTGGCCGAGCCCAGCGCGCCAGGCGCCGTGCCCGCCACGCTGACGCAACTGCAGGACGTGGGCACCCACCTGATGCTCACCGCGCAGGTCAACGGCAGTGCCCTGAAGGCCAGGCTCGCCTCCGAGGCCGTGGTGCCCGCGGCCGGCGCCACGGTGTGGTTGAAGGTGCTCGGCGCCAAGAGCTGCTTCTATCGAGACGAGGAGCTGGTGGCATGAACGGATCCAACAAGCCCCTCAACCAGAAGGCCTGGTGGCTGGTGCTGCCGGTGCTGCTGTGCGTCGCCTTTTCCGCCATCGTGCCGCTGATGACGGTCGTCAACTACTCGGTGCAGGACATCATCTCGCCCGAGCGGCGCGTGTTCGTCGGCACCGAGTGGTTCGCCGCCGTGATGCGCGACGACGAGCTGCACGCGGCGCTGTGGCGGCAGCTCGGGTTCTCGATCGCGGTGCTGGTGGTCGAGATCCCGCTCGGCATCCTGCTCGCGCTGTCGATGCCGGCCACCGGCTGGAAGGCCTCCGCCGTGCTCGTGATCGTCGCGCTCTCGCTGCTGATCCCGTGGAACGTGGTCGGCACCATCTGGCAGATCTTCGGCCGGGCCGACATCGGCCTGTTCGGCTACACGCTGCAGAAGATGGGCATCGACTACAGCTACACCGGCAATGCCAGGGATGCCTGGCTCACCGTGCTGCTGATGGACGTCTGGCACTGGACGCCGCTGGTCGCGCTGCTGTGCTTCGCGGGCCTGCGCTCGATCCCCGATGCCTACTACCAGGCGGCGCGCATCGACGGCGCCAGCAAGTTCGCGGTGTTCCGCTATATCCAGCTGCCGAAGATGCGCGGCGTGCTGGTGATCGCCGTGCTGCTGCGCTTCATGGACAGCTTCATGATCTACACCGAGCCCTTCGTGCTCACCGGCGGCGGGCCCGGCAACGCCACCACCTTCCTGAGCCAGTACCTCACGCAGAAGGCCGTGGGCCAGTTCGACCTGGGCCCGGCGGCGGCGTTCTCTCTGATCTATTTCCTGATCATCCTGCTGCTGTGCTTCGTGCTCTACAACTGGATGCTGCGCGTCGGCACGCTGGACGTCGAGGAGGAAAAATGAACGAAGACCGCTTCCAGAAGCGCACCCTGTTCCTGGTGCTGTATCTCGTCTTCGCGCTGTTGCCCATCTACTGGATGGTCAACATGAGCTTCAAGACCAACGAGGAGATCCTGTCGAGCTTCTCGTTCTTTCCGCAGCAGCTTACCTGGGAGAACTACCGGCGCATCTTCACCGACGAGTCGTGGTACTCGGGCTACATCAACAGCCTGATCTACGTCGGCATCAACACCGTCATCGCGCTCACCGTCGCACTGCCGGCCGCCTATGCGTTCTCGCGCTATTCCTTCCTTGGCGACAAGCATGTCTTCTTCTGGCTGCTGACCAACCGCATGACGCCGCCGGCCGTGTTCCTGCTGCCGTTCTTCCAGCTCTACTCGACGGTCGGCCTGATGGACACCCACCTGGGCGTGGCGCTGGCGCACCTGTTGTTCAACGTGCCGCTGGCGGTCTGGATCCTCGAGGGCTTCATGAGCGGCATCCCGCGCGAGATCGACGAGACGGCCTACATCGACGGCTACTCGTTCCCGCGCTTCTTCCTCACCATCTTCCTGCCGCTGATCAAGGCCGGCGTCGGCGTCGCGGCCTTCTTCTGCTTCATGTTCAGCTGGGTCGAGCTGCTGCTGGCGCGCACCCTCACCAGCGTGAACGCGAAGCCGATCGTCGCGACCATGACACGCACCGTGAGCGCCTCGGGCATGGACTGGGCCACGCTGGCGGCGGCCGGCGTGCTGACCATCGTGCCGGGCGCGATCGTGATCTGGTTCGTGCGGCACTACATCGCCAAGGGCTTCGCGATGGGCCGCGTCTGAGAATCGAGGAGAACACCATGTTCGAATGGATGGTCTGGACCACGCCGGTGGCGATCTTCTTCAGCTGCATCGCGCTGATGCTGGTCGGCATGACCGTGTGGGAGCTCAAGTCGCCCACCACCTTGCGTCGCGGCTGGCTGCCGCTGGAGACCACGCGCGGCGACCGGCTCTTCATCGGGCTCCTGGTCGCGGCCTACATCAACCTGATCTTCATCGGCATTGCCGGCAGGCTCCAGGAGTGGATGAGCCTGGAGGCCGAGCCGTCGATCTGGATCAGCTTCGTCATTTCAATGGGTGTGCTCGCGCTGGTGATGCGCAAGGGCTGAACCCACCTTTTCCACGGACCGGCTCTTCCGCTTTCCCGGAGCCGGATCTGCAAGAAGCGGGAAGCGCCATCGAGGAGACAAGCATGAAGATTCGCTACACAGCGTTGGCAGCGGCGGCGGCGGCTTTCGCCCTGCAGAGCGCCTGGGCCGGGGAGGCGGAGGCGAAGAAATGGATCGACAGCGAATTCCAGCCGTCGAGCCTCAACAAGGAGCAGCAGGCGGCCGAGATGAAGTGGTTCATCGACACCGCCAAGAAGCTGCAGGACAAGGGCGTCAAGGAAATCGCGGTGGTGTCCGAGACCATCACCACCCACGAGTACGAATCGAAGACGCTCGCCAAGGCCTTCGAGGAGATCACCGGCATCAAGGTCAAGCACGACATCATCCAGGAAGGCGACGTGGTCGAGAAGCTGCAGACCTCCATGCAGTCGGGCAAGTCGATCTATGACGGCTGGATTTCCGACTCCGACCTGATCGGCACGCACTACCGGTACGGCAAGATCATGTCGCTGACCGATTACATGGCCGGCGCCGGCAAGGAGTGGACGAACCCCGGCCTGGACGTCAAGGACTTCATCGGCACCAGCTTCACGACCGCGCCCGACGGCCAGCTCTACCAGCTGCCCGACCAGCAGTTCGCCAACCTCTACTGGTTCCGCGCCGACCTTTTTGCGCGCCAGGACCTCAAGGACAAGTTCAAGGCCAAGTACGGCTACGATCTCGGCGTGCCGCTGAACTGGAGCGCCTACGAGGACATCGCGGAGTTCTTCACGGTCGACGTCAAGAACATCGACGGCAAGCCGATCTACGGCCACATGGACTACGGCAAGAAGGACCCGTCGCTGGGCTGGCGCTTCACCGATGCCTGGCTGTCGATGGCCGGCACGGCCGACAAGGGCATCCCGAACGGCATGCCGGTCGACGAATGGGGCATCAAGGTTGCAGCCGACAAGTGCACGCCGGTCGGCGCCACGGTGGCGCGCGGCGGCGCGACCAATTCGCCGGCGGCGGTCTATGCGCTCACCAAGTACATCGACTGGATGAAGAAGTACGCGCCCAAGGAAGCGACCGGCATGACCTTCGGCGAGGCCGGGCCGGTGCCGGCGCAGGGGCAGATCGCGCAGCAGATCTTCTGGTACACGGCCTTCACGGCCGACATGACCAAGGCCGGGCTGCCGGTGGTCAACGCCGACGGCTCGCCCAAGTGGCGCATGGCCCCCGGGCCGAACGGGCCCTACTGGAAGCAGGGCATGCAGAACGGCTACCAGGACGTCGGCTCGTGGACCTTCTTCAAGAGCCACGACCCCAACAAGACCGCGGCTGCCTGGCTCTATGCGCAGTTCGTGACTTCCAAGACGGTCTCGGCGAAGAAGAGCGTGGTCGGCCTGACCTTCATCCGCGAGAGCGACATCCAGCATGAGTACTTCACGCAGAACGCCAACAAGTACGGCGGCCTGATCGAGTTCTATCGGAGCCCGGCGCGCGTGGCCTGGACGCCGACCGGCACCAACGTGCCCGACTACCCGAAGCTGGCGCAGCTGTGGTGGAAGAACGTGGCCGAGGCCGTGACCGGAGAGAAGACACCGCAGAAGGCGATGGACACGCTGGCCGAGGAGATGGACAACGTCATGGGCCGTCTGGAGCGCGCGGGCATGGCCAAGTGCGCGCCCAAGCTGGCGCCGAAGGGCGATCCGGCCAAGATGCTCAGCGACGAGCATGCGCCGTGGAAGAAGCTCGCCAACGAGAAGCCGAAGGGCGAGACCATCGACTACACGAAGCTGCTGACGGCGTGGAAGGAGGGCAAGGTGCGCTGAGGCGAGCGGCTGGGCGGCGCGCGGAGATCGAGCATCGCCGCGCGCGCCACCTGGTTCACGCACCTGCGGCTAATATCTTCGGGTCGAAACTTTCCGACCCTTTCGAGCCACCATGAAAATCACCGTCGAAACCACCGTTGCCGCGCCGATCCATGATGTCTGGCGCGCCTACACCACCCCCGAGGACATCATTCAGTGGAACGCCGCGTCCGACGACTGGCACACCACGGCGGCGACAGTGGACCTGCGGGTGGGCGGTGCCTTCTCGTCGCGCATGGAGGCCAAGAATGGCAGCATGGGATTCGATTTCGCCGGCACCTACACCGAGATCGTGCCCCAGTCCCTGATCGCCTATGCCTTCGGCGACCGGACCGGGCAGGTCGAATTCACCGATGGTCCTGATGGCGTCAGGGTGCGCGTCACCTTCGACGGCGAGGACCAGTATCCGGTCGAGCAGCAGCGCCAGGGCTGGCAAGCCATCCTCGATCGCTTCGCACGGCATGTCGAGGCCATGCGATAGATGGCGTCGGCGAGAAAGAACACGGAATCGGCCGCGTTGAAGGCCGCGCTGGACTATGTGCCCCGGTGGCTCGGCTTCCAGCTCGAGCGCTATCGGCAGCCCGGGTGCTCGGTCGCGATCGCCCAGGGCCAGGAGGTGGTCGCCGAGATCGCGCTGGGTGTCGCGGACATGCGCACCGGCAAGCCGCTCACGCCCAGGCATCGCTTTCGCATCGCGTCGCATTCCAAGAGCTTCACGGCCAGCGGCGTGATGCTGCTGCGCGAGCAGGGCAAGCTCGGCCTCGACGATCCCATCGGTCGCCACGTGGGTGGCCTGCACAAGGAGCTCGCCAAGGCCCGCATCGGCGAGCTGCTGTCCCATGGTGCCGGCGTCGTGCGCGACGGTGCGGACGGCGGCCAGTTCCTGGACCGGCGGCCATTTCTTTCGCGCGCCGAACTGCGCGACGAGCTCTCCAGGAAGCAGCCGCTCGCGCCGGGCCTGCAGCTGAAGTACTCGAACCATGGCTACGGTCTGCTCGGCCTGATGATCGAGGAGATCAGCGGCACCGAATACCCGGCGTGGATCACGCGCAACGTGATCGAGGCCGCAGGCTTGAAGGAGACGGTGCCCGACATGCCCCAGTTGCCCAGGTCGGCGCCCCTGGCCATGGGCCACAGCGGCGAGTTTCCCTTCGGGCAGCGCCTGATCGTGCCGGGCGACAACGTCTGCCACGCGATCGCCCCGGCGGGCGGCTTCGTCTCGACCGCGTCGGACGTGGCGCGCTTCTTCGCGCAGTTGGCGCCGGACAGCAAGGAGAGCATCCTCTCGCCGGCCAGCCGGCGCGAGATGATGCACCGCCGCTGGCGCGACGACTGCAACAGCATGGAGGCTTACTACGGCTACGGCACGATGATGAACGAGCGCGGCCCCAAAGAGTGGTTCGGCCACACGGGCAGCCTGCAAGGGTTCATTTCGCGGACCGCGCGCTTTCCGGCTTCGGGCTACACCGTCACCGTGCTCACCAATGCGCAGGATGGCATGGCCTATGCCTGGGTCGATGGCATCGTGAGCATTCTCTCTGCCTTCGGACGGCACGGCGCGCCTGCCAGGCGGCTGGAAAGCTGGAACGGCCGCTGGTGGTCCATCTGGGGCGCGAGCGACCTGGTCGCCATGGGCCAGGTGGTCTGCCAGGTGGCACCGGCCCTGGCCACGCCCTTCGACGCGGCCACCACCGAGATCTCGGTCACCGGCAAGGACAGCGGCGTGATCCGCAAGACGTCGGCCTACAACAGCCCCGGACAGCCGGTCCGCCGCGTCCACGACCGCAAGGGCAAGCCGTCGGAGCTATGGGTCGGCGGCACCCGGCTGCTGCCGAAGGATGCGATGGTGGCGGAGGCGACCCGGCGCTATCCGAAGACGCGGCCGTCCTGATTCGCCATGAACCCCAAGACCCTGCTCATCGTGTACCACTCGATGACCGGCGGCACCGCCCAGATGGCGCAGGCCGCCGCCGAGGGAGCGGGCGACGAAGCCGGCGTGCAGGTGCGCCTGCTGCGCGCGCCGGAGGCCCAGCCGGACGACGTGCTGGCTGCCGACGGCTATGTGTTCGCGACACCCGAGAACCTGGCCGCGATGGCCGGGCTGATGAAGGATTTCTTCGATCGCTGCTACTACGCCGCGCTCGACCGCCTGAACGGCCGGCCCTACGCCGCGCTGGTGTGCGCGGGCAGCGATGGCCAGAATGCGGTGCGCCAGCTCGAACGCATCGCCACCGGCTGGCGGCTGCGACAGGTTGCGCCGACGCTGATCGTCTGCACCCATGCGCAGACGCCCGAGGCGATCCTGCGGCCGAAGCAGATCGGTGCCGCCGATCTCGCGCAATGCCGCGAAGTCGGGGCGGCGCTGGCCGCCGGCCTGGCGCTTGGCGTGTATTGATGCCTAACCGGCGACCGCCTGGCCCAGGTTGGCACGGGCTGCTGCTTCCAGTCGGGTGCGCATCGACGCCGTGAGGTAGAGCGGATCGCGCGCGAGGAAGCCGCCCAGGATCTGGCGCCGCCGAGGCTCGAAGACCGCCGGCGGCACGTGCCCGTATTCGCTCCGGATCTGGCGCTCGTATTCGGCGAAGCGTGCCGGTGGCGCACCGAGGATCGCCAGGTCGATATCGACCAGCAGGCGGGCATCGGCGCCGACAGGCTGGGTGTCGTGGCGGGTGGCCATCACGAGCGCATGCAGGCGTTCGGCAACATCGGGCGCCAGACCGGCGTCGAGGGCGGCCTGCCGCGCCCAGTCGGCGCTGCGCGCCTCGTTGTCGTGCCGATGCACGTCGTAGATGGCGTCATGGAACCAGAGCGCCAGCGCGACTTCGGCCGGGCGCTCGGCGCCGCCGCGCTCGCGCGCCAGGTGGGCGAGGCACTCGCCCAGATGCTGCAGCGTGTGATATGCGCGATGGGCCTCGCCGTAGCGGTCCAGCAGCTCGGCCAGCACGGCGTCGTCGGGAGAGGCATCGAGCGCGCGCCAGGCATCGGACCACGACGCACGCAGCGCGGCTGTATCCATCGCTACTGCTCCATCGCGGTTCGCACTTCGCGCCCCAGTTCGATCACCGACATCGCGTAGTAGCTGCTCCAGTTGTAGCGCGTGATCACGTAGAAGTTCTTGGTGCCCGCGACATAGCTGGGCGGCTCGTAGCCGTTCTGCAGTTCGATCAGCGCCAGCAGGCCGGGATGGCGCAGCGCCTCGCCCTGGAGCAGCGCGCCGCCGGCGACGAAGGCATCGGCGCTGAAGGTCGGCACGATGTCCGGCGCCAGCAGCACCTGCTTCTGGAGCCGCGTCGGGTCGAAGCTGACCGGAAAGACCGGCGCCACGCCCGGCTGCCAGCCGAAGCCCTTGAAATAGCTGGCCACCGAGCCGATGACATCGGCCGGGTTGTGGACCAGGTCGATGCGGCCGTCGCCGTCGAAGTCGACCGCGTACTTCGCGATGCTGCTCGGCATGAACTGCGGCATGCCCATGGCGCCCGCATAGCTGCCCAGCGGCACCAGCGGGTTTTCGGCGGTGCGGCTCTCGGTGCTGAGGAAGCTCTCGAGCTCGCCGCGGAAGAAGGCCTGCCGTTCGGCCGCGCGCGGGTGGGCCTCGGGGAAGTCGAAAGCCAGCGTGGCCAGCGCGTCGATCACGCGGAAGCTGCCCATGTTGCGCCCGTAGATGGTCTCGACGCCGACGATGCCGACGATGATCTCGGGCGGCACGCCGTAGGTCGCCTCGGCGCGCGCCAGCGTGGCGGCGTTGTCGCGCCAGAAGCGAACGCCGGCCGCGATGCGCACCGGGTCGATGAAGCGGCTGCGATAGACCTGCCAGTTCTTCGGCGTGCCGCTCGGTGCCGGCAGCATCAGCCGCGGCACGTTGGGGAGCTGGCGTGCGTTGCCGATGGTCGCGCGCACCCAGGCCGGATCGAGACCGCGCCGCGCCGCCACCTCGTCGGCGAACTGCATGGCGTCGGCGCGGGTGGCGTAGGAGATGCCGCCGCGAACGGCCGCGTTGCGTTTGTCCTTCGCGGCCTGGGCCGCGACCGGCACCGCCGCAAGGAAGGTGGCCGCCAGCAGGAAGGCCGGCAGGGCATGGGAAAGAAGGCGTCGCATCGCTTCGATTGTGCCGTCGCGGCGCAGGCCGCCCCGAAACGACACATGTGGTTTCAGCGCGGCCATGCGAGCCGCCTGAATTCGCTGCGCAGGGCCGGCAGGGCATCGCCGGGCGCCTTCGCATAGCGTTGCGCCTCGAGCCGCAGCAGCCATTGGCGCGCCGGTTCCGCGCCGCTGCCGAAGCGCTCCGACAGCCGCTGCGCCATCTGGCGCGGCGAGGCGCTTTCGGGCACCTCGACGCCGGCCTGCCGCAGCCGTTCGCGGGCCCGTCCCAGCAGCCGCAGCCAGGGGTCGCGCTGGCTGCGCTCCCAGAGCGTCCAGGCGGCGCCCGCGAGGCTGGCGGCGACCAGCAGCGCGAGCAGCACCAGCGCCAGGTCCTGCAGGCTGGGCGCCGTGAAGCCGAGGGTCTTGAGCAGGTCCAGCTGACGGCTCTGCGTGTAGTTCAGGACCCATTGGTTCCAGCCGTTGTTGACCGCCTCCCAGGCGGCGCGAAGGTTCTGCGACAGGGTCGGGTTCATGGCGCCGATGGCGCCGGCGATCAGGCCGGGCTGAGGCGCCAGGCGGCGGAACTGGCCGACCCGGTCGGGCGAGATCGCGCCGGTCGGGTCGACCCGGACCCAGCCCACGCCCTGCTGCCAGACTTCGGCCCAGGCATGGGCGTCGCTGTTGCGCACCACCCAGAAGTTGTCGACGCCGTTGATCTCGCCGCCCTGGTAGCCGGTGACGATGCGCGCCGGAATGTCCAGCGCACGCATCAGCACCACGAAGGACGAGGCGATGTGCTCGCAGAAGCCGGCCTTGCGGTCGAACCAGAACTCGTCGGCGCTGTCGTCGCCGAACAGGCCCGGCTCGAGCGTGTAGGCATAGCCGCCGGTGCGCAGCCGCTGCAGCACGTTCTGCACCAGGGCCTGCGTCGAGGCGCCGGCCAGCGCCGGATCGGCGCGCATCTGCGCCGCCAGCGCGACGGTGCGCGGATTCGAGCCCGGCGGCAGCGCGACCTCGTCCTGCAGCACCGCGCTGCGCCGCGTCGGGCCGCTCTCGAACTCGGCGTAGCTCTCGGCGCGGTAGCGCACCAGGTCGCCGATCGGGCGGGTGGCGACCCACTGCAGTTCGGGGGTCGCGAACAGCTCGTAGCCCGCCAGCTCGGGTCGTCTCGGCGCCGCGTCCAGGGTGAGCACCCAGGGCCGGTTCGAGGGTTCGAGCGTGACCTCGTAGCCGACCGGGGCGCCGCGCACGCGCAGGTTCCGCGGCGCGGCGCTGCGCGAGAAGGGCGGCGGGGCGCTCCATTCGCGGCCGTCGAACCTCGACAGCACCGGGCCGCGGAAATAGAGCGTCGTGCGCGGCGGCACCCGGCCGTCGTCGAACCTGATGCGCGCGGCGATGCCTTCGTCGAGCGCGAGTTCGGCCACGCTGCCCACGCGCATCGTGTTCGACAGCCCGGTGCGTCCGGTCATGGCGTCGTTCGGCGTGCCCCACAGCGGCGCCATGCGCGGAAAAAGCATGAACAGCACCAGCATGATCGGCGCCCCCAGCAGCGCCATGCCGCCGGCCGTGCGCGCGGCCTGGACCAGCGGCGGCTTGCCCACCGGCATGTGGGCGTTGACCAGCGCCGTCAGCAGCCCCAGCAGCGCCAGCAGCATCGCGAAGGCGGTGGCGAGCGACTGCGAATAGAAGAAGTTCGTGAGCATCGTGAAGAAGCCCAGGAAGAAGATCACGAAGGCGTCGCGGCGGGCGCGCAGCTCGAGCGTCTTGAGCGCCAGCAGGATCACCACCAGCGTGACGCCGGCGTCGCGGCCGAGCAGCGTGCGGTAGGTGATGTAGGTCGCTACCAGCGTCAGCGCGAGCAGGGCGATGCGCCAGCCCCGGGCGGGCAGCGGCCGGCCCTGCACAGCCAGCGTGCCGCGCCAGAGCAGCACGATGGCGGCCAGCGTGCTGCACCACCACGGCAGGTTGGGCAGCTGCGGCAGCAGGATCAGGCCGATCACGGCCAGCAGGAAGAGGGTGTCGCGGGCGTCGCGCGGCAGGGCCTGGAGCCGGGTGCTCAGCATAGGGCCAGCGCCTCCAGACATTGCCGCTTGTGGGCTTCGCCCTGCGATGGCGGCAGCACGCGGCCGGCGACCCGCAGGCCGTAGTCCACGCCCAGCCGGTCGGCCATCAAAACCCAGGCGCAGAGCCGGGAGACCCGTGCTTCGAGGCCGGGCAGGCCGGTGGCCTGGGCGTCGAGCCAGAGCTCCTGCCGCTGGGCCTGCTGGGTATCGCGGCTCACGAGGTCTTCCGAGCCCCGGGCCTGGGCCTGCGCCGCGCGCTTCCACACCACCAGCTTCAGCGGATCGCCGCGGCGGTAGGCGCGCACGCCGTCGTATTCGCCCGCGGCATGGGCGCGCAGCGCGGCCGAGGCGGCCGGTCCGGCCAGCGGCTCGCCGGGCGGCAGCGGCGGCGGATGGGTCTCGGGCGCCGGGTAGACCAGCACCTGAGAGGCCGGCCGCCACACGGTCCAGACTCGGAACGTCCCGAGCGGAAAGCGGGTCTCGGCGGTCAGCGTGGGCACCGGGTGCAGGCCGCGCCGCTCGGGCCTGAAAGCCACCTCGACCGTGGCGCTGCCCTCGGCCGGCACGTCGCACCAGGCCCACTGGCCGCTGCGGTGCACCGCCAGCCCGATGCCGTAGCGCGTGCGCCGCCGTGTGTTGTCGAGCACCACGCGGAACACCGCGGCGGCACCGGCGTAGCGCGGCTCGGGCGTGAGCAGGTGCAGCGCCAGGCCCCGCAGCGTGCCGTGGCATACATGCATGCCGACCGCCACGCTGCCCGCCAGCAGGAAGGTCAGCAGGTAGCCGAGATTGAGCTGGTAGTTGATCGATGCGACCAGCAGCAGGAGCAGCGTGGCCGCCAGCATCCAGCCGGCCGGGGTCGGCACGATGTAGACGTTGCGCTGGGTCAGTTCGAGCGCATCGGACGGCGGGCGCCGGCTCAGGAACCAGCGGTCGATGCGCCGGCGCAACGGCGCGACGAGCGACCTCCGCGCGGCAGCGCCCCGGAATTCGCCTTGGGAGCGGCCCGGCGCCGGCGTCGTCACGGCAGCGGCACGGCGGCGATCATGGCGCGCACCTGCTCGATCGCGCCGCGGCCGGCGTCGCCGACGGGGGTGAGCCGGTGCCCGATGGTCTGCGGCAGCACTGCCTGGACGTCGTCCGGCGCCACGTAGTCGCGGTTGGCCAGCAGCGCCTGCGCCTTGGCGGCCCGCAGCACCGCGATGCCGGCGCGCGGCGACAGGCCCTGCAGGAACCAGCGGCCCGAGCGGGTCGCGGCCATCAGGTCCTGCAGGTAGTTCAGCAGCGGCTCGGAGGCATGGACCTGCAGCACCCGCTGCTGCAGCGCCGTGAGCTCCCCGGCGGTCAGCAGGGCGGGCAGGCCGGCCAGCATCTCGCGCCGGTCGGCGCCCGCGAGCAGTTCGCGCTCGGCGGCGCGGTCGGGGTAGCCGAGCGAGATCCGCATCAGGAAGCGGTCGAGCTGCGACTCGGGCAGGGCGAAGGTGCCCAGCTGGTCATGCGGGTTCTGGGTCGCGATGACGAAGAAGGGCGTCGGCAGAGGCCGGGTCTCGCCCTCCACCGTGACCTGCTTTTCTTCCATGGCCTCGAGCAGCGCGCTCTGGGTCTTGGGGCTGGCGCGGTTGATCTCGTCGGCCAGCAGCACCTGGGCGAAGACCGGCCCCGGATGGAACACGAAGGCCTGCTGGCCGCGGTCGTAGATGGCGACCCCCGAGAGGTCGCCCGGCATCAGGTCGGCCGTGAACTGGACGCGCGAAAAATGCAGCCCGAAGGTATGCGAAAGGGCATGCGCCAGGGTGGTCTTGCCGACCCCCGGCACGTCCTCGATCAGCAGGTGGCCACCCGCCAGCAGGCAGGCCACGCAGTCGCGCACCTGCGCCTCTTTGCCCACGATGACCGTGTTAAGCTGACCGAGCAAACTGGCGAGCTTGGCGGCGACGTCCATTTTTGTATCCATATGCAAACAATACCGTAAAGCCCCGGCGGGCCCATGCCGCGTGGGGATACGGCGTGAATCGATCATGGGTAAGACCGGCTACTTCACACACCGCGATTGCTGGAAGCACGACATGGGGCCGGGCCATCCCGAATGCCCCGCGCGGCTCGACGCGATCGAAGACCGATTGCTCCTCACCGGCGTCGGCGATGCCCTGGAACGCATTGAGGTCCCGCTGGCCACCTTGCCCCAGATCACGCGCGCGCACAGCGTGGCCCATATGGAGCACCTCGAGGCATTGAGCCAGCGCCTGATCGAGGACGCGCCGGCCGGAGGGCCCGACCACGCGCAGATCGACCCCGACACCACGCTCACGCGCTTCACGGTGCTGGCCGCCCGGCGCGCCGCCGGCGCCGCCATCGCTGCCACCGACGCGGTGATCGGCGGCCAGGTCGACAACGCCTTCTGCGCCGTGCGTCCGCCCGGCCACCACGCCTGCCGCGACAAGGCGATGGGCTTCTGCTTCTTCAACAACATCGCGGTCGCGGTGCGCCATGCGATCGAGGCCCACGGGCTGGAACGGGTCGCGGTGGTCGATTTCGACGTCCACCACGGCAACGGCACCGAGGACATCCTGAGCAACGACCCGCGGGTGCTGATGGTCGGAATCTTCCAGCACCCGTTCTATCCGTACAGCGGCACCGAGCACCCGGCGCCGAACATGCTCAACCTGCCGGTGCCGGCCTACACCAAGGGCATGGACGTGCGCGAGCTGATCGAGGCCTGCTGGATGCCGCGGCTGGAGGAGTTCAAGCCGCAGATGATCTTCGTCAGCGCCGGCTTCGATGCCCACCGCGACGACGAACTGGGGCAGCTGCGGCTCAACGAGCACGACTTCGGCTGGATCACCAGCCGCGTGGTCGACGTCGCGCGGCGCCATTCAAAGGGCCGCATCGTCTCGATGCTGGAGGGCGGCTACAACCTCGACGCCCTGGCGCGCAGCGTCGAGGAGCACGTGCGCGTGCTCGCCGATCTCTAGCCGCCGATGAATTTCACCGAGTTCACCCAGAAACTTTCGCAGATCGAGGCCCGCAGCGTCTGGATCGAGGTCGCCATCCTGGTCGGTTGCCTGCTGGTCGCCTGGGCCGTGTGTCGCTGGTTCGGCCGCGACCAGCCCAAGGATTCGATCTGGTTCGGCCAGCGCACCATCGACGGCCTGCTGTTCCCGCTGCTGGCGCTGGTCCTCACCGACCTGGCGCGGCGCGCCACCGGGGTCTACCAGCCGGTGCTGGTGCTGCGCATCGCGGTGTCGGTGTTCGTGTCGCTGGTCGCGATCCGCTTTTTTGCCCGCGTCCTGAGCGCGGTGTTTCCGGCTTCCGCGATGGCGCGCCTGGTCGAGCGCACCATCTCGTGGCTGGCCTGGATCGGCGCCGTGCTCTGGATCGTCGGCCTGCTGCAGCCGGTGCTGGCCGAACTCGACGAGATCACCCTGGCGTTCGGCCGCCCGGGCGTCAGCCTGCGCACCATCCTGAACGGCATTTTTTCGGCCGGCCTGGTGCTGGTCATCGCCCTGTGGATCTCGCAGACCATCGAGAAACGGATCCTGCGCGAGGCGGTGGCCGACCTGTCGATGCGCAAGGTGGCATCGAACGCGATCCGTGCCTTTCTGCTGCTGATCGGCCTGCTGTTCGCGCTGTCGGCGGTGGGGGTGGACCTGACCGCGCTGTCGGTGCTGGGCGGCGCGCTCGGAGTCGGCCTGGGCTTCGGCCTGCAGAAGCTGGCGGCCAACTACGTGAGCGGCTTCGTGATCCTGCTCGAGCGCTCGATCCGCATCGGCGACAACGTCCGCGTCGATGGCTTCGAGGGGCGCATCACCGACATCAAGACCCGCTACACGCTGGTGCGGGCGGGCAATGGCCGCGAGTCGATCGTGCCGAACGAATCGCTGATCACGAGCCGGGTCGAGAACCTGTCGCTGGCCGACCGCAAGTTCAACATCACGACCACGATTGTGGTCGGCTACGACAGCGACGTGGCGCGGGTGCAGGCCATCCTGTGCGCCGCGGCGGCGGCGCAGCCGCGCGTCCTGACCGATCCGGCGCCGGTCGCCTTCCTCTTGACCTTCGCGCCCCATGGGCTCGAGTTCACGCTCAATTTCTGGGTCGCCGATCCGGACAAGGGCCGGGACAACGTGCGCTCGGCCATCAACGTCGCCATTCTCGATGGCCTGCGCACGGCAGGCATCGCCATTCCCTACCCGCAGAGCGTGCTGCATGTCGAGTCGTTACCAGCCGCTACTTCTCTTGCCGATGCGGGTCGCCTATAATCACAAAAAAGCACGACCGTTCTATTTCTGCGGCCCCGGCGTCGCCCCCTGATTGAAATGAACAGTTCTCGCGGAGGCCGGCGCCTAAAATCGCCTGCTGCCTGCAAGCCCCGGTTTCGCAATTCAATGGAGTCAAACCAATGAAGATTCTTGTTCCCGTCAAGCGGGTCGTCGACTACAACGTCAAGGTGCGCGTGAAGAGCGACGGCACCGGTGTCGATATTGCCAACGTCAAGATGAGCATGAACCCCTTCGACGAGATCGCCGTCGAAGAAGCCGTGCGCCTGAAGGAGAAGGGCGCCGCCACCGAGATCATCGCGGTCTCGTGCGGCGACGCGAAGTGCCAGGAGACCCTGCGCACCGCGATGGCCATCGGCGCCGACCGCGGCATCCTGGTCGAGACCACCGAAGAGCTGCAGCCGCTGGCCGTGGCCAAGCTGCTCAAGGCGCTGGTCGACAAGGAGCAGCCCGGGCTGATCATCCTGGGCAAGCAGGCGATCGACGACGACGCCAACCAGACCGGCCAGATGCTGGCGGCGTTGGCCGATCTGCCGCAGGCGACCTTCGCCTCGAAGGTCGAAGTGGCGGGCGACAAGGTCAACGTGACACGTGAAGTCGATGGCGGCCTGGAGACCATTTCTCTTTCCGTGCCGGCCGTCATCACGACCGACCTGCGCCTGAACGAGCCGCGCTACGTGACCTTGCCCAACATCATGAAGGCCAAGAAGAAGCAGCTGGACACGTTCAAGCCGGAAGACCTGGGCGTAGATGTCAAGCCGCGCCTGAAGACCCTGAAGGTCAGCGAGCCGCCGAAGCGCGGCGCCGGCATCAAGGTGCCGGATGTCGCCACGCTGGTGGACAAGCTGAAGAACGAAGCCAAGGTGATCTGAGGAACAACGACATGACCGTACTTGTTATTGCCGAACACGACCACGCCACGCTGAAGCCGGCGACCCTCAACACCGTGACTGCAGGCATCGCCTGCGCCAGCGGAGACGTCCACGTGCTGGTGGCCGGTGCCAACGCCGCCGAAGCCGGCAAGGCCGCCTCCCAGGTCGCAGGCGTCGCCAAGGTGATCGTCGCCGACAGCCCGTCCCTGGCCGAGAACCTGGCCGAGAACGTTGCAGCCCAGGTCCTGGCCATCGCCAAGAACTACAGCCACATCCTGTTCCCCTCGACCGCCAACGGCAAGAACGTGGCCCCGCGCGTGGCCGCGCTGCTGGACGTCGCCCAGATCAGCGACATCACCAAGGTCGACAGCCCCGACACCTTCGAGCGTCCGATCTATGCGGGCAACGCGATTGCGATCGTGCAGAGCAACGACGCGATCAAGGTGGTCACGGTGCGCACCACGGGCTTCGATGCGGCCGCTGCCACCGGTGGCAGCGCAGCGATCGAAACCGTCGACGGCGTCGCCGACAGCGGCAAGTCCAGCTTCGTCGGCCGCGAAGTCACCAAGAGCGAACGCCCCGAACTGACGGCCGCCAAGATCATCGTCTCGGGCGGCCGGGCGCTGGGCAGCGCCGAGAAGTTCCAGGAAGTGATGGCGCCCCTGGCCGACAAGCTCAACGCCGGCCTGGGCGCCAGCCGCGCGGCGGTGGACGCGGGCTACGCCCCGAACGACTGGCAAGTGGGCCAGACCGGCAAGATCGTCGCGCCGCAGCTGTACATCGCCGCCGGCATCTCGGGCGCGATCCAGCATCTGGCGGGCATGAAGGACTCCAAGGTGATCGTGGCGATCAACAAGGACGAAGAGGCGCCGATCTTCTCGGTGGCCGACTACGGCCTGGTGGCCGACCTGTTCACGGCCGTGCCGGAACTGGTCAAGGCGCTCTGAGCCGGGGCGGCAGGCTAAGGAAACCCCCGATATGGAAATGGTCATGGATCGTTACGATCCCTGGCTGCTTCCCTGTCGAGGTGTACGGACCGCGTCCCGGCGTCCGCCCGGTGACACGACGTGCCCTCACCTTCCTGCTCCCCCCGATGACCTCTCCCACCGAGTCCGGCCCCGTGCTGGACGCCGCCAGCCCCCTGCCCCCTGAAATCGAAGCCGCCGACGAGCCGACCCGCGTTCCGCTCGCGATCGAAGACTGGGCGACCGTGCTCATCATGGGCCTGCTGGCCTGCATCACCTTCGCCAACGTGCTGGTGCGCTACTTCACCGACTCGTCGTTCGCCTGGACCGAGGAGTTCTCGGTCTTCCTGATGATCCTGCTGGCGCTGGTCGCAGGATCGGCCGCGGTGGCGCGCGATCGCCACATCCGCATCGAGTACTTCGCCGAGAGCGGCAGCATGGCGCGGCGCAAGCGGCTGGCGCAGTTCGGCGCGATCACGGTCGCGCTGCTGTTCCTGCTGATCGGCGCGCTCAGCGTGCGCGTGGTGTGGGACGACTACCGCTTCGAAGAGACCTCGCCCGGCATCGGCGTGCCGCAATGGTGGTATTCGATCTGGCTGCCGATCGTCTCCTTCGCCATCGCGCTGCGGGCGCTGGGCCTGTTCATCCGCCGCGGCCGCAAGACCAACTACGGGGATTCGGAGCGATGATCCCCACGCTGCTCTTCGTCGCCTTCGTGGCGATGATGCTGGTCGGCGTGCCGATCGGCGCCGCGCTCGGCCTCGCCGGTGCCGCCTGCATCGCGCTGGCCAACGGCGAAGCGCAATGGTTCGGCCTGCTTGCCGTGCCGCAGAACTTCTACGCCGGCCTCGGCAAGTACCCCCTGCTCGCGATCCCGATGTTCGTCCTGGTCGGCTCGATCTTCGACCGCTCGGGCGTGGCGCTGCGCCTGGTCAACTTCGCGATCGCGATCGTCGGCCGCGGCCCCGGCATGCTGCCGCTGGTGGCGATCGTGGTGGCGATGTTCCTCGGCGGCATCTCGGGCTCCGGCCCGGCCAATGCCGCCGCGGTCGGCGCCGTGATGATCACCGCCATGTCGCGCGCCGGCTACCCGGCCGCCTACTCGGCCAGCGTGGTCGGCGCCGCCGCCGCCACCGACATCCTGATCCCGCCTTCAGTCGCCTTCATCGTCTACTCGGTGCTGGTCCCCGGTGCTTCCGTGCCGGCGCTTTTTGCCGCCGGCATGATCCCCGGCATCCTGGCCGGCGTGGCGCTGATCGTCCCGGCCGTGTGGCTGGCCCGCAAGAACAAGATGGGCGCACTCGAATCCAGCCTGCCGCGCCCGCCCTTCTGGAGGAGCTTCCGCGAGGCCACCTGGGGCCTGGCGGCGCCGGTGCTGATCCTGGGCGGCATGCGCGCCGGCCTCTTCACGCCGACCGAGGCGGCGGTGGTGGCGGTGTTCTACGGGCTCTTCGTCGGCATGGCGGTCCACCGCACGATCAAGGTCCGCGACCTGTTCGTGATCCTGCGCGAATCGGGCGAGCTGTCGGCCGTGATCCTGCTGGTGGTGTCGCTGGCGGGCATCTTCGCCTACTCGTTGTCGACCCTCGGCGTGATCGATCCGGTCACCCGCGCCATCGTCAATTCGGGGCTCGGCGAGTACGGCGTGCTGTCGCTGCTGATCCTGCTGCTGATCACGGTCGGCATGTTCCTCGACGGCGTCTCGATCTTCCTGATCTTCGTGCCGCTGCTGTGGCCGATCGTGCAGTACTACAAGTGGGACCCGGTGTGGTTCGGCGTCATCCTCACGCTGAAGGTCGCGCTGGGCCAGTTCACGCCGCCGCTGGCCGTCAACCTCATGGTCTCCTGCCGCATCGCCAACGTGCGCATGGAAGAGACCGTGCGCTGGGTCGGCTGGATGCTGTTCGCGATGTTCCTCGTCATGGTGGCAGTGATCATCTGGCCCGAACTGGCACTCTGGCTGCCGCGCAAGCTCGGCTACTGACTTTCCGATTCATTCACTAAGGAGACTGTCCATGAAATTCCGTCGTTCCCTGCTCGGCCTGCTCGCCGTCGCTGCCACGCTGGGCGGCTTCTCGGTGGCCGCGACCGCCCAGGCCTACAAGGCCGAGTACAAGATGTCGCTGGTGCTGGGCCCGCCGACGCCGTGGGGCGAAGCCGGCCGCATCTGGGCCGACCTGGTCAAGGAGCGCACCCAGGGCCGCATCAACATCAAGCTGTACCCCGGCGTGTCGCTGATCCAGGGCGACCAGACGCGCGAGTTCAGCGCGCTGCGCCAGGGCGTGATCGACATGGCGGTCGGCTCGACCATCAACTGGTCGCCGCAGGTCAAGCAGCTCAACCTGTTCTCGATGCCCTTCCTGATGCCCGACTACGCGGCGGTGGACGCGCTGACGCAGGGCCCGGTCGGCAAGGAGATCTTCGCCACGCTCGACAAGGCCGGCGTGGTGCCGCTGGCCTGGGGCGAGAACGGCTTCCGCGAAGTGACCAACTCGAAGAAGCCGATCAAGACGCCCGATGACCTGAAGGGCATGAAGGTCCGCGTCGTCGGCTCGCCGATCTACTCCGACATGTTCAGCGCCCTGGGCGCCAACCCGACCCAGATGAGCTGGGCCGACGCCCAGCCCGCGCTCGCCAGCGGCGCGGTCGACGGCCAGGAGAATCCGCTGTTCCTGTTCACGGTGCTGAAGATGCACACCGTGGGCCAGAAGTTCGTGACCACCTGGGGCTACGTGTGCGATCCGCTGGTGTTCGTGGTCAACAAGGAAGTCTGGTCTTCGTGGACGCCGGCCGACCAGGCCATCGTGCGCCAGGCCGCGCTCGACGCCGGCAAGCAGGAAATCGCCATTGCCCGCAAGGGCCTGGTCGAGCCCGGCAAGCCGGTGCTCAAGGACATCGCCGGCATGGGCGTGACCGTGACCCAGCTCACGCCCGACGAGCGCGAAGCCTTCGTCAAGGCCACGCGGCCGGTGTACGACAAGTGGAAGAACACGGTCGGCGCCGACCTGGTGGCCAAGGCGGAGAAGGCGGTGGCGGCGCGGTCGAAGTAGGCTGGCCTCGCGGCGATGGACGAAGCCCCGCGGTGCGGGGCTTTTTTCATCCTTTTCGCCTGCCTGGCACGCTTATGCTCATCAAGCCATGCAAGACCGCTTCCTCGCCGACGTCCTCCGCAACCGCCACAACCGCGCGATCCTCGAGCGCTGGTCCGCCTTGGCCCTTCCGGACGGCTGGCTGGTCGCCGGCTGCCTGTTCCAGACGGTGTGGAACCTGCAGGCGGGCCGTGCGCCGGAGGCGGCCATCAAGGACTACGACCTGTTCTACTTCGATGCCGCCGACACCTCGGCGGCGGGCGAGCAGGGCGTGCAGGCGCGGGTCGACGCGGTGCTGGGAGACCTCGGCGTCACCGTCGAAGCGTCCAACCAGGCGCGGGTCCACCTTTGGTACGAATCGCATTTCGGTCAGCCCTACGCCCCGCTGCACAGTGCGAAAGATGGCATCGATCGCTTCCTGGTGCCGGCCACCTGCGTCGGCATCCGGCCCGCCGAACTCTACGCCCCGAACGGGCTGAAGCTGCTCTACGACGGGCTGCTGACGATGAACCCGCTGACGCCGCACCGCGATCTGTTCGAGCGCAAGGCCGAGTCGTACCGCGTACGCTGGCCGTGGCTTCGGATCGGGCCGCTCGACACCGATCCGCCCGCGCCTAGGGCGTGATCACCCTAGTGCTGCAGGATCTTGTTCAGGAAATCCTTGGTCCGGGGCTGGCGATTCTCGGGGTGGGTGAAGAACTCCTCCTTCGAGCAGTCTTCCAGGATGCGGCCGCCGACGTCGATGAAGATCACGCGGCTCGCCACCTTGCGCGCGAAGCCCATCTCGTGCGTGACCACCATCATGGTCATGCCTTCCTTGGCCAGCGACACCATCACGTCGAGCACCTCGCCGACCATCTCGGGGTCGAGCGCCGAGGTCGGCTCGTCGAACAGCATCACGATCGGGTCCATGGAGAGCGCGCGGGCGATCGCCACCCGCTGCTGCTGGCCGCCCGACAGCTGCCCCGGGAACTTGTCCTTGTGCGCCATCAGGCCCACGCGGTCGAGCATCTTGAGGCCGCGCGTCTTGGCTTCGTCGGCACTGCGGCCCAGCACCTTGATCTGGGCGATCGTGAGGTTCTCGGTCACCGACAGGTGCGGGAACAGCTCGAAGTGCTGGAACACCATGCCGACCTTGGAGCGCAGCTTCGGCAGGTTGGTCTTGGGGTCGTGCAGCGGAATGCCGTTGACCGTGATCTCGCCCTTCTGGAAGGGCTCGAGCGCGTTGACGGTCTTGATCAAGGTGGACTTGCCCGAGCCCGAGGGCCCGCAGACCACCACCACGTCGCCCTTGGAGATGCTGACGGAGCAGTCGTTGAGCACCTGCACCGGGCCATACCACTTGGAAACGTTCTTGATTTCAATCATTTTGTCGGACATCTTGTTGCTCCTTCAGCTCAGCGGATGATGGCGATCTTCTTGTGCAGCCGCTTCACGAGCCATGAAAGCGAATAGCACAGGACGAAATAGACGACGGCGGCCAGCAGGTAGGCCTCTTCGGGCCGGCCGAAGTTCTTGCCCGCAGTGTCGAAGCCCTTGAACAGGTCGTAGGCGCCGATGGCGTAGACCAGCGAGGTGTCCTGGAACAGGATGATGGTCTGGGTCAGCAGCACCGGCAGCATGTTGCGGAAGGCCTGCGGCAGGATCACCAGCTTCATGTTCTGGCCGTAGGTCATGCCCACTGCCTGCCCCGCGAACACCTGCCCGCGCGGAATCGACTGGATGCCGGCGCGCATGATCTCGCTGAAGTAGGCGGCCTCGAAGGCGACGAAGGTGATGACGGCCGAGTACTCGGGCCCGATCGGCCGGCCGATGATGTTGGGCACCAGCAGGAAGAACCACAGGATCACCATCACCAGCGGGATGCTGCGCATGCCGTTGACGTAGATCGCCGCCGGCATGTCGAGCCACTTCTTGCCCGACAGCCGCATCAGGGCCAGCAAGGTGCCGAAGAAGATGCCGCCTAGCGTGGCGACCACCGTCAGGAACACGCTGAAGTAGAGGCCCTTGAGCAGGAAGCTGCTGACGACGGCCCAGTTGAAGAACGTGAGGTCGAGATTCATGTCAGTGTCCTCCGCCGCCGGTTCCGGCCACGACGAAGCCCGGCACCCGGACCCTCTTCTCGACCCAGGCCATGATGCGGTTGATGACCATCGCCGAGATCACGTAGAGCACGGTCACGGCCATGTACATCTCGGTCACGCGCGAGGTCTCTTCGCCGGCCTGCATCGCGAACTGGATCATTTCGGGAATCGACACCGCGAACGCGACCGACGAATTCTTGAAGATGTTCATCGACTCGCTGGTGAGCGGCGGGATGATGATGCGGTAGGCCATCGGCAGGATGACGTAGCGGTAGTACTGCGGCGTCGTGAAGCCCACCGCCATGCCCGCGTAGCGCTGGCCCTTGGGCAGGGCCTGGATGCCGGAGCGCAGTTGCTCGGCGATCCGGGCCGAGGTGAAGAAGCCGAGCGCGAAGACCACCAGGATGAAGGGCGGCAGGCCGGACATGACCGGGAACATCTTGGGCACCACGTGGTACCAGAGGAAGATCTGGACCAGCAGCGGCACGTTGCGGAACAGCTCGACCCAGGCATTGCCGAAGCGCACCAGCCACGGGCTGTCGGGCAGCGTGCGGATCACGCCGACCAGCGAGCCGAGCACCAGCGCCACGACCAGCGAGCACAAGGACACCGACACCGTCCAGCCCCAGGCCGACACCAGCCACTGCCAGTAGGTCGGTATCTTGCCGCCCGGATCTTCCAGGAAGACCTGCCAATCCCATTTTCCCATTTGAACTCCTCGATGATTGTTGGAGGCCTCTCACAAAACAAACGCCCGCCGGAAAAGGCGGGCGTTCGTTCACGCATCAGCCCGCGTGCTTACTTCTTGACGTAGTCTTCCATCGGCTTGTTGTTGGGGTTGGCCCAAGCAGCCTTGGTGGCTTCCGACAGCGGCAGGCCGACCTTGGTGTTGGTCGGCGGGATCGGCTGCATGAACCACTTGTCGTACAGCTTGGCCAGCGAGCCGTCGGCGATCTGGCGCTTGATGCTGTCGTCGACCGCCTTCAGGAAGGCCGGATCGTCCTTGCGCAGCATGCAGGCGATCGGCTCGACCGACAGCGCATCGCCGACGATCTTGAAGTCGGCCGGGGCCTTCGACTTGGCGATGTTGCCGGCCAGGATCTGGCCATCCATCACGAACGCATCGGCGCGGCCCGATTCGAGCAGCAGGAAGCTGTCGGCGTGGTCCTTGCCCATGACTTCCTTGAAGTCGATGCCCTGGGCGCGCTCGTTCTTGCGCAGGGTCTGCACCGAGGTCGTGCCGGTGGTCGTGACCACGTTCTTGCCGTTGAGGTCCTTGATCGAGTTGATGCCCGAATTGGCCTTGACCGCGATGCGCACTTCCTCGACGTAGGTGGTGATGGCGAAGGCGACGTCCTTCTGGCGCGTGGCGTTGTTGGTGGTCGAGCCGCATTCGAGGTCGACGGTGCCGTTCTGCACCAGCGGCACGCGGTTCTGCGAGGTCACCAGCTGGCGCTTGATGTCGAGCTTGGGCAGGCCGAGCTGCTTCTGGATGTCGGCCAGGATGCGCTCGGACATCTCGGTGTGGAAGCCGACGTACTTGCCGTCGCCGATGGTGTAGGCCAGCGCGCCGGACGAGTCGCGCACGCCCATCGTCACGGCACCCGTGGACTTGATCTTGGCCAACGTGTCGTTGGCCTGGGCGAAGGCTCCTCCTGCGGCGAGCACCATCACGGCCAACGCCAATACCTGCTTCTTCATACTTGACTCCTGAGACTGAGAGAAAGACTCGAAATTCTAGACGCCCGCATTCTGCGCCATACCCGGACCAACCCGGTGCGAGATGCACCTTGCGAGGGCGCACCGATGCGCGAACAGCTACTTCAAAGCAGCCTTTGTGCCCGAAAAAAACGTGAGGCGGACTTTAGTCACAGTTATCGCCGGCGCCCAATGCCGAATGCGGCGGTCGGCATGTCGGCGCGTCATAGTTTGTGCGGTGCACAAATCGACGGCGTCAGCCTGAACCCTGGGCCTGCACCAGGTAAGCCCACAGCGAATCGGCGGCTCCCTTGCCGACGCGCCCGGCGCTCTTCGAGGCCGTGGTGCCAGGACGCTCGCGATAGGCCCGGATTTCCATCGTGGCGTCGAGGCGATCGATCTCCGGCGGCAGGGCGCTGACCAGGGTGCGGGCGCGGACCTCCTTGCGCACCGCGCTCTCCGGCAGGAAGGCGATGCCGTGGCCTTCGAGCGCCATCACCTTGAGGCCCTCGGCCATGTCGGTCTCGTAGACCCGGTCGAGATGGATCGCGGTGCCGGACGCCTTGAGCACCTGGTCGACGACCCGCCCGAGATAGGCGCCCGGGGCGTAGCCGAGGTAGGGCAAGGGCTGGCCGGGGCGCCCGGGCAGGCAGTAGCGCGGCGCCCCGTCGGCATCGGGCTTGACCCACGGCGCGACCACTTCTTCGCCCAGGCTCACCATCTCGTAGCGGTTGGCGTCGAGCGGCAGCGGCTGGGAGGGATGGTGGTAGGCGATCAGCACGTCGCAGCTGCCTTCGACCAGGCGCAGCACCGCGTCGTGGACGTTCAGCGCGATCAGCCGGCTCTTCATCGGCCCGAACTGCTCCCGCAGGCTGGTGATCCAGGCCGGGAAGAAAGTGAAGGCGAGCGTGTGCGGGATCGCGAACTCGATCACGTCCTGCGCCACCGCGGAGTGGCCGCGCAGCATGGCTCGCGTGCTCTGCAGCGCCTGCAGCATCTCGATCGCCTGGCCGTAGAGGGTCTGGCCGGCCGGCGTCAGGCGCGTGGGGTAGGAGCTGCGGTCGACCAGGTCGGTGCCGGCCCAGCCTTCGAGCGCCTGGATCCGGCGCGAGAAGGCCGGTTGGGTGACATGGCGCAGCTGGGCCGATCGGCTGAAGCTGCGGGTCTCTGCCAGGCTGACGAAGTCTTCGAGCCACTTGGTTTCCATCCGGCGATTATGCGAGGCTGCGACATACTGGTGAACCGCCACCGGCCCGCGATCGCCATGAACGCCTCCGACCTTCTCGCCCTCGATGCCACCCGCCTGTCGCAGCTGATCGCCCGGCGCGAGCTGTCCTGCCGCGAGCTGATGGGCGCCACGCTGGCGCGCATCGAAGCCCTCAACCCGCGCTTCAACGCCATCGTCTCGCTGCGCGACCCGCAGCAGCTGCTCGACGAGGCCGGCGAGCGCGACGCGCAGCTCGCACGCGGCGAGCGCCTCGGCTGGATGCACGGCTTTCCATTGGCGGTCAAGGACCTGAGCCATGCGGCCGGTCTCCCGACCTCGATGGGATCGCCGATCGCGCCGCGGACGCCGGCGCGCAGCGACAGCCTTCATGTGGCCCGCATGCGCAGCGCCGGCGCGATCGTCATCGGCAAGACCAACACGCCCGAGTTCGGGCTCGGCTCGCACACCTACAACACGGTCTTCGGCACCACGCTCAATGCCTACGATCCGGCGCTGAGCGCCGGCGGCAGCAGCGGCGGTGCGGCGGTGGCGCTGGCCCTCGGCATGCTGCCGGTGGCCGACGGCAGCGACATGGGCGGCTCGCTGCGCAACCCGGCCGCCTTCAACAACGTGATCGGCTTCAGGCCCTCGCGCGGCCGGGTGCCGGGTGCGCCCGAAGACGATCTGTTCCTGCAGCAGCTCGGCACCGAGGGGCCGATGGCGCGCACCGTCGAGGACGCCGCGCGCCTGCTCGCGGTGCAGGCGGGCTTCGATCCCCGGCTGCCGCTGTCGCTGGAAGGCGCCCTGCCCTCGCCCGATGTGCTCCGGCTCGATGGCGAGACCCGGGGCCTGCGCATCGGCTGGCTCGGCAGCATCTGGCCCGGGCTGCCGCTGGCGCCGGGCGTGCGCGAGCTCTGCGACATCGCCCTGCAGACCTTCCGCGACCTTGGCTGCGAGGTCGCGCCGCACCAGTTCGACGTGCCGCGCGAGCAGAACTGGACCGCCTGGCTGCGGCTGCGCCAGCTGCTGGTCGGCGGCAAGCTGGGCGCCGCGCATGCCGACCCGGCGCTGCGCGGCAAGCTCAAGCCCGAGGCGCGCTGGGAAATCGAGCAGAGCCAGCTGCTCGACGCCGCGGCGCTGTACCAGGCATCGGTCTACCGTTCCAATGTCTACCGCGCGTTCCTGCGGGCCTTCGAACGGTTCGACTTCGTGGTGGCGCCGACGGCGCAGGTCTTCCCCTTCGACGCGACGCTGGCCTGGCCGAAGTCGGTCGGCGGCGTGGAGAGCGACACCTACCACCGATGGATGGAAATCGTCACGCCCTTTACCCTGGCCGGCCTGCCAACGCTCAATGTGCGCGCGGGCTTCAGCGGCGAGGGGCTGCCGATGGGGCTGCAGATCGCGGGGCCGGTGCACGCGGACATGGCGGTGCTGCGGCTGGGGCATGCGTATGACGTGGCTTGTGGGTGGGGGAACGTGCGACCTTCCACGATTGCTTGAGAAAGCCTAGTTGTCTCTCGAGGGGCGCCCGGCAAGCGGTGCGGGCCATACCGCCCGCCACCGCCGCCCACGCCACGTAACCCCTCAGATCGCCGACACCACCCCACGCCCCGAAAAATGCCCCTCGGCATTCGCCAGGAACCGATCGACCGACGCCTGCGTAGCCTCCGGCGACCACCCCGCCATGTGCGGCGTCAGCAGCACGTTGTCGAGCCCGACCAGCGGCGCGGGCGGCAGCGGCTCGCTCTCATAGACGTCGAGCCCAGCGCCTGCGAGACGGCCTTCGCGCAGCGCCGCAGCGAGCGCCTCGGTGTCGACCACGCTGCCGCGCGAGATGTTGACCAGGAACGCCTGCGGCCCCAGCGCATCGAGGACGGCGGCATTCACCAGGTGCCGCGTGCCCGCGCCGCCCGGTGTCGCGACCACCAGGATGTCGGCCCATTCGGCCAGCGCCTGCACGCTGTCGAAGTAGCGGTGGGCAACGCCCTCTCGCGGCTTGCGGTTGTGATAGCCGATCGCCATGTCGAAGCCCTCGGCCCGCCTGGCGATCTTCTGGCCGATGGTGCCCAGCCCGACGATGCCCAGGCGCTTGCCGGAGACGTTGGGCGGATGCGGAATCGTCTCGCGCCGCACCCCTTCGCGGCACAGCCGGTCGAGCTTGCGGATGTGGCGCATGGCGCCGATCAGCAGGCCGAAGGCATGGTCGGCCACGCAGTCGTCGTTGGTGCCTGCCCCGTTCGCGAGCGTGATGCCGCGCGCACGCGCCGCCTCCAGCGCGACGCCCTCGTAGCCGGCCCCCATGCAGCACACCAGTTCCAGCTTCGGCATGGCGGCGATCTCCGCGGCCGTCAGGCCGATCGTGCCGATCGTCAGCACCGCGCGGAAGCGCCCGCCCTGGGCGGCGATCAGCTCATCGCGTTGGGCCTGCGTCGGCACCGGCAGGTAGGTTACGTCGTAGACCGCGGCGACCTGCGCGTGGTGGGCCTGCGACAGGCTGTTGAGTACCAACAGGGGAATCTTCTCTGACATTCTCGGCATGCTCCTGATTCAAGGAAAAGGGTTCACAGCACCGGCTCGGCCTCGAGCTTCTGCAAGCGCCACATCTGGGCGTACTTGCCCTGGCCTTCCAGCAACTGCGCATGGGTGCCGCGCTCGACGATCACGCCGCTCTCGAGCACCAGGATCTCGTGCGCGTCGACCACCGTCGACAGGCGGTGCGCGATCACCAGCGTGGTCTTGTTGCGCGCCGCGCTCTTGAGCTCCGACTGGATCGCCCGCTCGTTGGCCGAGTCCAGCGCCGAGGTGGCCTCGTCGAAGATCACGATCGGCGGGTTCTTGAGCAGGGTGCGCGCGATCGCCACCCGCTGCTTCTCGCCGCCCGAGAGCTTCAGCCCGCGCTCGCCGACCATGGTCTCGTAGCCCTTGGGCGTGTGGACGATGAAGTCGTGGATGCGCGCCGCCCGCGCGGCCTCCTCCACCTCCTCGCGGCTGGCGCCCGGCCGGCCATAGGCGATGTTGTATTCGACCGTGTCGTTGAACAGCACCGTGTCCTGCGGCACGATGCCGATCGCCTGCCGCACGCTGGCCTGCGTCACCTGCCGGATGTCCTCGCCGCCGATCGTGATGCGGCCCTGCTGGACGTCGTAGAAGCGGTAGAGCAATCGGGCCAGCGTCGACTTGCCGGAGCCCGACGGGCCGACCACGGCCACCGTCTTGCCGGCCGGAATCTCGAAGCTCACGTGCTTCAGGATCGGCCGCGCCGCCTCGTAGGCAAAGCTGACGTCCTCGAAGCGCACCGTCGAATCGTGGCCCGCCAGCGGCCGGGCCTCCGGCGCGTCGCGCACCTCGCGCTCCTTCTCGAGCAGCACGAACATCTTGTCGAGGTCGGTCAGGCTCTGCTTGATCTCGCGGTAGATCACGCCCAGGAAATTGAGCGGGATGTAGAGCTGGATCATGAAGGCGTTGACCATCACCAGGTCGCCCAGCGTCATGTGGCCGTCGACCACGCCCTGCGTGGCTCGGTAGAGCATCGCCACCAGGCTGATCGCGATCAGGCACTGCTGGCCCGCGTTCAGCATGCTGAGCGTGGTCTGGCTCTTGACCGCCGCCTTGCGGTAGCGCTCCAGGCTGGCGTCGTAGCGGCCGGCCTCGAAGCCCTCGTTGTTGAAGTACTTGACCGTCTCGTAATTGAGCAGCGAATCGACCGCGCGGCTCTGCGCCACCGAGTCGAGCTCGTTCATGGTCTTGCGGAACTGGGTCCGCCATTCGGTCACGACCACCGTGAAGGAGATGTAGACCACCAGCGCGGCCAGCGTGATCCAGACGAAGCCCGAGTCGAATTTCACGCCCAGGATGGTCAGCACCAGCGTCAGCTCGATGATCGTCGGCACGATGCTGTAGAGCGACATCGAGATCAGCGAATGCACGCCGCGCGTGCCGCGCTCGATGTCGCGCGTCATGCCGCCGGTCTGGCGCTCCAGGTGGAAGCGCAGGCTCAGCGCATGCAGGTGCTGGAACACCTCCAGCGAGATGCTGCGCGCCGCGCCCTCGGTGGCCTTGGCGAAGACCAGCTCGCGCAGCTCGTTGAAGACCGCGGTCGACAGCCGCAGCAGCCCGTAGGCGACCAGCAGCCCCACCGGCACCACCAGCAGCGAGGCGGCGCTGCCGGGCTTGATCGACATCGCGTCGACCAGGTTCTTGAGCAGCACCGGCACGCCCACATTGGCGACCTTGGCGCCGACCATGAAGGCCAGCGCCGCCATGACGCGCCATTTGTAACGCCAGAGGTACGGAAACAGACGCCGCAGCGTCGCCCAGTCGGATCGGTCGCTGCGGGCGGGCGTGCCGGCCGAGGTGGGGTGGGGAGAGGAAAGTGCTTCGCCGCTGCGGCGCATGGGAGACAATCGTGGCTGTTGTTTTCAGAAGGGTCTGACGACCCGACCCCAGATTGTGCCCATGTCCGCAGATTCCAGCGCCAACCTCCCCGCCACGCTCAAGAGCCTGCCGGCCGACATGGAGCTGGTGCTCAAGGTGATCCCCATGCCCGCCGACTGCAACGCCAACGGCGACATCTTCGGCGGCTGGGTCATGGCCCAGTGCGACCTGGCCGGCTCGGTGATTCCGGCGCGCTACGCCAAGGGCCGGATGGCGACCGTGGCGGTCAACGAATTCATCTTCAAGCAGCCGGTGCGGTTGGGCGACATCCTGTCGTTCTATTCGAAGCTGGTGCGCATCGGGCGCACCTCGGTCACGGTCACGGTCGAGGTCTTCGCCGAGCGCTTCCGGGCGCAGGGCGAGTACATCAAGGTGACCGAGGCGACTTTTACCTACGTCGCGATAGACGACGACGGGCGGCCGCGGCCGATCGAAAAGGACTGATCAGTCCGTCCCACCGCCGCTCAGACCTTCGAAAAATCCGGCTTGCGCTTCTCCATGAAGGCCGTGAAGGCCTCGCGCGCCGCCGGCTCGCGCAGCATGCGGCCGAAACTCTGACCCTCCTCGCCCATGCGCTCCAGCAGCGCGGGCTGCTGCGACTTCTTCATCAGGCGCTTGGTCTCGATCAGAGCGGTCAGCGGCTTGGCCGCCAGCTTGCGGGCCTGCGCCTGCGCGATGGCATTGGCTTCGGTGGGCGGCACCACGCGATTGACCAGCCCGACCTCGAGCGCCGCCTCGGCCATGAAGGGTTCGCCCAACAGCAGCGCCTCGGCCGCGCGGTGGTAGCCGAACATCTGCGGCACCAGCAGACTGGACGCAGCCTCGGGACACAAGCCCAGGTTCACGAAGGGCATCGAGAAGGCCGCGTTGTCGCCGGCGTAGACCAGGTCGCAATGGAACAGCATCGTGGTGCCGATGCCCACCGCCGGACCGCAGACCGCCGCCACGATCGGCTTCGGAAAGGTGGCGATGCCGCGCAGGAAGCGGAACACCGGCGACTCCTGGGTCGAAGGCGGCTGGTTGAGGAAGTCGCCGATGTCGTTGCCGGCGCTGAAGATCGTGGCGTCGCCCTGGATCAGTACCGCGCGCACCGCGCCGTCCTGCTCGGCCCGGGCCAGAGCGTCGGCCAGCTCGCCGTACATCGCGCTGGTGATCGAGTTCTTCTTGTCGAGACGGTTGAAGGTCAGGGTCATCACACCGGCTTCGGTGTGGACGAGGATGTCGCTCATGGGGGGTCCTTGGAAAAAACGAGGGGATCAGGCCGCCGCCGGGCGGGGCCCACGGTCAGGCCAGGGCTTCTCGAACGAAGTCGAGCCGGTCCTGGCCCCAGAACATCTGGTCGCCGACGAACATGGTCGGCGCGCCGAAGATGCCGCGCTGCACGGCTTCCTCGGTGTTGGCCTTGAGCCGGTCCTTGACCTCCTGGTCGTTGGCCAGGGCCAGCAGCCGGGCCGCGTCGAAGCCGGCCGCCTGCAGCACGGCGCCGACGGTCGCGGCATCGTTGAGATTCTGCGGCTCGACCCACATCGCGTGGTAGATCGCATCGACATAGGCGCGGAAGCGCTCGGGCTCGCGCATCTGCAGGCCCGTGGCGCCGCGCATCAGCAGCAGCGTGTTGATCGGGAAGTTCGGGTTGTGCCTGAACGGAACGCCGTAGCGCGCGGCGAAGCGCTTCAGGTCGGCATTCATGTAGGGCCGCTTGGCCGGCACCTCGGCAGGCGAGCGGTTGCCGGTGGCCTGGAACACGCCGCCCAGCAGCATCGGCTTCCAGACCAGCGCAGCGCCGGTGTCGGCGCACAGGTGCGGCAGCTGCGTATAGGCCAGGTAGGCGGCCGGGCTGCCGAAGTCGAAATAGAAATCGACGGATTTCGTCGTCATGCGTGTCTCCTTGTGCTGCCGTTCATTGTCGCGGCAGGGCACTCATTCCTTGAAGTAGACGATCTGGTTGCTGGTCGCCAGCAGCGCGCCCGACTCGCTCCAGAGCTGCGCCGCCTGGTCGAAGTAGCCGTTGCTGAACTGCTGCCCGGTGGCCCGGCCCAGCAGGTAGCCGGTGCCGACCTCGGCCAGCAGCGCACCGTCGGTGTGGAAGTAGGTGGTGATCGACACGGTGCCGATCGGCACCGGCTTGGCGCGCCGCAGCCAGACGCGCGGGTAGAAGGTGTCGCTGAGCGCCATGAGCGCCGCGAAGTCGAGCGGCCGGGGTTCGGCGTCGCGGATCCACATGCGCGTCTCGCTGGCCTCGCCGCTGCCGTCCCATTCGGTCGGGATCGATCCGATGATCGGCCGCATCTCGTACTGGCCGAGCCAGGCGGCCCGGGCCGGCCCGATGCTCGCGCGCTCGATCGCCGCCGGCGGAGGTGCCTCGGGCATCGGCAGGTCGCTGGTGCCCCAGGTCTCGCGCCGGACCGCGGTGACCGCGGTGCCCGTGGTGGTCACGTGCGGCCTGCCGTCGGCGCCGGCCTGCGACATCTGGATCGTCCAGTGCTGGGTCGAGCGGTTGGTGCGCACCGGCACGGCGAGCACCTCGAAGGCGCCCTCGCCCACCGCTGCCGCGTAGTTCACCGTGACGGCGACCGGCTCGCCGAGCAGGTCGGGATGCCGCAGCACGGCCTGCAGCATCACGGCGGCGGTCGTGCCGCCGAAGGGGCCGACCATGTTCCAGTAGTCCGGGCTCGTGGCACCGGTGAAGCACCCCGCCTGGATATCGCTGTGCACCAGGTCGAGGGCCTTGTCGAGGGGGTGTGTCTTCATGGGCGCAGTGTGCCTCCGTGAGGGCCGGTCACGCAGTCGTGTGCGGGACGTTTCGGGCGGGCGCCGTCAGCGCCGCCAGGTCGTGCAGGCTGTCGGCCACCCTCGGCCACAGGCTCTGGCTGAACTGCTCGCGGAACAACCCGAAATGGCCGATCCGCCGGGCCTGCACGTCCGCGGGCGCGATGCGCTGCAGCGCGCTGGGTGCACCGCTGTAGAAGCTCAGCAGGCTTTGCGTGCCCTCCAGCGTCATCAGTTCGTCATCGGTCATCGAGAGCGCCAGCACCGGAAAGCGGACCTTGCCATAGCTTCGAACGGCCGCTTCGCCCTCGGCGCCCATGCCGTAGCGAGGATCGAGGCACCAGCGGCGCCATTGCAGGATCACGCCGCGCGGCAGGTCGCCGACCTTGCGCAGCCGGGTGCCAGGGAAGTAGCCCCAGATTCGCGTCGCCAGCGGCACCAGGAGATACCAGAAGTAGAGGACGCCGCGCTTCAGACGCGGCGCGTTCTCGCGCCAGTAGCCGCTGCCGGCGGCGATGCTGATCAGGCCATCGACCTGCTGCGGACGCTGCAGAAAACCCGGCAACTGGGCGCCCAGGCTGTGGCCCAGCAGATAGAGCGGAATGTCTCGCCCACCCGCCTTGGCCGCATCGATCACGGCCTCGTAGTCCCGCGTCCAGTCGAAGAGGTCGGCCTCGAATCCGCGCAGCGAGGCGGCCGCATCGGCCGGGCGAGACTCCCCGCAGCCGCGATAGTCGAAGGTCCAGACCCGCAGGCCCTGCTGTGTCAGCCAGCGTGCGAAAGGCTCGTAGAAAGCCTGCCGCACGCCCATCGCGCCGCCGATCACCACGCTGGCGCGCGGCGCTCCGTCCGGCTCATAGAGGCGCACGGCGATCCGCACGCCCTCGTCGACCTGCAGGCTGCGGTGCTCCATCTCACACCCGCTCGAAGATCCCCGCCGCGCCCTGCCCCATGCCCACGCACATCGTGACCATGCCGTACTTGAGCTTCTTGCGCTGCAGCGCGTGGATCACGGTCGCGGAGCGGATCGCGCCCGTGGCGCCGAGCGGATGGCCCAGCGCGATCGCGCCGCCCATCGGATTGACCTTGGCCGGATCGAGGCCCAGCGTGTTGATCACCGCCAGCGACTGCGCCGCGAAGGCCTCGTTGAGCTCGATCCAGTCGATCGCGTCCTGCGTCAGGCCGGCATAGCGCAGCGCGGCCGGGATCGCCTCGATCGGGCCGATGCCCATGATGTGCGGCGGCACGCCCTTGCTGGCGAAGCTCACGAAGCGCGCCAGCGGCTTCAGGTCGTACTGCTTGCAGGCCTTCTCGCTGGCCAGGATCAGCGCGCCGGCGCCGTCCGAGGTCTGCGAGCTGTTGCCGGCCGTGACCGAGCCGCGGGCCGCGAACACGGTGCGCAGCTTGGCCAGGCCTTCGAGCGTGGTGTCGGGACGCGCGCCCTCATCGAGGCTGACGATGCGGCTCTTGGCCACCGACTCGCCGGTGGCGAGGTCGGGCGTGCGGTCGGTGACTTCGATCGGCGTGATCTCGTCGGCGAACTCGCCGGCCTGCTGGGCGGCCAGCGCGCGGCGGTGCGACTCGAGCGCGAAGGCGTCCTGCGCCTCGCGGCTCACCTTCCACTGCTGGGCCACCTTCTCGGCGGTCAGGCCCATGCCGTAGGCGATGCCGACGTCGCCTTCGCGCTCGAAGATCGAGGGCGACAGCGAGGGCGAGTTGCCCATCATCGGCACCATGCTCATGCTCTCGACGCCGGCGGCAATCATCACTTCGGCCTCGCCGACGCGGATGCGGTCGGCCGCCATCTGCACCGCCGACAGGCCGGAGGCGCAGAAGCGGTTGACCGTGATGCCGCCGATGCTGTCGGGCAGGCCGGCGAGCACGGCGCCGATGCGCGCCACGTTGAGGCCCTGCTGCGATTCGGGAATCGCGCAGCCGCAGATGATGTCCTCGATCGCCTTCGGATCGAGCCCGGGCACGGCCGCCAGCGCCGCCTTCAGCGTGGTCGCGAGCAGGTCGTCGGGGCGGTAGTTGCGGAAGTAGCCGCGGTGCGACTTGCCGATCGGCGTGCGGGTGGCGGAGACGATGTAGGCGTCTTGTACTTGCTTGCTCATGGTGTCTGTCCTTAGTTGCGCACGGGCTTGCCGGTCGAGAGCATGCCCATGATGCGTTCCTGCGTCTTGGGATGCACGATGAGCGAGCAGAACGCCTTGCGTTCCAGCGCCATCAGGTATTCCTCGGTGACCAGCGAGCCGGCATCGATGTCGCCGCCGGTGACCACTTCGGCGATCAGGCTCGCGATGTGGAAGTCGTGCGCGCTGATGAAGCCACCGTCGCGCATGTTGACCAGCTGGCCCTTGATGGTGGCGGCGCCGCTGCGGCCCGCAACCTTGAACTGGCGGCGCAGCGGCGGGCGCCAGCCGGCGTCGGCCATCGCCTTGGCCTGCTGCAATGCCACGTACAGCAGCTCGTCCTTGTTCGGCACCACGACATCGCTGTCGAGCAGGTAGCCGAGCTTCTTCGATTCGAGCGCGCTGGTGCCGACCTTCGCCATGGCCGCGGCGGTGAAGCCCTCGGTCAGGAAGGGCAGCAGGTCGCTGCCGGTCGATGCCGCCGCATTCTCGGCCGCGCGGCGCGCGATGTAGGTCAGGCCGCCGGCACCGGGGATCAGGCCGACGCCGACTTCCACCAGGCCGATGTAGCTTTCCATCGCGGCGACACGCTTCGCCGAATGCACCGCCAGTTCGCAGCCGCCGCCGAGCGCCAGGCCGCGCACGGCGGACACCACCGGCACGCTGGCATAGCGGATCTTGAGCATGACGTTCTGCAGCTCCTGCTCCGCGCCTTCGACCGCGCCGATGCCGGCGACCACGAAGGCCGGCAGCATCGCCTGCAGGTCGGCGCCGACCGAGAACATCTCGTCGGGCGACCAGATCACCATCGCCTTGTATTCCTTCTCGGCCAGCTCGACGCCGGCCGCCAGGGCCTCGGCGACGTCCGGGCTGATGGCGTGCATCTTCGAATGGATGCTGGCGATCAGCACCTCGCCATCGAGGGTCCAGAGGCGCACGTCGCCTTCGTCCTGGATCGTGGTGCCGGCCTTGTTGGCATCCGGCGCATCGGCGCCGAGCACGCTCTCGGGGAACAGCTGGCGTTCATGCACCGGCAGCTTGCGGGCGGCGACGAAGCTGCTCTTCGAGGCGCTCCACGAACCCGCTGGGGTGTGGACGCCGCCGGCTTCGGCCACCGGGCCGTCGAACACCCACTTCGGCAGCGGTGCGGTCGACAGCGCCTTGCCCGCATCGATGTCTTCCTGGATCCACTTGGCGACCTGCGTCCAGCCGGCTTCCTGCCAGAGCTCGAACGGGCCCTGCTTCATGCCGAAGCCCCAGCGCATCGCGAAGTCGATGTCGCGCGCGCTCTCGGCGATGGTCGCGAGATGCACCGCGGCGTAGTGGAAACTGTCGCGCAGGATCGCCCAGAGGAACTGGCCCTGTGCGCCCTCGCTCTCGCGCAGCAGCTTCAGGCGCTGTGCCGCCGGCTTCTTGAGCATGCGGCCATAGACCTCGTCGGCCTTGTCGCCCGAGGGCACGTACTCGCCCTTGGCCAGATCGAAGCGCAGGATGTCGCGCCCGGCCTTCTTGAAGAAGCCGGCCTTGGTCTTCTGGCCCAGGTTGCCGAGTTCGAGCAGCTTGGCGAGCACCGGCGGCGTCGCGAAGTTGGCATAGAACGGATCGCTCTTCTCGTCGAGGTTGTCCTGCAGCGTCTTGACCACGTGGGCCATGGTGTCCAGGCCCACGACGTCGGCGGTGCGGAAGGTGCCCGAGCTCGCGCGGCCGAGCTTCTTGCCCGTGAGGTCGTCCACCACGTCGGGCGTGAGGCCGAACTTCTCGACTTCCTTCAAGGTGGCCAGCATGCCGGCGATGCCGACCCGGTTGGCGATGAAGTTGGGCGTGTCGTGCGCCCGCACCACGCCCTTGCCGAGCGCGCTGGTGACGAAGGTCTCGAGCTGGTCGAGCACTTCGGGCTCGGTGGTCGGCGTGTTGATCAGCTCGACCAGGAACATGTAGCGCGGCGGATTGAAGAAGTGAATGCCGCAGAAGCGAGGCTTGAGCGCCTCGGGCAATGCCTCGCTGAGCTTGGTGATCGACAGGCCCGAGGTGTTCGAGGCCAGGATCGCGTGCTTGGCGACGTGCGGCGCGATCTTCTTGTAGAGATCGAGCTTCCAGTCCATGCGCTCGGCAATGGCTTCGATCACGAGGTCGCATTCGCCGAGCTTGGCGAGATCGGTCTCGTAGTTGGCCTGCTCGATCAGGCCGGCATCGGCCACGTCGGCCAGCGGCGCGGGCTTGAGCTTCTTGAGGTTGTCGATGGCGCGCATGACGATGCCGTTCTTCGGGCCTTCCTTGGCGGGAAGATCGAACAGCACGACCGGCACGCGCACATTGACGAGGTGGGCCGCGATCTGCGCGCCCATCACGCCGGCGCCGAGCACGGCGACCTTTTTCACTTGGAATCTGGACATGGTGGTTTGCTTCTTGATGTGGAACGCGCGTGCTTACTGCACACGCATCCAGGTTTGGGTGCGCCAGAAGGGGCCCAGGTAGCCGCGCACTTCGAGCTTCTTGCCGCCGTCGATCGGCGTGAAGCTGGCGCGGTATTCCTTGCCGTTCTCGGGGTCGAGGATCCGGCCGCCTTCCCAGACGTCCTTGCCCTCGGCCTTCTTGCCGCCGCGGATGATCTCCAGCCCGGCGATCGGCTTGCCCTTGCGCTCGTCGGTGCACTCGTCGCACACCGCGTCGGGCTTGGCGTCCTTGCGCAGCGTCTTCTCGATGCGGCCGGCCAGCGCGCCGCCCGATTCGGCGATGCGGATCTCGGCCTTCGATTCGCCGGTCTTGTCGTCAACGCTGCGCCAGACGCCCACCGGGGTCATCTGGGCCATGGCGGAGGCGGCCGAGGCCGCCAGGGCGATCGCTGCGAGCAGGGCTTTCATGGCGTTCAGGCCAGCGCGGCGTCGGTGTTCATCAGCGGCGCGCTGCCGGCGCGCGCGGTGCGCATCAGCGTCGCGGTCTCGGGGAACAGCTTGGCGAAGTAGAAGCGCGCGGTCTGCAGCTTGGCGACATAGAACGGGTCGGTGTTGCCGGCCGCGATCTCGCGCAGCGCGGTGCGCGCCATCAGCGCGAACATGTAGCCGAACACGAAGTGGCCCGCGACGCGCAGGTAGTCCACCGCGGCGGCGCCGACTTCGTCTGGGTTCTGGAAGCCCTTGAAGCCGATCTCGGTCGTGAACTTGGTGAGCTGCTCGCCCAGCACCGCCACCGGCGTGATGAACTCGCTCATCCTCTCGTTGACGCCCTCTTCCTCGACCAGCTTGCCGACCAGCTTGCCGAACTTCTTCAGGGTCGCGCCGTTGTTGCCGAGGATCTTGCGGCCCAGCAGGTCCAGCGACTGGATCGTGTTGGTGCCTTCATAGATCATGTTGATGCGGTTGTCGCGCACGAATTGCTCCATGCCCCATTCCTTGATGAAGCCATGGCCGCCGAAGACCTGCATGCAGGCGTTGGTCGCGGTGTGGCCGTTGTCCGTGATGAAGGCCTTCACAATCGGCGTCAGCAGCGCGACCACTTCGCCCGAGTCCTTGCGCACCTTCTCGTCGGGATGGTTGTGCTCCTTGTCGAGCAGCAGGGTGCAGAAGATCGCCAGCGCGCGGCCGCCTTCGGCATAGGCCTTGGCGGTCATCAGCATCTTGCGCACGTCGGGGTGCACGATGATCGGGTCGGCGTCCTTGTCCTTGGCCTTGACGCCCGACAGCGAGCGCATCTGGGTGCGGTCCTTGGCATAGGCCAGCGCGTTCTGGAACGCGACTTCGGTCAGGCCCAGCGACTGGTTGCCGACGCCCAGACGGGCCGCGTTCATCATCACGAACATCGCCGCCAGGCCCTTGTTGGGCTGGCCGACCAGGGTGCCGGTGGCGCCCTCGATCACGATCTGCGCGGTGGCGTTGCCGTGGATGCCCATCTTGTGCTCGAGGCCGGCGCAGAAGATGCCGTTTCGGCTGCCGATCGAACCGTCGGCGTTGACGTTGAACTTGGGCACCACGAACAGGCTGATGCCCTTGCTGCCCTTGGGCGCGTCCGGCAGGCGGGCCAGCACCAGGTGGATGATGTTCGACGTCATGTCGTGTTCGCCGGCCGAGATGAAGATCTTGTTGCCGGTGATCTTGTAGGTGCCGTCGGGTTGCGGTTCGGCCTTGGTGCGCAGCAGGCCGAGGTCGGTGCCGCAATGGGGTTCGGTCAGGCACATGGTGCCGGTCCACTCGCCCGAAGTGAGCTTGGGCAGGTAGATCTTCTTCTGCTCGTCGGTGCCGTGCGCGGCCAGGGCCTCGTAGGCGCCGTGCGAAAGGCCCGGGTACATGGTCCAGGCCTGGTTGGCCGAGTTGAGCATCTCGTAGACGCACTGGTTGACCGCGTAGGGCAGGCCCTGGCCGCCGTAGGCCGGATCACAGGACAGTGCCGGCCAGCCGCCTTCGACGAACTTGGCGTAGGCATCCTTGAAGCCCTTGGGCGTCTTCACCTCGTGCGTGGTCTTGTCGAGCACGCAGCCTTCTTCATCGCCGCCGATGTTGAGCGGGAAGGTGACCTCGGAGGCGAACTTGCCGCCCTCTTCCAGGATCGCGTTGATGGTGTCGGCATCCACCTCGGCGTGCTTGGGCATGGCCTTGAGTTCGTCGGTGATCTTGAGCACTTCGTGCATCACGAACTGCATGTCGCGCAGGGGCGGGGTGTAGGCGGGCATCGGTGGGTCTCCGGAAAAAGATGAAGAGATGAAGAAAGCGAAGAAAGCGGGGTCGCGCGCCTCAGCGCACGGTCTTGAGGCGCCGGGCGGCGGGAGCCTTGGCGGCCGGCGCGGCGTCGTTGGCGCTGCGCGCCAGGATGTTGTCGAAACCGGCATTGGCACGGGCCAGCGAGTCGGGCGAGCGCAGGAAGCGGGCTTCGTAGTGCAGCGCGAGGATCAGCGCATGGATCTCGAAGGCGATCTGCTTGGCGTCGGCGTCCGCGCGCAGGTGGCCCTCGGTCTGGGCCTGCAGCACGGCGCGGTACATCGCTGCCAGCCAGGTGTTGACCGAGTCGGCCAGGGCGTCGCGCACCGGGCCCGGCCGGTCGTCGAACTCGACCGCGCCGCTGATGTAGATGCAGCCCGAATCGATCTCGGCCGAGGTGCGCTTCATCCAGTTGGCGAACATCGCGCGCAGCCGCGGCAGGCCGCGCGGGGTGCTCATGGCGGGGTAGAACACCTCCTGCTCGAAGCGCTGGTGGTATTCGCGCACCACCGAAATCTGCAGTTCTTCCCGCGAGCCGAAGTGGGCGAAGACGCCCGACTTGCTCATCTGCGTGACCTCGGCCAGGGCCCCGATCGACAGGCCCTCGAGCCCGATCTGGGCCGCGAGATTGAGCGCCGCGTCGATGATGACGGCCTTGGTCTGCTGACCCTTGGCGGGCGCGCGGGAAGGCTTGGCGGGGACGGCGGTATCTGACATCGAGGGGCGGGAAAGAATAAAACGAACGGTCGTGCTATTTTGCAGGAGTTCTGGGGCTTCCGGAAGTGCAAAGACCCGCAGCGTCTGGGGGTCTTTTGCCAAGTCAGACCCGCGTGGGGATCGCCGGACGCAGCGCACCCCCTTGCACCAAAGTGCAAGCCTTCCTGCCCACAAGTACAAGTGCGCCGCTGGCAGCTCTTGCGCACTCTCCAAGTTTTACCCAACAAGGAGTTCCTGTGGCCTCAAAAAAGCAGCTCGCCAAGACGCGGAGACCCAACATTCTGGTGATCTGGGGCGACGACATCGGTATCTACAACCTGTCCTGCTACAGCCATGGGGTGATGGGCTACAGGACGCCCAACATCGACCGGCTTGCGAGAGAAGGGATGATGTTCACCGACTCGTATGGCGAGCAGAGTTGCACGGCCGGCAGGTCATCCTTCATCACGGGGCAGAGCGTGCACCGCACCGGCCTGTCCAAGGTCGGCATGCCGGGCGCCGACATCGGTCTGCAGGCTGAAGACCCGACCATTGCCGAGCTGTTGAAAGCACAGGGCTATGCCACCGCGCAGTTCGGAAAGAACCACCTGGGCGACATGAACAAGTACCTGCCCACCGTGCATGGCTTCGACGAGTTCTTCGGCAACCTGTATCACCTGAACGCCGAGGAAGATCCCGAGGATCCCGACTACCCGACGGATCCGAGATTCCGCGCCAGGTATCTTCCACGCGGCGTACTCAAGTGCCAGGCCACCGACAAGGACGACAAGACCGATCAACCCCGCTGGGGCCGGGTCGGCAAGCAGAAGATCAAGGACACCGGCCCGCTGACGCGCAAGCGCATGCAGACGATCGACGACGAGATCGTGTCCGGGGCCGAAGACTACATCCGGCGACAGGCCAAAGGCGACCAGCCCTTCTTCTGCTGGGTCAACACCACCCACATGCATTTCCGCACGCATCCGAAGCCCAAGAGCGTCGGTCAGGCAGGCGAAAGCCAATCCACCTATCACGACACCATGATCGACCACGATCGGCACGTCGGCCGACTGCTCGATCTGCTGGATGAACTCGGCCTTGCCGAAGACACCTTCGTCATGTATTCGACCGACAACGGTCCTCACATGAACTCCTGGCCGGACGCGGGCATGACGCCGTTTCGCAGCGAAAAGGACACGAACTGGGAAGGCGCGTTCCGCATTCCATTGCTGGTGCGCTGGCCCGGCAGGATTCCGGCCGGGGTGGTGTCCAACGACATCGTGCAGCACCACGACTGGCTGCCGACCTTTCTCGCGATGGCAGGCGAGCCAGAAATCGTCGAGAAGTGCAAGAAGGGCCACGCAGCAGCCGGCAAGACGTTCAAGGTGCATCTCGATGGCTACAACCTGCTGCCATTCCTCACCACCGAGGGAGTGAAGAGCCCCCGCGAAGGGTTCATGTACTTCGACGACGACTCCAACCTCGTCGCCGTGCGCATGAAGAACTGGAAGTTCGTCTTCATGGAACAGCGCACCGAGGGCACGCTGAAGATCTGGATGGACCCGTTTACCGTGTTGCGCACGCCCAAGTGCTTCAACCTGCGCACCGACCCGCTGGAGCGCGCCGACGTCACCTCCAACACCTACTACGACTGGTTCATGTCGAAGGGCTATCGCATGTTCACGGCCCAGGCGGTCGTCGGTGCGTTCATGGAGACCTTCAAGGAGTTTCCGCCGAGGCAGAAAGCAGCGAGCTTCACCGTCGAACAGGCGCATGCCAAGCTCAGCGCCGCCGGCGGTGCTTCGAAGTAGGCCTGCCGTCGAACGCTCATGCTCCGGCCTTTGCGCTCAGGCTTTTCAGTTGGGGGATTTCCCTCGGGACAGCATCGCCACGAGCACCCCATCCTTGAGCACCACATGGGGCGGCCGGGTCGAACCCGGACTGCCGCTCCGAGTCCAAGGGTGCCATGCGCCTCAGATCGACCGCTGATCGACACGGGAAGCAAGCGCCACCGCACTCTCCTTCCGCTCGCTGTACCGATCGACCAGATAGCTGCTGACATCGCGCGTCAGCAGCGTGAACTTGAAGAGCTCTTCCATCACGTCCACGATTCGGTCGTAGTAGCTCGACGGCTTCATCCGGCCCGCCTCGTCGAATTCCAGAAAGGCCTTGGCGACCGACGACTGGTTGGGGATGGTCAGCATGCGCATCCAGCGCCCAAGCACGCGCATCTGGTTCACCGCGTTGAAGGATTGCGAGCCGCCCGAGACCTGCATGACGGCCAGCGTCTTGCCCTGCGTGGGGCGCACAGCGCCCAGGGCCAAAGGAATCCAGTCGACCTGGGCCTTCATGATGCCGGTCATCGCGCCGTGGCGCTCCGGGGAGGTCCAGACCATGCCCTCAGCCCACCGGGCGAGCTCACGCAGTTCCTGGACCTTGGGGTGACTGTCCGGCTCGCTGTCCGGCAGCGGCAGGCCGGCGGGGTCGAAAACCTTGACCTCGCCGCCCATGGCCTCCAGCAGCCGGGCCGCCTCGAAGGTGACCAAGCGGCTGTAGGAGCGTTCGCGCAGGGAGCCATAGAGCATCAGGAAGCGCGGTTTGTGGCGCGAGGGTTCGCGCACGCCCAGGCGCTCGGGCGTCGGCGGATCGAGCAGCCTGGCATCGAGCGCAGGGAAGATGGCGTCGAACATATCGTCGGGATTCAGTCTGCAGCTTGCCCGGCTTCGTACCAGCCCTGGGTACGGTTCACCACCGCGACCACAGCGAGCATCACGGGCACCTCGATGAGGACCCCGACCACGGTGGCCAGCGCAGCGCCCGACTGGAAGCCGAAGAGGCTGATGGCCGTGGCCACCGCCAGTTCGAAGAAGTTGCTCGCGCCGATCAGCGCGGAAGGCCCGGCAACGCAGTGCTTCACCCCGAGCTTTCTGTTGAGCAGGTAGGCAAGACCCGAGTTGAAGACCACCTGGACCAGGATCGGCACCGCCAGCAGCGCGATGACCAGGGGCTGGTCCAGGATGGCCTCGCCCTGGAACGCGAAGAGCAGGACCAGGGTCAGCAACAGCGCCGAGACGGACAGCGGGCCCAGCTTGGCGGCCACGGCCTGGAAGTGCCCGACGCCGCGGCGCAGAAGCGCCTTGCGCCAGAGCTGCGAGATGACGACCGGCACCACGATGTAGAGGCCCACCGAGACCAGCAGCGTGTCCCATGGAACCGTGATCGAGGAAAGGCCGAGCAGCAGTGCGACGATGGGGGCGAAGGCGACCACCATGATGGCGTCGTTCAGGGCGACCTGCGACAGCGTGAAGTACGGGTCGCCCTTGCAGAGCTGGCTCCACACGAAGACCATGGCCGTGCACGGCGCGGCGGCCAGCAGGATGAGCCCGGCGACGTAGCTGTCGAGTTGCTCGGCGGGCAAGTAGGGCGCGAACACATGCCGGATGAAGATCCAGCCGAGCAGCGCCATCGAGAACGGCTTGACCGCCCAGTTGATGAACAGCGTGACGCCGATGCCGCGCCAGTGCGAAGCGACCTGCCCCAGGGCACCGAAGTCGATCTTCAGCAGCATCGGAATGATCATCACCCAGATGAGCAGGCCCACCGGGACGTTGACCTTCGCCACTTCGAGGCTGGCGACCGCCTTGGAGAAGCCGGGCAGCCATTGCCCGAGGGTGATGCCGACGACGATGCACAAGGCGACCCACACTGTCAGGTAGCGCTCGAAGAAGCCGATGGCTGGTTTGGCGGGCGCCGCCGCGGCCAGGGTAGAGGTGGTCATCAGTTCTTCGAAATGCGGGTGAGCGCGGCCTGCAGTTCTGCCGGGCCAAGGTCGGCGAGCGGCAGCGCCAGCAGTTGCAGCATGCGGTACCCGATGGCTTGGCGCGTGAGTTCGAATGCAGCGGCCTTGTCGGCTTCGGGCGCGTTGGATGGGTCCGGGTAGCCCCAATGGACCTTCACCGGACTGCCCGGCCAATAGGGGCACTGTTCGGCCGCCGCGCTGTCGCACACGGTGATGACGATGTGCATCTGCGGCGCCGAGTCCCCGGTGAATTCGTCCCAGCTCTTGCTTCGATAGCCCTCTGCGTCCATGCCGGCGGCCTGGAGCGCCACGAGCGCCTGAGGATTGATGCGGCCGCTCGGTGCGCTGCCCGCGCTGAACGCTCGCACGTCCTTTCGGAGCGCCTTGGCCCAGTGGTTGAGCATGCCCTCGGACAGCACGCTGCGCGCCGAGTTGTGGGTGCAGAGGATGAGTACGTTGATGGTCATGGCGGTGTCAGCACTTGCATGGCATCGGCGGCCGTCTCCACCGCGCAGGCGACACCCTGGCAGCAGTTGTCGGTGAGGTAGCCGAGCAGCGCGTTCATGTTGTCGTAAGCGGCGCGATAAATGAGGTGGCGGCTGGCGCGCTCTTGCGTCACCAGGCCCGAGCCCGCCAGTTCCTTCAGATGAAAAGAGAGCGTGGCGGGAGCGACGCCCAGTGCTTCCTGGATGACGCCCGGCGTGAGACCGCTTTGCCCGGCCACGACCAGCGCCCGAAACACTTCGAGGCGCAAGGGGTGCGCAAGGGCCGCCAGTGCTTGAACGACTTCTTTTGATTCCATTATTCGAGAATAGTCGAATGATCATTTTCGGTCAAGACGCGTGCAGCCGGTGCACTACAGTGTTCCGCGCGATCACCCTCAACCCGACGGAGCCTCATCCTGGACCTGCGCGACCTTCAGTATTTCGAAGTCATTGCCGAGCTCGAGCACCTGGGGCGCGCGGCCGAGCGCCTGCACCGCACGCAGCCCGCGCTGACAAGCTGCGTGCGGCGCCTGGAGGAGGCATGCGGCGCGGCCTTATTCGAGAAGACGGGGCGCGGCATCCGGCTTACCGCGGCCGGCAAGGCCCTCCTCAAGTGGGCGCAGCGCACGCGTTTCGACGTCGAGAGCGCGCGCCGCGAGATCGGCGACATCGGCCGCGGCCTGACCGGCAACATCAAGGTGGGCATCGTGCCGACGGCGGCGCAGTTTCTCTTGCCCCCCGCCGCCCGCGACCTGATGCGCGAGGCCCCCGGCGTCACCTTGCGAACCACGGTGGCGCTGGTCGACGTCCTGAAGCCGCTGCTTCGCGCCGGCGACATCGACCTGATGGTCGCGACCGAGGTTCCCGCGGAAGCCGGGTTCGCCTCCCAATACCTGGCTGAAGACGTGATCGTTGTGGCCGCTGCCGAGTCGCACGCGATCTTCGAGAAGTCGAAGCCCGGGTTGAAGGACCTGACAGGCCATCGGTGGGTGTTGCAGCCCCCCGGCGCGCCGACCCGGGACTGGCTCGACCAGACCTTCGATCGGCACCGCCTCCCCCGGCCCCTGGTGCAGGTCGAAAGCACGATGCTGCTGATGCTTCCCAGCCTGATCGGCGAGACCGGCCTCCTGAGCTTCATCTCGCGGCTGCACCTCCAGGCCGGACGATCGGGCGCCGCGCTGCGCGAAGTGAAGCTCCCCGCCACGACCATGCGCCGCCGCATGGTCGTGACCTACCGGGACAGCGGATACATCTCCCCCGCGGCGCAGCGTCTGATCGACTTGCTGGCGAAATACGCCGTCGCACCGGCATCTTGATACCCAAAGTCAGATCTATCGATCTTAAAAAATTATCGATTGGACTGAATGGGCGCCGCGGCGAATACTCGCCTCCACTGAAGGCACCGCTCGCAATCAGGCGAAGCGGGCCGAAATGGAGACAAGAAATGCAGCACCCCGCTTCCCCCGCCACGGCCTCGCGCCGCCTCTCCGGCTTCACAGCCGCCACCGGCCTCGTCGCCGCAGCGATGCTGCTGGCGCATTCGCCCTCGGTGTCGGCCCAGGCCGCCTATCCCTCGCGGGCCATCAAGCTCATCGTGCCGTTCCCTGCCGGCGGCGGCACCGACCTGATCGCGCGCGAGGTCGCCAACAAGGTCGCCGTGTCCAATGGCTGGTCGATCATCATCGACAACAAGCCGGGCTCCGGCGGCAACCTCGGTGTGGATGCGGCGGCGAAGTCGGCGCCCGACGGCTACACGCTCGTCCTGGGTCAGACCAGCAACCTGGCGATCAATCCGACGCTGTATCCGAAGCTGCCCTACAACCCTGAAAAGGACCTGACCCCGATCGTCGCGGTCGCCAGCGCGCCCCTGGCGCTGGTGGTGGCGGCGGACTCGCCCTACAAGACCGTCGCGGACGTGGTGGCTGCGGCCAAGGCCAAGCCCGAATCGCTGAACTACGCCAGCTCCGGAAGCGGCACGGTGGCGCACCTCGCGACGGAGCTGCTCCAGAAGACCGCGGGGGTGAAGTTCACGCATGTCCCCTACAAGGGCGCTGCCCAAGGCTCGACCGATCTCATCGGTGGCCAGATCCAGATGTACATGTCATCGGTGCCGACCCTGATCGGCTTCGTCAACAACGGCAAGATGCGCTTCCTTGCGGTCACCTCGGCCAAGCGCACCGCCGACCTGCCGGCGGTACCCACGGTGGCCGAGTCGGGCTTCAAGGGATTCGAGGCCATGACCTGGTTCGGCATCGCGGGACCCGCCGGCTTGCCCAAGGACATGGTCGCCAAGCTGAACGCTGCCTTTAACAAGGCACTGCAGGACCCGGAAGTCAAGAAGAAGCTCGCCAGCCAGGGCACTGATGCCCTGGGCGGAACCCCCGAGCAATTCGCCAAGTTGATCCATGACGACATCGGCCGCTGGGCCCCGATCGTCAAGGAATCCGGCGCCAAGGTCGACTGACCCCACCCACCGACGCGTGACGCAGCGCTGACGGCAGGCACGGTGGCCGCACCGGGCCCTGCCTGGGCGCAGCCATGCCCGCGTCATCTCGTCCTTTGCCGGTCTCTCCCCCCGTCTTCACCCACTGAAAGAAGCTCATGTCCTCCAACCTGCCTGACATCATTCGCGACTTCGAACGCGTCCCCGCCGCTATCGTGGCGCTGGCCGCTGAACTGCAGCCGGCCATCCTGGCCGACGTGGCCGGCCGCCGCGGCGCCCTCGACGGCCGCATCAAGGCGCTCAGGCCGCGCATGAAGCTCGCCGGCACGGCACTCACGGTGGAAGTGCGTCCTGGCGACAACTTGATGATCCATGCCGCCATCGCGATGGCGAAGCCGGGCGATGTGCTGGTGATCGACGGCAAGGGCGACCTGAGCTCCGCACTGATGGGCACGATCATGATGACGGCCTGCAAGCAACTGGGCATCGCCGGCGTAGTCATGGATGGTGCCTGCCGCGACAGCCTCGAGATCGACGAGATGGACTATCCGGTGTTCTCGGCCGGCACCAACCCGAACGGCCCGACCAAGAACATCGGCGGGCGCATCGGCCACCCGGTGTCGGTCGGCGGCGTCACGGTGCGGCCCGGCGACTTCGTGATCGGCGACGGCGACGGCGTGGTGGTGGTGGAGCGCGAGAAGATCGAAGCGCTGCTGCCGCTGGCGGCCAGGAAGGTCAAGGACGAGGCGGCGCGCATCGCAGCCATCAAGAGCGGCGACACCGCCGCCAAGTGGCTCGATGCCGCGCTGCGCACTGCCGGCGTGCTGAAGGAAGGGGAGACGCTGTGAGCACCATCCTCGTCACCGGTGCCGACCTCGCACCGCAAGCGCTGGCATTGCTGAAGGATCACGAAGTGGTCTTTGCCGGCAAGACGCCGACCGAAGACGACATCGTCGCACTGAGCCGCAAGCACAACCCGGTCGCCATCATCGTGCGCTACAGCAAGGTGGGCGCCGCCGCGATGGACGCGGCGCCTGCGCTGCGGGTCATTTCCAAGCACGGCAGCGGCACCGACACGATCGACAAGGTCGCGGCCAGGGAGCGGGGGATCGACGTCGTCGCGGCGGTCGGTGCCAACGCGGCGGCCGTGGCCGAGCAGGCCCTGGCGCTTCTCCTGGCCTGCGCCAAATCCGTGGTGTCGCTCGATGCACGCATGCATGCCGGTCATTGGGACAAGGCGACGCACAAGAGCGTCGAGCTGGCCGGCCGGACGGTGGGCGTGATCGGTCTGGGCGCCATCGGCCTGCGCTTCGCCCGCATGGCCGACGCGCTGGACATGCGCGTCATCGGCTTCGACCCCTATGCGAAGAACCTGCCTTCGTACGTTGCCACCGTGGACCTGGAAACCATCTGGCGCGACTCGGATGCCATCTCGCTGCATTGCCCGTTGACCGAGGACAATCGTGAGCTGGTCAACGCCGGCACGCTGGCGAAGTGCAGGCGTGGCGTGATCGTCGTCAACACGGCCCGCGGTGGCCTCATCGACGAACACGCGCTGTTGGCCGCAGTTCGATCGGGCCAGGTGATGAGCGCCGGTCTCGACAGCTTTGCCGTCGAGCCGATGACGGCGGGCCACCCCTTCCAGGGCGAGAGAGGGCTGGTGCTGAGCCCGCACATCGGCGGGGTCACCAGCGACGCCTACGTGAACATGGGCGTCGCCGCGGCCCGCAATGCGCTCGAGGTGCTCGGCCGGCAGGCAGTCGCCGCGGCCTGATCTGCCGAACTGAAAACAGGAGACACCCATGACCAAGAAGACCTCGCCCGCCAGCCTGACCTGGATGATCGCGTTCGGAGCTGTCGCCGCGCTCGCCGCGACCACGCCGCTCGGCGCCAACGCCCAGGCCGCCTACCCGAGCAAGCCGATCAAGATCATCGTCCCGTACCCGCCCGGTGGCGCCGTGGACGTGGTCACACGAAAGATGGCGCAGAAGCTCACCGAACAGATGGGCCAGAGCATCATCGTCGACAACAAGCCCGGCGGCACGGGCACCATCGGCGCCAGCGCCGCGGCTCGCGCCGAAGCCGACGGCTACACGCTGATGGCCAACGACACGACCTACTCGCTGCTGCCGTTCATCTTCAAGAAGCTGCCCTTCGACTACGACAAGGACCTGGTGCCGGTCAGCGCGTATGTGTTCGCGCCGATGGCCATGGTGGTCAACGCCGAATCGCCGTACAAGACCCTGGCCGAATTCCTCGCCGCTGCGAAGGCGGCGCCAGGCAAGCTGACCTATGGCACGGGCGGTGCCGGCACCACGCCGCATTTCACTGCGGAGGCATTCGGCGTGGCCAGCGGCACGAAGCTGATGCACGTGCCTTTCAAGGGCGCGGGCGAGGCCACCCAGGCCGTGCTGTCGAACACCATCGACATGCAGTTCTCGTCGACGCCGGGCGTCATGGGCAACGTCAAGGGCGGCAAGCTGCGGCTCCTGGCCGTGAGCGGCGACAAGCGGCTGGTGGCCTTGCCTGCCGTGCCGACGTTCGCCGAAGCCGGCGTGAAGAACTTCAGCGTCGTCAACTGGACCGGCCTGTGGGCACCGAAAGGCACACCGGCACCAGTGCTCGCGAGACTTCAGCAGGAGATCGCGAAGGCCATGGCCACGCCTGACATGAAGGCATTCGCGGAGGGGTTGGGCGCGGAGCCGCGCATGGCGGATGCCGCTGCTTTTGCGAAGATGCTGACCGACAGCAGCGTGTTGTGGGGCAAGATCGCCGCCAACGCGTCATTCGACAAGCAGTAACTCCCTGGAGATCACCTTGTTCCTCCTTCAGCCGCCGCAGGTTCGGGATCTGGAACTGTTCACCCGCATGCCGGATGCGCTGCGCCGCCGCGAGTCGTCCGTGTGGGCCGATGCCAACCGCGGCGGCCAGCCCACCGACTCGTTCCTCGAAGGCCCGGTGTTCGATGATCTGGGCAACCTCTACGTGACCGACATCCCGTTCGGGCGCATTTTTCGCATCGACCCCGCGGGCCATTGGTCACAGGTTGCGGAATACGACGGCGAGCCCAACGGAATGAAGTTTCTGGACGCCCGCACGCTGCTGGTCACCGACTACAAGAACGGGCTCATGCTTATCGACGTGGCGACCGGCACCGTCACGCCGCACCTGCAGCGCCGCAACACCGAACGCTTCAAGGGCGTCAACGACCTGGTCATCGATGCGAAGGGCAGCATCTACTTCACCGACCAGGGACAGACCGGCCTGCACGACCCCACGGGACGCCTGTACCGGCTGCGCCCCGACGGGCAGCTCGACCTGCTGCTGTCGAACGTTCCCAGTCCCAACGGCGTCGCGCTTTCGCCCGACGGCAAGCTGCTGTACCTGGCGGTCACGCGCGGCAATTGCGTCTGGCGCGTTCCCTTGCTGGCCGACGGCAGCGTGGCCAAGGTCAGCCAGTTCTTCACCTCCTACGGGCCCAGTGGACCGGATGGCCTGGCCGTCGACACGACGGGTCGCGTGCTGGTGGCCAACCCGGGATTGGGCTACGTGTGGGTGTTGAACGCGCGAGCCGAACCGGTGGCCGTGCTGCGCGGGCCGGCGGGCGCGTCGATCACCAACCTCGCCTTCGGCGGCGCGGAGCGTTCGACCTTGTTCGTCACCGACTCGACCCATGGATGCGTCATGAAGATGGACCTGGATATTCCTGGGGTACCGCTGCACCGCGGAACACCGGCCTGAGCCGTCGGTTGAGCGCGCTCCGGCCTTCAACGATTGCCCTCTGGTGCAATGGCGCGCCGGCGGGACGAAGTCCACAATCCCTCGGGCATCCCCAACCAGGAGCGGACCCATGCCCAACGCATCCCGAGCCCCCTACCTCGCACGCCAGTTCACCCCGGCGCACCCCGATCTGCCGGATGCCGCGGGCGTACCGGCGCGGTTGGCCAACGAGCGCTACGTCGAATCGCTGGCACGCATCGTCTACTACTGGGCCTATCCCGCCGTCGACGCCTTCGGCCGCACCAGCAGCTGGGAGCTGATGAAGGCCTCAGGTCCCGGCGCGACCATGGGCCTGTTTCCCGGCGCGCCGAAGAACACGATGGGCTATCTCGACGACCACATGTCGCCCGCCCAGCGCAAGGTGGTCACGCCGAACAGCGACACCATCTATGGCGTCAGCTTCGTCGACCTCACCCGCGAGGCCGTGGTGGTGCAGACGCCCAGCGACGTGCCGAAGGGGCAGTACTGGACCATCCAGATCTGCGACCTCTTCACCACGGTGGTCCACCAGCTGGGCTCGGCAAGCAACACGCCAGGGGGCAAGCTCCTGCTGGTGGGCCCGAACTGGTCCGACGAGAAGCCCGACGGATTCATCGACCTGCTGCGAAGCCCCACCAACGTCGCCGGCCTGTTCGGACGCAGCTTCGCCGCCCATACCGGCGAATCGAAGGCGCGTGCGCGGGCGGTGCTCAACCAGATCGGCGTGGTCGCGCAAAGCCTCGACCGGCCCGGGCCGCTGCGCTTCGACTGCGAGGCGAGTGCGCGCAACAAGGTGTTCCCGCCTGGCGTCACGGCCGAGATGGTGGCGGCCGATCCCGACATGCTGCGGGCAAGGCCGGTCGACCCGACCCGGTTCTGGGACCAGCTCGCCGAGGCACTGGCGCTCAACCCCGCCGTCAGCGCCGACGACGCGGCGATGGCTGCGCAGGCCAGGACGCTGCTGGCACTGCGGGCATCCGACAGCGCCTGGCAGACCCTGCTCGACCGCACGGCGCTCGCCGCCGATGCCGAGCTCCACGCTGGCGCCAGGTACGAGCAGGTCGGCGTCGATGCAGGCAACGGCTGGCAACGCCAGGACAACGGCGGCGCCTGGGGCACCGACTGGTTCGGCCGCGCCCAGGCCGCCATCATCTACATCTACGTCAATGATTTCCACGAGGCGATCTACCTGATCCGCGGCACGGACGACAAGGGCGCGCTCCTGCAGGGGCGCTATCGCTACACGCTGAGGTTCCCAAAGGACGCCCTGCCCCCGGTGGATCGCGACCGCGGCGGCTTCTGGTCCTTGACGATGTACGACCGCGACTACTTCATGCTCGCGAACAGCCCCAACGGGCGGACCAACATCGGCACGGTCAACCTGGACGCCGACGAGCTGAAGTTCGCCGCCGACGGCTCGCTGACCCTGCACCTGTCCCGCGACCCGCCCGCGGACAGGGATGCGCAGGCCAACTGGCTGCCCGCGCCTGACGGCCAGTTTGCCCTGCTGGTGCGCAGCTACGTGCCCATGAAGCCGCTGCTCGACAACAGCTACCAGCTGCCGAACGTGGTGCGCTCCCACTGACGAGCGCTGCAACTGGAGAAGACGATGGCCACAACCTCGATGCTGACGGACTCGCAGATCAGCGACGCGTACATCTACCTGCTGGGCCGGCTGCTGGTGCTGCGCCAGCAGCAGCTGGACTTCAAGGAAGGCTTCCAGTGGAATCGGCTCGTCCACCGCAAGCCGGGCCAGGTGGCCTGGCCGAATCCGAATCTCGATGTGGCCTATTCGGAAGGCTGGGTCGTGGTGGACGAGACGAGTTGCGTCCTGGTGTCGGTGCCGGCGATCGCAGGCCGCTACTACACAGTCCAGTTTCTCAACGGCTGGGGCGAGACCGTGGCGAACCTCAACGAACGCGTGTTCCCGCAGCACCCCAGCGGATCGTTCGCGCTGTGCCTGAAAGGCAGCCGCGTCGAGGTACCGGCCGGCGCGCTGCGCGTCGACGTACCGGTCAAGGCCATGCGCGTGCTGTCGCGTGTCGAACTCGGTGCGAACTGGGACGAGGCGGTCGCATTGCAGCAGCAGTTCGAGATCCGCGCAACGGGCCAGCCGACACCCCCCGCGGTGCCGCAGACGACGATGTTCGAGATCGATGCACTGCCTGGCGTCGAGGCGTTCGACTCCGCCGAACTGGCGCTCGACAGCGAAGCCGACATCAACCCCCGCATGGAGACGCTGCAGGCGGACGCGCGCGCGATCGCCAGGGCCGTCGGGCAGCCCGCCGAGCGCAAGCGCATCGACGAGGTGATCCGGACGCAGGCGTTCGCCGACATCAAGAAGGCGATGCCCAACATCGGCCACGGTACGGTCCGCAACGCCTGGGCCCTGCCGTCGACCTCGGGCGTCTACGGCGAAGACTGGCTGGTGCGTACGCTCATCAACTACGGCGGCATCTGGGCCAATACCCCTGAGGAAGTCATCTACTACAAGGCTTTCGTGGACACCGCGGGCAGGCCACTGTCGGGGGACCGTGCCTACAGCATGCACTTCACGAAGGAAGATCTGCCGGCTCGGCATGCCACCCATTTCTGGTCCGTGATCGCCGTTGACGCGGTGTACCGACGCGTGCTGCCCAACCCGCTGAAGCGCTACCTGCTCAACAAGGAATCCAAGCTGGAATATGGCCCGGATGGGTCGTTGACGCTGTACTTTGCCGATGCGCAACCGAAGGAGGCCCCGCATGGCAACTGGCTCCCGACACCCAAGGAACAGGGCTACAGCCTGACGTTTCGGTTCTACAGGCCCAAGGGCGACGTGGCAGCGCGCAAGTTCTTCCCGCCACCACTCGAGGCCCGATGAGGCATGGTGTGGCGCACGATCGACGCCTTGACGCACTGGAACTGCTGGCGTGGACACACCGTGTAGGCGTCGTCCGACATACAGCGGCCCGCAGCCGTGCAGAGTAGACCCTTGTGTCTGTCGTCAAGGGGAGCCAGTGGCCATGTCGGTCGTCTGCAATGTCTGCGGAAGCGCCAATCGATCGAAGGCGAAGTACTGCGTGGGCTGCGCGCATCCGCTGCCCGGATTCACCCCCACGGGGCCCGCCGCGCTCGACGCCGTGATGGCGATCCGCCCTGCCGCCGGCGCGGCGCCGCGCGGCGCTGAAGGCGGTCGCCACGGCAGCGCCGTTCCGGTGCTTCCGGCGGAGACCGCCGCCTTCTGGCTCAAGGCCGGGTGCGTCGGTCTCGCCATGGTGGTGGGCTTCGCGGCCTGGTGCTTCCATGTCACGCGCAAGCCCGGCGCACCTCCGCTGCAGGAACAGATCCTCACGCTCGTAGTGCCGGAGTCGGCCGCACCCCGGGCTCCCTCGGCGGTGCCGGTGCCATCGGCTTCGAGCGCGCCGCCCGCCGCCACGCGGGATGCCCGCTTGGACGCACTGGGTATTGCACGCGTCGGTCCCGCCGCCGAAAGCGTTGCAACGCCGGACCGGACGGCCGTGCCGCAGGCGGCGCGCCTCGACCCGCCACCGGCGATGACGCCTCGGCCGGCCGCCCGGCCCAAGACGGCCGTCGCTTCGTCCCGCCGCAGCCCCATCGAGGCGCCGCCACCCAGTGCCGTTGACCGCGCCCCCTTGCGCGTCGACCCGGACCCCGGCCCGCCGATCGCGCCCGGACCGGGGCCGCTGTACGACCGCGGGGCGACGCCGTCGCAACGGTTCGCGGATACCGGTCCCCCCGTCGTGCCGGGCCCCGGGCCGCTTTACAACTTCGCGCGCCCGGCCGTGCGGGCACCTTCCAGCCCGATCGGCAACGACCTGGGGCCGCCGATCGCGGCCGGGCCGGGGCCGCAGTTCGACTACTCGACGAGAGGCGCCCGCTGAGGCCCGCGGCGGCGCGTCAGGCGCGCCGGGAAGCCGTCTTGAACCCGGCGTCCGGATCTTCGAGGAAGTCGAGGTTGGCGCGAACCAGCGTCTCGCGCAAGCGCGCCACCGTCTTGACGCCGATCGCCTGTTCGCCGAGCAGTTCACGCTCGGTGATGGCCGACAGATCCTCGAGGCAGAAGATGTGCAGCCGCTTGAGCGCTTCTCGGGCGCCGGTACGCACCAGCAGTTCCTCGACCGGTGTCTGGGGTTCGACCTGGGCGACATCCCAACGCTGGGCACGGCGCGGAAACCAGTCGAACGACTCGAAGACGAAGGGACTGCCCGACGGAATTCGGTGCGCCCGAAGCAAAGTCGAATGCGCCTGCTTCTCTCGATGAATGGCCGCGCGCAGCGCCTTGAGGCAACCGAGCAACTGGTCATCGGGGAGTTGGGCGAGGTCATTGACCGACCGGATCGTGCAGGACATGAAAGCCGCCTTTCGCGTTCGAACGAGCTTAGAACTTATCCGTAAATAGGTAAACTATCGATCCGAGCCGCATTGGGCGCGGCGATGGATCGAGATCTTGGCGAAACGTGTTGAGTCGTGGGTGGTGACCGATGAGTTC
>NZ_JAUJZH010000069.1 GCF_030486595.1 Variovorax ginsengisoli | reverse complement strand
CACCTCCCGAAGGAAGCAGTCGCTGCGCGGCAAGCCGCTTCGGGCTACGCCCTACGCGCCTTGCCGCGCAGCGAGTGAAAGAAGACTTACACCACTTCCTGGGACATCAACGCCAATGAAAACCTGGGGAATCTGCGCTGCGGCGCTTTTGGCGGGGTCAGCCCACGCTGCGCTACTGATTTCTCTGGCTCCAAAGCGGATTGCACTGTTCCTTGTGTGAGGCAACATGGGGGGTCGTGTCGCCTCACACACAGACGGCATCCATAATGCCGGCTTCGATCCCCGGGTCATCGTTCAACCGGCGCCAACAACCGTCGGGCATTCACAGGTTCTCCTCCGGCCCCCACGAACTACAACCGCACCCACTCGGAGATACGTTCACCGACTCGTTGAAGTCGGGTCTTCTTGGGCTGAGGAGCTCGTTGCGCGGCCAACCACTCCAGGGTCCGAACGACGATCTCGGCGCGCGGGTCCCCCGCCGTAGCCTGTGCACGCCATTTCGCGGCCACCTCCAGGAGTTGCTCGCTCGTCAAAGGGGGCAGTGGCGCCGGGCTATGGCCAGCCGGGGCTGCTGCAGATGCGAACCGCATTGACTCACGCGGAAGTCGATCGCGCCACGGGGACTGCGGCTGAAAAGCCGATGAGACGCTGCTCCGTCCCTGCAAACACTTGGACGTCATTTACGCGCGGCAGGCGGCAGGCCAAAAATGGGCGATGCCTTCGCGAGCGCACAGAGCCTGCGCTTCCAACTCCGACAGTTCGCTCACCGTGACGCCGTCATCCAATTCGGCTCGGGTTTGCAAATGCGGCATCGCGGTGGCCTGAAGTTGGGCGCGGCCCGACTGAACGGGGCTCGCCACTTGCTCACGATGACGGGACGAAAAGAAATTGCGCATGGCTGTGCTTTTGGGAAGGTCGCTGGACGTCAATGTAACACATTGTACTTACAGGCGCCTGCGACCAAAAGAAAAATGCACACCTTAGTACTGCGGTTCAACGGCTCCGCGCCCAGGCTGCCGCACGAGGAGATGCGCTACTTCGCCGAGGTCTACCGCATCGAGGGCGAGATCCGCGAGGCCGACCCCGACGAACGCCTGCGCGTGCGTCAGTCGCTGACCTTGGCTCTGATGGCGCAGTTCCTTCGCTGGCTCTCCGTGCATGCGCCGACGGTGTTGCCGAAATCGCCGCTGGGTGAGGCAACCGCGAGCGCGAGTCGACGGACGCATGGGCGCCCTGATGCGTAGTCACGACTGGTCCGATTCGCCTCACCTGGGAGCAGTCCTTTGCGAAAGCGGCGACTGCGATGAGGCGGTTCGGGTGTTCTCCAAGGGGATCGAACACCGCCCGGAAGAGCCCCTCCTCTACTTCAACCGCGCGGTGGCTAGATGGCACACGCGGCGCGCCCGGGAGTCCGAAGGCCGCCGAACTCCGTTCAGGCTTGGCGTTTTTCGATCCAATGGGTGGCGGGACCATGAAGTCGGTTGCCAAGTTCCACAGCCCGAAGCAGCCTTTGGCGGTTGTTGTCGTTGTCCGGGATCCACAGGTGATCGCACCCGCCGTCCGGCTCGCAGCCATGTGACACTTCTTCGGATCGGCGAAGCCTGACCTCGGTGAGTGCTCGCAACACAGTCTTCACGGCAAAACTCCTCTAGGAACGCGCAGCGTCGCGGACCTCGAACGCCTTGCGCCAAATTCTTGCGACAAACGGCAACAGTCCTAGGTATCGCCGCCTGCAGCGCTGCGCGCGCTTTCCTCTTCGGGAGCGTCGCCGGGAGGCCTGCGACCACTCCGCGCGCCTCGAATGTTTTTACGGGTGTCCGAGGGGATCGCGCCTCTCGAAGCCAGTCCCTGGTCTGCTGGTTTCCCGAGGCCGCCAAGTTCACCGAGATCGTAGTTTTCGTGAAAAAGTACAGAAACCAAAGTACTACATATGCCTACAATAGTTACATGGACGAAACACGATACGACGCAGAGTGGCTGACCCAAAAGTCAGAGTACGCAGGGCGAGAGTCGTCACCACCACGGCGGATCTCCCGGCGCGTGGAGAAGCCCGCAATCGGTCTCGGCCTGGGACCTTGGCGTAGCTGCGCCCTGGTCGTTGGCCTGGCCGTGGCCTTGGCCTGGACCATGAAAGTGGCGATGGGCCTTTAAACCTCAGCGCCGTGACGCCGTGAAAGCGGCAGGTGCCTTGCACAGCGTGACCGGCCTAGCGCGCCCATTGCCTAGGGCTTTCGAGGAGACCAACAATGAGAAAACACCGACACGCCCACGATGGCGTCGAGATTGCCTCGGCAGGCGATTACCGCGTCTATCGGGTCTTTAGCGCAGACGGCAGGGTGGTCTATGAACTTGTCGGACCCGACGGCGAGAACCTGCCCTTTGTGCTCGGAGACATGCACGAGGCGATGGCTGCGATGACCGCAGTCCTCGCGCGACCCATTGCCGAACGCGGTCTTGGCCGCCACCAGTGCCGCTGCGCCTAGGCTCTGTCCAGACAGAACTCGAAGAACGCCTCCAGCTCGGTTGACTTGTCAAAGAATGCATCGGCGCCTGCTTCGAGGCACGCCTTGCGCATGGCCTGAGTCGCGTAGTTCGTCAGGACGGCGACGCGTTGATGGGGCTCTCTCCCGCGGCACCAATCGACGACGCCAAGCCCATTGCCTTCCTCTAAAAAAAGGTCGACCACGGCTAGGTCCCACTTACCTTTGTGATGAGCAAGCCACGCGATCGCTTCCCGCTCAGACTGGGCGATTGCAATGACGCTCGCAGACCCCAAATCTGCAAGTGCTGGGATGAGGTGATCTCGAATCTTCTGGTTGTCTTCAACTAGGAAGACTGAAAGACCGGCCATGGCGTTCACCGTCTTGTTCTTCGTCGAAGTGAGGCTAGGCCGAATCGTGCCAGCGTGAGTGAGCGCTTCGGAAATGCGTGGGTAGGATGTAACCGTCATGAGGATGCTCGACATGGATAGAACCTCGGCGCAGGTCCAGGCCCAGTTGAGGTGGGCGTTTGCCTGCGAACGCCTCAGCTTCGTGATCGATCCGCCGGCAGGCGCAAAGCCGGAGGGGGAGTTGCTAGATCTGGCCGCGGCCATCGGCAACGTCCGCCGTGCACTCGAGCAATTGGAAGCAGCGTTCGCGCCCGAAGAAACGGCTAGCTCTCACCGCCGGAGACTCAAGCCTTTGCGGTCCCTGTAGGCTCCCGCCGGCTACAGCCAGCGCTCCATGCTCGCACCAGGACGGGCTCAACGCGCCCGTGGGTGGCCGCTATCCAAGGCGCATCGTTTCGTCTCCAATCACTTAACAGGAGACCTGCGATGGCTGATCTGAATGACCCCCGCGTGCCGGGCGACAAGGATGGGACCGGTACTGCAACGGGCGTGGGCGCTGTGCTCGGCGGGGTTGCTGGTGGCGTGGCCGGCGGTGCTGCCGCCGGTGCGGCCGTTGGCGGAATGACGGGCCCGGTCGGCGCGGTTGTGGGCGCCGCCGTGGGTGCTGTGGCCGGCGCCCTGGCTGGCCGTGCCGTCAAAGCGGACCCGGTAGCCGAAGACGCCTACTGGCGTGAGAACTATGCCGGGCGAGACTATGTGGCCCCCGGCACGAGCTACGACGACTACTCGCCGGCCTATCGCTACGGCGTCGATGCCTATTCGCGTAATCCGGATCGCAAGTTCGATGACGTTGAAGCGGATCTAGGGCGCGACTGGGGAGCCGCTCGCGGAAGGTCGTCGTTGGAATGGGATCGCGCAAAGCACGCCACGCGCGATGCCTGGCAACGACTCAGCGACAACGTCGAACGAGTCATCCCCGGGGATTCGGACCGCGACGGTCGCTAGCCCTAGATGATCGACAAGACGGCCACGGTCGTCTTGTCGATCAGCAGTTCATTCGACGTCTGGTCCGCCAACCGGATCGGCGTCTTCGTCCTCGCCCCGGCCGCGCGGACCCTTCAGGGGCGATTCCTTCGCGAGAGCCATCAGCCGCTCCGTCCCTTGCCTGATACTAACTTGCGTTCAAAGATATAGAAGTTATCCATTTGAACCCAGTCATTGAACGGGTTCGCGTTGTATTGGATTCGAGGGCGACGAGTCCGCTTATCAGGGCGCTCTCGACTGCATCGAGGTTGGCGAAGCAGTCCTCGCGCAGCGACTCCCACAGGTGCTCGGCGGGGTTCAGCTCCGGGCTGTACGGGGGCAGGAAGATCAAGTGCATGTTCTGCGGCACCGCGAGATCACCGGCGATGTGCCAACCGGCTTGATCCATGACCATGACGATGAATTCCTCGGCGTGGCGCTGCGCCACCTCGCTCAGGAACAGCG
>NZ_JAUJZH010000068.1 GCF_030486595.1 Variovorax ginsengisoli | reverse complement strand
GAAAGGAGGAAACAGCTACAGTTATCCACAGTCGGCAACCACGATGCCGGCTTCCATCCCCGGGTCAAAGTTCAACCGGCAGGGTGGGTCAAAGTTCAACCGGCGCCGACACCCACAGGTCTGGATTGAACATTCCGGTTGTGCCCGATCCTGCTGACGGCTCGGTCACGGCGACAAAGGCTCCAAAGGCAACAACGGGGACAACGGGGACAACCCCTTCGGCGCAGCATCGCACGATCTTGCCCGCCTTCTTGCAGCGCCCGGTCCGTCGGGCGATCCTCTGAAGGAGCTCGACATGCAAGACGCAAGCACCGCTGCCAACCTGACCCCTCCGACGAGCGTCGCTGAGCAACTCGCGCTTTGTCCGATCCACCCCGTGGTCCGTCGGCAATACAACCTGCCGACATCCCCGCTCAAGCAAGCGGGCGATGAAGTGCTCATGCGCGTCGCCAGGCGCCAGGCGGCCTGTCCATTCATGGGTGATTCGCGCTTTGGGAAGACCTGCGCGCTCAACTACATCGAGGCCGAACTCCACGAGGTGATGCCCGCCGTCCTGGTGGTGAAACTGGTGGCGGCCAGCCTGAGATCGCGGTCCTCATGCACGTTCCACGACCATCTGTTCTCCGCGTGCGGAGGGCACATCGGGCCCGGTCGTGCCGACGGCAGTCGCTCGCTTCGGCGCGCAGCGCACCGCCTGGTGGTGCAAGCCCACGACAACGGTTCCGATCAAGTGGTCATCCTGGTCGACGAATTCGGGCGCCTCACCGTGGACGAGTTGACCTACCTCGCCGACGTGACCAATCTGGTCCAGGAACACCACATCCGCACCACCACCGTCGCGTTCGGCTCGTGCGAGATAGAGATGCTGCGGGACACCTTGCGATTGTGTGGGCGCACAGATCTGATTGGACGATTCATGTCCGGGGTGATGCAGTTTCAAGGTCTGTGCAGCGAGGCTGAACTGACCGAGGTGATGCAAGCCTATGACGACCCTGACATCGCGCAGTTTCCGCCAGGTTCTGGCTGGTCACTGACCCGCTTCTTCTGGCCGACAGCCTGGGACGCAGGGCATCGCCTTTCGCACCATTGCAAGCACGCCTGGAAGGCGTTCGCCGACGCGGCCAGACCGGAGAAGCTGTTCCAGATCGGGGCCGAGTACTGGTCCTTGGCGATTGAGCACGTGCTGACGACCACGATGAACTTCCATCTGCCCACCAATCCGGCGAGCGCCGAGATCTGGCCACAGGCGGTTGAGCAATCGGGCTTTGCGCATACCTTGGGTGTCACCTATTTCCCATCCCGATCGAGCAGCACGGCGAACTCGCGCAAGCCCCCGAGTGAAGCCCACAAGCACGCGGAGCAAGAATGAATCCGTTCGCCGCATCGGCGACCTGGGGCAAGGAATGGTGTGGCCCGTTGGAAGGCGTCTTCACGCTTGCGCAAAAGCATTCCTGGGCCAACGCCGCCTCGGTGCGCGACATGCGTTGTCTGTTCGGGATGCCCCTGTCGACCTTCAACAAGCTCACGGGTTCGAACACTCTGCTGGTCAACGCGACCGGGAAGCAAAGCCCGCGCTTGCAAAGCGCCTTCTTGTCATATTGGGCAGGAGACTGGACGCGCTTGCTGGCAAGTGACACGCATTTCAGGTACTGCCCCGCGTGCATCGAGTACGGATATCAATCGTGGATCTGCCAGCTCGCTGCGTTGGCGCGCTGTCCGATTCACTGCTGCGAGCTGCTCTCGACCTGCAGGGCGTGCGGCGCACCCACGTGCGCGTACGGTGTCACCTCATGCGCTTTCGACAAGCCCATGCGCTGTCATCGCTGTGGTTCACCTTGGTCGGGAACTTCGCAGATCGGGAGGTGGAGCGACAGTCGAGATCTGTGGACTGGTTGCCAGGAACTCCTGATATGGCTCGACTGGGTGAGCCGCCTGCGCGGTCGCCCAGTGGTCCCCAGGACCTCACTTGGCGATCTTTGGGATCGGGCGCCTGGGCTTGGCCTTGGGGCCTTCGCCGGCAGCCGAAAGACGAAGGCGATCAGCGCTGCGTATCGGGCCATGGCGTTCGAGGCAGCACAAGCGGTCGCTCCCTGCCTGGCACGGCCCGACTCGTTGTATCCGCCTTCCAACGAATGGCGATTCATGCGCGTCGATATGACAAGCGGCTCGCCGAATGAGGACGTCGCCCCCATCCACGGGAGAGACATCAAACAGATCTACAAATCTTTCCGTCGTCAGTTTGAGCGCAGATACCTTCATGGGCGAAGGCGCGTTCAGCGTCACCTGCGTGAGCTTCACAAGGAATACATGTCCCAGCCAATGTCGAAGGAAGATCCATTGGTCTGCGCATTCATGCGGTGGCGTCAGCATTTTGAGCTTCACCCGAGCAGGCCAAGCCCCGATGACCTCGACACGATTCGGTACTTCGCGAGCAACCCCCACCTTCAGATCGAGAGTTTCTTCCGGGAGGGGGTCCTGCAGCACCTCGATCTGCCCGACAACGCGGCAGGCTTGAACTTGAATGCCTTGCTATTTGCGGCCAGTTTCTACAGATCGTGTGGGGAGACGCTGGCCTGGTGTCGAAAGATCCAAGGTGCGCCGAATAGCTCTCCAACCCTGCCGTTTGGCGGTTCTGATCGTGGTTCGACTATGGATGACAGCTTCCATCGCCAGGCGTTGAGCCCATGCTGGACGCGCATCCTGCTTCAAGATGCCACCGCCGATGCGCGCATGGTCAGGCAGATCGGTACCCTTACAGCGACCGCAAAGGTGGTGCACGCCTTGCGCGATTGGCGTTGGGAGCCTTTGTCACGGGCTGGCGATGACCCAGCCCATTGATCTCTCCCATGTTCGGCACTTCACTGCCGCATACGACTCCCGGGTCACTCCCCCGGGAAGTGTCGACGCGCCGGGTGACCCCTGCCCTCTCGAAGATGGTCAACCAGCCAACGACCGAGCCATGTCCGGACTGTCAGCAGGTTTGTTGGATATTCAGGTCAGATCGCAGGAATGTTGGCACCTTGCGTCACGGTCTCAATGACGAAATTCGCCAACTTTTCAACCTTCCGTGCTCGCCCCCGAAGGGACGCCAAGGAGACGGATGTTGGTTCTTTATGTCACCTTGGTGCAACATCCATCCCATTCGCAGCGGCCGCGGGATCCAGGAGGCTCAGGTCTGGGAAGCAGCGGACTTGCTGCTGCACGAAGGCCTGCGTCCGACGATCGAGCGCGTCCGTCAAAAGATCGGCAGCGGCTCGCCCAACACCGTCAGCCCGATGCTGGAGCGCTGGTTCGCCACGCTCGGCAAGCGCCTGGACGGTCATGGCGCCAACCTGGCCGACGGCGAGGCGCATCAGCTGCCCCTGGCCGTCGTCCAAGCCGCGAAGCTGTTCTGGGAATCCGCGCGCCGCGAGGCCGACCAGGTCCAGGTTCAGAAGACCGAGGCGGCCCGCCGCGAGATCGAGCTGCAGCGCGGCGCCCTGGCCCAGAAGGAAGCGGACCTCCAGCAGCGCGAGACCTCCTTTGAGCAGGCCCGCGTGGCGCTCGACGAGGCCTTGGCGTCCTCGCGCCAGGCGGTCACGGCCATGGAGGCCCAGATGCACGCGCAGCAGCAGGAGTCGGCTCGACTGCTCAGCGATTCGGAGGCCGAGGTGCGACGCCTGCGCAAGGCTCTTGAAGAGGCGGTGGCCAGCAAGGAAGCGCTTCGCGAGAAAGCAGCGATGGAAATCGGCGCCGCCCACCGCGATGCAAGGGAGGCCGAGCAGCGCCATGTCGCGCACGAGCGCCGCCTTCTCGCCGATGTCGACCGTGAACGGGTGGCCGCGCGCCAGGCCACCGCAGATCTCGCGAAGGAGCAGAAGGCCCGCGCCGCAGATCTGGAAGCGGCCCGAGGTGTGCAGGCGGCAGCCAAGCAGGCGCTGCAGGTCGAGAAGGCAGCGCACAGCGATGCCGCCGCCGAAAGGTCGCGCCAGCAGCAGGAGATGCGGGTCGAGCTGGCCACTCTGCGCGAGCGCGCCGCCGGGGCAGAGCATCGCGCTGCTGACCTGACGGCACAGCTGCAGCGCCAGCAGAGGCAGGCCGAGCGCGAGATTGCACAGCTGCGTGAGAGCCATGCGGCGACAGCGGCGGCGCTGCGCCAGCTTGAGGCCCACGCCCGAGATCGCCAAGCCGCCTCTCTTGCGCGCCCCAAGAAATCAACCTGCGTATTTCAGGGCATCGTGGACGCCCGTTTCAGACGATCGTGGACGTCATTTCAGATGAACGTGGACGCTGTTTCAGGCTGATCGTGGACGACGTTTCAGCCTGATCGTGGACGATCCGGGCGCGCGCGAGTGATCTTGACCGTTGGCATGCTGGCCGATTTTTCGGCCTGCCATGCCTACCACCAGGATCACGATGCGACAG
>NZ_JAUJZH010000067.1 GCF_030486595.1 Variovorax ginsengisoli | reverse complement strand
TGGCATCGGAATCTTGAATGCGTCAACTTGGCATAACACCTTGATCATGTAGATCAAAGTTATAGGGTCAAGCCGCACGAGCAATTAGTATCAGTTAGCTTAACGCATTACTGCGCTTCCACACCTGACCTATCAACGTCCTGGTCTTGAACGACTCTTTAGGGGGCTCAAGGCCCCGGCAGATCTCATCTTGAAACGAGTTTCCCGCTTAGATGCTTTCAGCGGTTATCTCTTCCACACTTAGCTACTCGGCAATGCCACTGGCGTGACAACCGATACACCAGAGGTGTGTCCACTCCGGTCCTCTCGTACTAGGAGCAGGCTTCCTCAAATCTGCAGCGCCCACGGAAGATAGGGACCAAACTGTCTCACGACGTTTTAAACCCAGCTCACGTACCTCTTTAAATGGCGAACAGCCATACCCTTGGGACCGGCTACAGCCCCAGGATGAGATGAGCCGACATCGAGGTGCCAAACACCGCCGTCGATATGAACTCTTGGGCGGTATCAGCCTGTTATCCCCAGAGTACCTTTTATCCGTTGAGCGATGGCCCTTCCATACAGAACCACCGGATCACTATGTCCTGCTTTCGCATCTGCTCGACTTGTCAGTCTCGCAGTTAAGCACGCTTATGCCATTGCACTATCGTCACGATGTCCGACCGTAACTAGCGTACCTTCGAACTCCTCCGTTACGCTTTGGGAGGAGACCGCCCCAGTCAAACTGCCTACCATGCACTGTCCCCGATCCAGATAATGGACCTAGGTTAGAACCTCAAACACACCAGGGTGGTATTTCAACGTTGGCTCCACAAGATCTAGCGACCCTGCTTCAAAGCCTCCCACCTATCCTACACAGATCTGTTCAAAGTCCAATACAAAGCTACAGTAAAGGTTCATGGGGTCTTTCCGTCTTTCCGCGGGGAGATTGCATCATCACAAACATTTCAACTTCGCTGAGTCTCAGGAGGAGACAGTGTGGCCATCGTTACGCCATTCGTGCAGGTCGGAACTTACCCGACAAGGAATTTCGCTACCTTAGGACCGTTATAGTTACGGCCGCCGTTTACTGGGACTTCAATCAAGAGCTTGCACCCCATCATTTAATCTTCCAGCACCGGGCAGGCGTCACACCCTATACGTCCACTTTCGTGTTTGCAGAGTGCTGTGTTTTTAATAAACAGTCGCAGCCACCGATTTTTTGCAACCCATTCATGCTCCGTTGTTCACTTCACACTAATAGGGCACACCTTCTTCCGAAGTTACGGTGTCAATTTGCCGAGTTCCTTCTCCTGAGTTCTCTCAAGCGCCTTAGAATACTCATCTCGCGCACCAGTGTCGGTTTGCGGTACGGTCGTGCGTAGCTGAAGCTTAGTGGCTTTTCCTGGAACCTCGTTCAGTCACTTCACCAGCAAGCTGGCTCGATCATGGGCCTCGGTATATGTGCACCGGATTTGCCTAATGCACGCCTACTTCCCACTAAACCGGGATATCCAACACCCGGATGACCTATTAAGATCCGTCCCCACATCGCACTACACATCGGTACAGGAATATTGACCTGTTTCCCATCAGCTACGCATCTCTGCCTCGCCTTAGGGGCCGACTCACTCTACGCCGATGAACGTTGCGTAGAAAACCTTGCGCTTACGGCGAGGGGGCTTTTCACCCCCTTTAACGCTACTCATGTCAGCATTCGCACTTCTGATACCTCCAGCACGCTTTACAACGCACCTTCACAGGCTTACAGAACGCTCTCCTACCACTTGCAATAAATTGCAAATCCGCAGCTTCGGTAACTGGCTTAGCCCCGTTACATCTTCCGCGCAGGACGACTCGATCAGTGAGCTATTACGCTTTCTTTAAATGATGGCTGCTTCTAAGCCAACATCCTGACTGTTTTAGCCTTCCCACTTCGTTTCCCACTTAGCCAATTTTAGGGACCTTAGCTGGCGGTCTGGGTTGTTTCCCTCTTGAGTCCGGACGTTAGCACCCGGTGCTCTGTCTCCCAAGCTGTACTCGTCGGTATTCGGAGTTTGCCTTGGTTTGGTAAGTCGCCATGACCCCCTAGCCAAAACAGTGCTCTACCCCCGACGGTAATACTTGAGGCACTACCTAAATAGTTTTCGGAGAGAACCAGCTATTTCCAAGTTTGTTTAGCCTTTCACCCCTATCCACAGCTCATCCGCTAGTTTTGCAACACTAGTCGGTTCGGACCTCCAGTACCTGTTACGGCACCTTCATCCTGGCCATGGATAGATCACTTGGTTTCGGGTCTACACCCAGCGACTGATCGCCCTATTCGGACTCGATTTCTCTACGGCTTCCCTATTCGGTTAACCTTGCCACTGAATGTAAGTCGCTGACCCATTATACAAAAGGTACGCAGTCACCCCTTACGAGGCTCCTACTTTTTGTAAGCACGCGGTTTCAGGATCTATTTCACTCCCCTCCCGGGGTTCTTTTCGCCTTTCCCTCACGGTACTAGTTCACTATCGGTCGATGATGAGTATTTAGCCTTGGAGGATGGTCCCCCCATATTCAGACAGGATTTCTCGTGTCCCGCCCTACTTTTCGTTAGCTCAGTACCACACAGGTCTTTTCACGTACGGGGCTATCACCCGCTATGGCCAGTCTTTCCAAACTGTTCCGTTAAGTCTTGTGCTATCACTAACAGGCTCTTCCGATTTCGCTCGCCACTACTTTCGGAATCTCGGTTGATGTCTTTTCCTCGAGCTACTGAGATGTTTCAGTTCACCCGGTTCGCCTCGCATGCCTATGTATTCAGCATGCGATACCTTTGCAGGTGGGTTTCCCCATTCGGAAATCTCCGGATCAAAGCTAATTTGCCAGCTCCCCGAAGCTTATCGCAGGCTATCACGTCCTTCGTCGCCTATCATCGCCAAGGCATCCACCACGTGCTCTTATTCACTTGACCCTATAACTTTGACGTTTCTTCACAGAAACCAAAATCACATCAAGGAATTGACAGGTCTCTCACCTGTCGCGTTATGCCGTACTTCATACTTTCGATTTGATTCGAAATTGAAGTTCATAATTGACGCAATCAAAAATTCATGTCGCTGATGGCACGGTCCGCACTAAACCTTTACGAATGTGCGGTTTCCACCAGCGACGCTAATTCGACTCTATGAATTTTTAAAGAACAGCCGATTGACCGAGAGATCTCGATCAACAACAAAGATGCCTTTTTCAAAGCAGCTTTGGTGTTGACTATAAGTATCGTGTTGCAGCCCCGAAGGACGCGAAGATTGGTGGAGGATGACGGGATCGAACCGACGACCCCCTGCTTGCAAAGCAGGTGCTCTCCCAGCTGAGCTAATCCCCCGGGTCCTCATATCTGACGCCCTGGAGCATCATGACCATCGGAAGAATTTGGTGGGTCTAGTTGGGCTCGAACCAACGACCCCCGCCTTATCAAGACGGTGCTCTAACCAGCTGAGCTACAGACCCATGTCGATGTTTCGACATCTTCCAACAACCGATAAGTGTGGGCGTTCAACTTGAACAGCTTTGTATTTCCAGAAAGGAGGTGATCCAGCCGCACCTTCCGATACGGCTACCTTGTTACGACTTCACCCCAGTCACGAACCCTGCCGTGGTAATCGCCCTCCTTGCGGTTAGGCTAACTACTTCTGGCAGAACCCGCTCCCATGGTGTGACGGGCGGTGTGTACAAGACCCGGGAACGTATTCACCGTGACATTCTGATCCACGATTACTAGCGATTCCGACTTCACGCAGTCGAGTTGCAGACTGCGATCCGGACTACGACTGGTTTTATGGGATTAGCTCCCCCTCGCGGGTTGGCAACCCTTTGTACCAGCCATTGTATGACGTGTGTAGCCCCACCTATAAGGGCCATGAGGACTTGACGTCATCCCCACCTTCCTCCGGTTTGTCACCGGCAGTCTCACTAGAGTGCCCAACTGAATGTAGCAACTAATGACAAGGGTTGCGCTCGTTGCGGGACTTAACCCAACATCTCACGACACGAGCTGACGACAGCCATGCAGCACCTGTGTTACGGTTCTCTTTCGAGCACTAAGCCATCTCTGGCAAATTCCGTACATGTCAAAGGTGGGTAAGGTTTTTCGCGTTGCATCGAATTAAACCACATCATCCACCGCTTGTGCGGGTCCCCGTCAATTCCTTTGAGTTTCAACCTTGCGGCCGTACTCCCCAGGCGGTCAACTTCACGCGTTAGCTTCGTTACTGAGTCAGTGAAGACCCAACAACCAGTTGACATCGTTTAGGGCGTGGACTACCAGGGTATCTAATCCTGTTTGCTCCCCACGCTTTCGTGCATGAGCGTCAGTACAGGTCCAGGGGATTGCCTTCGCCATCGGTGTTCCTCCGCATATCTACGCATTTCACTGCTACACGCGGAATTCCATCCCCCTCTACCGTACTCTAGCTATGCAGTCACAGATGCAGTTCCCAGGTTGAGCCCGGGGATTTCACAACTGTCTTACATAACCGCCTGCGCACGCTTTACGCCCAGTAATTCCGATTAACGCTTGCACCCTACGTATTACCGCGGCTGCTGGCACGTAGTTAGCCGGTGCTTATTCTTACGGTACCGTCATGATCCCTCTTTATTAGAAAGAGACTTTTCGTTCCGTACAAAAGCAGTTTACAACCCGAAGGCCTTCATCCTGCACGCGGCATGGCTGGATCAGGCTTGCGCCCATTGTCCAAAATTCCCCACTGCTGCCTCCCGTAGGAGTCTGGGCCGTGTCTCAGTCCCAGTGTGGCTGGTCGTCCTCTCAGACCAGCTACAGATCGAAGGCTTGGTGAGCCTTTACCTCACCAACTACCTAATCTGCCATCGGCCGCTCCATTCGCGCAAGGTCTTGCGATCCCCTGCTTTCATCCGTAGATCTTATGCGGTATTAGCACAGCTTTCGCTGCGTTATCCCCCACGATTGGGCACGTTCCGATGTATTACTCACCCGTTCGCCACTCGCCGCCAGGATTGCTCCCGCGCTGCCGTTCGACTTGCATGTGTAAGGCATGCCGCCAGCGTTCAATCTGAGCCAGGATCAAACTCTATAGTTCGATCTTGATTTTGCGTCCAACCTCGCGGTCAGACAAAACTCACAAAAACGGAATTGAAGTGAACTTCACTTCTATTCTCATGAGCGTTTAAAGTCTTGAAGACTTTGTTCCGAAGAACTTAGCCATTCGCCTCAAACGCCCACGCTTATCGGCTGTATATTTTTAACGATCCGTCAAAACAATCTCTTGTTTTGCTTGCTTCGCTGCGATCAGCGGAGCCTTCGATTATGACACGGTTTTTTAAGAACCGGCAAACTTTTTT
>NZ_JAUJZH010000066.1 GCF_030486595.1 Variovorax ginsengisoli | reverse complement strand
AAAGGAGGAAACAGCTACAGTTATCCACAGTCGGCAACCACGATGCCGGCTTCCATCCCCGGGTCAAAGTTCAACCGGCAGGGTGGGTCAAAGTTCAACCGGCGCCGACACGGCTGGAGCAACAACCGGGGCGAACAAGGCACCTTCACGCTCGACGGCATGGGCAACCGCACCGCCGAGCAGGTCAAGGATGCGTCCGGTGCCGTGGCGTGGGCCGCCGTGCGCAGCGTCAACAACATCAATCGCCTGTACTCGAAGACGGACGGCCCGAACCAGACCAACACCTTCGCCTACGACGCCAACGGCGAACTCGTCACCGCGACCAATGGCCTGAACCAGAGCACGCAGTACGGCCTGGACGGCCTGCGCCGTGTCAAGTCCATCACCAATGCCGCCAACGCCACGGCCACCCTGGCCTGGAACGCCCTGGACGCCGTCACCCAGGCCAAGGATTTCAAGGGCGTGGCCACCACCTACGCTCGTGACGCGCTGGGCAATGCCACCAGTGAGGCCAGCGCGGACATAGGCACCCGAGGCACCCAGTACGACAGCCTCGGGCTGCCCAGCCAGATCGTCGACGCCCTGGGCCAGGCCACCCAGATCCAGCGCGACGCGCTCGGCCGGCCGACCAGCCTGAGCTTCGCCGATGGCAAGACCACCACGCTGCGCTACGACCTCGGGGGGAGTACCTACAACGCAGCGGGCGCTCCCAACGCCAGCAAGGGCTATCTGTCCGAAATGCAGGATCGCTCAGGCATCACAACCTACAAGCGTGATGTCTTCGGCCGTGTTGTTCAGAAGAGCCAGGCCATGCCAAACGGCGTGAGCGGGAGCATCCAGTACAGCTACAACGCCGCTGGATTGCTGGAGAGCATGATCAACCCGGGCGGCAACCCTACCCAGTACGTCTATGACGCGACGGGCCGCCTGGTGCGAATCGATTTTCTCGGCGTTCCGCAGATCACCAACATCACTTGGAATCCGATGGGCCAGCCCACCGGCTGGACCTGGGCTTTTGGCGAAAACTTCATGGGCCTGGTGGGAACGAATGTTTCGACAACAAGGACCTACGATACGGCCGGCCGGCTGACGAGTGTCTACACCGGCGGCCAACCTGTTCTGCAGTACACCTATGACGCAGCCGGTCGCGTGCAGGCACTGACCCAACGGCTTGCAAAGCCTGACAATCCATCCGATCCGAACACCGCGGTGAGCAGTGCGTTGGTGACATGGAGCGCGGGCTACGACGCCGCGGGGCGCGTCGTCAGCTTGGATGCGCCCGGTGACACCGCTAGCTTCAGCTACGACGCCAACGGCAACCGCTTGAGCAGTTCACAGACCGTCGGGGGGCAGACCTCCAGCCGCACATACAGCGTTCAGGGCGGTGGGAACCGCGTGCTTGGATTTGCGCAAACGACCGGCGGTGCGAGCACTAACGTGAGCTATGGGTACAACGCCAACGGCGACATGGTCAATGACGGCCTGCGAAGCTTCACCTACGACGCCGAAGGACGACTTGGCGCCGTCACCACCGGCGCCAGTGACGCGTCGCCAACGACTCGCTACGTGCATAACGCGCTGGGCCAACGCGTCTTCAAGACCGAGCCACAGTATCCCCCTTCCGAGGGCGACGAAAGTGACCTGACTTTCATGCAGTCCCTCATCGCGTTCTTCACCTCGATGTGGGCGCCAACAGTCACACCAAACGATAGCTTGGGCTATGCGTACGCCTACGACGAAGACGGTTCCCTGATGGGCGAACTGGGGACCGGCGGAGCGAACAGCGCCGGTGAATGGTTCTATTTCTGGATGCCCACGGCGAATGGGCCGATCCCGGTCATGGCCAACACGGCGACGGCGCGTTATGCGGTGACGTCAGACCACTTGAACACGCCCAGGCTACTGACGAACATGGACAACCAGTTGGTCTGGCAGTGGAAGTACTCGGCGTTTGGTGATGCGCAACCGACCTTGGCGAGCAGGAAGTTCGCGGAAGTTGCTCCGGGTCTCGGGGATCTGGAGTTCAAATTGCGTTATCCGGGTCAGATGGCTGACAAGGAAAGCGGCTTGTTCTACAACTACTACCGTTCGTACAGTCCTACCACCGGGCGCTACAGCCAACCGGACCCGATCGGCCTCGATGGTGGGTGGAATCGGTTCACCTACGTGGATGCAAATCCATTGAAGGAGGTTGATCCAACTGGCCTGCTCATGCTCACGGTGGGCGGCAACGTGCGCATCCCCTTCGTCGGAGGCGCCACGCACTCTCTTGGCATTTCGTATCTTAATGGTCAGTGGGATGCTGGACTTATCGTCAATGCCGATATTCCACTTCTTGGCGCCGGAAAAATGATGGGCCGCGCGAGCATTGATGTGGGACTTCAGAGCGGAGACTTCTGCACGAACGACAAGAGCTATCAGCAGAATTTCCAAGCGGGCTATAAGGGCCTGGGCGGCTCTATCCAGAGAGATGAGAACGGGGTTGCCGGAGCTGGCATCTCACTAGGTCCTCAACTTGGCATATCTGTCTCTGGGCAGTCTTCGAGTACGCTATCGATTCGAAAGGATCTAGTTCCCCTCGTTTCAAGGTTGCTAAATAGGTAGACGTTTATGGTTCAATTAATTTCTGTCTTAATGCTTCTCCCTTCAGCTATCTCCCTCGTATTCCTCGCCTATTTTTGTGTCCGATGGGTGATCTTCAAGAGAAAGAAAAAATATACTTCCGTCGATCATGCGAAGGACTTTCTTGGAGTATTCGCCGCTGCCGTTCCCAGGTTGCTTAACGATGAGGAAAAGCGGCTGATGCGCGGGATTGTTCTCAGCATGGCATCTCTCATTGTTTGCTCCAGCTTGGTGATTCTCGGCGTAAAGCAACTCCAATAAGCTACAACTACTTCCGCAGCTACCTGCCTGGCCGTCGAATTTCAGCAATGTGATCCTCAACAATCAGGTCCACGTCCTTGACTTTTAAACAAGAATGGATGGCCGAGGTATCAGTTTTGTGCCAAGTTTCTTGTCACGAAAGTGTTCGCCAAATGTCGCTCGCGCACGTTGTGTTCGTGAGTCCGGTTTTTAGCCCAAAAATCTTGCTATCGCGATAAGACGAGTTATCTCAATAGCAGATCTACAGAGAGGTTTCGGTGGGTTCTGTTGAGTCGACGGGACGATCGAACGCCGGGCTATCGAGCCGCCGTCGTCCGCCAGCCACTACGGGCCCGAAGCGCCTGGCCGACAGGCTACAGTCGGCCAGAAGCAGACCTCGGAGGCAACCGACTTGAACATGCAGAACGTCGCGCTGGCGCTTTTAGTTCTGGCATCGCTGATGGCTGGCGTCGGGTACGCCGCGCTAGGCCTGCGGGCCCGTGGGCATCTGAAAGACAGTGCTTCCGCTTCGGACCGTTCCGTAGGCTGGTTGTTCTGGTGGTCGTTCGCCACCGAAAACTACGACGACGAAGGCAAGAAACTCTGCCGCCGCGCACAGGGGCTGGCGATTTTCGTCATTGCTCTGTACGCGATTTGGTACTGGGTGCTTTTACGCCGATAGCATGACTTCCATCGGCCAGGAGCGGACGGTCGCAGACGATGGTCGATGTGCTCCACAGCGGACGTGAACTTGACGCCTGATACGCTGAAAGGGAAGACTTGATGCTTGCATGTCCAATCTGCCGTGCCATGTCGCTGAAGGCGTATTTTGCGAGACGCTTCACTTGTGGCAACTGCCATGCCAATTTGACTAGCAACGTGGGGACCGTAACGACGTGGGAGGGAATCATCGGACTGTTCCTCCTCTGGATACCTCGCAGTCTTTTAGCGCGGCTTTTCGGGAACGCCTGGTACGTCGATTGGGCAATCTTCTTGCCCTTGGTACTCATCGTGCACATCGCCTTGCTGAGCGCACTGGTCGAGCTTGTTCCTGCGGGTTCTGAATAGGTGGGCGCTGGCTGAAAACCGTGCCGAGCAGGCGCTGCGAAGGACTGCTTTCGAGAAAGTGCGACGTCTGCACGGTGGCCCGAAGCTCCAACGACTGCAACAGGCTACAGTCGGCCAAGACCGGAAGTTGGTCACGGTCGTTCAGTTTGGCGCTGGCAGAAGCCCCTACGATGATGCGCGAGGCTACAGTCAGCCAAAGATTCACCCCGACAGCAATCGAATGAGAATTCCTGAGCTCAGCCCTCTTCTCGAGAAAGTCGCAGTTTTGCGCTCCGCGCCCGACGCACAGGACATCTATGCGACGGTCCGAGATGCCGTCCTGGCCGCTCAAACCCCGTCGATGGCGCAAAGCGTTTGCGAGATGACAATCGACATGTGCAATCCAAAGGCTTGGGGTGACCGATACGTCAAGAGCATGGACGCGGAATGGATGGACTTCGTCGCAGAGCTTGCAACCGTTGCGAATGCGTGCGGCCAACGCATCTATGAGGTTTACGGCCCGGCTTCACCAGCCGCCGGCAAGCCGTGACCGCGTCCGGCCATGAGATGCTATGTAGGACTACCCGAGTCAGCCCCGTTTAGTTAGAACGGGATTCCCAACCTCTAGACAAGGAGACGGAAATGACGACCCAGACAGTCCTACCAGGCAAGGATACGGCGAAGGCCGGCGAGCTGTACATCAGCTTCGAGTTGGGCGACAAGAACTGGAAGGTGACGGCCAGCGATGGATGTCGTGGCCCGAGCCGCTACAACGTCGACGCGGGCGACACGACAGCGGTCGCCGATTGCATCCGCAAGGCCGCGGAGCGCTGCAAGCTTGAGCCGCAGTGCAAGGCTCATTCCTGCTATGAGGCAGGTCGCGACGGCTGGTGGTTGCACCGCTGGCTGGTTCAGCAAGGCGTCGACAACATCGTGGTCGACGCCGCGAGCATCGAGGTGAACCGACGCGCCAGGCGGGCCAAGACCGACCGCCTCGACGGCGACAAGCTGCTGGCGATGCTGCTGCGCCACCACGGTGGCGAACGCGTCTGGTCGGTGCTGCGGGAACCGACGCCTGAGGACGAAGACGCGCGCCGCACGCATCGCGAACTCGCCCGGCTGACGACGGAGCGCACGGCACACATGAACCGCATCGGCTCCCTGCTCGTGCTGCACAACCTGCGTCCGAACGCCGTCATCGGCGGGCGGGATTGGGCAAGCTGGTGGGCGCGTCATCGCGAGGAGGTGCCGCCCGTGTTGCGTGCCGAAATCGAACGCCAGAGCGCACGGCTGTCGCTGGTCAAGCAGCAGGTGAAGGCGTTGGAAGCTGAACGGCGTCTGGAGGTCGAAACTGGCAAGCAGCCGCTGGTGGCGCACCTGACCCAGCTGCGTGTCAGTGGTCTTCCAATAATCCCCATCTGTGGTCGTCGAATTTTCCTCACCCATCAACTCCAAGGAGCAAACGATGGAAGTGGAAGTACGAAGCTCGGTGATCTCGCAT
>NZ_JAUJZH010000065.1 GCF_030486595.1 Variovorax ginsengisoli | reverse complement strand
ACGGGTGCACGCCAGACATGGTCTACTTCGCCACGCTACCCGCAATGAAGGAGGCTGCCTGATGGGTTGAACCATGAGTACATGGCTCAACCGGGGCGCCTCCGGCGGCCTAGCAGGGGCCTGAAGATTGAAAGAATCAAACCGCAGCCAATCCACTTAACTCAGGTCGATGCGTGTTCAGACGACCGGAGCCGGCTCTGTTGTCGCCAGGCTGCGGCCACAAGCAAGACGGATGCAAGGATGAAAAATACCAACATGACGCCATAAACTCTGCCTGGAGCGTCAATGAGCGGTTGGTAGAAACTTTCCACTTGCGGATCGCAAGACACGGAATCCAGAAAGCGCACTGCCAAATACTGATAGAAGGCGCTCGCGGCAATTGTGATCAGGTACGCGATCCAAGAGGCAACCATCGTCTTGCTAATCGGCCCTCCCGGCTTGATCCCAACGATTCTGTCGTAGAAGATGATCGTCAGTCCGAGGGCGCCCGAACTGAGCGCGGCAAACGACTTAGCCGTGTCTATATACAACGGAACGATCTCCTTGCTGACTAACCATCTCATGGCATCGCACTCCACATTCATGACGGCTCCTTTTCAGGGTTGTGACTTGCAAGGTATCTGAGCCTGTGCCTAGCCTCGCGTGCGGCTGAGGTCGGATCGGACCGGCATTGATCGTCAACCTGTGACCTTGGGCAGTCAAGTCGGGGTGGCTAGCAAGGCCCGACGTGTCATGTGAAGCCAGTCGCGTCGTCTAGTCACCCAGGACCGAGCGCGGACTCGACCTGCTCGCCGCTCTGGCATTCGGCGTCGAACTCGGTTGCTCCTGGAGAGGGTAACTCGGGGGTCAGGCGCGGATCTGGTGGGCCTGGCCAGCCTGGCTAATGCGGCGTGGCACCTGTGCAACGCAGGTCCTCGTGATTTGAGAACGACTTGCCGATCGGATGCTCTCCTTGGTGGTTGCTGTCATGGCCGCCAGTCATGATCAGGCGATCGCTGTGCGGGAGAGCGGCTGCCAACGGGCGTTTGGCGCAGGCGTCTTCTGCACATGCCTCATGAAAAGCCTGCCGGTGGCCTGGTCGTTCCCGGACTACATCTTCATCACCACGCGCTCAAAGGAAGAGAACGGGTACGCCGATATGCCGCCGGACATGAAGCAGGCCTACGACATGGTGGCGCCGATTCGCAACCGCTGCGTGAACCAAGCGGCGCGGTAGATGACTATGGCCTGGTCACACCAGGTCCGCGAATCCCTACTTGTTGGCCGCCTTCAATTTGGCGATGTAGTCGGCAGGAAGGTCCATGGCAGCGCGCGCTGGCACCTTGAGGCCGACGAGCTCCACCGCCTTGGCCACGCGCATGGCGTAGTCAACGCAATCGTTGTCGTTCAGGGCGTAGCTCTCGGCCGCCGCCGCAACGCCGTCGGGCAATCCGATGGCCGTGAGGGTCGGCCGCGCCGCAGCCACCGCGCGCTCATAGACCTCACGATCCACCTTGACGGTCAAACAAGCCTGCATCACGTCGGTGTACCGCTCCTCAGCTTGCTTGCCAGCCACTGGCTTGCCTCCAAAGTAGGTGAACACCGTGGGCGTCACGCCGGCGCCGGCCACGGTGTGACCGACCGATCGGAACGTTCGGCCAGCTCCTGGCCGGGCCTCGGAAAACGTCACGAAGGTGTGCCCCGGAAAGTTGAATGGCGCCGCTCGGCTGGGCCGTGAGCAAAAGCCGATTTCCGTCTCGCCCTTGGCGTCGGTGCGGGTGCGCAAATCCTTGTCTGCCGCGAGCGCAACAGCGCCAGCGAGCACGGCCAATGCCGACACCAGGCAGCGCAGTAGGTTGCTGATTTTCATGATCAGCTAGCACCAAGGGAAGCAGATCCGCTTGCCGCCGACCTTGCCCAGTTGAATGGGCTTGGGCACAAGCTGCTGCGGATTGTTGAAGACCGAATTGTTTCCGCCCCAGAACGTGCCCGGGTTACGCACGAAGGAGTTGTCACCGCCCCAGATCTGGCCCGGGTTGCGCACGAAGGAGTTGTCGCCACCCCAAATCTGTCCGGGGTTGCGAACGAAGGAGTTGTTGCCTCCAAGCAGCTGGTCGGGATTTCTGAACACCGAGTTGGGACCGCCGGCGATCTGCCCGAGGTTGCGCGCCACCCAGCCGTCTTTGCCGACCAGGTCGTTGGAGTCGCCGAAGCAACCTTTTCCGCCGAAGCCATCGGTCATGCACTTCGTCAGCTCCCGCGCGGTCAGCCTGGACGCCATGCATCCGGCCGCCGCGTAGGGCATGCCGCCGGTCGAGACCACGCACTGAACGGCAATCTGCTGCTCGGGGTTGAGCTGCAGATTGAAGAGGTTGGCGCCGGCGCACGTGGCCATCCCGGTCACGTCGCCGCCGAACTGCGCGGCGCATTGCACGGCGATCTGCTGTTCCTTGCTCAGCTTGTTTCCCAGAAGCCTGTTGGCGGCGCAACCGGCGAACTTTGCCTCGTCACCGCCGGAGTTGGCCGCGCAGCCGAGCACCGCCTGCTGGTCCTGGCTCAGGTTCTTGCCCAGAAACGCGGCGCCCGCGCAGCTCGCGAAGTCGTCGGTGTCACCGCCTGATTTCATGGCGCAGCGGGCAACGATGCGCTGATCGTCCGAGAGCTTGATCCCGACATTCGGAGCGGCGCAGGTGGCGAAGCTCGTCGCGTCTGTGGCCGAGATCGCGCAGTCGAGCACGGCCTTCTGCTCTGCCTTCAAGAGCGGGCCCGCGGCGCACTGCGTGAAGGCGGCTGCGTCGCCGCCGCCGGTGGCGCAATTAAGGATCGCTTTCTCGTTCGGCCCGAGCGCCTTGGCCGCGAAGGCTGGCCCGGCGCAGTTCGCAAACGCGTCCGCATCCCCCTTGGATTTCATCGCGCACCCCGCGAGGACTCGTTGGTCTTGCGAGAGAGTCACGCCCAGGGGCGCGGCAGCGCATTGCGCGAAGGCCGGCGTGTTCGTCGAGCTCACCGCGCAGTCCAAGACCTCCTGCTGCTTTCGGGGCAGCACAATTTTTTGACCAGCGCATCCGGCAAATGCCGCCACATCCAGACCTACTCGCTTCGCACACTCTCTGGCGAGGTCTTGCGGTGCGAGTCCTTGGGGCACGCCAAACCCTGTCGGAACGCCATCCATCCTGTCCAGGCTCGACTGCGCCACCAGGCCGCACGGTGCCGGCCCCGCCGGAGTGGAGCACAAGGGGCCGCCAACGCCCATTGCACCGGTGGCCTGGGCATTGCGCGGGTCGCCGGGGTTGGTCACACCTGCTTGCTGCTGCATCAGGTAGGCCTGAATGTCGGCGCATCGACCTTCTCCAAGAGGTCCCAGGCAAATGGGGCCTGCGGACGGATCGAAGCGCACTGGCTGAATGGGGAACTGCTGCGCTGCCACCTGGCGTATCGCGATCCAGATCTTGATGTCCTGGCACGGCCCGGGTCCAAGCGGCCCGTTGCATGTCTGCCCCCACACCGGGTTCATGCCGATTACGGGGACCTGGATCGTGGAAGCGACGGCCAGCACCAAAAGCGCATGCCGCACCACGTCACATGGCGCCGGCCCGCCATTTGGGTGCAGACAAATTTGTCCGAAGACCGGATCGTTGCCGACCACGATGGGCTGCGGAGGAACAGGAATCGGGACGCCTGGCCCGCCGCCCGGAGGAAAGCCCTGAGCGATGGCCGAGGCCGACAGGGCAAGCCAGAGCGCCAAAGCACCGGTGAGCCTGGTTACCGCTTTCGAGAAAGTGGACGGCATGCTGTTTCCCTCCTCGCGGCACCGGACGGCTTTTTTTGGAATTGCCGTCGGGCGCTCCGCGCCTAGCAGCATCATTGGCCTGTTTGCGTTCGTCATCCCGCAAAGTGAGGATGACATTCAGTGCCCACGTGAGCAGAACCCCGCCGCGGTACTGCCGTGACTCGAGAAGCAAAATGCCTCCTGGAGGAAAACGGTGAGGGTGGAAGGAGAGGGGGAAGACCCACACGGGCCTGCCGCCCCCACACTGTCGCCGCTACCGGACTTTGAATCGACTGAGCACCAGTGGCCTTGCGCACGGCTCGTTGTATGAACGCAGCGAGCCCGGCCCGGCCGCTTGGGGCCAGTGGCGCGTCGCAAGAAGTCATCGATGCGTCCTGCTGGCGTGGCGTCAAGGGACTTGTGCGCGAGCAGGCTTTGCGTATGTACGTGCAAACGTCGCGGGGACGTCCTATCACCGCCGCGAGAGGTCGATTTGGGTCAACCTCATTTCTCCCACGTCAGCGTTCGCCTGCTGCACCCGGAAGGCCCCACACGCGCGGGCCATACGTCCCCGTGGTCATCGCGCGTGCCGCTGCAACCGGTCAGCACGGTCAATGAGGTCTGGAGCATGGACTTCGTCAGCGACAGCCTGAGCACCGGCCGGCGCATCAAGTGCCTGACGGTGGCCGATGACTTCAGCCACGAGTGCGTGAGCATCTCGGTGGACTGGGGCATCTCGGGGCAGTACGTGACGCGACTGCTGGACCAGGCGGCTGTCTTCAGGGGCTACCCGCTGGCCGTGCGCACGGACAACGGTCCGGAGTTCACCAGCCGCGCCTTCATGGGCTGGACGCAGACCCACGGCATCCGCCACATCCTGATCGAGCCGGGGCGACCCATGCAGAACGGCTGCATCGAGAGCTTCAACGGCAAGTTCAGGGGCGAGTGCCTCAACGAACAATGGTTCGAGACGCTGGCGCAGGCCAGGTCGGCCATCACCATCTGGCGATAGGACTACAACGAGGTCAGGCCGCACAGCAGCTGCAACCGCATGCCGCCAGCGAAGTTCGCCGAGCTGCATCGCCAGCGCGCTGGCGATGCAGCTCGAACCATCTCAAACACCACCGAGATCAATTAATCTTGCAACCCCGGACTTCCTCGTTATGAATGGCATGGCGGAAGGGGGCAGGTCACGATCACCCCAAGTTGCTTCATGGCTTCAGGTTATGCGAGGTGCGGGCTTGTTTTGCAGGTTTTCTTTCGAGCTATCAATCCTTACTCTTGGCGGCTTTGCCGTCCACCGTTTTTCTGAGCTCCGCGATCGCCACGGCTGCAAGATTCTTGAGGAAGAACGGAGGGACGGTACGGGGGCCTGCTTTCTCATACTCGTAGCGCCAATCTTCGAACGCGTGTTGAACCTCGTGCAGCAGGGACGTGAATTCGGCTTCCGAGTAGCTATTAAATCGCAGCCGCGATCGCACCTCTTCAGGAAGCTTGCCAAGAATTTTGACGAGGTCGTGTCCACCCGAGATAGTGCCGTTGTGCACCTGCTGCAAGCCCTTGAGAGCGACCTCTGCAGCGAATGCAAAGGCGACAATCTGAGGCTCGGGCAGCCAAGGCCCAATCTTGTGAATGTCGGCTCTATCGCGTGAGCCGCAGCGCTCGGCGGCTTCGAAAAACCGCTCAGCCGCATTGATCCTGCGCACAGGAAGTGGCTGGTTCGCCGACCTAGTGGACTGTAACGTTTAAATAGGAAGTATCATTGAGCCCTCGGAGGGCGCAATGAAATTGACCGACGCCGAAATCGTGGAACTGCAGCGGCGAGCCAGTGGGAGGACC
>NZ_JAUJZH010000064.1 GCF_030486595.1 Variovorax ginsengisoli | reverse complement strand
CAGAACTCATCGGTCACCACCCACGACTCAACACGTTTCGCCAAGATCTCGATCCATCGCCGCGCCCAATGCGGCTCGGATCGACAGTTTACCTATTTACGGATAAGTTCTTAGTGTCATTGCTCCGAAAGACGATGTAGGAAAAAGTTGCTCCCATTCCAGCAATGTTCAGATGTCGAGCGGCGATTCAACCCCGTCAAGGCAGCACTCCGCCCGTCCGCGGCATTCAGCAGTTTCATCGAATAATGTGCGCGAGCTCCGAGACGAATGGGCCGCTGAGATGCATGGAGTTTTTTGCAGCTTATCGCCATCCTCGTGACGGCTCGAGCCTGCGGATGGCTCCTGCGCTTCGTGGGGCAGCCGAACGTTGTGGGCGAAATGGCTGCTGGGCTTGTGCTCGGACCGGTGGTGACGGGTGCGGTGTTCCCAGCGTTCCACGCCCAGCTTTTTCCGAAAGACTCCCTGACCGGACTGTCGGCGCTTTCCACCATCGGACTGGTGATGTTCATGTTCGTCGTCGGCCTCGAACTGCGCGCGCACAAGGGAGTTTGTGAGCAACTACGCTCCGCGGGCTGGGTGGGGCTGCTCAGCGTCGCAGCGCCCATGGCCTTGGGTTTGGCGATCGCGCCTGCGCTGCACCCCCGCCTTGCTCCTGCCGGCGTCGGGCTATGGCCGTTCTCGCTGTTCCTTGCTGCAGCCTTGTCCATCACGGTTTTTCCGGTTATGGCGCGCATCTTGAAGGATCGCGGGCTCACACACACCCGTTTTGGACAGCTCTCACTGGCAGCTGCAGCGGTCGCTGACGCCTGCGCGTGGATCGTGTGGCTTTCGTCGTGGCGCTCATTGGTGCGGGCGACGGCCCCGGAGGCCGTCGACCCATAAAGGGCAAGTGCAAGCCGTCAGACCTCATGGATTTGAGAACGTGAGATGGGGATGGAGCACCTGCCTTGATTTGCATCAAGGGCGACGGCGGCCCTTGCGAGCAATGTTGAGTGCTGTTCCGAGGACCAAGTCGCAAGGTTAAGTACCATGAAGCTCGCAAGTATCTTGGCTACGGCCGCAGCGGTCACTCTTGCCGGTTGCTCCTCGTTTCCCGACTCGGGGGCCAAACAGGCCGAAGAGCACGAGACACATCACCCGGCGGCTGAAACCGCACCAAAAGTCGACCCAGTCAAGTTCGACCAGCAAATGAAGACGATGCGGGAGATGCATCAGAAGATGGTGGCCGCCAAGACGCCCGCAGAGCATGCTGCGCTGATGAGGGACCACATGAAAGTCATGCAGGACGGCATGGCGATGATGGAGCAGATGGGCGGCGGCATGCCGATGATGGACCAAATGAGCGGAGGCATGCCGATGCCGGGGGGTGGCATGTCCTCGATGCCCGGCGGCATGCACAAGGACATCATGCAGCGCATGGCCATGATGCAAATGATGATGCAGATGATGGTGGACCGCGAAGTGGTAGGCTCTCCTGCGGCCAAATAGCAACCACAGACAGTCGGTGCCATTGAGATGGAAATGCAGGACCATGAGCCACGCTTCTGGCGCTCACCCGGCGGAATCGGCTTGCTTGTCGTCCGCGTGTACGCAGCATACGAGGAGTCACGCCGCTGACCAGCGACTGGATTGGCGTTGCCGTCAGCTTCATCGGCATGGCCATCATCATGTTCGGACCGCCGGAGACGGCCCAATAGGCCGAGTGCGCTCCAGGCTACAGTCGGTCAACAGGGGAAAACCAAAGAAGCGCGGCTCGCAGCGCAGCGGAGCTCTACGCAGCGCCCAGGTGTTCGTAAAGGATGGCCGCGCCGATGCCGATGAGCAGGACGCCGCCCAGACCTTCAGTCCAGCGGCCGACAACGCTTCCTAGCACTCGCCCCACCATGACGCCGACTGCGACCATCGCGAAGGTGGTGAACCCAATCGCGGCGGCCACGGGCAGGATGTTCACACTCAGGAAGGCAAGCCCAACGCCGACGGCAATTGCATCGATGCTGGTAGCAAAGCCAGGAACAGCCAGCAGCCAGAAGCCATGGCGGCTAGGCTTCTCGACTTCAGCTTTCTCAGGCTTCCGCGCTGCGGCCCAAATCATTCGACCGCCGAGCACCAAGAGCAAGGTGAAGGCAATCCAGTGGTCCCAGGTCCTGACGTAGTCGGCCGCGGCAAGGCCAAGCGCCCAGCCGACCAGTGGAGTGATGGCCTCCATGACGCCGAAGATGGTGCCCGTGCGAAGCGCTTCGGACCAGCGGGGTTTCTGAAGCGCGGTGCCCTTGCCAACGGCCGCGGCGAATGCATCGGTGGACATGGCCAAGGCCAGCAACGCGGTAGAAGCGAAAATCATGAGGGGTTCGTCCACGGTCGGGTGAGAGCGCAAAAGGCACGTCACCACTTCCCGACCATTGTCGCGATGACATGCCGATGGTCTCGCCAACCGCGAATACGGTTGCCAGCGCCACAGCATGCGATATGCCGAGTATGTTGACGCGGGCGCTTCCTGAAGCCGAAGCCAAGGCCCCATCTGGTGTATCAGCGTGGCCGTGGTCGGCGACCAGTCCCGGCGATCACCATGTCTGCACGGCCCGCCGGCGCGCTCGAATTCACGCCCCGTTCACTTGCAGCACCGCAGACGAGCACATTGGCACCCGTGCGCTCGTCGGTCTGCCCGTGGCTGATGTATTCGCAAGCTCAAGGCACGCACAGTAGGACAGGACCCCCGCAGCTTCAGGCGGAGCACGCACAAGTGGGTGGCGAACAGCTATAAGTCTAGGCATGCGGACTCTTGTGTTCATCGCCTTTCTGGCCGTCGGCTCTCCTGTCGGCCCGGCGTTCGCCGCCGGGCTGAAAGCCCTGTCGCCGGTCGATGCGATGCAGAAGTTCGCCCGCTGTGACGCGTCGTTCTTCGCTTTACTCGCGGCGGACCCGGCGCCATTCGGCTCGGCGATCGAATTGACGCGCAAGGGACCCCACGCAACGCCGAAGGTCAGGAATCCGTGGGCGGGCGTGCGCCAAGACGGCGTCCAGGAGTTCGCGCGACCGATCGAGGTGGACGGTCTGCGCCTGCTGGCCTGGCGCGAAGATGCGGCCGCGGTGCCGCCCCTGGGCACCTTTATCCGCTGGGGTTTCGAGGTCGAAGGCAAACCGGAACGCGTGGCCGTGAGGCTCAATCGGCTGCTCCCGTTGCGTCTGAAACTCTCCAGCCGGGACGGGGCCTGGACCCGGGGCGAGGCCCGCAACAACCGTGATCCAGCCAACGAGTGGAAGTTGCCGGCAATGCCGTTGGGCGTGCTTCCGAAGCGACCCAACACGGTCGACCGCGTCCTGGCGGCCGAGCGCAGCGAGGAGCCCGGCCGCACCAGGCTCTACTGCACCTTGCAAGGAGACATCACGCTGGAGCTGCTGGGATCGCTGCGTCCTCTCCTCCCCGAAATGAGGCAGCAGGGCTCGCCCAGATAGGCGACTTTGGCCAGCGTGAGCGCCTTGCACCCTTTCGGCCCGCGCGACCGGCCGTGGCAAGCAGGTGGAAGGATCAAAGGCTGTTCGGCCCCGAACCGCTATACACCGACACCCGGGCCGACTGCCTGCGGCCTGAAAAGTCGGTGGCGTCATCTTTCTTCGCCACTCTAGGGGATGTCCCGTATGTAAATATTTTTGACAGAGGCTTAGCACGACTTCCTACCTCGTATGCTGATGTGAACTTGTCACATTCAAGAGGCATCAAGGGGTGCACCAATGGACCTGATTGAACAGAACATTTCCGAAGGAGAAGTCGAGGTCACATCGGTCTTGCATGAAGGTTGGACCATAAGCGTGCGAGCTCGGGTGACTGATGGGCGTCTGTCGGAGGCTGCCGCCCACATATCGCGCGACGGCGTTTCACGTTGTCGACTCACCACGTCAGTGGCGTTCGACAATCGCCAACAATTAATAGCAGTGATGGTTGCGAAGGCGGACAAGTGGGTCGGGTTGCAGGCTTCTTTTTGCGGCATCGCCCTTTTGAAGAACGAGGTCCAACGATGCCCATGGAACTCCTAATGCGCGTGCGCCAAGCGCACCTACCTGTGAACATTGAGGACACGGAGGACATCCAGAAATGCGAAGTCCTTTTTGCTGCGAAGCTCATTGAGGCCGCGATTCCCGTTTTTCATCCTGAAGGCTCGGTCCCCTATTTAGGCCCCGCGACCGTCACGAGCGTCACGCCCAATGGCATGGCCGCATCGGAAGTGCGAGCCCGCAAGCCGGATTGCTCTGCCACTTTCTATCCTCGGCGAAATCGGCTGCGCAGCCGTGCTGCCGGTGTGTGGGCGCCCGAACTGCCGTTAGTGACCGGCAGCGACAGCAGCGTCGGCGCTACCAGAGCCTCCACCAGGGTCGACGCATACGCATGTGCAGTGGCCGCAGATCGAGGCGGTCGACGATGCTGGCCGCCGCACCGAAACGGTTGGCGGGTTCGGGGTGCTCATCCGACGAGGCGCGATCGGCTCGGGTCGCGTCATGCATCGAACGCGGGGCTTCCGGGTTCAGCGAAGCGGAGACGGTGTCTGGAGCGGTCATGACAGCAAAGTTGGCAGGAGCTTCGTGGGCCTGGCACGCGCCCCGTCGCTCGAAAGGCCTGTGGGTTGCATGGCAGACGAGCGAACCATAACCGACTCCTGCGCAACGCCTGCGTGCATTTTGTGCGGGCCTTCGGCATCAGCGCGGCGGCGTGGAATGAGGCGTCGACCACTACAGGCTGTCCAGAAACTCTCCGACCGTAGCCGTGCAATGGTCGAATCCGGGCGAGTAGTCCAGCGTAGCGATGGCATCGAACGCGGCGCGCAAGCCGGCATGCGGCTCCCGGATCTGGGCCAGGAACGCAGCCCGATGGCGCAGCAGGAACGGTGTCGCAGCCAGAAGTGGCACGGGCTCCCGCTCGATCACGAGGCGCAAAGTCGAACACATCGCGCGCCGTGACGCGATCGCCACGGTGGTACATCTTCTTGGCAATGATCTCAGCGGCCGTCTCCACTCTCACGCAGCGGCCGCCGATGTCCCAAGTCTCCCAAGCATCGACCAGCAAGTTGGGCGCGGCGACGAAGTCGACCTCCCCTCCTCGAACTGCAGCTTGACGAAGGCGCCGGGCTGCTCGGTGTAGTCCTGCGTCAGGTCTGCCCGCCGTGTCGCTCAACCGAGGCGTGACAAAGCCTAGATACTACGGATCAGGTACAAAAATGTCGATGTCCTTGCTCAACCGATGGCGGTGACGGAACATCAGCACAGTCCCACCGCCGAAGGTCCAGAACGGATCCGCGATGCCGCCGTACTGGCTGATCTCGTCGATCAGCGCCAGGGCCCGAGGGAACAGTTTCTCCCAGCGACCGCCGGGTAGCGACCCGGACTTCACGCCCACAGCGCCCGCCGGTGCGCGGACAAGGATTCGGCAAGTTTCGCCACGTTTCGCCAGACCTGCCGCGGTGGCAGACGCGAACGAGAGGCCGTCTCCTCCACGGCCATCACGACGATCGGCACGGGCGCTTCATCGAGCAAATGGGTCAAGTGCGGGGCAAAGGAGGGTGGCACGTCACCGCTCGCCAGCGCCTGCTCGAGCGCCTCGGGGGCCAGTTCGCGGGCATAGCTGACGCTGGCCGTCTTGGCCGCCATCCACAGGCCGCGCTTCTTGCGCCGCGCCTGCGTATCCGGTGTTGGACTGTCCAGACCCAATACCGCCATCACCTGCCCCACGCGGTTGACGCCCAGGTCGCTGAGCGCGCCGTTTTCCAAGCCAACCAAGGTTTGACGAGACAGGCCGGTCAGATGCGCCAGCTGCGCCTGGGACAGGCCCAACTCAGCGCGCCGCGCTCGCACTGCATGGCCGATGTCGACAAGGTTCATGACAGATAGGATCGAAGATTGTCCAAAATATTGGACATATTACGCCTGCCCCCTCCCCGCAAGGAGGCTGCTTCGGTCTCTTCCCCCTCCTGATCAAGAGCAGAGGTGGGGAGGTGTCTTGGCCGCGGCGAATAATTACGCTAACGGCGTACCGAAGATTTCTAACCGAAATCCAAACACCCGCACTCCAATGCACCTCCCCCCCGACGCTGGCAGAATGCTCGCTCGCCGTTAGCGTATTCATGACTTCCTATTCCCTCTTCGACGAAACCCCCTCCGAGGGGCACCGCCTCGCATTCGAGCGATGGCTGGATGGCCAGCGGGCCTCCGGTTCCCTGCGGCAGCCCGCCTCGGTCGAGGTCTACCGCGACATGTGGGGCGCCTTCACCGCCTGGTGCCTGGGCCAGTCGCCGGCGGTCACCCTGGCGTCGCTGTCAAGGGTCGCCGGATATTCCCCAGTCGTGGTCGTTCAGATTTCCCCACCCGGTTGAGATGAGTCGTCGTCGTGAGGCCGTACGAGACCGGCCTTGAGCTTGTCCTT
>NZ_JAUJZH010000063.1 GCF_030486595.1 Variovorax ginsengisoli | reverse complement strand
CTCGGCGAGGCCACGGATCCGGCCGACCTGGAGCGCCGCAGCATGGCTTGGGAACGCGCGCAGGAGACGCGCCGCGCGCTGCCGCCGGTGCTCTGAAGGCGCGCCGGTCATTTGGACCAACGTCGCTCGACTTCTCTCAGGCCTCCCAAGGAGAGCATGCAATGTTCGATGGATCCCTTCGATACCTGGCCACTGCCGCAAAGCGGACCTCCCCACACTTCGTCGTGGCGCTGCTCGCCTGCCTTCTGCTGGTGCTTGCCTGGCGCGGTCCGACCGGGCATGTCGAGGCAGCGATGCAGCATCCCGTGCCCAAGGGCGGCGCCGCATCCGTCACCCCGGATTCCCGCCTCGATTCGCTGCGCAAGGAGGCGGCGAGCGGTGACGAACGCGCAAACCTCGAACTCAGCAGTGCCTTGATGGACAGGTTCGACCTCGCGGGCGATTCGGACGACCTCTATGAGGCGTTGGAATGGGTCGACCGGCGCTGGGACGTGTCCGACCACGCGGAACAGGTGGGCCGCGTCGTCGCGCACTACTGCGGTCATCGCGTCGTGCAGTGGCATCGCCTGTGCGTGCTGGGCGAATGACTACGCTTCGCAGGCTTGCCCTGGAGAAGGACTTTGCCATGGTCAAGTTGCCTGCGCTCGTGCTTCTGGCGCTCCTGCATACGCCCGCTCACTGCCAAGGGCGGCTTGCGCCCATTGCGCCTCTCGACATAGGAAAGTCGACCCCTCGACTCCTCACGGCCGTGATTTACGAGTGCGAGCGGCGCGCGTTGCGGCGGCAGCTGGGCGTGGACGACACATACCGATGCGATTACACGAAGAGATTCTCGGAGGACCGCATGTTCGGCGGCGACGCGGATCACATGCGCGCGTGGCTCGCGGAGCAGCGGTTCATCGAAGCCGAGTTAACGCCTTGATGGAGTTCTTCCGTCTGTGGTTCCGAGCGCGCGATTCTGTTTGGCGTTCAAGGCCTCCCCTGGTGACGAGATCACACCACATTGGGCGCCCTGAGGGGGATCGAATGCGCGGCAACGGCAGCCGATCGCTTAGTCGCTAGCTCCTCGGACCGCGCGTTGTTCACTGCTGAAGGTCAGCTTCGCGGTCCTGGCGAACCAGGGATCAGGCGCCCGACCACGAGCTCGCGATCGTAGCCGCTGGCATCAAGCGCGCGGCGGATGAACTGGCCGGCGCACGCGGGAACACTTGGCGCGGCCAGGGACGATCGCGGAAGCACGCGAGTGAAGGGGTTCATGGTATCTCAGTCGTCCATGGTCTTGGTGAAGCGCCGAGCGTTGTCCACGGCGGCGGGCGTCGCTTGCGACGAGCGACCGCCGCGGTGGGCAAGCCGTGTTCGGCGCGACGGCGGTGGTGCTGCACGAACTGCGCGAAGCGGTCATGGCATCACCTGCTTTCTGCGCATCGACTCGCCCTTGAGCGCTATCTTGTGCGCCGCATGCACGATGCGGGCGCTTCGGAGCGTTGAAGCGGTCCCTGCGGGCCACGACTTCGCTGGCCCACACTACGAACGACGGCCCTTCTAGTCTCAGGAAGGGCCTCACGAATCCAGGTTGTCAGCGTTCCCCGACATAGGTAGCCCAGCGCCCATATGGTGGCGGTAATGCATCGATCGTGGGCGAGGTAGTGCTCGAGAGCGGTAGCCTTCTGCGCTTGCGAGAACTTCGGATCCCTCCCTGCAAAGCTCACCGGCAGGTCGAGCCGCTGCTGATATGCGCGGTACCAGCCCTTCAAGCATTCTTGGTTAAGTAACCCAGCTGCTTGATGGTGGGCCGGACGCGTTTGCCCAGCTTGTTGTAGAGCTCAACAGCTCGATTTCTGTCGTCGTAGGAATACAGGAATTACTTCCAAGTAGTCCAAGTTTTCTTCCGCACCCTCTTCCCAGGCAGAACAGGTCCAAAACACCAGCGGCAGGGCTCATACCCTTCCGTAGAACGATGTGATGTCAAAGTAGACGACCTTTTTCGAACCGTCGGAGAGGGCTATGGTGAACGCCTCAATGATTCGGCCCTGTGCGTTCGACTGATGCAACTGGCGCGTGACGACCCAGTCTTGGTCCATTCGGCCGAATCGCAAGGACAAGTATTGATATTGCGCTGCTACTCCCGCAACCCCTCCCGAAGCATCCACGACGATGGGCCGGTCTGAAGACAGGCCGTTGCCTCCGTTCAATTTCACCGACCTGCGGTTGGCCAAGGCTTCGTCGACTGGCGGGGAGCGCTTCGCGCGCCGCGCTGCAGCCAGAAACGCCAACACTCTCCGCGCGAGTCCGATCACGGGCCTGCGGTTGCCTGGTCGGTTCAAAAAGAACTCGGGCAGCTGTTGACCGCGAGAGTGGCGGGCGGGAGCTGAACTAGGCACGGGGGTGGTTTCAATTGGCTTGGCATCTCGCTGGGTGACGGTTAACTCAAGGCCTAGGAACAGAGTCAGGGCGGACGGCGACTAAGGGGCGGTTGAGCGGAACGCAATATTGCTGGCCGATATGGCAATGAAAGGGGCGAACTCCATGACCATCCCGTTGCTGGTCGAGCTAGGACGGCGGGAGTTCCACGAACCGATCGAGCAAGGCGTTGGCAAGGAGCAGCATGTAAGTCCACTGCGAGCATATGTAACAACGGCTCGAGACGACACGATGCATCCCCCGTTTCCTCCTCAAAAGTATGGAGAAGACACATCCATTTCGGGTCTTTCGCGCAAGCAGTTCGTGGTCGACCGGCGCCCGGTGACGAGTTCGTCCGTGGGGCGAGGCCCCCGGCGGCATGTTGCACTCGCTCAGAAATGCGGCGGGTCAAAGTTCACGCGGCGCCGACAGCCCAAACCAAGTGCAATGGGCCATCCACGTCATTCGGCAGGGCCGCACCTTCTGCAGCCAGACCTGGTGACCCAATGGGCACAGGAGCGAATAGGACGAGCGGGACCTTTCGCAGAGAAGCTACTCGCTTTGACCTTTCGGCCCGTTCGGCCCCAACGAACTTAGACGGAACTTCAGGGTGCGGGGGACGAGTCCAGTTTCACGCCGGCCGCCTCGCATGCTCGGACTAGTTCTGCCAGAGATCGAACGCCCATCTTCTCCATCACGCGGCTACGGTGCTGCTTGACGGTCTGTTCGACGATCCGTAGGTCGCCAGCAATTTGCTTGTTCAGCCGGCCGCGCAACACGTGGAGCATGACCTCGTATTCGCGCGGCGAGAGTCGGGCGATGCGCTGGTTCAGCGCCTCCTGCACCACCGCGTCCCTGCGCGCGTGCGCATGGCTGTTGAGCGCCCGGCGCACCGCGGCCAGCAGCACCTCACTGTCCACCGGCTTCTCCAGGACGTCGGCCGCGCCTCGCTTCATCGCGGCGACGCCTGTCAGCACATCGCCGCGCCCGGTGATGAAGACAAACGATGCCATGCAGCCTCTGTCGATCAGCCGCCGATGAAGTTCCGGCCCGGAAAGACCCGGCATCTGCATGTCGAGCAGGATGCAGGCCACGTCACCCGGTGGCGGATTGGCAAGAAAGTCTTCGGCCGACGCGTAGACGATAGTCGGCCAGCCGGCCCCTTCAAGCAAGCGCTTCAGGCCCACGCGAACCGCGGGCTCGTCATCAACGATGCAGACTAGGGGCTCCGTGCCGGCCGGGCGGTTCATGCCCTCACGACTCATGACACCGGCATGCGCGATTTCAGCGTGTGCAGCCGCCGACTGGTCGAGAGGGGCCGGCACCAACGGCAACTCGACACTGAAGGTCGCGCCTCCTTGCGCGTTCGACTCCGCCCAGATGCGACCGCCGTGCCCCTCGACAATAGATCGGCAGATCGCTAGGCCCAAGCCCATGCCACCAGGCCGCATGGTCCAGAACGGCTCGAAAATCGACTCCAGGTCGACCGGCGCGATGCCCCTTCCCGTGTCGCGCACCGAAAGCCTCACGTGTTTTGCACCGGACATCGCAATCCCCAGCGAGACCACACGTTGCGCTGTTGGCTTGTCCTGCACCGCGGCAACCGCGTTGAGCATCAGGTTGAGGGCCATCTGTTCGATCTGTACTTTGTAGGCGCTGACCCAGCACCCGGAATCGAAATTGGTCTCCATGCGAACGCCATTGCCGGCGAACTCGCTCTTCACCAACCGCTTCGCTTGGTTCAGTGCGACCGCGAGATCAAAGGCTTCACGCTGCGAATCGTCGCGGCGCATCAGGGCTCGGATGCCGCGTACGGTCTCGGCTGCGCGCTTGCTTTCGCGCACCACCGACTCGAGGATCGGAATGATCATCTCGGGCTTAGCGTCTTCGCGCGCGAGAAAATGAAGCCCGGCTTGGGCATTGCTCAGGATCGCTGTTAGCGGCTGATTGAACTCGTGCGCGATTGCCGCGGTTAGAGCATTGATGCGCTGCACGCGGTCGGCATGCCATAGCCGCTGGCGCATTTGCCGAGCCTCTTCCTCCACCCTCGCTAGGGCCACCGAACCGCCAAGCAAGTCACCGACGATTTTGAGCCGGTCGATAGTCTCTGACGGCCAACCGCGGCCGACATGCAGCACGCCGAGCGAAAGCACGCCGGTCACGCGCCTGCCGATGCGCACGGGGATGGACAAATGCGAACGCAGGCCAATTCGCCGGCAGTGCTCGGCCTCCTCGACGGCCTCGGGCGGGAGATCGCCCGGCAGCTTGGCCATCGCCACGATACGTCCGCTTCGCAGCTCGTCAAAAAACCAGGGAAGGGGAAATCGAAAGCGGCCTCGCTGGAGGGCTGCGGCTTCAGAAGAACCCGCGGAGCACAAGACGGTGAGATAGTCGCCGCCGACGAACTCGGAGAAGGTGCACCGGTCACAGCCTAAGTAGGCGATCACATCGAACAACGCCCGCTCGGTCCGGACGACGAAATCGGCCTCTCCAATGTCGCTGAGGCGGGCAGAAAGATTTACCAGTAGGCGCTCGAAGGCGATCCGCTCCATCAGGGTGACCTGAGTGTCGAGCAATTGATTGGTCGAGTTGGCGACCGCTGTCGATCTTCGTGGCGCTCGGCGCATGAACTCCTATTTAGGGAAATGCTGATCAATAGGTCGCTGCGGGCACGGCCCGTGCATGCGTGAAGACATCGCAAGTCACAGCACCACCGAGATGAACCAACGCAGTTTTGCCAGCGCCGAGTACGCGATGAAGAAGAAGCGCACGCGGCGCGAGAAGTTCTTGGCCGACATGGAGCGCGTCGTTCCGTGGTCTCGTCTGATTGCCATGATCGAGCCGCTGTACCCCACTCGCGGGCGCGTCGGCCGACAGCCGATCGGCGTGCCCCGGATGCTGCGCGTGTACTGCCTTCAACAGTGGTACGGTCTGGCCGACGAGGCGCTCGAAGACGCGCTGTATGACAGCCAGGCGCTGCGCGACTTCGTGGGCATCGACTTGTCGCGCGAGTCGGTGGCCGACGCCACCACGCTGCTGAAGGTCAGGCGCCTGCTGCCGGACAACGACCTCACCAAGGCGCTGTTCGAGGAGATCAACGCCCATCTTGCCGAGCAAGGCCTTCTGATGCGCGCGGGCACCATCGTGGACGCGACCATCATCGCCGCGCCCAGATCGATCAAGAACGAGGGCGAATCGCGCGATCCCGAGATGCTTCAGACCAAGAAGGGAAATGCCTGGCACTTCGGAATGAGATGTGGTCGACCACATCTCATGCCTAATGTGGTGTCGATTCATATGTGGCGCCCGGCGGCGCTGCCCTCGGGACATCGGTCGCTGAGCGTCACATAAATTCCGGTCACAACGATCGTAGGAACTCCATGATGTGCGGCTGGGAATGCCACGGCTTGCTCGGCTTCTGCGCCGCGGAGATCTCGCACTTTGCGAGCGCTCGCGCCTTGCCCTCGAGGTCGATTTCGGCGTAGACATTCGTCGTGTCGAGCGAAGCATGTCCGAGCCAGGCTCGCACGGTGTTGATGTCGACGCCCGCATTGAGCAGGTGTGAGGCCGTGGAGTGGCGAATGGAGTGCGGGCTGATTCTCTTCGTAGCGAGGGATGGCATGAAGTCCTTGGCTCTCGCGGCGGTGCGCTCGACCAATGCGTGAACGCCGAACCTTGTCGTCGGCTGGCCACACCGGTTAAGGAAGACGTGCTCGTGCCGGGAGCGCTCGCCCACGAGCGCGCGCAATTCGCGCACCGTCGCTGGCCACAACGGGCATTGGCGGCGTTTACGCCCCTTGCCGAGAATGTCGACGCTCGCCTGATCAAGATGCAGGTCCCCGACGATAAGCTCCGATGCCTCACTGGCGCGCGCGCCCGTGTTGTAGAGGAACAGGAGCAGCGCGTAGTCTCGACGGCCTTGTTCCGTGCGCCGGTTCGGACAGGCCAGCAGCGCGTCGATCTCCGCCTTGGCGAGGTATGGCACCGGGGCATGAGTTCCCTTCTTATAGGGCACGCAGCGAACCTGTGCACACCAGGCGATGTGTTCGGGGCTGTGTTCACCGACGAATCGGGCCAAGGCGTGAATGGCCGACAGGCGCTGATTGCGCGTGGCGATGCCACAGCCTCGGTGAGTCTCGACGTCGCTGAGGAACTCCCGCACCAACTGCGGCGACACATCGACCACCGCCAGTCGGTCCACGGCCTTGTGCAGGCGCCCCGACGCGAAGGGCAGCAGCTGACACAGCGTGTCTCGGTAGCTGCGCCGCGTGTTCGCAGCCAGATTCCGCTCGCTGACCAGGTGCTCCAGCAGGAATCGGCGAATCCACGGACCCAGTGTGCTGGTCTCACGCATGGCTGGTCTCCCGGAGGAAGAACTGCTCGAAGCGCGCGCTGGCCTGCTGCAGCAACTCGGGGGTCATGCTCAGGTAGCACTGCGTGCCGCTGATGTGCACGTGGCCCAGGTACGTCGCCAGCTGCGGCAGCATGCGCTGCACGTCGACGCCGTCGCAATACCAGCGCACAAGGCGCGTCACGGCCGCGGTATGGCGTAAGTCATGCAAGCGGGGTTGGTATCGCGCACCATCATCTCGACGCACCTTGGCCTGCGATCGCATCTGACTGAAGGCTTGCTCGGCACCTGCACGCGAGACTCGCTCACCTCGAGATGTGAGCAAGAACGGCGCGTCGGAATTCAGCGGCGAACGCTTGTAACGCCGCTGCGCGTACTCACGCAAGACCTGCGTCAGGTCGGTGCCTATGGGCACGAGTCGTGTCTTGTAGAACTTGGCTCCGCGCACGTGAAGCACACGATCGTCCAAGTCGACGTCGGCCAGGTTCAGGTTCAGCGCTTCGCTGATGCGCAGCCCGGTTGCGTACAGCAACAGGAGCAAAGTTCGGCTGGTGGGCGCATCGATTCTGCGGCAAACACGGCCAGCGGCTGCCTGCAGGAGCCGCCTGATCTCATCCTCCGAATAGATGTAGGGGATAAACGTCTGGGGACACCTTGGCTCCGTGGTGGGCAGGGGCACGCTGTGGACGTACTCGCGGGCGAGGCAGAAGCGGTAAAAGCCGGTGAGGGTGCCAAACTTGCAATGCCAGGACCGCGTCATCGGCCCGTTGCCATCAAGGAAGACACGGACCGCCCTCGGCCTGATCCGATCGACTTCGAGGCTGCCCATACTCTTGCTGAATGACCTCAGCATGCGCGCCTGGGTCACGAAGCGCATTCCCAGAGATTGCTTGTAGCCCACGTAGGTCGCGAC
>NZ_JAUJZH010000062.1 GCF_030486595.1 Variovorax ginsengisoli | reverse complement strand
GGATGCCGGACGCCTCGAGGGCATCGATGGCGGTGTCGGTCATCTCGGCATCGCGCAGGATGTGGCACCAGTCGACGATGGTGGTGGTGCCGTTGCGCAACTGGTTCAGCGCGCCCAGCAGGTTGCCCAGGTAGACGTCGCGCGCCTCGTAGTGGGTTGCCAGCTTCTTGTGCATGTTGGCGTGGTAGTCGCGGCTGCTGACCCAGTCGGCGCCGATGCCCCGCAGCTGGTACTCCCAGGTGTGGATGTGGGCGTTGACCAGGCCTGGCGTGACGATGCGGCCGCGGCCGTCGACCACCTCGGTGTCGCCGGCCTCGATGTTCGGGCCGACCGCGAGGATCTTGTCGTCCTCGATCAGGATGTCGGCATCGTCGAAGTCGCCGACGGCGGGGTCCATCGACAGGATGTTGGCGTTCTTGATCAGCATTCGAGGCATGAAGTTCTTTCGGTCTTTGAATCTGGGGCGCGGGTCTTCGCTCACGCAAACAGTCGCTCGCGCATGCGGCGCGTGGCGGCGACCGCGTCGGCGCGGTCGACTTCGGTCAGCCGACCGGCGCGCTTGTGCACCTGGCCGCCGACGATCACGGTGTCGACGTCGCCGACCGTGGCCTGCAGCACCACGTGCGCGGCCGGATCGCCCAGCGAGGGGCTGTAGGCGCCCGAGCGCAGCAGCAGCAGGTCGGCGATGCAGCCGGGCGCGATGCGGCCCAGCGTATCGCTCAGCCCAACCGCACGCGCGGCATTGACCGTGACGTATTCCAGCAGGTGCCGCGGCTGGATGAAGGGCACGCCGGGATAGCGCGCGAGCGGCCAGCGGCCGGCGCTGCGCTCGGCATCCGCCTCCTCGTTGCGCATCAGCCAGAAGGTGATGCGCATCTGCGAGAACAGGTCGAGCGCCACCCGCGAAGGCACGTCGACGCCCAGGCTCGGCGTCACGCCCGCATGGTGGGCGCGCGCGATCACGCGGGTGGAGCGGCCGTCGCCGACCTCGCTCTCGGGCGTGAACGAGATGCCGCAGCCGTGGCGCGCCAGCAGCGCGAGCTCGGCGTCGAGCGCAGGGTTGCAATGCACCGGCAGCAGGTCGGGCCCGAGCAGGCCGGCGGCCTCGATCTCGTGCAACTGGCCCGCCACGTTCTGGTGGAAGCTCATCGGCAGGCCGAGCTCGCGGCCGGTGGCCACCTCGGCCTCGAACAGCGCCATGCCGGCGTATTCGAGCGAGCCCAGCGCCATGCCCAGCCGCACGCGCGCGTCGTCGCCCGCACCCGCCATCTCGCGCGCCAGGCCGCGCACCTGCTCGAGGCGCCAGACATGGTCGGCCGCCAGGGTCTCGAAGCTGCCGAGCATGCCGTAGCAGAACAGCACCCGCTGGCCGGTGCGCCGGTGCGCGTCGAGCGACCGTGCCGCATGCGCTGGCGACATCACGTTGTGGCAGAAGTCCAGCACCGTGGTGATGCCGTTGTCCAGCATCTCCACGCCGGTGGCGAAGGCGGCGTCGTGCATGTCCTCGGCCGTGAGCCGTTCGCGCAGGGAGAAGATGGTCCGGTGGTAGTCGGCCATGCCCCACTGCGCCGCGCCAAGGCCCTTGAGCGGTCCCTGCCACATGTGGGTGTGGGTGTCGATCAGGCCCGGCAGCAGCATCATGCCTTGGGCATTGATCAATTCGTCGCCCGGCATGCGTTCGAGGTCTGCGCCCACGGCGGCGATGCGGCCGTCCTCGATGCGCACGTCGCCCAAGGGCAGGTCGCCGAGCGCCGGGTCCATGGTCAGCACGGTGGCGCCGCGCAGCAGGATGCTCATGTTGTCGCCTCCTCGATCTGCCGCACGCCGGGGTCCACACGCGCCGGCAGTTGTCCCTGCGGCGTTGCGGCCACCGCGGGCAGGCGCAGGCACGCGGCCTCGACGCCGCCGCCGGCAGCCGCCAGCTGCGGCATCTCGCCGCGACAGCGCGCGTCGGCCCAGGCGCAGCGCGTGTTGAAGGCGCAGCCCGGCGGCGGCGACAGCGGGCTCGGCAGCTCGGCGCGGATCTGCAGCCGCCGCTCCTGCGTGCGCAGCGCCTGAACCCGGGGGTCGGCCACCAGGGTCGAGGCCATCAGCATGCGGGTGTAGGGATGGCGCGGCGCCTCGTGCACCTGCGCGGCGGGGCCGACCTCCACCAGCCGTCCGAGATAGAGCACGCCGATGCGGTGGCTGACATGGCGCACCACGTCCAGGTTGTGCGCGATGAACAGGTAGGACAGGCCGAACTCGCGCTGCAGGTCCACCAGCAGGTTGATCACCTGCGCCTGCGTGCTGACGTCGAGCGCGCTGACCGGCTCGTCGCAGACGATCAGGCGTGGCTGAACCGCGAGGGCGCGCGCGATCGCCACCCGCTGGCGCTGCCCGCCCGACAGCTCGTGCGGATGGCGCTGCGCCTGGTAGGCCGCCAGGCCCACGCTGTCGACCAGCTTGGCGATTTCCTTTTCGCGCTGCTGCGCGGTCATCGGCCGATGGCGGTCGATCGCCTGGCCCAGCGTGGTGCCGACGGTCTGGCGCGGGTTGAGCGAGGACATCGGGTCCTGGAACACCACCTGCACATCGCGGCGGAAGGCCAGCGGCGTGGCGCGGCCGAAGGCGGTCACGTCCTGGCCGTCGAATTCGATGCGGCCGGCCGAGGCCTGCACCAGCCGCAGCACCGCGCGGCCGATGGTGCTCTTGCCCGAGCCGGACTCGCCGACCAGGCCGAAGGTCTTGCCGCGCTCGATGTCGAAGCTGACATCGCGCACCGCCGACAGCGTGCGGGTGCGGAACAGGCCGCTCTTGAGCTTGAAGTCGACCGACAGACGTTCGACCGACAGCAGGGGTTTCGCGGTCATGCGGCGCGCTCCTGGATGTCGCTGCGGATGCAGCGAACGCCTTCCTGCAGCGCCACGGGTTGCTGGGTGCAGGCGGCGCGCGCATGGGCGCAGCGCGGGTGGAAGCGGCAGCCCTGCGGCCAGGCCCAGGCCGGCGGCACGCGGCCGGCGATGGTGGACAGCCGGGCATCGCCCCGGCCGCGCGGCATGGCATCGAGCAGGGCGGCGGTGTAGGGATGGCGCGGCGCGGCCAGGGTGTCCTGCACGCTGCCGGTCTCGACGATCTGCCCGGCGTACATCACGGCCACCCGGTCGCACAGGTCGGCCACCACGCCCAGGTCGTGCGTGATCAGCAGCACCGACATGCCGAGCCGCCGGCGCAGGTCGGCCAGCAGGTCCAGCACCTGGGCCTGGATCGTCACGTCCAGGGCGGTGGTGGGTTCGTCGGCGATCAGCAGCTCGGGCTCGCAGGCCAGCGCGCCGGCGATCACCACGCGCTGCGCCATGCCGCCGGAGAACTGGTGCGGATAGTCCTGCAGCCGGCGCGCCGGGTCGGGCACCCCCACCAGGTCGAGCAGCTCGACCGCACGCGCCAGGGCCTGCGCGCGGCTCATTCTGGAGTGGGCGCGCAGGATGTCGCAGAGCTGGGTGCCGATGGTGTGGACCGGCGACAGCGCCGCGTTCGGGTCCTGGAACACCATGCCGATGCGGCGGCCGCGGATGTGGCGCAGCGCTTCCTCGGGCAGGCCGACCAGTTCGGTGCCGCCCAGCCGCACCGAGCCGCCGGCAATGTGCGCGCCGCGCGGCAGCAGGCCCAGGATGGCGCTGGCGGTCATCGACTTGCCGCAGCCCGATTCGCCCACCAGGCCCAGCACCTCGCCGCGCCGCAGATGCAGCGAGACCCGGCTCAGCAGTTCGGCCTCGCCGCCGCCGACCGTGGCGCGCACGCTGAGCTGGCGCAGCTCGAGCAGCGTGTCGGCGGGCGTGGGCGTCTCGGCGTCGGCGGCGGTCGTGGCCGCGCTGGGGGTGGCCTTGCGGGCCACGGGACGTGCCGGCGCCGCGCCGCCGGGCAGCAGGGCGTCGCGCAGGCTGTCGCCCAGCAGGTTGAACGACAGCACTGTCAGCGTGATCGCCAGCCCCGGCACCATCGGCAGCAAGGGCTGCTCGCTCTGGAACTGGCGCGCGGTCTCGAGCATCGAGCCCCAGCTGACCTGGGTGCTGTCGGCGCCGACGCCGAGGAAGCTCAGCATGGCCTCGATCAGCAGCGCGGTGCCGAGCGAGATCGAGGCCTGCACGATCAGCGGGCCCGAGACGTTGGGCAGGATCTGCCGCAGCATGATCGCCACCGGCCGCAGGCCCAGCACCCGCGCCGCATCGACGTACAGCTGCTCGCGCTCGGCCAGCACCACGGCGCGCGTGATGCGCATGAAGCTGACCGCGAAGATCAGTCCGACCGCCAGCATCGCATTGCCCAAGCCCTTGCCCAGCACGCCGATCAGCGCCAGCGCCAGCAGCACCGCGGGAATGGACTGCATCACGTCGGCCAGGCGCATCGCGAGGCGGTCCAGCCAGCCGCCGACGTAGCCGGCCAGCAGGCCCAGGCTGACGCCGGCCGCGAGGCCGATGCCCACGCTCTCGAACGAGGCCAGCAGCGCGGTGCGGGCGCCGAAGATCAGCCGCGAGAGCATGTCGCGGCCGAGGTCGTCGGTGCCCAGCCAGTAGGTGGCGCCGGGCGCCTCCAGGCGATGACGGATGGCCGGCGTGAAGGGATCGTGCGGCGCGATCCACGGCGCGCCGATGGCGCAGGCGAGCACCAGCAGCAGGAAGGCCGCGGGCAGCAGCGCGAAAGGCCGCGACAGCAGGCGCCAGGGCGACTTGCGCGGGATGCGCGCGCCGTCGTCCGGCGCCGCGGCATGGACGGGGGGGAGGGTGGCGACTTCGCTCATGGCGGGACCGGTCGCCTCAATGCGCCCGCACCTTCGGATTGATCAGCCCGTAGCCGATGTCCGTGGCGAGATTGACCGCGAGCACGATGGTGGCGATCACCACCACCGCGCCTTGCAGCACCGGGAAATCGCCGCGCACCACGCTGTCGACCAGCAGGGTGCCGAGCGCGGGGATCGCGAAGATGCGCTCGACCGCGATGCTGGCGCCGACCAGCACCGACATCTGGATCGCCATCACGCTGAGCACCGGCACCATCGCGTTGCGGATCGCATAGCGCGAGATGATCAGGCGTTGCGGCAGCCCGCGCGCGCGCAGCGCATGCACGTAGGGCGAGCGCAGCACGTCGATCATCGCGCTGCGCATCTGGCGCGCGATCACCGAGGCGGTGTGCACCGACAGTGCGACCGCGGGCAGCACCAGGCCGCGCGCCCATTCGAGCGGGTCCTGCGCGAAGGGCGTGTAGCCGACCACCTGGAACCACTGCAGTTCGACCGCGAAAGCCAGCGACAGCAGCAGCGCGAGCCAGATGCTCGGCACCGCCAGGCCCAGCGAGACGATGGTCGAGAGCAGCCGGTCGGCCCAGGAGCCATGGCGCACCGCGCCCCAGATCCCCAGCGGAATGCCGATCAGCAAGGCCAGGAGCATGCCCGCGATCGCCAGCGTCAGGGTCACGCTGACACCGTCGGCGAGCGTGGGCGCGACCGGCAGCGCGGTGTAGAGCGAGCTGCCGAGGTCGCCGCGCAGCGCGTCGGCCAGCCAGCGGAAGAACTGCTCGACCAGCGGCCGGTCGAGCCCGAGCTTGTGCGCGTACTCGGCGCGGTCGGCGGCCGAGGCGCCCGGGCCGAGGATCTGCACCACCGGATCGGTGGCGGTCATGCGCGTCAGCAGGAAGGTGAACAGCGACACCGCGAACAGGATCGGCGCCACCGACAGCAGCCGGCTCAGGAAGAGCTGTCTCATGCCGCTGCGCGCGCCGCCTGGACGCCCTTGCCGAGCACGCGCTCGCGCACCCGCCGGGTGGCCTCGGCCGCGTCCGCGCGGTCCAGATCCACGAGCCGGCCGTCGCGCTTGCGCACCTGGCCGTCGACGATCACGGTGTCGACGTCGGCCGGCGTGCTCTGGAAGGCCACGTGCGCTGCCGGATCGCCCAGCGACATGCTGTAGGGGCCGGTCGACAGCAGCACCAGGTCGGCCAGCAAGCCGGGCGCGATGCGTCCCAGCTCGTCGCCGCGGCCGACCGCGCGCGCGGCGTTGACCGTCACGTACTCGAGCATGTGGCGCGGCTGCGCGTGCGGCGTGCCCGGATGGCGCGCCAGCGGCCAGCGGCCGGTGATGCGCTCGGCCAGCGCCTCTTCGGCGCGCATCACCTGGAAGGTGAGCCGCATCTGGGCGAAGAGGTCGAGCGCCACGCGCGAGGGAATGTCCACGCCCAGGCTGGGCGTGACCCCGGCGCGGTGCGCGCGTCCGATGATGTTCATGGCCCGGCCGCCGCCGAACTCGCCCTCGACCGTGAAGGAGATGCCTGCGCCGCAGGCCGCGAGCATATCGAGTTCGTCGTCGGCCGCGAGATTGGCATGCACCGGCAGCAGGTCGCCGCCCAGCAGCCCCGCTTCGCCCAGTTGGCGGATCTGCGCCGGCGGGTTCTGGTGGAAGGTCATCGGCAGGCCCAGCGCGCGGCCGAGTTCGATCTCGGTCTTCACCAGCTCCAGGCCCGAGTATTCGAGCGAGCCCAGCGCCATGCCCAGGCGCACCAGCGAATCGCCGCCGCCGCTGCCGATCTCGTGCGCCATCTCGCGCACCTGCGCCAGGCGCCACGGATGGTCGGCCGCCAGCGTCGAGAAGCCGCCCAGCATGCCGTAGGAGAACAGCACGCGCTGGCCGGTGCGGCGGTGCGCGGCGATCGACTGCTCGGCATGCGCCGGCGTCATGGTGTTGTGGCAGAAGTCCAGCACCGTGGTGATGCCGTTGTCGAGCATCTCGGTGCCGGCCGCGAAGCAGGCGTCGTGCATGTCGACCGCGTCGAACTTCTCGCGCAGCGGGAACACGTGCTTCTGGTAGTCGGGCGTGCCCCAGAGCCCGGCGCCCAGGCCCTTGAGCGGCGCCTGCCACATGTGGGTGTGCGAGTCGATCAGGCCCGGGATCAGGATCATGCCGCGGCCGTCGATGCGCTGGGCGCCGGCCGGCGCCTCGAGCGCGGTCCCGACCTGCGCGATGCGGCGGCCCTCGACCAGGACATCGCCCGATTCGAGATCGCCGAGCGCGGGGTCCATGGTCAGGACGAGGGCGCCCTGGATCAGCAGTGTGCGTGGTGTGTGGTCAGACATGTGCTGTGCCATCGTGGGTTCGTGGGGATGCTTCGCCGGCCGCTCTCAGGGCGAGACCTTGGCGTCGATGTAACGGAACACGGCCACGTCGCCGACGGTGGAGACGATGTTGCTCACGCGTTTCGGGTTGTAGGCCCAGTAGGCGGCGTAGTCGAAGAAGCCGCAGTCCAGCGCCTCCTCGTCGACCACCTTGGCCATCTGCTGCCAGCCCGCGTTCTGGCCCGCCAGGTCGTCCGCGGCCAGTGCCTCCTTCACGGCCGCTTCGACGCCGGGGAAGACCGTCTTCAGGGGGTTGCCCGCGCCGGCCGGCGCGTAGTGGTAGAGGTAGTAGTCGTAGGCGCCGGTGTCCTGCGAATCGGTCAGGATGGCCGCCGGGTACTTGCCGCTGCGGAAGGTACTGAAGAACTGGCCGAAGGTCATGAAGTCGAGCTTCACGTCGATGCCGATCGGCGCCATCTGGCTCTTGAACAGCTCCGCGATGGTGCGCTGGTTGTCGAAGGTGGCCAGCGTGAACTCGAGCTTGGGGTTGCCGAGCTCGGCCATCAGCTTCCTGGCCTTGGCGAGGTCGTGCGGATAGCCCTTGACCGCCGGGTTGAAGCCGTTCATGCCCTCGCGCAGGCGCTGCGTGTGCACCTTGCCGTGGCCGCCGAGCGCGGCGTCGATGAAGTCCTGCGGGTTGATCGCGTGGCAGATCGCCTGGCGCAGCTTGGCGCTGTTGAAGACCTTTGCCGTGTCCATCATCTGCAAGTGCCACATCACCGAGGGGAACCAAGTGGTCTTGAGGCCTTCGCGCTCGGCCCGCTTGGCGATCGAGGGATTGGTCCAGACGATGTCGAGCTGGCCGGTGCGCAGCGCGTTGTAGAGGCTGTCGGGGTCGTTGATGTGCGTGACCTCCACCCGCGCCGGGCCGACCGTCTTGGGCGCGTAGTACTTGTCGTAGGAAGTCACGACGGTGCGCAGTCCCTTCACCGTGTCCTTGGCCTCGTACTTCCAGGGGCCGGTGCCGACCGGCAGGAGCTTGTACGAGCCGTCCTCCAGCGCCTTGGGCGAGACCATGAAGGCGCCGCGCCGCGCCAGGTTGGGCATCAGGTTGGGCGCCGGCATCTTGAGCGAGATGTCCAGCCGCGTGGGCGAGACCACCGTGAACTTGTCGACCGCGCTGAGCACGCCGCGCCACTGGCCGGGCGTGTCGCGGATGCGCTCGAGGTTCTTCACCACGGCCGCGGCGTCGAAGGGCGTGCCGTCGTGGAAGCTCACGTCGGGCCGCAGCGTGATCTCGACCTTGCGCGGGCTTTCCTTCCAGCCGGTGGCCAGCTTGGGCAGCAGCGACAGGCCGTCCGGCGAGACCTCGGCCAGCCCTTCGTAGACCAGCGAGGTGTAGATGCTGTTGGGCTTGGTCAGGGTCTCCCAGTCGTCCAGCCCCTGGTTGCTGCCGAAGCGCAGCGTGCCGGCGGGCTGGGCGAGGGCGGGCAGGCAGGCGATGGTCAACGCGGCGGCGGCCGCGAATTGCGGCACGCGGCGCCAGGACATGCGGATCCGGCTGTTCATCTGGACTCCTCTGTAAGAAACGGAAAAGGGCAAGGGCACGGGGCGGCGAAGAGGCGCGCTTCAACTCGGCGCGCTGATCTTTTCTTCGCGGATCACGCGGGTCCAGTGCGCGACATCGCGCGTCAGGAAGGCCTGTGCTTCCTGCGGCGTGGTCGACCAGGGCTCTGCCGCCTGGACGCGCAGGGTCTCGATGATCTCGGGCCGCGCGAGCGTGGCGCGCACCATCTGGTTGAGGCGCGCGACGATGCCGATCGGCAGGCCCTTGGGACCGGCGAGCGCGTACCAGGCCGAGACGTCGAAGCCGGGCAGCACGGTCTCGGCCACGGTGGGCACCTCGGGCAGGCCCGGATAGCGGTTCTTCGAGGTCACGGCCAGCGGACGCAGGCGGCCGGCCTCGATCAGCGGCGTCATGCCGGCCAGCGAGGTGAACATGAACGGGACCTCGCCGCCGATCACCGCGGCGTTGAGCGCGCCGCCGCCGCGGTAAGGCACGTGCGTTAGCGTGATGCCCGAACGCGCCTGCAGCAGCACGGCCGTGAGGTGCATGCCGGTGCCCTGCCCGCCCGAGCCGTAGTTGAGCTTGCCCGGCGCGGCCTTGGCCTGCTGCATCAACTCCTGCACCGTCTTGAACGGTGCGTCGGTCGCCGCGACGATCGCGAAGGGGCTGCGCGCGATCATCGAGATCATCGTGAAGTCGGAGGCGGCGTCGAAGGGCAGCGAGGCATAGAGGCCGGGTGCCGCCGCATGGCCCGAAGCCATCAGGAACAGCGTGTAGCCATCGGGCTCGGCCTTGGCGACGTAGTTGGCGCCGATGGTGCCGCCGGCGCCCGGCTTGCCTTCCACCACCGCCTGCTGGCCGAAGCTGTCGGCGAACTGCGCCGCCACCAGGCGCGCGAGCAGGTCCACCGGACCGCCGGGGCCGAAGCCGTGGATGATCTTCACGGGCCGGGTCGGCCAGTTCGCCGTGCCCTGGGCCTGCACCGGCGAGGCACCCAGCAATGGTGCACCCATGGCGCCCAGCAGGAGTTCGCGGCGCTTCACAGGAAGAAGGCCTCGGGTTGCGGTCCGCGCTCGACCGGCCGGGACTTGAACTTGCCTTCCTCGAACATGCGCAGGCGCGAGGCGAGCAGTTCGTCCTGAAGTCCGGCCAAGCGCTGCGCGTCGAACACGAGCTTGCCCTCGCGCTTGGCGAACTTGCCGGCGACCAGCACATTCTCGATGTCCGAGGTCTCGGCGTACATGACGACGATGTGGGCGGCGTTGCCGCCGGGCAGGGCAGGGAAGATGTTCATGCCGCGGCAGTCGAACATCACCAGGTCGGCCTGCTTGCCGGGAGTGATGGAGCCGGTCTTCTTGTCGAGGCCGAAGGCCTTGGCGCCGCCCATGGTGGCCCAGTAGAGGGCGTCGCGGGTC
>NZ_JAUJZH010000061.1 GCF_030486595.1 Variovorax ginsengisoli | reverse complement strand
AGCTCATGCGCTACATCCGCAAGTACAACGAGCAACCCAAGTCCGTGAAGTGGAAGTACTTCGACCCAACAAGGCGAATTACTCCCGATTCAATCGTTACGGCCCACTAGTTGATTTGAAACGGACTGTCATGGCTCATTCTCATCGGAATTTCCCCCCTTCGTTAGAGCGTCGACGCAGCAAGCGGTGACATGCGTTGGGCCCCGGGGCGCACCACGATGTCGGGTGCGCCAACTAGAACCTGCAAACTTAGTTCATCCAACATTGCGTTGGCAAGCCAACTTCAAGGGTCGACATGCCGACAGCCAGTAGATCGATTCGATGTCCGCAGAGCGGCAACATGCAGTCATTCGCGACCGTCGAACCGGAGGGCCCGCTCTGCACAGCGGACCTCTTGTCGCTATGATGGAAAATGGTGATCGCCCTCCTCGCACGGCAGTTGCGACGTTCCCTGCAGCGCTTTACATAATTGACGTTCGTACCCCAGGGGCCCTTCGCGGGCTTGAGGGCATCGGAATGCGCGACGAACTGCTGGTCTATTGAAGTAAGCCACCGGCCGCCTCGCTTTATGAGCATGTCGGCAATGATCGTTGATAGTGCTCCCAAGAGAACCCCGCGGGAACCGAAAAGTTGAACATGTCTCCCGGATCAATATCCGTGGAGCTTGATCCGCACTATCGGTCATACGGCACGGGTAACCCGCTCATCCATAGCAAACAGTACATGCGCAAATCTGCTCAATCGCTCGACGCGAAGGAGGCGGTAGTCCGGCCCGCGCATCGACAAGACCTCCAACAACGCGATTCGCGAGGGATTTGCGGGATGCCTCAACAGTGCACCACTCACTCGCGGCAAAGCTCCGTGCCTGGATGGTCGCCACTATAGAGGCATCGAACCAGGTCTTCCTGAAGTCGTCGGGGAGAACCCAGTCGCGAAGAGTGTCAACTAGCGCAACCAAGGCGCTGGATTGATCCGCGCCTAGAGCCCCGAGTAGAGCAATGCGATGCAAGACCTCAACAATCTGTTCTCTGTAGATGTCCTGCACCGCCGTAACCATCCTTCGCGGCCAGTCGCCAGAGAGCAGTTGGACCTTGGCCTGGTGTAGTGCTGTCGGCGGCGCGTCGGTCCGACGCGCCAAGACGTAAGCTGAAGAAAGAAGCGGCATATAGAAGTCACTGACAGGCGCCAAGCACGCAATCACAGCGCGCACGCCCTGAACCTGCAATGCCGCGACAATGCCTAACGCGTCACCCGTATGTGTGCTGCCAACGAGGCCACCGACGCAGGCTGACAAGAACACTTCCGAAACGTCCGAACTCTTTGCAAGTGCGGAGACCGCCAAAGCGTCGAAACGGGTCTCGCGCCCAGCGTCGATGAGCAGCGAACCATGAAGTGACTGCGCTTCTCCGTCAACTATGCCGTGGCACGCGATCAACCAGGAGTCTGCATAGCGATTTTCCCTGCGTGTCAACCACGACTGGGCGTCAGTGCGCGTCACGATTGCTCCCAACCTCAACCTAGCATTCAGTTTCGCCTCTGCCTCAACAAATGGGATTGGTGCCCGGGACCAGTTGGGCTCGACGATGACGTCGACTTTCGCCGGCGCCAGTTTCCGCTTCGGCAAGCTGCGGAGCCTCAGATAGGCTGGTATTCCGCAGTAGAAGCTCGCCTGACCCCACTGAGGCGCAGTCGTTACAGCCAAGCCGTGCGTTCCAGGTCCACTAACGATCTGCCAGCGCCAAATCTCAGGATGAGCAATATGCAAGAGCGTCCAGAAAGACTCAGCGAGGTGCAGGTCCAAGTCCTCTGTCCATGTTCTGACTTCACGGGTTGCGATCTCTTCGTCGCTCGCGCTCTTCGTCTTGGATAGAAGGTCACGCATTCCTGAATTACGCGAGACCTCACCTGTATGGCCGAGCGCAGGCATCTTTTCTTGGGTGCTGGGCAGATCGGGGATCTGCTGTACATCGAGACCACCGTTGGTGATGATGATTGCGATTCGTGTGTCGCCCGTCGTGTGCAGCACAGCCAGACCGCTCCCGCTCTCCAGTTGGGCTGCAATCTTTGAGACGGTGAGTTCCGAGTACGGAAGGGCGAATGCTGCCATGGCAGGGTCAAGTTCTCTTGCCTCCTCGCGCGCCTCGCGATAGCGTGCAAGCAACTCGCGCTCCTGCGCCAAGAGGCGATTGACTTCGACTCGTGTCGCATGCTGCTGCTCGCTCTTGGCCAACACTATGCGCGGTGACGCGCTCGGACCTTCCTCGACAGTGGCCCGGGCCTGAACCAAACCAATCTCGGTGCGGAGGTCCGCGAGTGCCCTACGAAGGGATGGCAAACCAGTCGATGCGGAGGGAGCTTCAGATGCGAGCTTGGAAATCTCGTCACCGACGACGGTCCAAGTCTGCATCCCATGCAACGGCGACAGCGCCACGATTGCCTCGTCTGGAGCATATCGCAGGCTCAAGTGGAGCCACCAATGGTGGAAACGCGAGAAGTCTTCATTCGAGTCCTGAACGCTCTCACTCGAACCGAGTTCGCGCAATTCTTGAAGATAGCGGCTAGCCTCTAGTAGTAGCGGGCGTACTTCCTCGAACCGATCTGGCGCGTGGCCGCCTTCGCCGCGCAAGTCATTTTGAATAACTTCATCGACCCATGACTCAACACACTCTTTCGCGGTAGTGAATATCTCGCGTTTGATTTGCGTCATCCTTCCCAATGAGGCGAGGAGGCGAAGCGACAGAAGACGTGTGCATTCGAAGTCGCGTTGAGTAGATGCTGCGGTCAAGAGTCGACATGCTGCGATGAGCGTAAAGGCGTGATCCAACCCGTAGCGCAACTCTAAAGTATTGAATGCGGTCTCGAACAAGATGCGACCGGCATCCCATTCGCCGGCGGCCGCTTTCTCATCAGCCACGTCAAGCGAAGCAATCAGCGTCTCGGGGTGGACATCACCGTGCAGGCGGCGTAGTTGTTCGTAGATGGCCGTACTTGAATCTAGGTTGCCTGTGGATCGCGCATTCGACGCGTCTTCAAGTTTTCTCGCCCGTAGAGTCTTGAAGGATTCGATACCATGCAACGATTCAACACGGCGCCTATGGTCGCTGGACAAGCCTATAGTTTCTGACCCTCTATTGGCTTTTAGCAATGAATGTATGAGATTTCCTGCGGTTTTGAGGGTGAGAGGGTGCTCAGCGCCGAGCGTGCGTTCTCGCACTCGATGTACGTGGCTTTCGAGTTCGATGGCACGCGTAAATTCTCCGCGTTGATAAAGAGCCTCTCCGAGCGAGTACTCAAGGTTCAAAGCACTCTCGTGGTCGGGTCCCCAGTGATCTTTTGCTATTTGAAGCGCCTCTTCGAGCGTGCTGCACGCCTTATCAAGGTGACCTGACGCCGCCATGGCCGTTCCGCAGTTGTGCCACACTCCGAGGGTTTCAAGGTCATTGAATCCGCGTTCCGCTTGACACACCCTCAGAAGCTCCATGGCTAGATCCACAGCTTTTGGCGCCTGTCCAAGCTGGACCAGCGTGGCCACGAGAGCATTGGTCGATTGAATCGTGTATAGATGTGTAACTCCCAATTCGCGCTCTCGGATCGCTATCACTTGACGAAATAGTCGGCTTGCGAGTTCGAGTTCATCGAGTTGAACGAGCGCCACTGCTACCTCATGCAGAGCTTCCAAAACTGGCTCTGAATCATCTTGATGGTCAACGAGACGCAGCCTTAACGCCAGTGCGAAGGCACTGAGCGCTTTTCGATACTCTCCGTCGGCAAGGGATCGTTTTCCGAACGTAAGCAAGCCAATCGGCCGACTTGTTCGGGTCACAGGTCGGAGGCCCATGCCTTTACTTTTCAAGTACTGCGCGCCATCGTGCGTGTCAGTGTGAAGTCCGTCGGACAATGCGGAACCAGCGATCTCCAGAAGCAATGCTTCTTCATCAGCCGAGATTGGCGCGCTTGGGCGCCACTCACACAACATGTCTTGCTCATTCATGTTCATGAAGCGCTCCTTGCTTTACCCGATAGTGTTGAAACCAGGTACGCTCAACGCGTCAAGCATAGCCCAATTCGTGCGATGTCGTTGCGTTTTTGCTGGGATGTACCAGACAATCACCCATCATTGCGCACGGTGCGCATCTACACATGAGGCCACCCGTGAACGATGTGCATCCTGAATATGGCTCCCCTGCCGACCAGGCTGGAATTGCTGCCGCGCGCCGCCTTGCCGCCAATCTGGCTGGGAAAGTCTGCCTCCATCGCCTTCGTCTCGCGGCGCCTTGGGACTTGTCCCTTGTGATGGAGGCTGAAGTCCTTGGCGACATGGAGCCGGAACTGGGCATGGAACTCGTAGCGGTAGCTTTTGAGTCTTTCCTAGGGCAGTCATCTCTTAGCGTTCCCATGCAAGCAGAGGCGGATAAATTTGCGATCGCCATCGCGAGATGGGCTGCTCCATACTCAGTTCCAGTCGACGAACTCATTCGCATCTACTTCCGTCACTATCAAATCGGCGAACAGGACAAGGTTGAATTTCCATACGGTAGCGCGTCTCAGGTGATCTTGGGCCAATCGGTGTGGACTTTGGGACGAGCCGACGCTTTGGTCGTGCAGCAGCGAATAGCCCACTTTGCGGATACTGAAGGTGGTTCTGCGCAACGCGTGGCATTGGAGCTGGAAACACATCTTGCTTCATTGCGCGCGACGATCGATCCTCCACTATGTGTCCATCTCTCACGCACGCTCGAAGAAAAGTTGCGGGAAGACGTAGAGGTCGCTGAGACCGCCAGTCCTAGATGGATGAAGTGGATGAGGCCCGGCAAGTCGGCGTCCCCTGAGCATAAGGAACAATCTGTCGAATGCATCGTGTGGTACGGAACAAATCGTCAGCCCGTAGATGCGAATGACGGCGCAAAGGGGTACGGAAAAGCGAGGGGGCAGAGGCTGGAGGTGGGGCGCTGCGCGGTGGTCGTGCCGAAGGCGCGCGCGTTCGGCTCGACCGGATCGAACGCCGTAGTGCGCTGGCTGACGGGCAGCGATGACCGCATTCGCGTTATAGAGACAACGCCGCTTGCCCGGGAGAGGCAGTGGCAGGAGATGCGCGACGCTCTCCAAGGCAGCCGTTTGGAAGCGGGGCGGCGCGACGTGCTGCTTTACATCCACGGCTACAAGACAAGCTTCGAGCAAGCGGCGATCAGGGCCGCACAACTGCACGTGGACCTCGGCGTTCCTGGCGTTACGGCTTTCTACAGTTGGCCGTCGCGCGGAACCTTTCTTGGCTATTTTGCTGACGAAGCGGCGATCGATGCCAGCGAGGCGCACTTGGCCCAGTTCATTCAGTCCCTCTGCGAACAATTGGATAGCGATCGTGTCCATGTTCTCGCGCACAGCATGGGCAATAGAGGGTTAGTTAGAGCCCTTGCGCAGCTTGCGGCGGCAAGGACCGAATCATTGTGTATCGGTCAAATCTTCCTGGCGGCGCCAGATGTTGACGTAGAGCTTTTCACAAAGCTGGCCTCAGTGTATTCAGAAGTGTCCGAGAGGACCTCTCTCTACATTTCGCGTCGCGATCGCGCGGTGTGGATGTCCTTGTTTCTGCACCGATTCCCACGCGTCGGATACGCCCCGCCCGTCACGATAGTCGAAGGGATCGATACGATAGAGGTTTCGGCTATCGATTTCAGTCAACTTGGGCATGGGGCCTACGCTGAGGCCGAGCCGCTTCTGTATGACATGGGCGGTCTACTCAGGAACGATATGAAGCCAGCGCACCGTTTGCGGCTTCGGTCCATTGAGAACGAAGAGGGTTGCAAATACTGGGCGTTGGCACGTTAGCGCCGAGGGGCGCAGCCGACTCATATGAGGGGTTGTCGTACTTTTCGTGCAAATCGGTGCGCTTTCTCGCACGCCCAGCAGCCATGCGGACTTACGTTTGATGGCGCAGGTGCCAGACGCGCGTCGCCCTGCCAGGGATCGAAGCCGGTACATTGGCGGCCCTGCGTTTCGGAGCCAGCCATGCCCTCCTTTGCCCTGCGATTCGTCGGCCAGGAGGCCCTGCCATCCCGGCTGAGCGAGTTCGACCGCGAGCAGTTCTTCGAGCTTGGATCGGCGGAAGCTGAGGCGATCAAGCAGCAATTTCGAGTCGGCCACCGCCTGCCCGCTGCCTTGATGATGCTGTTCATGCGCGCCACCGGTCGACCGCTCGACGGCTTCAACGTCTTGCCGCGAAGCCTACTACGGCACGCGGCTCAGCTTTTGGGCATCTCCCCACCATCCATTGCGACGCTGCGCTCGATCTACGGACGAAGCCAGACGCTTTTCAAGCACCAGCTTTGGGCCAAGACATACCTCGGCCTTCGAGATCTCGATCAAGGTGATGAGATCCAACTGACCGATGCGCTTCGCATTCACGCACAAGAGGCTACTCATCCCGACGATCTGGTACGGTCGGCCTGCCAGTGGCTGTACACCCGCCGGATCGTGATTCCCGGTCCGCGCCGCCTCAAGGACTGGGCCCGCGACGCGTTAGCCGCCATCGAGGCGAGCGTCCTTGCCCATGTCAGCGCCGCTGTTCCGGTCGCGAAGGCGCGCCAACTGAGCGCCCTCGCCTACTGCATTCGGCCCGAGACGAATTTCACCCACCTGGAGTGGCTGAAGACGCCCTCGCGGCGACATGGACCGGCAAGCTTGGCCGAAACGCTGGAGAAGGTGCGCTTTCTCAAGGCGCTCGGAGCCGACACCTGGGACCTGAACGGCGTGACGCTGGCCAAACAGCAGGCATACGCCAGGCAAGTGCAGGCGCGACGCCCGGCAAAGACGCGCGAGATCAAGCCATCGCGGCAGATGATCGAGTTGGTATGCTTTCTGCGGATCACGCTTCTTGAACTCACCGATGTGGCGCTGCTTCAGTCGAGCCGACGCAGCCAGCAACTGTTTCGCGAAGCTGCCGATCGCGCTCAGGCAAGCCGCGCACGCGCCACCACAGGTCTGCTCAAGCAAGCCGCGCAGGCCAGTGCCATCCTACACGATGAAGCCAGGACCTGGCAGGATCGCGTCTTGCAGGCTCGGCAGTTGCTCGACGAGTTTGGCGGCGTGACCACCGGCAGCTTCGTTTCGCAAGTTCGCCAGGCACTGGCACAGGACGTCCAGCGGGTACATGCCTGCCTGACATCGCTAAAGGATCTGGCGTTCGGGGGCCGCAAGGGCGACCGTGGATTCGAGCAGTGGAGGGCGTGGACGGCGTTGCAAAGACGCGGTGCTGCTGCCGACATTCCCGAAGGCGTGCAACTTCCGGAAGTGGGTGCCGCTTGGCACGGTCTCGTCCACGATCTTGACCCCCGCTCGAGCCTTCGGGCTTTGGAAGCCTGCACGATGATGTCGCTGCGAAAGAGCCTTCGTCGCGGCAGCGTCTGGATCGATCACTCGTTGAGCTACCGGGAGCGCGACCAGATGCTGATCCCTCCGGCCCGTTGGGAATCGCAACGTGAGCAACACGTCGAACTCCTAGGGATGCCCAAGTCACCCCGGGAATTCCTGGAGCCGTTGTTGGCCAACCTGGTCGCGGGAAGCGCAGCGGTTTGTGATGCGCTGGACCGGGGCAAGGTCGAGATCAGCGCCGACGGCATGCTGCGCCTGCCCGCCATCACCGCCCTCCCCGAGAAGAGCGAACCGGTGCGCACGCGCGAGACCGTTTACAAGCTCATCGGCAACGTCCAGTTCCCCGACCTGCTGATGCAACTGGATGCGGCGACCAACTTCAGCGATGCCTTGCTCGGGCACCGGGCGCAGTCCGCGGATGAGCTCGTTGCGTTGTATGGCGCTTTACTGGCGCACGGCACCGACATCGACGCCAAAGGGGTCGCATCGATGATCCCGGGGCTGGAGCCAAGCCAGATCTCCGTGGCGATGCGAGCCTTGGAAGGCAGCGGCCGGCTTCGACGCGCCAATGAACGTGTCGCGCAGTTCCAGAGCCAGATCCCGATCGCTGCCCTCTGGGGTGACGGTGACAAGGCCTCGGCCGACATGATGTCACTGGACGCCTCCCGCCACCTGTGGAACGCCCGGGTCGATCCGCGCCGGCGCACCTACGCCGCCGGCCTGTACACCCACGTGCGTGACCGATGGGGCATCGTCTATGACCAGCCCATCGTGCTCAACGAACGGCAGGCCGGGGTTGCCATCGAAGGTGTCGAGACAAACAACCGCGGCGAGGACCTCATGCGGCTATCGCTGGTGGCGGTAGATACCCATGGCTACACGAATCCGGCGATGGCCATCGCCAAGCTGCTGGGCTTTGACCTGTGTCCGCGCCTGCGCGATTTGGCGGAGCGAAAGCTGCACCTGCCGCGCGTCTTCAGGGTCCCAGAAGGCCTCGAAGCAGTCACCGTGAGGAGCGTCTCGCTGAGCGCCATCGAGCGCGGCTGGGACGAGCTTCTTCGCCTCGCGGCATCCATTCGTTCCGGGCGTGTCTCCGCCACTCTGGCCCTACAGCGCTTCGGATCGGCTGCGCAAGGTGACCCGCTGCATCGGGCAGCTGAACATTTGGGACGGCTGCTGCGCACAGTCTTCCTGTGCGACTACATCGCCATCGAGGACTTCCGGCGCGAGATCCACACGCTACTGAACCGGGGCGAATCGGTGCATCAGCTCCAGCGCGCGGTGTACAGCGGCAAGGTTGCGCCAGAGCGCGGCCGGCGGCGCGACGAGATGCTGGCGATCTCGGGCTCGCACGCACTGCTGACGAACATCGTACTGGCCTGGAACACGAGCCGGATGCATGAGGTCGTCGAAAGCCTGAAACGAGAGGGAACCCGGATCGAGGACGAGTGGCTGCGCCGCATCGGGCCAGCGCACTTTTCGCACATCAACTTTCGCGGCACGATGAAGTTCAGCGTCGAGAAATACGCCGACGCGCTTGTTCAGCGACCAAACACGAGGCAGGCAGCATCGTCGCGCTGATAGCGTGGGTGCGCGATCGGCGCAAGCGCCCTCCTCCACCTCGACAGCCAAAGCGCACCTTTCTGCGCAATAAGCACGAGGTCCGACGAAAACGCCTGGTTCGCAAGTGGTTGTCGGAAAAGGATTTTCTGAAGCAAAGCGCACCGATTTGCACGAAAAGTACGACAACCCCTCTATCGCAATCACCGAGCGCTTGTCCTGCTGGGTCGGGCGGCAGCTTTGGATCCGGCTTGTGCATCCGGCTCATCAGCGGGTGGTGATCGGCGTTCAAGGTGAGCATCGTGTAGCTCTCGTGCACCTCTCCCGTCGCCTTGTCGGTCCAGGTGCTCCACAAGCCGGCCAGGCCCCACGGGTCGCCGTCGGCGCGCCGGAACTGCTACCACTGGTTTTTCCCACTCTCCCAGTTCGGCTCGTCGAAGCTGGCCGCCGGAATGATGCAGCGCTGGCCGCGCTTCCAAGGATCTTTGAAGGTGGCCTTGACCGCCAGCTCCTCGGACCGAGCGTTGTTCGTGCTGAAGGTCAGCTTGGCAGTCTTGGCGAACCAAGGGATCAGGCCCCACTGCCCGACCACGAGCTCGCGCTCGTAGCCGCTGGCGTCACGCGCGCGGCGGATGAACGGGCCGGGCGCCCGCGGGAACACCTGGCGCGGCCAGGGCAGCTGGTTGTGACGGCCGATGTGCCAGAAGCGCTCGACTTCCCACACCTCCGGCGTCTCGTATCGATTGCACATCGGCGCATTTTGCTGGAAGGCCGAAGGACGGCATCGGGCCCATACGTGCTCATGCTATTTCCTTCATGTTCTGCAATTTGAGAAACGCCTCATTTTTGGTCAACCACCGTGTCCAGATCATGAAAGGCACCATTAGCTTGCCGCGCTTCGAGGTCGTGAACAGATCATCCGATATGTCATTCATGAATCGCGCTCGGTACGGCTCTGGAATTCGGTGTACCAACGCGTACATCACGCCGTTCGCCATTGATGGTCGAACAGCGTCAACGAGTCTGTGGTGCTCTCGCATGAACTGCCTCCGCCAGGTCGTTCCGCCCGGGATAACGAACGTCTGAGACCATAGTGTCGCCACCGTGTCGAGCGCGACGTCAGCGGAAGCCGCAAGGCATTGCCGGGCAGCTATCGCTTGAATCGCTCCGCAGGCCCGGCGCCCTTCCGGCATCTCTACGAATTTGCATTTCCGGGGACATTCAGCCCCGGTTCAGGGATAAGTTCCACGATGCGCGCTTCCTCCTCCGACCCTTCAGGGTCTTGCCCGCCTCGGCGGGCTTTTTCATGCGCTGCCCCCGAAAAGTGGGTGCCGGCTACCCCACCACCTCTGCGAAGCACGCGGCCCAGAACCAGTTCGTGTTCCTGTGGTGGCGGCTTGACTTCAGCCGATACCGAATGCGCACGCGGCCAATGTCCGGGACGTCGACCTCGCCCTGCATCTCGGCTGCTTGGCCAGCGCCCGCCGGCGGAAACCCATCCATGCCGCGGCTGACGAGCGCG
>NZ_JAUJZH010000060.1 GCF_030486595.1 Variovorax ginsengisoli | reverse complement strand
TCGTCGCTGGAAAGCGGCCAACCGTGATGAAACATGATCGGCTGGCCGTCCTTGGGGCCCCAATCCTTGTAGAAGATCTCTACGCCGTCCTTGGTCTTGATCGTGCTCATGTGCTGATGGCCTTTCTGAGAGTGCGCTGCTGCGCGGTGCTTGGTTGAGTCGGTTGCATGGGCTGCGATCGGGCTGTGCCGAACTGTGAAGGGAAGCGTAGCGCAGGTATTGCACGATTGCCGTGCGAATTGAACATTTATGCGCGGCGCCGATCGACGTGGCACGGCCGACCCGCCGCCATGCCGTGCCATGACCACCCGCCGGCGAGCGCCCCGGCTCAGCTGCCGACCCTCACTCCTCGGCGCCAACTGCCAGGTGGCGTGCCCATGCTACGGGCGAAGACGCGCGTGAAGTGACTCTGGTCGGCAAAGCCGCACGCTGCGGCGATGTCAGCGAGCGGGTACTCGAAGTCCATGAGGAGCGCGCGTGCACGCTCCAGCCGTTGGGCGATCAGCCACTGATGTGGGGTCAGGCCCGTGGTCTCTCGGAAGGCGTGGATGAAGTAGCTGCGCGAAAGGTTGCAGGCGCCCGCGATCTCGGTGATCGAAATGCTGCCGTCGAACTTGCTTCGCAGCATCTCCTTCGCCCGCGCCTCCTGCGAACGCGAAAGGAGCCGATTCCTCCTCGCGTCCGCCATGGGCGCGCCACCGTACTTCTCGAGGAGGTAGGTTCCCATCGCTACGCTCATCTGGTCGACGAACAGCATGCTGGCCTCGGCAGGACGGTCGAGCGCCGGCGTCAGTGCCAAGGCGAGATTACCGAGCACCTCGTCCTTGACACCGGTGACGCATTCAAGCCCGCTGACACGGGCGCCGTCCCTGTCCTCGATCGCGCGCTCGATCGCGGCATGCGAGATCTCGAGCAGCACGAAGTCGAAGGAGGACTTCATGTCGGCGCGATAGCGATCGCAGAAGTCACGGATGTAGATGGCGCCTCTGTCGAACTCATGGAATGACGCATGGTGCTCATGAAGAATCCGCCTCCGGTGGCCGTCGCGCAGCGAAATTCCGACGAGCACGCCACGTCCGGTGGCCGGTGTTTCCACGTAGTCGAGCCGCGTGCCTTCGGTCGTCTTGCGGTAGACCCTGACGCCGCCGGCCGAGAGTTCCTGGTCCTTGCGGAGTTGCGTGGACGTGCAACCCAGCGTGTCCTTCGGACCGACCGAAAGATCGGGCCCCGACGATGAGGGTTTGGGTGCCTGGGGAGAGCGTCCTCTCGTCTCGAAAGAGCGGGTTTCAGCGTGCATGGCCTGACAGAGCAAGAGTGGAAGACAGAAGGCCGTATTGGCCGCCCGGCGCCGGGAGTCCAGGGATCAGCACAAAATGTACCAGTGACTTTCGCGTTCATGCCATCGCTCCGCGTCGGCGGAGCCTCGCTCGCCCGTCAGGCACGAGAAGCGGACCAGGGCCAGCGCCCCCATGTTCAAGGCGGCAGTCAACCCGACAAGACGGCGCCCGCGCCGAAGGCGCACCATGGCGCCCTGCGCACAAAAGCGCTCCCCCACCCACGAGGCCTTCCCATGAAACCGTCCCTTCCTTTGCTCATGAGCCTCAACGGGGGCTTCGTGGATACCGCCGGCTTCCTGGCGCTCCAAGGCCTGTTCACCGCCCATGTCACCGGAAACTTCGTGACCTTCGGCGCGGCGCTGGTGCACGGCACCTCGGGGGCATTGACCAAGCTCCTCGCATTGCCGGTGTTCTGCGCCGTCGTCATGCTGACGCGATGGCTAAGCTACGCCCTGCCCGGCTTCGGCCTGCCGGTGTTGCGAACGATGCTGGTCCTCAAGACGCTTCTGCTCGCCGCGGGCGCCGCCCTCGCCGTCCGTTTCGGTCCTTTCAGCGACGGCGACAGCGGGGTCGCGATGCTGACGGGGATGACGCTGGTGTCGGCGATGGCCATCCAGAACGCCGCACACCGCATTCATCTGGCGAGCGCTCCGCCGACCACGCTCATGACCGGCACGACCACGCAGGTCATGATCGACCTCGCCGATCTGCTTCGAGGCCTGCCACCGGAAGACGCCCTGACCGCACGCGCCCGCCTGCGGCGCATGTCGAGCAGCGTCGCGGTCTTCGCGGCAGGCTGTGCGGCTGCTGCGCTCAGCTTCACATTGATGAACATCTGGTGCTTCGTGATTCCGCCGGTGCTGGCCGCCTGCGCCGTCGTTCTTCAACACAGCACGCGCGAGGGCGAAGCCGCAGGACCGGTCGTCGTTGGCCGCTGAGGGTCAAGGCGCACTATTTGTAGAGCCATCGGGACATCAGCCGCGTGTACCGCGGCATGATGACGTACACCATCAAGGCAACGATTGCGGCCGATGCGATGAAGTGCTCGGTGAAATAGTTCGGTGTCGGAAGCACGCGGCCGAACAGGTTGCGCAACACGGCCGGCACCAGCATGGTCAACGGATAGATCACCGACAGGGTCAACAGGAATTGCTTGTAACGCTTGGCCGGCCTCTGGCCCGCCGTCGGCCTGAACCAGAACTCCAGGCCACTGCGCGTTTCCACGTTTTCGTCGGCGTCCAGAAATTCGGCAACCTCGTCGATCAGCTGCCGGCGCGCTTCGGACCCGAACCAGTCTTGCGCATGCGCCAGCGAATCGAAACGGATGGTGATGGTGTATTGCAGAGTGCCTGCTGGCGGATGGATGACATTGACGCCGCGATGCCCAGGGAATCGGGCCGCGATCGGCATCACCTTTCTCAGCCATTGCTCGTATCGCTCGATGGCCTCCGGCTTGACGGTCTGCTGGATCACTGCGGTGACGGTGTCCGGCCGCGGCGGCTCGCGACCGATGATCTCGTCCAGCGTCGCAGTCCGCAATTCGGGGTGACGATCCTCCGCGGCCATGGACGGCTCCCTTCAAACGCCGAGCAGGGCACGGCCCTCATCGGCCAGCAGGTCATGGGTCTCGGGATGGCTCCGCATGTAGGCGGCAAAGACGGGGCACTGTGGAATGACCCGCAGACCGCGCTCGCGTGCGGAAGCCAAGCCGGCCAGCACCAGCTGCGTCGCGATGCCCTGGCCGCGCAGCGCATCGGGGACGATGGTATGGAGGAAAGTGATGGCCTTGTCCGTCAATGCGTAGACGGCCACCGCAACTTCGCCCAGGGACTCGGCTTCGAAACGATGCCTGGAAGGATTGTCGCGGACGGAAATGGAAGATGTCATGGTTGCTCAGTGCAGATGTGATCGTCGACGAGACCGCTCGGGGTCCGGAGTGGTCGCCCGTAGGCGCGGCCGCCGTAACTCTCTGACGAGAGGCTCGCGATCTCGGCGGCGACCGACGGCTGCAAGACCTGGCAGCGCACCTCGCCACGGGAGACGGTTGAATGAAAATACTTCAACGGGTTGAAGCTGAGCAACCAGAATCGCGCAGCAGGATCCGAGCGTGATGCGGACCAGGCTTCTTCCACTTGGGCGCGGGTCAACAGCGAGCGCCAGCTCGCAGCAGATTCGTCGATCGTCGGATCGTCAGCGTGCGCAGCCGGAATTCCGGCCGCAAGGACCAGCATCGATGCGAGGGTCCGTACAGCGCTCGCCCGCAGAACGCGAAACGGCCTGGATGCTCGCTGCGAAGCTTCATTGAAGCTCATGCGCGTCCTTCGAATCTGAAGAGAAGACGGTGTATCGTCGTTTGGACGCGGATGGAAGTCTTGTCGATTAGCGAGGCTGTTTGGACATTTGGCATCCCCATGGGCCACGGATGTCCCCTGACTCAGGGACTGAACAGCCCCTCCAGCGTCGCCCGCATCACGGCAGCGTCGGCCGTACATCCCGTCCAGAGCGCGATGCTGATCAACCCCTGGTTCACCAGCATTCCCAACCCATCGAGCGTGACACAGCCGCGCTGTGTCGCCGCTTGGATGAGCCCCGTGCGCGGCGGATTCGGAATGACGTCGGCCACCACCATGCCGGGGTGCAAGCTGTCGGTGTCGAGATCGGGCATCGCGCTGACGTTCGGGAACAGTCCGACCGAAGTCGCATTGACCACGATGTCGGTCTGCCTGTCCACTCGGTGATGCGGTGACCAGGGTACGGCGCTCGCCTGCGTGCCGGTGCGCTGGGCGATCAGCTCGGCCAGTTCGCGCGCCGGTGCGGCACGCCTGTTGACGATCGTGATGTGACCCGCGCCAGCCAGCGCGAGTTCGACCGCGATGGCACGCGCTGCGCCGCCCGCACCGAACAACGTGACCCGGCTGCCGCTCGGTTCGGCCACCGTGCGCAGTGAATCCAGGAAGCCCTGGCCATCGGTGTTCTCGCCCACCAGGCGGCCATCTCGCAGCACCACGCAATTGACGGCGCCGATCAGGGCCGCCGAAGGTGCCAGGGCATCCAGATGCGCGATTACCGCGAGCTTGTGCGGAATCGAGCAATTGAACCCGGCCCATCCCATGGCACGCGCACCTCGCACGGCGTCGCCCAACATGGCGGCAGGCACGTCGCAGTTGATATAGCGGGCATCGAGCCCCAGCGCGCGGTATGCCGCCTCGATCATCGCCACCGTCGGATTCTCGTCGGCCGGTGACGCGAGGGATCCGGTCAACAGGCTCAGGAAATGGTGTTCGGTGCGCACTACGACTCCTCCCGCCATGAAGCGCCGTCGCGTCCGACCAGCGCGCTGGAAGCGGCCGGTCCCCACGATCCAGCGCTGTAGGGACGGGGTGCCTCGCCCGCGTTGCGCCAGCCGTTCAGGATCGGCTCGCACCAGCGCCAGGCGGCGTCGAGTTCGTCGCGGCGCATGAACAGCGTCAGGTTGCCCCGGATCGCGTCCAGCAGCAGGCGCTCGTAGGCTTCCATCGGACGCTGCTTGAACTGCTCGGCGAAGTCCAGGTTCAGGCCGACCGGCCTGAGGTTCATGGTGTCGCCGGGCACCTTGGCCATCATGAACAGCTTGAGACTCTCTTCCGGCTGCAACTGGATGACCAGGCGATTGCCCGCCGATTCAGCGCCGTTGGACGGAAAGATCGAATGCGGCACCGAGCGGAAGTTGACCACGATCTCGGCCGAGCGCTCGGCCATGCGCTTGCCGGTCCGCAGGTAGAAAGGCACGCCCGACCAGCGCCAGCTCTCGAGCTCAGCGCGGATCGCCACGTAGGTCTCGGTGGACGTGTCGGGCGGAATGCCGGCTTCCTCCAGGTAGCCCGGCACGGGCTGGCCGTTGACGGTGCCGGCGCGGTACTGCCCGCGCACGGTGCGCGCGCCGACGTCGGCCTGCGTGAAGGGCGTCAGCGCCCGCAGCACCTTGAGTTTCTCGTCGCGCACCGCATCCGGATGGATGGAGGTCGGCGGCTCCATCGCGACGATGCACAGCAGTTGCAGCAGGTGGTTCTGCACCATGTCGCGCAGCGCGCCGGTGCGGTCGTAGAACTCGCCTCGGGTCTCGACCCCGACCTGCTCGGCGATCGTGATCTGCACGTTGCGAACCCAGGTCCGGTTCCACAGTGGCTCCAGCAGCGCATTGGCGAAGCGCAGCGCGAGCAGGTTCTGGACCGGCTCCTTGCCCAGGTAGTGATCGATGCGAAAGATCTGCGGCTCGGCGAACACGCTGCCCACATCCTCGTTGATCTTCTGCGCCGAGGCCAGGTCCCGTCCGAGGGGCTTCTCCAGCACGACGCGGGAGTTCGCATTGACCAACCCGGCCGCCGCCAGGTTCTTGCAGATCGGCGCGAAGAAGTCTGGCGCGGTAGACAGGAAGAAGACCCGGACCTCGGCCGGCGATTCCTTCATCAACTCCGCCAGCGCATTGAAATCCTCGGGCGTGTTCGCCTCGACCTTGGCGTAGTCGAGGCGTTCGGTGAAGGTTGCAAAGGTCGCTTCGTCCATGTCCGCGGCGGGCACGAAGCTGGCAAAGCTCGCCCTCACCTTCGCGATGAAGTCCGAGCGCCCGAGCTGTTCCCGCGCCAGGCCCAGGATCCGGCCATGCGGCGGCAGGTCGCCATCGCGATGGCGGAAGTACAGGGCCGGCAGCAGCTTGCGCATGGCAAGGTCGCCGGTGCCGCCGAACAGCAGCAGGTCGAATGAATTGACTTGAGGCATGGAAGAGTCCTGAGGTTGCATCGCAAGGAGGCGCGCGAAGTCGCCGGTCGGGGTTCAGGCGGTCTGGCCGAGACGCGCGGCGTCCTGTGCCAGCGCGGTGATCCGGCCCCAGTCGCGAGCGGCGACCGCGTCGCCCGGCGTCAGCCAGGAGCCACCGACGCAGACGACGTTGGGCAGGGCCAGGAAATCCGGCGCCGTGGCCGCACCGATACCGCCGGTCGGGCAAAAGCTCAGCTCGGGAAAGGGGCCGCCCAGGGCCTTGAGCATGCCCACGCCGCCAGCCTGCTGCGCCGGGAAGAGCTTGAGTTCGGTGAAGCCCGCCGCGCGCGCGGCGATCACGTCCGATGGCGTCATCACGCCGGGCAGCAAGGGCAGCGAACTGTCCCTGGACGCCGCAACCAGCTCCGGCGTCAGGCCGGGACTGACGCCGAACAAGGCGCCGGCCTTGACCGACGCGTCGAAGTCCTCCGGCCGCGTGATCGTGCCGACGCCGATGATCGCGCCTTCGACCTCGTTGGCGATGGCTTCGATCGCCTTCAGCGCCACCGGCGTGCGCAAGGTCAGCTCGAGGACCCGGACGCCGCCGGTCACCAGCGCGCGTGCCAAGGGCACCGCATCCTCCAGCCGATCGATGACGATGACCGGGATCACCGGCCCGCTGCGCATGATGCTCAGGATGTTCATTCCGCGGCTCCTTGTGCAAGTGCAAAGTGGTCGTGAACGGGCGCGACGTGCGCCGCGGCGGCCGACGTGCCGGGCTCGGCCGCGTGGAAGGTGATGGCGCCCTCCTCGGCACCCAGGGCGTTGGCGCGGAACACCGCGAACAGCTCGCGGCCCATGCCGTGGCGGGACTCGGCGAGATCGGCGACCGCCGGCTGGCGCGACTGCCACTCGGCAGCGGCGACGCGGACCTGGAGCACGCCGCGCTCGCCGTCCAGCACGATCGGGTCGCCGTCGCGCACCCGCGCGAGCGGCCCGCCCGCCAGGCACTCGGGCGTGACATGGATCGCCGCCGGCACCTTGCCCGAAGCGCCGGACATGCGCCCGTCGGTGACCAGCGCGACATGGAAGCCCTGGTCCTGCAGCACGCCCAGGATGGGCGTGAGCTTGTGCAGTTCGGGCATGCCATTGGCCCGCGGCCCCTGAAAGCGCACCACGGCGACGAAGTCGCGCTGAAGCTCGCCGCGATCGAAGGCGGCGATCACCGCCTCCTGGGTGTCGAACACGATCGCCGGCGCCTGCACCACGCGATGCTCGAGCTTGACTGCCGAGGTCTTGATGACGGCGCGGCCGAGGTTGCCGGTGAGCAGCTTCAGCCCGCCGTCGAGGCTGAAGGGTGCCGATGCCGGCGCCAGGATGGCGGCATCGGCGCTGGCGCGCGGCGTCTCGCGCCAGGCCAGCCGGCCGGCGGCGTCCAGGACCGGCTGCTGGCGGTAGCGGGCAAGGCCGGGCCCGGCCACCGTCAAGGTGTCGCCGTGCAGCAGTCCGGCATCCAGCAGTTCGCCGATCACGTAGCCCATGCCGCCGGCGGCGTGGAACTGGTTGACGTCGGCCTTGCCGTTCGGATAGACGCGGGCAAGCAGCGGCACCGCCTCGGACAGGTCGCGGAAGTCGTCCCAGTTGATGAGGATGCCGGCGGCGCGCGCGATCGCCACCAGATGGATCGTGTGATTGGTCGAGCCGCCCGTGGCCAGCAGGCCGACGATGGCGTTGGCGATCGCGCGCTCGTCGACCACCCGGCCGACCGGCGTGTACTCGGCGCCCTCGGCCGTGATCTCGACCGCCCGTTGCGCCGCCGCCGCGGTCAGCACGTCGCGCAGCGGCGTGCCCGGATTGACGAAAGCCGCGCCCGGCAGGTGCAGGCCCATCACTTCCATCAGCATCTGGTTGCTGTTGGCCGTGCCGTAGAAGGTGCAAGTGCCGGCGGCGTGGTAGGACTTCTCTTCGGATTCGAGCAAGGCGTCGCGGCCGACCTCCCCCTTGGCGTAGCGCTGCCGCACGCGCGCCTTCTCGTCGTTCGAGAGACCCGAAGGCATCGGCCCGCCGGGCACGAAGAGGGTCGGCAGATGGCCGAATTGCAGCGCGCCGATCAAGAGGCCGGGGACGATCTTGTCGCAGATGCCCAGGCACAGCGCGGCATCGAACATGTTGTGCGAGAGCGCCACCGCGGTGGCCATCGCGATCACGTCACGGCTGAAGAGCGACAGCTCCATGCCGGGCTCGCCCTGCGTGACGCCGTCGCACATCGCCGGCACGCCGCCGGCGAATTGCGCGGTGGCTCCCACCGCGCGCACCGCCTGCTTGATGAGGGCCGGGAAACGCTCGAAGGGCTGGTGCGCCGACAGCATGTCGTTGTAGGACGAGACGATCGCGATGTTGGGTTGGCGCAGCTCGCGCAGCATGATCTTGTCGCCGGCCGGCGCCGCTGCGAAGCCGTGGGCCAGGTTCGTGCAGCCGAGGGCCTGTCGGACCGGGCCCTTGGCGCGGGCATTTTCGAGCCGGGCAAGGTAAGCCGCGCGCGGATTCGCGCTGCGGTCGCGGATGCGGTCGGTGACCGCAGCAAGCACTGGATGAAGAGGCATGTCGGTTTCCTAGGTTCGGGTGATGTGCAGCAGATTGGTGGTGCCGGCCTTGCCGAAGGGCATGCCGGCCGCGATGACGACGAAATCGCCCGGCTTCGCATAGCCCTCCTTGCGCGCCACGGCGCAGGCGGTCTCCACCATCCCCGCTACATCGCTGACGTCGTGCGCCACATGCACCGAGTGCACGCCCCAGACCAGCGCCAGCCGCCGCGCGACGGGCAATTCGGGCGTGATGCTGAGCACCGGCACCACGGGGCGCTCGCGCGCCGCGCGCAGGCTGGTAGAGCCGGAGCGGGTGTAGGTGACCATCGCCGCCACCGGCACCAGGCTCGCCGTCTGCCGCAAGGACGCGCAGATCGCATCGGCGACGGTCGACGCGGGTGCGCTATGCGATGCATCGATCACCGTGCGGTAGTGCGGATCACGCTCGACCTCGGCAATGATGCGGTCCATCATCGCGACCGCCTCTCGCGGATACTGGCCCGAGGCCGATTCGGCTGACAGCATCACCGCGTCCGCGCCGTCGTAGATCGCGGTCGCGACATCGGAGGCCTCGGCGCGCGTGGGCACCGGCGCGCTGATCATCGACTCGAGCATCTGCGTGGCGACGATCACCGGCTTGCCAGCATCACGGCAGGACCGGACGATGCGCTTCTGGATGCGCGGCACCTGCTCGGCCGGCATCTCCACGCCGAGGTCGCCGCGCGCGACCATCACCGCATCGGACAGCGCGACGATGGCGTCGAGCCGCTCGATCGCCGCGGGCTTCTCCAGCTTGGCGAGCACCCCCGCGCGCCCCCGCACGATCTCGCGCAGCTCCTGCATGTCCTCGGGCCGCTGCACGAAAGACAGCGCGACCCAATCGATCCCGAGCTGCAGGCCGAAGTCGAGGTCGCTGCGGTCCTTGTCGGTCAAGGCCGAGATCGGCAAGAGGACTTCGGGCACATTGACGCCCTTGCGTTCCGACAGGGTGCCGCCCGCAACAACCCGGGTGTCGGCGAAGTCGGCGCCGCAGGCCTCGACGCGCAGGCGGATCTTGCCGTCGTCGAGCAGCAGATCGGTGCCGGGCTTGAGTGCTGCGAAGATTTCGGGATGCGGCAAGGGCGCGCGCGTGGCATCGCCCGGCGTGCGGTCGAGATCGAGCCGGAAGGCGCCGCCGGCGGCGAGCTTCACCGGGCCGGCGGCGAAAGTGCCGACGCGCAGCTTGGGCCCCTGCAAGTCGAGCAGGATGGCGATGGGCCGCCCCGTGTCCTGCTCGATGCGCCGGACGATGTCGTAGCGCGCGCGGTGCTGCTCATGGCTGCCGTGGCTGAAGTTGAAGCGGAACACGTCCGCACCGGCCTCGAAGAGCGCCCGGATGGTCTCCGCGTCGGAGCTGGCCGGCCCGAGGGTGGCGACGATCTTGGCGTGGCGGTGGCGATGCATGGTTCGCTCCCTCAAAGAATGAAGCCGGTGTTGATGAAGCTGGACTTGTGGTCCTCGACGATGGCGTTGAGCAGCCGCTTGCTCGGCTCGGTCTGCTTCGCGGCCACCATCGAGCGGATCGAGAAGGCCCGCAGCGCATCGGCCACCGACAGCGTGCCTTCGGCCGAATCCTTGCGGCCGGCGAAGGGAAAGACGTCGGGGCCGCGTTGGCACTGGCAGTTGATGTTGACGCGGCAGACCTGGTTGACCAGCGGGTCGACCAGTGCACCTATCTGGCCGGCATCCGAGCCGAAGATGCTGACCTGCTGGCCATGGTCCGAGGTGATGACGTAGTCGAGCGCGGTCTCGATGTCGTCGAAGGGCATCACCGGCACCAGCGGGCCGAACTGCTCCTCGCGGTAGAGCTTCATGCCTTCGCTCACCGGATACACCACGGCGGGGTAGAACAGCGTCTGGCAGAACTCGCCGCCGCCTTCGTTGACGATCCGCGCGCCCTTCTCCTTTGCGTCTTCCAGTGCCTCGGTCATGTAGGCCGTGCGGTGCAGGCCCGGCAGCGGCGTGATGCTGACTCCCGCCTCCCACGGCATTCCGATCTTGAGCTTGGCGAGCTCCTCGGTAAAGCGCTGCAGGAAGCGGTCGGCGATCGAACGGTGGACGATCAGCATCTTGAGCGCCGTGCAGCGCTGGCCGTTGAACGACAGCGCGCCGAGCAGGCACTCCTTGACCGTGAGTTCGATGTCGGCGTCGGGCAGGATGATCGCGGCGTTCTTGGCGTCGAGCCCGAGGATCGCCCGCAGGCGGTGCGACTTCGGATGCTGCTTCTTCAGGTGATCGGCCACCTTGCTCGAGCCGATGAGCGCCAGCACGTTGACCTTGCCGGAGGCCAGCAGGCGCGGCACCACGACCGCGCCGGGCGCGTAGATGGTGTTGATCACGCCCACGGGGAAGGCCGAGCGGAAGGCGTCCAGCAGCGGTTGGAACAGCAGCGTGCCGTATTGCGGCGGCTTGAACACCACGGTGTTTCCCATCAGCAGCGCCGGGATCAGGGTCGCGAAGGTCTCGTTCAACGGGTAGTTGTACGGGCCCATGCACAGCGCGACGCCCAGCGGCGTGCGCCGGATCTGTCCAATGGTTCCCTCGGCGACGACGAAGCGCGAGCTGGCGTTGTCCAGATCCTTCAGCGCCTCGATGGTGGCCTGGATGTACTCGACGGTGCGATCGAACTCCTTGCGCGAATCGGCCAGGCTCTTGCCGATCTCCCACATGATCAGTTTCACGATCAATTCGCGCTGCAGCGCCATGCGGCGGACGAACTCCTGCATGCAGGCGATGCGGTCGGCCACCCCCATGGTCGGCCATTCGCCGCGGCCGTTTGCGTAGGCGGCCACTGCGGCTTCGAGCGCGGCATCGCTCTCGGCCTCGCCCATCACCGGGTAGCTGCCGATCTCGACCTGGCGCACTTCGCCGGTGCTGGCGTCGCGCGTGCACACCGGCGACAGCACGGTCTTGCTCGGGCCGTTCCATTCGATCAGTCGACCGGCGACCAGGGAGTGGCGCTGGTGCACCTGTTCGGCCAGCCGATGTTCGGCCGGGATGTCTTCGAGCACGGGGAAGTGCTGCGCAAGCTGCGCGTTGCGGTCGGTGGTCATTGAATCTCCGAAGGGATGTGGAAGTCAGGTCGACTCAGCGAGGCTGCATCAACGGTCGAGTTTGAGGAACAGGTTGCGATCGGGGGCGAAGTTGGCGTAGAGCGGCAGCAGTGCGCCGCCGATCGCGCCCGCATCGGCGCCCATCGTCCCGGCCAGGACCTCGGGGCGGGAGACGCCCTCCCAGTTGCAGCGATCGAGTGCGACGCCGAGCTCCGCCTGCAAGGCTGCGAGCATCTCCCTGCTGAACGATCCGTCGATGACCACCCCCTCGAGGTCTAGCAGCGCGGCAGCGCCATTGATCGCCATCGCGAGCGCGGGGGTCGCCTGCGACATCCACTTGCGCGTCACAGGCAGCCAGGGAGAAGCGACCGCGCGCGCGTCCGCCAGGGCGCCGGCATCGAGCCCGGCCTGCGCGTACATCGACTCCAGCGTGAACAGCGACGCCACGTTGAGCAATTGGCGCGGCGGGCCGCCGCTGGCGTCGCCCGGGCCGAGCGGCATCGACCCGACAGCGCCCGCGTTGCCGGAACCTCCGCTGCGCAGGCGACTGTCGATCACCAGCCCGCCGCCGACGAATGTGTCGACGTAGATGTAGAGAAAGCTGCGGATGCTGCGTCCGCGCCCGGACACCAGTTCAGCCACGCAGGCCGCCGCCGTGTCCTTGACCAATTCGACGGGCAGCTTGGTCATGGCCGTCACCTGCGAGCGGATGTCGATCGCGTTCCACTTGCCGGCCTGCTCCGGCGCCACGCCGAGCAGCGATTGCCAGCCGCCGAGCGACAAGGGGGCGGCGACGCCGACGCCGTGCAGCAGTTGCGCGCGCTTGGGCCCGAGCGTCTTTCGCAGCGCCTGGACGCGGGTTCGGATCTCATCGAACAAGCTGTCGGGATCGGGGAACTGATAGTCGAGCACGAGGCGTTCGCGGACCTGCGCGGCGAAGTCGACCAGCAGCACATCGAGGCTGCGTCGTCCGATCTTGATGCCGATCGAATAGGCGCCGTCGGGGTTCAGCGCCATCGGTACCGAGGGCTGGCCGATCTTCCCACGCAAGGGTGCGTGCTTGAACACCAGCCCGTCGGCCTCGAGTCTCGCGATGATGAGCTGCACCGTCTGAGCGGTCAGGTTCGTCAGCCGTGCGATCTCGGCCTTCGGCAGCGCGCCGTGCAAGCGGATGGCTTGCAGCACCACGCGCTCGTTGAACTGGCGCGTGCCCAGGTTGTTGGAGCCCCGCGGCCGCAGCTTGGCAGCGGATTCTACGTCTGCCGTGCTCATGGCACCAGGTCGTGAGCGATCACGCCTTTCTTGAACAGGAAGTTGGCGAACGGTTGCATTTCCCCGGTTTGCACGATGGCGTAGGCGCGCGAGACGCGCTCGTAGAAGGCAAATCGTTCGATGGCCTCGCATTGCGCGCCGCCCGCATCGCCGCTGGCCTGAATTCGGGCGATCACGTCGCGCTGCAACGCGCTGCGATAGTCCTCGGGCTTGCCGCCGACCTGCATGTACGCGACCGGCTGCGCGACCGCCGCGTCCAGCGGCAGTACCGAAAGCACCGCCGCGCAGGCCTCGCGCATGCCCACGCCGGGCAGTCGCACGATCGGCTTGCCGCGGCCCAGCGACTCGGCCGTGAAGTTGGCGTCGGCCAGCACGATCTCGTCGCCGTGGCCCATCTCGGCAAGCGCCTTGAGAAGATCGGGGCTGAGGAGAGGATCTATGTTCTTCAGCATGGGCGATCCTTCACGCCAGGCATTCGGCGGGCAACTGCTCGGGCGGCAAGGCCCCGGTCATGACCGCGACCGTGTCGCTCATGCTGATCTTCTTCGGGTTCAGCACTGCGCCGCGCTTGCCCAGGCGGGCCACGTGGATACGGTCGGCGATCTCGAACACATGCGGCATGTTGTGGCTGATCAGCACCACCGGCAGGCCCTTGTCGCGCACCCGCCGGATCAGCTCGAGCACCATGTTGCCTTCCTTGACCCCGAGCGCCGCGGTCGGCTCG
>NZ_JAUJZH010000006.1 GCF_030486595.1 Variovorax ginsengisoli | reverse complement strand
AACCGGGGCGCCTCCGGCGGCCTGGCAGGGGCCTGAAGATTGAAAGAATCAAACCGCAGCCAATCCACTTAACTCAGGTCGATGCGTGTTCAGACGACCGGAGCCGGCTCTGTCCACCATGAAGATTACGACTGTTGACATCGACCTGGCAAAGAACGCGTTCCAGGTCCACGGCATCGATGAATACGGCAAGGTTGATCAGGCGATCATGAAGTGATGGCAAGACAGGTCAGACCGTGATTGGTAACGCCCGCTATCAGTGAGTGCCTTGCGTCAGGCCTTGTGGTTGATCAGAACTATTTGATCGGCAATCCGATCGCCGGCATCGCCAAGCCGCGCGTCTCGACTCAGCCGCTCAGCCCCAGCCGATCATTGACGATCGAGCAATGAGAGCTGATTGAAACTCGGCTGCTGAAAAGAACATTCCACGCCTTCGGCCTGGCCGTGATCGGAGCGGTCACCGGCAAGGTGTGATCTAGTATGAGCCGAGACGAACTCAGACCACGGAACCTGATCTGAGAATCACCAGTTGCCGTAGTCTGGCTGCGATGACCCAAACAAATGCAAATTTCGGTTGGAGCCTTCATACTGTTGCGATGCCCAGGCATTTGCCTGCTGTCGGGAGGCCAGCACAGGCGGTCTGCGGGTACGCTCTAACAAGGCTGTCTAGACATGATGGTCGCCGTCCCAGGGTAGGCGGCCGGTCTCCAACATCGTAGGTTGCACGCCGAGGCGTGTAGAGCTACATGCTGTGACTTTCGTCGTCAGCAACACAAGGAGACCGGCCATGAAAGAGCGTACCAAGTTTCACGTGGGCCTGGATGTCCATAAGGACAGCATCAGCGTTTCCGCGGCCGAGTTGGGGCGAGCACCGGCACGGTTGATTGGCAAGGTGACGCACGATCTGAACAAGCTTCTGAAAGTGCTGGCAAAGATCGGATCCGCCGAGCAGTTGCACATCGTGTATGAGGCTGGACCGACCGGCTTCGGGCTGCAACGCGCCTTGAAGGAAAGAGGCTACCTCTGCGAAATCATTGCCCCTTCGCAGATCCCGCGGCGTCCGGGCGACCGAGTCAAGACCGATGGACGTGACTGCATTCAACTGGCCGAGTGCTCGCGCGCCGGACAGTTGAGTGCCGTGTGGATACCCGAGCCTGGCGACGAAGCGATCCGCGACTTGGCGCGCGCGCGCGAAGACGCCGTCAACAGCCGTGTCCAGGCCCGGCACCAACTCAAGGGCTTCTTGCTGCGCCACGACATCCGCTACCCCGGCAAGACCTCGTGGAGCATTGCCTACTACCGCTGGCTGTCGACGCTGAACTTCGACGCCGGCGCCACCCAGACGGCGTTTACCGAGTATTGGCACACGGTGGAGGCCGCTGACGAGCGAGTCGAGCGGTTGACGAAGGCACCGGTGGCGTCGATCACGGGTTGGCGCTTTGAGCCGGTAGTCCGTGCGCTCCAAGCGCTTCGTGGGGTTGCCGCGATCACGGCGATCAGCCTGATGGCCGAGATTGGCGACCTCGCGCGCTTCTCGCATCCGCGAAAGCTCATGGGATACCTCGGCTTGGTTCCTTCGGAGCACTCGAGCGGCGAGCGAACGAGTCGTGGCAGCATTACCAAGACGGGGAACGCGCACGCACGCCGGCTGCTGACCGAATCGGCCTGGAACTATCGCTTCAAGGCTCGAATCGGCCGCGAGGCGCTGGCGCGCCAAGAAGCGCTGCCAGAGTCGATCCGAACGACCGCCTGGAAGGCGCAGCTGAGGCTGACGCAACGGTTTGCCGCGCTGCGCAATCGCGGGGTGCAGATCAACAAGGCCTGCGTCGCTGTCGCACGTGAGTTGGCCGGCTTCATCTGGGCGATCGGCCTGCAGGTACGACGCGAGGAGGAACAGGCAGCCTGAGCGCGGCGTGAGCAGGGATCGCTGCGGTGATGTGGCACGGGCACCGATTGGGCAACCCTCGGCCACACTACAGGGGCACCGAAAGGCAGATCCCCGGCGTTAGAACGAGGCAGGCCCGCGACGAATCGTGCTGGTAACCAATCCGCGGATATGAGTCTGATTCATCGTCGCTGCAACGTTCGTGTCGCATCACCGGAGCGATCCCATCTCACACCACAACCCATTCGTTAACGCTATTGACTATGGCGACCATATGAGTGTCGTGAGTTAGAAGTTCGCAAACAAAATCTCTCGACGCTCGCAAGGATGTCATCGGCAGTCTTGGACCAGACGAACGGCTTGGGGTCGCGGTTGTTGATCTTGATGTAGTGCCTGATGGCCTGTTCGAGCTGGCGCGTGGAGCGATGCGTGCCGCGGCGGATGTACTTCTGCGTCAGGGTGGCGAACCAGCGTTCGACTTGGTTCAGCCAGGACGCAGAGGTCGGCGTGAAGTGCACCCGAAAGCGCGGATGTCGGGCAAGCCAGTTCCTGATGGCGGGAGTTTTGTGTGTTCCGTAGTTGTCCATCACGAGGTGGATGTCCAGCACTGCTGGCACGTTGGCCTCGATGGTGCGCAGGAATTGCAGGAACTCGGTGCTTCGATGGCGGCGATGCAAGTCCCCGATGACGGATCCGGTGGCAATGTCCAACGCCGCGAAGAGCGTGGTCGTGCCGTGGCGCTCGTAGTCGTGAGTGCGCCGCTCAGGGATGCCCGGGGCCAGGGGGAGCAAGGGTTGGGTGCGGTCCAGCGCCTGAATCTGGCTCTTCTCATCCACGCACAGGACCATGGCCATGAGCGGCGGGTCCAAGTACAGCCCGACGATGTCACGCACCTTTTCCACGAACAGCGGATCGCTGGAGAGCTTGAAGGTCTCTTGGCGATGCGGCTGAAGTCCGAATGCGCGCCAGATGCGAGACACCGCCGTTTGCGACAGGCCGGTTTCGCGCGCCATGGTGCGTGTGCTCCAGTGCGTCGCCGCGTCTGGAACGCTCTCCAGCGTCTTGGCGATCACGGCGTCGACCCGCGCGTCGTCAATCGTTCGCGGTGCGCCAGGCCGAGGCGCGTCAAGCAGTCCGTCCAGTCGATGCTCGACGAATCGGGCACGCTACTTCGAGACCGTCTGCTGCGTCACGCGCTGGCGGCTTGCAACCACCTTGTTGTCCACGCCTTCGGCGCAGGCCAGAACAATGCGAGCCCGCAACGCCAACGCCTGTGCAGTCTTGCGCCGCAGCGTCAGCGCCGTGAGTTGCTCGCGTTCGGTTTCGCTCAGCACCAGTTCTGTCTTAGGTCTTCCTCGCATGGCCGCCTCGTCGTGTGCATACGGTACACGATCGATTCGGCGCTCTTTGATTAGGGCGTGTTAACACAAACGAAGTCCGTCGGCGATCAGCGCGAAGCTGATGAAGCCGATGAACATCACATCGAGTTTTTCGAAGCGAGAGAAGATCCGGCGGTAGCCTTTGAGGCGCCGAAAGAGGCGTTCGATCTCATTGCGACGTTTGTACATCGCTCGGTCGTACTCCCATGGCGTCATCGGGGTTTGCTTGGGCGGAACGACAGGAATGAAGCCCAGATCGAGTGCCAACTGCCGTGTCTCATTGCCCTCGTAGGCGCGATCCATGAGCAGGTGGAGAGGTCGGTCGGGTGCACCCAAGCTGCTCAGCAAAGCGCGTCCTGCGGGCGCGTCGTGCGCTTGGCCAGGCGAGAGGGAAAACGTTACGGCCGTTCGAGCATCCGCGGCAACCATATGAATCTTGGTGGTCCACCCGCCTCTGGATTGACCGATAGACTGGGGACCGTTTTTTTTTAACGCACCAGTGCCATCGGGATGAACCTTCACGATGGTGCTGTCCAGCGACACCGCCTCGATCTTGATGCGCACGACCTGGACCTGCTGAAGCTCGGCAAACACGCGATCCAGCACGCCGCTCTTGGACCACCGATTCATGCGCGTGTAGATGGTGTGCCAGTTGCCGAAGCGCTTGGGCAGGCCGCGCCACTTGCATCCGTGCTCTGCAACATAAAGGATCGCATTCAACACGTCCAAATTCGAGAGGCTTACATTGCCGCGCTGCAGAGGCAGGCAGTGCTCGATCTGGGCGAATTGGGCTGGTGTGATCTCCATGCATGAATTATCTGTCGTCATCCATGGTCAACTCAGTTAGTGTTAACACGCCCTAGTTCAACGAACTTCTAACTCACGACACTAGCAGGCGAGGGCAAAAAAACCTAACGGTGGCAGGTACTTAGCGGAGGTGCCGGGGCAAACTTTAATCTCGTTCTAGACCGCCGCGCGCGCGGGGGGCGCGCGCTCGAGCGTCATATGCTCAGCGTTGCGCCGCTCCAAACACATGCAGTTGGGCGTGCAGCAGAAGCATGACGGTCTTGGCATCCGCAATACGCCCATCGGCCACCCTGGCCAACGCATCGTCGATGCTCAGTTCCAGCACCTCGATGTCTTCCCCTTCCTCGGCCAGTCCACCGCCAGCGCCGATGCGCATTGAACTGTCATAGGGCGCGACGAAGAAGTGCAGGCGCTCGGTGACGGAACCCGGGCTCATGAAGCATTCGAAGATCTTGCGCACCGGCCCGAGCCGGTAGCCCAGTTCTTCCTCGACCTCCGCCCGGATGCGTTGCTCGGGTTCGGCGTCGTCCAGCAGACCCGCGGCCGCCTCGATCAACAGGTCGCCGCAACCGTTCACGAACGCCGGGTAGCGGAACTGCCGCGTCAGCAGCACCGTGCGGCGCACGAGGTCATAGGGCAGCAGCGTGGCGCCATTGCCGCGGTCATAGGTCTCCCGGTTCATGCGCTGCCACTGGCCGTCATTGCGCAGCCAGTCGAAGCTCGTCGTCTTCAGCGTGTACCAGTTGTCGGAGAGCAGGGTGACTTTGCGCACCCGCACGCGATCTTGCAGATTCATGGTGCCGATCATATGGGTAGAATCGTGCAAAACCAAGCAATATCGTGCAAACCGGTTTCCGTGCGGTTCGAAAACCCCCGATCAAAGGACATGAAATGCTGACAAGCCAGCGCAAGCAACACATCCTTTCATTGCTTCGTCGCGAAGGCAGCATCGTCGCGAAGGATCTGGGCGCCCAACTGGGCTTGTCGGAGGATTCGATCCGGCGCGATCTGCGCGAGCTGGCGGCGCAAGGCCTGCTCAAGCGCGTGCACGGCGGTGCCTTGCCCGTGGCAGCGGCCGAAGGCGATTTCGCGCGGCGCATGCAACTCGTGCCGGAGGAAAAGGTGGCGATAGGACGCGCCGCGGCGGGGCTCGTCCTTGGCGGGCAAGTGGTTTTCATCGATGGCGGCACGACCGCTGTGCAACTGGTGCGGCACCTGCCCATGGACCTGCGCGCGACGGTCGTCACCCACAGCCCGTCGGTGGCGGTCGAACTGGTCTCCCACGCAGACGTCGAGGTCGTCCTGCTGGGCGGTCGCCTGTTCAAGCATTCGGTCGTCACGGTGGGGGCGGCCACGATGGAGGCCATCTCCCGCATTCGCGCCGACACTTACTTCATGGGCGTCACCGGCGTGCAGGCAGAGGCTGGGCTCACCACGGGCGACATGGAGGAGGCGCAGGTCAAGCGCGCGCTGATGGATGCGTCAGCCGAGACCGTGGTGCTGGCTTCTTCCGAAAAGCTCGGTGCTGTCTCGGCCTGGCAGGTTCATCCGCTCAAGCGCGCAGGACGCATCGTGCATTCGACGCAGGCGTCGAGAAAAATGATCGAGCCATTGCGCAAGGCCGGCGTGGGGCTGGTTCGCGCGGACGGCGATGCGCGTTGAGTTTTCCCTCGGCATGTGAACTCTTCGGCTTACTGAAACCGGAGGCAAGAAAGACACTTGCCTCACGCCCTTCGAAGGGGAGCGACATCCACCCGGTTCCATCGAAAGCCAACTTTGAAACTCTCCAAAACGCTTGCCGCCGGCGCCGTCCTGGTTGCCCTGTTGTCGTCCCTTCCTTCGGCGGCTACGCCCGCCGCTCCTTCCACGGCCATTCCGGCGGCCATGGAGCTGCCAGAACTGAAAAATCCTCGCGATCTCAAGTGGGAGAAGACGATCCCGTCCGCAGGGAAGAACTCACCCGAATATGCCATCCTGCATGTCAACCCGAAGACAAACCTGACGCTACTGATGTTTCGCACGCCCATGGCTGTGCAGATCAAGCCCCACACGCACTAACTGGCCGAAGCGCACATCGTCGTGGCCGGCGGTACGCACGTCCTCGAGTCGAACGGTGGTCGCTACAAGGCGAGAACGGTGCTTACTTCGGCATGCCGGGGGCACCGAGCACGAAGCTTGGCTTCCTGCCGGCTCGCAGACACTGAACATCCTCGAGAGCGGATGGAAAGTCAACTGGCTGCACGGCGAGCCTTCCAGGGAGGACATCGACAAATACCCGCCCCCGGCCGCCAACTGATCGAGGAGCGACAAATTGACCGTCAACTCGAGTCCAAGACAGCCATCGTGACCGGCGCGACCGCGGGCATCGGCCTGGCGATCGCCCGTACCTTGGCACGCGAGGGCGTCGCTGTCACACTTACCGGCCGCAGCCGCGACAAGCTGACGCGGCCCTGGCCGAAATCGTAGCCAGCGCGCCCGGCAGCAATGTATCGGCTGTCGTCCCCGATCAGAGTACGGCCGCAGGGGTGGCCGCACTGGTCGACACCGACATCCTCGCCAACAAGCTCGACTTCTACGAGGCCAAGCCCTTCGGCGAGATCTCCGATGACGATTGGCTGTGCATGATCGAAGTCAACGTGATGTCGGGCGTGCGCCTGTCGCGTCACTACTTCCCAGGATGCTCGCGAAGAAGTGAAGAAGTGGGCGCACCTATGAGCGCCTCGGCGTGCGCGTGGCAAGTTTGTTCTGATCCCTGTTCGCGGCGGAATGCCGAGCAACAACGGTGAAACCACGCGCGATCTGTCGCTGCGAGGCCTTGGCATCGCGCGGCTTGGCTTGATTTATGTGGCAGACGACATTCATGCTGGCAGGCTCGTGGAGATCTTGTTGGGCTTCAATGCCGGCGACATCGAGGAAATCAACGCGATCTTCTTGAACCAAAGGGTCATGCCGCTTCGCTTGCGCGCCTTCATCGACTTTCTGGCTGAACGAATTTCGCCCAAGCTTGCCGAGCGTCGGTGACGCAGCAGGTGGAACTGTGTGCGGAAGTCCGTAGCACTCTGTGCGAGAGGATAAGTTCGGGATTTTGGGGTGACAGGTCAAGACTGCTTGCAGTCAGTCGCCAGCCTTCACTGACCAGTGCGAATTTGCTGGGTGACCTCCTCAGCGTAGAGCTCCTATCGCGTTGCGGGCACAGGTCGTCTGATATGGTGAAATTCACGGGTTCTGAACCTATGCATATCAGGTGTTTATCGCAAGACTATCGGTCACACGCAAAGCGGTTATCGCGTCGGGCGGCCACAAGCAGCCGCGCTGACAGACACGATGGGAAGTTGATTCGACGAAGGGTTGAACACAAAAATGAAGCAGCCGAAGCAGCGTTCTGACGTCGTGCTGCTGACGATAGATGGTGTCAAGCAACAACCTGGAAATACTCGAAATAATGGATTGGGTACCTATAGTCTTCGTTACGTTCAAGGTTCTCGTGTTCGGCACGTGCATGTTCTTGGCCATCAAGTGGCATTACGAACGAGGACAGAAGGGGAAGGAGAAGGAGAAGAGCGGCGCGGTGCTGCGCGCAGGCGGCAAGGTGGCCGCAGTCTTCGCGCTGTCGCTCCTGGGCCTCTTGCTCCTGACTTTCGGGCTTAGCGGGATGCTCGGTTTGGACTTGACCTTCCCATGATGGCAAACAATAGGCGGCAGACGTCCAGTGATGCGGCAGCAATTCCCGGAGGCGGCTATTTGGCAGCATCGGCAGGCGGGTCGGAGCTTCTGCGACGACACAATTCTTTGAGTGAGTGAAGTCCGCTTCCGCCGCACGTCTGCCGCACCCTTAGTTTTGTGAAGGCGCGTACGTCGATCGGCAGCTGGCGTATCGCGATGCCCGCGACCCTTTTGACCAGGCGTTTCGACGCTGGCGCCCTACAAGTTTCAGCGCAAGATTGGTAACACGCCGAAATTCGTCGCCAGATAGCGAGACCAGCACGTGCTCCAGCTTGCAAAATCGCCTCGGCGAAGCCCGCCAAGGTTGCGACGTTTGAAACAGCCCCTTCTCCGGAAGCCCCTAGAAGCTTCTTGTTTGGTACATTTTGAGGCCCACTGCGGCTGCTGCTGAGGCCAAAGGAAAATTGCGCCTGAAAGCGCGCGCGACCTCCGACCACGTCATCATCGGCGCCGCGTCTGCAGGCAGTCCCCTCGAGTGACAACAATATGGCGCCAGATCTCGATCAGGACGACAGCAGAGCCGGCACGCTGGTTCTCGCGCTGCTGTCGCTGCTCGTGGGATGTGCCACGGGGCTCGTCTGCGCCGTATTCAGGCTCCTGCTTCAGGGGGCCGATGCCCTGCGAGGCGAGTACATTGCCTGGGCGCATCAGGAGGGGCTCACTGGCCTTTTGCTCGTGGTCGCCAGCGCCGCTGCGGCGACTGCGTTTGCCGCAGCGCTGGTGAGCAGGATTTCCCCGAATGCGGCGGGTAGTGGCATACCTGAGGTCGAGGCTGCGATCAACGGCGGCGAACCGGGCAGACCCGTGCGCACCGCCATTGTCAAGTTCGTCGGCGGAGTGCTCGCCATCGGCTCCGGCCTCGCCCTCGGTCGCGAAGGGCCCAGTGTGCAGATGGGGCACTCGATCGCGGACCTGATCGGCCGGTTGTTCCGGCGCGGTCGAGTCGACGCCCGAGTGCTGTTCGCCGCGGGCGCGGGCGCGGGACTCGCCACGGCCTTCAACGCCCCGATCGCCGGCGCTGTGTTCGTGCTGGAGGAACTGCTGCGGCGTTTCGACACGCGCACCGCAGCCGCGGCACTGGGTGCCTCGGCGGGCGCGATCGCCGTGGCGCGCGTGTTCGTGGGCGTGGAGCCGGATTTCGCCGTGCCGGCGCAAGCCTTCCCCGGCTTCGCGACGGTGCCGGTCCATGTGGCCCTCGGTGTCATTGCAGCGCTCGTGGCTGCCGCCTACACGCGCGCCGTCATGGGCGCACTGGCGATAGCCGATCAGGCTGACGGGATTCCGGTAGCGGCTCGGGCGGCGTTGGTCGGCGGCGGCGTCGGCCTCCTGGGTTGGCTGGCGCCCGCATGGGTCGGAGGCGGAGACGCGCTCACGCAGCAGGCGCTGCTCAACGCCGGATCCCTGTCCGCCATCGGCCTGATCTTCGCATTCCGCTTCGCGTTCGGTCCCCTTTGCTATGCGGCCGGCACGCCCGGCGGCTTGTTCGCGCCGATGCTCGTCCTCGGCGCGCAGATCGGCCTCGTATTCGGTCGGCTGTACGGGCAGTGGTTTCCGGACAGCGCGTCTCCGACCGCCTACGCCGTCGTCGGCCTGGCAGCGTTCTTTACCGCAGTCGTCCGTGCGCCGCTGACGGGAATCTGCCTGGCCGTGGAGATGACGGGCAGCGTCAATTTGCTGCTGCCGATGCTGGCGGCCTGCTTTGGCGCCATGGTGATGATGAACCTGCTCGGCATCCCGCCGATCTACGACCTGTTGCGCGAACGGGCCGAACGCAAACTGCGTACCTCCGGATAGAACGAGGCGAGGCTACGGAACGACCCGGGTTGGTGGAGTGGTCCTCGTCGAAATCGCAGGCGTTTCAGCGGCAATTCGGCGACACTTGGCCGTCGAGCATCTTGCTTGCTGCCATGGCCGACCCATCGCATTTTTCGCGACACGCCGACAAGCCGATTTCCAGATCCTGGCGATCTTGGCTCCTGCGCGTCGTGTTCTGGTTCACAGGGCTGGCCCTGGCGGCGGCACTGGGCTTGTCGTTCGTCGTCTTGACTGCACTCGTGGTCGCCTATCCGAACCTGCCAAATGTTGCCGAGCTTCAGGACTATCGCCCGAGGCTGCCGCTGCGGGTATTTTCCTCGGAGGGCATTCTGATCGGCGAATACGGTGAAGAGCGCCGCGAATTCACGCCGATCTCGACAATACCCAAGTTGATGAAAGACGCCGTGCTGGCCGCGGAAGACGCGCGTTTCTACGACCACAATGGGGTCGACTTCAAGAGCATGCTGCGCGCGGGGTACGCAAACCTGAACCGGGCGAAGAGCCAAGGTGGCTCGACCATCACGATGCAGGTGGCACGCAACGCGTACCTGACTTCCGAAAAAACCGTGACCCGCAAGGTCTACGAGGTTCTGCTCACATTCAAGCTGGAGCAACTGTTGACCAAGGATCAGATCCTCGAGATCTATCTGAATCAGGTGTTTCTCGGCAAGCGGGCGTACGGCTTCGCTGCGGCCTCGGAGGCCTATTTCGGCAAGCCGCTCCAGGATATCTCGATCGCGCAGGCGGCCATGCTGGCGGGGCTGCCCAAAGCGCCTGGCGCCAACAACCCTGTCAACAACTCCGTGCGGGCACGAGAACGCCAGCTCTATGTGATCGACCGAATGCAGGAAAACGGTTTCATCACGCCGGAGGAAGCGACGGCGGCCCGGCAAGAGAAGCTTCGGCTGCGCGATCCCCCCGGCCCCGCGCTTCTGCGCGCTGAATATGTAGCCGAAACCGTGCGTCAGTTGATCTACGCACAGTATGGCGATGCCACCTACACCCGCGGACTCAAGGTCTACACCTCGATTTCTGCGGTCGACCAGTCGGCCGCCTACAAGGCGCTGCGCGACGGAATCGTGGGCTACGAGCGAACCCAGATCTACCGTGGACCGGAAGCATTCGTGGATCTGCCCGACGATCCGGGCAAGCGCGCAGGCGCGATCGACGACGCGCTGGCGGAGCACCCCGACTACGGCGACCTGATTGCCGCGGTGGTGCTCAAGGCCAGTGCCAAGGAGGTGACGGCCGTGCGTGCGAACGGCGAGACCTTCCACATCGTCGGCGACGGGCTGCGTCCCGTGCAGTCGGGATTGGCGGACAAGGCGCCACGCAACATCATGATCCGTCGAGGGGCGGTGGTTCGCCTTGCGAAGACGCCGAAGGATGCGTGGGGATTGACCCAGCTGCCCGAGGTCGAAGGAGCGTTCGTTGCGATGGATCCGCGCGACGGCGCCATCAAGGCCATGGTGGGCGGCTTCGATTTCAACAAGAACAAGTTCAATCATGTCACGCAAGCGTGGCGTCAGCCGGGCTCGAGTTTCAAGCCGTTCATCTACTCGGCAGCGCTTGAAAAAGGCTTCACGCCGGCCACCGTGGTCAACGATGGCCCACTCTACTTCGACGCGGCCACCACAGGCGGCCAGCCATGGGCGCCGAAGAATTATGGGGGGACCTTCTCCGGACCGATGCCGCTTCGAACCGCACTCATGAAGTCCGTCAACATGGTCACGCTGCGCGTCACGCAATCGATCGGCATCCGCTACGCGCAGGACTGGATCACCAATTTCGGCTTCGATCGCGAGAAGCACCCTGCCTACCTGCCGATGGCGTTGGGCGCCGGTGCGGTCACGCCGATGCAGATGGCAACCGCCTACTCGGTGTTTGCCAATGGCGGCTATCGCGTCAATCCTTACCTGATCACTCGCATCACCGACCACAAGGACAAGGTACTGGTCGCGCCCCGGCCGACGCAGCTCAATGAATCGATGCGCGCCATTCCGCGGCGCAACGCCTTCATCATGGACACGCTGCTGCAGAGCGTCGTCAAGGGCGGTACCGGCGCGAAGGCCTATCAGGCGTTCAAGCGCGACGATCTCTATGGCAAGACGGGAACCACCAACGACTCGATCGACACCTGGTTCGCGGGCTTCCAGCCGACGATGACCGCCATCGCTTGGATGGGGTACGACACGCCGCGCAGCCTGGGAGACAAGGAGACGGGCAGCAGCCTGAGCCTGCCGATCTGGATCAGTTTCATGGAGACCGCGATCCGAGGTGTGCCCGTGACCGAACTACAGCCGCCCGACGGCGTGGTCCATGTCGGTGGCGAGTGGTACTACGAAGACTTTGCACCGGGCAGTGGGCTCGCCAACCCGTGGGGAGTGTCCGCACCCGTTCCCGTCGAGGTGGCCCCGCCAACGAAGCCTGAGCCGCCGTCGGACGAGCGCAGCCGGATCATGGACTTGTTCCGCAACTAGGGCACGGGCCCGCCTCGCGGTGCGTTCAGCCGCCTTCGCAGCCGCGTCACACACAGTTACATGCGAGCCAATCCACGGGGCTCACCGAGGGGGTTGAACTTGCTGGGCGGTTTTCGATCTTCCATGCGCGCTCAAAATCGGCGCCTGATCCGCGACAATGTCAGTTCTGTCCCTGAAGCCCATGCAATTCAACACTTTCTCCCTCCTTCCGGTCGTCATCGCCATCGCCGCGGGCGTCCTGGTCCCCCATTCCGAGTCCTTCGCGGCCTCCCACGCCGCCAAGCAAGCAACTCCCAAGAAATCCAAGGCCGAGACGCCTGTCCAGGCGCCGGCAGCCGGACAGACCGCCGTGGCCGGCGGTGCGCCGGCGATCCCCGCCAAGGCCTGGGTGCTGATGGACTTCGACTCCGGCGAGGTGCTGGCCTCGGCCAACCCCGACGAACCGCTGCCGCCGGCGTCGCTGACCAAGATGATGACCAGCTTCCTGGTCGAACAGGCGCTTCGCTCGGGCAAGCTCAAGAAGGACGACCTCGTCTCGGTCAGCCAGACCGCCTGGTGCCGTGGTTCGAGCACCGAATCGTGCATGTACCTGCCGCTCAACAGCCAGGCCACCGTGATCGACATCCTGCGCGGCATCATCGTGCAGTCGGGCAACGACGCATCCAAGGCGATCGCCGAGCACATGGCCGGCTCCGAAGAGGGCTTCGCCAAGCTCATGAATGCCGAAGCCAAGCGCCTCGGCATGACGAACACCAATTTCGTGAACGCGACGGGCCTGCCCGACCCGGCCCACAAGGCGTCGGCGCGCGACCTCGCGATCCTGGCGCGCGCGATCATCCGCGACAGCTCCGACTACTACCCGATCTACGCCGAGCGCGAGTTCAAGTACAACGGCATCAAGCAGGGCAACCGCAATGCCCTGCTCTACACCGACCCGACGGTGGACGGACTGAAGACCGGCCACACCCAGGAAGCCGGCTATTGCCTGGTCACTTCGTCCAAGCGCAACGGGATGCGGCTGATCACGGTGATCCTCAACACCAACAGCGCACAGGCGCGCGCCGACGAAACCCGCACGCTGCTCGGGTGGGGCTACAGCAACTTCGAGAAGGCCACGCCCATCCAGCCCAACGCGGTCGTAGCGACGCCCAAGGTCAGCTTCGGCAAGGCCGACACGGTTGCCGCGGGCCTGGGGGCGCCATGGACGGTCACGGTGCCGCGGGGCCAGCAGGTGAGCACCTCGGTGCAGGTCAAGCCGGACCTGGAGGCCCCGGTGGCCAAGGGCGCGGTGATCGGCAAGGTGGTTGCGGAGTCGAACGGCAAGCCGGTCGGAGAAACGCCGCTGATCGCGCAGGCCGACGTGGAGCGCGCAGGCTTCATGCTGCGCTCGTGGCAGCGGGTGGCCAAGCTGTTCGGCAAGTAAGGCGCGCGCGGCGCTGCCGTCTTCAGCCCGTCTGCAGCACGCCGCGGCGCACCTGGTCGCGTTCGATCGACTGGAAGAGGGCCTTGAAGTTGCCTTCGCCGAAGCCCTCGCTGTAGTCGCCCTTGCGCTGGATGAATTCGAAGAACACCGGACCACCGAAGGCCGTTTCCGAGAAGATCTGCAGCAGCAGGCGCGGTGTGCCGCCTTCGGTGGTGCCGTCCAGCAGGATGCCGCGCGCCTGCAGTTCGGCGACCGGCTCGCCGTGGCCGGGCAGGCGCGTCTCGAGCATCTCGTAATAGACGTCGTTGGGCGCGCTCATCAGCGGGACGCCGGCAAGACCGAGCTCGTCGATGGTGTCGATCAGGTCGTCGCTGAGAAGCGCGATGTGCTGAATGCCCTCGCCGTTGAACTTCATCAGGTATTCCTCGATCTGGCCCGAGCCCTTGGCCGACTCTTCGTTCAGCGGGATGCGGATCTTGCCGTCGGGCGCGGTGAGCGCCTTCGAGGTGAGGCCCGTGTATTCGCCCTGGATGTCGAAATAGCGGATCTCGCGGAAGTTGAAGAGCTTCTCGTAGAAGTTGGCCCAGAACGCCATGCGGCCGCGGTAGACGTTGTGGGTCAGGTGGTCGATCACCTTCAGGCCATGGCCTGCAGGATGCCGCGCGACACCTTCGACGAATTCGAAGTCGATGTCGTAGATCGATTTTCCGTCCTCGAAGCGGTCGATCAGGTACAACGGCGCACCGCCGATGCCCTTGATGGCGGGCAGGCGAAGTTCCATCGGGCCGGTCGCGATCTCTATCGGCTGTGCGCCGAGTTCGAGCGCGCGTGCATAGGCCTTGTGCGAGTCCTTGACGCGAAACGCCATCCCGCAGGCCGAAGGCCCGTGCTCGGCCGCGAAGTAGGCCGCCGGGCTGCTGGGTTCGCGGTTGACGATGAAGTTGATGTCGCCCTGGCGATAGAGCACCACGTCCTTCGAGCGGTGCCTGGCCACCAGCGTGAAGCCGAGTTTCTCGAAGAAGGGCTCCAGCGTGTCGGGCGTCGGCGAGGCGAACTCGACGAATTCGAAGCCCATCAGGCCCATCGGGTTGTCGAACAGATCGGCCATGGTGTCACTCCGCCACGATGTTGGCCTTCTTGACCAGCCTGGCATAGCGCTCCTGCTCGGCCTTGAAGAACTGCGCCGACGCTTCGGGCGTCATCGGATTGATGATGTTTTCCTGTTTCGCCATGGCGTCCCTGGTCTCCGGCATGTTGAACGCGGCGACGATGGCGGCATGCAGGCGCTTGACTTCCGCCGGCGGCAGCTTGGCCGGGCCGATGACGGCGAACCAGCCCGAGACGTCGACATCGGGGAAGCCCTGTTCGGCGATGGTGGGGACGTCCGGCAGCGACGGCACACGGGTCTTGCCCATGACGCCGATGGCGCGCAAGGCGCCGCTCTTGAGCTGGCCTTGAACTGCTGGCACGGCCACCACGCCCATCTCGACCTGGCCGCCGATGAGGTCGGCCACCATCGGGCCGACGCCCTTGTAGGGGATGTGGCGCACCTCGACGCCGGCGGCGTCGACGAACATCGCGCCGGCGAGGTGGATGATGGTGCCATTGCCCGACGACGCGTAGTTGTAGCCGTCCGGTTTGGCCTTCAGCAAGGCTTGCAGTTCGCGGGCGTTCTTCGCCGGGAGCTTCGGATTGACCACCAGCACGAAGGGGGTCGCGCCGACCACGGAGATCGGCGTGATGTCGTTGATGGCGTCGAAAGGCATCTTCTTGAAGACGCTGGGGTTCACGACGTGGTTGTTCGAGACGACGCCGAGGGTCTGGCCGTCGGCCGCCGCGCGCACCACGACGCCGGTGCCCGTGATGCCGCCGGCGCCGGGCAGGTTCTCGATCACCACCGCCTGGCCGCCGAGCGCCTTGGTGAGTGACGGCGTGGCAGCCCGCATGATGGTGTCGACGCCGGAACCGGCGCCGACGGGCAGCACCATGCGCAGGGGCTTGTCGGAGGCTTGGGCGAAACTCGCGGTCGCGCCCAGTGCGAGGGCGGCGGCGACCACTGCGGTCAACTGGCGGCGTTGGATCTTGAAGGTCATGGCTTGTCTCCGTGGGTCTTGGTTTGATTCTGATCAGGCCGTCGCGTGGCTGGGCAGGCCGGCGAGGATTTCTTCCGTGTGCTGGCCGATGCCCGGCAGCGGGTGCCGCACACCCGGGCGGCGGCCGCCCATCAGCAGCGGCAGCAGCACCACGTCGGTGGTCTCGCCGTCTTCGCATTCCATCGGCACCAGGCCGCCGCTCGCCTTCAGGTGGGGGTCGTTGGCCAATTGGTCGGGCCTCACGATGGGCGCATAGGGGATGCCGGCCGCTTCGAGCTTGGCCGAGAGCTCTTCCACGCGGTGGTGCTTGAGGTTCTCGCCGAGTTTCGCGAGCAGGGTAGGGCGTACCGCCACGCGCAGCGCGTTGTTTGCCAGCGCCGGGTCGGCCGCCAGTTCGGGTGCCTCGATCACGCGGCACAGCGTCAGGAATTGCTTGTCGCTGACCGCGCCGATGAAGAGCTGCTCGCCGTCGGCCAGCGCGAAGACGTCGTACACGCTCCAGGCCGAGACGCGCGAGGGCATCGGCGGCGGCGGCTCGCCGGTCATTGCGTACTGCTGCATGTGCTGCGACGAAAGGAACACGCAGTTCTCGAACAGTGCGCTCTGTACCTCCTGGCCCTTGCCGGTCATGTCGCGCTCGCGCAGTGCGGCCAGCACGCCGATGGCGCCGAACATGCCGCCCATGATGTCGTTGACCGAGGTGCCGGCGCGCAGCGGCCGACCGACCGGGCCGGTCATGTACGAGAGTCCACCCATCATCTGCACCACCTCGTCGAGTGCCAGGCGGTTTTCGTACGGGCCGGGCAGGAAGCCCTTGTGCGTGACGTAGATCAGGCGCGGGTACTTCTGCGACAGCGTCGCGTGGTCGAGGCCGAAACTGGCCATCAGGCCGGGCCGGAAGTTCTCGAGCACCACGTCGCACTGGCCTGCGAGTTCAGCGGCCGTGGCGCGGCCTTCTTCGGTGCCGATGTCGATCACCACGCTCTTCTTGTTGCGGTTGAACGAGCGGAAGAAGCCGATGCCCAGGCCCGGCAGCTTGCGGGTCTTGTCGCCGCCCGGGGGCTCGACCTTGATGACCTCGGCGCCGAGGTCGGCGAGGATCATCCCGCAGGTCGGGCCCATGACCATGTGGGTGAACTCGAGGACGCGGACGCCGGCGAGGGGGAGGGGATGGGCAGCGGTGTTCATGGGATGGGTTCGCGGTATGTTCAGGCGGAAAGGGCTTGGGCCGGGAGGCCGAAGGTCTTCGGCAGGCCGGCCTGCCAGAGCGAGCCATGGAGCGTCTCGCCGGCGAGCCATTCGGCGACGCGGGTGCGCAACGCCAGCAGTCGGTCGATGTCGATGCCTGTCTCGATGCCCATGCTGCCCAGCATGTAGGCGAGGTCTTCGGTCGAGACGTTGCCGCTCGCGCCCGGTGCGTGCGGGCAGCCGCCGATGCCGGCCAGGCAGGCATCGAATCGATTCACACCGGCTTCGAGTGCGGCATAGACGTTCGCGAGACCCAGGCCGCGGGTGTCGTGAAAGTGCCCGCACCAGAAGCGGTCGCCGGCGATCTTGACGGCGTCCTCGAACAGGTCCCGGACCATGCCGGGATCGGCGTAGCCGACGGTATCGGCGATGCTCACGCGATCGGCGCCGGCGTCGAGCAAGGCCTGCATCAGGCGCAGCACCTCGCTCTTGTCGACGTGGCCCTGCAGCGTGCAGCCGAAGGCCGTGCCCACCCCGCCCTCGATCAGGATCCTCGCGCCCGAAGCATCGCGCGCCGCCCGGATCTTCGCGACTTCAGCCACCACGTCGTCCGGGGTCTTGCGCAGGTTGGCCAGGCTGTGCGCATGGCTGGCGGAGAGCGGGACGATCATCAGGTCGGCCTTCGCCGCGATCGCGTTTTCGGCGCCGCGCAGGTTGGGCACGAGGACGGACGTGAAGAGGTTCGGCAGCGTCTTGGCAAACGCGACCAGCTCGGCCGTGTCCGCCAGCTGCGGCAGCAGTCGTGCCGGCACGAAGGAGCCGACTTCGATCTCGCGCTGCCCGGCCTGGTAGGCGGCGCGGATCCATTCGATCTTTTGCGCGGTCGGCAGGATGGTGGCGATGCTCTGCAGGCCATCGCGCAGGCCGACTTCGCGGATCACGGCGCTGCGCGGCAGCCGGGCGGGTGGATGTGTCATGTGGTCGTCTCCAGACTCTCGACGCACGGGCGCGACGTCGTTGGGGGAGACTGTAGGCATTCCTTCTTCGATAGAAAAGCGGTAAATTGGAACGAGCAGCGTTCCATTTCGGAAGCTCACAACCCTGCTCGCACCATGCACGACCTCGATCTCACAAGCCTTCGTCTTTTCGTCGCGGTTTGCGAGACCCGGAACATCGCGCGCGCGGCCGAGCAGCATCACATCGTCGCGTCCGCCATCAGCAAGCGCATTGCCCAGCTGGAGAGCACGCTGGGCAATGTGCTGGTGGAGCGCAATCGTCGCGGGGTCGCGATCACCGGCGCCGGCGAGATCCTGCTGGAGCATGCGCGCGGCATGTTGGCCGGTGCGGACCGCGTCGCGCGCGACATGGCTGCCTTCGGGAAGGGGATCAAGGGCCAGGTGCGCGTTCTCGCCACGGTCTCGTCCATTGCCGAGTACCTGCCTGACGACATCGCTTCGTTCCTGCAGGTCCCCGAACACCGGGAGATCCGGATCGACATCGAGGAGGCGCTCAGCCGTGACGTGGTCAGCGGCTTGCGGGAAGGCCTGGCGCCTCTGGCGGTCTGCTGGGACGCCGCGGACCTCGAGGGATTGCAGACCCGGCCCTATCGCAACGACCATCTCTCGATCATCGCCAGCCCTTCGCACCCGATCGCGAGGAAGAAGCGCTGCGCCTTCGAGGAGACACTCGACTACGACCATGTGGGCCTTCCCGCGTCGACTGCCGTGCACACGATGCTGGCGCGCGCTGCCGCGATCATCGGCAAGCCGATCAGCTACCGGGCGGTCGTCTCGACCTTCGATGCGTCGTTGCGCTGTGTCCGGGCCAACCTCGGCATCGCGGTCGTTCCGCGCGAGGTCGCCGAGCCGATGGCCTCCATCTACGGGCTCAAGGTGCTGCCGCTGACCGATACGTGGGCGCAGCGCAGCTTCGCCATCTGCTTCTACGACGAGAAGCGCCTGTCTCCGGCGGCGAGGGCGCTGGCCGTGCATCTGCAGTCGTTGGCGGCGGCTCGCGTGGATCCGCCGCTGAGTCGAAGGTAGGGGCGCCCTGGATCATGTATTCCTCGTGTAGGCCTGCCTGCCCTATACAGCCCGCTTCGCTTCGCGGCTTCGGTACAGCGCCGCGTGTTCGAGCGTGTATTCGTGCAACGGGCCAAGCCGGGCATCCGCCAGGGCGAATTGCTCGCGAGGCTTGATGTACGCATGCGTGCGAATTCTTCGGCCATCAGACAGCGACTCGACCTCGACCATCACGCGTCGATACCCGTCTGCCTCGGTCGTTCGTTCCAGTTCGTCCATCCTGGCCAATGCAGCCTCGTCCACATCGAACACTTGACCGACAACTCGTTCGCCCTCACCCAGGGCATCGACCAGCCAGGGCGAAAAACGCTCGCCCACCAGGTACAGCGGGTAGCGCTCGACCGTCATGAAATCCCCCGCCACTCGCGAGCCCCTGTTGGTCGCGAAGTTGGGAAAGCCCTCCTTCAGGGTTCCGAAAACGAAGACAAGTTGAGTCATGGAGTTTCGATGCCAGCGTTCGCCGTCACGCGCCTTTCCGAACCGGGCCCGCATCTCTCAACACCGCTTCTCCCGTACGGGGATTCGTCAGCGTGGCATTCTCGAGCGCCTTTCATTGGATTCATTCGGATTGTGGATTGGAAGTCTATTCGCCTGTCGACCACCGGCAACTGTCAAGCATGCCCAGATCAGCAAGGCATCGTCTCGCGGAACGACTTGCGTTCGCGCAGGCGCTGCGACAGCGCGTCCAGGGTGGGCAAGGACGGTGTCTGACGAGGATTTCGACATGGCCAGCAAACCATTGGAAGGGATCACGGTCCTTGCCCTGGAGCAAGCGGTTGCCGCACCCTATTGCAGCAGCCGCCTCGCCGACGCGGGCGCACGGGTGATCAAGATCGAGCGTGCCGAAGGAGACTTCGCACGCGGCTACGACAGCGCGGTGCATGGGGAGTCGTCGTACTTCGTCTGGATCAATCGGGGCAAGGAATCCATCGCGCTGGACCTGCGCAGCGACGAGGACCGCGCGCAGTTCTCTGCGCTCGTCGCGGGCGCGGACGTGTTCATCCAGAACCTCGCGCCGGGCGCCACGACCCGCCTGGGCTTCGGCTCGGCGAAGCTGCGGGAACTCCATCCCCGCCTGATCACCTGCGACATCTCGGGCTATGGGGAGAGCGGACCGCTGCACGAGCTCAAGGCCTATGACCTGCTCGTGCAGGCCGAAAGCGGACTGGTCGCGGTCAGCGGCGCCCCGGGACCATGGGGCCGCGTCGGCGTGTCGATCTGCGACATCACCGCCGGCATGAACGCGCTCATCGGCATCCAGCAGGCGCTGCTGCAGCGCGAACGGACCGGACGCGGCAGCGGCATCAAGGTCTCGCTGTTCGATTCGGCCGCGGAACTGATGGCCGTGCCCTACCTGCAGGCGCGCTACGGCGCCGGGGCGCCGGACCGGGTCGGGCTCAGGCATCCGAGCATCGCACCCTATGGCGCCTTCACCTGCTCGGATGGCCGCGAGTTCGTGCTGTCGATCCAGAACGAGCGCGAGTGGGCCAGTTTCTGCCAGCGCGTGCTGCTGCGCCCCGACATCGCGACCGACGTCCGATTCACGAGCAACAACGTGCGAACGAGCAACCGGGTCGAGCTGGAGTCGCTGATCCGCGACGTGTTCGCCGAGCTGACCTATGCGCAGGCGGTCGATCGGCTCACCGAGGCGCAGACCGCGTATGGCGCCATCAACTCGGTGCACGACCTGATCCACGCGACCCATGAAGGTGCGCGGCCTGGTCGCCGAGATTCCGGCGACGCCGTACGCGACGGAGTGGGACGCGGCCTTCTATCCGCAGGCACCCGCCGTCGACCAGCATGGCGAAGCGCTGCGGCGCGAGTTCGAGTCGATGTCCGGATCGAGCGCATGAAGCGATCGAACGCACGACATCCCGAACCTGTTCATCAGCGACGGCAGTCAGGTCACCACCGGCGGCAGCGCGGAGAGATCAGTCATGGCGAGTCCATCCTACCTTCAACCGGGGGAAGCGCTCACTCGCGTGACGGCACGACGTTCCTAGCCTCAGGCAAAACGAGAACCAATCAATGACCGCTCCATGACCGCCGCCCGCAGCATCTTCCTGGTCGAAGACAACAGCACCATCCGGCAGCACCTGATTCCTGCCCTCGAGGATCTCTCGTCAGCGAAAGTGATGGCCACCGCGGAGACCGAGGACGAGGCGATCGGCTGGCTCGCCGGACACAAGGGCCAGTGGGATCTGGCGGTCGTCGACCTGTTCCTGCGGCAAGGAAACGGTCTTGCTGTCGTGAACTGGTGCAATGGGCGCGAGTCGCACCAGCGTGTGGTCGTGCTCACGAACTATGCGCGACCGGATGCCCGGCAACGGTGCCTCGACGCTGGCGCCGATCGCGTTTTCGACAAATCCATCGAACTGGACGAGTTCTTCGAGTTCTGCGCCACCGATCTCGGCGCTTGACGCGCCGACCCGAGCGTTCGCGCAAAGCGGCTCCTCCTCCCTTCAGTGAACCTCACGGAGACAGAACTGGGTCGCTGAATTCGCGATCGGATCGGCGCAGAACGACGCCACGTAGCGCCGACCCTCCGGATCCAGGAAACGGACGGCCTGTGCCTGGTTCAAGAGATCCTGGAACGAGAAATCGGCGGCGCCGACCTTCGACATCAATCGAGCCCTGTCGAGATCGATCGAGAACAGCAAACCATCGCCCGGCTCCTGGGCGACCTCCGCCACGAAACGCAGCGTCTGGTTGTCGATGTGGGGGAAGAACTGCCGCATGCGTTGAGCGACCGCCAGCGCGTCACGCGAAAACTCGCTCACCACGCTGGCGGGATACATCGGCGAGGTCTGGACGAGAGTCACCTCCAGCACTGCGCCGTTGCCCGCCGCTTCCTCGACGACCGACGCGATCCGGGGATGAAGCTCCTCGATGGTCAGGGGCGTCGATGGGAGGGGCGCTTCCGAAATACTGGCCGGCTCGTCCGGCCCCCAGCAGGCGAAGGCGTAGCCCAGGACGATCGATGCCATCACCGCCATCGACAAGAGTTCGGTGCGTGCCCTGGCGCGCGGGCCGGGCGTCGGCTGAGGCCGTTCCAGGGGCCGCAGTGATTCGATGCGGCCTCCCGCGTGCAGCGCCTCGTTCGGCCCGTCGTTCAGCGACGAACCCGGCCTCATTCCAGGCCCCGGACGTCCTCGTGATCCTCGACCCAGCGCATCGCCTGCTGCTCTGCGTGGCGAAGCGCCTCGCTCTCGGTCGCATAGGCATCCGTGTCCCGCGGCAATTCGGTCTGCCGACCCGGCGCCGGACCGACACAAAAGACGACGGGCTGGAAGGTCCCGTTCGCCCGCGCCTGCGCTCCGCAAAGGAAAGACCTTCCTCGATAGGCGAATGCCTGGTAGGGGTGAAGAGTGCTGTTGTTCATGCGAGCCTCACTGAATTGGCCGCTCATTTTCCGGAAGCAGAGATCTCGGCGATGGCATGCTGACCTCCTTGCCAGACGATGCGCCCGTTCCCCCTCCGGCGATGTAGGAGAACGCCGCTGCATGCTCCTGTAGCCGCGGGTTCGCCTTGCTCTGCGCGGCGTCTCGTCCGACGTCGTTGCAGCCGGCTATCTTCTCCACGATCACCGGGCAGGCCTTATGCTGCATCGCAACAACAGGACGATGAATCCCTGGCATCGGTCTCGCCCGAACCTTCGAGGGATTGACTCACCCCGCGCATCCAGGAAAGACACCATGAAGCAACTGACCTGTTCGCATTGCAGCAACCGGGTTTTCTTCGAGAACCTGAGCTGCGAGACATGCGGCTCGACGCTCGGCTACGCGCCGGACGAACAACTGATGATCGCCTTCGAGGCATCGGCCGAGGAGGCCTGGCGCCGGCTGGGTCCTTCGGGTCCCGAATACCGCCCTTGCGCGAATCGGAAGGAGGGCGTCTGCAACTGGATGCTCTTGTCCGACAGCGCCCACGAGCATTGCCTGTCGTGTCGAACGACGCATACCATCCCGGCGCTGGCGACGCCGCAAAATCGCGGTTATTGGGCCGCGCTCGAACAGGCCAAGCGGCGGCTTTTCTACACCCTGGTGGAGCTCGTCCTGCCGACGCCCAACAAGCTGGAAGACCCTGCGAACGGACTTTCATTCGAGTTCCTCGAGCAGGTGGATCCGAAGGATCGCGTGCTCACCGGCCATGACGAGGGCGTCATCACGCTTAACATCGCGGAGGCAGACGATGCGCGTCGCGAGCAGATCCGCATGTCGATGCACGAGCCCTATCGGACGTTGCTGGGCCACTTCCGCCACGAAATCGGCCACTACTACTGGGATCGGCTGGTGCGCGGCACGCCGTGGATCGACGAGTACCGGTCCTTGTTCGGCGACGAGCGCGCCGACTACGAAGCCTCCCTGAAGAAGCACTACGCGTCGCCGGTGGCGGACTGGCCGCTGCGCTTCATCAGTGCGTACGCGAGCTCGCACCCCTGGGAGGACTGGGCGGAGACCTGGGCGCACTACCTGCACATGGTGGATGGCCTGGAGACCGCCGCCGCCTGGGGCGCCCGGCTCGATCACGCCTTGCCGTCCGCGCCGTCGCTGACGGTGCGCAAGCTCGATCTGAACGCCGAATCGATCCGGTCTTCCGTGGTCGAGCAGTGGCTGCCGGTCTCTCAGTTCATCAACGCGATGGATCGCAGCCTCGGCGCCCACGACAGCTATCCGTTCATCGTGGTTCCCCCGGTCATCGAAAAGCTGGACTTCATCCATCGCGTCGTCCGGGCTGGAAGCGCCGGGCGCGTGCCGATGAACTTCCTGCCGCGCCGTCCTGGCGAGCAGCCGGCCGGGGCCGGCTTCAGCGGATCCGCTCCTGCTGCGCCACCGAACGACCATCCCGCGACCACACCTGAAGCAGGAAGTCATCTTCCTCGTGGCGCACCAGCCGGGTGAGTCCCAGCGCCGCCAGTTGCGCTTGCACCGCGTCGGTCGCCAGCTGGCGCTCGGCGAAGTCGGGGCGCCAATCGCAGGCGACCAGGGTGCCGTCGCCGGCGAGCGAGTGGTCGCAGTGGCGGGCGAGCTCGCGCATCGCGTCCGGCTGCAGGAAATAACCGAGCTCGCACAGGACGATCAAGTCGAACGCAGCGACATCGTCCGGCCATTCCGCCGGCAGGTCCTGCCGTTCGATGCGGACGTTGCGAAGACCTGCGGTGCGCTGCCGCGCGATCTCGACCGCGCGCGCCGAGCGGTCGCTCGCGAGCACCGTGTCGCAGCGAGCCGATAGCGTCACCGTGAACTCGCCGATGCCGCAGCCGGGTTCGAAGGCACGCTGGTAACGGCGCCGCGGGAGCGTGGCCAGGATCAGCGCCCGCTTTCGCTCTTCATACCAGCGGATGCGCAGCGCATAGGGATCGTCGCTCGCCCCGTAGAGCCCGTCGAAATAGGCGCTCGTGCCGTCAGGCTGGCCAGCCGGGGAGTTCACGTGAAGAACACCTCGAAAGGCCGCGCGGCGCGCGCGAGCGTCGTGGGTCGCAGGATGGGCGGCCGACCAGTCGACGCGTCGGCTTCGATCTGGCTCGCGAACGCCCGCACCGCGCTCTGCTTGCGCCGGCACGCCTGCGCATCGAGGTCCAGCCGCCGCGCGCGCAGCCACGGCAGGCGCTTGTCGCCCGGTGCGGCCCAGTGCCAGGCCCACACCGGCACCTCGACCAGTTTCGCCCCGGTCCGCGCCGCGGCAAAGGCGCAGGCGTGGCCCGTGGCTTCATGGTCGGGATGCCCGTCGCCGCGCCAGGTCGTGAACACCACGTCCTGGCGGTCGAAGAGGGTCAGGAGGCGATCCGCCAGCAGTGTCTCGAGGCCGCGCAAGCCCCCATCGGGCAGGCCCAGCCGGATCGGCTCGATGTCGACGCCCAGCCGGTGCAGGGCCTCGCGGCTCTCGCCCGGGCGCTCGCGGACCAGCCGCTCGACAGGCCAGTCGCGTGAGCCGCGATGGCTGGCGGTGCCGTCGGTGACCGCGATGACGCGGATCGCGCTGCCGAGCCGGGCCAGCTGCGCCAGCAGTCCGCCGACCGCCAGCACCTCGTCGTCCGGATGCGGCGCAACGACCACGGCGCGCCCGCCGGCGGGAACCAGGGTCTCCACGAAGCTCGTGCGCATCTGGCGCAGGCCGCTCCAGGCATGCCACTCGTCTTCTGTCGTGCCGTCGCCGTGGATCACGCGATCGCCTTCCTTCTCTACAACTTCCATGGTGTGGTCTCCGTATCGAGAACAGTCTTGCCCAGGCTCGCCAGGTCGCGTTCCGCATGGCTCTGGCGCATATAGACAGGGAGGTCGGCCACCGCCCGTGCAAAGCGCGCATCCCGGCAGAGCGGCCCCGCGCCGGTCGCGCGGCAGGCGTGCGCGATGAGCGCATGGGCGGCCTCCTCGACCACCAGGCGGGCGCGCAGCGCGATCTGGTGCGCGTCGTCGCGGGGATGGGCATCGATCCACGCCGCGCTTTCGCGCAACACGGCCGCGCCGGCTGCGAGCGCGGTGTCGATGGCACCCAGGTGGGCGAGCCGATGGGCGTCGGGTGCCATGCCGCAGAATCGGCGCGCCATGCGTGCGATGCCCAGAGCGCCGCCGAACCAGCAGGCCGCGATGCCGGCGCCGCCCTGCCAGAAACCGGGCCGCCGGACGTAGTCGCCGGGGCGGCCGATCCGGTGTGCCACCGCGCCATCGAATCGCACATCCACGCTGCCGCTTGCCGCCATGCCCACCGCGTGCCAGCCCTGGTCGGTGACCGTGACGGCCGCCTGGTCGAGCTTCAGCTCGGCGAGGCAGGGCTCTCCTGCATCGTCCCAGCAGCTCAGTACGGCATGCGTCACGCCCTGTGCGCCCGAGCACCATGCCTTGGTGCCGTGGAGGCGGACCGGGGCCGCGCTCGCACCCTCGTCGACGAGGGCTTCCATCGTCACGCGCGCATCGGGGGGTTCGGCGCACCATGTGCCCCAGCGAGAACCGGTCTCGGCGTCCGCCAGGCCGAGTTCATGGCGGATCGCAAGCGCGTCCGTGTGCCCTTCGAACAGCTTGGCGAGCGAGAGGTCGTGCGCGGCCACTTCCGACAGGATTCGCCAGCGTTCGATGGTGCCGCCGGAGCCGGGCGGCGGCAGGCGATCGATGCCGGCAGCCACCAGATGGTCGAGCGCGAGTGCGCCCCCATGCTGGCGGCAAAGGCGCTGGAGCGCATCATGGGTCGCGCCGGAGAGCATGGCGGGCGGGTCCGTCGTCAGCCCACGGCGGCGGCGCCGGGTGGCGCCACAGCGGCCACGCCGGCAGCGACCGCGGCCAGCAGCGCATCCGCAAAGCCGCCGCGCGCGCGCCCGTCGCGGCGCGAACTGGTCACCACGCGCGGCTTCGCGCTCCAGGCGATCCGGGCCCCGGTGGCCTCGAGCGCACGCACCAGGGCGACGTCCTCGCTGCAGGCCAGGTGGCGGAAGCCACCCGCGCGCCGATAGGCGGCCGCCGAGACGCCCAGGTTGGCGCCATGAATGTGGGAGTGGCCGTCGACGTCCGAATAGGTCTTCTGGAAATGGGCTTCGATCGCGCCTGCGTGATCCCCATGCGCTGACCAATCGTCGACGCCGATCGAACCGCAGACCGCGTCGGCCTCCTGCGCGAGCTGGTCCACCAGCCAGCTTGGCGAGACGACCGTGTCGGCGTCGGTGAAGGCGAGCCAGCGGGCGCCGGCGGCGAGCATGGCTTCCGCGCCCACTGCGCGGGCGACGCCGACGTTCTGCACGCGCAGGCTGACGGTGCGCGCGCCTGCGCGTGCCGCGATCACGCCGGTGGCGTCGCTGCAGCTGTCGAGCACCACCACCACCTCGACCGGCTCGTCACGCAGGTCGGGGTGTCTCGCCGCGGCCATGACCGCATCGAGGGTCGAGCCGATGAGCAGGGCTTCGTTGTGTGCCGGGATGACGATGCCAAGCATGGGTTGTCTCGCTGAAGTCGGGTCCAGCGACGGTAGGGCAGGTGCGCTCGAACGCCGAGTCGGTCCCTGAGCCAACGATGTGTAGGCGCTGACACCTGGCATCGCGGCGCGGGCCATGGCGCACCACGCGCTGTCAAAGCGTGAACTAGTTCACTTCCTGGTCGCCCTCGTACGGCGGATACGTCAAATGACATACCAAAGTACTACTTACCCCAGAAGAATCACGTCCATGCAAGAAGACCATGACACCCGACTCGGCTGGTGGACCGAAAAGCCGGACCGCCAGGACCGGGGCTCCTCGTTCGCGCCCCTTCCTCCGCGATCCGAGGAGCGTGATGAGCGCGTCTGGACCAGGGTGGCGGTCATCATCATGATCATGACCGTGTTCGGCCTGTCGCTGCTGCGGCTGGTCGGCGCCATCGTCTGATCCGGGGCGCGGCCATGAACGAGACGCAGGCTGGCACCGAGCGCGCGAAGCCGGACAAGCTCCGGCTCAACAACGCGCAGTGGAGGAGGCTGCAGAGCCTGGCCGGCGCCAGCGAAGAAGCGGCCCCCGTCGAAGCCTCCGCGGTGTCGAGTCGCCTGAGTTCCAACGGCCTGGTCGCGACGGATGGCCGCGGATCGGCGTATTTGACGGTCTATGGGCTGATCCGGTTGAGCCAAGGTCGCTAGGCCGACCGGGCGTTGCCGCGGGTGGGGCAGGCGTGGTCGTGCCTCGCTTTGTGTAGGCCTGCGCCGATCGCGGCGTAGTCCATCGTCCAATTCGGTGCAGCGGGCGCGGGAGTCGCTGTCCCAGTGGCTACCATGCCGAACGACCAGCGCGCACTGCGCGAGGGCCTGGGAGGCGACTCGCGCCGACCCGGAAGACAGTTTTGTGAGGAAACCATGAAGAACGATTACGCGCCACTGCTGGGTGCCCTGAGGGACGAGGAAGAACCGATCATCGACGAGTGGATGGCCGAATTGCCCGGCGCCGACGTCGGTGCCCGGCGCGCCGCTCGCGCCGAGGCCTCCGAGCTCCTGCGCAAGCTGCGTGAAAGCCTGCAGGCCGGTGCGGACCCGGAAGGATTCGAGTCGGCCGATTGGGCGTCCGTGCGCGACACGCTTTCCGGCCTGTCGCGCTCCAGGGCCGCACAGGGCCAGACGGCAGAAGCCACCAGCGTCTTCGTGCTGGCGCTCAAGAAGCCGCTTTTCGCTTCCCTGCAGCGACGGCTCGCCGCCCAGCCGGAGGCCTTGGGGCCTGCGCTCTGGTCCTTGTCGACCACGGTCGACAGGTTGGCGCAGCACACCGTGTCGACCTTCCAGCAGGTGCGCGAGGACATCATCCGGCGCCAGCAGGAAGAACTGCTCGAGTTGTCCACCCCGGTCGTGAAGCTGTGGGAGGGCGTGCTGGCCGTGCCCATGATCGGCGTGCTCGACAGCAGCCGCACGCAGATGGTGATGGAGGCGCTGCTGCAACGGATCCTCGAAACCGGTTCGGGCCTCGCGATCATCGACATCACGGGTGTGCCGACCGTCGACACGCTGGTGGCGCAGCACCTGCTGAAGACCGTCACCGCCATCCGCTTGATGGGGGCCGACTGCATCATCAGCGGGATCCGCCCGCAGATCGCACAGACCATCGTGCATCTGGGCATCGACCTGCAGGGCGTCAGCACCAAGGCGACACTGGCCGATGCGCTGTCGCTTGCGCTGCAGAAGACCGGTTGGCGCATCACGCGCGACAACTAGGACGGCCATGGACCGCATCCCGATTCTGCGCATGGGCGAGACCCTGCTGGTGACCATTCAGGTCGACATGCAGGACCAGACTGCCCTGACCTTGCAGGACGACCTGGCCGGCCAGATCGCCAAGACGGGTGCGTCGGGCGTGATGATCGACATCTCGGCGCTCGAGATCGTCGACTCCTTCGTCGGCCGCATGCTGACCAGCATCTCGGGCATCGCCCGCATCCTTTCCGCCACCACGGTGGTCGTCGGCATGCAGCCTGCCGTGGCCATCACGCTCGTCGAGCTCGGCCTGTCGCTCGAAGGCGTGCGGACCGCGCTCAACGTCGAGCGCGGCATGGAACTGCTCCAGCGCGCGCGCGAGGAGAGTTCCCTTGGCCATTGAACGCGCCGGTACGCTGCCGCTGCAGTCGGAGCACAACATCGTCGCCAGCCGGCAGATGGTGCGCGCGCTGTGCCAGGACCTCAAGCTGACGCTGGTCGACCAGACCAAGATGATCACCGCGGCCAGCGAACTGTCGCGCAACACCCTGATCCACGGGGGCGGCGGCACGATGCGATGGGAGTTCATCGAGAAGAACGGCCGACCCGGGCTGCAACTGGTCTTCGAGGACCAGGGGCCGGGCATCGCCGACATCGCGCTGGCGCTGACCGACGGCTGGACCAGCGGCACCGGCATGGGCCTCGGACTTCCGGGCAGCAAGCGGCTGGTGAACGATTTCGATCTTCAGTCCGAACCTGGCGCGGGAACGCGCGTGAGTATCACCAAGTGGAAGTAGTCACCGGCTGGACCCACAAGTCCTTCCCGGTCGAAGATGCGAGCCGGGTGGGCGAAGCAAGGCGCCATGCCGCACAGCTGGCGGCCGGGTTGGCGTTTTCCGAAGTGGACGCGGGCAGGCTGGCATTGGTCGTGACCGAACTGGGCACCAACCTCCATCGTCACGCGCGCAAGGGCCGCCTGCTGGTCGCCGCGCGCCCGCACGCCCGGGACGTCGAAGTCGTGGCTATCGACGAGGGGCCGGGCATCGTGAACCTGCACCTGTCGATGCAGGACGGCCAATCGTCCGGGCGCACGCCCGGCACCGGCCTGGGCGCGATCCGGCGCTTGGCCGACGATTTCGATATTCATTCATCGGTGCCCGACGGCACGGTGAGCGTGGCGCGCGTCCGCAGGTCGGATGCGCTGCAAGGGCCGGCAGCCTCGGTCCAGATCGGTGCGGTGTGCCTGCCCGCGCCCGGCGAGGCCGTGTGCGGCGACGCCTGGACGGCAGGCCGCCTGGGCGCCCGATTCAGCCTGATGGTCGCCGACGGCCTCGGCCACGGCCCCGAAGCCGCGAAGGCGTCGCTGGCCGCCACCGCTGCCTTCGCTCGCGATCCATCGGTGGCGCCGCGCGAACAGGTCCAGCAGACCCACCGGGCACTGCAGACGACGCGGGGCGCGGCCATCTGCGCCCTGGCCATCGACGGCGCGGCCTCGAGGTTGTCATACTCCGGGGCGGGAAACGTCGTGGGCCGGGTGCTGTCCGGTGTGTTCGACAAATCGATCGTCACGCAGCATGGCACCGCTGGCCTCCAGATCCGGCGTCCGGAGGAAACCGCGATGGAATTGCCATCCCACGCACTCGTGATCGTTCACAGCGACGGCATCGACACGCGCTGGCGCGCCGACCGCATCCTACCTGTGATGAAGAAGGACCCGGCCCTGGCGGCTGCCATTCTGCTGCGCGACCACACGAGACATCGAGACGATGCCACCGTCGTGGTGCTGCGCCGGGAGGACCAGTGACATGACCTCCGAATTCGATCCGGCCGACGGCGCGACCATCGAGGACTGTCGACGGGCGCTGGCAGCGAGCCGCCAGGAGGCGGACGAGCTGCGCGCCGAGCTCGAGGAAACCAACCGCGGCGTGGTGGCGCTCTATGCCGAACTCGATGCCCAAGCCGAGCAACTCAAGCGGGCCACGGAACTCAAGAGCCGCTTCCTCGCCTACATGAGCCATGAATTCCGCACGCCGATCAGCGCGATCCGGAGCATCACGCGCTTGTTGAGCGACCGGGTCGATGGCCCGCTGACCCCGGAGCAGGAGCGCCAGGTCGGCTTCATCGAGTCCAGTGCGGCCGAGTTCGCCGAGATGGTCGACGATCTGCTGGACTTGGCCAAGATCGAGGCCGGCCGCGTCGAGATCTCTCCTGCGTGGTTTGAGATGGTCGACCTGTTCTCCGCACTGCGGGGCATGTTCAAGCCGGTGCTCACGAACCCCGACACCGCGCTCATCTTCGAGGAGCCACACGAACTGCCGCGGCTCTTCACCGACGACCGCAAGCTGTCCCAGATCCTGCGCAACTTCATTGCCAATGCGCTCAAGTTCACGCCGCGCGGCGAAGTGCGCGTATCGGCGGCCCAGGTCGAAGGCGACTTCATCCGCTTCTCGGTGACCGATACCGGCATCGGCATCGCGCCGGAGCATCATGCGGCGGTGTTCGACGACTTCTCGCAGGTCGACTCGCCGGTGCAGAAGCGCCTGCGAGGCACCGGCCTCGGGCTGTCGCTGAGCAAGCAGTTCGCCGAGCTGCTCGGCGGGCGGGTGGAAATCGCCAGCGAACTCGGCAGGGGCTCCGTGTTCTCGGTGACCCTGCCCGTGCAGTTGAACGGATCGATGCTGCCCCCGAAGGGCTGAACCGTGGTCACCGACGTGATAAACACCACCATCGACCGCAGCCGCCACACGGTGCTGGTGGTCGACGACAACCCCACGACGCGCTACTCGACGGCGCGCGTGATCCGCGCCGCGGGCTTCCAGACCAGCGAAGCGAGTACCGGCGGGGAAGCGCTCGCGCTCGCGGCGAGCCAGGTGTCGGCCGTCGTGCTGGATGTGCACCTGCCCGACATCGACGGCTTCGAGGTCTGCCGACGGATCCGCGCCGACCGGGCCACCGCGACGCTGCCGGTCATTCACCTTTCCGGGGCCTTCGTGCGCAACGAGGACAAGGTGACCGGCCTGGATGCCGGCGCCGACGCGTACCTGGTGCATCCGGTCGAGCCGGCGGTGCTGATCGCCACGCTGCAGGCGCTGATTCGCGCCCGCATGGCGGAGGACCGGCTTCGCAGCAGCGAATCGCGCTTCCGGGCGATCTATACGCAGGCGCCCACCGGCATGGCGCTGATCGACGATTCCGGGCGGTTCGTCGATGTCAATCCCGCCATGGTCGCGATGCTGGGGCGTGCGCATGACCAGGTGGTCGGGCAGGCGGTGGCCGCGTTCGCGCCTGACGACTGGGCCGATGCCGTGAGCCAAAGGACCGTGATGGCGGGCGAGGGCGCCGCCTCCTGGCAGTCGGAATTTCCGCTCCACCGGCAAGACGGCAGCCTGGTGCGCCTCGAATGGACGATGTCGGCACCGATCGAGCCGGGGCTTCGCATCGGCATCGCTCTGGACGTTTCCGAACGCTTCGAGCTCGAGGCGCGCCGCCTCGAAGTCCTCGAGCGCGAGCAGGCGGCGCGGGCATCCGCCGAGCGGCACAGCCGCACCAAGGACGACTTCGTCGCCGTGCTCTCGCACGAGCTGCGAAATCCGCTCAATGCCATCGGTGGCTGGGTTCACGTATTGAAGACGGGCAATCGCTCGCCGGAGTTGCTCGAAAAGGGCCTGACCGCGATCGACCGTAGCGTCAAGGCCCAGGCACGGCTCATTTCGGACATTCTCGACGTCTCGCGCATCAGTTCCGGAAAGCTCCGGCTGCACCCCGAATGGAGCGAGCCGCGCGCGCTGATCGCCTCGTCGATCGAGGCGATCAGCGGTGCGATCGCCGCCAAGCACCTTCGCGTCCAGTTCGAGCACGAGGAGGCCGAACAGCCCGCCTGGCTCGATCCGACCCGCTTCCAGCAGATCGTGTGGAACCTGCTTTCGAACGCCGTCAAATTCTCGAATGAAGGCGGCTTGATCCGCATCAGCCTGGCGCGCGAGGCCGATCGCCTGGCACTGTGCGTGCAGGACTGCGGCCGCGGCATCGACCCCGAATTCGTGGCCCATCTGTTCGACCGCTTCACGCAGAGCGATTCGCCGGACAACCGGTCGCACGGCGGCCTGGGGCTGGGCCTGTCGATCGTCAAGAACCTGGCGGAACTGCACGGCGGCGGTGTCACCGCCGAGAGCGCAGGTGCCGGCGCGGGGGCCACGCTGCGTGTCGAGCTGGTGGTGGTGCCCGCCGACGGGTCTTCCCTGGTCCTGACGGAACCCCAGGAGCCGCGGCCCTCTCCCTCCTCCGATCGCGTGCTGGACGGCCTGGAAGTGCTGGTCGTCGAGGACAACGAGGACGCCAGCGCCATGCTGACCCTGGTCCTCGGAGACGCCGGCGCGCATGTCCGGCTGGCGTCCACGTTCGATGAAGCCATGCGGCTGATCGAGGCCCATTGGCCCGATGTGCTGGTGAGCGACATCGGCCTGCCGGGCCGGGATGGCTACGAGCTCATCCGCCTGACCCGGCAGCACGGCGCGTCGCATGGCATGCCGCGCCTGTTCGCCGTGGCGTTGACGGCCTTTGCGCGGCCCCAGGACCGTGCAAAGGCGATCGAGGCCGGCTTCGACGCGCACCTCGGAAAGCCCCTGCAGCCGCATGTCCTGATGAACATCATCAGCGGGAGGACGGGCTAGCCGATTCGAGCAGCACGGCCAGCGCGCCGAGCTCCACGGGCTTGACGAGATGGTGGTCGAAGCCCGCCTTGCGCGTCCCTTCCCGATCGTTGTCGGTTCCCCACCCGGTCTGCGCGACAAGCAGGACCTCGTGCCCCCAGGGGCTTGCCCGAATTCGACGGCACACTTCGTAGCCGTCCATCACCGGCATTCCGAGGTCCAGCAAGACGATGTCGGGTCGGGTGGCTTCGACTTTTCGCAAGGCCGCCTCACCGCCGTAGGCCACCTCGACCTCATAGCCCAGTGCCTGCACGGCAAGCGCCAGACTGTCGGCACTGTCGCGCATGTCGTCGACCACCAGGACGCGACAACCGGCTGCCGCGGACGATTCTCCCGCGCCGGGGGCCTCCTGGTTCGACTCGGCTTCCATGGCGGCCAGCGGCAGGCGGACTTCGAACCGGCTTCCCTTGCCCAGGCCTTCGCTGCTGGCCGTGATGGTGCCGCCGTGCATTTCCACCAGGGCCTTCGCCAGGGCCAGGCCGATGCCCTGCCCGCCTTGGGCCCGGGCCAACGACGATTCCACCTGGCCGAACATTTCGAAGATTCGCTCACCGTGATGCGACTCGATGCCGATCCCGGTGTCGGTCACGCTGACCAGAGCCTGCTGACCCTCGCGCTCGAGGGTCAGCGCGATGGCGCCGCCTCGCGGCGTGTACTTGGCTGCATTGATGAGGATGTTCGAGAAGACCTGTGCCAGTCGCGTCAGGTCGCCTTCGAGTTCGATGGGCCGGGCCGGAATGTGCAAGGCAAACGAGTGGCCGCCGGCATCGATCACCGGCCTGGCGATCTCGATCGCCCGGTCGATCGCCGTCGCCAGTTGGAGCGGCTGCATGCGCAGGCGCAGATGGCCGTGATTCAGGCGGGAGGCGTCGAGCAGGTCGTCGAGAAGATGCGCCATCTGGCTCACCTGCCGGTCGATGACGTCATGGCACCAGGCCGAGGTCGCATCGGCACCACCGATCTTGCGCAACACGGCAATGGCATTGCGGATCGGCGCCAGCGGGTTGCGCAGTTCATGCGCCAGCATCGCGATGAAGCGATCTTTCTGCCGGTCCGCGTCCTGGAGCCGGGTCTCGACCAGCTTGCGCTCGGTGATGTCCATCGTGACGCCGAAGATGCGCACCGGACGGCCGCCAGCGTCGTATTCGACGTGGCCGCGGTGGCCGAGCCAGGCTTGCGTGCCATCAGGCCGCAGGATGCGGAACTCGTGCACGAAGGGCCGATGGCCCTGGATGGCCTCTGCGCGGCGCCGAATGAAGTCCTCCCGGTCGTCCGGGTGAAGCAGGGCCAGCACGTGGGCGGGTGTCGGCACGAAATCCTGTTCGCTGACACCGAAGAGCCGGTAGGTTTGCGCCGACCACCACAGGACGTTGTCCCGCATGTCCATGTCGTAGGCACCCATGCGCCCCGCGCCGAGCGCGAGTTCGAGACGCTGGTGCTCGACCAGCAGGCGCTCTTCGGCCCGCTTGCGCTCGGTCGCGTCGGCCATGATGCTGACGAGGCGATGGGCCCGGCCATCCGGCATCCTGGAAATGACCATCCCGCGGCCCTCGAGCCACAGCTTCGATCCGTCGGCCCGCACGATCCAGTACTGGGCGGGGAAGGAATCTTGCCGATCCGCCAACTCGCGGAATCCGGCGGCGAGATGGCGGTGGTCCGGATGCAGCGCGGCCACGTATTCATCGTCGGGGCCACCCACGCAGCCCCGCCCGTCCGGCAGGCTGAGCCCGAAGAGCGCCATGCCCTCCGGGGTCCAGGACCTGGTCAGCGACTGGTAGTCGGTCTCCCAGGCCCCCATTCCGCCGGCCTGCAAGGCCGACCGGAAGCGCAGCTCGCTTTCGTGGAGGGCGGCCAACCGGTCTCGCTCGGACGCCAGCTGCCGGGCCGCGAGAACCTGTTGCGTGGTCTCGGTGCATTGAACCAGGACGCCGCCGATGCCACCGGGTGCGCTCTCGTCGTCGATCGGACTGTAGCTGTAGGTCCAGTAGACATCCTCACGCCGGCCGTACCGGGTGATCGGCACCAGATGATCGACATGCCAGGTCGCCCCGCCCCCGCTCAGGACCTGTTCGATCTGCGGGAATATCACTTCCCAGATCTCGGCCCAGACTTCGCGCGCGGGGCGCCCCAGCGAGCCGGGATGGCGCTCGGGACCGATCGATTCCCGATAGGCGTCGTTGTACAGGCAGGTCAACTCGGGGCCCCACCACACGTACATCGGATGCCCGGTGTTGAGCATGAGGCGAACGACGGTGCGCAGGGACTGCGGCCACAGCGCCGGGTCGCCGAGGGAGGAGGCTGACCAGTCATGGGCCCGTATCAGGGTGGCCATCTCGCCTTTCCCTGCCATGAACGCCGGGCCGGGGTCGTACACAGTGGAGGCGTCCGGGCGTGCGGGTGCTGGCATTGTCATGGTCGACTGGGTTCCGCCGTCCGGCGGTGTTCGGGTGCCTGGAGGCGCAAGGAGTGAAAGGGCGCTGGAACGAGTCTATGGCAATGTGGCGGGCATTGGGCATTGGCGCAAGTCGCGAGGTGCGCGAGTCGATCGCGCCTTGGTGTAGGAGAGGACCGCGTGGCGAGACTGCCGCCCCGCCTACGCCGGAGGTGCTCGCACAGAGGTCAAATACCGCGCATTGCGTGTTCGCACTGTCGCTGTGAACGGGGGAGCCATGCACGGGTCGAAAGGCCCCTGTTACAAAATTGGACCACGGCCTACACTTCCCCGCCAGCCGCTGCAAGTCACCTTGGTCGAACCACGAGGCACAAATGAAAGTCCTGGAACACGCCCCTGTCACGGACAGCGCCAACGACGAAATGGCCGTCCTGCTCGATGCGATGACACGCCTTCGAAAGGGCGATGCCAAGGTCCGGCTTCCAGCCCAGTGGGTGGGATTGCCCGGGAAGGTCGCCGACATTTTCAATGAACTGGTCGAGCAGAACGCCACGCTCGCGTCCGAGCTGGTGCGGCTGCGGCAAGTCGTGGGCAAGGAGGGCAAGCTCAAGCAGCGGGCCGTGATGGCCGAGACCCGTGGCTTCTGGGGCGAATCGATCGCCTGCGTCAATTCGCTCATCGACGACCTGGTGCATCCGACCAGCGAAGTCGCCCGCGTGATCGGGGCCGTGGCGCAGGGGGACCTGTCGAAGAGCATGGCGCTCGAGGTGGAAGGGCGCGAACTGGAAGGCGAGTTCCTGCGGACCGCCAGGACCATCAACAAGATGGTCGAGCAGCTGGGCAACTTTTCCGCCGAGGTGACCCGCGTGGCGCGCGAGGTCGGGACCGAAGGCAAGCTGGGCGGGCAGGCCAAGGTCAAGGGCGTGGCCGGTACCTGGAAGGACCTGACCGATTCCGTCAATTCGATGGCCGGGAACCTGACGGACCAGGTGCGCAACATCGCCGACGTCACGACGGCTGTCGCCAAGGGCGACCTGTCGAAGAAGATCGACGTCGACGTGAAGGGCGAGTTCCTGACGCTCAAGAACACCATCAACACGATGGTCGACCAGCTGCGCTCCTTTGCTTCGGAGGTGACCCGGGTGGCACGCGAGGTCGGCACCGAAGGATCGCTCGGCGGCCAGGCGCGCGTGGAAGGCGTGTCGGGGACCTGGAAGGACCTGACCGATTCGGTCAACTCGATGGCCGGCAACCTGACGAGCCAGGTGCGCAACATCGCCGACGTCACCAAGGCGGTAGCGGCCGGCGACCTGTCGAAGAAGATCACGGTCGACGGCAAGGGCGAGATCCTGGAGCTCAAGAACACGGTCAACACGCTGGTCGACCAGCTGCGCTCGTTCGCCGCCGAGGTGACCCGCGTGGCGCGCGAGGTCGGCACCGAAGGCAAGCTGGGCGGCCAGGCCGACGTGCAGGGCGTGGCCGGGACCTGGAAGGACCTGACGGAGTCGGTCAACTTCATGGCCGGCAACCTGACCTCGCAGGTGCGCAACATCGCCGAGGTGACGACCGCGGTCGCCGCCGGCGACCTGTCGAAGAAGATCACGGTGAACGTCAAGGGCGAGATCTCCGAGCTCAAGAACACCATCAACACGATGGTCGACCAGCTGCGCTCCTTCGCCGCCGAGGTGACGCGCGTGGCGCGCGAGGTCGGCACCGAAGGCAAGCTGGGCGGCCAGGCCGACGTGCAGGGCGTGGCGGGCACCTGGAAGGACCTGACCGACTCGGTCAACTCGATGGCGTCGAACCTGACCTCGCAGGTGCGCAACATCGCCGACGTCACGAAGGCCGTGGCCGCCGGGGACCTGTCGAAGAAGATCACGGTGGACGTCAAGGGCGAGATCCTGGAGCTGAAGGCCACCATCAACACCATGGTCGACCAGCTGTCCTCCTTCGCGGACGAGGTGACGCGTGTCGCACGCGAAGTCGGCACCGAAGGCCGGCTCGGCGGCCAGGCTGAAGTCAAGGGCGTGGCCGGCACGTGGCGCGACCTGACGGAATCGGTCAACTCGATGGCCGGCAATCTCACCAGCCAGGTGCGCAACATCGCCGACGTGACCAAGGCGGTGGCGGCCGGCGACCTGTCGAAGAAGATCACGGTCGACGTCAAGGGCGAGATCCTGGAACTCAAGGCGACGATCAACACCATGGTCGACCAGCTGCGCTCGTTCGCCGCCGAAGTGACGCGGGTGGCGCGCGAAGTCGGCACCGAAGGCAAGCTGGGCGGCCAGGCCGACGTGCAGGGCGTGGCCGGCACCTGGAAGGACCTGACGGAGTCGGTCAACTTCATGGCCGGCAACCTGACCTCGCAGGTGCGCAACATCGCCGACGTGACCAAGGCGGTGGCGGCCGGCGACCTGTCGAAGAAGATCTCGGTCGACACCAAGGGCGAGATCCTCGAACTCACCAACACCATCAACACCATGGTCGACCAGCTGTCGTCCTTTGCCGCCGAGGTCACGCGGGTGGCGCGCGAAGTGGGCACCGAAGGCAAGCTGGGCGGCCAGGCCGACGTGCAGGGCGTGGCGGGCACCTGGAAGGACCTCACCGAATCCGTCAACTCGATGGCGTCGAACCTCACTTCGCAGGTGCGCAACATCGCCGACGTGACCAAGGCGGTGGCGGCCGGGGACCTGTCGAAGAAGATCACGGTCGACGTCAAGGGCGAGATCCTGGAGCTGAAGAACACGGTGAACACCATGGTCGACCAGCTGCGCTCGTTCGCCGCCGAAGTGACGCGGGTGGCACGGGAGGTCGGCACCGAGGGCATCCTGGGCGGCCAGGCCGACGTGCAGGGCGTGGCGGGCACCTGGAAGGACCTGACGGAGTCGGTCAACTTCATGGCCGGCAACCTGACCTCGCAGGTGCGCAACATCGCCGAGGTGACGACCGCGGTGGCCGCCGGCGACCTGTCGAAGAAGATCACGGTCGACGTCAAGGGCGAGATCTCCGAGCTCAAGAACACGGTCAACACCATGGTCGACCAGCTGCGCTCCTTCGCCGCCGAGGTGACGCGCGTGGCGCTGGAGGTGGGCACCGAGGGCATCCTGGGCGGCCAGGCCGATGTGCAGGGTGTGGCGGGCACCTGGAAGGACCTGACCGATTCGGTGAACCTGATGGCGTCGAACCTGACCTCGCAGGTGCGCAACATCGCCGACGTCACCAAGGCGGTGGCCGCGGGGGACCTGTCCGAGAAGATCACGGTCGACGTCAAGGGCGAGATCCTCGAACTCAAGGCGACGATCAACACCATGGTGGACCAGCTCTCCTCCTTCGCGGCGGAAGTCACGCGCGTGGCGCGCGAGGTCGGCACCGAAGGCCGGCTGGGCGGACAGGCCCAGGTGCGCGATGTGTCGGGCACCTGGAAGGACCTGACCGAGAACGTCAACTTCATGGCGGGCAACCTGACGGGCCAGGTGCGCGGCATCGCCAAGGTGGTGACGGCGGTCGCCAACGGCGACCTCAAGCAGAAGCTCACGGTGGAGGCCAAGGGCGAGATCGCCGCGCTGGCCGAGACCATCAACAGCATGACCGACACGCTGGCCACCTTCGCCGACCAGGTGACCAGCGTGGCGCGCGAGGTGGGGGTCGAGGGCAAGCTCGGCGGCCAGGCCAAGGTGCCTGGGGCCGCCGGCACTTGGAAGGGGCTGACCGAGAACGTCAATCAGCTCGCGGCCAACCTGACGACGCAGGTGCGCGCGATCGCCGAGGTGGCGACCGCGGTGACCCAGGGCGACCTGACGCGCTCGATCACGGTCGAGGCGCAGGGGGAAGTGGCGGCGCTCAAGGACACCATCAACGAGATGATCCGCAACCTGAAGGACACGACGCAGAAGAACACCGAGCAGGATTGGCTGAAGACCAACCTGGCCAAGTTCAGCCGCATGCTGCAGGGCCAGAAGGACCTGCTGACGGTGGGCCAGCTGATCCTTTCGGAGCTGGCGCCCGTCGTCGGCGCGCAGCAGGCCGAGTTCTACCTGCTGACCTCCTCGGGCGGCGCGCCCAAGCTCAAGCTGTTCGCCAGCTACGCCTCGGGCGGCCACGCCGCGCACGGCAAGGAAATCGACCTGGGGCAGGGCCTGGTCGGGCAATGCGCGATCGAGAAGTCGAAGATCCTGCTGACCAACGTTCCGAGCACGGCCTTCAAGGTGGCCACCGGGCTGAGCGAAGGCGCGGCGATGGACGTGATCGTGCTGCCGGTGGTGTTCGAGGACGAGGTGCGGGGGGTGCTCGAACTGGCGTCGCTCGAGCGCTTCAACCCGTCGCACCAGGCCTTCCTCGACCAGCTGACCGAATCGATCGGCATCGTGATCAACACGATCTCGGCCAACATGCGCACCGAGGACCTGCTGACCCAGTCGCAGTCGCTCGCCGAGGAACTCCAGAATCGCCAGCAGGAACTGCAGCAGACCAACGAGGCGCTGCAGGAGAAGGCCCGGCTGCTGGTGCACCAGAACCAGGAAGTCGAGAGCAAGAACCAGGAGGTCGAGCAGGCCCGCCAGGCGCTCGAGGAGAAGGCCGAGCAGCTGGCGCTGACCTCCAAGTACAAGTCGGAGTTCCTGGCCAACATGTCGCACGAGCTGCGCACGCCGCTGAACAGCCTGCTGATCCTGTCGGACCAGCTCTGCAAGAACGCGGAAGGCAACCTGACGGAGCGGCAGGTGGAGTTCGCCAAGACGATCCACCTTTCGGGCAACGACCTGCTGATGCTGATCAACGACATCCTCGACTTGTCGAAGATCGAATCGGGAACGGTTGCCGTCGAGGTGAGCGAACTGCGGATCGACGACCTGCAGCGCTCGGTCGAGCGCAGCTTCCGCCACGTGGCGGAGGCCAAGCACGTGGGCTTCGGCATCCAGTTGGGAGATACGCTCCCCGAGGCGATCGTCACCGACGTCAAGCGCCTGCAGCAGATCATCAAGAACCTGCTCTCCAACGCCTTCAAGTTCACCCACCACGGGTCGGTGGGGCTCTCGGTCGGCGTCGTCCAAGGCGGCTGGTCGCGCGACCGCGAGGAGCTCAACCGGGCGAGCCAGGTGATCGCCTTCGCCGTTTCCGACACCGGCATCGGCATCCCCGCGGACAAGCAGCAGATCGTCTTCGAAGCCTTCCAGCAGGCCGACGGCTCGACCTCGCGCAAGTACGGCGGCACCGGTCTCGGCCTGGCGATCAGCCGCGAACTGGCGCGGCTCCTGGGCGGCGAGATTCGCCTGACGAGTGTTCCGGCGCAGGGCAGCACGTTCACGCTGTTCCTGCCCCAGAGCTTCAGCCCGGCGCGCGGGCGCGGTGTCCGTGCCGGCGGCGCGGACCTGCCGGCACCCCTGCCGGCGCCGAAGACCCGTCCGGCCTCCGTCGCGGCCACGATCGAGCCCGTCGACGTGCTGGCTGGCGTCGACGCTGCAGGCGCGGAGGCCGTGGCCGCCGAATTGCACGCGCTGAACGTGGCGGGGGACGACCGCGACGCGCTGCTGCCGGGCGACAAGGTGGCGTTGATCGTCGAGAACGAACTGGCCTTCGCGAAGGTGCTGCTGCAGGCCGCCCGTCGCGCCGGGTTCAAGGGACTGGTCAGCTCGACCGGCGCGGTGGCGCTGGCGCTGACCGGCGACCACCGCCCGGCGCTGATCACGCTGGACATCCACCTGCCCGACATGCAGGGCTGGCGCATCCTGGAACGCCTGAAGGCCGACCTGGCGACGCGGCACATCCCGGTGTGCGTCGTGTCGACCGACGATTCGCGCGAGCGTGCCCTGAACTCCGGCGCCGTGGGATTCCTCGCCAAGCCCTTGCAATCGATGGACCAGGTGGACGCGGCGATGGGGCAGCTGCATCGCTTCGTGTCGACGGGATCGCGCAGGCTGCTGGTGGCCATGCAGGGTTCCGACGCGCGGGCAGCGCTGGTGGATGCCTTCGACGGTTCCGAGGTGACGATCTCGCTGGCCGAATCGAGGGAGGCCCTCGCCCGCGAGATCGCCCAGGGGCCGGTGGACTGCCTCGTCACGGACGGGTCGGTGCCGGGGTTCAGCCCGGCGGACCTGTCCGAGGCGGTCGAGGGGAGGGCCCCGGTGCATCAGCTCCCGGTGATCGTCTTCGACCGGGCCGCCGCCGGGCCGCGGTCGGCCGCGTGGACCCGCGGCCTCGACGGCGCGGCATGGCGCAGCGTGAGCAGCACGGACGCGTTGATCGACAGCAGTGCGTTCTTCCTGCATCGCGCCTTTGCGCTGATGTCCGACCCGGAGCGCCGTGCCGTCGAGGCCGCGAACGACGCCGCCTGCTCGCTGGCGGGCCGCAAGGTGCTGATCGTGGACGACGACATGCGCAACATCTTCGCGCTGGCCACCGTGCTCGACCAGCAGGGCATGGCCATCGTGACGGCGGAGAACGGCCGCGACGCGATCCGGCTGGTGCAGGAGGACGAGGACATCGACATCGTCCTGATGGACATCATGATGCCGGAGATGGACGGCATGCAGACCATGCGCGAGCTGCGCCGCCTGCCGCGCGGCAAGCAGCTGCCCTTGGTGGCGGTGACCGCCAAGGCCATGAAGGGCGATCGCGAGAAGTGCATCGAGGCCGGGGCGTGGGACTATCTGTCGAAGCCGGTCGACACCAACCACCTGCTGGTCGTCCTGCGGGGCTGGCTGTGCAGCTAGCACCGAAGAACGGCCCGGCGCCGCAGGGAGACACGCCCGGCGGCGAGCGCGCCAACATCCTGATCGTCGACGACCTGCCGGAAAAGCTGCTCGTCTTCCGGACGGTCCTCGAGGAGCTGGGCCAGAACCTGGTGATGGTGCGTTCGGGCGCGGATGCGCTGCGCGAGATCCTCCAGCGCGAGTTCGCCGTGATCATGCTCGACGTGAACATGCCCGGCATGGATGGCTTCGAGACCGCCACGCTGATCCGCAACCACCGGCGCAGCGCCCATACGCCGATCATCTTCATCACCTCGTACGCGGACGAGATCCAGACCGCCCGCGGCTATTCGCTCGGTGCGGTTGACTACATCCTCTCGCCGGTCGTGCCGGAGATCCTGCGCAGCAAGGTCGGCGTGTTCGTGTCGCTCTACCTGATGCAGCGCCAGGTCGAGCGGCAGGCCGATGCGCGGGCGGCGATGATGGCCTCGGACGCCGCCCGCCGCCTGGCCGAGGAGAACGACCGGCGCTCCGCCTTTCTGGCCGGTGCGAGCCAGGCGCTCAACCGATCCCTGGACATCCAGGTTGCGATGCAGGAGCTGGTCGCCCTGCTGGTGCCGGAGCGGGCCGCCACGGCGCTGGTCTGGATCGCGGACCCCGAACTCGGCCGAGGCTCGTTCGCGATCGCGGCCCGCACCGCGGGCGGCGGGTCCGCGACGGTCGCGTTCGGCGCCGACCTGGCGCCGGCCGATGCGGTCATGGCCGCGCTGCAGGAAGCCGCGACCTCGCGCCGCGTGGCGTGGGTGGCGGACGCGGCGATGCCGCTGCGCCCGGGCGCACTCGGGCATCCCGACGGTGATCTCGGCGAAGCCGCCCTGGCGTCCGTCGCCGCCGTCCCCTTGCTCTTTGGAGAGCGCGTGCCGGGTGTGCTGCTGGTGGCGTCGGCCGAGGACGGCGCCTGGATGCGGGAGGCCGACCTGACCCTGGTGCACGAGGTGGCGACGCGGGCCGGGGCGGCGTTCGAGAACGCGCGGCTCTATCGCAACCTCCAGCATGAGATCGTCGAGCGCCAGGCGGCGCAGCAGGAGCTGCAGCAGGCGAGCCAGCGGAAGGACGAGTTTCTCGCCATGCTGTCCCACGAGCTGCGCAATCCGCTGGCCTCGGTCCACACGGCCATCGAGATCATCCGGCGGGTGGCGGACAAGCATCCCAAGGTGACATGGGCGCTGGACCTGGCGGGTCGCCAGCTGCGCCAGATCACGCGTCTCATGGAGGAGCTGCTGGACGTCACGCGCATCAGCCAGGGGAAGATCACGCTCAAGTGCGATCCGGTCGACCTGAGGGTGGTCGTGGCGCACAGCGTCGAGACCGTGCATCAGCTGCTGGAGAGCCGGCGCCAGGTGCTCGGCGTGGCGATGCCGGAAGCCCCGATCTGGATGGATGCGGATGGCGCGAGGCTCACGCAGGTCATTGCCAACCTTCTTCACAACGCCGCGAAGTACAGCCCGGAGTCGACGCCGATCGACCTGCGGGTGGTGGTCGACGACGAACGCGTCGAGATCACGGTGCGGGACGAAGGCATGGGCATCGATGAAGAGCTGCTGCCGCGCATCTTCGATCTTTTCGCGCAGGGCAAGCGTGGCCTGGATCGCTCGCAAGGCGGCCTGGGCGTCGGACTGACCTTGGCCCGGCGGCTGGCCGAGATGCACGGAGGCCGGATCGAGGTGCACAGCCGCGGCCGCAACCTCGGGTCCGAATTCCGGGTGACGCTGCCCCGCAGGGCGACGCTGCGGGCCAGTGCGCCGCCGGGGTCCTTGGCGGGTCCCGCGCGAGACGGTCCCCCCGAACGCATCCTGGTGGTGGACGACAACGTCGACGCCGCGCAGACCCTGGCAACGATGCTGGAGATGGAGGGGCACGCGATCCGCACTGCAGGCGATGGCGAAGAGGCCCTGGAGGTCGCCGCGCAGTTTCAGCCGGCGGTCGTGCTGCTCGACATCGGCTTGCCGCGACTGGACGGCTACGAGGTCGCGCGGCGCCTGCGTGCCGGTGGGGGCACCGGCTTGCTGCTGGTCGCACTCACGGGATATGGGCAGTACGAAGACCGGCGGGCGGCCTTGGACGCCGGCTTCGACTGCCATTTCGTCAAGCCGGTCGAAGCGGACAGCCTGCTGGCGTGCATCCGGGCGTGGCGAGCCCGCGCCGCCGCCCCGACGCTCGGGGCGTAGGACGGCGGCCACCTTCGATCGGGCAAAAATGCTGCGCTGCGGCATCGGCAGCCCGGCGACAGTCGCTTATGTCGACCGCCGGTCGAGACGGAGGCTCCATGAGCAACCCCTGGATGAAGAAGAATCCCTTGATGAGCATGTGGCTGAGCGCGGCCAACAAGGCGGTCGGCTCGGCCCGCGGTCAGTCCGCGGCGGCCGCCAGGCGCCAGGTCGGCGCCGCGCAAGCCGAGGCGACTCGGCAGATCGTCGATTTCTGGAGTGGCAAGACGGCCCGCACGACCGTCGCCAAGCGGAAGTCGCGCCGCTGATGGCGCGACGCAAAAGGTCCGGAGGCTGGCTGGGCGTGGTCGCCCGTGGCATGGAGGCGATCACGCGCAGCACCGTGCGCGCCGGTACGCGGGCGGTCGGCCAGACAGTCAAGCCGGTGATCGAGAAGCGGCGCCCGCCTGCGGGTGCGGGCCAATGGATCCAGGGCCTGGCCATGGGTGCGACCGGCATGCGCCGGTTCCGCCTGTATCGGCCACCCGGCATCAAGTTCGGCGAGCGCCTGCCGCTGATGGTCATGCTGCATGGCTGCGGACAAGATGCGAAGTCCTTCGCCGCCAGCACGCGCATGAACCTGATCGCAGCCCGGGAACGCTTCCTGGTGCTCTATCCCGAGCAGGACAGGGTGTCGAATCCGCAAGGTTGCTGGAACTGGTTCGATACGTCGTCGGGACGCGCCTACGGCGAGGCGGCGCTCGTCATGAAGGCGATCGACCAGGTCTGCCTGATGTACGCGGTGGACCGCACGCGCATCGCTGTGGCGGGCCTGTCGGCAGGTGCCAGCATGGCGGCGCTGCTCGTCGCCAGGCATCCGGACCGTTTCGCCGCGGTGGTGATGCACTCGGGCATACCGCCCGGGACCGCGCATTCCACGCTGTCCGCGCTCGGCGCCATGCATGGCCATCGCGCCACGAAGCCCCTGGCGGCGCCGCCGCTGGGGCGGGCTGCTGCCGGCTGGCCGCCGTTGATGGTGATCCATGGCGCCGGCGACAGGGTGGTCGCGGCGTCGAACGGGCTCGCCGCGGTTCGCGCCTGGGCCGACGCCATGGGCGCGACCTCGAGCAAGGAGCGCACGCTGCAACGGGGCAAGCGCTACCCGGCGACCGTGACCGACTTCAAGCAGGGGGCCAGCACGGTGGCGACCCTGGTGGAAATCGACCGGCTCGGCCACGCCTGGAGCGGCGGTGCTGCCGGCCAGCCGTACAGCGACGGCGCAGGGCCCGACGCGTCTCGCATGGCCTGGGCTTTCGCCGCCAGGCAGTTTGGCGCCCGCCATGCTGCAGCGCGTCATTACATCTCTTCGAGGCAGCACTAGACTGGTGCCCCGAAGGAGCGGCAGATGAGCTTGCGAAGAAGCTTTTCGAGTGACCTGAACGGAACGCGCGGCGTGCCGCCCGATCCTGCGCTGCCTGCGCCGCTGTCCGATGCCGAACTCTGCGAACGCGCCGTGCGGGCCATCTGGCGAAGCCTCGACGAGCATGAACTCGTCGACGAGGCGGTCCGGGACGAGCTCGCCATGGTGCTCGAGCCGCTGACCGCACTGCCACTGGGGCCGCGGGCCCAAAGGCTGATCGACACGCTGAGGCTGCCGGACCCCATCGATCCCGCCCACCTGTACTGGCTCACTCGCCGGCTGCTGACGCTGGTGCCGGAGCTGCAGGCCACAGCGGCGGCGCTTCCGAAGACCCGCGCCTAGCTGCCGGCGCCCTCGTGCGCCGATTCGCTCTAAAGTCGGGCTGCGCGGACCTTGCTGCCGCGCTACTTCACCCGCACCCGGAGCGCCACGCATGGACGAAACATCGGACTACACCCCACCCAAGGTCTGGACGTGGAACAAGGCCAACGGCGGGCAATTCGCCAACATCAATCGTCCGGTGGCCGGATCGACGCACGACAAGGAACTCCCGGTGGGCCGCCATCCGCTGCAGCTCTATTCGCTGGCCACGCCGAACGGCGTCAAGGTCACGGTGATGCTGGAGGAGTTGCTGGCGCAGGGGCACGCGGGCGCCGAGTACGACGCCTGGCTCATCAGGATCAACGAGGGCGAGCAGTTCGGCAGCGGCTTTGTTGCGGTGAACCCGAACTCGAAGATTCCCGCGCTGATGGACCGCAGCGCGCCGACGCCGGTGCGGGTGTTCGAATCGGGCGCCATCCTGTTGTACCTGGCCGAGAAGTTCGGCGCCTTCCTGCCGACCGTCCCGGCGGAACGGGCGGCCTGCCTGTCCTGGCTGTTCTGGCAGATGGGCAGCGCCCCCTACCTGGGCGGCGGCTTCGGCCATTTCTACGCCTACGCGCCGACCAAGATCGAGTACGCGATCGACCGCTTCGCGATGGAGGTCAAGCGCCAGCTCGACGTGCTCGATCGGCGGCTGGCTGAAACCCCGTACCTGGCCGGCGACCACTACACGATCGCCGACATGGCGGTCTGGCCCTGGTACGGCGCGCTGGCCAAGGGCCTGGTCTACGGGGCCGGCGAGTTCCTGCAGGTCGAGAGCTACACCCATGTTCAGCGCTGGACCGACCGGATCGCCGAGCGGCCCGCCGTGCAGCGCGGGCGCAGGGTGAACCGGGTCTGGGGCGACCCGGACAGCCAGCTGGCCGAGCGCCACGACGCCGGGGATTTCGAGTCCGGAGGACATGCGCTGGACGCCGCTCCCTAGGCTTGTCGAGGGCATACGCTAGCACAGCCGCGGCGGGAAAAAAGGACCTAGATCACAAAACAACCCAGTCCATTTGGAGGGTTCACAGACGGCGGCCGGAGGCGCAAAGTCGCTCCATTGTCGAATCGGGAGCAGACCATGGACTCAGCAATTCTCACCCTTGGCGCACTGGCGGTCGTGGTGGTGGCCGGCTGGGCCATCGACCTGCTGCTGCACCGCACGCCGCAGACGCGGATGCAGCGCATGATGGCGCAGCAGCTGCGACGCTCCACGCGGGCCATCGAAGGCTGATCAGCCGTCGTCGAGCGCCGACGTCAAGCGGCGCTTGCCGCGCTCGCGCGGCGCACGAACACCCTCATCGATCGCCGCTCGTCCACGAAACGTCGAAGCGGAACGGGAACTGACCCAGGACCTCGCGGGCGATTCCTGCGGCGGCGCCGTCCGCCAGCGCGACCTCGATCTGAATCCCGAGACGCGGGTCGTTGATGACCTCGAGCCTAGAGGTCAAGGCGGCGGCGTCGTGCAGCGCAGTGCGCAGCGCATCCGCGATCTCGCGCTGCCTGAGCTCGGGCTTGAAGATCTTGCCGACGCCAGTGAGCGGCATGGCCGTGACCAGCCTGATCGCCTTCGGCACCGCTGCGCGTTCGGTGATCTGCACCTTGGCAAAGGACATCAACTCGTCCTCGGTCACGCTAACGTCGGGCCTGAGCTGCACATAGGCGACCGGCAGTTCGCCCGCATGCACGTCGGGGCGCCCGACCGCGGCGGCGAGTTGCACGGCCGGATGCCGGTGCAGTGGCTCCTCGATGCTTGCGGGGTCAATGTTGTGGCCGCCCCTGATGATGAGCTCCTTCCGTCGACCGGTCAGGTAGAAGTAGCCGTCCGCGTCCTGTCGGCCGAGGTCGCCGGTGTTCAGCCACCGCCTGCCGTCTCCCAGGTCTGGCCAGAGCCCTTTGCCCTGATCGGGGTCGCGATAGCCGGCAAACACATTGGGACCGCTGATCGCGAGCACGCCCGCCTCTCCGACCGCGCAGTCGCGCACGTAGGCTCCTGCGTCGTCCAGCACAACGGCTTTCATGGCCTGCAACGGCACGCGCAGCCCGATCGACCCGGTTCGCCGCTCGCCCAGCGGAGGATTGCAGGTGCTGGCGCAGGTTCCCTCGGTCAGCCCGTATCCCTCGAGAATCTTCAAGCCCGTCGATTCCTGGAAGGATCGCATCAGTTCCAACGGCATCGGTGCGGCCCCGCAGAGCCCGTATTCCAGCGAACTGAGGTCGCGGCCCTGCGTCGGCTGCTGCATCAGTGCCGCATAGACCGTCGGAACACCGCTGAAGAAGTTGATCCGATGGTGCTCGACCAACTCCCAGAAGTGCTTGATGACACCATCGCCGCGATAGCCCGCAGGCGTCCCGAGGATCACGTGTGCGCCGCGTGAGAATGGCAGCAAGCCAGTCACCAGGACGCCGTTCACGTGGAACAGGGGAAGACCGCAGAAAAGGGTCTTTCCCACTGCAATTCCATCGCCGAGGAATCGTCCGATGCTCCAGGCGTTGGCCACCTCGTTCGCATGGGTGCGCATCGCGATCTTGGGCGCGCCAGTGGTACCGCCGGTGCAGAAGTAGGAGGAGCGATCGCCGGGGTGGATCACGCGCTCGCTGATGAGGCGGTCCACCGGCTGCAAGCGCAGACCTTGCTCGAAGTCGTGTATCTTGAAGCCATCCTTTGCCTTCCCCTTGACCCCGGGGATCTGACCGGCCAGGTCGACCAGCACAACGTGTTCGAGGCTGCGTACTCGACCGAGCAACGGCTGCAGTTTCGGCCACAGATCCGTGCCGGAAACAGGTCGAAGCGTGATCAGCACCTTCGCTTCCCCAGCAGCAAGCAACTCGACGATGGCCGCCGGCTCCAGCATGGGATTGATGGCGAACGCGATGCCGGCCGCTTGGCCGCCCCAGATAGCGAGATGCGTCTGTGGCAGATTGGGCAACGCGAAGGCGACGACATCGTTGGCGCCAACTCCCAGTTCGTGAAGGAAGTTGGCAGTGGCCGTGATGCGAGAGAACAGCGTCTTGTAGGTCCAGATTTCCGGCCGCGCATGATCTTCGACGCGGGCAAAGAACGATAGCGCTGGCGCGTCGGGATGGGCGCGCGCTGCAGCGCCGATCATCTCGTAGGTGCTGTCCGGCAGCAGGCCGCTGTGCTCGCTTTCGAGAGCGAGAATGTCTGCGATGGAAGCGATTCCATTCATGTTTTTACCCAATGTCTGTGGCGTCACGGCAGCAGGACCGCTCGGCCGGGTTGGCCGCTTGACACATGGTCGAACGCAGCGATGGCATTGCCGAAGGGCGCAGCGATGCCGATCGGCAGCGCGAACGCTCGGGCTCGAACGCCCGCGGCGAGCGCTTCGAGAGCATCGCGGTCGGGCTTGAAGATGGTCCAGGAGTAGCTGGCTTTCGGTGCGCGTGAAGCGACGATGGCGCCAACCTGCCGACGGTCGCGGCGGCTGGTCCACGCACCGCCCAGCCATCCGAACCGATCAAAGTTCGCAAGCAACGGGTGAACCGTGGTCGCATGGCCCAAGGCTCGCGGGCTGAGTCGCGACGCCAGCAGAGCATCTTCGTCCCAGTTCGCGAAGTTCAGCACCACGTCGAAATCCGAGGACAGCGACTCGATGCAAGCGGGGCTGTGCTCGACGGCCACCTGGGCGCCGAGCTCGAGGGCGGTCTGTCGTTGGCCCTTCGCGCAGATTGCGGTGATCGCGCAGCCCCAAGGGCGAAGCACCTGCATTGCCAAGCGCCCCAGGCCACCATTGGCGCCGTGAATCAGCACGCGGGCCCACTGAGCGCTCGTTGGATTGATTCCGGTCGAGCGCAGGGCGAGCCACATCGTGGTGAACGAGTAGGGCAGCACCGCGAGCGCGGCCGGGTCCGCGTCTTTCGGGGCGGGCAGCAAGAGGTCCTGCGGCACGACGACGTGCGATGCGTGCGCACCGCCCGCGCGGCCGGTGCCGAGCAGACCGAACACGGGCTGCCCGCGCGCGAAGCGGGTCACACCGGCGCCCAGGGCTTCGACGATGCCGGCGACATCGTTGCCGAGCACGAGCGGAAAGCGCGCCGCGCCCTTGAGCCCGAGCAGTCGCCGGCCATAGCCGGTCGCTCGCTTGACGTCGATCGGATTGACCGTGGTCGCCTGTACTCGCACCAGCACCTCGCCCGCACGCGGCTGAGGCAGCTCGACGCTGCGCGCGGCCAGGCGCGGTGGCGTTGCCGTCTCGACACATACCAGTTCACGCCGCATGTCGGGCTCCCTGCAATTCGCGGGCCGGAGTCGGCGATGTCGCCGAAGGCGACGAAGCGGGCGGCGCGACAAGCTCAAGCGCTCGCCGCAGCATCGCCTCGGCATCGGACGCCGGCCCTTCGGCCAGCACGCAGCGGTCGGGCCTCACGATCGCGACCCACCCCAGCGGAGCCCGGCGCGGCAGCAGGGCTTCGTCGAGCGCCTCCAGCCGCTGCGCTGGCGGCGCGAGATGCTGAGCCTGCGAACGCTGGCACCACTGCCAAACCCGTCCACCCGCAGCTTGCCAGCGCTGCAGCAGTTCGGCCGGCATTCCGGCCGATGCGTCCACACCAAAGCCGATCAGTGCCCATTGCAGTCCCAGGGCATCGTCGCTGAGGATCGGCGCGCCGCCTGTGGCCGGCCGCACCCAGCCTTGCGGCAGCATGGCACCGGCACGCAGCCGATCACTGCCGCGCACGCGCCAGAACAGGCCCTCATCGAAGGTGTTCTGTGGCTTGATCCTCAAGTCCTCGAACAGCGCGCGGCCGGCCGGCAGCAGGCGCAGCAGGCTCATCAGGCCGTGCACGGCAAACGCGACGGCGCGGTTTTGCGGCATGACAAGGGCGCCGAGCGTGAGCGCAAGGCGGATGATCTTCCTCGCGTGGGGACGTCGTTCGGTGTCGTAGCTGTCGAGCACGCGCTCGTTCGCCCGTCCCTGCACGACCCAGGCGAGCTTCCAGGCCAGATTGGCAGCGTCGCGCAGCCCGGCGACCAGACCCTGGCCGGCGAACGGCGGCGTGATATGCGCAGCATCTCCGGCGAGAAAGCAGCGGCCCTTGGAGAAGCGCCTTGCCTCGCGCGCATGGAAGCGGTAGACCGCCGTGCGTTCGATCCGGATGCGCTCGCTGTCGCACCATGGCGCGAGCAGCCGCCGCACCGATTCCGGCCGCTCCATCTCTTCCGGCCGCTCGCCGGGGCGAAGCATGAACTCCCAGCGCTGCCGTCCGCCGGGTGCCACCATGCGCGGCGTCGGGCGCCGCGGGTCGCAAGTGAACTCGACGTGGTCGATCGGATCCGGCACGTCGAGCGCATCGACGATCAGCCAGTCCTGGTGGAAGCTTCGGCCTTCGAAGTCCAGCCCCAGCGTGCGTCGTACCAGTGAATTTGCGCCGTCGGTGCCGATGAGGTAGCGCGCACGGACATGGGTCTCATTGCCGACCGCGTCCTCCAGCCGCGCCTGGATGAAACGGCCATCGTCCACGAAGGCCGCGAGTTCACTGCCGAGCCGCAGCTCGATTCCCGGGTATTGCGCGAGCTTTTCGCGCAGCACGCGCTCGAGCTCGGGCTGGTAGAAGGTGACGAGTGCCGGGTGGCCGTCGATGATGCCGGCGCTGTTGATCCGGGCGAAGGGGCCGAACAGCGGGGACCGGTACTGCACCTGCGGTATGGCGACGGTCTCGAACTCGCCGTCGCGCACACCGGCCAGTTGAAGTATGCGCAGAGCCTCGTTGTCGAGCGCGATCGCGCGCGGCTTCTCGAAGATGGCGGTCGCCTTGTCGATGGCAAGTACGCGCACGCCGTAGAGGCCGAGCAGGTTGGCCAGCGCCGCGCCGACCGGGCCGAGCCCGACCAGCAGGATGTCGGTGTCGAGGCGCGGCACCGCCAGACGGGAGGATGTCGCGTTCATGGTGCGGTGATGGCGGTCGTCTGTTCGCCCAGGTCGATGGTGCCGTCGTCGGTGCGGATCGACGCGCTGATGTGGTCGCCAGGGCGCAGGTATGCAGGGTTGGCGCGCCCCTTGCCGATGAACATCCGCCACTTGCCGGCGTCGCTTATCAGGTGCTTGACGATGAACATGGCCAGCTTTCCGGGCGCGCGCGCGGCACAGCCCGCCGGCGTGCCGGTGGCGATCAGGTCGCCGGGTAGCAGGTCCTGCAGCGCCGCGAGCTCGGTGATCGTGGCCGCGGGCCCGTGGATCATCTCGGTGCAATAGGCGTCCTGTCGCGTCTGGCCATTGACGGTCAGGCGCATGTGCAAGTCGGGCCAGCGCGCCCATTCCTGCGGCGTCAGCAGCACCAGACCGGGTCCGACCGGGCCGAAGCCTCGATAGCTTTTGCCTTTGTAGAACTGACCTTGCGGCAATTGAACGTCACGTGCCGAAAGGTCATTGACGATCGTCACCCCCGCCAACCACCGCGGCAGATCGTCAGGGCCGACTTGTGTGCCGGCCGGCACTGGATGGCGCAACACCAGGCCAAGTTCTATTTCATAGTCAAGCAACTGCACATGCGCGGGGCGGACCACGGGCACGTCGGCCGCCGTGATGCTGGAAGGCGCCTTGGTGAAGATCGTGTTGAAGGGGAAGTCTTCGACGCGCAGTCCCGATTCGGCGATGTGGCTGCGATAGTTGACGCCCTGGCAGATGAACTGCTGGTGACGAGTCACCGGCGGCAGAAGCTGGACGCGCTCGAGCGGCACTGTCGCTTGTGCAGCCTCAACGGACCACAGCAACTCCCAGTGGCCGGAGAGCAGCTCGCCGGTGCTGGGCGCATCGACTTGCAAGGGGGCGATGAGGCGTCCGAACTGAACTCCCCAACGGGGCGTGCCGGCTTCGGCATAGCGAATGATTGTGCGTGACATGGGTTGGATCGGGGAAGAGTTAGAGCCAAGGGCGCGCGGGTGCATCGAGCGCCGCGCTCAAGAGTTTCAGTCGCTGTGGGCTGATAGCCTTGCGACGCACGAGCTTCAACACGTGAAGAAGGGTCTGGAGGCTCTTCCTCGGCTTCATCGAGGCGGGCGCGTCGGCGCCCCAGGCCCAGATGCCGCCGAATTCGAGCGGCGAGTAGGCGGTCTCGAACTCCGAGGTGAACACGTCGCCGTCCGTGTAGTGTTCGTACTCGAAGCCGTCGGGGTCGGACCAGTAGTCGAATAGTTGACTGCCGAGAAGGTGGCGGCCGATGCCCCACATGTGCCGATGCCCCTGGGCGCTCAGCACCTGCTGGCCCTGTCCGAGCGCATCCAGGTCCAGCACCTCGTAGGCACTGTGTTCGACCTTCTCCTCGATGCCGCCAACGATCACCAGCGTGTGGTGGTCGGCCGGCTGATTGCCCAGATCGAGACGGCAGAACGCAAGACTGGGACTGCCGTCGGCGAGGTACTGCACATCGGTGGGAATCAGCCCAAGCACACTCAGATACCACTCGGCCATGCGCGCAAAGTCAATGGTCTGCAGGACCACGTGCCCGAGCCGCACGACGCGCGCCGGCTCGATGGGCGTGCGCACGGTGCGATTCACGCGGGGCCTGTCTTGTGCCGTGTTCGTGCTCTGCGTGACAGCTTCGCGCAGCGGCCGGGGCTCGACACGCCGCTGATCCTGCAGCAGCCAGACACTGCGGCCGCTCGGGTCGCACAGCTCCACGCCTCGGCCGCCCGCGGGCAGGCGGCAGACGGGCAGCCAGCGCGCGCCCATCTGCTCCACGTAGCGGTGGAGGTCGGTATCGGCCGACATGAGGAACGCAGGGCCGACAAAACGATCCTGGCGACCGGCTTCGGCGATCGCGATACAGGGTGCGGTCCCTGCGCCTCGGGCCACAAGGCGCTGCGGTGTGGAACTGACGATATGGAAGCCGAAGTCGCGCCAGAAGCGTTCCGTCGGCGCCAGCCTGCGCTTTTCCCAGCGCAGGAAGGCCAATTCGATGGCGCGCCCGAGGGCGGGCGGGCGGGGCAGTCGTCGGACATCGGCGGGCAGCCGGCTTTCGGGGGTCGACTCGGGCTGCCGAAGCACTGCGGTGAAGCCTCTCACGGGTCCGTCTCCCTTCTGAACGTGTAGTGGTAGCCGAGCAGGAGCATCTGGACCTTGCTCGACGAGCGGTCCGAAATGGCGCCGCCTGACTATCATAATAACAATGTTGTCATCATGACGAGATTGTCGTTTATACTTAGTCAACCACTGGGCACAATCCATCCATGCAACTGGAAAACCATCGCCATCGCGTCGCGGCAGAGCGACGCGAACGCATGCGCGCACGCCTGCTCGCGAGTGCGATGAGGCTCGTCGCGGAAAAGGGGCCGGCGGCGATGTCGATCGACGATGTGATCTCGGCCGCGGAGGTATCGCGGGGCACGTTCTACAAGTACTTCCCATCGCCCGACGCGTTGGTTCGGGAACTCGCCATAGAGATCGCCAACGAACTGATCCGAATGGCCGAGCCCGTGGTGCAGAGTTATGAGGATCCGGCGGAACGCGTGTCGAGCGGCATTCGACTGGTGGCCAGGCTGGCCCTCGACCACCCGCTGGCGGCCGCATTCCTGATCCGCCTCGGTTGGCCGGACGCGCGTGGCCCGAACATGCTGCTGGATTTCGTGAAGAGAGATCTGACCGAAGGGATCCGGCAGGGTCGATTCATGCACATGCCGATCGCATTGGCCCTCAACATCGTGACGGGTGCCGTGCTCGGCGCGACACATCGCATGCTCGAGCCGGGCTGCGAGAGCGACTTCGCGGAGCAGAGCACCGCCGCGGCATTGCGTGGGCTGGGCCTGGATGCGAAGAGCGCCGAGCGCATCGCCAACAGCGCGCTGAAGCCGGTCGAGATTCTGTCCACGGGTTTGCTTTTCGAGACCTCGATAATCCTGGCGCCCGCCGTTGCGAAGACGACCCGGCGCGTGGTCGGGCGTCGAAAGGTCCGTTGAGATGCTGGCGCGGCTGCCACGACGTGACTTGAATCACCGGACCGTCGATAATTCGTTCCCGACCTCTCGCACGCCCCACGTGGCGCACCAGGTGTCCAACGTGAATCCCGTTCGGATCAGCTTCGATGACTTCGTTCTTGACCAAGCGAACGCCTGGCTGCTGCGCGATGGAAAGGCGTTAGCACTCGCGCCGACGCCGTTCAACCTGCTGTGCGCACTGGCGCGCCAGCCGGGCGTGCTGCTGACGAAAGACGCGTTGCTGGATGCGGTGTGGGGCCACCAGTTCGTCAGCGACTCGGTGCTCAAGACCGCCATCAGCGACCTGCGCATGGTCCTCGGCGACAACCCGCGCGAGCCGCGCTTCATCGAGACCGTGTCGCGGCGCGGCTACCGCTTCATTGCGGCGCCTGCCGCCGCGCTCCCGGCGCTCCCGGCGGCGCCTGGTGTCGCGAGCAGCGTGGTGGAGGGCCCCCAGCCGTCGCCGTCGTTCGTCGGCCGCGCGGACGCGATCGCCCGGCTGCAGCAGGCGTGGGACCAAGCCTGCGGCGGGAAGCGCGCAGTGGTCTGGGTTGCGGGCGAGCCGGGAATCGGCAAGACCGCGCTCATCGAACACTTCATCGCTGGTCTCGGCGGCATTGCCTGCGCGCGGGGGCAGTGAGTGGAGCACTACGGCACAGGCGAGCCATACCTGCCGGTGCTGGAAGCGCTGGCAGAGTTGTGTCGCGGCGACCGCACGCTGCCGGGGCTGCTGCGTACCGTGGCGCCGACCTGGCTTCTGCAGCTGCCATGGTTAAGTACGACAGAGGAAAGAGACGCGCTGCGCCGCGAACTCGCTGGTGTGGGCCCAGACCGCATGCTGCGTGAGATTGCTGAGTTGCTGGATCGCTATACCGAGCAACGTCCGCTTCTGCTTATCACGGAAGACCTGCACTGGAGCGACCGGGCAACCATCCAATTGATCGACTACCTGGCGCGCCGACGCGCGAGCGCGCGCTTCATGTGGCTATCGAGCTTCCGCTTGGCGGAGGTGATCGCCCTGGACCACCCACTCAACCCGCTGCGGCGCGAGCTGCGCCTACACCGCTTGTGCGACGAGGTGGTGCTTGATCCGTTTTCGGAGATCGAGGTTTCTGACTACATCGCCCAACGCTCCGCGTCCCTCGCGCGCGATGAGGCATTCGTGCGCGCACTGCACGAGCGCACGGACGGCGTGCCGCTGTTCGTCGCGTCGATCACCGCCGATGTGATGGATCGCGCGACGGACGACGCAACCGTGGGAGCGCGGCTCGCGTCGGTGGCGGTGCCGGAGAATCTGGCGGCCATCATCGACCACCACATCGCTACGTTGGCTGGCGAGTCGCGGACCCTGCTTGCGGCGGCGGCAGTGTGCGGGGTCGAGTTTCGCGTTCACACGGTGGCACTCGCCCTGGAGTGGGACGTCGCATCGGTGGCCAATGCTTGCGAGGAACTGGTACGTGAGCACGTGTGGCTTGCGGCGCCGCGCGCAGGCGGTGACGTCGAAATGGCCGATTTGCCCTATGCGTTCCGACATGCGTTGTTTCGCCAACTCCTGTATGAGCGCACTGTGCCCTCGGCCCGCACGCAACTGCACCGCAAGGTCGGTGCGGCCCTCGAACGGGAGCGTGCGGCCGGCGTGCCGGTGGCCGCCGCCGAATTGGCCATGCACTTCGAACGCGGGCGGCAGTCGATGACGGCACTGCGCTACTACGCCGAGGCGGCGGAAGCCGCGCTGCTGCACTTCAGCCCGTCTTCCTGCATGAGCCTGACCGAGCGCGCCTCGGCTCTGCTTCAGCAGGCGCCGGAGGGGGAAGAGTGCAACGCACTCGAGATCGCGATCGCCACGCTGCACGGCGTGGCGGCCTTTCAATCGCTCGGCGTCGGCAGCGAAACAAGGAATGCCTTCGAACGCGCGTATGCGCTGCTGCAGGGCCAGTCCGATCACGCGATGCGCGGACTGCTGCTGCACGGGTTTGGCTACGCGCTGAGCCTGCGCGGCGAGTATGCGCTGGCGCTGGAGGTGGCGCATCGCGCCGAGGAGCTCGCGTCCGCATCGGACGATCCGGTGCTGATGCTGGCCGCGTGCATCGTGTTCGGCGAAGTGCACCAAGTACAGGGCCGACCGCAGGAAGCGCTCGCATGGATCGAACGCGGCCTGCCGATCGCCGAGCGGCTCGACCTGTCTGCAAGTGAGATCTTCGTTGCCGATCCGCAGGTAACGCTGCTTGGAATGCTGGCTATCGAGTTCGCGCACCGTGGACTGCTCGAGCAGGCCCGCGCGCATGTGCAACGCTCGCACGACCGGGCGCGCGACTTGCGGCAGCCGATGACGCAGCTCGTTGCCACTTGGCATGAGGCGCTGCTCGAGGTCCGTCTGGGCGACTCCGGACGGGTTGCGGTCCTCGCCGACGAAATGCAGGGGCTGGTCGACGAATTCGCCTTGGCGCAAGGGCAGACTGCATGCCGCTGGTACCGTGGCTGGGCTCAGGCCTTGAATGGAGCGCCGCTCGAGGGGCATCGCCTGATCCTGGAGGCCTGCGAAAAGAATGCCCGCCTCGGCATGCGTTCCGGCGTCACCGAGGTGTTGGGCTACGCGGCGCAGGCCCTTCTGCTGGCTGGCGACATTGATGCTGCCCGAATCCAACTCCAGGAAGCCCTGCAGGTTGCAGACGAGTTGGTCGAGCGGGTGTACTTGCCGCAACTGTGGCTGCTTGAGGCAGAAATCGCCCGTGCACAAGGTCGCACCGATGCGGGAGCCGCTTCCGCTCGACGCGCGATCGAGGAGGCGCAGGCGCAGGGGGCACCCTGGCTCGAACTGCTCGCGCTCGTCGACCACTGCGAGCACCACGAGGCGACGGCCGCGGAGCGCAGCGCCCTCGCTGCGCTCATCGACCGGTTGCCCGAAGCGGGCGACACGGCGCAGGTTCGACGCGCGCGGGCGATCCTGCTTGCCATGAACCCAGCCTGACCGATCTCACGCCGCGTGCCTCGGCGATCGAGGAGTACCGGCAGCATCCCGCCATTGCATCCGCGGCAATTTCTTGGCCCGCCGGCTTTCAAGATTTCGGAAGTACCAATCCAAGTTTTTGACCAGGATGAGTAGGACGGCAACCAGGCGTACTCTCCGTGAGTACTACGGGCGGCTGCTGACACGTGATTCCGGGGTACCCTGCGGCACCTTGTCCATTTCCATCTGGAGCGGCGCAGCACGTGCCCCCCGCGGTTAGCGTGCATCGCCCTGCTATCGCAACGCAGGGCCGACCTGGCGCACCCGCTCATCCCACAGTTCCCATGCCAGCGTCAGCACCACAGGGCCAATCACGACCCCGGTCAGGCCGAGCACGCCCAAGCCGCCGATGCATCCCATCAAAACCCAGACGAACGGCAACTGCATCCCGCCGCCCGCCACCATGGGGCGCACCGCCTTGTCGCCCGTGATCAGCACCGCGCAACCCAGCAGCAGCGAGATCATTGCCGTCGTCGGCCCTCCCTCTAACGCGATTTGTATCGCCATCGCGGCCACCGCGCCATAGCCGAGGAACGGCACGGCGGCCAACGAACCTGTGATCGCGGCCCAGAGCAGCGCGCGCGGCGCACCGGCAATTGTGTACGCCAGAGCTATTGCAAGGCCGTCGAACAAAGCCACGACCAGCATGCTGCTCACCGAAGCGCGCACCGCTCGCGTGGCGATGTCGACATACCGTTCGGCGTGATCACCCACGGCCTCGCGCAGCCACCGGCCCAACGCGAGCTGGAGTGACGCGCCTTCTCGATAGAGGAAAGCCAGCAGCAGAATCGCGAACCCGACGATCAGCGCATGCCGGGCGGTGAACTGCCCCAGGGCCTGCGTCCAGCCAAGAAGTGCCGAGGGATCGGTGCGTTGCGTCAGCATCAGCAGCGCCCCTGGGCCCGGGAGTTGGCTTTGCCAGCGCGCGGCCAGCCAGGGCCCCATGACGGGCGCGTTTGCCAGCCAATCGGGCACGCCGAGCCCGCGGCTGTCGGCGGCCGCGAGGCCCAGGAGCAGGGCGTGCGCCTCGCTCAGCAGTGCCCAGCAGGCGAAGAGCATGGGCGCCAGCACCAATAGCGTGATCGCGCCGGTGAATATCGCGGCGCTTGCGCTGTTGCCAACCCGACTCGGCAGGCGGCTCCTGAAGGCGGCATAGAGCGGCCAGCTTGCGATCGCGGTCATGCAGGCGGCCAGCAGGGCCTCGATGAAGTCATGCACGATCCAGACGGACAAGACAACGATGGCGGCGGCGAGCAGCCGCCCGGGTGTGAGCTTCAGATTCATGTGCCTGGGCTCCGCGGGTGCGGGCAGATGTGATGGGAAGTGATGCTAGAGACGCTAGCCGCCGCAGTCGTCAGCGACAGGTCGGGATTCCGTCGCGTTTGCATGCGAACGCAACAGCGACCGTTTGTCGACCTTTCGCTGACGACTCGATTCGGGCATGGCCCTACGCTGACGCCGAACTCCTCCTGTCCAGAAGCTGCCATGGTGCTGAACCCCGAATCCAAGTTCCCGAACCGCCGGGCCTACGTGTTGAAACTGCGCAGCGACGCTACGCCCGAGGCGTTCGCGGGCCGCCTCGAAAACCTTGTTACCGGGCGCCAACTCGAATTCGCCAGCGCCGGCGAGCTGCTGCATTCCCTCGCCAGCGAACTCGCGGCCGGGGCCACCGAACGCCCGGCGGATGACTCGCCCGCAGTGATCGCGCCGCCGCATGGCGACCGAACGCCGACCTGACGCTGACGACTTCGAGCGCATCGCGCTCTACGCTACCCCCTCGAATCCAAGACGAGTCCATCCCGATGTCACCTCCATCCGCACTTTCGCCGATCCACAAGGCCAAGCAGAAGCTCCCCGAGCGGGCCGATCGGCCGGCCGGCCTCTTCGTCGCGGCGGCGCTGGCCGCATCGATCATCTTGTTGTTCACCGTCGACGCCGGCCGAGCATCCGAGCATCGACGTGCCGCCCCAGTTCGCCGCGAGCAAGCCCTCCGACGTCGAGCCCGAGGCCGCCTGGTGGGAAACCTTTCACGACCCGGTACTGACTGACCTGGTGCGGCGCGCCGAGCGTGAGAACCGCGACGTCAAGATCGCCGCAGAGCGTCTGCGAGCCGCGCGTTCCGGCGTGACGGTCAGCCGGTCCTTCCTGATGCCCAGCGTCAGCGCCGTCGGCTCGGGGAGCGATCGCAGCAGCGGCTACAGCGACGCCGTGAAGAAGTTGCAGCCGGACATCAAGAGCGGCAGCGCCGGCCTCGACGTCGCGTGGGAGATCGACTTGAGCGGTCGCCTGCGTGCGGGTGCGGCCGCGGCCGCGGCGGACGCGCTGGCGGTGGAAGACGGCTTGCGCGGCGTGCGCCTGCTGGTGATGACCGACGTCGCGAGCAATTACTTCACGCTGGTGGGGGCGCAGCACCAGCTCGACACCCTGCGCGCGATCTCGACCGCCCGGGACGAGACCCTGCGCCTGGTGAAGGCGCGCCAGCGCGCCGGCCTGGCGACACCGTTCGACGTGGAGCGCGCGCAAACCGAAGCCGAAACAGCGCGCGCCCAGATCCCACCGCTGGAGACAGTCGCGGCAGTCACGCGTCATCGCATTGCAGTACTGATTGGCGAGCAGGCCTTCAATGCCGCGCAGGTCGAGCCTTGGCGCGGCGAAGTGGCAGTGCCCCAGGCTCAGCCGGGACAGCCCGCCGCGCTGCTGCAACGCCGGCCCGACGTTCTCGCCCTGATGGCGCAACTGGATGCGGCCAACGCTCGCCGCCAGGAGGCCGCGGCCGAATGGTTTCCGCGGCTGTTTCTCGACGCGTCGTTCGGCCGCCAGCACACGGCGCTGAACGGCATCGGTCTGGGCGCCGCACGCTACACCAACGTGGCGGCCCTGCTCGCGATGCCGATCTTCAATGCGGGCCGCACAAAGGCCCTGAATGAAATCGCCGAGAGCGGCCAGCGTGAAGCGCTGCTGCGCGCCGAGGATGGCATGGTGCGCGCGCTGGAGGACGTGGAGAACGCCCTGGTCGCGCTCTCTTCGGAACGGCAGCGCTCGCAGTCGCTGCAGAGCGCGGCCGCTTCTGCGGAATCGGCCCTCGGGCGCGCCCAATCGCTCTACGACCGCGGTCAGATCGACCTGCTGCCGCTTCTGGATGCGCAGCGCTCGCGTCTGGCAGTGAGTTTGAGCGCCAACGACAGCAACACCCAGCTGCTGCTCGACAGCGTGCAACTCTACAAGGCGCTGGGCGGGGGCTGGCAGGTGTTCGAGCCCGCCGCACAGCCCACAGCGCAAACCACTTCCGCCGACCCCACCCCGGCGTCGCATTCCTGAATCCCGTCGCTTTCCACGAGGTACTGTCTTGAAGAACTCTCTTTCCGTGGCCGGCGCTTTGGCCGTTGCCGCTTTACTTTCCGCATGCAGCCCTGACAAGCCGCAAACCGAAGCGCCCCGACCGGTGCGCACTGCCGATGTCCGCTATGACGCGGCCCGCGAAGCCAATCGCTACGCGGGTACCGTGCAGTCACGCTACGAAGTCGATCAGGCCTTCCGTGTAGGCGGCAAAGTCGCTCAGCGCAAGGTCGACGTTGGTCAGATCGTGCACGAAGGCGACATCCTCGCGGTGCTGGACGACAGTGACTACAGACTGGCGGAGGAGGCCGCGCGGCAGCAATGGTCGGCTGCCGTCGCGCAGGCCCGCCAAGCCGAATCGGATCGCAAGCGCCTGGGTTCGCTGAAAGCCGACGGCTCGGTCAGCGTGGCCGACGACGAGCGTTCCCATAGCGGTGCGGAAACGGCGCAGGCTGCCGAAGGGGCGCAGGCGCGTCAGCTCGAACTCGCCCGCAACCGCCTGAAGTACACCGTGCTGCGCGCCTCGCGCAGCGGCGTGGTCACGGCGGTGCGCATCGAGGTGGGCCAGGTGGTCGCAGAAGGACTGCCGGTGGTCGCGATCGCCGATCCCGGCACACCGGAAATCGTCATCGACGTACCCGAGGACCAGGTGGCGGCATTCAAGTCGGCGCACTTCAAGGCCTCGCTGGCGAGCGCGCCCGCCGAGTCCTTCGAGGTCTCGTTGCGCGAGGTTTCGCCGCAGGCGTCCGCGCAGACACGCACTTACCGCGCCCGGCTGAAGCCGATCAACGCGCGGCCCCTGCCGCTGGGTGCGACCGCCACGCTGGTGACCGACCGGGTGGTTTCGGACGTGCAGTCTGCCGCGATTCCCGCCACAGCGCTCACGCAGGCGAACGGCCATCCGGCGGTCTGGATGGTCAAGCGCGCAGGCCAGGAGCCGGTGGGCACCGTGGACCTGATGCCTGTGGCCGTGCTCGGCTATCGCAACGATCTCGCGCTGGTCTCCGGCCTGCCGGCCGGGGGACTGGTCGTCACCGCGGGGGTGCAAAAGATGGCGCCCGGATTGAAGGTCGCGCTGGCCGATGCGGCGCTCGCTGAAGCCAAGATCAAGCCGGCCGACACGACACAGCAGGCCGTCCAATGAACAAGTTCAACCTCACCGAATGGGCGCTCGGGCATCGCGCCGTGGTGCTCTTCCTGATCATCGTGGTCGCTATCGCGGGTGTCTTCAGCTTCTCGAAGCTCGGCCAGCTCGAGGACCCCAAGTTCTCCGTGCCGTCGATGACGGCGACGGTGATCTGGCCCGGCGCGAGCGCACAGCAGATCCAGGATGAGCTCCTGAACCGCATCGAGAAGAAGTTCGAGCAGCTCGACCACTTCGAGAAGGTCGTCACCTTTGCGCGCCAGGGCTACGGCGGCATGACGATCACCGTGAAGGGCGGCACTTCGCACAAGGACCAGCAGGAAGCCTGGTACCAGGCGCGCAAGAAGTTCTCCGACCTCAAGCTCGAGCTGCCCGAGGGCGTCGTCGGCCCGATCTTCAATGACGAGTTCGGCGATGTCTACTCCCTGCTCTATGCCGTCAAGGGTGACGGCATCGGACACGCGGAGCTGTCCGACATCACCGAGGACGTCAAGCGCCGCCTGCTCAAGGCGCCGTACGTCAAAGGTCGACCTCCTGGGCAAGCAGGACCAGAAGGTGTACGTGGAATTCTCCAACCAGCGCCTGGCCGCGCTCGGCATCTCGCCGCTCGCGATCGCAGAGAGCCTGAAGAGCCAGAACGCCATGATGCCCGGCGGCTCCGTCGACACGAAGGACGATCGCGTATTCGTGCGCGTGAGCGGCCAGTTCACGAATCTGGACGACATCCGCAACGTGCCGGTCTCCGCGGGGGGCCGGACGATCAAGCTCGGCGACATCGCGACCGTGACGCGCGGCTTCCAGGACCCGCCGACCTACACCATCCGCCACAACGGCCAGGACGTGCTGATGGTCGGCATCGTGATGGCCGACGACGGCAATGTCGTCGAGCTCGGCAAGGCCGTGGAAGAGGCGGTCGCGAAGGTGCAATCGGAACTACCGTACGGCGTAGAGCTGGAACGCGTCGCCGACCAGCCCACCACCGTGAAGGATTCCGTGTGGGAGTTCGAGCGCTCGCTGATGGAAGCGCTCGTCATCGTGATGGCGGTGAGCTTGCTGAGCCTGGGTTTCCGCACCGGCCTCATCGTCGCCATCTCGGTGCCGCTGGTGCTCGGCGTGGTCGCCATGGTGATGCTCGCCATGGGCTGGAACCTTGAGCGCATATCGCTCGGCTCGCTCATCATCGCGCTCGGTCTGCTGGTGGACGACGCGATCATCGCGATCGAGATGATGGTAGTGAAGATGGAAGGAGGGTGGGACCGCGCGAAGGCAGCCGCCTTCTCCTATTCCGCTACCGCCATGCCCCGCCTGTCGGGCGCCCTCATCACGGTGGCGGGCTTCATGCCGATCGGCTTCGCCCGCTCCACCACCGCCGAATACGCGGGCGGCATTTTCTGGATCGTGGGCATTGCCGTCGTGTTCTCCTGGCTCTGCTCGGGCATGATCGTGCCTTACCTCGCGGTGAAGATGCTGCCGAAGGACTTGGGCAAGCACCATCACGGCGACCCCTACGCCACGCCCTTCTACCGCAAGCTGCGCGGCTGGATCGACTTCGCGCTGCAGAAGCGTTGGCTGATCATCGCCGTGACGGGGGGCGCCCTGGTGCTCGCGCTGGCCGGCATGAAGTTCGTTCCGCAACAGTTCTTTCCGAACAGCGAGCGCCCCGAACTGATCGTCGACCTGCGCTTGAAGGAAGGCTCGTCGTTCCAGGCAGCGACCGAACAGGTCAAGCGCATGGAAGCGGTCCTGAAGAAGGACGAGGAGGTGCGCTTTTTCACCGCCTATACAGGCGCCGGCGCGCCGCGCTTCTATCTCGCGCTGTCGCCCGAGCTGCCCAATCCCGGATACGCCCAGTTCATCGTGATGACGAAGGACATGGAAGCGCGCGAACGTGTGCGGTTGCGGCTGATGGCCACGGTTGACAAGGACTTCCCGCAGGCCTGGGTGCGCGTGACCCGCCTCGAGATGGGTCCCTCGGTGGGCTATCCGGTGCAGTTCCGCGTGGTCGGCCCCGACACGCAGAAGAGATCGCCCGCCAGGTGGAACAGGTCGTGTCCTCGAGCCCGAAGGTGCGTGACGTGCAGCTCGACTGGAACGACCCGGTCCGCACGCTCAAGGTGGACCTCGACCAGGACAAGGCCCGTGCGCTGGGCCTTACCCCCGCCGATGTGAATCTCGTCACGCAGAGCGTGATGAACGGTGCGACCCTGTCGCAGCTGCGCGAGCATGAGAACCTGGTGGACATCGTCGCGCGTGCCGTGCCGCAAGAGCGCCTCGACCTGGACACGCTGAAGGACGTGAACGTCTATACGCGCGCCGGCACCGTCGTGCCGCTGTCCGAAGTGGCGAAGGTGAAGTACGAGCTCGAAGAGCCCGTGCTGTGGCGGCGCAACCGCGACATGGCCATAACCGTGCGTGCCGACGTCAAGGACGGCGAGCAGGCCGTGTCGGTGACGAAGGAGATCGAGCCGCTGCTCAAGGACATCGAGGCGAAGCTTCCCGCCGGCTACCGTGTCGACACGGGCGGCGCCGTGGAAGAAAGCGAAAAGGCAAACAAGGCCCTCGCCGCCGTGGCTCCGGTGATGGTGCTCACCATTCTGCTGATCCTCATGCTCCAGCTGCAGGACTTCTCGAAGATGGCGACGGTGTTCCTCACCGCGCCGCTCGGCCTGATCGGCGTGGTCGCAGCCCTTCTGGCGTTCCGCGCCCCGCTCGGCTTCGTGGCGATCCTGGGCATCATCGCGCTCGGCGGCATGATCATGCGCAATTCGGTGATCCTGATCGACCAGGTGCGCATTGAGATGGAAGAGGGCCGCGACGCCTGGAATGCCATCGTCGATGCCGCCCTGCACCGGACGCGCCCCGTCGTGCTGACGGCTGCTGCCACCGTGCTCGCGATGCTCCCCCTCACGCGGAGCGTGTTCTGGGGCCCGATGGCTCTCGCGATCATGGGTGGCCTGACCGTCGCCACGGTGCTGACCATCTTCTTCGTGCCCGCCCTGTACGCCGCGTGGTTCAAGGTCGGCCGCGCGCCGGCCGGCAGCACCGACGCGGCTCCCGGTCACGTGGTGGTGGCTTCCTTGAAATGACCTCCACGAAGGAACGACCATGAAGAATCCGGCGAAACAGCTTGCCGAGAGCCAGGAAATCTCGAAAGAGGTGGCCAAGGCGTTCGAACACCGGGCCACGGTGGCCGCGAAGCACTTGGCCGAACGCGTGCGGCAAGCAGGCGATCGGCAGCTGGCGGCCTTGGCCGAGAGACCGCTGCTGCCCTGGCAGGTCGGGGTGGACGCCGCGCAATACGGCGTCGACTTCGCCCAGCGCTCGGTGCTGCTCTGGGACGCGCTGCGCCAGCGTGGCAACAACTTCATCGAGCACGAGCGGCAGGGCCTGCCGCCGCTGCTGCACTTCGCGCACGAGATGGTCATGGACGGGCGCACGCTGGAGCGTCCGGTCAACTACGCGCTGCTGCGCATCGTGCCGCCGGACGGCGTCAAGGTCGATGCGCGCCGCCGCCCCTACCTCATCATCGATCCGCGGGGCGGCCACGGGCCTGGCATCGGCGGCTTCAAGGCGGACTCGGAGGTGGGCGTTGCCCTGGGCGCCGGCCACCCCGTGTACTTTGTCATCTTCTTCCGCGTTCCGGAGCCCGGCCAGACGCTGCTGGACGTGTGCAACGCCGAGCGCGAATTCGTGCGGTGCGTACGCGCGCTCCATCCCGATGCGCCGAAGCCCGCGATCGTCGGCAACTGCCAGGGCGGCTGGGCCGCGATGATGCTGGCCGCGGCCAATCCCGACGACACCGGCCCGCTCGTCGTCGTGGGCGCACCGATGTCCTACTGGGGCGGGGCCTGGAGCGAAGGCCCGGGCGACAACCCGATGCGCTATGCGGGCGGCCTGCTCGGCGGCAGCTGGCTCGCCTCGCTCACCTCCGACCTCGGCGCGGGCAAGTTCGACGGCGCCTGGCTGGTACAGAACTTCGAGAACCTGAACCCCGCCAACTCCCTCTGGGACAAGTACTACCACGTCTTCGCCAACGCGGACACGGAGCCCGTGCGCTTTGTCGAGTTCGAACGCTGGTGGGGCGGGTACTTCCTGCTGAACCGCGAGGAGATCGAGTGGATCACGCAGAACCTGTTCGTCGGCAACAGGCTCTGGGCGGGCCAGCACTCGGGCGCGGGCATGGGTTTCGACCTGCGCGACGTCAAGGTCCCGATCGTGCTGTTCGCCTCTCTGGGCGACAACATCACGCCGCCGCAGCAGGCTTTCAACTGGGTTGCCGACGTGTACGGCAGCACCGAGGAGATCAAGGCGCGCGGCCAGGTGATCGTCGGCCTGATGCACCAGGACATCGGCCATCTGGGCATCTTCGTGTCCGGGCGGGTGGCGAAGAAGGAGCACGCCCAGATCGTGTCGGCCCTGCAGTCCATCGAGGCGCTGCCGCCGGGCCTGTACGGCATGGAGATCGAGGAGCAGACGGACGGCACCGGCAAGACCTCCTATGACGTGAGCTTCGTCGAAATCCGGCTCGAAAACGTCGTTGCGCGACTCAACCACTACCGCCGCGAGGACGAGAAGCCGTTCCAGGCCATGAAGGCTGTTTCGGAATTCAACCAGCGTGCCTACGAGCTGTTCGGCCGCCCCTTGGCGCAGGCGCTGTCCAGCGAGGCGGGCGCGGCACTGGGGCGGGCGTTCCACCCGCTGCGCTTCGAGCGCTGGGCGCTGTCCGACCTGAACCCGTTCACCTGGTGGCTGGCACCGGCGGCGCAGCAGGTGAAGGCCGCGCGCCAGCCGCTCGCGCCGGACCATCCACTGCGGCAGCTGGAGTCGACCGGCTCGGAACTGATCAGTGCCTCGCTCGACGGTTGGCGCGCGCTGCGTGACGCGATGGGGGAAGCTGCGTTCTTCCAGGTCTACGGCAACATGTTTGCCCTTTGCCGCGGCGATCAGGGCATCGGCGACGAGCCGCAGGCGCAGCCGGTGAACCCGCGCGATCTGCCCTTCGTGAAGCAGGCGCTCGCCGCCATCGAGAAGGGCGGGTATCCCGAGGCGCTGGCGCGTGTCACTTTCCTGATGGCGCATCAGGACACGCCGCTGCCGCTGTCGCGGCTGCACCTCGCCCGCGAACTGATCGAGGACTACGGCGACCTGCTGCCCCAACTGCCGCTCGAGGAAATACGCCGCATCGGCGGCGAGCAGGAAATCATCGCCCGCTACGAACCACAGCGGGCGCTGGCCACGCTGCCCGTCCTGCTGGCGCGCCCGCAGGACCGAAATCGGCTGCTCACGCTGCTGGAGCGCGTGCTGGCGGACCGGCGGGTACAGCGTATCGTGCCTTCGACCGAGCAGACGGGGATGCTCGCGCAGATCCGCAGCCTGCTGGTCCCGGACGTGCCGGCGATCGCGGCGCCCGCCACGCCTTCTGCATCGTCGACGCGCATGCGGCGCCGGCCCGCGGCAGCCACGAGGGCCTGACATGGTCGTCCAATCCCGATCGCCGCTCGCCGAGCGGCGCGGCCCAGGCGATCACCGGCGACGTCCATTGCGTGGACGGCGGCTTCCACATCCTTGCATGAACAACGACCCAAGGCGAAAGAATCGTGTCCTCTACTTCCTCGTCCCATGAACTGACGGTGCTGCGCAATCGCACGGACCTGACCGTCGAGGACACGGACGCCGCGATCAACATCGCGCCGACGCTGCAGGACAAGCTCGACATCGTGCGCAGCGCGGTGGACCTCGCGCATGCCTTCGGGGTCGCGCGGCCGCACGTCGCCTTCCTCGCCGCCGTCGAGACGGTCAACCCCAACATGCCCGCCACGCTCCACGCCGCCGCGCTGTGCAAGATGGCCGATCGCGGCCAGATCGAGGGTGCGTTGGTGGACGGGCCGCTGGCCTTCGACAACGCCGTGTCCGCGGCTGCCGCACGCACCAAGGGCATCGTGTCCGAGGTCGCGGGAGCCGCCGACATCATGGTTGTCCCGAATCTGGAGAGCGGCAATATGCTCGCCAAGCAGCTGGAGCATTTCGGCGGCGCGGCCAGCGCCGGCATCGTGCTTGGCGCGCGCGGGCCTGCACAAGGTGGGTGGGCCGTCCAGCATCCTTCCTTGCCGGCGGCCGCCCGGGCGGTGGCGCCCAGCGCTCCCACGGCCAGCCTGGAGTCGCAGCCGTGAGCGCCGGCATGCTGCAATCCGCTGCGCCGGCGGGCGTCGTCGGCCGTCCGGCCGAGGAAGCGCTCGAACCGATGCCCGGCTCCGCGTTGGCGAGCGGCACCATCCTGGTCCTGAACTGCGGCTCTTCGAGCATCAAGTTCGCCCTTTTCGATTCCGGCGCCACGCCGCTGCCACGGCGCCCGCTCTGGGCCGGCCGAGTCGAAGGCATCGGCGGCACGCGGGCGGACCTGATCGACGCGGACGGCGCGTCCGTGGCCCTGGCGCTCGACCCCGAGCGGCCCTACCACGCCGCCCTGCAGCACGTCCGTGCCTGCATCGAACGGCGCACGGGCGGCCGCCCGCCGGCCGCCGTGGTTCATCGGGTCGTTCACGGCGGCAGCAAGTACACGGCCCCGGTGCGCCTGGACCGCGTGGTGCTGGAGGAACTTCGCAGCTTCATCCCCCTCGCGCCGTTGCACCAGCCCTACGCCCTGGAGGCGATCGAGGTGCTGCTGGGCGAGATGCCGCATCTGCCGCAGGTGGCCTGCTTCGACACAGCCTTTCACCGGACGCTGCCGCAAGTGGAGCAGATGCTGCCGCTGCCCCATGCCTTGTGGGAACGCGGGGTGCGCCGCTACGGCTTCCACGGCCTGTCCTACGAGTACCTGGCCATCGCCCTGGCCGAGCGCCATGGACCCGCGGCGCGCGGGCGCACGATCGTGGCGCATCTCGGCAGCGGCGCCAGCCTCTGCGCGATGGAGGGGCTGAGCAGCGTCGCCACCACCATGGGCTTTTCAGCTCTCGATGGATTGATGATGGGCACCCGCTGTGGTGCGGTGGATCCCGGTGTGCTCCTGCACCTGCTTCAGGTCGACAAGCTTGGCGTGCAGGAGCTCGAACACCTGCTGTACCGCGAGTCCGGGCTGCTCGGTGTCTCGGGGCTGTCGCCGAGTCCGCAGGTGCTGCTGGCGGCCGAGGACACGAATCCCCGGGCGCGCATGGCGCTGGACCTCTACGTCCGGCGCATCGTGCGCGAGATCGGCGCCCTGACAGCGGTGCTCGGCGGACTCGACCTGCTCGCGTTCACCGCCGGAGTCGGCGAGCACAGCGCGGTGCTGCGCGAGCGCATCTGCCGCGGGCTTCACTGGCTGGGGATGGAACTGGAGGAGGGCGCCAACCGGACCCACGCAGCGACGATCTCCAGCGCGCGCAGCCGGGTGCGCGTGGCGGTGGAGCCCACCAACGAGGAATGGGTCGCGGCTTTCCACGCCTTTGAAATGCTGCGCGAAGGCGTGTCTCCCATCGGCGGACGCAACCCCCGATTCACGAAGGCAAGACCATGAACATGAGGCTGGATGACTGTCGCGTCGTCGAGAATCTCGAGGACATCGATCGCGAAATCGCGCGGATGGCGACGCTGTGCCATGTCAAGCTCCTGCAGCCGGGCGTGATCGAGCGCGTGCTGCAGCGCGATGCGTCGGTATGCGGAACCGAGAACCGAATCGCGTTCGGCAAGCTGCACGACATGCTGGTTCTGCACTTTGCGGTGCGCGAGCACTCGGCGGAGGTGCGGGGTCAGATCCCGACGGCCGCCATCGAGTCCTATTTGGTTGAGTGCCTGCGCAAGCGCTTCCCCGAGCTCGCGGCCGAGTGGCGGCGTGCGTGAACTGCAGTCTCGGGCGACCCCATGACGGACATCAGCGTCGGTGCCCTCGCAGGCGTGCTGGGGTCCGTGGCCGGCAGCTCGGCCACGATCGCGATCGCGTGGATCACCCAGAAGACACACGGCCGGCGCGAACTGATCGGGATGGAGATCCGCAAGCATGAAGCCCTCTACGGTGAATTCATCGCCGAGTGCGGCAAGCATCCTTGTGGATGCGCTGACCCATACGCTCGAGCAGCCGGAGACGCTCCTCCCGGCGTACGCGCTGCTCAATCGCATCCGGCTCACCGCCTCGGCCGAGGTGCTCGCCGAGGCCGAGCGCCTGTTGCGGCGCATCGCGGACCAGTACTTCGCCGCCAACCTGACCGCAAAAGACGTCGGTCGCATTGCGCATTCAGAGGACCCGGACCCGCTGAAGGCTTTCGGCGAGGCGTGCCGCAGGGAGCTCAAGGCAATCCGCGCCGGACTCTAGGCGAGGCCAGGGACGCTACATGGGACCGCGGCCGCCGCGCCGAAGGGAGAAGAAAGTTGCTGGCGCATGGTGAAGCCTCCAGTCATGAGCGGCGGCGCCGGGGTCAGCGCGCATCGCAGGATGGTGATCGGCATCCTGGCGTCCGAGATCATGCGCAACATGGCGCTGATCGGGGTTCGCAGCCCCGCGGAGGTGGGGCGCCGGAATCTGTTCGCGCCAACGTAGATCGCCAGGCGGCCGCGATGCGGCCGGAATTTCCTGTGGCGGGCGGGACGGGTTTCGCGTACGCTTTCGCCTCCACCCGAAAGCGGGGGCGCCAGGGGCGGGCGCGTCCGCATGTGAAAACGCTCCATCAAATCTCGAGGAGAAGGTCGTGAGCACTCCAGCCAAGCCGAACAAGCAGGATCCGGATGATGCGCGGATTCGTACGCATCTGCCGATGCGCAACACGTCCAGGCCCGGCCTGATCACCTACGACGCGCGCGACCCCGACACCCGCTTTCCGCCGATCGATCAACTGCGCCCACCCCGAGGCGCGCCCAACGTGCTGATCATCCTGATCGACGATGCCGGCTTCGGCTCGTCCAGTGCCTTCGGCGGCCCTTGCCAGACGCCGAATGCCGAAAAGCTGGCCGCCGGCGGGTTGAAGTTCAATCGCTTCCACACCACCGCGCTGTGTTCGCCCACGCGACAGGCCTTGCTGACCGGGCGCAACCACCACTCCTGCGGCATGGGCGGCATCACCGAAATCGCCACCGGGGCCCCGGGCTACAGCTCGGTGCTTCCCAACTCCATGTCCCCCCTGGCCCGCACGCTCAAGCTCAACGGCTACTCGACGGCGCAGTTCGGAAAATGCCATGAGGTGCCGGTGTGGGAGACGAGTTCGGTCGGCCCGTTCGACGCCTGGCCCACCGGCGGTGGCGGCTTCGAGTATTTCTACGGATTCGTCGGCGGCGAAGCCAACCAGTGGTATCCGAGCCTGTATGAAGGCACCAATCCGGTCGAGCCGAAGAAGACCCCCGAGGAGGGCTATCACCTGATGGAGGACATGACCGACAAGGCCATGTCATGGATAGGGCAGCAGAAGGCGCTGGCGCCCGACAAGCCGTTCTTCGCCTACTTCGCGCCCGGCGCCACGCACGCGCCCCATCACGTACCCAAGGAGTGGGCCGACAAGTACAAGGGCAAGTTCGACCAGGGCTGGGACCGGCTGCGCGAGGAAACCATTGCCCGGCAGAAAGCCCTGGGCGTGATCCCGGCCGATTGCGAACTCACTGCACGGCACGAGGAAATTCCGGCATGGGACGCGATGCCGGAAGCGCTCAAGCCGATCCTGCGCCGGCAGATGGAGGTCTACGCCGGGTTCATGGAGTTCACCGACCATCATGTGGGCCGCCTGCTCGACAGCCTCGAGAGGCTCGGCATCCTCGACGACACGCTGGTCTACTACATCGTCGGCGACAACGGGGCCTCCGCCGAGGGCACATTGAACGGTGCCTACAACGAGATGGCCAATTTCAACGGGCTGGCCGCACTCGAAACGCCCGAGTTCCTGATGGCGCGCTACGACAAGCTGGGTGGCCCGGAGTCGTACAACCACTATGCCGTGGGCTGGGCCCACGCCATGAACACGCCCTACCAGTGGACCAAGCAGGTGGCTTCCCATTGGGGCGGCACACGCAACGGGACGATCGTCCATTGGCCGAAGGGCATCCAGGCCAAGGGCGAGCTTCGCTCGCAGTTCCACCACGTGATCGACATCGCGCCGACGATCCTCGAGGCGGCCGGCCTGCCCGAGCCGGTCGAGGTCAACGGCGTGCCGCAAGACCCGCTCGAGGGCGTCAGCATGCTGTACACCTTCAACGACGCGAATGCGGCGGAACGGCACGAGACGCAGTATTTCGAGATGTTCGGCAACCGGGGCATCTATCACAAGGGCTGGACGGCCGTCACCAAGCACGGGACGCCGTGGGTCCTCGTGGGTCGCAAGACCGTGCCGCTCGACGACGACGTCTGGGAGCTCTACGACACGACCAAGGACTGGAGCCAGGCCCGCGACCTGTCCAAGCAGATGCCCGGCAAGCTGCACGATCTGCAGCGCCTGTGGCTGATCGAGGCCTCGCGCTACAAGGTGTTGCCCATCGACGACCGGGTGGTCGAAAAGATGAATCCCGACACCGCCGGCCGGCCCGTCCTGATCAGGGGAAAGACGCAGCTGCTGTTCGGCGGCATGAGCCGGCTGTCGGAGAACTGCGTGCTCAACCTCAAGAACAAGTCGCACTCGGTCACGGCCCAGATCGAGGTCCCGGACTCCGGCGCGCGCGGCGTGATCATCGCCCAGGGCGCGAACATCGGCGGCTGGAGCCTCTACGCGCATCAGGGCAAGCTCAAGTATTGCTACAACGTGGCGGGGGTGAACCACTATTTCGTGGAGTCCGCGCAGCCGCTGCCTTCCGGCGAGCACCAGGTGCGCATGGAGTTCGCCTACGCCGGCGGCGGTCTCGGCAAGGGCGGTGAGGTGAGCTTGTTCGTCGACGGCCAGAAGGTCGGCGAGGGTTCCCTTCCGATGACCCAGGCGATGATCTTCTCGGCGGACGACGGCTGCGATGTGGGCGAAGACAGCGGCGCGCCGGTGTCCCCCGACTACGGACCGAAGGACAACGCGTTCAACGGGCGCGTCAAGGGCGTGCAGCTCGCCATCGCCGATGCCGCGGAGAGCGTGGACCATCTGATCGCGCCGGAGGATGCCCTGCACATGGCGATGGCCCGGCAATAGATGGCCGATCGCCCGACCAGGATGGAAGACCTTCCAAGCAGCCCGGCCGCCGACCGCAACAAGCAGCCCATCCTCGACGTCTTGCGCCGTGTCCTCGGCGAACGCGGTGCCGCCCTCGAGATCGCCTCCGGCACCGGCCAGCATGCCGCGTGGTTCGCCGCGGCACTCGGCCAATGGGATTGGCAGCCCAGCGACGCGGACGCGGCGATGCTGCCCGCGATCGCCGAGCGGGTGGCCCGGTCGGGGCTGGCCAACCTCAGGCCGCCGCTGCTGCTGGACGTGATGTCGCCCCGATGGTCGTCGCTCGACGCGGCGCAGCGCTTCGACGTCATCTACTGCGCCAACATGCTGCACATCGCGCCGGCTGCGGCGTGCGCCGCCCTCATGGCAGGCGCCGCGCGGCACCTGGTGGCGGGCGGACTGCTGATCACCTACGGCCCCTATTTCGAAGCGGATGTTCCGCCGGCGCCGAGCAACCTGGCCTTCGATCAGAGCCTGCGGGCCCGCGACCCCGCCTGGGGCATCCGCCACCTGGACGAGGTGGCGGCAGAGGCGCGCCGGGCCGGGCTGGCCCTGCGTGAGCGCCATGACATGCCCGCGAACAACTTGCTGCTGGTCTTCGGCGCCTGACGGGCGAGGAGGGTCGAACAGGCGCCACGCCCTTCCGAGTCAGTTCAACTTGATGCCGAAGGCCTTCACGATCTCCCCGTTGCGCTCGTATTCCGTGCGCACGTCCTCGGCGGCCTGCTCCAGCGTGCGCGATTCCGTGATGGGCTCGAAGCCGGTGCTGGCGTAGCGCGCCCGCACGACGGGCGAGGCGTTGATCTTGGTGAGTGTCGCGTGGATTTTGGCCAGCAGCGCCGGGGGCGTCTGCGACGAGGCGAACACGCCGCTCCAGTTGCTGAAGTTCACCTCCGGGTAGCCGAGCTCCGCCATGGTGGGCACGTTCGGGTATTCGGGCATGCGGCTCTTGTAGGCCACGGCCAGCAGCTTGACCTTGCCCGCCGCGATCATCGGCTTGGAGGTGACCGAGCCATCGAACATCAGCGGGATCTGGTTGCCCATGACCTGGGCCAGCGCAGGGGCCGAGCCGGCGAACGCCACGTGCTCCATGTCCAGCCCGGCCTTCCTGTTCAGGATGGCGCTGGCGTACTGCGACGAGGTGCCGGGGCTGTAGGAGGCCACCGAAACCTTGCCGGGGTTGGCCTTCACGTAGGCGATGGCTTCCTTCGCGTCATTGGCAGGGAACTGCGGCGCGGCAATGAACAGCATGTAGGAGCGCGCCATCTCCGCGATGGGCTTCACGTCCTTGAGCGGGTCGAAGCCGCTCTTGACCACGTGCGGCGATTCGGTCAGCACGTTGGTCACGCTGACCAGCAGCACCTGGCCGTCGGCAGGCTGCGAGAGCATGTACTTGATGGCCACCGCGCCGCCCGCGCCCGGCTTGTTTTCAACGATCACGGGCTGGTTGATCTCTTGCGAGAGCTGGTCGCTGATGATGCGGGCGAAGACATCGATGGTGCCGCCCGGCGGGGCGGGCACCACGAGCTTGACGGGCTTGTCGGTGAAGGCCATCGCGGCGCTCGTGCACAAAAGGGCAGCGGCGGTGACAACAAGGGAAATACGGCGTTGCATGGGTCGTCTCCTCGGGATGTATTTCTTATGCGGCCTTGCGCAGGAAGCCCTGCTGGCGGCCAGGGGCGTTGGGGGCGAAGCCGTTGGCGGCCAGCGCTTCTTCCGTCGTGTCGTAGAACACGCCGATGCGGCAGATCTCGCGCGCCTGCTTCGCCGTCGCGATCGGGCGGCCCAGCTCACCCGAGATGCGCACCAGCTGCTCGATCTGCTTGACGGTGCCGATCTTGGCGGTGCGGGTCTGGTTCCACAGGTTGTCCTCGGTGCCGGTGCGCACGTGCAGGCCGGCGGCGATGCCCCACATGTTCACGGGCAGCGTGTTGAGCACCGAGCTTTCGACCGTCAACACCGCGCCGTCGGGCACGCCGCGCACGAAGTTGGCCAGGGTGTAGAGGTTGGGCGAATCCATGCCGCCGCCGATCGCCACCCAGTTCAGAACCAGCGGGCCCTTGTAGACGCCGCGGCGGATCAGGCGCTCCACGGATTCGAGGCTGTTCTGGTTGTAGCACTGGAACTCGCTCTGGATGCCCGCGGCGGAGAGGCGGCGGATGTGCTCCTCGGCCCAGCCGGGCTGCGCGGGCACGGTCATTTCCTTGTAGGCGTTGAAGACCGCCGGGTCTTCCAGGGAGCTGCCTTGCACATCGCGGTGGTCGAACTGCTCCAGGAAGTTCATCTGCGCGGTATTGATGGTCACCGTCACCTGGTCGGGCTTGGGGTCCAGTTCGGCCAGCATGTGCCGCGTGTCGTCGCTGAGCCACTTGGCCGCTGCGCCATCCGTCTCGGGGGCGAAGCTGATGGAGCCGCCGACCTGGATGATCATGTCCGGCACCCGGGCGCGCACGCCGGCGATCAGTTCGTTGAACTTGGACAGCCGCTTGCTGCCCTTGCCGTCCAGTTCGCGCACGTGCAGGTGCAGCACCGTGGCGCCGGCGTCGTAGCAGTCCGCCGCCATCTGGATCTGTTCTTCCATCGTCACCGCGATCTCGCCGGGAAAATCCGAGGGCACGTAGGAAGGCGCATAGGGCGCGGCGGTGATGATCAGGGGTTGCATGTTCTCGGGGAACAGGTGGCCGTCGAGGAAGTTCATGGTGGTTTCTCTTTGCGGGGTAGGGGTCAGGCGGTGGGGGTACCGATGATTCCGGCACGTTCCATCTTGCGATGGCAGGGGGGGTAGTCCATCACCGCGTAGTGCTGCGTGGCGCGGTTGTCCCAGATGGCGACATCGTTGGGCCTCCAGCGCCAGCGCACCTGGTACTCCGGAATCGCGGCCTGGCTGATGAGGTACTGGAGCAGCTGCGCCGAGCCCGGCGCGAAATCCTGTCCGACGCGCACGTTGGCGGCAATGTGGAAGTTGGTGAGGTGGGTGGCGAAGCCGCACACGAACAGCACTTTCTCGCCCGTCTCGGGATGGGTGCGCACCACGGGGTGCTCGGCGTCGGGGTACTGGGCGCGCAGCGCGTGGCGCTTCTCGATCGGCATCGCCGCGCCGAAGGTGCATTCGATGCTGTGGCGCGCGCGCAGCGGGGCGATCAGGTCCTTGACGTGCGCGGGCAGCCTCTCATAGGCCAGCGCCATGTTGGACCACATGGTGTCGCCGCCCACGGGCGGGCACTCGATGCAGCGCAGCACCGCGCCCATGGACGGGGCCTCGCGCCAGCTTCCGTCGGCGTGCCAGGAATTCTCGTAGCGTTCGGCCGGGCTCTCGGGCGACTTGTAGATGCGCACCAGGCCGGGGTGATCGGGGTCGCTGCCGACGACGGGGTGGTCTTCCAGGTCGCCGAAGCGGCGTGCGAAGGCCACATGATCGGCGCGGGCGATATCCTGGCCACGCAGGAACACGACCTTGTGGGCGAGCAGCGCGGCCCTGATCTCGGCAAACAGGTCGGCGTCATGGGCCGCGTCGGCCAGGCTGACGCCGGTGACTTCGGCGCCGATGGCGCAAGTCAGTGGTTCGATACGCATCGTTGTCTCCATCGGGAAGATCGGGATTGGATCTGTCGTCCAGTGGCGCAACTGTAGGAACGAGTGGGCTTCCACGCTTTGCATTTCGTGCCACCGGCTGTACTCTTCGTGCCAGTACGGGTTTCCCCAGGAGGGGCCGCAGATGGTGACTTTGGTGCGAGCAGCGGCCCTGACCGGCTTTGCCGAGGTCATGCACGCCCTGGGCGGCGACGCGGACCGAGCCCTGCGCCGTGCCGGCCTGCGGCGAGCGCTCATTCGCGAGCCGGACCAGCTCATCGAGGCCGCGGTGGCCGCGCAACTGGTGGAGGACGCCGCCGCGGCCACGCAGTGCGACACCTTCGGCCTGCGCATGGCCGAGTCGCGCCAGTTGTCGCACTTCGGCGTGCTGAGCCTCCTGTTGCTGCACCAGGCCACCTTGCGCCAGGCGCTGGCCACGCTGATCGCCTATTCGCACCTGCTCAACGAGTCGCTCGCCATCCAGATGGAGGATGCGGGCAGCCTGGTCATCCTGCGCGAAGACATCGTGGCCCCGGGGCCCATGCCGCAGTCGGTGGACCTGGCGATCGGCGTGCTCTACCGCACCTGCGCGGCCTTGCTGCACGAGCGCTGGCGGCCTCAACGCGTGTGTTTCGGCCACTCGGCGCCGAGGGACCTGGCCGTGCACAAGCGCTTGTTCGCCTGCCGCGTGGAGTTCGATGCGGAGTTCAACGGCATCGTCTGCAAGGCGGCCGACTTGAACGAGCCCAACCTGCTGGCCGACCCCGCGCTGGCGCGCTACGCCCAGACGCTGGTGGACACCCAGTTCGGCGCCCGCGACGCCAGCACCGCCCAGCAGGTGCGGCGCGCCATCTACCTGCTGCTGCCCTCGGGACGCGCCACCTGCGCCGGCGTGGCGCAGGGGCTGGGCCGCAGCATGCGCACCCTGCAACGCACGCTGGATGCCGAGGGGCTGTCGTTCACGGCACTGCTCGACCAGGTGCGCCGCGAGCTCGCGCAACGCTACCTGGCCAACCCGCGCTACGACATGGGTCAGATCGCCGTCATGCTGGGCTACGGCAGCCACAGCGCCTTCTCGCGCTGGTTCGGCGCCCAGTTCGGCTGCGCGCCGCAGGCGTGGCGCAACAGGCACCGCAGGCCATGATGAAGGCACCCGCCCGCTTCGCCGACCTGGTGGCCGGCACTTCGATCGCAGGCCTGCTGCTGCCCGAGGCCGTGGCCTACTCGGGCCTGGCCGGGCTGCCGCCGCAGGCGGGCGTGATCGCGCTGCTGGTGGGCCTGTTCGTCTACGCGCTGCTCGGCAGCAGCCGCTTCGCGATCGTGTCGGCCACCTCGTCCTCGGCCACCGTGCTGCTGGCGGCCACGAACTCGATGGGCGCGTCGGATCCCGCGACCCGCGCCGCCCTGAGCGTCGGCGTCATGCTGCTGGCCGGCCTGTTCTTCGTGGCGGCGGCGCTGGCGCAGCTGGGGGCGGTCTCGAGCCTGATCGCCAAGCCGGTGCTGCGCGGCTTCGCCCTCGGCCTGGCCTTGACGATCGTCGTCAAGCAGTTGCCCAAGGTGCTGGTGGTCCATCCGGGGCATGGCGATTTCTTCCCGCTGGTCGCGGAACTGGCGGCGGGCTGGCGGCAGTGGAACCTGGCCGGCGCCGCGATGGCGGCCATGGCGCTGGTGCTGATGCGGGTGCTGGCGCGCTGGCGCGCCGTGCCGGCGGCGCTGCTCGTGATTGTCGCGGGCATCCTGCTCGACCGCGCCGGCTGGTGCCAGGCCTGGGGCGTGTCGCCGGTGGGGCCGATCGTGATCGGGCTCGGCGAGCCGGCGCTGCCGACGCTGGACCGGGCGCACTGGCTGCGCCTGGGCGAGCTGGCCTTCGCCGTGGCGCTGATCCTCTATGCCGAGTCCTATGGCTCGATCCGCACCTTTGCGCTGCGGCACGGCGACAACGTGTCGATCAACCGCGACCTGCTGGCGCTGGGCGTCGCCAACGTCGGCGCCGGCTTGCTGCAGGGGATGCCGGTGGGCGCTGGCTATTCGGCGACTTCGGCCAACGAGTCCTCTGGGGCGCAGAGCCGTGCGGCCGGCGCGATCGCCGGGTTGGTGGTGCTGCTCGCGGTGCTGACCTTGCTGCCGTGGATCGCGCACATTCCCGAGCCGCTGCTGGCCGCGATCGTGATCCACGCCGTCAGCCACAGCCTGAGCCCGACCGTGCTCCAACCGTATTTCAAGTGGCGGCGCGACCGGCTGATCTCGATCGTGGCGGTGGTTGCGGTGCTGCTGCTCGGCGTGCTCGACGGCTTGCTGGCCGCCATCGGCGTGAGCCTGCTGCTGCTGCTGCGGGGCTTCGCCCGCACGACGGTCAGCTGGCTCGGCCGTCTCGGCCAGAGCCACGACTACGTCGACACGGCGCGCCATCCCGAAGCGGTGGTGCCGCCCGCCACCCTGATCGCGCGGCCCGAGGTGCCGCTCTTCTTCGGCAACGCCGAGGCGGTGTTCGCGAGCATCCGCAACCGCATCGACGCCACGCCCGGCCTGCAACGCTTCGTGCTGAGCCTGGAGGAGTCGCCCGACTTGGACGCCACGACGATCGAAGCCCTGTGCGACTTCGCCGCCTTCGTCCGCGCGCGCCGGGCCGAACTGGTCCTGGCGCGCGTCAAGGACCGGGTGCGTGACCTGCTCGCACAGGTGGGGTCGCCGGACCTTCCGGCGGCGGTCTATGCGAACTGGAGCGTCGACGACGCGGTGCACTGAGCGGCATGTCAAACGGCTCCTGGAACGGGGTCGCAATCGACGATCCGACCATCGTCGATACAGATCACGTCCTGCGCCAGCGCTTCCACGTCCTGCGGATCGTGCGTCACCAGCAGCGTCGGCACCTGCACGCGTTCGAGCATCTCGGCCAGCTCGTGTCGAAGCCGCTTGCGCAGCGGCGAATCCAGTGCCGACAGCGGTTCGTCGAGCAGCAGCAGGCGGGGCTCGATGGCGAGCGCCCGGGCCAGCGCCACGCGCTGCCGCTGGCCGCCGGACAGGTGGCGCGGCAGGGCGCCGCGCAGGCTCGCGAGATCGAACTGCCGGATCAGGGTGTCGACGCGCAGTGCGTGCCCGGCATCCGCACGTTGGCCGAGGCGGCGCAGGCCGAACTGCAGGTTCTGCTCCACCGTCATGTGCGGGAACAGCGCATAGTCCTGGAACACCACGCCCACCCGGCGCTCGCGTGCCGGCAGGTCGATGCCCCGCGGTGTGTCCAGCAGCGCCTGCCCGCCGACCCGCACCCGGCCGCGCGCCTGCGGCAGCAGGCCGGCGATGGCCTGCAGCACGGTCGACTTGCCGGAGCCCGACGGCCCGATCAACGCGGTGCGCTGCGACGCGGCGGTGAAATCGACGTCCAGTTCGAAGCTGCGGTCGGGCGAATGCAAGGTGAGCTGCAACTGGACTTCGAGCGCGGCCATTTCAATGCCTCGCCTGCAGCAGCCGGCCCGAGGCCACCAGCACCCCGATACAGACCAGCGAGATCACCAGGGTCAGCCACAGGGCCTGGCTGTCGTTGCCCGCCTGGACCGCCTCGTAGACGGCGATCGACAGGGTCTGCGTCTTTCCGGGCAGGTTGCCGGCGATCATCAGCGTGGCGCCGAACTCGCCCATGGCGCGGGCGAAGGCCAGCATCACGCCGGCCGCGATGCCGCGGATGGCCAGCGGCAGCGACACTCGCAGGAAGACCTCGAGCTCGCCGGCACCGAGGGTCCGCGCGGCATTGGCGAAGCGGCCGTCGACTTCCTCGAAGGCGGCCCGCGCCCCCTTGTAGACCAGCGGCAGCGAGACCACCGAGGCCGCGATCACCGCGCCCTGCCAGGTGAAGATCAGGTTGATGCCGAACCAGCGGTCGAGGTACTGGCCGAGGATGCCGTTGCGTCCGATCAGCACGATCAGGTAGTAGCCGATCACGGTCGGCGGCAGCACCATCGGCAGCATCAGCAGCGAGTCGACGAAGCTGCGGCCGGGGAAGGGCCGGCGCGCCAGCCACCATCCCAGCGCGATGCCGATGGCCGCGGCGATCAAAGTTGCGAACAGTGCGACCTTGAGCGTCAGCCAGAGCGGGACGAACAAGGCGTGCATGTGCTGCCCGGCGCCGCGTCAGGGCTTCGAGAAGCCGTAGCGCTGAAGGATCTCCTGGCCGGGCGCGCTGCGCACGAAGGCGATGAACTCGCCGGCCAGGACTGCGTTCTTGCTGCTGCCGATCTGCGCGATCGGATAGGTCACGGGCGTGGTGGTCGGGATCGTCAGCACGATGCGGGTCTTTTCGGGCTCGATCAGCGCGTCGGTGCGGTAGACGAAGCCGGCATCGACCTCGCCGCGTGCCACGTAGTTGAGCACCTGGCGCACGCTCTCGCCATAGATCCAGCGCGATTGCAGCTGCGCCGTGAGGCCGGCCTTGTCGATCGCCTCCATGGTGTAGCGCCCGACCGGGACCGTCGCCGGCGTGCCGGTCGAGATGCGCTGGATCGACGGATTCGCCAGGTCGCCCAGCTGCTTCGGTGCACGGGTCGAGACCGCAGGCACGATCAGCACCAGCATGTTGGCCGCGAAGTCGACCCGCGTCGCCGGCGCGATCAGGTTGGCGCCGGCTGCGCGGTTCATGGTCTCCTGGTCGGCCGACGCGAACACGTCGACCGGCGCGCCTTGCTGGATCTGGGCCAGCAACGGCCCCGATGCCGCGAAGTTGAAAGTGACTTTCGCGCCCGGCCGGGTTTGCTCGAAGGCCTTGCCGGCCGCCTGGAAGGCGTTCGTCAGACTGGCGGCCGCGGAGACGATCAATTCCTGCGCGCTGCAGGCGGCACTGCCCAGCAACAGCGTCGCGACCAGGGCCGCGCTGCGAAGCCTCGGGAAAATCGTCATGGCCGGTGCCTCTCGATCGCTATTCAGTTTAGGAATAGCGATGATAGCAACACTGTCAGGTGAGCCGGCGCGCCTGGCGCCGGCGGTCCCTCAGGCGTCGACCTTGACCTTGCCGTCGCGCACCACGCGCGCCCACTTGTCGATCTCGCTCGAGATGAACTTCGCGAACTTGTCGCGCGAGCCGCCGCCGTCCTCGGCGCCGTAGGTGTCGAGGCGTTCCTGCACGTCGGGCATCGCCAGCACGGTGTTGACGTCGCGGTTGATCTTGTCGGCGATGGCCGACGGCAGCCTGCCCGGGCCGGCGAGTCCGTACCAGGTGGTCGCTTCGAAGCCCTCGAAGCCCTGCTCCTGCATGGTCGGGATGCCGGGATGGCCCTTGGCGCGCTTGAGCCGCGTCTGCGCCACGCCGATCACCTTGCCGCTCTTCACGTGCGGGGTCGCGGCGGTCATGGTCTCGAAGCTGTACTGGATCTGGCTGCCCATCAGGTCGGCCAGCAGCGGCCCGCTGCCCTTGTAGGGCACGTGCAGCGCATCGACCTTGGCCTGGAGCTTGAACATCTCCAGCGCCAGATGCTGCGCCGACCCGGCGCCGGCCGAGCCGAAGCTCACCTTGCCGGGCTCCGCGGCGCACAGGGCGACGATGTCCTTCACCGTCACGGCCTTCTGCGTCGGGCTCGCGATCAGCAGGTTGGGCGTGACGCCGACCAGCACGATCGGCACGAAGTCGCGCTGCACGTCGTAGCGCAGCTTCGGCTGCAGGCTGGGCGCCAGCGCGTGGCTGTTGATGTGCGCCATAAGCAGCGTGCTGCCGTCGCTCGGCTGCGTCGACACGTACTCGGCGGCCAGCACGCCCGCGACACCGCCCTTGTTCTCGACGATGACCGTCTGATTCCACATCACGGACAGTTTCTGCGCCACCACGCGGGCCAGCGCGTCGGTGCCGCCGCCGGGCGGGAAGCCGACCACGATGCGCACCGGGCCGGTGGGCCATTCCTGCGCGAACACGCTGGGCACGCCCAGGGCCGCCGCGGTGGCGCCCACGGCCTGGATGAAGGAACGTCTTTGCATGATGTCTCCGTTGTTGTGAATGACCGGCCGGCGCTCAGGCGGCTTTCTGCAGCGCGGCCGGCGCCGCGTGGCCGGCGAAGTAGTCCATCGACGCCTGCACGCCGCTGCCGGCGAGCTTCACGCCGGAGAGCTTCAGGCCCATCTCGACGCCGGCGACCATCGCGACCAGCGTCAGGTCGTTGCTGTCGCCGAGGTGGCCCATGCGGAACATGCGCCCCTTGAGCTTGCCCAGCCCGGTGCCGAGCGACAGGTCGAAGCGCTGGTGGATGAGACGGCGCACCGCATCGGCGTCGATGCCCTCGGGCGTGATCACGCCGGTGAGCACCGGCGAGTACACGGCCGGGTCGGCGCACTGGATCGGCAGGCCCCAGGCGTTCACGGCGGCGCGCACCCCCGCGCCCCAGCGCTGGTGGCGCGCGAAGACGTTGTCCAGGCCTTCGCCGAGGAGCATGTCCAACGACTCCGACAGGCCGTAGAGCAGGTTGGTGTTGGGCGTGTAGGGCCAGTAGCCGTCCTTGTTCATCTCGACGATCTCGTCCCAGGCCCAGAACGAGCGCGGCAAGGTCGCGCTCTTCATCGCATCGAGCGCCCGCGGCGAAATGGCGTTGAAGCTGATGCCCGGCGGCAGCATCAGCCCCTTCTGCGAGCCGCTGATGGTCACGTCGACGCCCCATTCGTCATGGCGGAAGTCGGCGCTCGCCAGGCCGGAGATGCTGTCGACCATCAGCAGGGCGGGGTGGCCCGCCGCATCGATGGCGCGGCGCACCGAGGCGATGTCGGAGGTCACGCCGGTCGAGGTCTCGTTGTGCACCACGCACACGGCCTTGATCTTTTTCCCGGTGTCCTTGCGCAGGCGGGCTTCGATCAGGTCGGCCTGCACGCCGTGGCGCCAGCCCGGTGCCTGCGGCAAGTCGGCGTCGGTGCCGCCATAGACGAGGAATTCGGTCGAGATGCCCAGGCGGGCGGCCATCTTCTGCCAGAGCGAGGCGAAGTGGCCGGTCTCGAACATCAGCACGTGGTCGCCGGGGCTCAGCGTGTTCGACAGCGCGGCCTCCCACGCCCCGGTGCCCGAGGCCGGATAGATGACCACCGGATGCTGCGTCTTGAAAACCTGCCGGATGCCGGCCAGCACCTTGCGGCCGAGCGCGCCGAACTCGGGCCCGCGATGGTCGATGGTGGGCAGGCTCAGCGCGCGCAGGATGCGGTCGGGCACCGGGCTCGGACCGGGGATCTGCAGGAAGTGCCTGCCGGTGGGATGGGAGTCGAGTTGAAGCATGGGGCCGTCCTTTCCTTTTCAGTTTTGCATTCAAAACACAAAAAATCATGATCGTTATCCCCTACGCACAATGATTGATACATCGTAAATTTGCATTCAAAATGCATCTCAAGGGAAATGAAGCCATGGCTGAAGTGATAGAAATCTCGCGCCTCGCGCTGCATGACCAGGTCGCGTCGCGCTTGCGAACCATGCTGATCGAAGGGCAGATCGCACCCGGCGCCAAGCTCAACGAGCGCGAGTTGTGCGAGCAGTTGCGGGTCTCGCGCACGCCGCTGCGCGAAGCCATCAAGCTGCTCGCGGCAGAGGGGCTGGTCGACCTGCTGCCCAATCGCGGCGCGGTGGCCGTCAAGCTGACCGAGGCCGACGTGGTCAACACCTTCGAGCTGCTGTCGATGCTCGAAGTCATGTCCGGCGAACTGGCGGCGCAGCGCATCACCGACAGCGAACTGGCCGAAGTGCGCGCGCTGCACTACGAGATGATGGCCTGCTTCGCGCGGCGCGACCTGTCCGGCTACTACCGGATCAACGCCCGCATCCACGCGGCGATCAACGACGCGGCCAAGAACCCGGTACTGACCAGCACCTACCGTGCGGTCAATGCGCGCGTGCAGTCGCTGCGCTTTCGCACCAACCAGAACGAAGCCAAGTGGGCCGGCGCGGTGGCCGAGCACGAGCGAATGATCGAAGCCCTGGGCGCCCGCGACCCTGCCGCGATGCGGCAAGTGCTGGTCGAGCACCTGAACCGCAAGCGCGACACCGTGCTGGAGCTCCTGCGCGCCGGCGAAATCTATCCACGGGCCCCAGCGGCCAAGACCTGAAGCCCACCCCATGCGCATCGAGCCCGCCAGCCATCTGCAGCCCGCCGGTACGGTCCTGCCGCCCAACGAAACCTGCGAGGCGCTGGCCAGGCGGCTGGCGGCCGAGACCCAGGGCGAAGTGCTCTTCGACGCCGCATCGCGCGGCCGCTATGCGACCGATGCGTCGATCTACCAGATCATGCCGGTCGGCGTTCTGGTGCCGAAGACCGAGCGCGACATCGCGACCGCCATCGACGTGGCGCGCGATCTCAAGGTGCCGGTGCTGGCACGCGGCGGCGGCACCAGCCAGTGCGGCCAGACCACCGGCGCGGCGCTGGTGATCGACAACAGCAAGCACTTCCGGCGCGTGCTGGATCTCGATCTCGACCGCTGCACCGTCACGGTCGAGCCGGGTATCGTGCTCGACCACCTCAACGCGCAGCTCAAGCCGCACGGGCTGTGGTATCCGGTCGACGTGTCGACCAGCGCTCAAGCCACGCTCGGCGGCATGGCGGGCAACAACTCCTGCGGCTCGCGCTCCATCGCCTACGGCAACATGGTGCACAACGTCGCCGGCGCGAGCGCCTGGTTGTCCGACGGCGAACTGGTCGACTTCGGTCCGGTCTCGAACCTGGGTGCGAGGGCCAGCGACATCGCGCTGCATGTGCGGCAGCTGGTGCTCCAGCACCGCGGCGAGATCCACGCGCGCTGGCCCAAGGTGATGCGCCGGGTCGCCGGCTACAACCTCGACATCTTCGACAACCAGAGCGAGAAGCCCTACACGGCGGACGGCAGCGTCAACCTGGCGCACCTGCTGATCGGCGCCGAAGGTACGCTGGCCTACACCCGCAGCCTGACGCTCAAGCTCGCGGAACTGCCGCGCGCCAAGGTGCTGGGCGTCGTCAACTTCCCGAGCTTCCGAGCGGCCATGGATTCGGCGCAGCACATCGTCAAGCTGGGCCCCACGGCGGTCGAGCTGGTCGATCGCACGATGATCGAGCTGAGCCTCGCCAACCCCGCCTTCAGGCCGACGGTCGAGACCGCGCTCATCGGCCGGCCCGCCGCCATCCTGCTGGTCGAGTTCTCGGGCGGCGACAAGGCCTCGCTGCTGCCCAGGCTGAAGGATCTGGTCGACCTGATGGGCGAGCTCGGCCTGCCCGGCAGCGTGGTCGAGATGCGCGACGACGCGCCGCAGAAGAACCTGTGGGAAGTCCGCAAGGCCGGCCTCAACATCATGATGAGCCTCAAGGGCGACGGCAAGCCGGTGAGCTTCATCGAGGACTGCGCGGTGCCGCTCGAGCATCTGGCCGACTACACCGACGGCCTCACCGAAGTGTTCGCCAGGCACGGCAGCCGCGGCACCTGGTATGCCCACGCCTCGGTCGGCACGCTGCACGTGCGGCCCATCCTGGACATGCGCACCGATGGCGGGTCCAAGATGCGCGCCATCGCCGAGGAAGCGGGCGCGCTGGTGCGCAAGTACAAGGGCGCCTTCAGCGGCGAGCACGGCGACGGCCTGTGCCGCGGCGAGTGGATCGAATGGCAGTTCGGCCCGGCGATCAACGAGGCCTTCCGGTCCATCAAGCAGAAGCTCGACCCGATCAATCTCTTCAACCCCGGCAAGATCATCGATCCGCCGAAGATGGACGACGGCGCGCTGTTCCGCTTCGCGCCGGCGACGGCACCGAAGCCCTACAGGCGCATCCCGCTCACGCCGGTGCTCGATTGGTCCGCATGGAACGTGCAGGCCGATCCGGTGACAGAAGCGACCACGGCGCCGGGCACCGGCGGCGACCTCACGGGCGGCTTCGCCAAGGCCGTCGAGATGTGCAACAACAACGGCCATTGCCGCAAGTTCGACGCCGGCACGATGTGCCCGAGCTACCGCGTGACGCGCGACGAGCAGCACCTGACACGCGGCCGCGCCAACACGCTGCGCCTCGCCATCTCGGGCCAGCTCGGCCCCGATGCCTTCACCAGCGAGGCCATGCACGAGACGATGGACCTGTGCGTCGGCTGCAAGGGCTGCAAGCGCGACTGCCCGACGGGCGTCGACATGGCGAAGATGAAGATCGAGTTCCTGGCGCACTACAAGAAGAAGCACGGCCACACGCTCAAGGACCGGCTCATCGCCCGCTTGCCGGACTACGCCCACCTGGCCAGCCGGGTGCCGTGGCTGCTCAATCTGCGCAACAGCGTGCCGGCTGCACGCTGGCTCGGTGAAAAGGTGCTGGGCCTTTCCGCCAGGCGATCACTGCCCGTGTGGCGCAGCGACACCTTCTGGCGCGCTGCCGACGCTTCGACGTTCGCCAGCCGCGAGGAGGCCATTGCCGCGGCGCGAGAAGGTCGCAAGGTGGCGGTGCTGTTCGTCGACACCTTCAATGGCAACTTCGAAAGCCAGAACGCCTGGGCCGCTGCGCGCGTGCTCAAGGCCGCCGGCTACCTGCTGCACACGGTGCAGAAGGACGGTGGTCATCACTGCTGCGGCCGCACTTACCTCGCCAACGGCATGGTGGACGAGGCCAGGGCCAGGGCCGGCGCGCTGATCGATGCGCTGATGCCGTTGGCGGAAGCCGGCATTCCGATCGTCGGCCTCGAGCCCTCGTGCCTGCTGACCTTGCGCGACGAGACGCTGGTCATGGGGCTCGGGGCCAAGGCCGACAAGGTCGCGGGTCAGGCGCTGCTGTTCGAGGAATTCATCGCGCGTGAAGTGAAGGCGGGCCGGTTCCAGCTGGCGCTCAAGGCGGTGGACCAGCCGATCCTGCTGCACGGCCATTGCCACCAGAAGGCTTTCGGCGCCGTGAGCCCGATCCTCGATGTCCTCAAACTGATTCCCGGCGCCAAGCCGGAGCTGATCGAAAGCTCATGCTGCGGCATGGCCGGAAGCTTCGGCTACGAGGCGGCCCACTACGACGTCTCGATGCAGATGGCGGAAGCCAGCCTGCTGCCGGCGGTGCGGAGTCGACCCGACGCGATCGTGGTCGCCGATGGCACCAGCTGCCGCCACCAGATCGCCGACGGCGCGCAGCGCGAGGCGGTCCACGTCGCGGTAATGCTCGACCGGCAGCTCATGTCTTAGTCGATCCAGGGACCGCCCAGCATCGCCTGGATGTAGGCCGCGACCTTGACCAGGTCTTCATCGGACAAGGGAATCGGCGGCGCGTCGACCAGGTGCTCGGCGACCATGTGCAGCTTCGCCGATGCGTTGGGCTGCTCCTGGAGCAGGACCGCGAGGGCCGCGGTCTGGGCGACAGCCCTCAGCTCGAGCGATCGGAGCCGTGCGTTGAGTTCTTCCGCATCCATTTCGTCCATCCTTCGAGAGTCCAAGAGTGAGGCCCGATTCTGCTTCGGATTGGACGGGCGGGTGATGGCCCGTGCTACGCTGCGCGCGGAGGACCCAGCCCGTGCACACGCCGATTCCGCTCGACGAACCGACCGATCCGCCGCTGGTTTCCACCGGCCACCTGCCGCCCCCCGAGCGCGTCAAGGCGCTGGTCGACGAGGCCTATGGCCGCTACCGATCGATCGACGAAGGCGCGGTCGCCGACTACATCCCGGCGCTGGCCAAGGTGCCGCGCGACCTGTTCGGCGTCTGCCTCGTCGGCGTCGACGGCTCGGTCCATGAGGTCGGCGATGCCGGGTACCCGTTCTCGATCCAGAGCGTCTCGAAGCCTTTCGTCTTCGCCCTGGTCTGCCAGGCCATCGGCGCCGAAGAGGCGCGCCGGAAGCTGGGCGTGAACGCCACCGGGCTGCCTTTCAACTCCGTCATCGCCCTGGAGCTCAACCAGGACCGGACCATGAACCCGATGGTGAACGCAGGCGCCATCGCGGCCACCAGCCTGGCGCCGGGCGAGATCGCAGACGAGAAGTGGCGCTTCATCCAGGATGGACTGTCGCGCTTCGCCGGCCGCAGGCTCGAGGTCGACGAACAGATCTACCAGTCCGAGGCGGCCACCAACCTGCGCAACCGAGGCATCGCCAAGCTGCTGGAGGGCTATGGCCGCATGTACTTCGACGCGCTGGAGGCCACCGACATCTACACCCGGCAGTGCGCGTTGAAGGTGACCGCGAAGGACCTCGCCGTGATGGGCGCCACGCTGGCCGACGGCGGGGTGAATCCGGTCACCGAGGAGCGGGTGGTCGACGCCTCGATCTGCAAGCGGGTGCTCGCGGTGCTCGCTACGGCCGGGCTCTACGAGCTCTCGGGCGACTGGCTCTACGAGATCGGCCTGCCGGGCAAGAGCGGCGTCAGCGGCGGCATCGTCACGGTGATTCCGGGCAAGGGCGGCCTGGGCACCTTCGCTCCGGCGCTGGACGAAGCCGGCAACAGCATCAAGGGCCAGCGGGTGTCCAAGTACCTCTCGGAGCGGATGGGCCTGAACCTGTTCGCGTCGAAGCCCGACCACTGAAGATTCAGGGTCGAAGGCCTTGCACCGGCCATTGTTGCGAGGAAGAATGCAAGCGGGAAGTCCTCAAGGAGATGCAATGAAAGCACTGACCCCTCCGGGACGCGCGGCCCTGATCGCCAGCTTTGCACTCGCCATCGGCATGGCCTGGAGCACGGTCCGCGCAGCCGAAATCGCCGTGGTCAACGGCGAGCAATGGACCACCTCCAGCGATGCCGTCAAGAAGGCCTACCTGGTCGGCGTCGCCAACATGGTCCAGGTCGAGCGCGCCTACAGCGGCGCAACGCCTCCCTCGGACGCCCAGAGCATCGTGCCGCGCATGGCCAGGGGAATGCAGGGCCAGACCCTCGACAGCGTGCGCGAAGGCGTCGACCGCTGGTATGCCGCCAACCCGACCAAGCTGAAGCGCCCGGTGCTGGACATCATCTGGTTCGAGATGGCCGCTCCCGGGCTGCAAAAGAAGTGACGGAGGCCCTCATGAAATCGCTTGCTTGGATGGCGGGCATCGCCAGCGTGACGCTCCTCGTGGGCTGCACCAACATGACCCCGCAGCAGCAGGGAACGATGAGCGGCGCGGCCATTGGCGCCGCGGCGGGCGCCGGGATCGCGGCGATCGCCGGCGGCGACGGTTGGACGGGCGCAGCGATCGGCGGCATCGCCGGCGGCATTGCCGGCAACATCAAGGGCGGCCGCCAGCAGCAGCAGGGGTGGTGATCGCGCACCGGGCACGAGCGGCGCGGCCTGACATGTCGCGCGCCCGATGATCGTCAGGCCCCGGCCCCATTGGCTGCGCCTGTTGTTCGTCTGGCGCGGATCGGTGCTGCCCGACATCCTGCCGCAGCTGCTGGCGACCACGGCCTTCGCGATCGTCGTGACCGTGCTTCACGGGCGGCTGTTCCAGTGGAAGATCCCGCTGAACTTCGTGCCCTTCTCGCTAATCGGCCTGACCCTGGCGATCTTCCTGGGCTTTCGCAACGGCACCAGCTACGCGCGCTACTGGGAGGCCCGAACGCTCTGGGGCACGGTGCTCAACGACACGCGGGCGCTGGTGCGGCAGGCGCTCACCCTGGCGGACGCGCCGTCGGAGGCGTCCTTGCTGGCGGCGCGGCTGATCGCTTTCGTGCATGCACTGCGCCACCAGCTGCGCCGGACCGATCCGGCCGCGGATTTCGAGCGCCTGCTCTGCGTCGAGGACCGCGACCGCCTGCGTCCGGCGCGCTACAAGCCTGCGCTGCTGCTGCTCATGGCCGGCGAGTGGCTGCGCGACCGGCGCCAGGCCGGGCGGATCGCGCCGGCGCTGGTCCAGGCCATGGAAGGCCCGCTCGGGCGGCTCACCGACGCACTGGGCGGATGCGAGCGCATCGCCGGCACGCCGATCCCGTTCACCTACACCGTGATCATCCACCGGACCATCTACCTCTACTGCGTGCTGCTCCCGTTCGGGCTGGTCGATGCCATCGGCCCCATGACGCCGTTGATCGTGGCCTTCATCGCCTACACCTTCTTCGCGCTGGAGGCCCTGGGCGCCCAGATCGAGGAGCCCTTCGGCACCGACCCCAACGACCTGGCCCTCGACGCCATGTCGCACATGATCGAGTCTTCGCTGCGCGAGATGATGGGCGAGCCGCTGGCGCCGCAGGACGCCGAGCCGGGCGCGTTCATCCAGACCTGAGTCCTCAGGGCAGCGCCGGCCTGGCGAGCGATTAGAGCACCGAGGGCATCGCATCCTCCGGCAGGTCGATCACCTGTTCGCCCCCGGCGGCGTCCTCGACGCGAAGGCGATAGCTGAAGCGGTCGGCACCCGGCGCCGGGCCGGGCGGCGCACCGCGCGACCTGGCCGGCCGGTCGGACGCCGCCGCTTCGATCACCCGTTCCAATGCCTGCTGCTGGGCTGCGTTGAGCGCCGCGAAGTCGTGCTCGGCGCTCACGGCCAGCCCGGCCAGGCCGCCGCGGCGCTCGATGCGGACGCGGCGCACCGCGGGCCGGGCGGGATCGGCCGGCTCGGTCATGGGCTCGCGGGCGTGACGCCCACCTCGGTCCAGGCGCCGGTGCACTGGGCCTGCAGTGCGGCGCCCCCGATCTTCAGCGCCGAGGCGATGGTCAGCGCCGCGAACTCGCTGAAGGTGGCGTCGCTGCGCAGCGCCCGGTTGATGCAGGTGTCGTACCAGGCCTTGATGGCGTTGTCCCAGGCCTGCCCGCCGGCCGCCCGCGCGAAGGTGGCGAAGGCCTTGTTCGGCACGCCGCTGTTCTCGTGCACGTCGGCCGTCGGGTCGATCTCGCCGTAGAGTTCGGGCTGCGGCGACAGGCAATGCCTGGCCGAGGGCTGCGCCATGTCGCGCAGGCAGGTGAAGCCCTTGGCCAGTGCCGGGGGCGCCATGATGCCGGCACCGACCAGCCAGCCGCGCGGCTCGGTCACGGCCCAGTTGTTCAGCCACTGGTTGAACACGGCGCTGATGCTCTCGTTGAGCGCACCCGACTCGCCTTCGTAGCGCAGGGCGCTGAGGTTCTGCGTCACGCCATGGGTCAGCTCGTGGCCGATGACGTCGGGCGACAGGTACATCTCTCCGAACAGCTTGCCGTCGCCGTCGCCGTACACCATCTGCGAACCGTTCCAGAACGCGTTGTCGTAGTTCCTGGCGTAGTGCAGGCTGGACACCAGGTCGAAGCCCTTGTTGTCGACCGAATTGCGGCCGAGCACGGTTTTGTAGAACTCCACCACAGATGCTGGGCCGGCACGTGGACCGCAGCGCCGGCCAGGAAGCGGTCCGTGTCGCGCAAGGTCGCGACGCGATGGGCTTCACGCAGTGCGCGCAGGCGCTCGGTTTCCACATAGGTGTCCTGCAGGGACTTGCGCGTGGCGGCGTCGATGGCGTCGTCGCGCGCGTATTTCTTCAGCACGCCGGGCGGGACGATGAAGCAGCACATCGATCGATAAGGCAGGACCAGCGCATCGGATGGTCGGCCGCAGGCATTGGCAGATGACATGGCGTTCTCCTTGAAGATCCCCGGACCTTCGGCGATCGAACCGGCGCCGGGCCGGAACGCAATTAGGAACCCGGCGATCGCGGAATGCGACCTCCACGCGAAGGAGCCATGCGCGCCTGCAGTCAGTGCGAAGTCAGCTCGGTTATCCTTGCGTCGACCCGTTCGCTGCTGCAGGCAAGCGTCATGGAGGCCCATGCGAATCCCGAGCGCTGTTCCCGTCAGAGCACTTTTCGCGGCCGTACTGTGCGCGTCCGGCTTGCGGGGCCGAAACGCGACCGCAGGCAACACGCTGCCGGCCGGTGTCGGCGTGCGCTTCTAGACGACGGCGCACCGTATGCTCCTCCCCCTCGCAGCCTACGGTCCGACCTTCGTGGTCGTGAGTTCGGTGCTGCTCTACATCTCGCGCGGCGCGATGACGCGTCCGCGCTCGCACGGCTTCTATCGCTTCTTCGCCTGGGAGTGCATCCTCGGGCTCATCTGGATCAACCTGCCGGTCTGGGGCGCAGACCCGCGCGCGCTGCCTCAGCGGGTGGCGATGGTGCTGTTCATGACCTCGATCTGGCTGCCGCTGCATGCATTCAGACTGCTACGGCGCGACGGGCATCCGGGCGAGGCGCGCCAGGACGAAGCGCTGATCGGATTCGAGAAGACGACCACGCTCGTGACGGCCGGCGCATTCCGCTACATCCGCCATCCGATGTACACCGCGCTGATCTGCCTGGCCTGGGGCATCTTTCTGCAGCAGTTCACCTGGCTGGGGCTGGCGCTGGTGGTGGCGGCGACGGTGCTGCTGTTCGTCACCGCCTTGCGCGAAGAACAGGAATGCCTTGCGCATTTCGGCCAGGCGTACCAGGACTACATGCGGCGCACGCGCCGCTTCGTGCCCTTCCTGCTGTAGCGCGTGCCGCCTATGCGCCCTCGGTCTGCGCGTCCGGCCCGGCGTCCTGCAGACAGGCATCGCGCAGCAGCCCCGGACACTGTTCGCGGAAGTCCGCGAAACCGAAGGCGCTCGCCGCGATCGTGGCTGCGAGCAGCAGCAGCCACGCGGTCGTCGCGAGGCCGCTGCGTGCCCTGGGATGCTGTCGCTCGAGGTAGGCCTGCCAACGTTCCTCGCCAGGGGACGCGTGGCCTTCGAGCTTCGCCAGGTAGTCGGCCACAAGGGCCAGGCGGGCGCGGACGGCCCTGGCTTTCAGGATGCCGTAGGCCGGGACGACGATCGGCAGGAACCACACGAGGCCCTGGTAGCCGACATAGTCGCCCGCGCCCCGGACCAGCCAGGCGAACAGGGCCGCCGCGCCCAGCACGCAGGCAAGCTCGAGGCGTGCGAGCGCCGCCATGCCGCTGCGCATTTCCTGCTGCAGGGCGACGTACTCTTCTCTTGGTAGCCAGGGGTCGGCCATGCACGCTGCTCCGTCATCGCCGGCTGGGGCGCCGGTGGGGTGAGGAGCTTACCAGCGCCGGTCCCGCTTTCAGGGCTTGCGCACCAGCGCAAGCCCTGGTGCATCGGCGTCACCTCGCCGAACGCCGTGGCGCCTGCAATTCGAAGCGATGACCTCGACGACGCGTCGTCGGCTCCTGCCTATCGGAACGCTTGCAGGTAGTTGTCGACGCTTGATGAAAGCTGGTTCTGCTCGGGTACCTGGCCGCCCGGCGTGAAATGGTCGACCACGTCGGGCAGCAATTCAGACAGCCCCGAGCGCGTCTCGTCGTCGCCGAGGCCTGCCTGCTGGGCGATCTGGTGGAGCTGATCGCGGCCGAAGATGTCGTCGATCGCATTCGGCGGCAAGGCCTGGTTCGCACCCGTGCCCACCCATGACTCGGCTTGGCTCCCGTAGCCCTTCTGCGTGAACTGTTCGAGGAGGCCGCCGAGGCCGCCCATGCCGGCGAGACCTCCGGGTCCACCAACTTCACCCCCGCCGCTGGCAGGACCGGCGCCGAGGCCGCCCGCGTGACCGCGCTGGCTCAGCATGTTGAGGACCACCGGCAGCAAGGCCATCAGGACCGGGCTCATGCCGCCGCGCGAGCTGTGGCTCTGGCTTCCGCCGAGTGCATTGCCGGCGAGTCCGCCGAGGATCTGCGTCAAGAGGCCCATGATGATCTCCTTGGTTGATCGCGCGCCCGCGGACGCGCGGGGGTGGCGCTTCGAACGACGCCAGTATCAGGCCATGGGCGGGCCGCGGGTGGAGGACGAAGCCTCGACCTACAACGCCTGGGCTCAATCGCTGATTCGTTCGGCCTTCACGTGGGCGGATATCTGCATGAGGCAGAAGGCGATCGGCCGCGGCCACCTGTTTCATTCTTTCACCGGAGGCACCATGGGCAACCCTTCAATCGTCTCGCGCCCGGACAGCGACCCGAACCGCAGCACCACGTCAACCGGGACGGGGCGGGAGACCACCTGGACCACGGACACGGCCGCCCCGTTCGATCAAGGCCGGCAATCCGGGCAGCAGTCGGGGCAGCCGCAGCAGGCCGCGCAGGGCACCGCGTCGCCGCAGGGCGGCCCTCCTGGCACCCAGCCCGACACCGACGAGGGCTCGTCGATGCGCCGCAGCATGGACGACGCAGATGCGGTCGGACGCAAGGTGGCGAGTACCGCCCAAGGGTACCTCCATGATGTCAAGGACAAGGCCGGCAGCGTCACGCACTCCGCCAAGTCCTACGCCCGCAGTGCGGTCGATGCGGCGGGCGAGAAGATCCAGGGCATGAAGGAACAGGCGGGCGACCTGCGGGTGAAGGGCCAGCAATACGTGATGGGGGAGCCGATCAAGGCAATCCTCTGCGCCGCTGCGGGCGGCGCGCTGATCACGGCGTTGCTGCTCGCGCTGTCCGCGCCGCGCCGCTGATCCGCCCGCGCCCACCCGGGCGGTCGAATCGGACCCCACTCCCTCATGTGTCGCGGGCGGGTAGCTGTAGTGGCCATCACCTGTGCTCGTCGACGTAGTGCGATTGGTAGAAGACATGGCGGATGTCGTCGGGTCGGGCGAGGCGTCGCATAGGGGTGTTGGGGCGTCTGAAGGGCGGCCGAGTGTAGTCGCGCACCGAGGCTATGCTCGGGTCCGAATGTCCTTCCATTTCGTGCCGCGGCGGCTTCTTCCGGTCGCCGCTTACCTCTTGGCCATGGCCGCGCCGTTCGCTGCCGGGGCCGCTTCGCTGTGCCTCGACACCGCCACGCGATCCCCCCCGCCGCCCCGCGCGCTGGCCATGGCGGCCGCGGCCGAGCGCGAACACCGGGCCTTCGGCGGACAGGCCATGGATGCCGAAGGCCGGCTCACCGAATCGGGCCTGTCGGAGGCCGAAGACGTGCGCACCGGTGTGTGGGCCCGTGCGCCCTGGGAGCGCGTGCTCGGCTATTGGGGCGCCGTCGATCCGCAGCAAGGCCGCCTGCCCTACCTCGTGCGGTTCGGCGCGCTGCGCCCGGCCGATCGGCAACTCCTGCTGCAGGCGCTGAACCAGGCCACGGCCGCCCGGCTGCAAGGACTGGGCGTCGGCCCGGACCAGGGCCTGGAATCGCACGAGCTGCGCGCCGCGCAGGCCGCGATCGACCGGGTCGCCGTGATCGACACCCCCTGGTCCGCGGCTTTCGTGAGCTGGCTCGCACGCCAGGCCGGGCTCGGCGCGGACGAGTTCCAGTTCTCCGAGGCCCATGCCGACTATGCGGGCGCGGCCTGGCAGGCCGGCAGCGCCGAGGCGGCCGGCCGTCCGACCGCCTACGCGATGCGCGCCTGCGACATCACGCGCACACCGCCGCGCGTCGGCGACCTGGTCTGCCAGGCGCGCGGCACCGGTGCCGGGCTCGACAGCTTCGAGAAGATCGGCGAGGCGCTGGCGGCCCGCCGCACCGGCGGCGGCGCCTTGCCGATGCATTGCGATGTCGTGGTGACGGTCGATGCCCTGGGCTTCGATGCCATCGGCGGCAACGTGCTGCAGTCCGTCACCTTGCGCCGGCTGGCCTTCGCGCCGGGGAATCGCTGGCTCGACCCCAGCTACCTGAGCGACGGCTGCGGTGCGGCCAGGGCCGACTGCGTCGATCGCCACATGAGCCGGCAGCCCTGGTCGCTGCTGCTGCAGTGGCGCTGAACCGCGCCGGACTCAGCGCCAGACCGTCTCGTGCTTCAGGACCAGTGGGTCCAGGCGCTCGTCGATCTGCCGCGCGACCGACTCGCGATCGCCCGTGGCCGCGCCGGTGACCGCAACCGTGACCAGGCTGCCGTGCAGCGCGTGGGCGCCGACCTCGACCGTCAGTTCGCGATCGGCTCGCTGCAGGTCCGACAGCAGGCGCAACGCCACGCGCTGCGCCGCCTGCCATCGCAGCGCGGGCTTGAAGACCTTGCCCACCGCGGTCAGCGGCAGGGCCTCGACGAACAGCACCTCGACCGGCAGCGCCGCGCGTTCCGGCGTGCCGGCGGCAACGAAGGCGAGCAGGTCGGCCGCCTCGACCGCCGCGCCCGGCTTGAGCTGCACGAAGGCGATCGGCAGCTCGCCCGCATACACGTCCGGCTGGCCGACGACGCTGGCCTGCGCCACCGCGGGATGCTGGAAGAAGACCTCTTCGATCGCCATCGGGTCGATGTTGTGGCCGCCGCGGATGATCAGGTCCTTGGCGCGGCCGGTGATCCAGAGGTAGCCTTCGGCGTCGAGGCGGCCGAGGTCGCCGGAGTTCACCCAGCCGGGCGCGACGAAGGCCTCGCGGTTGTGGCTGTCGCTCAGGTAGCCGCTGAACACGCCGGGCCCGCTCATCGCCACGACCCCGCTCTCGCCGACCGCGCAGTCGCGCGTGGCGCGCCCCTCGGCATCGACCTCGACGATCCGCACCCGGCTGTACGGCACCGGATGGCCGACCGAGCCCAGGCGGATCGGCCGGTCGAGGTAGGCCAGGGTGTGGACGCTCGAGGTCTCGGTCATGCCGTAGACCTCGACCACCGGCACCTCGAAGCGCTGCGCGTAAGCCCTGCCGATCGGCACCGGGATCGCCGAGCCGCCGCCCGAGCAGATGCGGATGCTCGAGACGTCGGCGCCGTCGACCGGCACGTTGAGCGCCGCGCCGAGCACGGTCGGAACACCGCCGAACACTTCGGGCCGAAAGCGCTCGACCAGCCGCCAGACATTGCGCACCGCCACCGGGTTGCGCCAGCCCGACGGCGACAGCACGACGATCGCGCCGCCCGCGCTCAGTTGAGCCAGGCCCTGCGTCAGCGCACCGCCCACATGGAAGAGCGGCAGGCCGAACAGCAGCGGCGCGCCGGCGCGCACGCGCAGCATCAGGCCCACGGCCCAGGCCTGGTAGACCTGGTTGCCGTGCGTATGGCGCACCAGCTTCGGCATGCCGGTGGTGCCGCCGGTGTGGAAGTAGGCGGCGGTGTCGCTGGCCGCGATCTGGCGGCCGCCGAGCAGCCGGTCGGCGGGCTGCCGGTCCACCAGTGCGTCGAAGCCGTGCACGGCGCGTGCCGGGTCGCTCTCGCCACCGACCACGACGATCGCCTTCAGGCCCGGCAACTGGTCGCGGATGCGTTCGACCTTGGCCCAGATGTCGGTTCCGGGCACGGGGCCGAGCGCGACCAGCACCTTGGTGTTGGCGGCGCGCAGGATCTCGGCGATCTGGCCCGCCTCGAGCAGCGGATTGACCGGATTGGCTATGCCGGCCGCTTCGGCGCCGAACAGGCAGAAGAAGCTCTGGGGAACCAGCGGCAGCAGCAGGCTGACGACATCGCCGGGGCCGACGCCGAGTTCGGTGAACAGGTTCGCGGCCTGCGTCACGCGGCCGACGAACTGCCGATGGCTGATGCGCATCGGCGTATCGTCGGGCTCCGCCTGCGGCAGGAACACGATGGCATCGGCGTCGGGGTCGCAGGCGGCGCCGCGCTGCAGGGCCTCGTAGGTGCTCTGCGCTGCGATGCGCTCGGCATAGGGCGTGGCTTCGAAGGCACGCAGTTGGGCGTCGCTCGCGAAGGCCGGCCATTCGTCGCCGATCAGCCGGTCCAGGGGGTGCGCGGGTCTCATGGGTTCTCCTGTTCGCGCCGGCCGTCGCGAGGCGCTCCGGCTACGGCATTGACATGGTCGGGCTGCAGCACCTTGGCCGGATGCGACGCCGTGACGTGGCCCATGAAGGGCGGCATGATCTCGTAGCCGAGCAGCGACTGCAGGCGCGGCGACATGCCGCGCACCAGCGCCGGCGGGATGCCGAGGTAGAAGTTCTCCTGGGTGCGCGCCCAGGGTTCGCAGTACTGGTTCGAGAACGCCAGCCGCGGCGCCGCGCTGCGATTGGCGCCGCCGCGGTGCATCAGGGTGCCATGGAAGAAGATGCAGGCCCCTGCCGGAACGACCATCGGCACGAGCAAGCGCTCCAGCGAGGAGGGCATCGGCGCATCGGCATCGCGGCCGTCGTAGGCCCCGATGATCCGGGCGTCGCTCCAGCGGTGGCTGCCGGGGATGATCTCGGTGCCGCCGTTCTCGGCCGTGAACGCATCGACCGCGACGATCGTGCTGAAGCTGATGGAAGGCCGCGGGCGCGGTACCGGGTAGAACGAGTCGTCGTAGTGGATCGGCTGCGGCGTCTCGCCCGCATGGATGCAGATCGCCTGGCTCGCCGTCAGCAGGTAGCCCGGTGCCAGCAGCCGGTCGAGCAGGGCCAGCACGCGCGCGTCTTCGGCGATGTCCTCGAAACAGCGGCCCCGGCCGACCAGCGTGTAGACCCGTTCGGTGCGCACGCCCTCGAAGTTGTTGCGTCCGGTGTGGCTGCCCAGGTGTGGTGCGAGGCCCGCGCGGACCCGCTGCAGATCGTCCGGCCGCAGGAAATCGGGGATGACCGTGTAGCCCTGGGCGTCGAGTTCGGCGAGATGGCGCTGCACGCCGATGGCGCTGTCCTGGTGGCCTGGCCCCGTGTCCGTCAATGTGGTCATGAAGATCCTCGGTCGCGCGCAGCGTAGCCCGGAACGCCAGCCCGGACAACCAAGAGGAACCCCGAGGCCGGCGGCGGCAGCCTTCACAATCGGCGGGCCGAATTTCATTTGCCGCGACCCATGTTCACCCTGACCCGAATGACGATCCAGCGCGCCCGCAAAGAGCGCTTGCCCCAGGTCGCCGGGAGCCTGACCTTCACGACCCTGCTGTCCATCGTCCCCTTGCTGGCGGCGAGCTTCGCGCTCTTCACGCACTTCCCGGTCTTCAGGCGATTCAAGGATGCGATCCAGGAGTTCCTGCTGAGCCCGCTGCTGCCGGCCGATATCGCGCGCACGGTCCTGCAGTACCTGAACCGGTTCGCCGCCAACGCCAGCGGCCTGACCTGGGTCGGCTCGCTGCTGCTGCTTTGCACGGCGGTCGCGATGCTGCTGACCGTCGAGAACGCCCTGAACCAGATGTGGGAGGTGCGGCGCAACCGGCCGTTCTTCAGGCGGGTCGGCCTGTACCTGCTGATGCTGGCGGTCGGGCCGCCGGTGCTGGGCCTGAGCCTGTGGGCGAGCTCCCATGTGCTCGGCGCCTCGCTGGGCTGGATCGGCGCGCTGCCCGCTTCGCTCGCCTTCGTGTTCGATCTCGGCCCGCTGCTGCTCGTCCTGGCGGCGCTGACCAGCATGTTCTACCTCGTCCCGAACACCCAGGTGCGCCTGCGTGATGCCCTCGCCGGGGGCCTGGTCGCCAGCTTGGCCTTCGAGTTCGGCAAGCGCGGCTTTGCCGGCTACCTCGCCAAGGTGCCGACCTACAAGGCGGTCTACGGGACCTTCGCGGCGTTCCCGATGTTTCTGCTCTGGGTGTATTTCTCGTGGCTGGTCACGCTGGTCGCGGCCATGATCGCGGCCAACCTGGGGCGTGCCAGGAAGGAAAATCGACGATCCTCGAATCGAGCGGCATGACCTGGTGGCGCGCGCCCGAGGTGCCTATGGCGGCGGTTGCCTTCGCCGAAGCTCCATCGACACGGCCTTGCCCATGGTGTCGAGGTCGAAAGGCTTGGCGAGCACCGAGTGCGGGCCGATCAGACGCTCGACGGCGTTCATGTCCGCGTAGCCGGTCGCCATGAGAATCGGAAGATCGACGTACATCTCGCGTGCATGGGCGATCAGTTCAGCGCCGTTCATACGCGGCATCAGGTAGTCGACCAGCAGCAGGTCCGGTCGCGCCTTCTTCAACTCGGTCAGGCCCGCTGCGCCATCCGCGGCCTGGCGAACGTGGAATCCAAGCACCTGAAGGCATTCGACCATGCTTCGGCGAACGGCGGGATCGTCTTCGACGACCAGGATCTCCGCCTGCAACGCCAGCGCCGCGTTCTGCCCGCGAAGCGTGGCCTCGGCCGCTTCCTTCGGCGCCGGGGCCAGCGGGAAGCAGAGCTTGATCGTCGTGCCTGCGCCGACCTCGCTCTGCACTTCCACATTGCCGCCCGACTGCCGCGTGAATCCGTAGACCTGGCTCAACCCGAGCCCGGTACCGGCGTGCTGCTTGGTCGTGAAGAACGGATCGAAAACCTTGCCGAGCAGGTTGTCCGGGATTCCCTCGCCCGTATCGCGCACGGCGACGCTGACCGTGCCCAGTGGATACGCAGTGGCGACAGCGCCACCGGGACTGGCGTCGGGATCGACGGCCGCCGCCATCTGCGTGTGGATTTCCAGCATGCCGCCCAGGGGCATGGCATCGCGCGAGTTCACCGAGAGATTGAGGACGGCCATCTCCATCTGGGCGGCGTCGACGACGACATACGCGGGCTCGGGACACAGCGACAGCGACAGCTTGACATGGGCGCCCACGGAAATCGAAATCAGCTCCGCCATGTTGCGGATGAGATCGTTCACGTCATGCAGCTTGGGCACCAGGCTCTGCGTGCGCGCAAAGGACAGCAGTTGGCCGGTCAGGCGCGAACCGCGGTCCACGGCCTCCTTGGCCCGGTGCGCGTAGTGGCGAACGCGGTCGTCCTTGATTGTCAGCCGCTCGATCAACTGCAGGTTCAGGTTGACGGCATGCAGCAGGTTGTTGAAGTCGTGGGCGATGCCGCCGGTCAGGCGGCCCAGTGCTTCCATTTTCTGGTTCTGGACGCGCGAACTCTCGACGCGTTCCCGCTCCAGGATCTCGCGCATCAACCGATCGTTCGCGCTCGCGAGGTCGGCGGTCCGCTCGGCGATCCGGGTTTCGAGCTTGTCGTTAAGCTGCTCGACGCTCAGCTTGGATGCCTCCAACTCGGCAAGATGCTTGCGCGTGAGGTATTGGCGCTGCCGTGCGCGCAATGCGGACTCGGCAGCACTTGCCAAGGTGTCGGGATTGACCGGCCGCTCGAGCAGCACCAGATTGCTGAGTTCCTGCAGCGCAGACCGGGCACGATCGGTCCGGTGCAGCGTTTGCCGCGCCGCCAGCACGACGAACGGATAGTCGGACCACGGCGGCTGGCTCGCGAGCATCTCGCGCAGCGCATCGACGATGCCGTTGGTCAGCGCTTCCTCGGTGAGGATCGTCGCGGCCGAGTCCTGGCACATTTCGCGGATCAGCGCGTCGCCGCTTTCGCAGATGTGTGCAACGACTCGCCGTGCCGCGAGCACCTCGGTGATCACCCGGGCGTCGCGCCCGAACGGCGCCAGGACGAGTATTCGATTCTCCACGCCGTCACGCCTGTTCCGCGCTGCCGAGCAGCGAGGTCTCTCCGCTATAGCGCGGAACACCAGCCATGACACCTTCGAAATCCGTGAGCGCCTCACCGATCTCGAGGCCGCTCGCGCTGAGCCTGAACTGATGGATCGTGGAGGCGTGCGCGCTGGTGCGACTCTTGATCACCGACACCGCCTTGAGGAGTTGCCCACGGGCCTCGAAGTACCGGAACTGCAGCATCGAATCGCTCAGGTAGCTCAGGTCGACATCGTTTGGGACCTCGCCGGAAAGGCCGTGCTGAGACAGGACAAGAATGGTCGTCACCCCCTGCAGATTGAGGTACGTCAGCAGCTCGTGCATCTGCAGCAGAAGGAAGTTGCTGCCGGGCATGGCGACCAGGTAGGCGTTCAGCGTATCGATCACGACCGTGCCGACGCCCCGCCGCTCGACCGCATCTCGCACGCGGTGCGAAAACTCGCCGGCGGAAATCGCCGCCGGGTCGATCGTGTGCAGATCCAGCTGTCCCGACGCGTTGTACTCTTCGATGTCCAGCCCCAGGGCCCGCGAGCGCATCAGGAGTGTCTTGATTCCTTCGTCGAAAAGGAAGAATGCCGCCTTGCCCCCGCGCTGCATGGCGGCAGCCGCACAGCACACGGCAGTGGTCGTCTTGCCGACGCCGGCGGGGCCGGCGAACAGCAAGTTGCTGCCCGGGACCAGCCCGCCGCCCAGGAGCCGGTCCAGTTCTGCATTGCCGGAACTCACGGCTTCGCTCGCATGCTCGCGGCCGTGCTCGTTGGCCACCAGGCGCGAGAACACCTGCAGTCCGCCCCAATCGAGATTGAAGTCGTGCTCGCCCTCCCGGAACCTCACGCCCCGCATCTTCACCACGCGAAGCCGGCGCTTGTCGGGGCCGTAGGTGCCGGTGTTCTGCTCGAGATGGATCACGCCGTGCGCAATGCTGTGCAGGTGCATGTCGCCGGCGCCGGCCGATTTGTCGTCGAGCATGAGCACGGTGCAGCGCTGCGTCAGGAAGAAGCGCTTGAGCGCCAGGATCTGCCGCCGATAGCGCAGCGGGTTCTGGGACAGCAAGCGCAGCTCCGAGAGGCTGTCGAAAACGACACGCTCCGGTCGCACGCGCTCCACCAGGGCCATGACGTTGCGGATCGTTTCGCCCAGCTCGAAATCGGAGGGGTTGAGGATGCTCTGCTCGGCGTCTGCGCTGAGGCCCTCGTCGCCGACGAGATCGAAGATTTCTATGCCGTCGAGTTCCCACCCGTGCGACCTCGCGCCCTGCGCAAGCTCGTCGGAAGTCTCCGACAACGTGACGTACAAGCCCTTTTGGCCGAGTACCCGCCCTTCGAGAAGGAACTGCAGGCCGAGCGTCGTCTTGCCGGCGCCCGGGGTCCCTTCGACAAGATAGAGGTGCCCCGCTGGCAGTCCTCCGGCCAGCACCTCGTCGAGTCCTGGCACCCCGGTGGGCTCGAAGAGCGACGGCTGCGAGGCAGTGCGTAGATTCGTCATGGCGAAAGCATCCGGTTTGTTTTTTCCTGAATCTAGTGTGAAGACGGATGTCGTCTCGAGCGATGCTGCGCGCGCCCGCATGTAGGCGCTTTTCTTGAAAGCGTGTGGGGACGGGCGGCAGGGCGCTCAGGGTTTCGAGGGGCCGCGGCGCAGGCGAGCCACCATCGCTTCGAACGTTTCATCGGAAAACCGGAGCAGTCGCACGCGGTCGTTGACCACCCTCAGCAACTCGTGCTCGCCGCAGACCAGGGTTGCGCCGGAGCCTGGCGCGCCGTCCGTTATATCGCCGGGGAAGGACAGGTTCCAGTAGGGCCAGTCCATGGGCAGCACTTCGATGTTGTAGGCCTCGGCCAGGGCCAATGCCGGAATGGCCATCGTTTCGAGGAACTCGTGGTCGGGCGATGCGATGGGGACCGGTCGGTGGACCTTGACGGTCAAGGCGAACCTGACCTGCATGTCGAGGTCCAGGTGGCCTTCCCGGACCAGCACGCCGAGGCTGGCGGGAGCGCTGTGGGTCCAGGCCGCGGCCTGGCTGCCCAGAAACGCGAAGGCCTCGCCAGATTCGCAGATCGCGAACAGGCGCTCGCACGGACCCGGCGAACGCGCATAGGCCCGCAGCACCTCTGCCAGCACCGGCCGACGACGGACATCGGCGTAGAGCCGGTGCGGCGCGTAGCCGAACCGCAGGAGTGCTGCGTGGCATACATCCTCGGGCGCCACTTCCCCGTGGATGCCGGCCAGTCCAGCCAATGCGTCCATGCATTGCCAGATGACCCGGGCGACCTCCGTCAGCGGTTGCCCGGTGATCGCAGCGATCGCAGCCGGAATGGGGCGCACCGGACCCGCCCGGTCCCGGACGATCGGGCTGAGTGTTCGTACCATGCAGGAGCCTTGTGTCTGATCCGATAGCGCCCACGACCCGGTGCGGGGGCAACGGACCGATCGTAGGTTCCCCGAGCCTGCCCAGCCCGTGGCACCTTCGGCCGTGCGCGTGTAGGACCACGCAGCATGAAGCGCTCTGGCACAGTTGGACCCCTCGACACTGAACGATCTCATCCAAGGAGGTGCCATGGATCTTCAATTGACCGGCAAGCATGTGCTTGTCACGGGCGGCAGCCGCGGCATCGGGCTGGCCTGCGCCCGCGAGTTCCTGCGCGAAGGCGCGCGGGTCAGCCTGGCCGGGCGCACGGCCGCGCACCTGGAGGCCGCTGTGGCGGCATTGCGCGCCGAGGGCCACGTGGCGCACGGCCAACTCGCCGACCTCGGTGATGCGGGTGCGGCGCTTGCGATGGTGGATGCCGCCGAAGCCGAGGGTGGCCCGATCGACGTCCTCGTCAACTCGGCCGGGGCCGCGCGCCGCACGCCCTTCGACGAGTTGCAGCCGCAAGCGTGGCAGGACGCCATGCAGGCCAAGTTCTTCACTTACGTCAACGTCATGGACCCGGTGATCAAGCGCATGGGGGCGCGCGGCACGGGCGCGATCGTCAACGTCATCGGCATGGGCGGCAAGGTCGCCACCACCACCCACCTGGCAGGCGGTGCCGCCAATGCGGCGCTGATGCTCGCGACCGCCGGCCTGGCCGCGGCCTATGGGCCGCGCGGCGTGCGCGTGAATGCGGTCAACCCGGCACTGACGCTGACCGACCGCATGGCCGAGGGCCTGGCCGCCGAGGCCCGGCTGCACAAGACCAGCGCCGAGGCGGTGCTGCGCGACGCGCAGGCCCGCATGCCCCTCGGACGGGTCGCCGCGCCCGAGGACATCGCGCGTGCGGTCGTGTTCCTGGCATCGGGTGCGGCCGGCTACATCTCCGGGGCCATCGTCTCGATGGACGGCGCCGCGGTGCCGATGGTGGTCTGAGACCGTGAAGGGGCTCGGCCCCCTGATGAATTGCGCAACGACCGGCCTGGCATACCTTCCCATTGCTCGGCAACGCGATCCCTGGAAGTAGGGTGAACAGGCCCTAATCGATCGAGATGTTGGCCCGGGCCACCACGTCCTTCCAGCGCGCCAGGTCGCGCTGGATGAGGCGCGTGACTTCCTCGGGGCCGCTTGGTTTCACCGCGTAGCCCAGTTGGGCCAGGCGGGCGCCGAGCTCGCCATCGAGCGCCTTGCGCGTGGCGTCGCGGATGCTCGAGAGCACCGCCGCAGGGACCGCGGCGGGCGCCATCAGGCAATACCAGACTTCGTAGTTGACCGCCGGGCCGCCGGCCTCCGGCAGCGTCGGCACCTCGGGCAGATGGGTGCTGCGGCGTTCGCCGAAGACCGCGATGCCGCGCAGCTTGCCCGCCGCGATGTGCCCGGCCACCGAGGGCGTGGTGGCGTAGACCATGTCGATCTGGCCGCCGATCGCGTCATTGACCGATGGTGCCGTGCCCTTGTAGGGCACATGCAGGGTCTTGAGCGGCGAGATCGTCGACAGGTACTCGCCCACCAGATGCGGCGATGTCCCGGCGCCCGGTGTTCCGAAGCTCAGGGGTCGCTGTTGCGAGAGCGCGACCAGTTCGTTGAAGTTCTTCGCCGGGAAGTCCGGCCGCACCGCGATCACAACCTGCGTGGTGCCGATCATGCTCACCGGGACGAAGTCCTTGAGGGGGTCGTAGCGCACGTTGCGGTTCACGCTCGGATTGGTCGCCAGGAAATCGTTGGCGAACAACAGGGTGTAGCCATCGGCGGGCGCCCTGGCGACCGCATCGGTTCCCATGTTGCCGCCGCTGCCGGGGCGGTTGTCCACGATCACGGCCTGGCCCAGGCGCTTGCCGAGCCGCTCCGCGAAGGGCCGTGCGATGGTGTCGAAGCCGCCGCCCGGCGGAAAGGGCACCACCATCGAGATCGGGCGCGAAGGGAAGCCCTGGGCCCAGGCGCGCAGCACGGGCGCGGTGGCCAGCGCGGCGGCGCCGAGGCCGAGCAGGGCGCGCCGACGGCGCGGGTCGAAGGGGCGGCCGATCATGGCGAGAGCCTCGGCAGCTCGATCTGCAGCAGCTGGCTGGCGGCGTCGGCCTGCATCCGGCTCGCGTTCGCCCCGCTGTACAGCGACGAGCGCGGCTCCCAGTCGCCGTCGCCCGCCCGGCCTTGCCCTTCGAGCACGAAGACGATGGTGTTCGGCGGCACCTCGAACCCGACGCCGGGCTGGAGCTCGACCAGCGACAGCGTGGTGCAGGCCTCGGAGAACGTGCCGAGGTGCTTGCGCGCGAGCCCCGGGGCGCTGTCGTCCGGCACCCAGGCGGCCGCCGACGGCCGGATGAAGACCGGCTTGTCGTAGCGGCTCTCGGGATAGCGCAGCGCGCGGCCATGGACATGCTCCCAGACCGCTTCGTAGGCATCCTGGTTGCGCGTGCCGCCCTCGGGCTTGTCGACCTTGTAGACGCCGGCCTCGAACCGGCCGGTCTCCTTGAGTTCGCTGATGCCGCGCTGGAAGGCGGCCTCCGACAGATAGCCGCTGCGGCTGGCACCGCCGAACTGCAGCACCAGCGTGAGGGATTCGCCCGCGATGCTTTGCGGGCCGTAGAACACGCCTTCGGGGAAGTAGCCGATCATGCCCGGCTTCATGACGCCGTCGCGCGAGAAGTCGGCGTCGCCTTCGAGCTGCACGCGCACCTGGTCGAAGTTGTGCCGGTGGCGCGGCGAGTCGAAGTCGTTGAAGGTGTTGGACAGCTGAAGGAAGAAGTTGCCCACCGCGCCGTCGGTGCCGGACAGAAGGGGGTGGTAGCGAAAGCGGCCGCCGCGGGCGTGAACGCGCTCGATCATCGTCAGATCGCGTAGATTCAGTATCTGTTGCATGGTTCGTCTTGTCTCCGTGGGAACAGGGCGCATGCTGACGCACCCGCCGCCACCTGCCCAGCGACATTTATTCACAACGGCGTTGCCCTCCCGGCAACGCATGCCCCGATCCGATGAAAGCTCGACGTCCGCTGCTGGACCACCTGAACCTCTCGACCCTGAAGCTCATCGCCGCGATCGAGCGCGAGGGCAGCCTGTCGCGCGCCGCCGCGACCCTGCACATCGTGCCGTCGGCCGCGAGCCGCCGCATCACGCAGCTGGAGGCCGCGACGGGCTCGCCCCTGCTCGACCGCACCGCGCGCGGCGTCGAACTGACTGCCGCGGGCCTGTCGGTCGCGCGCTATGCGCGCGCGATGATCGACGACGTCGAGGCGCTCGACGACGAACTGCAGAACCTGCAGGCCGGCGTGTCGGGCCGCATTCGGCTGGTTGCCTCGATCTCCGCCATCGTGCAGCACCTGCCGCAGGACCTGGCGCTCTTCCTGCACCAGCACCCGAGCATCAAGATCGAGCTGGCCGAGCACACCAGCGCCGACATCGTCGAGCTGCTGCTGCAGGACCGGGCCGACGTCGGCGTCTTCGTCGCCGAAGGGGACATCCCGGGCCTGACGCTCCGGCCCTACCGCAGCGAACGGCTGGTCGTGATCCTGCCCGCCGCCCACCGGTTCGCCAAGCGCAAGCGCCTGCGCTTCGACCAGCTGCTCGAGGAGGAGTGGGTCGAACTTCCGCCCGGCACCGCGCTGGCGATGCGGGTCGCGAAAGAGGCGCTGAAGCATGGCGTGAAGCTGCGCACGCGCATCCAGGTCAAGGGCATGGACTCGTGCAGCCGGATGGTGCAGTGCGGCCTCGGCATCGGTCTCCTTCCGCAAGCCAGCCTGGAGCAGCAGGCGCAGTTTCCAAACCTTGCGTTCGTGCCGCTCGACGAGCCCTGGGCGCATCGCGTGAGCTCGCTGGCGGTGTCGGCGCACAGCGAGCCCACGCCGGCGAGCCGGACCTTGCTGCAGGCGCTGATGTACGCCAGCAAGCTGCCGGGCTAGCCGCTATTCGCGGAGCACGACGACCCCGTCGGCGGCACGCACGCCGGCGCCTCGGGGCAGCACGAACAGGGGATTGATCTCGGCCTCGACCAGCCGGTCGCCCAATTGCGCGGCCATGCGGGAGAAGGCCACGATGGCATCGGCCAGCGCGTCGACGTCGGCCTTCGGACGCCCGCGAAAGCCGTCGAGCAACGGCCAGGTCTTGAGGTCGCGCGCCATCGCCAGGGCCTCGTCGCGGCCCAGGCCGCCTTGCGCTGGAAGCAAGCGGATCGTCGTGTCCTTGAACAGTTCCGCGGTCACGCCGCCCATGCCGAGCAGGATGGCCGTGCCGAGCGCGTCGCGGTGCATGCCGAGGATCAGTTCGCATCCGCCGTCCACCATCTCCTGCACCAGGAATCGCTCCGGGCGTAGCCCGGTGGCTCGCTCGACCCCGGCCGCCATCGCGACCAGCCGAGCGGCGATCTCCTCGGGCGAGACGTTGACGGCGACGCCGCCGACGTCGCTCTTGTGCGTGATCTCGCTCGACAGGATCTTCAGCACGACCCGTCCTCCCAGTTCGCGCGCTGCGCGCTCGGCTTCCTCGCCGCTGCGGACGATCGCCTCGCGGGCGCAGGGCACGCCGAAGCGGGCGAACAAGCGCTTGGCTTGCGCCTCGTCCAGCGAGCCCGCGGGGAGATCGTGCAGCTGCACGCGGGCGGCGCCCTCCGGCGCACCGGCCGGCGCCCGCCATCGGCTCGCCTGCAGCATGCCCGCCAGTGCTGCGGTGCAGCTCTCGGCGGCAACGAAGGCGGGCACGCCGCGCTGCGTCAAGAGCGCGGCGGCCTCGGGGGCATGCGGGCTTACATAGGCCAGCACCGGCTTGTCGGACAGCGGCAGGCAGTCCTCGATCGCGCCGGCCATCAGCTCGGGCCTGCCGACGCCCGACGAGCCGATGATGACGGCCAAGGCGTCGTAGCTCGGACTGGCCAGGAGCGCCTTGATTGCGCCGCGCAGCAGATCCGGCTGCAGGCCGGCCAGCGTGACGTCGATCGGATTGCGGTCCAGCGCGGCATGGTCGCCGGTCTGCAGGGCCCGCAAGGCCGCCGCCGTGGGTTCGTCCGGCGCCGGGGTCTCGAAGCCGGACACGCCCAGGCTGTCGGACACCAGCGTGCCGGCGCCGCCGGTCGATGTGAGGATGGCGACCCGCTTGCCGCGCAGGACCCGCCCTGTCGCGAGGGCGGCCGGGATGTCGAGCAGGTCGCCGAAGGTCTGCGCCCGGATCACGCCGGTCTGCTGGAACAGCGCGTCGTACATGCGGTCCGCGCCGGCCAGCGCCCCCGTGTGCGACACCGCGGCCTTGGCGCCCGCTTCGGAGCGCCCGATCTTGAAGGCGACGATGGGCTTGCCGGCGCGCGCCGCCTTGAGCGCGGCGGCGCGGAATTTCTCCGGCTGCCGGATCGCCTCGATGTACAGCGCGATGACCCGCGTCGCCGGATCGTCGACCAGCGCGTCGACGAAATCCGCGAGTTCGAGATCCGCTTCGTTGCTGGTCGACACCAGCTTCGACAAGCCGATGCCCCGGGCGGCGGCGCGCGACAGCAGCGCGCCGAGGATGCCGCCGCTCTGCGACACCACGCCGATGGCGCCGGCGTGGAAATGGTCCATCTCCAGCGCACCGCTGGCCGAGAGCACGATATGGTCGGTCAGGTTCACCAGGCCGATGGTGTTCGGGCCCAGGATGCGCATGCTGCCGGCGGCCTCCAGCAGCTGCTGCTGGCGCCGTGCGCCTTCTTCGCCGGTCTCGGTGTAGCCGCTCGCCAGCACGATGGCCGCGGCCGCGCCGCGTTGGGCGAGTTCCTTCACGGCGATGTGGGCCCGCTCCGCGCCCAGCAGCACGATGCCGACGTCGGGGACCGCCGGCAGCGAGGCCACGTCGCGGTAGCAGGGCAGCTCGCCAATGCGATCGAGCTTCGGGTTCACGGGGTAGATCGTGCCGGCGAAGCCATGCTTCTGCAGGTACGACACCGGCCGGCCGGCGGTCTTGGCCGGGTCGCCCGAGGCGCCGATCACGGCGACGCTTCGGGGCTGGAGCAATCGGGACAGTGCTTCCATGGCGGTCATTCCCCGGCCGTGCCGTGGGACTTCGCCAGGAAGGCCCGGACCGACTCGCGGTGCTCGGTGCTCGTGTAGCAGATGCCCTGCGCCTGGCTGCCCTGGGCGAAGACCTGCTGGGCCGGCAGTTCGAAGGTCTGGTTCAGGATCGTCTTGGACAGCGCCAGCGCGGTCGCGGAACCCCGCCCCAGTTCGGCGGCCCACGCCTGGGCATCGGCCAGCAGCCGGTCCGCCGTGGTCTTGCGGTCCACGATGCCCAAGGCGAGCGCTTCGTCGGCCTCCACCTTGCGCCCGGTGAAGATCAGGTCCTTGGCCTTGGCCAGCCCGACGCGGCGCGGGAGGAAGTACATGCCGCCGCCGTCGGGGATGATGCCCCGGTGGATGTAGGACCAGGTGAAGCTGGCCCACTCGCTGGCGATGATGAAGTCGCACGCGAGCGCGGTGTCCGCGCCCAGGCCGGAGGCAGCGCCGTTCACTGCGGCGATCACCGGCTTGGGCATCGTATGCAGCAGCGCTTGCGTGTGGTGCACCCGTTGCTGCCGATGCCAGCCGTTGAATGCGACCTCGCCGGCCGGCGCGTTCATGCGGCGCTCCATGCCCGCGATGTCGCCGCCGGCGCAGAAGCCCTTGCCGGCGCCCGTGAGCACCAGCGCTCGAGTCTCCTTGTCGGCGGCGACGCGCTCCAGGGCATGGGTGAATTCGGCGCGCAGTTCATCGCTCATCGCGTTGCGCTTCTCGGGGCGGTTGAAGGTCAAGGTGGCGATGCCGCGCTCGACCTGCAGCTGGATCAAGGTGTAGTCCATGGGGTTCATCCTTCCTCGGCCTCAGTCGGCCTTGACGTTGTTTTCTTTCACGATCCGAGACCAGCGGACGGTCTCGGACCTGACGAAGTCATCCAGTTCGGTCGGGGCCCCGCCGCTGACCGTCAGGCCTTCGGGCTCGAGCATCTTGCGGAACTCGGCGCTTTCGGTGGCCTTCCTTGCCGCCGCGTTCAGCTTGGCGACCACATCGGCCGGCGTGCCGGCGGCGACGAACAGGCCGTACCAGCTCTCCACGGCGTAGCCGGGAACGGTCTCCGCGATCGCGGGCACATCCTTCAGGGCCGGCGCACGGCGCGGCGTGGTGACCCCGATGGCGCGCAGCTTGCCGCCGGCCAGCTGGGACGACACCGCTGCGGCGGTGGCGAACATCATGTCGACCTGGCCCCCGAGCAGATCGGTCAGGGCCGGGCCGGCGCCCTTGTAGGGGATGTGCGTCATCTGCACCTTCGCGAGGTTCGTGAACAACTCGCCCGCGAGGTGCGCCGAAGTGCCGTTGCCCTGCGAGGCAAAAGTGAGCTTTCCGGGCTTGGCATGCGCGGCTGCCGCCACGTCCGCCACCGACCGGTAGGGGCTGTCCGCACGCACCACGAGGACGTTTGGGCCGCGGGCCAGCAGCACCACCGGCGCGAAGGCCTTCTGCGTGTCGTAGGGGAGCTTGGGCATCAGGCTGGGATTGACCGCATGCGCGAACGTGGACACCAGCACCGAATAGCCGTCCGGCGCACTCTTGGCCACGGCATCGCTGCCGATGATGGTGCCCGCGCCGGGCTTGTTGTCGACGATGACCGGCTGGCCGAGCGCCTGCGACATGCCGAGGCCCAGCGCACGCGCGATGGCGTCGGTCCCGCCGCCCGGGGCGAAGGGAACGACCAGTTTCACGGGCCTGTCCGGGAAGGCGGCGAAGGCCGCGGAGGCTGCGAGTGCGGTCACGGCCAGACAGCCGGCCACGCGGCACAGAATGGAACGAAAGGATCGGGTCATCGGCTGTCTCCTGCCACGCGGGGGCAAAGGTCTTTGTCGCTGCCGCTTCCGGGTGAAGCCGCCATGGGAAGTAGCTTAGGAAGCCGGTGCCGGTTTGGCATCCCTTCGATTCCAAGCAGTGGAACCCAATACACTGGCGTTCTGCCGTCGTCCGGCCCGGCATGGAGGTGCTGAATCTCATGAATTCGTCAACGCCTGCGCAGTCTCTGGGGGCGGAGAAGCCCGGGGTCTCGCCCGCGAACAGGTCGCTGGAGCGGGGCATCGAGATCCTTCGATCGTTCCGCCCCGGCTCGGAGCTGCTGGGCAACGCCGAGATCGCCGAGCGAACGGGCCTTTCCCGTTCGACGGTGAGCCGCCTGACGCAAACTCTGGTGGGGTGTGGCTATCTCCAGGTGGAAGCACGCACCCGGGCGTATCGCCTGGCGCCTGCGGTCCTGAGCCTGGCGCACGCCATGCGCTCGGGTTCCACCGCGCTCGCCATCGCCGCGCCGCACATGCGCGACGCCTCGCAGGCGGAGCGGCTCAACGTGGGCCTGGCCGCTCCCGATCGGGACGAGATGGTCTACCTGGAGTCGATCCGATACAACCGCCGGCCCTCCCTGCGCCGGGTGGTGTCGGGCCAGCGTGTGCCGATGGAGCTGACCTCCCTCGGTCGCGCCTACCTGGCCGTCGCGCCGGAGGGCCAGCGCAAGGCCTTGCTCGCGCACTTTCGCCGGACCCGGCGCACCCAGTGGGCGACGCTCGGGCCGGCGCTCGCGGCCGCGATCCGGGACGTCGAGGAGAAGGGCTTCTGCGCCGCCGCCTGGCAGCCTGAAGTGGTGGCGCTGGCGGCTCCGCTGCTGTTCAAGGGCTCGCGATACGCCTTGAACGTGAGCCTGTCGACGGCCGAACCCTTGGCTTCGGCGGTGCGCGAACTCGCTCCGACGCTGCTCGCGCTGAGCGCGCGCATTCAGCACGACTTGGATGTCGCGACGGACGCGTGGTGAGCATCGATGGGCTGCGACCGCTTGGCCGGCGGCGCGTCACTGCTGCCGCGTCAGCCCGAGCTCGCGGATGATGCCGCCCCACTGCTGGTAGGTCGAGCGCGTGAGCTCGTCGAGCTGCTGCGGTGTCGACGCCTCGGCCTCGTAGGCGCCCTGGCGGAAGAAGTCGCGCGTGGCCGGCATTGCCAGCACCTGGGCGAGCGCGGCATTGAGCCTGGCGACGACCGGAGCCGGCATGTGTGCCGGGCCGTAGAAGGCGAGCCAGCTCGGCATGTCGACACCGCTCACGCCTTGCTCGGTCATCGTCGGCAGGTCGGGCAGCATCGGGCTGCGGCGAGGCGCGGCCACCGCCAGCATGCGGACCTTGCCGGTCGCGGTGTTGGTGATGGCGTTCGGCGCGGCGTCGAAGTAGTACTGCACGCGGCCGGCGAGGAAATCCTTGGCGGCGTCCGAGCCGCCCTTGTAGGGCACGTGCACCACATCGAGCCCGGCCTTGCGCGCGAAGGCCTCGCCGTAGATGTGCGAGGAGGTGCCGGTGCCGAACGAGGCATAGCTGAGCTTGCCGGGGTTGGCCTTGATGTACGCGATCAGTTCCTGCACGGTCTTCGCGGGCACGCTGACGTGGACCGTGAGTACCAGCGGACCTCGGGCGCCGAGCGAGATCGGCGTCAGGTCCTTGAACGGGTCGTAGCGCACCTGGGCGAGCGTCTGCGGGTTCTGCGCCACGACCGAGGAGGGCGCATACATGATCGTGTAGCCGTCGGGCGCCGATCGGATGACTTCCTCGGTCGCGAGGATGAAGCTGGCGCCGGGGCGGTTCTCGACGATCACCGGCGTCTGCAGCACGTCGCCGAGCTTGCTGGCGACGAAGCGCGCCTGCGCGTCCGAGGCGCCACCGGCGGCCAGGCCCAGGATGATCCGGATCGGCCGTCCCTTGTCGGGGAACGCGGGCGGGGCGGCCGGTGCGGCGGTTGCGAGCACGGGCGCGAGGGACAGGACCAGCGCGCCGATTGCGCGGCGGCGGTCGATGCGACATACGGAAAGACGATGCGATTTCATTCCTTGGCCAATCCAACTTGCTTCACCATCGCGCCCCAGCGGTCGTAGGTCGACCGCGTGATGCGCGCGAATTCATCCGGCGAGCTGCCACCGGCCTCGTAGCCGCCACTGCGATAGAAGTCCTGCACCGCGGGCATCTCGAGCACCTGGCCGAGCGCCTTGTTGAGGCGCGCCACCACCGGTGCCGGCATGTTCGCGGGGCCATAGAAGCCGAGCCAGCTCGGCAGGTCCAGGCCTTCCACGCCTTGCTCGGCGAAGGTCGGGACCTCCGGCAAGGCGGGGATGCGCGCGGCCGAGGCCACGGCAAGAATCCTGACCTTGCCGGAGCCGACCGTGATGATCGCGGAAGAGGCGGAGTCGAACATGTACTGGACGCGGCCGGCGATCAGGTCCTTGGCGGCGTCCGAGCCGCCCTTGTAGGGGATGTGCACCGCGTCGATGCCGGTCTTCTTGACGAAGGCCTCGCCGTAGATGTGCGAGGAGGTGCCGGTACCGAAGGACGCGTAGCTGACCGTGCCCGGGTGCGCCTTCACGTAGCGCACGAGCTCGCCGACCGACTTCGCCGGCACGCTGTCGTTGACTGTCAGCACCAGCGGCCCGCGGCCGCCCATCGACAGCGCGGTGAAGTCCCTGAAGGGGTCGTACGGAACCTGGGCCAGCGTGTGCGGGTTCTGCGCCATGGTCGACGAGGGCGCATACATCAGCGTGTAGCCATCCGCCGGCGCACGCGCGACTTCGCTGGCCGCCAGCATGGTGCTGGCGCCTGGACGGTTGTCGACGATCACGGGGGTGCCGAGCACCTCGCCGAGCTTCTGCGCCACCAGGCGCGCCTGGCCGTCGGTGCCGCCGCCGGCGGTGAAGCCGACCACGATGCGGATCGGCTTTCCCTTGGCCGGAAAGTCCTGCGCGCCGGCCCAGGGCGCGAGTGCCAGCAGCGCGCTGCCGAGCAGGAGGCCGAATCGCCGCCGCGCGTTCCGCCCTGCTTGCCGGTGAATGTCCATTTTTCGTCTCCGTCTTGAAAATGGATTGTCAAACCATAAAAGACGGACAAAGCCAAGGGAATACCCGGGTTTCAGGCCGATTGATATCAATAAAATGGACATCAAAATCAAAATAGTCGCATCAACCCGCCCTTGACCCAAGTTATGAAAACCATCGTCCGCACCGACGAGCGCATCCTCAGCTCCGACATCTTCGATCGCGACGGTCGCGTGGCACGGCCCGACCACGGGGTCTGGTCCGAGCCGGGCCGTGACATACCGGTTTATCACCGGTGCGGCGTGCTGGTGGTCGGCGGCGGGCCGTCGGGCACCGCCGCCGCGGCGTCGGCGGCGCGGGCCGGCGCCGACGTGGCCTTGCTGGAGCGCTACAACCACCTGGGCGGGCTGTCCACCGGCGGCCTCGTGATCTGGATCGACCGCATGACCGACTGGGAGGGCCAGCTCGTGATCCGCGGCTTCGCCGAGGAGCTGTTCGATCGGCTGCCGGCCGACGCGGTGGCCGGGCCGTCGCGGGAAGACTGGGGCTCCCAGGACTCGGCCAAGGCCAGCCACTGGGCGCAGCGCACCGCGGCCTACCACGGCATCGTCACCTGGTCGCCGACCATCGATCCCGAGCGCCTCAAGCTGCTGTCGCAGGAGATCGTGCTGGAGCGCAAGGTCAAGCTCATCTACCACTCGTGGGCCGCGGTGCCGATCGTGCAGGACGGCGCGGTCAAGGGCGTGGTGTTCGAGAGCAAGGAGGGGCGCATGGCGATCATGGCCGACGTGGTGGTCGACGCCACCGGCGACGGCGATCTCTTCGCGCGCGCCGGCGCCGCCTTCGTCAACGACATCGAGGAGGCCGACGTGCACCATTGCATGAACACCTCGTGGCTGTTCGGCGGCGTCGACATGGGCCGCTGGATCGACTTCAAGGCCGGCCGCCCCGACGCGTTCAGCGCCTTCATGGCGCGCGGCCGCGAGCAGCTGGGCCTGTTCGAGCGCCCCTTCGTCTCCTGGCGCAACGACGTCGCCTTGTTCATGGGGCCGCGCCAGTCGGGCTACTCGGCGCTCGACGTCGACGATCTCACCGCGGTGGAGGTGCGCTCGCACCGGGCGATGGCCGCGCATCTCGACTTCTTCCGCGCCCATGCGCCCGGCTTCGAGGACGCCTACCTGATGCTGAGTGCACCACAGATCGGCGTGCGCCATGCGCGGCGCCTGAGCGGCGTCGGCGCGGTGCTGCGCAGCCAGTGGCCCGAAGGCCGCGCGCTGGCCGACGAGATCGGCGTGTCTCCGGCCGTGTCGCCCAAGTTCCCGAACATCTCGATCCCCTACGGCGCGCTGGTGCCGCAGCGGCTCGACGGCCTGCTGGCCTGCGGCCGCCACATCTCGTGCGACCGCAACTCGCACGGCTTCATGCGCGAGATCCCGCAATGCTGGATCACCGGACAGGCGGCGGGCACGGCGGCGGCACTGGCTTCGCAGGGACGGATCGCACCGAGGGCGGTCGAGGTGACCGCGCTGCAGACGGCGCTGCAGGCCCAGGGCGTGTACCTGCGCGCCGGTGCCGACGGCGCCGGGCCGGTGGCCGAGCGGCCGTCGCTCGAAACCGCGAACAGCTGAGCCGCTCACGATGATCGGGACGACCGGACCCTCGCCGGCAGGCTCTACATTGGCGGATCTCCCAAAGGACTTCCGCATGGCCGCCGAACACAATCCGCTCCCCGTTCCCTCCGCCGACACCACCGACGCGCGGGTGGACCGTTCCGACACCGTGAGCGCGCTCGAGCGCGGCATCTCGGTGCTGCGCAGCTTCTCCGAAGACCGGCCACTGCTGAGCCCCGCCGAACTCGCGCGCATCACCGGCATCCCGAGGCCGACGGTCAACCGCCTGGTCGCGACGCTGGTGGCGATGGGCATGCTCAAGGCATCGCCGGCCGGCGACCGCTTGGCGCTCGGCCCGGGCGTGGTGTCGCTGTCACGCGTCTTCCTCGGCAGCCTCGACGTCCGCGCCGTTGCGCGGCCGGTGATGCAGGCGCTGGCGGAGGAAAGCGGCGCCTCGGTCTATCTGGCGGTGCGCGACGGGATGGAGATGGTGCTGATCGAGGCCTGCCGGCCGCGCTCGACCATGCTGTCGGCCCGCCTCGATGTCGGATCGCGTGCGCCGCTGCCGAACTCGGCGCTGGGCCGCGCCTACCTGTCGGCGCTCGACGACGCCACGCGCGCGCAGCTGTTCGATTCGATGCGCCTCATGCGCGGCCCCGAGTGGGACAGCCTGGCGCCGGCCATGCTGCGCGCGATCGACGAGGCCCAGCGCCTCGGCTATTGCCTGTCGCTCGGCGAGTTCCATCGCGAGATCAACTCGGTGTCGGTGCCGCTGGTCGGGCCGGGCAACGAGATCATGGCCTTGAACGGCGGCGGCGCAGGCTTCGTGTTTCCCGAGGAGCGGCTGCGCGACGAACTCGCACCGCGGCTGCGCGCGGTGGCCGGGCGCATCGCGAGCGAGATCGGCGGCCACGTGCCGGGCCCGCGCCTGCCCGAGCGCTGACCTTTTTTCTTCGAACCCTCCAGCGAGACAACAGGCGATGTACCTGACCGACGACGAGAAAGCGATGCGAGACGGCAGCGGTGGCGCCGCGGTGCAGAAGGCGATGGACCTTCTGGTGCGCTATGGCGAGGCACTGGGCGCCGAGCGGCTCGTGGAGACGCGCAACGTCTGCGCCACCATCACGTCGACGACGCCGTTCCAGCGCGATTTCGCGTTGAAGCAGGGGGGCATGGACGCGGTGTTTTCAGAGTTCAGCCTGGACAGCCAGGAGGTGGTGCCGATCCCGAAGTTCAAGGTCTTCACGAGCCACCTGCAGCTCGGCTTCGATCCGGGGCAGCCCGAGCGCATGGGCGTGAGCGAGGACATCGTGCGCTTCTACGAGAAGAGCGAGCGCCACGCGGCCGGACTCGGCGCCCAGATCATGAACACCTGCACGCCCTACCAGGTCGGCAACATCCCGACCCGCGGCGAACACTGCGCCTGGATGGAGTCGTCGGCGGTGATCTACTGCAACTCGGTGCTCGGCGCGCGCACCAATGCCGAAGGCCGGGAGAGCACCGGCGCCGCGATGCTCACCGGCCGCATCCCCTACTGGGGCTACCACCTCGACGAGCATCGGCTCGGGACCCACGTCGTCGAGCTCGACATCGAGATCGAGTCGGTGCAGGACTGGGGCCTGCTCGGCTACTTCATCGGCGAGCAGGTGCAGGACCGGGTGCCGGTGGTCCACAGCCGGCGCGGCATCGGCCGGGTGCCGAACCTGCCGCGGCTCAAGCACTTCGGCGCTGCGGCCTCGTCGTCGGGCGGCGTCGAGATGTACCACGTGGTCGGCGTGACGCCCGAAGCCCTCAGTCTCGAGCAGGCCCTGGGCGGCCGCAAGCCGGCACAGGTGCTGCGCTATGGCGAGGCCGAGCGCCGCGCCACCTACGAGACCATCAACGCCACCGCCCGCAGCGCGGACATCCAGTACGTGATGCTCGGCTGTCCGCACTACACGATCGAGCAGATCTGGGAGGCGGCGCAACTGATCGAGGGGCGCAAGGTGCATCCCGGTTGCGAGCTGTGGATCTTCACGCCGCGCGCCATCAAGTCGCTGGCCGACCGCAACGGCTACACCAAGATCATCGAGGACGCGGGAGGCATCCTCATGACCGACAGCTGCTCGGCCATGAGCCGCGCGGTGCCGAAGGGCACGCAGACCGTGGCCCTGGATTCGGCCAAGCAGGCGCACTACCTGCCCGCCATCCTCGGCGTGCAGGCCTGGTTCGGCAGCACGGCCGAATGCATCGATGCGGCCTGTACGGGGCGCTGGAACGGGAGCCTGGCATGAGCGGACAGACACTGGGCGGTCAGACCCTGGTGATCCGCGGACGCAAGGTGGTCGGCGGCGTCGCCGAGGGCGAGGCGATGGTCACGCGGGACCAGATCTCGGGCTGGGGCGGCATCGATCCGCGCACCGGCACGGTCGTCGAGACGCGCCACTCGCTGCGCGGCCAGAGCTTCGCGGGCAAGGTGCTGGTGTTCCCGGGGGCCAAGGGGTCGTCGGGCTGGTCCGCGATGTTCCACGTCGCGCGGCTCATGAACACGGTGCCGGCGGCCTTCCTGTTCAACGAGATGACCACCAAGGTGGCGCTCGGCACCGTGGTCTCGCATTCGCCGTCGATGACCGACTTCGACCGCGACCCGCTCGAATGCATCGAGACCGGCGACTGGGTGCGGGTCGATGCCGACCGCGGCATCGTCGAAGTCACGAAGAAGAACAATCACAACCCGGAGGCCGCACCATGACACGTCCGCTGCGCAGCAATTTCCCGCGCGGTTCCTACCTCTGGTCGGTGCGCAATGCCCATTGGCGCGCGCTCGGCATCCCCGAGGAAGACTGCGAGAAGCCCAAGATCGCGGTCGTCAACAGTTCCTCGGAGCTTGCGGCCTGCTTCAGCCATCTGGACCAGGTCGCGGTGCAGGTCAAGGACGCGATCCGCGCCGCCGGCGGGGTTCCGTTCGAGATCCGCACCGCCGCGCCGAGCGACTTCATCACCGGCGCCGGAGCGCGCGGCGCCTACATGCTGGCGGCGCGGGACCTCGTGACCAACGACATCGAGGTCGCGGTCGAGGGCGCGCAGCTCGATGGCATGGTCTGCCTCACGTCTTGCGACAAGACGGTGCCCGGGCAGTTGATGGCGGCGGCGCGGCTCAACGTTCCGACCCTGCTGGTGCCTTGCGGCTACCAGCCCAGTGGCGAGTTCCGGGGCCGCCACATGGACATCGAGGAGGTCTTCATCGGCGCGATGCATGCCGTCACCGGCACGCTGCCGGTCGGCGAGCTGATCGAGATGAGCCGCGAGGCGATCCGCGGCCCCGGCGTGTGCTCCGGCCTGGGAACCGCCAACACGATGCACGTCGTCTGCGAAGCGCTCGGCCTGGCGCTGCCGGGCAGCGCGCCGGTCGCGGCCCTGAGCCCGAAGATGATGGCCGATGCGCGTGCGGCCGGGGCCCGCATCGTGCTGATGGTGCGGGACGACCTGAAGCCGCGCGACATCCTCACGCCTGGCGCGTTCGCGAACGCCGTGCGCGCGGTGCTCGCGATCGGCGGCTCGCTCAACGCGGCCAAGCACCTCCAGGCCGTGGCCACCGAAGGCGAATGCGGCGTCGACGTGTATGGCCTGTTCGAGCGGCTCGGGCCCGAGACGCCGGTGCTCGCCGGCGTGCGCCCGATCGGCGGGCACAGCATCGAGGAATTCGAGGCGGCCGGCGGCTGCCGGGCGCTGATGAAGCAGCTCGAACCGCTGCTCGACACCGGCGCGCGCACGGTCAGCGGCGACTCGGTCGCAGGCAACCTGCGGGGCATCGAGGTGGCGGATGCGGAAGTCATCCGGCCGATCGCCCGGCCGGTCGCGCCGCGGCCCGCGATCATCCTGCTGCGCGGCAACCTGGCGCCCGAATCGGGCCTGATCAAGACCGGCATCGTCGAGCGGAAGGTGCGCCGCTTCAGCGGTCCGGCGTTGTGCTTCTGGAGTTCCGACGAAGCGATTGCGGCGCTGAAGCAAGGTCGCATCCGTGCCGGCCAGGTGGTGGTCATGCGCGGTGCCGGAGCCTGCGGCGGTCCTGCGATGGGCGGCGGCGCCTCGCGCGTCGTCTTCGCGATCGACGGCGCCGGCCTCGGCGACGAGGTCGCGCTGTTGACCGACGGCCATCTCTCCGGCCTGGTGTGCAAGGGCCTGGTGGTTGCCGAAGTCTCGCCCGAGGCCGCGCTCGGCGGACCGTTGGGACTGCTCGAGGACGGCGATATCGTGACCATCGATCTCGACGCCCGCCGTCTCGACGTCGCCCTCGACGAGGCCCAGCTGCAGGCCCGCCGCGCGGACTGGCGCGCGCCGCCGCTGGCCCATCACACCGGCTGGCTGCAGCAGTACCGGCGCAACGTCGGTCCGCTGTCGCAGGGGGCCGTGCTGGTACAGGCGCAGGAACCCGTGCCGCCCGGCTAGGCCCTTTGCGGAGAGCCGTCCGGCTCTCCCGTTCCGCTACCCATCGGCCCGACTTGGCGGCGCCAGGTTTGTCAATCGCAAGGAGACAGAGATGCAACGCAGGACGATCCTCCGGTGGGCTGCGCCCATCGCCGCAGCGCTGGCGCTGCCCCACGGCGCGAGCTGGGCCGCGGAAGCCTATCCCGAGAAGCCGGTCCGGTTGATCGTCGGCTTCGCGTCCGGTGGGGGCGCCGACGCCATCACGCGGATCATGGCCGAGGGCCTGTCGCGGCAGCTGGGCCAGCAGGTGGTGGTCGAGAACCGGCCGGGTGCCGATGGCGTGCTGGCGGCGCAAGCCGTGAGCGGCGCACGGCCCGATGGCTACACGCTGCTGATGGGCACCAACACCGCGATGGTGGCGGCGCCGACCTTGCGGCCGAATCCGCCCTACGACCCCTTCAAGGCCTTTGCGCCGATCAGCAGCGCAGGCCAGTTCTCGATGTTCCTCGTGGTGCCGGCTTCATTGCCGGTGAAGAGCGTCGGCGATCTGCTGGCGATGGTCGCGGCCCGGCCCGGCGCCTACAACTCGGCGTCCAGCAACAGCGCTTCCGAGCTCGCGATGCTGCAGCTGCTCGGCGGGCGCAAGGTCGTGAACGCACGCTACAAGGGCGACATGCAGGCGATGACCGATCTGCTGGGCGGGCAGGTGCAGATGATGTTCACCACCGGAACACTGGCGCCCGCCTTCGTGCGCGACGGCCGCATCCGGGCGCTCGTCACGCTGCAGCCGCAGCGCAGTGCGCTGCTGCCCGACGTGCCGAGCGCGGGCGAGCTCGGACTCGGCAAGCTGACCATCACGCCCTGGGCCGGTTTCTTCGGACCGCCCGGGCTGCCGGCCGGGATCACCGAGAAGCTGTCGGCCGCGCTGCAGCAGACGCTGAAGGACCCCGCGGTGCACGAGCGGCTGACGCAGCAGGGCTTCGAAGGCTATGGCATGAGCCCGGCGAAGTTCGCCGAGTTCTTCCGCGCGCAGCACGACGCTTTCGTCTCGACGGTGCGCGAGCACGGCGTCAGTTTCGAATAGGGCGCGTTCGCCCTGCGGCGGTCAGGGCCGGCGCTTGCGCAGCGGCGCCCGGCTGCGTTCGTTGTTGAGGCTGACGAACTTTCGCAGCAGGCGCAGCAGCTCGCTGCTTTCGTTCTCGGTCAGGCCTTCGAGCAGGGTGTCCTGCAGTGTCTGGATCGGCACCGAGAGATCCTGGATCAGGCTGCGACCGTCGTCCGTCAGGTGCAGGCTGCGCTGTCCCCTTGCGCCCACGTCGCGGGTGATCAGTCCCTTGGCCTCGAGCCGGGCGGCGATGTCGGCGCAGGACGAGGTGTCGATCGCGATCTCCTGCGCCACGGTCAGCTGGTCGAGCCCGGGTCGCTGGCCCAGCAGCATCAGCATGGCGTACTGGATCGGCGTCACCTCGCGGCCGACGACATCCAGGAAGACCGACACCGAGATCTGGTGCGCCCGCCGTATGAGGTGGCCGGGCTGGTGGTCAAGGTCGATGAAGGCGTGAGCGTCGGTGGGGGTCGACATGGGCGAAGGAGAGGGAAGAGAGGGCGCCGCCGTCTGCTGGCGGACGCGGCGCCCGATTGTCCCACCAACCCGCGCGCTAGATATCGAGCACCAGCACCGGCGAGCGCGCACGCGAGCAGCAGGGTGTGAACTGGTCGTTCGCGGCCTGCTCTTCGGGCGTCAGGTACAGGTCCTTGTGCTCGGGTTCGCCCTCGAGCACGCGCGTGAGGCAGGTGCCGCACACGCCCTGTTCGCAGGAGACCTGGATCTCGACCCCGGCTTGTGAAAGCGCCTGGACGACGGTGCGGTCCGCCGGCACGCGGATCACGCGCCCCGAGCTCGCGAGCTTGACGTCGAACGCGCCGTCGGTCGCTGACGCCGCGACCTCGGCACCGAAGAACTCGAAGTGCAGCCTCGATTCGGCCCAGCCCGCGCCGCGCGCACGCGCCAGCACCCAGTCGATGAAGCCCTTCGGTCCGCAGACGTAGAGATGGGTGTCGGCCGGCGCGGCCGCGAGCGTGCGGTCGATGTCGAGCTTCTGCGCGTCGAGGCCGTCGTCGAAATGGAAGCGGACCTGCCCGGCGAACGCGGCCGCGGCGATGCGGTGGCGGAATGCCGCGCGCTCGGGCGAGCGGGTGCAGTAGTGCATGTCGAACGACCGGCCGGCCGCCGCCAGCTTTTCCGCCATGCTCAGCAGCGGCGTGATGCCGATGCCGCCGGCCAGCAGCAGGCTGTGCGGCGCCTCTTCGTCGAGCGCGAAGTGATTCCGCGGCGCCGCGATGCGGAGCAGGTCGCCCTCGTTGACCTGCTCGTGCATGGCGCGGGATCCGCCGCGCGAGGCCGGATCGCGCAGCACGCCGATCAGGTAACGGTGGGTCTCGCTGGCGTCGTTGCACAGCGAGTACTGGCGCGTGATGCCGGTCGGCAGGCGGACGTCGATGTGCGAGCCCGCCGAGAATGCCGGCAGGGCGCTGCCGTCGGGCTGCACCAGTTCGAAGGCGCAGATGTCGAGCGCCTCGGCGGTCTTGCGCGCCACGCGCACGTTCAATTCGATGGCTTGCATGGCTCAGGCCCCGGCAGCGGCGACGCTTGCCGGTTCTTCCTGCGCGATGAGCCGCTCGATCACGCGCCGCGACTGCACGCCGCCGGCGTCGATGTTGAGCTTGAGCAAGGAGCGGGAAGGGTGCGCCAGCAGGTTGCGCTGTTGCCGCTCCAGCATCTCGAGGTCTTCGCCGAAGATCTTGCCCTGGCCTTCGCGGATGGTGGCGGTGAGCTCGGCGTCCCCGGGCTTGAAGTTGCGCGCCATGCCCCAGAAGTACCAGATCGAGGTGTCGGTCTCGGGCGTGATGAAGTCGACCACGATGCTCGATACCTTGTGTGCCGGATCGGCCTCGTAGCCGCCCTTGCCGGCATGCGCCACGCCGACCTCGATCATCACGTGGCTCGGCGGCGTGAAGCGGCAGATCTGCCAGCGGTCGACCGGCACGTCGTCGGCCAGGCCGTTGCCGCGCAGGGCCATGCGCCAGAAAGGCGGCGCCGACACCTTCTCCATGAAGCGGCTCGTGATGACTTCGTCTCCCTCGACGCGGGTCTGGGTCGGCGTCTCGTCGATCTCCTTCTGGCCGATGCTCGATGCATGGACGTAGGTCTCGTGCGTGAGGTCCATCAGGTTGTCGATCATCAGGCGGTAGTCGCACTGGATGTGGTACAGGCCGCCGCCATAGGCCCAGTCAGGGCTTTCGGCCCATTCGAGGTGGTGCAGCTTGGAGGCATCCGCCTCGCTGGCCTGGCCCGGCCAGATCCAGACGAAGCCGTAGCGCTCGATCAGCGGAAACTTCCTGATCGGCGGGAAGCCGCGCACGCGCTGACCCGGCATCGCGACCGTCTTGCCGTCGCAGCCCATTTCGAGCCCGTGGTAGCCGCAGACCAGCTTGCCGTCGACGACGCGGCCGAGCGACAGCGGGGCGCCTCGGTGCGGGCAGAAGTCTTCGAGCGCGACTGCGCTTCCGGAGCCGTCGCGGTAGATCACCAGCCGCTCGTTGCAGATCGTTCGACCGAGCGGCGCATCGGTCACTTCGTCGCTCGAACAGGCGACGTACCAGGCATTTTTCGGGAACATCGTGAGAACTCCTTCAAGGTATCGAATCGGGGCACACAGGGATCAGTGAGCGGAGGCAACCGCCGCGGAGGGCGCATGGACGCCACCGCGGCGTCCCATGGCCAGCACCGCCGCCGCGGCCGCCACCAGGGGCAGGGCATAGATGAAGTAGAGATGCGGTGCGGGCCAGTTGCGGTCCAGCAGCAGGCCCGCGACGAAGGGGCCGAGCACCGCGCCGAGGCGGCCGACGCCGATCGCCCAGCCCAATCCGGTGGTGCGCACCGCGGCGGGATAGATCACGGGCGCGAAGGCGTAGAGGCCCGCCATGGAGGCGAAGATGAACGCGCCGATCGCACTCGCGGCGGCGAAGGCGGCACTCAACTGGTCGGTGCAGAGACCGAAGACGACCAGCGCCAGCGCCGTGAGGACGAGCGCCGAGGCGGTCAGCGGGCGCAGCCCGAAGCGGGCGGCGAGGACGCCGAAGATGCCGCCCCCGGCGATGCCGCCGACGTTGAGAAGAACGCCGCCGGTCACGCCCTGGGTGGCCGACAGGCCGGCGGAGACCAGCAGCTTCGGCGTCCAGCTCAGCGCGAAGTAGAAGCTGAACATCAGCAGGAAGAAGGCGCCCCACAACAGCAGCGTGGCGCCGCGAAGCCTGGCGTCGAAGAGGCCCGCGACGCCGGTGGAAGGTGCGCCGGCGAGCTTGGCGGCGCGCGGAGGCAACTGGGCCAGCTGCGGCCGGTGCATCTGCCGCAGCAGTGCGTTGGCTTTCTTCAAGGCGCCGCGGGGCTGCCGGTTGAGCAGAAAGTCCAGCGATTCGGGAAGGCGCCACAGCACCACCGGAATCATCAGCGCGGTGGCCAGGCTGCCGAACACGAACACCGAGCGCCAGCCGTGCAGATCGAGCAGCACGGCGGCGATCGTGCCGCCGATGGTGGCGCCGATCGGGTAGCCGGTGGCCTGCAGGCTCACCGCGGTGCTGCGCCACTTGTCGGAGGCGAATTCGGCGGTGATGACGCCGACGCTGGCCAGCATGCCGCCGATCCCGAGGCCCGTGAGCGCCCGCAGCAGGCCCAGCTCGATGCTGCTGCGCGCCAGGGCGGAGAGTGCCATGCCGACGGTGATGATCACCAGGCAGACGAGGATGATGGCCTGCCTGCCCCAGCGGTCGGCCAGCGGGGCCAGGAACAGCGAGCCGATCGCCATGCCGACCAGGCCGGCACTGAAGAGGAAGCCGAGCTGGGCGCCGTTGAGCTGCCATTCGGCCGCGACGCTGGAGGCCGTGAAGGCCATCACCAGGACGTCGAATCCGTCCAGCATGACCAGCATCACGCAGATGCCCACGGCCAACCACTGGAATGAAGTCATCTCGCCCTCGGCGAGACCGGTACCTGTATCACGCTTCATCGTCTTCGCTCCCGTCGTTTCTGTTTTGTCGATCAGTACACTGATTGTGGATCAAGCGAAGGCGGCGCGGTTCAGGGTTTTCCCTTTGAGGGGGCGTTTCGGGGAAGGTCAGGGCGGAGAACTCGACGCATATCGCCCTTTCTCCGCCCCCGAATCGCGCCTATCATCGCGACCCCGGCGGCCGCTCGGCTGCCCTCGATCTCCATCGAGCACGCAAGAAGGGGGACACCATGGCCGCCAAGAAAACCAAGCCGGGCAACGATGCCACCGCACTGTCGCTGCACATCGGGCTCAATGCCGTGAGCGCGGCCGCCTACGAGGGCTGGGATGGCCCCCTGGCGGCATGCGAATTCGATGCCTCGGACATGGCGGCGATCGCCAAGGCCAAAGGCATGACGTCCACCGTGCTGCTGACCAAGAAGGCCACGCGAGCGAATGTCCTCGCGGCGATCCGCGGCGCGGCCAAGGCGCTCAAGCCCGGCGACCTGTTCTTCATGAGCTACTCCGGCCATGGCGGCCAGGTCCCTGACATCGACCATGACGAGAAAGACCGCAAGGACGAGACCTGGTGCCTCTTCGACGGACAGCTGATCGACGACGAGCTCTACTTCGAGCTCAGCAAGTTCGGCGCCGGCGTCCGGATCCTGGTGCTTTCAGACAGTTGCCACAGCGGCACCGTGACACGCGACCGGCCGCCGATACCGCCGCCCGGAACGCGGGCGCGCCTGATGCCCGCCGGCGTGGCGATGCGCGTCTACGAGGCGCACAAGGCCTTCTACGACAAGCTGCAGAACGATGTGGCGAAGGCGGCCGGCGGCCAGGTGACCGATCCCGACGCGGCCCTGTCCCAGGTGGGCACGGCCGGCCAGGCGTCGACTGTCATCGGCGAGTTCAAGCCCTCGGTGATCCTGATGTCCGGCTGCCAGGACAACCAGGTCTCACTGGACGGCGACCACAACGGCGCCTTCACCGAACAGCTCCTGAAGGTCTGGAACCACGGGGCCTTCGAAGGCACCTACGGCAGCTTCCACGCCCGCATCCGGGCCGGCATGCCCGCCAGCCAGTCCCCCAACCTCTTCGTGCTGGGCCCGGCGGCCGCCTTCCTCAAGCAAGCGCCCTTCGCGACCTGAGCGGCAACGCCGGGGCAGGTGCCCGCGCCTGCCGCGAGAATGCGTGCTCCGCCGCTGGTTGGCGGCGAATCACGAACGCATGACCTACCCCGATGCCCCCACGCTCGCGCAGATCGATGCCTGCGCCGAAGCCTCGCTCGACCTCCTGCAGCGCAACCTGACGCCGCACGGCATCCTCGCGGCCACCCGCACCGAGGCGGCGGTGGCCCGGCGCTACACGCGCATCTTCGGACGCGATGCCGCCATCTGCGTGATGGCGATGTGCGGCAGCGGCGTGCCGGCGCTGGAGCAGGGCGCGGTGGCCAGCCTCGACGCGCTGGCGGCGCAGCAAGCCGGCAACGGCCAGATTCCCAAGTACGTCGACCCCGAAGGCCGCGACGCCGACTTCTGGTATCTGGGATGCATCGACGCCACCCTGTGGTGGCTGATCGCGGTGGACCATGTGCGGCGCCACGGCCAGGTCGGCGCCTCGCACTGGCAGCCGGAGGTGGATCGCGCGCTCGGCTGGCTGCTGGCGCAGGAGCACCAGCACTTCCGGCTGCTGCAGCAGAACGAAGCCAGCGACTGGGCCGACATCATGCCGCGCTCCGGCTATGTGCTGTACACCAACGCCCTGTGGTACGAGGTCAAGCGCCGCCATGGCCTGGACCATGCCGAGGCCACGCTGCATCACTTCAATCACCTGTTCAATCCGTTCCAGCGCGACCTGCCTGAATACCACCGGGCACGCCTGCTGCGGCACTATGCGCGTCGTGGCCGCCGCGACCCCGGCCTCTACCTCAGCTTCGTGAATCTCGCGGTCGTCGGCGACGAGGGCGACGTGTTCGGCAACGTGCTCGCGATCCAGAGCGGGTTGGCCGACGCCTCGATGGCGCGCCGCATCGTGGACACCATCGCCGCCGCCGGCGCCGACGATCCCTATCCGGTGCGCGTGGTGCTGCATCCGTTGTCGCGCCAGCACGAACTCTGGCGGCCCTACATGGCGCGCCATCAGCAGAACATGGTCCACCAGTACCACAACGGCGGCATCTGGCCCTTCGTGGGCGGCTTCTGGGTCATGGCGCTGGCCCGCCTGGGCTTGGAGGCGCAGGCCTGGTCCGATCTGGCGCGGCTGGCGCATGTCAACGCGCTCGACGACTGGCGCTTCACCGAGTGGTTCCACGGCCGGACGCTGGCGCCCATGGGCATGGCCGGCCAGAGCTGGAACGCGGCCACCTTCCTGCTCGCCCGGCGCGCCTTGACGGGCGGCGCGGCGGCCTGGTGAGTCAGCCGGGGGATGACGGCGCCGGCCCGACGCGTCCGAGGTAGCGCGCGGCTTCGCCCGCTGTCATCTGGGCCTCGATCTGCGCGAGCTCCAGCCGTTCGAAATCGTGGGAGATCCATTCGAACAGACGAGACGGCGGCATTCGGTCGAGCGGGTCCTGGTCGCTCCAACCCTGCAGCCGCTGCGGCGCGCTCTGGAGCAGCAGCTGGAGGAACTGGGCACGGGCCAGCATCACCTCGGAGCGCTCCTTGTCGTCCAGCCCGGCAAACAGGCGCAGCGCCAGGCGTTCCCGGGCCGAGATGCGCGCGGGCACCTCCGGCTCCTTCGCTCGGCCGCCGGCGACGCCCGACAGCTGGCTGCAGCTGAAACGGATCCTGGCTTGCGACAGCTGCTGGAGCAGCTGCAGCAATTGCAGGGCGGTGGGCGTCATGGCGTCGATTTCAGGTCCGGCCGGCCGGGGCGCCCGTAGGACCCGGCCTCAGTGATAAACGCCGATGTCCGACGTCTCGAAGTCGGCCGTCTCCAGTCGCACCGGCCGGCCCTGGGTCTCGCGGTGGCGGGCGAGAGCCAGAGCGTTGATCAGATCGGCGTTCATCAGGTAGGCGTCGACCAGGCTGTCACCGCCGCCGCAGGCGCCGAACAGGTCTCGCAGCGGGTCTTCGGCGATCTCGACGATGCAGCGCTCGCCGTCCGGGCCCTCGGGATGGATGGCGAAGCGAACGCTCGCGGTATCGAAACAGTAGATGGCTTGGGTCATGTGCCTTTGTCTCCGCGTCGGTGCGTGGGAGCACGGTGGAAGAATTATCAGACCGATAGCGATGCGGGAGCGGCTCCGCACGCATTGCAATGTAGGCCCGTGCTTACAGTGGCTGCACCAGCGTCAGTACGGCGCCCGGAAAGGCCTGCAGCACCGCGGCCAGCGCGAGTTGCGGGCCGCCCGCCGGGTGCCGCAGGCCCGTCACTTCGTCGTCCATCGCCACGGTTGCGAAGCCGGCGGGCAGCTGTACACAGGTGTCGCCCCAGCCGGTGTCGCCGAGCCGCGCGAACAGGCGCGCCACGATCACCACCAGCGCCCGGTCGTCGTGGCGGCGGGCGAAGGCGATGACGTGGTCGGCGCGTTCGCCGCGCACTTCGAGCGGCTCGTAGCTGCCATGCCGGAACAGCGCGGGCCAGCGCTGGCGCAAGGCGAGCAGCCGCCAGGTCAGCCACAGCTTGGCCCGGCCATCGGACGGCGTGGCCGCGAAGCCGCTGACGGCCTGCGCGAGCGCGCCGCCAGAGGCAGCGGCCGCCAGTGCCTGCATGGTCTCCAGGAGGTGCTCGCGCTCGCCGTAGTCCACTGGCCGACGGTTGTCCGGATCGACCAGGCTGCGATCGATGAGTTCGCAGCCCTGGTACAAGTCGGGCACTCCGGGCGAGCTGTACTTGAGCAGCGTGAGGCTGATGCCGTTGAGCGCACCGAAGCGGTCCAGCGTGCCCACCACGCGCCCCAGGTCGGCCAGGAACGCATTGTCGGGCCGCGGCGCCAGCACACCGCGCACGAAGCGTTCGAGCGCCTCTTCGTAGGCGGCATCGGGCCGGGTCCAGCTGGTGCCCGTCTTGCCTTCCCGGGCGGCCTTGTGCATGTAGCGCACGATGCGGTCCGCATAGCCGTCCTGTGCCCCGGCGTCGGGTGGCGCCACCGGCATCGTGCCCAGCAGCGTCTGGTAGAGCAGGTACTCGTGCACGGCCAGCACCGGGCCGCGCAGCGGCGCATTGAAGCGCGACCAGCGCCGCAGCGCCAGCCGCCACAGGCCAGGCATCTCGGACAGCACGTCGATGCGCAGCCGCACGTCCTCGGCACGCTTGTTGTCGTGGGTCGAGGTGGCCAGCATGGTCTGCGGCCAGCGCCGCTGGCGATCGCCGCTGGCTTCGTGGAAGGCCGCCACCGAAACGCCGAGCCGGGCGGGCTCGCCGCCGACCTCGTTGGCCGAGGCGAGCGGAAAGTAGCGGTAGAACGCCGTGTCCTCGACCCCCTTGGCCGCCACTGGCGCGCTGAACTGCTGGAAGCGGCGGGCGAAGCGCAGCGCCTTCCGGCGTGCCGCCCGGCCGGGTGTGGGGGCCCGCCCCAGCAAGGCTTCGCGCACGAACTCGAACACCGAGGGGTCGGGCAGCCCCAGGCGTTCGCGCGCCGCGGCGACCGCCTGGTCGATGAAATGCCGATCCTGCTCGCTGACCTGCTTGTCGTTGTAGGTGCGATAGACCGTGAGGCTCGCCGCTACGGTCGCCAGCACCTCGCGCAGCGTGTTGAGCGTGTGGTCGCGGGTGCTGCGATGGGCCTTGCCGATGGCCAGCAGCGCGATCGAGAGCACCTCGAGGTCGGAGGCCAGCGTCACGCCGGCCACTTCGCGCTTCGCCTGGTAGACGATCTCTTCGAACGGTGCGCACTGCCCGGTGAAATGGCGCCAGATCCGCTTCAGCCGGTCGGCGGCGCGCTCGTCCACCAGCACCGCGTTGGCCAGGTTGGCGAAACGGTAGCCGGTGGTGCCGTGGACCGCCCACGACTCCGGCACCTCCTCGTTCGGCGCCGCGATCTTCTCGGCCACCACGTAGAGCGGCCGGTCGGGGCGGCCGTCGGCATCGACGCCGCGCGGCGGCAGGCCGGCGCGGGCGACGAAGCCGTCCTGCAGTCGCTCGAAATAGCGCGCCGGGTCCTGCAGCCCGTCGGGATGGTCGATGCGCAGCCCGTCGACCCAGCCGCGCGCGGCCAGGTCGAGCGCCATCGCGTGCGTGGCCTCGAAGACCGAACGGCGCTCGTTGCGCAGCGCCGCGAGCTCGTTGACGTCGAAGAAGCGCCGGTAGTTGATCTCGTCGGCCGCCGCCCGCCAGTGGGCCAGCCGCCAGGCCTGCGCCTCCAGCAGCCGATGCAGAGCGTCGCGTTGCTGCGGTCCGTTGAGCGCCTCGACCACGGCCGCGATCGCCTGCGCCACCGCGGGCCGGGCGGCCGCGAGCAGCGCCAGTTGGGCCTTGAGCAGCTGGCTGTCGCGCGCGCGCTCGGCCACGGCCTTGGGCTTGGTGCGGTGCATGCCTGGCAGATGGCGCAGCGCGGTGGCGATGCCGGCCAGCGGAGCGCTGGCCTCGCCCGCGCCGAGATGGGCGCAGGCGCGCTCGAGCACGGTGGCGGTGCTTTCCGGGGCCAGCGGAAAGCGGTGCTCGAAGTAGCCGATGCCGAACTCGCCGGACTCGGCGTCCCACAGCAGCGACAGCTCGCCGCGTTCGAGCACCCGGCCGTAGGCATCGCCGAGCACCGGCAGCATCACCTTGCCCGCCAGCTTCGGTGTCAGCGGCCGCCAGTCGATGTCGAAGTGGCGCGCGTAGCGCGAGGCCATGCCGTGCGCCAGCACGTCGGACCACCAGGCGTTGTCGTTGCCGAGCACCCCCATGTGGTTGGGCACCAGGTCGATCAGCTGGCCCATGCCATGGGCCTTCAGCGTCTTCGTCAGGCGCTCGAACGCGGCCAGGCCGCCGAGCTCGGGATTGATCTCGTCGTGGGCCACGACGTCGTAGCCGTGCATGCTGCCGGGGCGGGCGCGATGGATCGGCGAGCAGTAGACGTGGCTGATGCCGAGCCGCGCGAGGTAGGGCACGATGCGCGCGGCATCGTCGAAAGTGAAGCCGCTGTGCAGCTGCAGCCGGTAGGTGGCGCGCGGCACGCGGGTGCCGGTCGGCGGGCTGGCCGCTTCGCGCGGCCGGCTGCGGGCGATGGCGGCGCACAGCCGCAGCACCGGCGTCCGGGCCCACAGGTCCTTCGGACCGCTGCCGTATTTGCGCTGCCAGTTGGGATGCTGGAAGGTGGTGCCGGGCAGGTTGGCCTGCTCCACCTCGCCGAGCGCGTCCTCGAGCTGCGCCATCATCACGCACGAGGGTGCCGCCGCCAGGAAGGCATGCACGGCCGCCACTGCGTCGGCGTCCAGCGTGCCAGCCACGGCCGCGGCCACGCTGTCTTGCGGCAGCGCCTGTTGCTGCCGCACGGCGTCGAGCAGGCTCGTGCGATCACGCTTGCGCTGCTCGACCTGCTGCTCATAGGCCGCGGCGTCGGGAATCAGCCCCAGCTCGAAGCGCAGGCGCAGGTCATGGGCCGACCACCAGCCCGCGAGCGTCGGCAGGTCGTGGGTGCTGACCGCCACCACCGCTTCGCGCGGCCAGGACGCCGGCGCCCGGAAGGCACCGTCGGCCTCGCGCTCGAAGTACAGCAGCCGGTACGACTGCACGCCGCGGCTGCGCATCGCGTCGCGCATCGCGTCCGGCACGGTGCCCAGGTCCTCGCCGATCACCAGGCAGCGATGGCGCTGGCTTTCCAGGGCCAGGATGGCCATCAGTTCGTCGACCGGATAGGCCACGTAGCTGCCGTCGCGCGGCGTGCCGGCGGCCGGGATCCAGAACAGGCGCATCAGCATCATCACGTGGTCGATGCGGATCGCGCCGGCGCCGCGCATGTTGGCGCGCAGGGCCTCGATGAAGACGGCGTGCCGGCCTTCGCGCAGCCGGTCCGGGCGAAGCGGCGGCAGGCCCCAGTCCTGGCCCTGGGTGTTGAAGGCGTCGGGCGGTGCGCCCACCCGCACGTCGAGCGCGAAGCTGTGGCGATGGCGCCAGGCGTCCGAGCCGCCGCGGTCGACCGAGACCGCCAGGTCGAGGTAGAGGCCGACCGCCATGCCGAGTTCGGCGCAGCGCGCCGCCGCCGCTTCGAGCTGCCGGGCGGCCTGCCATTGCAGGTAGGCGTGGTAGTCGATGCGCTCGGCATGTTCGGCGGCAAAGGCGGCGACGGCGGCATTGCCCGGATCGCGATAGGCCTCGGGCCAGGCCGGCCAGCCCCAGACGGCGGCATCGGCCGCGTGCAGGTGCGCCTGCAGCGCCTCGAACAGCGCGTGCTGCTGCAAGGCGACACCACCGCGCTGGCGGAACAGCGCCAGCGCGGCGACTTCCGCATCGTCCGCCGCTCGTTCGAGGAAGCGCCGGTAGAGCAGTTCGAGCACCTCGTGCTTGGCGGTCGAGACGCCTTCGTGGTCGATCAACGGCGCCGCTCGCAGGCCGGCCAGCCGGGCCTGGAAGGCCGGCGAGCGGACGCGCCGCTGCGCCGCGGGCGAGGCCCGGAAATCCGGCACCGCCTCGACATCGATGTAGAGCGGGTTGAGCTGGCCCCGCGACGAGGGGCTGTAGGGGCTCTGGTGCGCGGGGTTGTGCGCGAACAGCGCGTGCAGGGGATTCAGCCCGACCACGTCCGCGCCCGCGCGGGCGGCGCCGACGACGAAGTCGGCCAGATCGCCGAAGTCGCCGAAGCCCCAGTTGCGCTCCGAGCGCAGCGAATGCAATTGCAGCGTGAAGCCCCAGAGCCGGCCGCCGCGCTCCAGCCAGGCCGGCTGGTGGCAGCGCGCGGGCGCGCAGACCAGCAGCGTGTCGCCGGCCTGGCCGTCGATGCGCAGGCGGTGGTAGCCGACGGGCAGCGCCAGCGCGATCGACAGCCGGAGACGGCGGTAGCCGGCGCCGCCGATCTCGGCCTGCGCTTCGACTTCGAGGGCGGCGGCGTCGACGGCGCCCTGGTGGCAGGCGCCGCTCTCGTCGTCCACCTGCCATTCGATCCGCGTGGCGGACGCCGGCAGGTGCAGCGTCACGCTGAAGTGGTCGCTGGCGGCCGCGACCGATCGAACCGGCGGCAGGGCACGCAGCCATGACCGGCGCTCGGCGGCCGCCTCGGCGGCGGTGGGATCGACATCCGCCGGCAGGAAGCCGGCATCGCGCAGCAGCGCCGCGAGCGCCTCGGGCGCGACCCGATGCCAATGACCAACGACGTCGTGATAGCCGGTCGCCACGCCGTGGCGTTCGCAAAGACGCTGCAGCGCCTCCGCCTCATCCATCGCCGGGCTCCTCGAGGGTTGCACAGACGCCGCCCCTGGGCAGGCGCAGCAGGCCGCCGGGGGGCGCCGCATCGTCGACCCGCAGCCGGTGGATCACGCGGCCGGGCGGCCAGGCCAGCTCGGCGTCGCCGGCACCGAAATTGGCGACCAGGTGCAAAAGGACGCCAGGGCCGTCATCGGCGCCGAGCCGCCACGCCAGCCGCAAGGCATCGCCTTCGCAGGACCATTGGTGGGCGCCTGCGCCGCCGGCGAGGCGCGGCATCAGTTCGGCGCGCCGGACCCGCAACAACTCCCGCGTGATGGCCAGCGCGGCGGCGTGCGGCGGCTGCGCCGCTTGCTGCGCATCGAGGCGCGAATCGGCGAAGGTGGCGGGGTCGTTGGGATCGGGAATGCGGGCCTGCGCCGCCTCGCCGGCAAAGGCGACGAAGCGGCCGAACTCGGCGCGCCGGCCGGCCGTGACCGCGGCCGCCAGCTCGGGTCCGAAGTCGCAGAAGAACTGGAACGGCGTGGTCGCCGCGTATTCCTCGCCCATGAACAGCATCGGCGTGTGCGGCGACAGCAGCACGCAGCTGCGGGCGGCCATCACCAGCAGCGGGTCGGCGAGGGCATCGATGCGCTCGCCCATGGCGCGGTTGCCGACCTGGTCGTGGGTCTGCAGGAACGAGACGAAGGCGCCCAGCGGCAGGTGGGTGCAGGGTTCGCCGCGGGCCTCGCCGCCACGAAACGCGGAGGGCTGCCCGCTGTAGATGAAGCCCTGCGCCAGCGCCAGCCCGAACTGTTCGAGCGGCCGCGACGCATAGTCGGCGTAGTAGCCGTCGGTCTCGCCGGTCAGCAGCACATGCGCCGCATGGTGCAGGTCGTCGTTCCATTGGGCGGTGGCGGCCAGCGGCGCACCGTCGTCGCCGCGTTCGAGCCGATGCGCCTGGTTGAGGTCGTTCTCGAGCACCACGTGGACCTGCCGGCGGCGGCCCGGGCCCTGTCGCAGTGCGTTGCAGATCTCCTCGACGATCGGCGGCGTCGAATCATCGCGGATGGCATGCACCGCGTCCATCCGCAGGCCATCGAAGCCGTACTCTTCGATCCAGTAGAGCGCGTTGTGGACGAAGAAGTCGCGCACGGTGCGGGCACCGGCACCGTCGAAGTTGATCGCCGCGCCCCACGGCGTCTGGTGGGCCGGGTTGAAGAATTCCGGGCAGTAGGCCGGCAGGTAGTTGCCTTCGGGACCAAGGTGGTTGTAGACCACGTCCAGCAGCACCATCAGCCCCAGCGCGTGGGCACTCTCCACGAAGCGCCGGAGGTCGTCGGGGGTGCCGTAGCTGGCGTCCGGCGCGAAGGGCAGCACGCCGTCGTAGCCCCAGTTGCGGTGCCCCGGGAAATCGGCGAGGGGCATCAGCTCGACCGCCGTGATGCCGAGTTCGGCGAGGCCGGGGAGGCGGTCCCGGGCCGCCGCCAGCGTGCCTTCGGGCGTGAAGGTGCCGAGGTGCAGTTCGTAGACCACGGCCTCGTGCCAGGGCCGGCCGGTCCAGTCCGCGTCGCGCCATGCGTACGCCCCCGGGTCGACCACCTCGCTCGGGCCGTGGACGTCGTCGGGGTTCAGCCGCGAGGCGGGGTCTGGCACGCGCAGGCCGTCGGGCAGGCGGTAGCGATAGCGGTCGCCCGCCGCCGCCTGCGCCAGCCCGGCCTCGTGCCAGCCGTCCTCGGCGCGCTGCATCGCGTGGTCCTGCCAGCCGGCGCCGCGCGCCCGTTCGAGCACCACCCGTTCGATCGAGGGCGCCCAGAGCCGGAAGCGCACGCCGCCTTCCGCCAGCACCTCGGCGCCGAAGGGCATCGCATGACGGCGCTTCATGAGGCGGCCAGGCTGCGGCGCAGCAGCGCCAGCGACCGGCCCTGCAGCGGATAGGTGGCCTCGGCCAGCAGCAGCGACAACGCGCTCTCGCGGGCGGTGTCGACCATCCGGGTCCAGCGATCGCCCGGGCGGGTCGGCATCGTGAAGGGCACGGGGTCGTGGTAGGCGTTCAGCAGCAGCAGGAAGTCGTCGTCGCGCTGCGGCTCGCCGCGCGGGCCGACGTCGGTGATGCCGGTGCCCGAGAACAGCATGCCGAGGCAGCGCACGTGCTCGCCTTCCCAGTCGGGCGGCGTCATCTCCTGGCCGTCGGGCCGCAGCCAGACCACATCCTTGGTCTCGCTGTCGCCGGCCGGCTGGCCGCGGAAGAAACTGCGGCGCCGGAACGACGGATGCTCGCGCCTGACGCGGATCAGGCGGGCGACGAAATCGCGCAGCGAGTCGGCCTCGGGCCGCGGCGTCCAGTCGAGCCAGCCGAGCGCGTTGTCCTGGCAGTAGACGTTGTTGTTGCCGTTTTGCGTGTGGCCGCGCTCGTCGCCCGCCAGCAGCATCGGCACCCCCTGCGACAGCAGCAGGGTGGCCAGGAAGTTGCGCTTCTGGCGTTCGCGCAGCGCGTTGATCTCGGGGTCGTCGGTGGGTCCCTCGGCGCCGCAGTTCCAGGACATGTTGTTGCTGTTGCCGTCGCGGTTGTCCTCGCCGTTGGCCTCGTTGTGCTTGTCGTTGTAGGAGACCAGGTCGTGCAAGGTGAAGCCGTCGTGGGCGGTGATGAAATTGATGCTCGCGTGCGGCCCCTTGCCCGACCAGCCGTACAGGTCCTGCGAGCCGGCCAGCCGGTGGGCGACGTCGCCCACCACGCCGGCGTCGCCCTTCCACCAGCCTCGCAGGCCGTCGCGGTAGCGGTCGTTCCACTCGGCCCAGCCGGGCGGGAAGTTGCCCACCTGGTAGCCGCCATGGCCCAGGTCCCAGGGTTCGGCGATGAGCTTGACCTGGTTCAGCGTCGGGTCCTGGCGGATGGCGTCGAAGAAGCCGCCGAGGTTCTCGACCTTGCCGGCCTCGCGCGCCAGCGCCGAGGCGAGGTCGAAGCGGAAGCCGTCGACATGCATTTCCTCGGCCCAGTAGCGCAGCGAGTCCATCACCAGCTGCAGTGCGCGCGGCTGCTCCAGGTTGACCGTGTTGCCGCAGCCGGTGAAGTCGTCGTAGTAGCGCGGCTGCTCGGCATTGGCGATGTAGTAGGAGGCGTTGTCGACGCCCCGCATCGACAAGGTGGGCCCGAGATGGTTGCCCTCGCAGGTGTGGTTGTAGACGACGTCGAGGATCACCTCGATGCCGGCCGAGTGCAGGGTCTTGACCAGGGTCTTGAACTCCTTCACCTTGCCCGAGGCGCTGTAGCGCACTTCGGGCGCGAAATAGGCCAGCGTGTTGTAGCCCCAGTAGTTCTGCAGGCCCTGTTCGGCCAGGTGGCGGTCGTTCAGGAAGGCATGCACCGGCAGCAGCTCGACGGTGGTCACGCCGAGGCGCTGCAGGTAGTCGATGACCGGTGCGCAGCCGAGCGCCGCGTAGGTGCCGCGCAGCGGCTCGGGCACGGCCGGGTGCTGCATGGTGAAGCCGCGCACGTGCAGCTCGTAGATCACCATGTCCTGCCATGGCACCTCGGGCCGGCGGTCGTCGCCCCAGGTGAAGGCGGTCTCGAGCACCCGGCCCTTGGGCATGAAGGCGGCGCTGTCGCGGCGGTCGAAGGACAGGTCCTGGCGCTTGCTGCCGACCGAATAGCCGTACAGCGCGTCACCCCACCGCAGCTCGCCGACCAGGTCCTTCGCATAGGGGTCGAGCAGCAGCTTGTTCGGATTGAAGCGATGGCCCTGCTCGGGCTTGTAGGGGCCGTGGATGCGCAGGCCATAGGCCATGCCGGGGCGTGCCTCGGGCAGGTAGCAGTGCCAGACGTCGTTGGTGCGCTCGCGCAGCACGATGCGCTGCCGCTCGTGGCGGCCCTTGTCGTCGAAGATGCAGAGCTCGGCTTTCTCGCCGTGCTTGGAGAACACCGCGAAATTCACACCCTGGCCGTCCCAGGTGGCTCCCAGCGGGTAGGGCTTGCCGGGCCAGACGGCGGACAGCGGGGTGTGCGGGTGCTTGGTCATGGATGCGGGCGGTCGTCGTGCAAGTTCTGCGCCGGGCGGGCCGGCCATGGGTTGGAGGCTGGGGTCACGGCCGGGGCGCGCGGCGCCGGGCGCTCGGGCGGCCGCTTCTTCTTCGGCCACCAGTCCTCGATCCGGTCGGCCGCCCAGTCCTTGCCGGCCAGGCCGAAGGCCAGCGCCAGCGCGAAGACCACGCCGCCGAGGATGATCAGGAAGCTCTGGCGCACGATGTCGCCGCCGATCTTGACCTGGTCGAGCGCGATCAGAACCACGAACAGCAAAATTGCGTACTGCGCCACCTTGCCCAGCAGCATGGCATCCTGGATGCCGGCATGGCGGCCGTAGGTGGTCACGGCGTCGCCCACGAACTTGGCGAAGTAGGCGCCGAAGGCCAGCACCAGCATGGCCACGAAGACATTCGGCACGAACCACATCACGCGGCCGAGCAGGTCGGCGACGTAGCTCAGTCCCAGTCCGTTGGAGGCCACCACCAGCGAGGCCAGGATCACCATCCAGTAGGCCAGGGCGCCGAAAACCACGGTCGAGTCCGTCACCATGCCGCCTTGGCGCAGGAAGGTGTCGATGCCGGCGCGCTCGGTCAGGACGGGGAAATTGATCGCATGCAGCCCGCGGATGACTGCAAAGCGCACCACCTTCGCGATCAGCCAGCCCGCGATCACGACCAGGGTGGCGAACACCAGCCGCGGCACGAAGGCACCGATCTGGAACAGGAAGGCGCGCAGCGGCTCGAGGTAGAACGTCAGGGTGTCCATGGAAGCTCTCCGGGAGATGGGGGGTCGGTCGCTCAGACGGCCGTCGGGCCATGGCCTTCGAGCAGTGCCAGGATGCCCTGCAGCGGCACGGGCACCCAGTCGACCCGATTGCCGAGTTCGTAGCGCAGTTCGTAGAAGGCTTTCTCGAGCTCGAACAGGCGCAGCAGCTGCGGGTCGACCGGTCCGGCGTCGGGCGCCAGTGCCGCGGCGTAGCCGTCCAGGAAGGCCGCGCGGGTCTCGCGTTCCCAGTCGCGGGCGTCGGCGTCGAGCCGGGCCAGTTCGACCGCGTTCTGCGCCGCGCGCCGCAATGCGCTCCAGCGCGCGTAGTTGAACGACCTCAGCATGCCGGCGACGTCGCGCAGCGGCGGCTGCTTGGCGCGGCGCTCCTCGATCGAACGCGCCGGTTCGCCCTCGAAGTCGATGATCACGAAGTCGTTGCGGGCCAGCAGCACCTGGCCCAGGTGGTAGTCGCCGTGGAAGCGCGAGCGCCGGCCCGCACCGCCTTCGAGCGGCAGGGCGTCGACGAAGGCATCGATCGCGCCGGAGCGCTCCAGCAGCCGGCGCGCATCCTCTTGCGTCGCTTGGGGCAGCCCGGCCAGATGTTCGCGCAACTGGACCAGCGTCGCCTGGCCCTGCGCGCGCACGCTGTCGCGCATCGCGCGCCGGTCGGCTGCGGTCATCGGTTCTGGGTCGAACGCCGGATTGCCGGTGCGCCGGCCGAGCGCGTTGTGCAGCTCCGCGGTGCGGCGACCCAGGATCGCGATCAGGGCCAGGAAGGCCCCGTGCGGCGCGTCGGCCCGAGGGCCATCGGCGTCGCGCAGCTCGGTCAGCACGCGCTCCAGGTAGTCCAGCGTCCAGCTCCAGCCATCGCCCTGGTTCGGCACGTAGGCTTGCAGCAGCGCGAGGGTGAACACGCTGCCGTCGTCGCCCAGGTATTCGAGCGCGCCGGCCACGGGCACGCCGTGCAGGAAGCCGGCCTCCTCGGTCAGGAAGCGCCCCATCTCGAGTTCGGGGTTGATGCCGCGGCGCAGCTGGCGGTAGCCCTTGAGGAACAGGGTCTCGCCGAGGGTCACGACGGTGTTGCTGCTCATGGCGGTCGGCCGGCTGACCGGCAGGTCCTGGATCGCGGAGAGCACCAGCTCGCGGCCCAGCGAGGTGGGCCGGAAATGCAGCCGGCCGTGTGCGGTCCGCATCTCGGTGTCGCCGACGATGCCGCGCACCAGCGCGCGGCAGAAGGTCTCGTCGAAGAAGGCGTCGCCCATCACGCCCACGTTGGCCTTTTGCCGGACCTTGGCGATGGCGGCCGGCTGCAGGCACTTCATGCGCTCTTCGTCGCGGTCTTCCCAGGCCAGCGCGAGCGGCATGAAATAGGTCGCCGTCTCTGGCAGCCCCTCAAGTTCCAGCAGCGGCAGCATCCAGCTCAGCCCGTCGATGTCCCAGATCGCCGAGTCCGCCAGCCGGGCCCGTGCGATGCGGCTGCCCTTGGACGCGTACCAGCGCTGGGCTTCGATGTGCGGTGGCAGCGTATCGGTCTCGAACTGCTTGATCAGCCGGTCCGCGAAGCCGATGCGCCAGGGCATCACGCGGTCCTTGAGCAGGCTGGTCCAGCCGTCGAACAGCACGATGACCGGGCGGTCGAGCAGCGCCACGCCCTCCTGGTGCCAGCTCGGCATCGGTGCCTCGTCGGCCAGCTTGAACCAGTAGAAGCCATGCGAGGGCAGGGTCAGCAGGTAGGGCAGTTCGCCGATCGGCGGGAACGAGGTGCGTCCGAGCATCTCGACCGGCACCCGGCCCTTGAAGGCCGAGAGGTCGAGCTCGACCGGCTGCGCGGCACGCGACAGGTTGAACACCGACAGGATCGCGTCGTCGTCGTGCTCGCTGATGTAGGCCAGGATCTTCCGGTTGCCGGGCTTCAGGAAGGTGCGCTTGCCGCGGCCGAAGGCGCGGCTGGTCTTGCGCACCGCGAGCATCCGGCGGGTCCAGTGCAGCAGCGAGCTCTTGTCGCGCAGCTGGGCCTCGACGTTGACCGCCTCGTAGCCGTACATCGCATCCATGATCGGCGGCAGGTAGAGCCGCTGCGGGTCGGCGCGCGAGAAGCCGGCGTTGCGGTCGGGGCTCCATTGCATGGGGGTTCGAACGCCGTTGCGGTCGCCGACGAAGACGTTGTCGCCCATGCCGATCTCGTCGCCGTAGTAGATGATCGGCGAGCCCGGCATCGACAGCAGCATGCTGTTCATGAGCTTGATGCGGTCCTTGTCGTTGTCCATGAGCGGCGCCAGCCGGCGCCGGATGCCCAGGTTGATGCGCGCCTGCATGTCGGCCGCGTAGGTGGTGTACATGTAATCGCGTTCGCGGTTGGTCACCATCTCCAGGGTCAGCTCGTCGTGGTTGCGCAGGAAGATCGCCCATTGGCAGCCCTCGGGGATCTCTGGCGTCTGCTGCAGGATCTCGACGATCGGGTCCCGGTCTTCCTGCGCGATCGCCATGTACATGCGCGGCATCAGGGGGAAGTGATAGGCCATGTGGCACTCGTCGCCATCGCCGAAATACTCGCGCACGTCTTCCGGCCACATGTTGGCCTCGGCCAGCAGGAAGCGGTCCTTGTAGTTGGCGTCGATCGCCGCCCGCAGGGCCTTGATGACCACGTGGGTCTCGGGCAGGTTCTCGTTCGAGGTGCCGTCGCGCTCGATCAGGTAGGGAATGGCGTCGAGCCGGAAGCCATCGACCCCCATGTCGAGCCAGAAGCGCATGGTGCGGAACACCGCCTCGAGCACCTGCGGGTTGTCGAAGTTGAGGTCCGGCTGGTGGCTGAAGAAGCGGTGCCAGAAGTACGCCTTGGCGACCGGGTCCCAGGTCCAGTTCGACTTCTCGGTGTCGGTGAAGATGATGCGCGTGCCCTGGTAGAGCTGGTCGGTGTCGCTCCAGACGTAGAAGTCGCGCTCGGGCGACCCCGGCGGCGCCATGCGCGCCGCCTGGAACCACGGATGGGCGTCCGAGGTGTGGTTGATGACCAGTTCGATCACCACCCGCAGTTCGCGCTTGTGGGCCTCCTCGAGCATGTCCTTGAAATCCTGCAAGCTGCCGTACTGCGGATGCACGTCCTCGTAGGCGGCGATGTCGTAGCCGTCGTCGCGCAGCGGCGACGGGTAGAAGGGCATCAGCCACAGCGTGTTGACGCCCAGGTCCTTCACGTAGTCGAGCTTGCTCGTCAGGCCCTGGAAGTCGCCGACGCCGTCGCCGTTGGAGTCGACGAAGGCCTTGACGTTGCACTGGTAGATCACCGCGTCGCGGTACCAGGTCGGGTCGCCCGAGGTGTCGATCTCGGTGGTTTCGAGCGCCAGTGTCGGCACGGGAGCATTCATGCGGCTTCCTGTTGCTCAGAGGTAGTAGTCGAAGTCGCGCTCGTCGCGCAGCCGGCGGCGCACCACCAGCACGTGTGCCGGCACGCGCTCGGGCTCGAGCCGGATGAAGTGCCGTCCGCCCTGCCAGCTGAAGCGCTGGTCGGTCAGCAGGTCGTGCATCTGGAACGGCTGGTCGCGCGGCACGTCGACCTCCGAGGGGTCCAGCGAGAGGAAGCCCCACTGGGCGTTGTGCGGGTCGAGGTTGACGATCGTCACCACGACATTGCGGCCATCGTCGGAAGCCTTGAGATAGGCGATCAGCTGGTCGTTGTCGATGTCCAGGAAGCGCAGGCTGCGGTCGGACTGCAGAGCCGCGTTGCCCTGCCGGATACGGTTGACCCGGGCGATGAAGGGCCGCAGGCCGCTGTCGGGCTCCCAGTCCCAGTGGCGCAGCTGGTATTTTTCCGAGTCGAGATACTCCTCGCTCGAGAGGCCGCGCGGCCGATGCTCGAGCAGTTCGAAGGCCGGCCCGTAGATGCCGTAGCTGGCGGCCAGCGTGGCGGCCAGCACCAGCCGCAGCTTGAACATCGCCTCCTCGCCGCCCTGCAGCGCGGCGTGCAGGATGTCCGGCGTGTTGGGCCAGACGTTGGGCCGGAAGTAGTCCGCGCCCGGGCCCTGCGCGAGCTCGGTGAAATAGTCCGTGAGTTCGGCCTTGGTGTTGCGCCAGGTGAAGTAGGTGTAGGACTGCGTGAAGCCCAGCTTGGCGAGGCGATGCATGACCTTCGGCCGGGTGAAGGCCTCGGCCAGAAAGATCAGTTCGGGGTGTGCCCGCTTGCATTCGGTGATCGCCCATTCCCAGAACGCGAACGACTTGGTGTGCGGGTTGTCGACCCGGAAGATCGTCACGCCCTCGGCGATCCAGTGGTCGAGCACGCTCTTGAGTTCGCACCAGAGGCCCTGCCAGTCTTCGCTCTCGAAGTTGAAGGGATAGATGTCCTGGTACTTCTTCGGCGGGTTCTCGGCGTACTGCACGCTGCCGTCGGGCCGCCAGCGGAACCACTGGGGATGCGCCTTGACGTAGGGATGGTCGGGTGCGCACTGGAAGGCGATGTCCATCGCGATCTCGAGCCCCCGGGCCCGGGCCGCGGCGACCAGGTGGCGGAAGTCCTCCGGCGTCCCGAGGGCGGGCAGGATCGCCTTGTGGCCGCCCTCGGCGGCGCCGATCGCCCAGGGGCTGCCGACGTCGCCCGGCTCGGTGTCGAGCGCGTTGTTGCGGCCCTTGCGCTGCAGGCGGCCGATCGGATGGATCGGCGGAAAGTACAGCACGTCGAAGCCCATGGCCGCGACCAGCGGCAGCCGTGCCTCGACATCGCGCAGGGTGCCGTGGGCGCCGGGCGCGTCGCCGGCCGAGCGCGGAAACAGTTCGTACCAGGTGCTGAAGCGGGCCCGCTCGCGATCGGCGACCAGGGGCAGGTCGGCGCCGTAGCGGGTCTCCAGCCGGCGGTCCGGATAGCGGCCCGCGGTGACGGCCAGGTCCTCGTCGAGCGCCAGCGCCTTCAGCGCCGTCACCTCCAGCGCCGGGTCCTGGGCGCCCTGTTCGAGCGCGAGGGCCCAATCCTCGAGCGCCTCCCGTTCGGTGGCTGCCGCGCGTGCGGCGGCGGCCCGGATTTCAAGTGCGCCGACCCGCGCCGCCAGCCGGATGTCGTCGGCATCGACCCGCCGCACCAGTTCGTGGCGCCACGACTCGAAGGCGTCGACCCAGGCCACCACCGTGTAGCGGTAGCGCCCGGCCATGGGCGGCACGAAGTCCGCATGCCACTCGTCGTTGTAGCGAAGCTTCATCGGCAACTCGCGGCGGCGGGCCTCGCCGTCTTTCCACCACTGAAGCATCACGCGCGGCGCGTCGTGGCCGTCGGTGAACACATGGGCCGTCACCCGGAAGTGCTCGCCCGCCACGCACTTGGCGGCGAAGCGGCCGCCGTCCACCGCCGGCAGCACCGCATCGACGACGGCGCGGCTGCGGCCGTCGGGCGTGTCGATCGCGAAGGGAGGCTGGGGCTCGGCCGGCGTCGAGCTCGGCAGCAGTCCATCAGGCATCGGCAACCGCCTTCAGATAGAGGGTGGACAACGGCGGCAGGGTCAGGCTGAGCGCCTGCCTGTGGCCATGCGAAGGCACGGGTGCGGCCTCGACCTCGCCGAGATTTCCCCAACCCGCGCCGCCGAAGGCGAGCGTATCGCTGTTGAGCAGTTCGCGCCAGATGCCGCCGCTGGGCACGCCCAGCCGGTAGTTGCGCCGTGGCACCGGCGTCAGGTTGCAGACCACCAGCACGGCCTCGCCGTTGCGGGCCCGGCGCAGGAAGGCGATCACGCTCTGCGATTGGTCGTCGGCCTCGATCCACTCGAAGCCGTCGGGCGAGGCATCGAGTTCGTGCAGCGCCCGCTCGCTGCGATAGAGCCGGTTGAGCTCGCCCACCAGGTGCTGGACGCCGCGGTGCGCCGGCAGTTCGGCCTGCTGCCACTCCAGCTGGCCCTCGTGCGTCCACTCGCGCCGCTGGGCGAATTCGCCACCCATGAACAGCAGCTTCTTGCCGGGATGCGCCCACATGTAGCCATACAGCAGGCGCAGGTTGGCGAACTGCTGCCAGGCGTCGCCCGGCATCTTGCCGATCAGCGACCCCTTGCCGTACACCACCTCGTCGTGCGACAGCGGCAGCACGAAGTTCTCGCTGAAGGCGTAGACCATCGAGAAGGTCAGGCGGTGGTGGTGGAAGCGGCGATGCACCGGGTCTTCCTTCATGAAGGCCAGGGTGTCGTGCATCCAGCCCATGTTCCATTTCATGCCGAAGCCGAGGCCGCCCATCTCGATCGGCCGCGACACGCGGGGCCAGGCGGTCGATTCCTCGGCCACCGTGAAGGTGTCGGGGTGCTCGCGGTAGACCGCCCGGTTGAGTTCGTTGAGGAAGGTGATGGCCTCGAGGTTCTCGCGCCCGCCGTGCCGGTTGGGGATCCACTCGCCTTCCTTGCGCGCGTAGTCCAGGTACAGCATCGAGGCGACCGCGTCCACGCGCAGGCCGTCGATGTGGTAGCGGTCGAGCCAGAACAGGGCCGACGAGACGAGGAAGCTGCGGACCTCGTTGCGCCCGTAGTTGAAGATCGCCGAGTGCCACTCGGGGTGGAAGCCCTGGCGCGGATCGGCGTGTTCGTAGAGGTGGGTGCCGTCGAAGACGGACAGTCCGTGGGCGTCGTCGGGGAAGTGCGACGGCACCCAGTCGAGCACCACCCCGATGCCGCGCTGGTGCAGGTGGTCGACGAAGTCCATGAAGTCCTGCGGCGTGCCGTAGCGTGCGGTGGGCGCGAAATAGCCGGTCGTCTGGTAGCCCCACGAGCCGTAGAACGGATGCTCGGTGACCGGCATCAATTCGACATGTGTGAAGCCCAGCGACACCACGTGCTCGGCGAGCGGTCGCGCGAGCTCGCGATAGTTGGGCAGTGCGCCATCCGGACGCCGCCAGGAGCCCGGATGCACCTCGTAGATCGAGATCGGCGCATCGAGGCGGTTGCGCTCGGCGCGCGTCCGCATCCAGTGGTCGTCGCCCCAGTCATGCGCGAGCGACCAGAGCCGCGAGGCGGTGGCCGGCGGCGCTTCGCTCAGGAGGGCCAGCGGGTCGGCCTTTTCCAGCACGCGGCCGCCCTCGGCGACGATCCGGAACTTGTAGGCCTGGCCGTGGCGGGCGTGCGCGCTGCGCCCTTCCCAGACGCCGGTGCTGTCGGCGCGGACGATCAGGGGGTCGGCCCGCGGGTCCCAGGCGTTCCAGTCGCCGATCACCGACACCGATCGCGCATTGGGCGCCCAGACCGCAAAGGTGGCGCCGAGGCCGTCGGCGACCAGGCGGCCGCCCAGGTGCTCGTGGAGACGGGCGTGCGTGCCTTCCCCGAGCAAGTAGGCGTCCGTGTCGCCGAAGGTGGAATCGGGGGAACGAGACATGGAGTTCGATGAGCCGGCCGGGGTCGGCCTCTGCGGCAAAACTCGGGTTTAGGCGATGGGGCCGGAGGCGAAATGCGTCAAAGCACCCGTCCTCCTGTCGGACAGCGACTCGATGCCGAAGAAAGGCCTGCGGCAGCCCGGGAAACTGAAACGCAACGTTGCAAACGGCCCTGCTGCCGATCGATGGCGTTAAATTGGAGCGCCAAGGAGGAAGTGCCATGGCATATCCGACGAGCCCCCATCTCGCCTCGTCTGCGCCCGACCCGGTGATGCAGCCGGTCCTGGCCTTTCAGCAGGCCTATTTCACCGGGCTGCTGCAACTCCAGCAAATGCAGCTCCAGATGATGACCGCGTGGCAGCGGCCGTTCAGTACCGCTTCACAGGAAGTGTGGGATGTGTGGGTGGCGCATTTCGGAGGCGGCGTGCCCATCGACGCCTGAGGCGTGTCGCCGGTCCGCGGATGACCAAGTATTGCAGTTCCTGCCATACCCCGAACCCGGATCGGGCGCGTCGTTGCCGCGGATGTGGCGGCAGGTTTTCCGGCATTCGCACGCCCACCTTCGGCTTCGACAGCACGCGCCTGGAAGCGGCCGAGACCACCTGGATACCACCAGGGCGGCGCGAACCGCCGCCGAAGCCTTCAGGTCATGCAGCGGCGCCCGGCGCGCGCAAGCCGAGGACCAGGCGCTCGACCACTGCCGCGGCCGTCGCTGCCAAGCTGGCTGTGCTCGCCGCGCTGGCCGGGGCGGCCGTGCTGGTGGCGCAGGTCGTGCCTGCGGACCGATGGGGCCGGGCGATCGCCCGATGGACCGAACCAGCAGTGAGAGCGCCGGCAGCGCCTGCACGGCAGGCGGCGCGGTCGTCGCCGCCACCGGCCGCCGAGGCCCCCGCGAACTCGGCGGCCGCCGTGCTCGACGCACTCGGCATCGATCCCGCCCGCATCGCTGGCCCCCCTCCGGTCGATGCGCCTGCCATCGGGCCGGTCGATCCGGATGCGGCGAGCCGCTCGCGTTGACTTTCAGGTGCCTTCCTGCCCCTGGGCCGCACGGGTTCGACGCAAGCCCTGCGAGATCGCGTGTGCCAGCTGCGCCATGTCGAAGGGCTTCGAGAGCTTGACGGTGGAGGGGTGCAGGTCGCCTGGTTGCTCGGCGAAGCCCGAGGCGAGGATCATCGGCAGGGAAGGGTTGTTCTTGCGCAAGGCCTCGACGAGATGCGCGCCGCTCATGCCCGGCATCACCTGGTCCGAAATGACCAGGTCGATGTGTGGCGCTGCCCGCGCCATGGCCAACGCCTCTTCGGCGCTCGAGGCCGCGAGCACCGAATGGCCCAGGTCCTCCAGCATGGAGGCCGTCCCGGCGAGAACCAGGGGGTCGTCGTCGACGGCCAGGACCAGCATCGGCGCCAGGGGCGCGGTGTCCGTCGGCACCGAGGCCATCGGGGCGGCAGCGGGCAGGGCCTGCGAATTCGCCGAAGCCACGGGAAGCCACAGGGTGGCGGTCGTCCCCACGCCCGCGGTGCTCTCGAGGACGAACTTGCCGCCCGACTGGACCGCGAGTCCGTGCACCATGGCCAGGCCCAGGCCGGTGCCCTTGCCGACGCCCTTGGTCGTGAAGAACGGTTCGAGTGCGCGCGCCAGCGTCGCGGCGTCCATGCCGGCGCCGCTGTCGGTCATCGAGAGTCGCAGGAAGGCGCCCGGCGCCAGGTGGTCGGCCAACGTGCACGCCACTTCGGATGCCGCGAACCGGAGCCGACCCCCTTCGGGCATCGCGTCGCGTGCATTCACCGCCAGGTTGAGCAGGGCCAGCTCCAGCTGGTGCGCATCCACCAGCACCGGTCGCAGGCCCGGCTCGAACGCCTCCTCGATGTGGATGGTGGCCCCGAGCGTGCGCTCGAGCATGTCCTTCATGCCGTCGACGAGCGCCGGAATGTCGACCGCGGCCGGCTGCAGGTCCTGGCGGCGCGCGAAGGCCAGCATCCGCTGCGTGAGCGAGGCGCCTCGCTTGGCCGCCGACACCGCGTTCTCGACCAGGCGCAGCAGCTTGTCGTCCCCTGCGACCCGGCGCCGCAGCAGTTCGAGGCTGGTGAGCACGACCATCAGGAGGTTGTTGAAGTCGTGCGCGACGCCGCCCGTGAGCTGGCCGATCGCGTCGAGCTTCTGCGACTGGAACAGCGCTTCGCGCGCCTGTTCGAGCGCCAGCTGGGTGTTGCGCTTCTCGGTGATGTCGCGCGTCACCTTGGCGAAGCCGATCACCTGGCCGTGCGGACCGTAGATCGGGTCGATGACCACGTTGGCCCAGAACGCCGAGCCGTCCTTGCGCACCCGCCACCCCTCGCCTTCGAAGCGGCCTTCGGCGGCTGCCGTCGCCAGCGCCTGGGCGGGAATGCCGCGCTCACGGTCTTCGGGGCGGTAGAAGCGCGAGAAGTGGGTGCCGATGATCTCGCGCGGCTCGTAGCCCTTGATGCGCTGCGCGCCGGCATTCCAGTTGGTGACGATGCCGTCGGCATCGAGCATGAAGATCGCGTAGTCGGTCACCGCCTGCACCAGCAGGCTGAACTGCTCTTCGCTCTTCATCAGGGCGTCTTGGGCCGCCTTGCGCTCGCTGAGGTCGCGGGTCACCTTGGCGTAGCCGATGAGCTCGCCCCCCGGCGCGCGGATCGGTCGGACCACGACCTGGGCCCAGAAGCGCCGGCCGTCCTTGCAGACGCGCCAGCCCTGGGATTCGAAGCGGCCCTCCTGCCGGGCCATCGTCAGCGCATGGTCCGGCATCCCGTTGCGCACGTCTTCCGGGAGATAGAAGGTCGAAAAGTGCTTGCCGATGATTTCGGACGCAGTGAAGCCCTTCAGTCGTTCGGCACCCGAGTTCCAGCTGACGACGATGCCGTCAGGGTTCAGCATGTAGATCGCGTAGTCGACGACCGCATCCACCAACAGCCGATACCGCTCCTCGGTCTGGATGCTCGAACCGGCATTTGAAAGGTAATCCACTGGCGCCCTTCGCTTTCACCGGATTATGTGCGGGTCGTCCTCGATAGCGTGCGCATGTAACATTTTGTGCGGTTTCGTGAAATCGGCACGCGGCGATTCGGGCGAATGCTTTCAAGCTCGCGCGATGTCCGTGATCTGTCCCAAGTGCCATACCGAGAATCGCGCGATCGCGAAGTTCTGCATCGAGTGCATCAGCACCTTGCCGACCCCGCGCGCCGACGACGGCTTTGCGCCGACTTTGCGGTTGCGCTGGCCCGCCGCGACCCGGTCAACGGGCGCGGAGGCGCCGACCATGCAAGTCCAGGCGGCGGACAGCGTCGCCCAGGCTCCCTTCGCCAAGGGTCTGTGGGTCAGCGTGGCGGCGCTGAGCGTGGCCCTGCTCGTCGGCGCCGCGGGCTGGCTCGTGGCCGGTGCGGGTGGTTGGTATCTCTACAGCGCCGGCAAGGCGCAGGCGAGCCCGGTCGGCGAGCCGGAGCGCGTCGCCGCGCCGGCGCCCGCGGCTCAGCCGATCGCGCCCGCCCCTCAGCCGATCGCGCCTGTCCTGGCCGAGGGCGCTGCCGCGGCAGTGGCGCGCCCGCCGGCGCCGCCCGCGGCTCCGAGCGCACGTCAGGCGGTGGCCGGCGCGCCGCGGGCGGCGTGCGCCGGCATGGGCTTCATCGCCGAAGCCAGGTGCATGGCCGACCAGTGCCTGAAGCCGCAATTCACGCATCATCCGCAGTGCGACGATGTGCGCCGCCGCCAGCGGCTCGAGGAGGCGAAGCGCAATCCTGTCGCGCCCTGACCGGCGCGGCAGGGGCGGTCGTGTGCGGCGAATGAGGGGCCGGCTCAGAGCGTCATCTTGAGGATGGTGAAGTCGTCCTCGAGCACGCCCGGGCCATGGGCGTCGCGCGCGCATTCCAGCAGTCGGTCCAGCTCCGACGCCCCGCCGGCGACCGGCCGCGAAAGCGCCTCGGCGAGGGCCGAGAACTCGAGCATGGAGCCGTCCGGCCGGCCGACCTCGTAGGTGCCGTCGCTGAAGACGTAGAGCCGCGCCGGCGATGGCAGGATGCAGCGCTCTTCCTGGTAGCGGGCGGCGGGCGAGATACCGATGCAGGGGCCGTTGGCCGGCAGCGGCCGGCCCTCGCCGGCGGCTTCGCAAGGGCCGCTCACCAGCAGGGCCGGCGGATGGCCGGCCGAGGCATAGCGGAGCTCGCCCGTGGCGCGATGATAGACGCCGTACCAGACGGTGGAGAACAGCTCGCCGTGGCGCTCCATCTGGTAGGCCTGGTTGAGCGCGGTCAGCACCGCGGCGGGGCTGCGGAAATCGGTTCGCTGCAGCGCTTCCGAGCGCAGCGTGTCGGCGACCGCCACCGACAGCAGGGCCGAACCCACGCCATGGCCGCAGACGTCGATCAGGTAGAGCGCGAAGTGCTCGTCGTCGACCCAGTGGTAGCCGAACGAGTCGCCGCCCAACTCGGTCGAAGGCACGAAGCGCCAATCGACCGCCAGCGGCTCCGCGAGCGGCGGCGGCAGGATCGCGCGAACGTAGCGCTCGGCCTCGCGCAGCTCGTCCTGCAGCCGATCGTGCGTGACCTGCAGCGCCTCGCGCGAAGCGGCCAGTTCGCGGTGGGCCAGGGTCAGCTCCTGGTTGGCCGCCTCGAGCTGCGCGATCAGCCTGGCCTCGCGCTGGCTGAGCAGGGTCATGTCATAGGCCTTCTGCTGCACCAGCCGGGCTTCCTCGTATTCCGCGGTCACGTCGAGCAGCAGGATCCAGACCGTGCCGTCGTCGGCGAAGAAATGGACGTCGGCCACGCGCCCGCTGGGCATTTCCATCGAACGGATCAGGAACGGCGTCTCGACCAGCGGCAGCAGCCCTTCGAGGAACGGGATCTGATCGCTCGCCAGGCCGCCGCAACTCAGGCCGCCCAGCCCGTAGTGGTCCAGGTGGCCGCCGGCCTGCACCAGGTTCTGGGCGTCGTCGACGACCAGGTGCGCCAGCACGCGCTGCGCGTGCAGCAGCATCAGGAGCGAGTCGGAGATCCGCGCCGGCAGGTCGAGCATGGCTATCGGGCGAGCAGCGCCGCCAGTTCCTGGAAGGTCTCCTCGACCGCGGCCCCGGTCTTGGCGCTGGTGCGGCGAAACTGCCATCCGGCGGCTTCCAGCTGCGCGATCCGCTCCATCGAGATGGTCCAGTCCTCCTCGAGGTCGGCCTTGTTGAGCAGGGCGACGAAGGGAACGCTGCCGATCTCGGCATCGACGCGGCCCTGGATCGAGACCGCGGTGTCCAGCGTCTCGGGCCGCGTGCCGTCGATCACCAGCAGGTAGCCCGCCGCGCCGCGCAGGTAGCTCACCCGCACGGCCGCGATATCGTCCTCACCGGCGATGTCCCACAGGATCAGCGCCATCTGCTCGCTGCCGACGGTGAGCAGCTTCTTGTCGATCTTCACCCCGACCGTGGTCAGGTAGGCGTCCGAGAAAATGGTGTCGACGAAGCGGCGCACCAGGCTGGTCTTCCCGACGCCGAAGGCGCCGAGCAGGCAGATCTTCTTTTGCAGCATGTGTGGATGGTCCTAGTCCCCGGTGCTGACGCCGAATGAAACGCGCCGGTTCATCGACAGCTCGTCCTCGCTGGCGCCGGGGCGCAGCGGTTCGAGCGGGCCGGCACCGCGTACCGCGAGCACGGAAGGATCGACGCCGCGGGCGCGCAGCATCGAGCGCACGACCTCGGCGCGGCCGACGCTGAGGGCCAGGTTCGAAGTGTCCTTGCCGGTGGCGTCGGCGTGGCCGACGATCGTCACCTTGACCGGGAAGCCCTGGTCGCGCGCCACCTGGACCAGTTCGCGCATGTAGCCGGCCACTGCGTCGAGCTTGGCCTCCTGGTCGGCCGCGGGCCGCGGCATGCTGAAGTCGAAGTGGATGAGCTGGGCCTGGATCGCATCGCGCAGGCGAAGGTAGTCCGGGTCTTGCACATCCTTCAGGGCGCTGAGGTCGACCTTGGGCGCGCCGGCGGGCAAGGTCTGCACGAAAGCCCGCGCCTTCTCCATCCATCGCTGGGGCGCGTTGCCGGTGGCGCGGATGCCGCTCGCGTCCTGCACCAGGCTGACCGTCGGCGGCGGGTCGAGCGTGGCCTGCAGCCGCTTCAGCACGATCGCCGGATGCAGCGCCTGGTAGGGCTCCCAGCGGCCGACGATGCGCGCCGGATCCAGGTCGGTCTTCGCCAGCAAGGCTTCCGGCTGCGCCGCCAGCGGGTCGCGCAGCCCGGACACCAGCCACCTGCCGTCGCGCCGTTCGGCGCCCATCACGACGATGCCGGGCTGATCCTGCAGGCTCGACACATAGGCGTCGACGTGGCGGCGCTCGATGATCCGCTGGCCGACCCACCAGCCCAGCGCCCCCAGCAGCAGCAAGGGGATCAGCCACATCAGCGGCGAGACCTTCTTGTGGGTCTCCGCGGCCTGGGACAGCAGGCACAGGCGCAGCAGCGGCTGTGCTGCTTCGAAAGGCGTCGTGTCGCCGGAGAATTCCTCCAGCGCGCCGCGCCACTGGTCGTGCACCGAGCCCAGCGTCTCGCCGAGCCGCGTGCGCAGCATGGCCGGCGGTGTGCCGTGGATCACGGCGGCGAGGAAGGCCGACGGGCCTTCCTCGCACCACAGCAGCAGGTCGCCCAGGCGAAGGCTGTCGATGCCGCCGCTGCTGGCGCCGCCGCTGGCGGATTCGTCGAACGAGTCGCGCACGAAATCCTGGATCGCCGAGAGCATCGCCGACACCAGCTGCGGATCGCGCGTGGTCGCGTCGTCGCGCGCCACGTGCGCCAGCAGCAGGCCGGTCTTTCGATGGATCAGGAAGACGTGGTCGACCCGGAACACGGCCGTGTGCTTGAGCACCACCTCGGCGAAACTGCTGCCGGTGCGCCAGGCTTCGATGCGCCACTTGAGGCCGCGCCACGACAGGCTGTGCTTGAGCGCCTGGTTCAGCGATTGCAGCGAGCCCTCGAGGGTCTCGGCGATGGCCTTGCGGATCGCGGGCCCCATGACGGGGTACAGGATGTCGACCATCCGGCCCGGGTTCTTCTGGATCGACGCCTGGGTGGCGCGCTCGACCGTGGGCGAGATCGCGAGGCCCAGGCGGTCGTCCTGTGCCGCCGCCAGCGCGAAGGCCGCGGGCAGCACCGAGCCCACCGCATCGGCGAGCTCTTTGGGATCGTCGAACTTCTGCTGCAGCCGCGCCAGCGCCACCCGCTCGCGTTCGAGCAGCACGCGGCGCATCGCGTCCAGCCGCGGGTCGGCCTCCAGGCGGCTCGGCAGGGTGGCCGCGACGCTGGGATCGACGCAGCGCGCCAACTCCAGCAGCAGCGCGGCGAGCCGCGCCTTCTGCTCCTCGTCGGAAGGCTCGCCTGGCGCGTGCGTCGCGGCCAGCGACAGGCGTGCGTTCACCGCGCCTCCGCTCGGGCGCGCGCCCGTGCCCCTGGCGCTAAGGTCATGCGAGTCAGCCGGCGTGGCCGTTGCTGCCCTTGGGCGCGACGTCCTGGTTCAGGCATTTGGCGATCTCGACGAACAGGCCGGCGAGCAGGTTGCGGTCGGTCTTGACGTTGCTGAGCTCGGCGAACATCCGCTCGGTGGTGGCCCGGGCGTCGTCCTGGCGCTTGCGCATCTCGTCGCGCAGCACCTGGACCTCGTGGCTCAGTCGATCGGTGAACTCGCGCTCCTGGCGCGCCAGCTGGTCGGACAGCTGGGCCAGCCGCTTCTCGAGCGTCTGCGTGTGGTCGCGCAGGCTGCGCTCCAGCTCCTTGTCGGCGTCGGCGCGCAGGTCCTTTTCCTCGCGGAACTGGCCGGCGACCGATTCGAGTTGTTTCTTCATCGTCGATTCGAGGCTGCTCAGCCCGCGCGACGACTCGGTCTCCATGTCGCGCATCCGCTGCTGGAAGCGGTCCTCGAGGATCGAGAAGCGCTTGTCGTAGTCCTGCATCTGGTTGCCGAACAGCAGCTCGCGCATCTTGTCGACGCCGGAACTCTCGCCGGCGCCGTTGGGTTGGCCGGCGGCCAGGGCCGCCTGCGCCGCCAGCGCGCTCTGGGTGTCGATGCTCATGGAAGGCTTGGCTGCAGTTGCCATGGAGAATGCTCCTCGGTGGTGGGTTGACGATAGGTGGTGAAATCAAAGGCGCTCAGGGCGGCGCCGACGCCCGGAACAAAAGAGTCAGGCAGTTGCGGCCGTCGTGGTGGCTGTAGCGCAGCCCGTCGGAGAAGCGCCGCACGATCGGAATGCCCCAGCCGCCGATCCGGGCATCGTCGATGCTGGTCGCACGCGCCGGTTCAGGCACCTGCCGCGGATCGAACTGGCTGCCCTCGTCCTCGACTTCCAGGGCCACGTCCTGGCCCTGCCAGCACAGCCGCAGGAAGATGTTCTGCCCGCCCTGGCTGCAGGCATGGGTCATGATGTTCGTCACCACCTCGGTCGAGCAGAGGTCGAGGTTCAGCGCGACGCGCGCCGGCAGCCGCTGGCCTTCGGCCCAGTCGTGCACCCAGGCGCTCACGCGCGCGAGTTCGCGCAACTCGCTGCCGACGGTGAGGGAGGCTTGGGACTCCCCGGTGGAGGCCATCAGCGGCTCCCGGCTCCCGCCATCAGCGCGCTGCAGGCGGTGTCGACGTCGGGGTACACCGGGATGATCGTGTCGATGCCTGCCATCTTGAGTACCTCCGCCACGAGCGGTTGCGGACTTGCCAACGCCATGACGCCGCCGCGCATCGACTGCGCCCTCGCGTTGACGACCAGGGTGCGGATGCCGATCGACGCGAGGAACGAGACCTCGGACAGATCGACCACCGCGAGCAGCTTGCGGTTGGCCACCAGCGCCGACAGGCGCACGTTGATGTCATGCCCGCCGATGCTGTCCATGCGCCCGACCAGACTGATCTTCTCGACACCGTCGGCCAGTTGCTCGCTTCTCAGATCCATACGCTCTCCGCAGTCGATTTCGATAGGGGGCTGATCGGGTTCGTCGTATGCCTGCCTCTCACGCAAGTTCTTGTTTTTAAAAGAAAACAAGATGCTCTTTCGAGCAACAAATAGAACCTTTTTCTAGCTTACGCCCAAATTGCGGCCTCGTCGACAAGGCGGCCTCATCAAGCCGATGGACCCCCCTCGGGTTCTCAACGATCCGTGCGCGGCGGCGCGTTGAGCAGGGCCTCGACCAGCCGATCGACCCGGATCGGCTTGGTCAGGTAGTCGTCCATGCCGGCGCCGATGCACATTTCCTGGTCGCCCTGCATGGCGTTGGCGGTCATGGCGACGATGCGGGGCCTGCGGCCGGCCTCGAACAGCCTGCAGATCTGTCGGGTGGCGTCGAGCCCGTCGAGCTCGGGCATCTGGACGTCCATCAGCACCACGTCGTAGGTCTGGCGCTGCACCGACTCGACCGCCTCGATGCCGTTGGAAGCCAGGTCGGCCCGGTAGCCCATCTGCTGCAGCAGGCGCAGAGCGAGCTTCTGGTTCACCACGTTGTCCTCGGCCAGCAGGATCCGCAGCGGATGCCGCGCCGCCATCGTCGGGTCGATCTGCGGCTTGGCGCCGGCGCTGTCCGTGGGCCGGGTGGCGACCGTTTCGTGGGCCAGCAGGCTCACCAGGGTGTCGAACAGCGCCGACTGGTGGATCGGCTTGGACAGGTAGGCGTTGAACAGCGACTCGGCGTCGCCGGCCTCGCGCCGGCCGAGCGAGCTGAAGAGCACCAGCGGCAAGCTGGCGTGGTTGGCGCGGATGCGGCGCGCGAGATCGACGCCGTCCATCTCCGGCATGTGCATGTCGAGGATCGCGAGGTCGAAGCGCTCGCCCTGGGTCAGCCAGCGCAGGGCCTCGGCCGGCGATTCGGTGGCGCGCGAGTCCATGCCCCAGCGGGCCGTCTGGAGTGCCAGCACGCGCCGGTTGGTCGCGTTGTCGTCGACGATCAGCAGGTGCTTGCCCTGCAGTTCGATCTGCACGCCGCTGACGATGCGGCGCTTGCTCGGCGGCGCATCGGAGGTCGCCACCTCGAGGGTGAAGAAGAAGGTCGAACCCATGCCCGGCCCGTCGCTCTCGACCCACATGGTGCCGCCCATCAACTCGGCCAGCCGCTTGCTGATCGCCAGGCCGAGGCCGGTGCCGCCGTACTTGCGGGTGGTGCTGGAGTCGGCCTGCGAGAACGACTGGAACAGCCGGCCCTTGCCCTGCGCCGACAGGCCGATGCCGGTGTCGCGCACCGCGAAGGTCAGCTCGACCCGCCCGCCCGGCCGGGCATCGGCGCTGACCGTCAGCACCACCTCGCCGGCCTCGGTGAACTTCACCGCGTTGCTCAGCAGGTTCAGCAGGATCTGCCGCAGCCGCGTGAGGTCGCCGCTCACGCCCACCGGCACGTCGCCCTCGAACACGTAGGCGATCTCGAGCTTCTTCTCGGTCGCCCGCGTGCTGACCAGGTCGAGCGCCGACTCCACGCACTCGCGCAGGTCGAAGGGATGGGCCTCGATGTCCATCCGGCCGGCCTCGATCTTCGAGTAGTCGAGGATGTCGTTGATGATGGTCAGCAGCGCATCGCCCGAGTCGCGGATGGTCGACACGTAGTCCTGCTGCTCGGCGTCGAGCGCGGTGTCGAGCAGCAGCCCGCTCATGCCGATGACGGCATTCATGGGGGTGCGGATCTCGTGGCTCATGGTCGCCAGGAAGGCGCTCTTGGCCTCGTTCGTGGCCTCGGCGGCGGCCCGCGCCTCCTTGGTCTCGTTGAACAGGCGCGCGTTCTGGATCGCGATCACGGCCTGGTCGGCGAAGGTCTCGAGCAGCCGGATCTCCTTGTCGGCGAAGGCCCCGGGGGGCTGGCGCGCAACGTGGATCGAGCCGATGTAGCGGCCCTCCCAGATCAGCGGCGCCAGCATGATCGCGTAGCTGCCGATCTTTTCGCCGAGCTCGCGCATGAAGACCGGCAGGTTCGGCTCGGCCAGCGCGTCGGGGATGTGCAGGACCTCGGGCCCGGCCATGGCCTCGCCCATGGGCGAGTGGTCGATGGGCCGCGGATAGTAGCGCTCGAGCGCCTCGCGGGCCGAGCCGCGATGGGCGCCCAGGTGCATCATCCCGTCGTCGCCGACCAGGGAGATGCCGAGCTGCGTGCCGGAGAACAGGCGCTGGCAGCTCTCCAGGATCTTGTCGAACACGGGGCGAGCGTCCTCCATCGATTCGCTGATGACCTGGAGCACGTCGGCGGTCGCGGTCTGGCGCTCGAGCGCCTCGCGGGTCTCGGTGGTCAGGCGGACGTTGTCGATCGCGATCACCGCCTGCTCGGCGAACAGGTTGAGCAGGTCGACCTGCCGCTGCGGCGTCGGGCCGGGGTCCGGCCAGGCCATGGTGATGGCGCCGATCGGCTCGCCGTCCTTGAGCATCGGGGCGGCGATCACGCGGCGCCGGTTGCCGGAGTTGGCCAGTCGGCGGTCGTAGTCGGGGTCCGACCACGCGTCCTCGATGCTCAGGGCCTGGCGCTCGAGGATCACGCGCCCGTTCATCTGGCGCCGGTCGGGCGGCGCCGGCCACACCGTGCGCGCCGCCTCGAGCGCCTGCTCGGACCAGTTGCGGGCCGCCGCCAGGTGGACCTGCCGGCCGTCGAAGCTGAAGATCGCGGCGGTCGGGCCTTCGAACAGCCACATGGTGCAGTCCAGGATCGCCTCGAACACCGGCATCACGTCGTCGGGCGATTCGCTGATGGCGCGCAGCACGTCGCTGACCGCGGTCTGGTATTCGAGCGACTCGGTCAGCTCCGCGGTGCGCTCCTCGACCTTGTGCAGCGCCACCTGCGTCTCATTGAACAGCCGGGCGTTCTGGATCGCGATGACCGCCTGGTCGGCGAAGGTCTTGAGCAGCGCCCGCTCGCTCGGGCGGAACGGGCCTGTCTCGGCGCGCTGCATGCTCAGGATGCCGATGCCGCGGCCCTCCCAGATCAGCGGCGCCGCCAGGTTGGCGTAGCTGTAGCCGATCAGCTCGGCATTGCGGCGCAGCACCACCGGTGCCGCCGGGTCGGCCAGCACGTCGGCGAACTCCACCAGGTCGCCGGTGCGGAAGGAGACCTCGGCCGAGGTGCCGGCCAGCGGCATCGGGTAGTTCGCCTCCATCGAGGCGGCGAGCTGAGCCAGCCGAGCCTCGCCGACCGCGGCGCGGCCGGCGGCCGTCATCTGCCAGCGGGTCAGCGCCAGCTTGCCCTGGGCATCGACCATCAGCAGCGCGAAGGAACTGCCGTCGAACAGGTGCTCGCAGCACTCCAGGATCTTGTCGAACACCGGGCCGGGGTCGGCCAGCGAGCTGCCGATGACCTGCAGCACCTCGGCCGCCGCGCTCTGGTGGGCCAGCGCCTCCTGCATCTCGCGGGCGTGGCGCCGCGTTTCGTCGAACAGGCGCGCGCTCTCCAGCGCCAGGCCCAGGCTGGCGGCCACGGTTTCGAGCAGGTGGAGCTCGTGGGCGCCGAAGGCGTATTCGCGTTCGTGGTTCTGCAGCGAGATGATGCCGAGCGCGCGGTCGTTGCCGATGATCGGGACGGCCGCCATCGACAGCGCCCAGTCGGTGCCCGGCGCGGGATGCAGCCCCATCCGGGTCTGCTCCTCGCGGGTGTTGAGCACGCCGACCTCCCGCGTGCGCATCAGGCGCGCCATCGGCTCGTCCGGGTCCAGCGGCCGCGCCGGCGGCCGGGGCAGGGGCCGGTTGTGCTCGTAGCGGTACATCGCCTGCACCAGGTTGGTCCGGTCGTCCCACCAGACGATGTTCAGGTTGCCGGAATCGAAGATCTCGCGCAGCCGGTCGCCTACCAGGTCGACGATGGCCTGGAAGCCCAGCTTGGCCGCGATCCCGCGCTGGATGCCGTTGATCAGCGCCAGCCCGTCGTTGCGCTGCTGGAGCTCGTCCTGGCGCGCGGTCAGCTCGCGCTGGAGGTTTTCGCGCTCGCGGCAGCGGGCCAGGGCCGCCGCCGCCTGGCGCGCCAGCGCGGCCAGCAGGTCGCGGTGGATTCGGTCGAACCGGCCCAGCCGGCCTTCGATGTCGGCGTAGAGGTAGCCGAGCAGCTCGCGCTGGACGACGAGCGGCGCGATCAGGCAGGAGCGCTGCTCGCCCGGCGCGGCGTGCTCGGGCCCGTGGCGCAGGCTGGGCTTGCGGCGCTGGCGGGCCTCGGCCAGCCACGGCGCGATGGCGCTGAACAGTGCAGTGGCATCTTCGGCCGGCGGCAGCAGGGCGCCGGCGCTGTGCACGCCGGCCTCGGTGTCGAGCACCAGCAGCACCCGCTGGGCCCCGAGGAGCCGGGCGGCTTCGTCGACCAGCGCCGCCTGCAGCGCGCCGCCGTCGGCCAGCGCGTCGAGCCGCAGCCCGGCCTCGACCAGGCGCTCGAACGGGTCGCGCAGCGTCCGGCCCGCGCGCGGCGGGTTCTTCGACAGGGGGCGAGACCGGGACTCAGCCATGGGGCAGGTGCCTTCAGCGATCAGCAGCTCGGTGCGCGGGCGGCGCACCACGGCGCCAGTCTAGCGCCTGACTTGTACAACAAAGGGTATATCCGATTCGTGACTTTTGGGAGGCGCTGCGGAACAATCGCTGGGGCTCCAATTCGCTGACAAGGAAGAACCAAAATGCGCAGATTGAAGAGGTGGACCGCTGCCGTGGCCGCGGTGGCGGGGATGGCGCTGGCGGGTTGCACCACCACCGGCACGGGGGGCGGCGAAATCGTGCAGAAGGGCCAGCCCGACAAGCCGGTGCTGTTTTCCTGGAAGAGCACCGACGGCGGCATCACCGGCACCATGACGGCCACGCTGCCGACCGCCACCTTCCAGGGACCCTTCCTGCAGATCACGCAGCAGACCCGGAGCGAGGCCATGGCGCCGATGTGGGGCGGCGGCTGGCCGGTGGGCTGGTCCGACTGGTCCTACTGGGGCTATGGCAGCGTCGCGGGCATGGGCGGCGGGGGCATGATGCCGGGCTTCGACCCGGTGCAGTTCGCCACCGTCTACAGCGGCAAGGTGATCGCCAACCTGAAGAGCCCGCAAGGGGGCCTGATGCGCTGCCGGCTGCACATGCTGCGGCCCCAGCAGGGCATGTCGGGCGGCGGCACCGGCGAATGCCAGATCCAGGGCGGCGCCACCATCCAGGCCAACTTTTGAAGACGGGGGCGCCTGTGCGGGTCCGGCAAACCCTCAGCGCAGTCCAGATGAAGCTGGTGCTCGAGCTGCACGAGCTTCGCCTGGTTTCGTGCGCCGAGTCGACCCAGCTGCTCGATGCCTGGACCCGCCTGGGCACGTTTTCGAACGAGCAGCGCTGCGCCGTCGATGCCCTGTTCGCGCTCTGCTACGACGACATGATGCGCGGCCTTCACGATTCCGCCGACGGGCCCGAATCACGTGCCGTGGTCCGCGCGGAACTGATCCGCAAGCTCGGCTGAGCCGGCAGCGCGCCCATGCAGCAGAAAAGAAATGACAGCGGCGAACTCAATTTCTATCTCCTGAAGTGCCTGGTCGCGCTGGTCGACCACTCGCATGTCTCGCGCGCCGCGGAGGCGCTGTCGATCAGCCAGCCCGCCATGAGCCGGGCGATGAGCCAGTTGCGCGCCGTCACCGCCGATCCGATCCTCGTGAAGGGCGGCACCGGGCTCATCCCCACCGCCAAGGCGCTCCAGCTGCGTGAATTCGCCGAGCGCATCCTGGGCGAAATGAGCGAATTGCTGGGCAATGCGGTGGCCTTCGACCCCGGCAGCACGCGCTACCTGTTCCGGATGGTCGCCACCGACTACCTCGAATGCCTCTTCATGGAAGGCCTGGTGCAGCACATGGGCAGCCGCTATCCGGGCATCTCGATGTCGGTGCGGCACCCGGTTCACCCGTCGCAGTTCAACAAGGTGCTGGAAGCCGGCGAGGTCGACTTCGCGGTCGGCATGCTGCCGGCCAGCCTGCGCGAGCTGCGCCACCGCCTGCTGTTTCGCGATCGGATCATCTGCGTGGCGCGGGCCGGCCACTGGGCGATCGGCCGGACGCTGTCGGCCGCCGAATTCGCGGCGCTCGGGCATGTCGTGATCATGCCCAACACGGTCAACTGCTTCGGCGAGGTGGTCGACCAGGCGCTGGCCGCCCAGGGCCTGGCGCGTAACCGCCGCTTCGTCACCCCGAACTACCTCACGGCGCCGCACCTGCTCGAAAGGACCGACATGGTGGCGCTGCTGCCACAGTCGCTGGCGGCCCGCTTCCAGGAGCGCTTCGGCCTGGCCGAGCTGGCGCTGCCGGTGGAGGTGCCGGAATTCGAGGTCTACATCTCGTGGCACGACCGCACCCACCGCCACGCCGCCCACGTCTGGTTCCGCAACCAGGTCATGCAGAGCCTTGACCTGAACGGCCAGGGGCCTGATTGGGCTTACGCATTGATGCCTACATTCAATAAGTGAATAGTGTCAATCCATTCCTGGCATGGACAAGGGCCGGCGGAGTCCCAATACTGGAACAACGCCCGTTGATTCGGCAAGCAACCACGGTCCGACGGGACCGGTACCTGTATCGATAGCGACTGCGCCTATGTCTTGCACGATCCGAACCGTTGATGACCTCGCCCAACTGCCGGATGCTCAATTGCTCGCCTGTTTTGGCGCCCTCCGGACCGCCATCCACGAGGCCAAGCGCCAGCATGCGGATGCGCTGCGCGACAACCTGATCCCCTCCGGCGCGCCCTTCGAGTTCCGCTCCTTCGACTGGCGCCCCCGGGGGTCCCAGCGCTTCAACATGCCGGCTCAGCTGAGCCCCGAGACGCCGATCGACGAGATCTCCATGCGTTCCGGGGCCCGCGACGCGCTGCGCAACCTCAGCATCTTCTGCATCGACGACCTGTCGGCGATCAGCGAACAGGAATTGCTCAACGAAGAGGCGATCGGCGCCAAGACCGTGGGCCGGCTGCGCGAGGCGCTGATCCGCGTGGGGCTCGACTTTCTTCCCAACGCCGGCGCGGAGGACCCCGTCCCGGCCGGCGCCGAGCCTGAGGAATCGATGGCGGGCCCGGGACCGGGTCGGCCGCGCTTCGTGGAGGTCCGCAAGCTGCTGAGCGAGCAGGCGCGCCAGTCGCGCGACACCAGCGTGAGCGAGAGCATGGACTGGATGGGCCTGTACGCCTACCCCTCGCAGCTGCTGCGGCTTCGCCCGGGCGATTCCGGCGTCTTCGTCTGCCCGCCGGCCTGGCGCGGGCGCCTCGGCACGGTCTGCGGTGTCTGGGTCAAGGGCAACACCGACTGGGCCGCGCGCTTCCCGGCCGGCACGCCGTGGAAGGACGTGTTCTGGACCGAGGCCCACGTCGACGGTCTGAAGGTGGTGCGCGCAGCGCTGCCGGGCCAGTCCGCCAGGGAGCTCCCGCGGCACTTCGTGTTCGCGCCCCGGTCCACCATCTCCATGCCGGAGCCCGGACTGCCCAAGCTCGACCAAGTGGTCTCGCTGTGGCGCAGCCCCAGCACGGCGAACGAAGGGCGGCGGGTCGAGCCGCCCAGGGACCTGGCCATGGACGACCAGGCGGCGTCCGGCTGACCGGGGCCGACGCGGCCAGTCCTGCGACTTCACGGCCGGCCCTCGCGGGGCGGTTCGCGACCCCGGCACAATGCGGGCGCTTCAAGTGAATTCAATGGAGAGCCGGAGTCATGGAGACAAGTCAGGAATGCGATGTGCTGGTGGTCGGCGGCGGGCCGGCCGGCTCGACCATCGCGACGCTGCTCGCGCGCCAGGGGCGGCGGGTGGTGCTGCTCGAAAAGGAGCATCACCCGCGCTTCCACATCGGCGAATCCCTGCTGCCGGGAAATGTCGAGCTGTTCGACAAGCTGGGCGTGCGCGACCAGGTCGAAAAGATCGGCATGCCCAAGTTCGGCATCGAGTTCGTGCCGCCGGACCTCGACTACCGCAGCTACGTCGATTTCTCCGAGGGCTGGGACCCGACCAAGGATTCGGCCTGGCAGGTGCGCCGCTCCGAGCTCGACGAACTGCTGTTCCGCCACGCCGGCAACGAGGGCGCGCTGACCCTCGAAGGCGCCCGGGTCCGGCAGGTGGATTTCGACGCCGAGGGCGCCACGGTGCAGGCCGTGCTCGATGATGGCGGCACCCGCAGCTGGAGGGCACGCTTCGTGGTCGATGCCAGCGGCCGCGACACGCTGCTGGCCACCAAGTTCAAGTGCAAGAACAAGAACCCCGACCACAACAGCACGGCGCTGTTCGGCCACTTCCGCAATGCGCGGCGCCTCGAGGGTCGGCGCGAGGGCAACATCAGCATCTGCTGGTTCGAGCACGGCTGGTTCTGGTTCATTCCGCTCGCCGACGGCACCACCAGCGTCGGCGCGGTGTGCTGGGCCTACTACCTGAAGGCGCGCGACAAGCCGCTGAAGGACTATTTCCTCGACACCATCGCGATGTGCCCGGAACTGCACGACCGGCTCGCGAACGCCACGCTGGTCGACGACGCGGTGCATGCCACCGGCAACTTCTCGTACGCGAGCACGCACGCCACCGGCGAGCGCTACCTGATGGTGGGCGACGCCTTCACCTTCATCGACCCGATGTTCTCCTCGGGCGTGTTCCTGGCGATGCAGAGCGCCTTCGATGGCGCCGCGCTGGTGGCGACCGCCCTCGACCGGCCGGCGGAGCTGGCGGCGGCGCGCCAGGCGCTCGAGAAACGCATGCGGGTGGGGCCGCGCGACTACTCGTGGTTCATCTACCGGGTGACCAACCCGACGATCCGCGACATGTTCATGCACCCCAACAACGTCTTCAAGGCCAAGCAGGGCCTGATGTCGCTGCTGGCGGCCGACATCCACCACGGGCGGGCGTACCGCCGTTCGCTGTGGATGTTCAAGGTGCTCTACTACTTCATCTCGGTGGTGAACTGGCGGCGCACCTATGCCGGCTGGAAGCGCCGCCGTGACAACATCCGCGACTGGGGTCCGCTCAAGGGCGAGACCATCCTGAAGGCGGATTGAACAGCAGCGACCCGGCGATCGTTGCCATCAGCAGGGCCACGAGGGTGTCGAGCACGCGCCAGGCCAGGGGGCGGGTGAACAGCGGGCCGAGCAGCCGGGCGCCGTAGCCCAGCGCTGCGAACCAGGCCACGCTGGCGCACGCCGCGCCGATGCCGAAGACCCAGCGCCCGCCCGCGGGCTGCTGCGCCGAGACGGCGCCCAGCAGCACCACGGTGTCGAGCCAGCAGTGCGGGTTGAGGTAGGTGAAGCCCAGGCAGGCGGCCAGGGCCGAGCGCCGGCTCATCGGCGCGGTCGAGGGCAGCGACATCCGCTCGCCGGCCCAGGCACGGCGGGCCGCCAGCGCGCCGTAGGCCAGCAGGAAGGCGGCGCCGCCCCAGCGCGCGAACGCCAGCAGCGGGGCGTTGGCCTGCACCAGCAGCCCCAGCCCGGCCACGCCGAGGGCGATCAGCAGCGCATCGGACAAGGCGCAGACCAGCACCACCTCGCGCACGTGTTCGCGCTTCAGGCCCTGGCGCAGCACGAAGGCGTTCTGCGCCCCGATGGCGACGATCAGCGCGGCCGATGTGAGGAAACCCTTGGCAAAGATCAGGAACATGGCCGCACGGTAGCGGCCCCGGGCGGATCAATCAAACTCATCTTTCTGACGCCAGATTAGAATTTTTGACATGCAGATCGACTCGCGCCAGCTCGCCGCCTTCGATGCCGTGCTGCGCGAAGGCAGCTTCGATGGCGCGGCGCGCGCGCTGCACGTCACGCCGTCGGCCATCAGCCAGCGCATCAAGGGCCTCGAGGAGAGGATGGGCCGGGTGCTGATCCAGCGGGCCTCGCCCTGCGTGGCGACGCCGGCCGGCCAGGCGCTGCAGCGGCATGCCCAGCAGGTGCGCCTGCTGGAGGCCGACGCCCTGCGGCCCTTCGGCCTCGGCGCGCCGGATGCGGTGCTGCCGCTGGCGCTGGCGGTCAACGCCGATTCGCTGGCCACCTGGTTCGTGCCGGCGCTGGCCGCCGTGCAGGCCGCCGGCCCGGTGAGCTTCGAACTGCGCGTCGAGGACCAGGACCATTCGGCGCTGCTGCTGCGCGAGGGCCGCGTGATGGCGGCCGTCACCGCCGAGCCCCAGGCGGTGCAGGGCTGCGTGGTCGAGCCCCTGGGCGCGATGCGCTACCTGGCGGTCGCCAGCCCGGCCTTCATGGCCCGGCACTTCGCGCACGGCGTCGATGCCGCGGCGCTGGCCGCGGCGCCCTGCAACGTGTTCAACGCCAAGGATGCGCTGCAGGCGCGGTTCATGCGCCGGCTCACGCGCAAGCCGCTGGCGCCACCCCTGCACCGGGTGCCCGGCACCCACGGATTCGTGCATGCGGCGGTGCAGGGCCTGGGGTGGGGCATGAACCCGCAGGTGCTGGTGGCCGGCTTGCTGGCGCGCGGCGATCTGGTCGAACTGGTGCCGGGGCAATCGCTCGACGTCGCCTTGTACTGGCAGCACTGGCGTGTCGAATCGCAGGCGCTGCGCTTGTTGACGGGGGCGGTGCATGCGGCCGCCGCCGCCATGCTCGAGCAGGGGTAGCAGCCGCGCTACTGCCCGATCACCGACCAGCCGGCCTGCTGGTTGGTCTTGTCGTTCTCGTATTCCCAGCGCGTGCCGCAGGCGTCGCAGCGGTAGCTGGTGACGTTGACCGTGTGGCCGTCGCGCTCTTCCTTGCGGCTCGATTGCTGCACCAGTTCGGCATGCCCGGGCGCGCGCCGCCAGTTGCGCTGGATGCCGGCGCATGACGTGCACAGCACCATCTTCTTCAGTTCGGCTTGTCGGTTGGATTCGTTCGCCATGGCGCTGCTGCTCTCTCGTGATGGGTGGCTCGGTCGGGCATGTTAACTGGCCGATCGGGGCGGGGAATGGGCCGCCTCGCCCAAGGGATTCTGTCCGTTGCCGGTTCCGGGCGCTGCCAGAATCCGCCGGCCATGAGGGTCCCCCCACTGCCTGCCTCCGCGCCAGCGACCGCCACACGGCCTATCCGCCCGCTGAAGGCCTGCGCCGCCATGGGCGCCATGCTGCTGGCGCTGGTGGTGCTGGGACATGACGGCCGGCGGGTGGCCCAGCTGTTCGCGCTCGGCCTGCCCTTGCTGGCCTGGATGCTGTGGCCGGTGCGCAGCCGCCGGATCCATCGGCTGCGCACGGCCCTGCTGTGGCTGGGCGCCATGGCCTTCGCCTTCGACGGCGTGGCGCGCGGCTACCTGCTGGAGGCCTACCAGGCGGCACCGAACAGCGCCCTGGTGCTGGCGTCGGCGGCCAATACCAACGGCCGGGAGGGCGCGGAGTACCTCTCGATGCACTGGCGCGCGCTGGTGGTCTGGGCGGCGCCGCTGATGGTGGCAGGATGGGTCTTCGGACGCTGCGTGCGGCAAGGCGCGCGGGCGACCGCGCCCTGGCCGCCCTGGGCCATCGGGCTCCTGTGCGCGGCGCTCCTGCTGGCCGCCGCCGCCCATGCCAGCAAGCCCTGGCGGCGCCTTCATCCAGTGGTGTTCTGGACCGACTGGGCCCATTCGGTCCAGGCCCTGCGCCTCGCCTGGTCGGATCAGCAGCGCGCGCGCGACCAGGCCTTGCAGCGGGCCCGGGAGGCCGCACCGGTGGCGACCCGGGCGGGGCCGTCCACCGTGGTGCTGGTCATCACCGACAGCATCAATCGCGACAACCTGGCGCTCTACGGCTACGGCCGGGCGACGACGCCGCGCCTGCTGGCGCACCAGCAACTGCTCGGCGACGACATGCTGGTGATCCGCAACGCCTGGTCGGTCGATGCCAGCACCCTGCCGGCACTGCGCAGCCTGTTCAACTTCGGCGTGCCGGCCGGCGAGTCGCCGCAGCACCTGCTGGCGCTGGCCCGCACGGCCGGCTACAAGGTCTGGTGGATGAGCAACCACGACGACATCGCGGTCGAGCAGGCGCATGCGCGGCTGGCCGACGTGGTCGAGATGGTCAATCGCACACCGGGCCGGGCCGGCGCTTCGCTGGACGGCGAACTGCTCGACTGCCTGCAGGAGGCCCTGGACGACTCGGCCGAACGCAAGCTCGTCGTGGTCCACCTGATGGGCGCGCATCCGCACTACAGCCTGAGATTTCCCGCCGGCGAGAACCCCTTCGACGACCAGGTCGATGCGGTCGAGACCGGCCTGGTCGAGAGCGGCCGCTCGAGCTGGGTGCGGCGCTACCGCCAGGAGTACGACGCCGCGCTGCTTTATCACGACTTCGTGGTCTCCGAGACGCTGCAGCTGACGCGCCAGGCGGGCCGGCCGGGCGACTACCGGGCCTGGATGTACCTGTCCGACCACGGGCAGGAGGTCGGCCATGTGAGCGACCGGGCCGGCCACAGCCCGACCACCGCGTCGGGCTACCGGATTCCCGCCGTCATCTGGCAGGACCCGCCCGATGCCTCGCGCGCAGCCGGGGCGGCGCTCACGCCTTTCAGGGCGGATTGGGCCGGCTGGACGATCGCGGACCTGCTCGACATCCAATGGCCGGGAGCACCGCCGGATCGCAACGCGCTGAGCGCGGCCTATCGCTGGCAGGCGCCGGTGCTGCCGGTCGAGGTGAAATCCTTCTCGGAGTGACGAGGAGACCGGCACAATGGGTGTGCCATGCGCCGCACCTCTCTCATCTTCGCCATGCTTCTGCTCGGCCCGGTGGCCGGTGCCGAAGTGGTGCGGTGCGCGGACGCGGCCGGCAACGTGAGCTATACCGACGGCGCCTGCCCGGCGGGTGCCCGCGCGGCGGGGCGGGTCACGATCCTCGAGGCGCCGCCACCCGCCGCGGACGGCAGCGACCGGCCGGCGGCCGTGCCGCGCGAGCCGCCGGCGCCCATCGTGCATGCGCCGCCGGCGCCTTCCGGCCCGGGCGTGATCGGCAACGGCGCGAACAGCAACCAGCCGGCCGGCGATTCGCGCTGGAGCGACCGCGGCAGCGACCCGATGCTGGTCGACGACGGTTCCGGCTATGCCTATCCCGGCTATGGCGGCGCCTATGGCCGGCCTGCGCCGCCACGCGACATGCGGCCGCGGATCCGCAGCTGCGACGCGGGCGGTTGCGACGACCGCCAGGGCAACCGGTTCAACCGCTCGGGCCAGCTGGAGCGCTACCGGAGCATCGACGGCAAGACCTGCCAGCCGGTCGGCACGACCACGGTCTGCCGCTGAGCGCGGGCGCAGCCGCTATCGGAGGCAATCGCCGCCGACCGAGACCGTTCCGTTCTTGCACTCCGTGAGGATCGGCTCGCCGCGCGGTCGCGCAGGGGCCGCCCCGGCCCCGCTGCCCGGTTCGCGCTGGTAGACGATCTTCTTGCTGCCGAGTTCGCAGCTGCCCACCACCTGGCCGGCCGCCACCGCAGCCGCGTCGACCGTGGTGACGCTGAAGCGCGTCACGCCGGCGGCGGCGATCTTGGCTTCGATCTGTGCCCTCAAGGCTTCGCAGGGTTCGGCGGCCGCGGCCGCGCCGGCGAACGCAAATGCGATGGGAAGCAGCCAGGTTCTGGTCATGACGGATGTCAGTCGAAGTTCAGGATCACCTTCATCGCCTGCGAGCGATCGGCCGCCAGCGCGAAGGCGCGGGCCGAATCCCGGTACGACAGCGTAGCCGAGATCAGCGGCTTGACGTCGACCAGGCCCTTGTTCAGCAGCTCGACGGCCACCGCGAACTCCTCGTGGAAGCGGAAGGCGCCGCGCAGGTCGAACTCCTTGGCCACGATGGTGTTGATCGGCAGCGTCATCTCGCCGCCCAGGCCGAGCTGGACGATCACGGCGCGCGGGCGCAGGGCGTCGAAGGCGCCGACCAGCGCGCGGGCGTTGCCGCTGGCCTCGAACAGCACCTCGAAGCTGCCCTTGTCGGCCGTGAAGCGCTGCAGGCCCTCGGGGTCGTCGGCCACGTTGACCACCTCGTCGGCGCCCACCTTGAGCGCCTTGCCCAGCGTGTGCGCGCCGACGTCGGTGGCTACGATGTGCACGGCGCCCGCGCGCCGCGCCGCGATGATCGCCAGCGCGCCGATCGGCCCGCAGCCCGTCACCAGCACCCGCTTGCCCAGCAATGAACCGGCGCGGCGCACCGCATGCAGCGCCACCGACAGCGGCTCGGCCATCGACCCCTCGCCGTCGCTGACCGAATCGGCCAGTTTGTGGGCCTGGTGGGTCTCGACCACGATCTGCTGGCGGAAGGCGCCCTGCACGTGCGGGGTGCGCATCGCGCTGCCGTAGTAGCGCATGTCGAGGCAATGGTTCTGCAGGCCCTGCTGGCAGTAGGTGCACAGGCCGCAGGGCCGGCTGGGGCTGATCGCGACGCGCTCGCCGACGGCGTAGCCGCGCACGTCGGCGCCCACCGCCTCGATCATGCCGGCCACCTCGTGGCCGAGCACCATCGGCTCCTTGATGCGCACGGTGCCGAAGCCGCCGTGCTGGTAGTAGTGCAGGTCGGAGCCGCAGATGCCGCCGCAGCGCACCCGCACCTGCAGCTGGCCGGGCCCGAGCGGGGCGGTGTCGAACTGTTCGACCCGCAGGTCGCCGGGGGCGTGGATGACGAGCGCTTCCATGGGGGTCCTCAGAGGGTTGCCGTGACGCCGCCATCCACGTAGAGGATGTGGCCGTTGACGAAATTGGAGGCGTCGCTGGACAGGAAGACGGCCGCGCCGACCAGGTCCTCGACATCGCCCCAGCGGCGCGAGGGGGTGCGGCCCACCAGCCACTGGGTGAATTCCTCGTTCTTGACCAGCGCGTCGGTCAGCTCGGTCTTGAAGTAGCCCGGCCCCAGGCCGTTGACCTGGATGCCGTGCTGGCCCCAGTCGATCGCCATGCCCTTGGTGAGCATCTTGACCGCGCCCTTGCTGGCCGTGTACGGCGCGATGCCGGGACGGCCCAGTTCGCTCTGGACCGAGCAGATGTTGACGATCTTGCCGCGCCGGCGCCCGATCATGTGCCGCGCCACGGCCTGGCCGACCAGGAAGACGCTGTCGACGTTGGTCTTCATGAGTTCGTGCCAGTCGGCTTCGGCGAACTGGTCGAGCGGCGCCCGGCGCTGCATGCCGGCGTTGTTGACCAGGATGTCGATGGCGCCGACCTCGGCCTCGATGCGCGCGATGGCGGCGGTTACCGCCTCGCCCGAGGTGACGTCGAAGGCGGCGGTCAGCACCTGCAGGCCTTCGCCGCGCAGCACTTCGGCGGCGGCTTCGAGCTTGGCCGCGTTGCGCGCGTTCAGGATCACGCGCGCGCCGGCGCCGGCCAGGCCGCGCGCCAGCGCGAAGCCGATGCCGGCGCTGGAGCCGGTGACGAGGGCGGTGCGCCCCGTGAGGTCGAAGGACTTGAGTACGTTGTTCGTCATGCGGTGTCCGAGGGAGTCAAGGAGAGGAACGGCCGGGCCAGCGCCATTGTCGGCCGGCCAGCGGCCCGCGGACGGCCGGGGTTTCCCCCTGGCTCAGTTGGCGCAGCGCGCCTCGAGCGCATCGATGAAGGACCGGTCCCAGCGCCCCTCCTTCATGGCGCGCATGGTGTTGGCCTCGGCCTCGAGATGGGCGCGCGCCTTGGTGATCAGCGCCTCGGCTTCGTCGGGTGCGAAGGCCATCAGGCCGTCCTGGTCGCCGACCACGATGTCGCCGGGGTTCACCACCATGCCGCCGACCGAAACCGGGACGTTGATCTCGCCCGGGCCGTCCTTGTAGGGGCCGCGGTGGTTCACGCCGCGCGCATACACCGGGAAGTCGCGCGCCCGGATCTCCGCCAGGTCGCGGATCGCACCGTCGAGCACCACGCCGGCGGTGCCGATGGTGGCGGCATAGAAGGACAGGATGCCGCCGATCACGGCATTCGAGAGGTCGCCGTCGGCATCGATCACGATCACGTCGCCGGGGCGGCAGAACTCGAAGGCCCGCAGCAGCGTGAGGTTGTCGCCGCCGCGCGACTTGATCGTCACGGCGGTGCCCGCCATGGTGGCCGGGCCCGGCCGGTGGTAGGGCGTGAGGCCGACGCTGCCGATGTTGCGGTGCATGTTGTCGCTCAGCGCCGCGACCGGGATGTCGCGCAGCGCGGCGAGGATCGCCGCGTCGACCTGCGGCGCGGACGGGTTCTTGCGGATGCCTTTGAATGTCATGGTGGTGTCCTTCAGTGCAGCTCGGCCACGGCCCGGGCGATCCGGGCGCAGCCCTCCTCGAGCGTTTCGATCGAGGTCGCGATGGAGAGGCGGAAGTAGGGCGACAGCCCGTAGGCGGTGCCCGCGACCACGGCCACGCCCTGGCTCTCGAGCAGGTACATCACCACGTCGCCGTCCTCGGCCAGCGTCTTGCCCGCGGGCGTGGTCTTGCCGATCAGGCCGGCGCAGTTGATGTAGAGGTAGAACGCGCCCGGCGGCGTCGCGCAGCTCAGGCCCCCGATCGCGTTGATGAGCGCGAGCGTGCGGTCGCGGCGCTGCTTGTAGATGGCGACGCTTTCGGTCACGAAACTCTGGTCGCCGTTCATCGCAGCCGCCGCCGCGGCCTGGCTGACCGAGCAGCAGTTGCCCGCCGACTGCGACAGCAGCGTGTCGAGCGCGCGCACCAGGTCCACCGGCCCGGCCACGTAGCCGATGCGCCAGCCGGTCATCGCGTAGGTCTTCGACACGCCGTTGACGACCAGCGTGCGGTCGCGCAGGGCCGGCGCGACCGCGAGGAGGTGCGGCGTCTTCTGGCCGTCGAAGCGGATGTGCTCGTAGATGTCGTCGGTCATGACCAGCACCTGGGGATGGCGCAGCAGCACCTCGGCCAGGGCCCGGTACTCGTCGGCGGTGTAGCTGGCGCCGGTGGGGTTGCTCGGCGAGTTGATCAGCAGCCAGCGGGTGCGCGGCGTGATGGCCGCCTCGAGCTGCGCCGGCTGCAGCTTGAAGCCGCTGGATTCGGGGCAGGGGACGGTCACCGGCACGCCTTCGCAGGCGATCACCATGTCCGGGTAGGACACCCAGTAGGGGGCGGGCACGATCACCTCGTCCCCCGGCTCCAGCGTGACCGCCAGGGCGTTGTAGATGGCGCTCTTGGCGCCGTTGGTGGCGATGATCTCGTCGATCGCGTAGTGCAGGCCGTTCTCGCGTTCGAGCTTGGCGACGATCGCCTGGCGCAGCTCCACGGTGCCCGCCATCAGGGTGTAGCGCGTGGCGCCCTTCTCGATCGCGGCGGCGGCGGCCTGGCGGATGTGGGCCGGCGTGTCGAAGTCGGGCTCGCCGACCACGAGGTTCACGATCGACTTGCCCTGGCGGCGCAGCTCATTGGCGCGGTCGGCGGCGGAGGTACTGGGCGAGGGCTTGATCCGCCGCACGCGGGCGGCAATTCGGGAGGTGGTCACATGTCGTCCTGGTTGAGGGATTGCACGGACCGAACGGTACGCAAATCCCGCTCGCGAGGCCAAGACGAGTTCGCTCTGGTCGTATAGGAAGAGCTTATGGTGGGTTGGGAAAGGTCTCCCGAAGGACATCAGCCCGCGAAGGCATCGACGCCTGAGCGCCGACGCGCGTCACGCAAATTGCCGCAGCGCGTATGGCATGGCGAATTGCCTCGGCCATCCCGCGGCCTTCCGCCCGCAGGGCCGCAAATGCGCCGATGAACGTATCCCCCGCCGCCGTGGTGTCGACCGCGACAACCGGCTGCGCCACGAAGTGCTGCGTTCCGGCGCCGGAGCTCCATACGACGCCTTGCTCGCCCAGCGTCACCAGCACGTCGCCCGGTCCGCTCCGGCGCAGGAGGTTCGCAGCTTCCCCGGCGTTCGAGCGCGTGACCAGGGGCATGCCGGAGAGGAGGCTGGCCTCGGATTCGTTGACGACCAGGATGTCGATCGACCGCCACAGTTCGGGCGGCAGCAGTTGCGCAGGCGCAGGATTCAACAGGACGGTGCAGCCGGCCTGGCGCGCGACCGCGGCGGCACGCACCACCGAGTCCAACGGCACCTCGAGCTGCAGCAGCAGCATCGCCGACCGTTCGAGGTGCGTCCGCAGCAGGTCCGCATCGGCGACAGTCACCGATGCATTGGCGCCGGGAATCACGGTGATGCAGTTCTGCCCGCTGCTGTCGACCATGATCATCGCCACCCCGGTGCTCTGGCCCGGTGTGCTGCCGACGCCGGTGTGGTCGACCCGACGGCTGTCCAGGGCTGCCCGCAACTGGTCCGCGAAGTCATCGTCGCCAACCCGACCCACCATCTGCACCCTTGCACCCTGGAGCGCGCAGGCCACCGCCTGGTTGGCGCCCTTGCCGCCGGGATTGACGAGCAGGCTCTCGCCGGTGAGGGTCTCGCCGGGCCTGGGCATGCGCGGCACGCGTGCCACCAGGTCCATGTTCAGGCTGCCGAAGACGACGACGCCTTGCCGCATCGCCTGGGGCTTCACTTGAGGTCTCGCTCCATGTCGTGCAGCTTCCGGACCCGACGGCGATAGTCTTCGTTGTCGTCGAACCTCGCATCGAGGAACGCCGTCACCAGGTCGTTGGCAAGCCAGGGTCCCACGATCTGGGCACCGATGCACATGACGTTGACGTCGTCGTGCTCGACGCTCTGGTGCGACGAATGCACGTCGTGGCAGACGGCGGCACGGATGCCGCGCACCTTGTTCGCCGCGATCGCCGCGCCGACGCCGGTGCCGCACACCATGATGCCGCGCTCGACCTCGCCGGACAGCACCTGGGCCGTCAAGGCCTGGGCAATGTCTGGAAAGTCCACTGGATTGGCGTCGTGGCTTCCGACGTCGACCACCTGGTGGCCAAGCGCCTCGAGATGGGCGATCACGCCGCCCTTGAGTGCCCAACCTGCGTGGTCCGAGCCGATGGCGAGTTTCATGGTGCAGCGTTCTTTCAGGTTTTCAGTTGGTCATGGACGCGGGCAGGCCGACACCATAGAACTTCTTGTAGGTGTCGCTCAGCTTGCCGTTCTTGAGGTTGGCGGCGACCCATTCGTTCAGCTTCGCCAACAGCCTTGGCTCGCCTTGCTTGACGCCGATCGCGAGGTCGAAATTGCGGATGACGAACTTCGGCTCCCAGGGCTTCTGCGGATTCTTGGCCGAGATCTGGTTCACCAACGCCACCGACGTCGCGACGACCTCCGCCTGGCCCGTGGCGCCCGCGGCAACCACGGTGGCGTCGTCGTCGTAGCGCACGACCTTGAAGCCCTTGTCGTTCGCCATGGCGCTCAGTTCGGTGTCCTGCGTCGTGCCGCGGGAGACCGTGACGTTCTTTCCCTTCAGGTCGCCCCAATCCTTGATCGACGCATTCTTCGGCGCGCCCACGACCGATTGAAGAACCGCGTAGGGCTTCGAGAAGTCGATGATCTTGGCCCGCTCGGGCGTGACCGACAGGGTCGAGATGACGATGTCGGCCTTGCCGGTGTTGAGGTTCGGGATGCGGGTCGCGCCGGTGGTCGGCACCCACTCGATCTGCAGGCCCCAATCCTGGGCCAGCAGCTTCGCGGTCTCGACATCGGAGCCGGTGGGCTGCATGTTGGCGTCCATCATGCCGGCCGGAGGGATCGCGACGTCGGTCGAAATGCGTATCTTCTTCGCCGCCATGATGTCGTCCAGCAGGTCGGCGTGTGCGGTCAATGCCAATAGGCTGAGGCAGGCTGCTGCGAGGGAAGAACGAATCGGTGTCATCTTGTCTCCTTGGTTGTTCGCTTGGGATCGGTGAAGCTACAAGTCGCTGTGCACGAATTGTTGGAGTTCCGGCGTCTGCGGATCGGTCAGGATGCTTGCATCGCCGTGTTCCCAGACGCGCCCGGAATGCATGAAGACCACCTTGTCGGCCACCCGGCGCGCAAAGGCCATCTCGTGGGTGACCATGACCATGGTCATGCCGGCGGCGGCGAGTTCCTCGATGACCTTCAGGACCTCGCCGGTCAACTGGGGGTCCAGCGCCGAGGTGACCTCGTCGAACAGCATGACTTTCGGCTGCATCGCCAGCGACCGCGCGATCGCGACCCGCTGCTGCTGGCCACCGGAAAGCTGCTCGGGATAGGCCTTCGCCTTCTCCGACAAGCCGACCTTGGCGAGGACGGATTGCGCGAGTTCGCGCGCCTGTGCCTTGTCGACGCCCTTGGCGGCACGCGGGGCCAGCATGATGTTCTCTTCGATCGTCAGATGCGGGAAGAGGTTGTAGCTCTGGAAGACGATGCCGACGTCGAGGCGCAAGGCCTTGAGGTCGACGTTCGGGTCGTCCACGCGGCGCCCGCAGACCGAGATCTGGCCGCTGTCGACCACTTCGAGGCGATCGATGCAGCGCAGCGCCGTGCTCTTGCCGGAGCCGCTGCGGCCGATGATGGCCGTGACCTCGCCGCGATGCGCCTCCATGTCGACGCCGGCCAGCACCAGGTGGCTGCCGAAGCTCTTGCGCACGTCGCGCAGCATCACGATGGGATCGTCGCTGTTCATATAGCTGTCGCTCATGTCAGGGAGAGTTGGCCCGGCGGGGTGGACAAGCTCCGGGCTTCCTGCGCCCGGGCGCTGCGGCGCTCGAGCCGGCGACTCCAGCGCGACAGGGGATAGCACAGCGCGAAGTAGACCGCCGCGATGATCAGGTAGACCAGGAAGGGCTCGAACAGCGAGTTGTTGATGATCTGGCCGGCACGGGCCAGCTCGACGAAGCCGACCACCGATGCCAGCGAGGTGTTCTTGACGATCTGCACCATGAAGCCGACGGTGGGCGGCGTGGCGATGCGGATCGCCTGCGGCAAGACGACCTTCCGCATGCGCTGCGCGCGCGTCAACGCCAGGCATTCGGCCGCTTCCCACTGTGCGCGCGGCACCGAGAGAATGCAGCCGCGCCAGATTTCGCCGAGGTAGGCCGACACATAGACCAGCAGCGACGCGCTCGCTGCCGTCAGCGGCGAGATCTTCAGGCCCAGGGCGGGGAGGCCGAAGAAGGTCATGAACAGGATCACCATGAGCGGGGTGCCCTGCACCAGTTGCACGTAGGTGCCGGTGGCCAGGCGCACCGACTTGAGCGGCGACACCCGGCACAGCGCGACGACCATGCCGAGCAGGCCGCCGCCGATGAAGGCGATCAACGACAGGCCGATCGTCCAGGCCGCCCCGTGCAGCAGGAACAGCAGGTGATTGGCGTTCAGGCCGGTCGTCACAGGGCGGTCCCCAGCCGGCGCCGGCGCGGAAAGAGCCACATGCCCAGCCCCCAGAACGCTGCGCGCATGGCGAGAGAAAGCAGCACGTAGAGGACGCCGACCAGCACGTAGGTCTCGAACGGCCGGTAGGTGTCGGACTGCACGAAGTTCGCCACGGCCGTGAGCTCTTCGGCGGAGATCTGCGAGCAGACCGAGGTCGCCAGCATCAGCAGCACGAACTGGCTGGTCAGCGCCGGGTAGACCCGCTCCATCGCCGGCAGCAGGACGACGTGCCAGTAGACCTGCCGGCGACTGAGCGCCAGGCATTCGGCGGCCTCGACCTGGCCCTTGTGGATGGAGTCGAAGCCGGCCCGCATGATCTCGGTCGCATAGGCGCCGACGTTGATGATCAGCGCCGCGGTCGCCACCGTGATGGCGGGCAGCTTGAGGCCGATGCTGCTGAGGCCGAAGTAGACCAGGAAGATCTGCACCAGCAGCGGTGTGTTGCGGATCGCCTCGACATAGGCGCTTGCCACGCGCTGCGCCCACACCACGTTGCTTCGCTTGGCGATGGCGAACAGCGTTCCGATGGCGAAGCCGACGACGGTTGCACCGGTCGCGAGTTTCACGGTCACGATCGCGCCGTCGAGAAACATCGGCCAGCGCGACAGCACCGCCGCGAAATCGAGCGTCATGCCGGTGCCTGTCCGCTCATGCGGTCGTAGACGCGAAACAGGGCCTGGTTGCCGTTGGATCCTTCGCCGTGGGCCCGTGCATCGAGGTATTGCGTCGTGACCAGTGAAGTGGCCGGCAGCGGCACGTTGGTTTCCGCGGCCTGCTGCGCCACCAGGCGCAGGTCCTTGAGCATCAGGTCGATCCGGAAGCCGGCCGAAGCGTCGCCCTCGATCATCTGCGGGCCCAGCTTGTCGAGCATCCATGAAGCGGCCGATCCCCCCATGAGCACCTCGCGCAGCCGGGGCAGGTCGACGCCGGCGGCACGGCCGAGGGCCAGCGCTTCGCAGATCGCCTGCAAGTTGATGCCGCAGATCAGTTGGTTGCACAGCTTGACCGCCTGGCCCGACCCGCTTTCGCCGACGTGCGTGATCGTGGTTCCCATCGCCGAAAAGAAGCGCCGGGCCTTTTCGAAGGCTGCCGCGTCGCCTCCGGCCATGATGGACAGCGCCGCGTTCCGGGCGCCGATCGGCCCCCCCGAGACGGGCGCGTCGAGGAATGCGACGCCGATGCGGGCCAGGTCGGCGGACATGCGGCGCACGGCGCCGGGTGCGATGGTGCTCATGTCGATGACCAGTCGACCCGCCGGCGGATGAGCAAGGAGTCCGCCGTCGCCATGGACGACAGCCTCGACGTCCGGCGTGTCCGGCAGCATCGTGACCACGGCGTCGGCCGCGGTGCTTGCATCGGCAATGCTGGCCGCCGCGTCGATGCCGAAAGGCGCGAGTGCGTCGACGGCCTCGCGCCGCACGTCGTAGGCCTTCACGCGATGGCCGGCTTTCGCGAGGTTGATGGCCATCTCGCGCCCCATCGTCCCGATGCCGATGAAGCCGACGACGCCCTTGCTTGTTTCATCGCTCATGGGGTTGCCTTGGCCTTCCTGGGTTTCTTGGCGGTCGGCGGGGCCGCCGGCGCGGCGGCCGCCTTGCGGGGAGCAATTGCCTTCTGCCGCCTCAATTCGTCGCCGATGCGGAAGTGCTTGCGAAGGGCCTGGTCGGCGGCGTCTTCGTCGCCGGCGATCACCATCTCCAGCAGCAGGTGGTGGTCTTCGACCACGGTGCGCTTGATCGACTCGTCCTTGTGTTCGCCCACCAGATGGCGGCGGTCCCGGTGCGAGCGGGTCAGCATCGCGGCCATCGCGCCATGCAGCTGGATCAGCGTGTCGGATTTGCTCGACCGCACGATCGCCTGGTGGAATTCGAAGTCGGCCAGTGCCCCTCCGGCAGCGTCGTCCACTGTGGCCTCGATGGCGTCCAGTGCGGCGCGCATGCGCTCGATGTCGGCGGTGGTGGCGCGTTGGCAGGCGAGGCGGATGGCCTGGCATTCGAGTGCGATGCGGGCTTGCATGACATCGTCCAGTGCATCCGGTGCCTGTGCCAGCGAAAAGGCGAACACGTCGCCGAGCACGGAGACGTCAGGCTGTCGAACCACCGTGCCGACGCGTTCGCGGATCTCGACCACGCCCATCATGGACAACGCCCGAAGGCCTTCGCGCACGATCGGACGGCTGACGCCCAGCTGGAGCGCCAGTTCGCGTTCGGGAAGCAGCCGGTCGCCGGTGCGGATGCGGCTTTCGAGCAGCTGTTCGCGCAGGAACCCGAACACCTTGGCGAAGCCGGTCGTCTGGTTTTCGGACTCGGCGCGGGTGATGTTCGGAATCCGGGACTTTGTTGTCATGCCGTGGTTTTACCAGCGGCTGACCAACGGACGCATCCGGGTAGTCCCGTAGCCTGGAAATGGCGGCGTGCTTAAGATGGGAGCCCGACAGCCGAACGCCAGGCTTGTCTTTTGCATGTGGACCGGTCGTGAACCTCCGCCGCCTCAAATACTTCGTCAAGATCGTGGACATCGGCAGCCTGACCCAGGCGGCCGAGCATCTGTTCATCGCCCAGCCGGCGCTCAGCCAGCAACTGGCGACCCTCGAAGGCGAAGTCCGCCAGCAATTGCTCGTGCGGACCGGGCGTGGCGTCACGCCGACCGAGGCCGGCAAGGTGCTGTACCGGCACGCCCAGATCATCCTGCGCCAGTGCGAGCAGGCGACGGTCGACATGGAGGCGGCCGGGCAGGGCGTGTCGGGGCCGGTGTCGGTCGGGCTGGCGCCGGGCACTGCGGCCTCGGCGCTGTCGCTGCCCCTGCTGCGCACCGTGCGGGCGCGCCATCCCGGCATCCTGCTGTACCTCAACGAGAACTACGGCACCACCTTGAGCGAGCTCATCATGAACGGCCGCATGGACCTGGCGGTGCTGTACGGCGACAAGGCCATCCACGGCCTGACCTTCCTGCCGCTGCTCAAGGAGCCCCTGTTCCTGGTCGGGCCGGCGTCGCTGCCGGCGCCGGCGCAGCCGGTGAGGCTGGCCGACCTGCACGAGATCGAACTGTTCCTGCCGCGCCCCTACAACGTGGTGCGCAAGCTGGTCGATGCCGCCTGCATGCGGCTGGGCATCGCGCCCCGGATCGTGGCCGAGATCGAATCCGCCTTCACCCTGACGGCCGCGATCGCCGACGGCCTGGGCTGCACCATCCTGCCGGCCTCGATGGCGCGCGAGGTGGTCGCGGCCTGCGGCGCCTGGCAGTTCCAGATCGTCGACCCCGTGATCGAAGCGCCGCTCGCGCTCTGCCAGTCCGACCACCTGCCGCTGTCGGAGCCGGCGCAGGCGGTGAAGGACATCCTGCTCGAACTGGTCACCGACCTGGACGGCGGCGCCGCCACCCGCTGAGCCCCGGGCCGCGGCCGGCGTCATAAGGCGCCCTTATCCCGCCACAGCCAAACCGTCTTTGGCATCGGCGCGCGCGCCAGTTACCTTTCATGCCAGCCGTCACGCGTTCGTGGAGCGCGTCGGTCCTTCAGGAGCTCGCCCTTACCGGCGGACCCGGGCATGAACCAGGAACAGATCAAGCTACTCATCGATTCCCTCGCGGCGTCGGACCTCGCGGAACTCCGCTTCAGCGAGAACGGCAGCACGCTGAGGCTGGTGAAGAAGGCGACGCCCGTCGAAGACGGTTCGCCGTCCACGGCGGAGCCGGTGGCGCCATCGGCCGCCGCCGACGCCTCGACCCTGTGCGTGGCGCCGCTCTACGGCGTGGTCCACCTCCAGCCGACCCCCGGCGAGCCCGCCTACGTGCGCGTCGGCCAGGGCATCACGGCCGGCCAGACCCTTTGCGTGATCGAGGCCATGAAGGTCTTCAACGAGGTGCGCGCGGACGCCGACGGCACGATCGAAGCCGTGATGGTGGCCTCGGGCGACGAAGTCGAAGGCGGGCAGGCGCTCTTTCGCATCCGCCGGGGGCAGCCCGATGTTTGACACCGTGCTCATCGCCAATCGTGGCGAGATCGCCCTGCGCATCCAGCGCGCCTGCCGCGGGCTGGGCCTCAAGACCGTGGCGGTCCACTCGGAAGCCGACCGCGACGCGGTCTATGTGCGGCAGGCCGACCAGGCCCTGTGCATCGGCCCGGCGAGTCCGTCGCAAAGCTACCTCGACCCCTCGGCGCTGCTGTTCGCCGCCGAGGTCAGCGGCGCGCAGGCGATCCATCCGGGCTATGGCTTCTTGTCGGAGAACGCGGGCTTCGCGCAGCAGGTCGAGGACGCCGGGCTTGTCTTTGTCGGCCCCAGCGCGGCCTGCATCCGCACCATGGGCGACAAGGTGGCGGCCAAGCGTGCGATGCGCAGGGCCGGCGTGCCCTGCGTTCCCGGACCCGACGAAGGTCTGCCGTCGGCGCCGGCCGAGGTGCTGGCTCTGGCGCGCGAGGTCGGCTTTCCGGTCATCGTCAAGGCCGCCGGCGGCGGCGGCGGGCGCGGCATGCGCGTGGTCCACGAGGAAGGCGCGCTGCTCGAGGCCATCGCCCTGACCCGCGAGGAGGCGCGCCGCGCCTTCGGCAACGCCGAGGTCTACATCGAGAAGTTCCTGCTGCATCCGCGGCATGTGGAGATCCAGGTGCTGGCCGACAGCCATGGCCATGCGATCTGGCTCGGCAGCCGGGATTGCTCGCTGCAGCGGCGCCACCAGAAGGTGGTCGAGGAAGCGCCGGCGCCCGGCATCGACGAGGCGCTGGTGGCGGAGGTGGGCGAGCGCTGCGCGGCCGCCTGCCGGCAGCTCGGCTACAGCGGCGTGGGCACCTTCGAATTCCTGTACGAGAAGGGCGCCTTCTACTTCATCGAGATGAACACGCGGCTCCAGGTCGAGCACACGGTGACCGAAATGACCACCGGCATCGACATCGTGCAGCAGCAGCTGCGCGCCGCACGCGGCGAACGGCTGGCCCTGACCCAGGCCGACATCGCCTGCCAGGGCCACGCGATCGAATGCCGCATCAATGCCGAGGACCCGGACAGCTTCGCACCGTCGCCGGGCCGCATCACGGGCTGGCACATGCCGGGCGGCTTCGGCGTACGCGTCGACACCCATGCCGGGGCCGGCTACCGCGTGCCGCCGTACTACGACTCGATGATCGCCAAGCTGATCGTCCACGGCAGCTCGCGCGCCGATGCGCTCGATCGCATGCGCCTGGCGCTGGCCGAGATGCAGGTCGAGGGCATCGCGACCAACGTGCCGCTGCACCGGGCCATCATGCGGGACGAGGGCTTCGCCGCCGGCGGCGTCGACATCCACCATCTGGAGCGCTGGCTGGCGCAGCGGAGCGCGGCATGAACTCGCTGCCCGCGACGCCGGTTTTCAGCCTGCTCGGCACCACCGCGCTGCTGTTCGAGGCGCCGGGCGCATTCGACCTGGAAGCGCAGCAGCGCATCTGGGCGCTGGCGAAGGAGGCCGAGGCCTGGCCCGAGATCCGCGAAGCGGTGCCGGGCATGAAGAACCTGATGCTGACCTTCGTCGAGCCGCCTCAGACGCTCGATGCGCTGCAGGAGCGGCTGATGGCCGCATGGCAGGCCGCCGTACCGCTCGCCCGCAGCGGCCGGGTGGTCGAGCTGCCGGTGGTCTACGGCGGCGCCGGCGGGCCGCACATGGCGGACGTGGTCGCGCACACCGGGCTCTCGGTCGAGCAGATCGTCGAGCTCCACAGCGCGCCGCTCTACCCGGTTTATGCGCTGGGCAGCCATCCCGGCTATTGCTACCTCGGCGGCATGGACCCGCGCCTGGCCACGCCGCGGCGCAAGGTGCCGGTCATGAGCATCCCGGGCGGCGCGGTGTCGATCGGCGGTGCGCAGACCGGCGTCTCGGCGTCCGCCGGCCCCAGCGGATGGAACACCATCGGGAGCACCACGATGTCCTTCTTCGACCCGGCGGCCGAGCCGCCGGCCGCGCTGCAGCCCGGCGACATGATCCGTTTCCGCGTGGAGGCCGTCCTGCGATGATCGAAATCCTTTCCAACGCGGCGCTGGCGACCGTCCAGGACCTCGGCCGCAACGGCAGCCTGCGCTGGGGCGTCGGTACCTCGGGCGCCATGGACGACCTGGCGCTGGCGGCCGGCAACCTGATGCTCGGCAACCCGGTGGGTGCGGCCGGCATCGAGATCCCGGTGTTTCCCTTCAAAGTGCGTTTCGGCGCCGACTGCGCCTTTGCCCTGACCGGCGCCGACTGCGACGCGCGGCTGGACGAGCGGCCCCTGCTGCCCTGGTGGACGCATCGCGCACGGGCCGGCGAGGTGCTGGCGCTGGGCGTCCCGAAGGGCCCGATGCGGGCCAGCCGGGCCCTGCTGTGCCTGTCCGGCGGCGTCGACGTGCCGGAGGTCCTGGGCTCGCGCAGCACCCAGCTGCGCGGCGCCTTCGGCGGCTTCGAAGGGCGGGCGCTGAAGCGCGGCGACGTGCTGCGCTGCGGCCATGACGGCCACGGCCGGCCCACCGGCTTCGGCCTGGTTCCGCCGGCGCTGGCCATGCCCCTGCAGCGCGACGGCATCGCGGCCGTGCGGGTCCTGCCGGCGGCCGAATACCTGGCCTTCGAACCCGCGTCGCGCGAAGCCTTCTGGGACCGGGACTGGAAGATCACCGCCCAGAGCGATCGCTATGGCTATCGGCTCGACGGCGAAGCGCTGCGTCCGATCGCACCCATGGAACTGCTGTCGCACGGCATCGTGCCGGGCGTGATCCAGGTGCCCCACAGCGGCCAGCCGATCGTCCAGATGCGCGACGCCCAGCCTTCCGGCGGCTATCCAAAGTTCGGCACCGTGATCGAGGCCGACCTGTGGCGGCTCGGGCAGGCGCCGATCGGCAGCCGCATCCGCTTCATCGAGACCACCTGGGCGCAGGCCGTGGCTGCGCGCGACGAAGCCCGCCAATGGCTGGCGAAGGTCGAACGGATGGTGGCGCTGCATTGCAGCGCGCGGGGCGCCCGGTGAAGAAGACCGACGCACAACGCGAGGACATCGCGCGCTGGCTGGCCGGGACCGACATCGGCTACTTCGAGCTGCGCACGCCCTTCGAGACCCTGCGCTTCGGCGCGCCGCAGGCCCACCACGCGCCAACGACGCTGCGGGCCGCCTCGGTCGGCGTCTTCAGGCGCGCGCACCCGCTGCACGCCGCAGCGCTGGCGCCCATCGGCGAGCCGGTGTCGGCGGGGCAGGCCGTGGGCGTGCTGCAGATCGGCCCGCTGCTGCTGCCGGTGCTCGCGCCGGTGCCCGGGCGGGTGGCCCGGTGGCTCGCGGACGATGGGGCGGCGGTCGGCTTCGGCGCCGCCCTGATCGAGTTTCAAGAAACGACCTGACGGCGAAGGGACCGCACCATGGACATCGATCTGAACGCCGACCTCGGCGAGGGGCTGGGACCCTGGCGCATGGGCGACGACGAGGCCCTGCTCGGCATCGTCTCGTCGGCCAACGTCGCCTGCGGCTTCCATGCCGGCGACCCGCTCATCATGGACCGCACCGTGCGCACGGCGCTCAGGCACGGCGTCGACGTCGGCGCCCACGTGGGCTTTCCGGACCTGGTCGGCTTCGGCCGGCGACAGATGCAGATGGACCCGGCCGAGCTCTCTGCCTGCGTGCTCTACCAGCTCGCCGCGCTGTCCGGCATGGCCCGGGCCGCCGGCCACCGCCTGACGCACATGAGCTTCCACGGCGCCCTCGGCAACATGGCGGCGGCCGATCCGGCGCTGGCCGGGCCGCTGGTGCGCACGGTCGCCGATTTCGATCCGTCGCTCACGATCAGCTCGTCGGCCAGCCGCGCCATCGAGGAAGCCGCCGCGGACTGCGGCCTGCGCGTGCGAACCACCTTCCTGGCCGACCGCGCCTGCGACGAGGAGGGCCTGCTGATCCCGCGCAAGATGCCGGACGCCGTGATCCACGAGCCGGCGCGCGTGCTGGCCCGGGTCCGCCAGCTGCTGGAGGAGGGCACGGTCACCAGCTATGGCGGCCGGAAGATCCCGATGCGCGTCCACTCGATCCTGGTCCATGGCGACACGCCGGGGGCGGTGGCGCTGGCGCGCGGGGTGCGCGCGCTGGTCGAGGCGCACGGACGGGTCGTCCCGATCTCCCGGCAGGCGGCCTGAGGGGCCCGGACATGGTGCCAACCCTGAGCCGGCGCGCACCCTTCCCGGGCGACATAAGGGCCCCTTATCGCTCCACAGACAAACCGTCTTGGCGCGTTGCCGGAGCGCTCGATACAGTGAATCCATCGCATCGTCCTTCGTTCCACTGAAAGCCATCGCCATGCCGTTCTCCGACTACAAGACAGCCCTCGTGACGGGCGCCTCCTCCGGCATCGGTGCCGCGGTGGTCGAGCGCCTTTGCAAGGAAGGCCTGCAGGTCCACGCGCTGGCGCGCAGCGGCGGCAAGCTCGAGGCGCTGGCCGCGCGCACCGGCTGCATCCCGCACGCCATCGACGTCAGCGACCTGCGCAGCATCACCGCGCTGGCGAAGGAGGTCGACTTCGACGTGCTGGTCAACAACGCCGGCGTCGACCGGCCCGGCTCGATCCTCGCGGCCGATGCCGAAGGGATCGACCTGCTCGTGGACGTCAACCTGCGCGCCGTGCTGCACCTCTGCCGGCTCGTCGTCCCCGGCATGGCAGCGCGCGACCGCGGGCACGTGGTCAACATCAGCTCGATCGCGGCGGCCTACAACTTCGGCGGCAACAGCACCTACCACGCGACCAAGGCCGCCGTCAGCATGCTGTCGCGGCAACTGCGCATCGACTGCTTCGGCAAGCGGGTGCGCGTCACCGAGATTTGTCCGGGCCGCGTCGCGACCGACATCTTCGCCCACGTGCACGGCGATTCCGAAGCCACCCACCAGCGCTTCGTCGAAGGCTTCGAGCTGCCGCAGGCCGAGGACATCGCGGATGCGATCGCCTTCGCGATCGCGGCGCCCATCGCGGTCAATGTCGGCCACATGGAAATCACGCCCACCATGCAGGTTCCGGGCGGCCTGTCGACCACGCGTCCCGGCGCGGCGCAGGCCTGAGTCCGGGTCTCGCATCGCTCCGCACGGCGCCTGCCACACCAAGGACCGGCAATGAAGGAATTCGATCTCCTGGCGATCCTGCTCAAGCCCGAGTTCGGCCTGATGCTGCTGCACGGCATCGAGGCCACCTTGCAGATCGCCGCCGGCTCCTGGCTGCTGGCCATGGCCATCGCGATCGTGCTGCTGGTGGTGCGCCTGACGGGCCAGCCGATCGCCGAGCGAGCCGTGGCGGCCTATGTGTCCTACCACCGCAACGTGCCGACCCTGGTGCAGCTGATGCTCTGGTACTTCGGCATCTTCAGCCTGCTGCCCGACGCCCTGCAGGCCTGGCTGTCGGAGCACAACGCCGAGACCCTGCTGTCGATCGTCGCGCTGGGCCTGTGCCAGGCGGCGTATTTCAGCGAGGACATGCGCTCCGGCCTGCGCTCCATTCCCGCCGGGCAGGCCGAGGCCGCCCGGGCGCTGGGCCACGGCTACATCGGATCGATGCGTCACGTGATGCTGCCGCAGGCGATCCGCAACGCGGTGCCGGCGCTGGTGAACCACAGCGTGTCGCTGTTCAAGAACAGCAGCCTGGCGATGGCGATCGGCGTCGCCGAGCTGACGCATGCGGTGAAGGAAATCGAGAGCCAGAGCTTCCGCACCTTCGAGGCCTACAGCGCCGCCACCGTGCTGTACCTGGCGTTCTCGCTGCTCATCATGGCCGTCGGCGCCTGGGTGGCGCGGCGCTATCGAATCGTCGGTGCGAGGTAGCCCATGTTCAGCATCTTCGAGATCCTCAGGGACAACTGGCTGCTGCTGCTGGTGGGCCAGTATCCGAACGGGCCCCTGGGCGGGATCGTCGCCACCCTGATCCTGTCGGTGCTCGGCATCGTGCTGGCCTTTCCGCTGTCGGTGCTGCTCGCGCTGGCGCGCCTGTCGCCGTGGAAGCTGCTGCGGGTGCCCGCCACGGTGCTGGTCTACATCGTGCGCGGCGTGCCGCTGCTGATGGTGATCCTGTGGGTCTATTTCCTGGTGCCGATCCTGATCGGCCGCGACGTGTCCGGCTTCACGACGATGCTCTGCACGCTGGTCATCTACGAGGGCGCCTACCTGTCGGAGGTGGTGCGCGCGGGCATCCAGTCCCTTCCCAAGGGGCAGAGCGAGGCGGCGCGCGCGCTCGGCCACAGCCACCTCGGGACGATGTTCTACGTGATCCTGCCGCAGGCGCTCTACAACATGCTGCCGAGCATGCTGAGCCAGTTCATCTCGACCATCAAGGAAACCACGCTGGGCTACGTGATCAATGTCCAGGAGCTCACCTTTGCCGCCAACCAGATCAACAACCAGCTGCTGACCAAGCCCTTCCAGGTGTTCTTCATCCTGGCGATGACCTACTACGTGGTCTGCTTCAGCCTGACCCGGCTGGCGCTCTGGCTGGAGCGCCGCATCGCCCTCAAGCGGCTCGGCACCGCCGTCCGCCAGGACCCCGGCGCCAGCGACCTGCCGCCCGCCGTGGCCACCCATCCCTGAGGCCGCGCAGACGGCCCACCACAGAAACCGACGGAGACAGACCATGAACCCCCCATCGCCCCTCCAGGACGACCCCATGATTCTGTTCAACAACATCAACAAGTGGTACGGCGACTATCAGGCGCTGACCGACGTCTGCGCCGAAGTGAAGAAGGGCGAGGTCGTGGTGGTCTGCGGGCCGTCCGGTTCCGGCAAGTCGACCTTGATCCGCACCGTCAACCGGCTCGAGGAGATCAAGTCGGGCCAGTTGCTGTTCGACGGCCACGACATCCACGCGCCGATGAGCAGCGTGGCGCTCAACCGGCTGCGCAGCCGCATCGGCTTCGTGTTCCAGAGCTTCAACCTCTTTCCGCACCTCTCGGTGATGGACAACATCATGCTGTCGCCGATGCGGGTGCTCGGCGTGAAGAAGGCCCAGGCCCGCGAGAAGGCCGGCCAGCTGCTGGAGCGGGTCGGCCTGTCGGGCAAGGCCGGCGCTTTTCCTGCGCAGCTCTCGGGCGGGCAGCAGCAGCGCGTGGCGATCGCGCGCGCGCTCGCCATGGAGCCGCCCGCGATGCTGTTCGACGAGCCGACCAGCGCGCTCGACCCCGAGATGGTGGGCGAGGTCCTGTCGGTGATGCGTGGCCTGGCCAGCGATGGCATGACCATGATGTGCGTCACGCACGAGATGAACTTCGCCCGCGAAGTCGCCGACCGCGTGTGGTTCATGGATGCCGGCCGGATCCTCGAGAAGGCCGAGCCCGAGACCTTCTTTCGTCACCCGCAGCATCCGCGCGCGCAGCGCTTCCTGTCCGACCTGCGCGCCCATTGACCCTTCCCCCGCCCTCTCACCCCTTCAGGAGATCTCCATGTCGAAACCGACCGCTCTTCAACTCGGCGCCCTGGGCGTCTGCCTGTCCGCGCTCTCCCTGCTGGCGCATGCCGACCAGTGGGCCGACATCGCCGCGCGCAAGGAACTCAAATGCGGCACCTTCGCCGACGTGCCGCCGTTCGCCGCGCCGGACCCGAAGACGCGCGAGATGGTCGGGCATGACGTCGACCTGTGCAACGCGCTGGCCAAGGAGCTTGGTTTGACGGCCAAGGTCACGCCGCTGTCGGTGGAGGCGCGGGTGCCTGAAGTCAAGCTGGGCCGGGTCGACGTGACGATCGCCAACCTGGCCTACACCAAGAGCCGTGGCGAGCAGATCCAGTTCAGCGATCCCTACTACGTCGCCAAGGAGATGCTCGCGGTCAAGGCCTCGGACCCCGGCACCACCAAGGCCGACTTCAAGGGCAAGCGCCTGAGTTCGACCAAGGGTTCGACCTCCGAGCTGTCCATCAAGATGAACGGCTCCGAGCCCGTGACCTTCCAGGACACCGGATCGGCCTTCATGGCGGTGCAGCAGAACAAGTCGATGGGGATGGTGGCCAACACCATGACCATCACCAAGCTGGTCAACCAGTCGAAGACCGAAGGCGTGCCGCTCAAGATGATCAAGGAGCCGATGGTGCTGCAGCCGATCGGCATCGGCATGAAGAAGGACGAGCCGCAGCTGCTGGCGAAGGTGAACGGCGCGCTGTATGCGCTCGAGAAGTCGGGCGAACTCGACCGCCTCTGGGCCAAGTGGCTGGGCCCGAACACCGAATACAAGCTGGTGCGCGAGGAGAAGGTGATGCCGCTGGCGGACCTGAAGTTCGAACTGCTGCCCTGAGCGCAGCTGCGCCAAAAAAAAAAGGGCCGCGCAGCGGCCCGTTCGTCTGCCTCCTTCGGCCGAAGGAGGCAGACTGCGATGTCAGCTTGCGGATGCGGTCGTCTCTGCCGAGACGGCGGGCGACACAGGCGCCGAAGCTTTCGTGGACGCGCGCGGTCGGCGGGTCTTGGCGGCGGCCTTTGGGGCCTTGGGCGCAGCAGCTGCCTTGCGTGCCGGCGCAGCCTTCTTCAAAGGAGCACTCTTCCTTGGCGCGGCCTTCTTGGCGCGAATCGACTTTTTCACCGGTGCGACAAGGCGGGCCTTGCGGGTGGTTTTTGCGACGGCCGCGACCGGCGCGTCGACGCCTTCGACCGAAGGTGCCGCAGCGACGCCAGAGGGGGCGATGAGGAACTTGTCACGGTTGCGAGCCGTGGCAATCCATCCGGGAGCCTTGCCGAAGCCGGTCCAGGTCTTGCCCGTCTTGGGATGGCGGTACTTGGGAATGCCTGCGCCCTTGCGAGGTGCCTTGCCCTCGCCGAAGGCCTTGACGGCGGCCACCTTCAACGCTTTGGCGCCACGGCCAAAGAGATGTTCGACAGTCAGGCCGAACGTGGCAATCGACTCCTTGATTTGCGCAATCACCTTTGTCATTTCAGCTTCACGGAGCGCAGCCGCTTCCTTTTCGAGTTTGGCGATGGCGGATTTGAGTTGCGCGTAGGACTTCGTCATTGAGTCTGAACCTTTGAAGTTGAGGGGGTTCGTCGCATGGCGTCATGAACGTTGGCGACAAAGGCGTCTTTATTGAATGAATGAATGAACTTCGCTTATTCAAATCGACGCCAATTTGGATTTTACGGGCTGCTCGACGTCGAACCGGCGCCCTCGCCGACGCAATTGATGACCAGGTCCAGGAATGCGCGCAGTCGTGCCAGTCCACGCAGGTCCTGGTGATAGGCGAACCAAACGTCCCTGCCCGGGGGTGACGGGTGGACATCGTGTCTCTCGATACCGGGAAACTGGTCACCCAGCAGAGTCGGCAACACGGCGAAACCTGCCCCCAGGGCGCATGTGCGAGCCTGCACATCGCGATTGTTGCTACCCAGCGCGAAGGTCGCTCCCGGAAACGTGTTTCGCAGCCAGTGCACATCCGGGAGGTCCTCGAACGCCGCATCCAACGTGATGAGCCGGCTGCCCGCGCCATCGCCTGCCGTCGGCGGAGGCATCCCGACCGGACCGTACAGGGCATAGGTCATGTGCATGAACTGCCGTTGGACGATGTCCGGGCTTTCCGAAGGCCGGATGCGAAACACCAGCTCCGCCTCCCGTCGGGCAAGGTCGCGAAAGCGCGAGTCCGTGATGAGGTCGACGCGCACCCCAGGGTGAAGCGCAACGAACCGCGCAACTACGGGCGAAAGCACATGGAGTCCGAACCAGTCTGAAGACGACACCCGGAGAAGACCTTGGAGCTCGGCGCCCCGTCCTGCAAGTTGTCGCTCGATGGCGAGCGCCTCTTCTTCCATCCGCTCGGCGTGCAATAGCACCGACGCGCCTTCATCCGTGAGTTGAAACCCCTCGCGCCCGCGTTGGAACAGCCTCTGACCGGTCGAGTCTTCCAAGGCTCGCAGGCGACGTCCCATGGTTGGCTGGGACATCCCCAAGCGCTGCGCTGCGCCACTCAGCGAGCCCGAGCGAGCGACCGCCAGAAAGATGCGGACATCACTCCAGTCCATGACGCATTCAAATATGAATGAGAGAAGTTCAGATTCGTGAATTTACATGCAAAGACGAACACCTCAAACTGAAGTCCTGGATTCACGCGCATCGCATATCAAAAGGACGATTCCCATGCCCCGCTCACTCGTTCCCGCCACCATGCAGGCTGCTGTCGTTCACGAGACCGACGGCCCCTTCGAAGTTCTAGCCCGCCCGGTTCCGGATGTCCCTCGGGGGCATGTCCTGGTGCGTATCGGAGCCAGCGGCGTCAACCCGCTCGACACCAAGATTCGCGCCGGCGTCGCGGCGCATGCAGAGCACCCCCTGCCGGCGGTTCTTGGAATGGACATGGCAGGGGTTGTCGTCCAGGTCGGTGTCGGCGTCACCCGCTTCGAGGTGGGTGACGAGGTTTACGGTCTCGTCGGTGGCGTGGGTGGCCTGCAAGGGACCTTGGCCGAATACGCTGCGGTAGACGCGGACCTCCTCGCGCACAAGCCGAAGCGCTTGTCCATGCGGGAGTCCGCCGCACTGCCGCTGGTCTCGATCACCGCCTGGGAAGGCCTGATCGACCGCGCACGCGCCAGTAGCGGTCACAAGGTCCTCGTACATGGCGGAGCGGGGGGTGTCGGGCATGTGGCCATACAGATCGCTCGCGCATTCGGCGCCGACGTCTACGCGACTGCAAAGCCCGCGCAGTTCGATGTCGTGCGTTCGTTCGGCGCGACGCCCATCGATTACACGGCTTCGACCCCTGCGGACCATGTTCACGCGCACACGGCGGATGAAGGATTCGATGTGGTGTACGACACCGTGGGTGGCGCCACGCTCGATGCGTCATTCGTGTCTGTACGCCGCTACACCGGCCACGTCGTGAGCGCTCTGGGTTGGGGCACCCACTCGCTGGCGCCGCTGTCCTTCCGAGGGGCCACCTATTCCGGCGTCTTCACGCTGATGCCCATGCTCAGTGGCAAGGGCCGCGCCCACCACGGACACATCCTGGCCCGGATCGCCGAACTGGTCGATGCGGGTCGGCTTCGCCCTCTCCTGGACACGCAGAGATTCACGCTCGGTCAGGCCGCGGACGCACACGCTCGCGCGACCAGCGGTCGGGCTGTTGGCAGAGTGGTTGTCGACATCGCCTAGTCCCCTCGGATTCCACTTCGCAATGCGCGCCCCGAGCGGGTCACCCGCAGCCCACCACCCATCGTGCATAGAGCCGCCCCAGCAACGCGTGCATTTCCTGCGTGCGCTTCGGCAGATCGTTCAGCAGGTCGCCGCCGGCGCTCGCCGCCGGATTCGCGAGCGCGTTCTGCCGAACCAACTGCTGGCCGTTGCGCGCCATCGACAGCTCGACCAGTGCAGGCGTCATCTCGAGGTGAGACTGCACCAGCAGATGCCGGTCGCGCAGCACGAAGGCCTGGTTGGCGCAACAGGCGCCGCGCGCCAGCGGGACCGCGCCGGGCGGGGGCGTGAAGGTGTCGGCGTGCCACTGGAAGGTCTGAAGCACCTTGCCCGCGTGCTCCTCGCCCCACCACGCACGCGCCGTGTCGCTGGCTTCCGCGGTGATCTCGCACCAGCCGATCTCGGGCCGGTCGTGCGGATGGACTTCGCCTCCCAGCGCGAGCGCCACCAGCTGGCTTCCCAGGCAATGGCCGGCAACCGGGATGCCGCGCGCATCGGCGTCGCGGATCAGGGCAAGCTCCTGTGCGATCCAAGGCAGCGGGTCGTGCGCGCCCATGTAGCCGCCCATGAAGACCAGGCCGCTGAAGCGCGAAGCGTCCGCAGGGACCGCCTGGCCGTCGACGATGCGCACCATCTCCACCTCGCGGCCCAGGGCCCCGAGGATCGGCAGCACCGCGCCCGGTGCCCCCACCTCGGTGTGCTGGAAGACCGCGATCGGCTTCATCGGCGCCGACCCCTCATGCCTGCACGTCGGTCATTCCGACGCCGAGCAGGCCCTCGAGCAGCGACGCATCGCCCGCCAGCGCCGCGCTCGGACCGGCATGCACCACCGTGCCGCGTTCGAGCACGATGGCCTGGTGCGTCATCTCGAGCGCCAGCACCGGATGCTGCTCGACCACGATCGACGCCAGCCCCTCGCTCTCGCAAAGGTGGCGGATCGAGCGGGCCAGCTCCTCGACGATGATCGGCGCCAGGCCTTCCATCGGCTCATCGAGCAGCAGCAGCTTCGGGTTGGTCATGAGCGCGCGGCCGATGGCCAGCATCTGCTGCTCGCCGCCGGACAGCTGGTTGCCGTAGTTGCCGCGCCGCTCGCGCAGCCGCGGGAAGAACTGGTAGACCCGCTGCAGGTTCCAGGGACCGGGCCGGCCGATCACGGTCAGGTTCTCCTCGACGGTCAGCGACGGGAATACCTCGCGCTCCTGCGGCACCCAGCCCAGGCCCGCGCGCACGCGCCGGTGGGCCGGCCAGCGCGTGATGTCCTCGCCGCACCAGCGCAGCGCGCCGCGCATCACGCGGGTGTTGCCCATCAGCGTCTCGAGCAGGGTGGTCTTGCCGACGCCGTTGCGTCCGAGGATGGCGAGGCTCTGGCCCTGCGCGAGCGCGAAGCTCAAGCGGTCGAGCACGACGGCGTTGCCGTAGCCGGCGACCACCTGGTCGAAGGCGAGCATTTCAGACATGCGCAGCTCCATGGCCGAGATAGACCTCGCGCACCCGCGGGTCGCGGCCGATCTCCGCCGGGCTGCCCTCGGTGAGGATCCGGCCGGCGACCAGCACCGAGATCCGGCGCGAGAAACGGAAGACGAGGTTCATGTCGTGTTCGATGAACAGCACGCTGATGTCCTGCGGCAGTTCGGCGATGGCTTCGAAGAGTTCGCCGCTCTCGTCCTCGGGCACGCCGGCGGCGGGCTCGTCGAGCAGCAGGATCCGGGGCCGGGCGGCCATCGCGAGCGCAATCTCGAGCAGGCGCTGCTTGCCGTAGGCGAGTTCGGCCACCGGCACGTCGGCCAGCGCGTCGAGCTTGAGTCGGCCGAGCAGCGCATGCGCTTCGTCGAACGCCGCCTTGTTGCGCTTGAGCGGGCGCCACCAGACGGCGCCCAGGCCGTCGCGCTCGCTGATCGCGAGCACCACCGACAGCAGCGGCGTGAGGCTCGGGAACAGCGTGTTGATCTGGAAGGTGCGCGCCAGCCCCATGCGGGCGCGCTTGTCGGCGCTGAGCGCGGTGAGCTCGCGCTCGCCCATGTGGATCGTTCCGTGGGTTGGCTTGAAGACGCCCGTCAGCAGGTTGATCAGTGTCGTCTTGCCGGCGCCGTTGGGGCCGATCAGGGCCTGGCGGGCACCGGGTTCGAGCGTCAGGTTGACGTCGTCGACCGCGCGGAAGGCGCCGAAGGAGATGCCGAGGCCGCGCGTGCGCAGTACGGCGCTCATGACGCCCTCCCGGTCTTCACCAGCCGAGACAGCGCGCCCATGATCCCGCCGCGGCCCAGCATGACGGCGGCGATCAGGAAGATGCCAAGCCAGAACATCCAGTACTGCGGATTGAGATCGGCGAACCAGTCGTGCACCAGCATGTAGACGATCGCGCCGATCATGCCGCCGTACAGCCGGCCGGTGCCGCCGAGCACGAGGATGATCAGCACCTCGGCCGAGCGGTTGAAGCCGATCGATTCGATGCCGACGAACTGCGTGGTCTGGGCCAGCAGCGCGCCGGCGATGCCGGCCACGCCGGCCGACAGCGCATAGGCCAGGCGCAGGCGGGCCTCGACCGGCGAGCCGATCGCCAGCATGCGCTTGCGGCTGTCGTGGATGCCACGCAGCGTGAGCCCGAACGGCGAGCGCAGCACCAGCCGCACGCCGAGAAAGACCACCAGCACCACGCCGTACGCATAGGCGAAAGCGGTCTTGCCGTACAGGTCGAACTCGAACAGCCCGAGCACCGGCGCGATCACCACGCCCTGCAGGCCGTCGGTGCCGCCGGTGATCGACGACAGCCGGTTGGCCAGCTCGGCCAGCAGCATGCACACGCCGATGGTGATCATGAGCCGCGTGAGGTCGGCGCCGCGCACCACCAGGTAGCTCAGCACATAGCCGAGCGCGACGCACAGCAGCAGGGCGAACAGCAGGCCGCTGAAGGGCTCGCTCCAGCCGTGCCTGGCCAGCAGCCCGGCGGCATAGGCGCCGGCGCCGAAGAAGGCCGCATGGCCCACCGTGAGGATGCCGGCGTAGCCGAGCGCCATGTCCAGCGAGACCGCGAACAGGCCGAAGATCACGATCTGGCTCATCAGCGTGAGCTTGTCGGGCAGCAGGAAGAAGCTCGAAGCCAGTGCGAGCCAGAAGAAGACCTCGATGCCTCGCAGGCGGGCGGGGGACAGTGCGAGCGGCTTCATGCCAGGCCCTTGCGCGGGATGATGCCGTTGGGCCGTGCTAGCAACATGATGATCATGACGACGTAGATGAGGAATGCGCCGGCTTCCGGCAGGTAGTACTTGCCTGCGACATCGACGATGCCGACCAGCAGCGCGGCCACGAAGGGGCCGGTGATGGTGCCGGCGCCGCCGACGCAGACGACGATCAGGAAGTACACGAGGTACTTGAGCGGGAACGAGGGCTCGAGCCCGAGCATGCCGAGGCTCAGCGCGCCGCCGAGGCCCGCCAGCCCGCAGCCCAGCGAGAAGGTCAGGAAGAACAGGCGCTGCACGTGGATGCCGGTGCCGCCGGCGACGCGCTGGTTGTCGACCGCGGCCCGCACCATCGCGCCGTAGCGGGTCTTGCCGAGCACCCCCAGCAGGGCCGCCAGCACCGCCACGCCGCAGAGGATCAGGAACAGGCGGTAGCGTCCCACCTCCAGCCCGAGCAGCGACACCCGGCCGTCCAGCAGCGGCGGCAGCTGGAAGGCCTGCATGGTCGGGCCGAAGAAATACGTGAACACGGCGACCGAGACGAACACGATGCCGATCGACAGCAGCACCTGGTCGAGCGGATGGGCGCGGTAGAGCCGGCGGTAGAAGGAGAACTCGAGCACCGCGCCGACCAGCGCGGCGGCGATGAAGGCCGCCGCCAGCGACGGGAAGAAGCCGACGCCGAAGTGGTTCATCAGAACACTTGCGGCGTAGCCGCCGACCATCGCGAACGTGCCGTGCGCGAGGTTGACGAAGTTCATGAGGCCCATCGTGATGGACAGGCCCACCCCGATGAGGAACAGGAGCATGCCGTAGGCCACTCCGTCGAAGATCACGATTCCCATGGATTTCCCGTTGCTGCTGGCGGCCGGCTGGTGCCGGTTACTGGCTTTCCTTGGCCGGGTCCTTGACGCGCTCGAACTTGTCGAACTCGACGTTCACCAGTTCGCCCTTGACCCGTTCGGTCTTGCGGATGTAGACCGTCTGCACGATGTCGCGGGTGGCGGGGTCGATCTCGATCGGGCCGCGCGGGCTCTCGAACTTCAGCCCCTTGAGCGCGTCCATGAACTTGTCGCCCGAGAGCTCGCCCTTGGTCTTGGCGAGCGCCAGGTCGATGGCGGCCATCGTGTCGTAGGCCGTGACCGCGAAGTAGCTCGGGCGCAGCTTGGTGCCGAACTCGGCGGCGAAGTCCTTGACGAACTTCTGGTTCTTCGGCGACGCATGGGCGTACGAATAGTGATGGCTCGTGACCAGGCCCAGCGCCACGTCGCCGGTGGCGTCGAGGTAGCTGTCGTCGGTGGCTTCGCCGGTGGCGTAGAGCTTGATGCCGGCTTCTTCCATGCCGCGCTCCTTCCAGACCTTGAGGAAGGCCGGCGGCATCACGCCCGACGGAAAGAAGAAGAACACCGCCTGCGGCCTGGCGTCCTTGATGCGCTGCACGTAGGCCGAGAAGTCGGGGTTGTTCATCGGCGTGCGGACTTCGCCGACCACCTTGCCGCCCTGGGCCGTGAAGGCCTTCTTGAACGCGGTCTCGGCGTCGGTGCCCGAGGCGTAGTCGGCCACCACGGTATAGGCCTCCTTCACGCCCTGCTTGACCATCCAGCGTGCCATCGGGTCGGTGACCTGCTGCACGGTGAACGACAGGCGCGCCACGTAGGGCGAGCTGGCCGTGATCGCGGAGGAGGCCGCGTTCATCACCAGGGTCGGGATCTTGGCCTGGGTGGCGATCGCCGCCACCGCGTAGGCGTTGGGGCTGAAGTCGAGGCCGGTGAGCACGCTCACCTTGTCGCGCACCACCAGCTCCTGGGCGATCCGCTTGGCGGCATCGGGCGCCGGGCCGGCGGTGTCCTTCTTGATGACCTCGACCGTGCGGCCGGCGATCTTGCCGCCGTGTTCCTTGAGGTAGAGCGCGACGCCGGCGTCGAACTGGCGGCCGTAGTCGGCATAGGGGCCGGAGTAGGTCGCGATCAGGCCGATGCGAAGCGGCTCGTCGGCCGCCTGCGCGGACATGGCACCGAAGGCGCCGAGGCAGGCCAGGGTCAGGGTGGCGAGCGCGTTTCTCTTGTTCATCATCATCGGGGAAGCTCCGTTCAGGGAAGCCGGCGAGCCGGCGGGCAAGGGGTGATCAGGCGACCGTCTTGAGGTCGAAAGAGGGGTCGGCGAGCTGGTCGGCACCGAGGCGGGCACGGGCGCCGATCAGCTTGCGGCTTTGCATGTGCTCGGCCGGCTTGTTCACCGAGTGGGCGGCCACGAGTGTGCCTTGCCGCAGGTAGAACACGCTGAAGCGATCGCTGGCCATGTCGCCGCGCAGCACGACTTCGTCGCCGGGCGCGGCCAGGCCGGTCATCTGCAGCTTGAGGTCGAACTGGTCGCTCCAGAACCAGGGCACCGCGGTGCAGGGCGCCTCGCGGCCGACCACCAGGGAGGCCAGCGCGCGGGCGCCGTCGTTGGCCGACTGGATCGACTCGAGCCGCATGCGCGCCGGCACGCCGGGTGCGGGCGGCAGCGCCATGCTGGCGACGTCGCCCGCGGCCAGCACCCGCGGCGCCGACGTGCGGCCCAGCATGTCGACGACGATGCCGTTGTCGACCGCGATGCCGGCCTGCTGCGCCAGCTCGGCGTTGGGCAGCACGCCGATGCCGAGGACGACCAGGTCGCAATCGATGCGGGTGCCGTCGTCGAGCTCGACCGCGGCCACGCGGCCCTGTGCGCCGTGCAGCGCCCGCACGCCGCGGCCGGTCAGCAGCGCGACGCCGCGGCGGCGATGCGCGTTCTCGACATAGGACGACATCAGCTGCGGAAATGCGCGTGCCAGCAGGTGCGGCTGGGCCTCGACCACGGTGACCTCGGCGCCGCGCGCGCGCAGCGCCGACGCCACCTCCAGGCCGATGAAGCCGCCGCCGATCACGCAGGCGCGCTCGGTGCGCCCGGCGGCGTCGGCGATCCGCAGCGCATCGTCGAGCGTGCGCAGGTCGAGCACGCCTTCGAGCGTCGAGCCCGGGAGCGCGAAGGGCCGGCAGCGTGCACCGGTCGCCAGCGCGAGCCAGCCGTAGTCGAGCACGGCGCCATCGTCGAGCCGCACGCTGCGCGCCCCGGGGTCGAGCGCGGTGGCACGCCGGCCGAGCATCAGATCGATGGCGTTCTGGGCGAAGAAATCGGGGCCGCGCAAAGCCAGGTTGTCGACGCTGGTCTTGCCGGTCAGCAGGCCCTTGGACAGGGGCGGGCGCTGGTAGGGCGCGTGGACCTCGTCGCCGACGATGACGATGCGCTCCTCGAAGCCGAGCTCGCGCGCGCTGGCGGCCAGCTGGACGCCGGCATAGGACGCGCCGACGATCACCAGGGGGTGGGCGGCGGCCATCAGCTCTGGGTCTCGGGGATGCGCACGGTCAGGCCGTCCAGCTCGGCGGTCACCGTGAGCTGGCAGCTCAGGCGGCTGCCCGGGCGGCGCTCGGAGGCGACGCCATCGAGCAGCTCGCTTTCCATCTCGTCGGCCGGCGGCAGGCGGTCGGTGAAGGCCTCGTCGACATAGACGTGGCAGGTGGCACAGGAGCAGGAGCCGCCGCATTCGGCGTCGATGCCGCGCACGTTGCCGCGGATGGCGTTCTCCATCACGCTGGAGCCGGGCTTGGCGTCGACGCTGCGGCTGCTGCCGTCTTTCAGGATGTAGTGGATCGTGGGCATGTCGGGCAGCGTCAGAACATGTCGAAGTACTCGCGGTGTTCCCACTCGCTGACTTCGAGGTTGAAGCGGGCGATCTCCGCTTCCTTGATGTGGCAGAGGTAGTCGACGAAGGCCTTGCCCATCTGGGCGTTGAGCATCTCGTCGCCGCGCAGGCAGGCGAGCGCATCGCCGAGCGAGCGCGGCAGCTGCTCGGCCGGCGTTTCGTAGGGCGCGTCGGCCGACGGGCCGGGGTCGGTCTTGCTGCGCATGCCATCCAGGCCCGAGAACAGCTGCGACGCGAGGTAGAGGTAGGGGTTGGCCGTCGGCTCGCCGACCCGGTTCTCGATCCGGGTCGCGTTCTGCCCGGCGCCGCCCAGCACGCGCAGCATCGCGCCGCGGTTGTCGCGGGCCCAGATGGCACGGTCCGGCGCCAGCGAGAAGGGCCGAAAGCGGCGGTAGCCGTTGATGGTCGGGCTGGCCAGGGCCGCCGCGCCGCAGGCATGCTGCTTCAGGCCGCCGAGGTAGTGCAGGCCGATCTCGCTCAGGTCCTGTCCCGGCTCGGCCGGCATGAAGGCGTTGACCCCGTCGCTCTTGCGGCGCAGCGACTGGTGCAGGTGCCAGCCGCTGGACATCACGTTCGGAATCTTCGGCCGGCACATGAAGGTCGCGTGGTAGCCGGCGCGCTGGCAGATCTGCTTGATGGCGCTGCGCAGCAGCACCATGGTGTCGGCCGGCAGCACGCCGGCGGTCGGGCCGAAGGTCAGCTCGAACTGGCTCGGGCCGAACTCGATCTCGAGCGAGCGCAGCGGCAGGCCGAGCGCGACCAGCTGCGAGCGCAGCAGCTCCATCACGGCGTCGACCCGGTCGTAGCGCAGCTCGGTCAGGTACTGGTGGCCGTGCGACAGCAGCGACACCCGCGGCGGCTCGCCGGGCTGGCCCGAATCGGCCAGGCCCATGCGCGGATCTTCGAGCTTGAAGACGTGGAACTCGACCTCGAGGCCGGCGATGAAGTCCATGCCGAGTGCGTCGAGCTGCTTCACCGCGCGCTGCAGGATCTGTCGCGTGGCATAGGGGCAGGGCCTGCCGTCGGCCATATACGCATCGCACAGGACCCAGCCCGAGCGCGGCGCCCAGGGCAGCACCTTGAAGGTGGCGGGGTCGGCCACGACCGTGAAGTCGGCGCCGCCCTGGAAGCCTTCGATGGCGAAGCCGCCGCCGGCCGCGAACACCGGGAACACGGTCTTGTGCGAGGTGTCCTTGGCGAGCAGGGTGGAGGTGAGGTTGACGCCGTCCCACAGCGCGGCGCGGGCTTCGCTGGCGACCAGGGTCTTGCCGCGCAGCAAGCCGTGCTGGTCGGGCCAGGCGAAGCGCACGACATCGACTTCGCCGGCGTCGATGCGGCGCACCAGTTCCTGGGCCTGCTTCTGCTGGTCGTCGGACCAGAGGCCGTGGCGGTCTACAAAGGAGCTCATGGCGTGCGCGTGCTCAGGCTGCGGCCAGACGGGCCGAGGCCCAGTCCGACTTGAGGCGGCGTTCGCGGTCGGCGCTCTGCCAGTAGCCGTCGGTGTTGCCGGCTTCGCCGATGCCGTCGATCGACGGTGGCCCGGTGAGCGCGCTGGCCTGCGCGGCGTCGATCAGCATCGGCGCCGTTTCGCCGGCCTGCGTGCTCTCGATGGCCCGCACCAGCATCCGGCGGTAGGTGATGATGCCCTTGTCGGTGCTGCCCAGGTGCTCGCGCGTGCGGTCCTGGATCGGGCCCTGCGACTCGACCGCCCACTGGTCGTGCACGTTGATGTCGTCGCCCATGCCGGTGTAGGTCTGGCTCAGCTGCTCGTCGATGCTGTAGCCGTAGTTGTTGCGCTTGTTCTTGCGCGAGGTGTAGTCGGGCAGCTCGTAGAGCTTCAGGCGCTGGTCGCGCATCTGCTGCTTGTCGACCGGGCCGGTGAAGCTGGTGAAGATCGCATACCAGTAGCAGTGCGTGTCGTCGACCGGCACGTGCCACTGCGAGATCGTCATCTCGGCGCTCATCGGGATCACGAAGGCCTGCGGGAACACCACGTTGGTCACCCGCACATGGGTCTGGGTTTCGGACAGCTGGCGCAGTGCGGTCAGCCGCATGCCGTAGTCGGTCGGCTCGACGCTGATGTCGGGGCGGTCGTACTCGCGCAGCACCTGGGTGATCGGCATGTCGGAGTCGGCCGAGGCGCCGCGGAACTGCTTGCCATAGCTCTCCGAGGTGTCGGCATCTTCGAAGAAGCGGTGCAGGTACGAGGCATGCGCCGGGTCGATGCCGACCTCGAGCGCCTGCAGCCAGTTGCATTCGAACAGGCCCTTGAAGGCGAAGGTGTGCGAGTCGGGCGCCACGAAACAGTCGAAATCGGGGAACGCGGGCGGCTCGCCGTCGCCGATGTAGGCGAACACCGTGCCGGCGCGCTCGACCACCGGATAGGCGGCCTGCTTGATGCGGGTGCAGAGCTTGCTGCCCACGGGCTCGGCGGGGGTTTCGAGGCAGTTGCCCTTGGCGTCGAACAGCCAGCCATGGAAGGGGCAGCGCAGGCCGCCGTGCTCGAGGCGGCCGAAAGCCAGGTCGGCGCCGCGGTGCGGACAGTCGCGGTCGAGCATGCCCAGCTGGCCCTGCTCGTCGCGGAACAGGACGAAGTGCTGGCCCATCAGCTGTACCGCCTTGACCGGGCGCGGACCGGCGAGTTCGTCGGCCAGCGCCACTGGCTGCCAGTAGCGGCGCAACAGCGTGCCGGCGGGGGTGGCCCGGCCGACCCGGGTGATGAAATCATTCTGTTCTGCACTGATCATGGGGTGCTCCATCGTGGGGGTGACTGTCGGAAACATGCACTGCATGCAATTGCATACATTGTCTGGGCGGTTTCTGATCCAGGTCAATCTTTTTTGATTTCTGCGGGGTCATTTTGGCGTCAAAACGAGGGTTAACACTTAAATGTTGTCGCATCTTCGAGGTGCATTCCCTCTTTCTGAATGCACTGCCTCCGGCATGTATGCAACAACTGGACCAAGTTGGCCTGACTGTGTGCAGCGACGGCCGATCTCCTTAGAATCGAGGCATTCTTCGTTCCGCTGCTCCAGATGGACTCCCAACAAAACCGTGTGCTGGTTCAACTTCGCGACCTGATCCTCAAGGGCGAATTCGTGCCCGGCGAGCGGCTGGCCGAGATCCCGCTGGCGGAGAAGCTCGGCGCCTCGCGCACGCCCGTGCGGCTGGCGCTCACCAGCCTGGAGCACGAGGGCCTGATCGAGCAGTCGCCGAGCGGCGGCTACCAGATGCGCCGCTTCACGTCTCAGGAGATCGCCGACGCGATCCGCGTGCGCGGGGTGATCGAAGGCTTCGCGGCCCGCCTGCTGGCCGAGGATGGTGCCTCGCGCCAGTTGCTGCGCGACCTGCATGACTGCCTCGACGAGGGCGACAAGGCGGTCAACAAGCCCGAGATGGGCCTGGACGACTACGCGGCCTATGTCCAGATGAACGACCGCTTCCACCAGCTGATCATGCAGGGCTGCGGCAATGTCGCGCTCCGGCGCGTGATGGACATGCTCGACGGCCAGCCCTTCGCGTCGCCGAGCGCCATGCTGCCGATGCAGTCGTCGATGGAGGAGGGGCACCAGTGGATGAAGCAGGCCCACCGCACGCACCACGCGATGGTGCAGGCGATCGAGCGCGGGCAGGGCTCGCGCGCGCAGGCGCTGGGCGAGGAGCACGTCGAGATCGCACGCATGAACCTTGACTACGCACTCGAGCGGCCGGAGCTCGCGGCCGAGCTGATGCCGGGGATGCGGCTGGTGGCTGGGAAGACGCGGCCCTGACAGGGGTGCTGCGGTCGACAGGCGCCTGAGCCCGCCATGACAGCCTGGACCATCATCGAAGCGACGCAAGAGGAGGTGCGGTCGGGCGAGCTCGGTCGACGGCTGCGCCACTTCAACTACGGATTCGTGGGCGAGTATCCCGAGTCTCAGCCGGTATGGCTAAGCGCAAGGGATGCGCAAGGTCGAATGGTCGGAGGGCTTCGCGGCTACGTCTTCCTTTACTGGCTCCACATCGACGTGCTTTGGGTCGACGAGGCGGCCAGGACAGCCGGGCTTGGCAGCGAGCTGCTTGGGCAGGCCGAGACGAAGGCAAAGAGCCTGGGCGCGCACAGCGCCAAACTCGATACGTTCGAATGGCAGGCCCGCGACTTCTATGCGAAGCGCGGCTACCAGGAGTTCGGGCGCATCGACAACCACACCGATGGGTTCTACCTGGCGTTCATGATGAAGAAGCTCTGAGGTCCAAGGGCAGGATGCGGCCCATGAGCGGACTGTCACTGTCGACCCCCGGTGGAGCCTCTTTCGGTGGTCCAGGTGACCCGCCAGACCCTGAAAAACACCCCAAACGGTTGGATCCGCCTGCGCCCCGGGCACACCTGGAACGAATGGCTGGCCCACGCACAGAAGGCAGCCGACAAGGCGTGGCGCCTCGACCCGACATTGCCCCCCTCCAAGGGCGCGCGCGCCGCGGTGCTGATGTTCACGGGCAGGACGCATGAGGCGATTGCGCTGAGCGAGCAACAGATCGCCATGAACCCGAGCGAGCTGATTGCACGCCACGATCTCGCGGCGCTGCTGCTGTTCAGCGGCCAGCCGGAGCGCGTCGCGAACCGTCGAGCCCAAGAGATTGCCTTCGCGATAGCCATCTTCCTGGCGCTTGTCGCCGGGACTCCCTCGGCGTCGATCGCACAAATTGCACGCACCAAGGTCCTGACGTTCCCCTCGGTGACACTCACTGATCAGGAGTTCCTCACCGGGCGCAAAGACGGCAAGTCGGAAACCGTCGGTGGAGTCTTGCGTCTACCGGCGGGGACCGGCAAGGTGCCGGTAGCTGTTCTCCTGCACGGGTCGGGCGGCATCTCCAGCTATGTCACCGACTGGGAGGACGACTTCAACGCCTTGGGCATGGGCACATTCATCATCGACAGCTTCAGCCCCCGTGGCATCGTCAACACCAACGCGGATCAGTTCGTCCTCGGCCGACTGGCAATGATCGTTGATGCCTACAACGCGCTTGAAGCGCTCTCGAAGCATCCCCGAGTGGATCCGTCACGAATCGTTCTGATGGGGTTCTCGCGCGGCGGGCAAACAGCCCTCTACGCCAGCGTAGCTCGATTCCAGCGTACGTACATGCCAGCCGGCGTTTCGTTCGCTGCCTACGTAACCATGTATGCGCAGTGCGGTACGACCTTTCGGGATGACGACGATATGGTCGATCGGCCCGTTCGGATGTTCCACGGCATCGACGACAACTATGTCTCCATTGAACCCTGTCGTGCGTATGCCGCTCGACTGAAAGCCAAGGGTCGCGACGTGCAGCTCACCGAGTACCCAGGTGCTGGTCATGTATTCGACGGCAAGGCGTTCAAGAAGCCGCTCGCCCCGCCCAACTGGCAAACGATGCGGCACTGCACACTTGCTGAGGCCGATGCTGGTGCGATCTTCAATGCGAAGAGCGGCCAACCGTTTACTGCGAGCGACCCTGTATCGAGTTCGGCCCGACCGTGCTTTACAACGAGGATGCTTCCCGGCAGGTGCGCAAGGCGGTCGCTGACTTCATGAACGCGACAGTGCTGAAGAAATATGGATCTGACTGACGCGCAGCCGGGTCAACACGACAGCCGCTTCGTGGCCGCGCGTCACGGTCACATACCTTCGTTGGTGGTCCGCACGTCGGGCTGAAGCTCGTGCACGCCCACTACCCGTAGGGCAGAATGCGGGCCAACATCGGACCTTCATGTCTGCCTTCCAATCTGCCATGAACTGACCGACGGACATGACCCCAACCGCCGTTCGGAGCCGCGCCCAGCGAAACGTTCTTGGGGGCGCTCGTAGAATTCACCGCTTTGCCGAGACAAACATGACCACTGCCAAGAAGCAAACGGCGTTCACGCGCCCCCTGACACCCAGCGTCGAGCTCGCAGCCGTCATTGGCTCCGCACCCCAGCCTCGAACCGAGGTCACCAAGCTGCTGTGGGACTACATCAAGCTGAATAACCTCCAAAACCCAGCGAACAAGCGCAATATCCTTTGTGATGCCAAGCTTCAAGCGGTGATGGGCAAGCCGGAGGTGACGATGTTCGAAATGTCGGGTCTTGTTGGGAAACACCTGTCCTGAAGAGCGTTGCCGCACGCACGCAGCCGGCTCTGGCCGGCCAGGAACGGACATTCGAGTCGACGTTCGCGTTTGCTTGATATGAATAGCTCGTATCGCGGCGCGACTGACCTACCTATCGGATGCTCTCAACCCAGCTTCCAAGAGTTCCGTTCGCCGACAGAATCGCCAGCGCTCCGTCGCGTCTGACCATCGTGTAACAATTCTCCGTAGGCGCCTGCTTGTTCCAAGGACATTCGGCCAAGTAGCAAGCGCTCGACTCGACCCTTCAAATCTGGTCAAGGCCGACTTGTTCAGCCCGGCGCTTCCCCTCGACTGAGGACGAATATCGCAACGGCGTGTCCCACAATCGACGTCCGACAGGTGGTGAGTCTCACTGGCATCAAATGCACGCCGGCAGGTGAGTTCACCCCTTGAAGGAGTCGGCGCGACCGCCGGATGCGTCCTGAAGCAGTCCTCGGCCGCAGACGCCCATCCCGTGCCAACGAACTGTCGCGTTGACGCACCGCGGCCGTCGCGCACCTCGCTGAATGGACTCCTGCGCCCAAGCCCACGCCTGACGCTGTTTCTTGCAAACCGCGAGCCAGTGGAGCTGAAGTTCGTCACCTACAATTTCGTCCTTCAATATCGATGACCGATTCTGTTCGAGACATATTTCTGGCATTTGCGCGAGTGCATGTTCTGCATCACGCCGTGCATGGGCGAATCTTCGGCGCGGGAATGGCGGAAGAACTCGGCAGGCACGACTACACGCTGAGCCGGGCACCCTGTACCCGCTGTTGCATTGCCTTGAGCTCGATGGCTTGCTCATGAGTGAGTCGGAGGTTGTGGGGGCAAGGTGCGCAAGTACTACGTCGCGACCGAAAAAGGCCGGCGGGTACTGATTGAGATTCGACCGAAGCTGTCCGAACTTGTCGGAGAAGCGCCAACCAATGAAGCAGCCGCACCGAATCGACTCAGAATCCCCCGCATCACCCCTCGCTGATGGCGTTGGCGCCATCCGCTCGAGAGGCACGGTGCTCGAGGTCCTCCTTGCGTTTCTCAAGCTTGGCCTGACGTCCTTTGGCGGACCGGTGGCGCACCTCGGCTATTTCCGTGCGGAGTTCGTTGAGCGCCGCGGGTGGCTCGACGACAAGAGCTACTCGGACTTGGTCGCGCTGTGCCAGTTCTTGCCTGGTCCCGCGAGCAGCCAGGTTGGCATCGCGCTCGGACTGGGCCGTGCCGGCTGGGGCGGTGCGATGGCCGCATGGGTAGGATTCACGCTCCCTTCGGCCATGGCGCTCATCCTGTTCGCGGCCGGTGTCACGCAATGGGCCGCCCTATCGCATTCGGGCGCTGTCCACGGCCTGAAAGTGGTCGCGGTCGCTGTTGTCGCGCAAGCGGTTTGGGGCATGGCCAGATCGCTATGCCCCGACCGACTCCGCGCGGGAGTTGCAGTTGTCGCCGCTCTTTTGGTTCTCGCAGTGCCTGCTGCGGTGGGGCAGATTGGAGCCATCATCGTCGGAGGCGTCGTGGGTCGATGGGTGCTCACGCTCGGTCATCTTCCACCAGCGCAACACCGCGACTATGGCGTGAGCAAAGTGACCGGGGCAATTCTCCTCGGCCTGTTCATTGTGCTGCTGGCTGTTTTGCCGATGGTGGCTGCAGCGGTGCACTCGCCGGCACTGTCTGTCCTTGCCAAGTTCTATCAAGCCGGCGCCTTGGTATTTGGCGGCGGGCACGTCGTGCTTCCGCTTCTACAGGCCGGGGTCGTGCCCAGTGGTCTGGTTTCGAACGATGTCTTGCTTGCCGGCTATGGTGCGGCGCAAGCAGTGCCGGGCCCCTTGTTCACCTTCGCCGCCTACCTCGGTGCCGTCATGCCCAGCCCGTTCGGCGGCTGGATAGGCGGACTCGCATTGCTCCTGGCCATTTTCATCCCCGCCTTCCTGCTTGTCGTCGGCGCGCTTCCGTACTGGGAGAGCTTGCGCCAACGCGATGGGGTCCAACGCGCTATGGCTGGAGTCAATGCGGCGGTCGTCGGGGTGTTGGTGGCAGCCCTCTACGACCCGGTGTGGACGAGTGCCATCCATTCAAGAGCCGATTTCGGACTTGCTTTGGCAGCCTTCGGGCTGCTGGTCTACGCACGTCTTTCGCCCGTGCTGGTCGTGTTACTTTCGGCCGTGGCTGGATTGATGTTTGCCGCCTGAGGTCGAAGTCCGAGAGACCTCAGAGCCGAAGGTCCGCATTGAGGAAGGAGCGTACAGCCGCAATGGGGCCCTGACCCGCCATCCACCTTCGACCGACGAGCGGCAGCGGTGCGATCGAAAGCGGTCGGAGAAGTCGGGGCCACGACTCCAATGCCCAGCTCAGGAGCGCTTTGCCCCGACAAGGACGAACAGCATGGTCGCCGGCTTGTCGCTCTTGTTGCGCCAAGCGTGGCGTGTGCCGTTCTGAACGACCACATCGCGCGGCGCAAGCTTCTTCGTAGCGCCATCGTCGAGGTCGAGGTGTAGCTCGCCGTCGATCAACACGCCGTAGTCAACGGAGTCGGAGGTGTGCATGCCGGGGTGATCCATCTCGAACTTCTCAGCCAAACCGGGCAGCACTCGCATGTACTCACCTCCGGCGGCAGCTGGATCGAAGTCGGGAGTCATCATCACAGCGTCGGGAGGAAACGTGATGAACATCAGGTTTGTGCCACCTGGTGGCGGCGTCCATGACGTGGCAGAGATTGCCGGGTCACCCTCGCCCGCGGGCACTGTCGCGTTGGGAGCCGTCTCCCACAACAAGGAAGTAACGAAGCCTGGAACGTGCTCGAACTCGGTGGTACGCGGCGCAGCTGCGTCCGATACGAAAACGGCGTTTCCTTTCCGGTCGTGGCCGGTGACGATGCGTCGGATGTGCATGATGTGCTCCTTTTGTGCCGCTCAATGCATGATCACGACGTTGGTGAATCCGCCGCTGCGCTGGTCGATCGCATCCAGCGCTTCATTGACACGCTCAAGCGGAAAGCGCTCGTGCTCGAACACCCCGAGATTGAGCGTGCCCGCGTGGGCCATCGCCGCCATGTCCTCGCCTTCCGCGCTCGTGAACCACAGCGAGCCGATGTAGGACTTCTGCAGGCACATGAGGGGGAACGGCTCCAGCGGGATGGGATCGGCAACGCCGCCAATGTTGATCGCCTTCCCTCCGCGGCGCAGAGCATTGAACGAGTCGAGCACCGTCGCCACCGCAGCATTGGGGCCCAGCGCCTCGATGAGCGCATCGACACCGAAACCCCCGGTCGCCTCCATCACGATTTCGGAAGTCGGCCGCGATCCGAGCGCGATCGGGACGATGCGCTGCGGATTCAGTTGCTGCAACTTTTCGAGCAGCGTGGTGTTGCGCCCCGTCGCGAAGATTTTGGCCGCGCCCATGGCCAGCGCAAGGATGACCGCGCCCAACCCCAGTGTGCCCGTCGCGCCGTCAATGAGCACCGTCTGACCTGGGGAGAACTGCGCCTTTCGCAGTGCCGAGTAAGCGGTGCCCAGATAGCCAAAGCGAGCGCCTTGCTCGAAGCTGATGCTGTCGGGCAGCTTCACCAGGTTGGCGGCGGGTGCCGTCAGGTACTGGCCGAAGCCTCCGTATGGGTAGTCCTCGAAGAGCTGCTGCGAGCCCGGACCAAAGCCGAAGTAGCCCTGGAACGTGTAGGAGGTGCAGTTGATGTGATCGCCGCGCCGGCATGCGAGGCAGCTTCCGCACGATAGCCCCGGATTCACGTAGACGCGGTCGCCGGGCTTGATGTCTGCGCGGACTTGGCTGCCCACCTGCGTCACCACGCCGGCCGAGTCGAGGCCGTAGATTGCGGGCAAAGCAGGCAATGGCAGGAAGGGAAACCACTTCGGATAGCTGGTGACCACATTGCGCAGGTTAGGCACGACGCCCGCGGCTTTCACTTCGACAAGCACGTCGGTGGACCGAACTTCGGGTACCGGGATCGTGTCAACCTGGAAGGGTTCACCGATCTTGTGCAGACGTGCAGCATTCATCATCTTGGTCATGGAAGTCTCCGTTGAACTAGGGAAAAATGGCCGGACTTCCACGCCCGGCCGGGGGGATCGCTTGACGAGCCAGTGGCTCCTTTCGATTCGCACAGACCTCCGGACGCGGGTGTCCAATCGCCGCGCATCGAGCGAGGCGTTCAAGGAAAGATCAGCGCCCGGATTAGCTCAGCGCGCCAGGAAGTCCAGCACCATGCGATTGAACTTGTCGGCGTGCTCCCACTGCGCCCAGTGGCCGCAGCGGCTGAACACGTGCAGGTCGGCCTTCTGCAGGCCGGTCACCAGCCGCAGGCCGATGTCCAGCGGAACGAAGCGGTCGTCGCGCCCCCAGACCAACAGCGTCGGAGCCGCGATCTCGCCGAGTCGGTGCCCTACATCGGGAAACTGTTTCGGGTTCGCCTCGGTGCTCTTGACGAAGTTCTCGAGGTGATCGCGGCGGCTGAGCATGTTTTCCAGGCGCGCCTGGAAAAGCTCTTCGGTGAGGTTGCTCGTGTCGTAGACAAACACGTTCATCATGCGCTTGAGGTTCTCGATCGTCGGATCGCGGTACAGGGCGCCAATCAGCTTGATGCCCTCGGTGGGCATCGGCACGAACGGGCTGAGCCCCCCGGTACCGCCACCCATCAGCACCAGCTTGCCCACGCGTTCGGGGTTGGCCAGCGCGAAGGCAACCGCGCTGTGCCCACCCATCGAGTTGCCGACGATATGCACCTTGTCGAGGCCAATGGCGTCCATCAGGCCCTTGAGCGCCCGTGCATTGAGGTCGGAACGCGAGCCGGTGCTGACTACTGGGTCGCTCTTGCTCCAGCCCGGACAGTCCATCAGGACGACGCGGTAGCCGGCGGCCACGAACGGCTCGACGTTGCGGTTGAAATTGGCCCAGCCGCTTGCGCCGGGGCCCGAGCCGTGCAGCATCACCACAGTCTCGGCGCCGCTACCGGCATCGTTGCAGTGCAGTTGTAGGTCGAGGTCGCCTTCCTTGATGCGGACGAAGCGGCTTGTGTCGGATTCGGTGATGGGAGCGTTGTTGGTGGACATGACTCGGTCTCGGATGTGTTGATTTCGGGAAAAGGGACTCAGGCGGCTTCGCTCATGGTGGGCGGCTGGTGAACGCGCTCGTGTTCGACGCCCTTCAACAGGTCAAGGGCCACGTCAACGATCATGTCTTCCTGACCACCGACCATGCGGCGTTTGCCCAGCTCGACCAGGATGTCCACCGTTTTCAGACCGTACTTGCCGGCGGCTGCTTCCGAATGGCGCAGGAAACTCGAATACACCCCGGCATAGCCGAGCGCCAGCGTCTCGCGATCCACGCGAACGGGACGGTCTTGCAAAGGGCGGACGATGTCGTCGGCCGCGTCCATGAGCTTGTAGAGGTCGGTGCCGTGGTTCCAGCCCATGCGCGCGGCTGCGGCAATGAACACCTCCAGCGGTGCGTTGCCCGCCCCGGCGCCCATCCCCGCCAGGCTTGCGTCGACGCGGTCACAGCCTTCTTCAACCGCGACGATGCTATTGGCGACGCCCAGGCTCAGGTTGTGGTGCGCGTGCATGCCCGTCTGCGTTTCCGGTCTGAGCACATCCTTGAATGAACGGAAGCGGTCGCGCACGTCGTTCATGCTCAACGCACCGCCGGAGTCCACCACGTAGCAGCAGGTCGCGCCATAGCTTTCCATCAGCTTGGCCTGCTCGGCCAGCGCTTGCGGCGTGGTCATGTGACTCATCATCAGAAATCCCACGGCCTCCATGCCCAGATGGCGCGCATACTCGATGTGCTGTCTCGAAACGTCGGCCTCGGTGCAATGCGTCGCCACGCGCACGATGCGCGCTCCTGCTTCATAGGCCGCCTTGAGGTCGTGCACCGTTCCGATGCCAGGCAGCAGTAGCGTTGCAATCTTCGCGTGCTTGACCACGCTGGCGACCGCCTCGATCCACTCGACATCGGTGTGGGCGCCGAAGCCGTAGTTGAAACTGCCGCCCTGCAGGCCGTCGCCGTGGGCGACCTCGATGGAATCGACCTTGGCCTCGTCGAGCGCCTTGGCGATCTGCTTGGCTTGCTCCACGCTGTACTGGTGGCGAATGGCGTGGCTGCCGTCACGTAGGGTCACATCGGAGATGTAGATCTTCTTTTCGGGTTGATGGCTCATCGGTGTCTCCTTCAGGCTGGCACGGCGGTGAGCATCCGCTCGGCCATGGATTCGGCGGTGCGCAAGGCGGCGCTGGTCATGATGTCGAGGTTGCCGGCATAGGCAGGCAGGTAGTGCGCAGCGCCCTCTACCTCCAGGAAGATGGAGGTTTTCAGCCCGTGCACGCGCGCTCCCACGCCGGGAATGCGGATCGGGCGGTCGGCCTCGATGCGGTCGAACTGCACCCTCTGCTTGACGCGATAGCCTTGAACATAGGCCTGTACGTCTGCGGCCATGCGCTCGACGGAAGCGGCGATCTCGTCCTCATCGGCGAAGTCGCTCAGTGTGTAGACCGTGTCCCGCATCATCAGCGGCGGTTCGGCCGGGTTCAGCACGATGATGGCTTTGCCTTTGGCAGCGCCGCCAACCGCCTCGATGGCCTTGGACGTCGTCTCAGTAAACTCGTCGATGTTGGCGCGTGTGCCGGGCCCGGCACTCTTGCTCGAGATGCTGGCGACGATTTCGCCGTAGTGAACCTTCGTCACGCGCGAGACGGCCGCCACCATCGGGATCGTTGCCTGTCCACCGCACGTGACCATGTTGACGTTGAGCGCGTCCAGATGCGCCTGGCCATTGACCACAGGAATGCAGTACGGACCGATCGCTGCGGGCGTGAGGTCTACGAGGCGGATCTCGGGCTTGAGGCTGCGAAGGAAGGCGTCGTTCTTGATGTGCGCGCCGGCAGAGGTGGCGTCGAAAACGATGTCGATGTCATCGAAAACGGGCAGGCGCGAGAGACCTTGCACGCCTTCGTGGGTGGTTGCCACGCCCATGCGCGCGGCACGTGCCAACCCGTCGGACGCGGCGTCGATGCCGACCATCGCCCCCATTTCGATGCGCTGGCCGTGGCGTAGGATCTTGATCATCAAGTCCGTACCGATGTTGCCGCTGCCGATGATTGCGGCCTTCAGTTTGCGGGTCATGAATGTTCCTTTTGGGGTGATGCGACTGCGAAGGCTTCGGCGGCCGCGTGGGGTTCGGTGGGCTGGCTCATGCTGCGGAGAAGCGGGCGCGAACGCTGCCCACTCCTTCGATACGTGCCTCGAAGTGATCGCCTGGCAGTACGGGAACCATGGGTCCCAACGCCCCCGTGAGGACCAGGTCCCCCGCGCGCAGCGGTTGACCAAGAGAGGCCAGCTTTCGTGCCAGCCAGACAGCGGCGTTGAGGGGATGGCCGAGGCACGCCGCACCGCTGCCGCTCGACACGGCCTCCTCGCCGCGCAGCATCGTCATGCCACACAACTTGAGGTCCAAGGCGTTGAGCTTGGTCGGTACGCCGCCCAGCGCGACCAGGCCGCTGGAGGCGTTGTCGGCGACCGTGTCCGCAAAGCGGATGTTCCAATTGGCGATTCGGCTGCCAACGATCTCGATGGCTGGCAGGACGTAGGCCGTAGCGCCGATCAGTTCCACCAGCGTGGTATCGGCTGCCAGCAAGTCACGCTCGAGTACCAGCGCGACTTCGGCCTCGACCTTGGGCTGCAGCGTGCGCGACAGTGGGATTTCTTCATCGTCCCCATAAAGCATGTCGGCAAACAACGTCCCAAAGTCGGGCTGGTCCACGCCAAGTTGGCGTTGAACGGCAGGCGACGTCAGCCCGATCTTGCGGCCCACCACCCGCCGTCCCTGCGCAACGGCATGCGCGACGTTGGCCTGCTGGATGGCGTAGGCGAGGCTGCCGTCCGCGTCAGTGCCGAGTTCGTCCCGCAAGGGCGCGATTGGCTCTCGTTGAGACTCGGCCATGCGCAAGCGCTCGGCCCACTGTTCGATGCGGGGGTCCATTTGATCTTCCTGTTCAGTTGGGTTGCTTTAGCAACATGAGGCCGAAGCCGGCGATGTATTCGGGGATGGCCTGGTAGTGGCGCAAGGTGCAGGTCAGCGGACGGTCCACGTCGAGGGCGCTGCGCGCGACGAGCCAGCTCTTGGACTCATGAGCCGACAGGCCGCCCTCCCTTTCGATGCTGTCCTCGCTCATCGCGCACAGCGCATCGAGGCCCGCCGCGCCATCGATCAGACCGTCCATCCACCGGCGGTCCCAATCCGGGTTGATGGGCTTCATGGCGCTGTCGCCGGCTGCCAGCGCGAGGCCAGCGGCCATCACACGTTGTGTCTTGGCCTCGCGCTCCTCTGGCGTCGGCTCGCTGCGGTGGGTGATGCGTTCGCGAACGGCCGCGTCCGGGTGTGAGAGCGTAGGGACCGGCGGCTCGTGCGAGAGGCCGCCGGAGCCAATCAGCAGGGTGCGCCGCGGCTCCTTGTCGAGGAAGCGGCCGATGGCCTCTCCCAACGCTCGGCAGCGGCGCAGACGCGGGATTCCTGGCTGGGCGACCGCGTTCAGAAAGATCGGCAGCACGGGCGGCGTGTCCAGGCCACCCCACAGAAGCTGCAGCGATTGTGCGAACCCATGATCAACCTGCATGCGACGCGATACAGCGAGGTCGAAGTCCTCATCCATCAGTCGCGTGGCCAGTGCCACCGCCGCGTCGGCATCCACATGGAGGTCACCAGCCGGCGTCAGATAGTCACCCACCGAGCGCGCCTGCGTGCCAATACAGAACGGCGGCATCAGCTCGTTGAAGAAGCCGTTGTAGTGATCCGGCGCCACGAGCACGACGAGCTCCGGGGCAAATGCCACGACCTGATCGCGTGCGCTGGCAATGGCGACCTTCAGTGCTTGCTCCACTGGCGGCGCGACGGGGTTGAGCCCCATCAGCGGTGAATGCGAGATGCCCAGGAATGCGCGTTCCATCACGCCGCCTCCAACACCCGCGACTTCTGGTCCAGCAACGAGGCCAGGGCCTGCTCAAGCTCCTCTCGGGCTTGCGCGGAATCCACCACCCCAGCTTGCTTGCGCCAAGCCACGACACCGTCGGGCCGCACCAGCAACGCACCCGCTTCCTCGATTTCACGGACCGCGTGCCAACTGCAGTAGACGTCCTGGGCGGTCGGGCCTCCGATCACAACGGTGCGGAGGAACGGCAGGTCCATCTCTTTCGCAGCGTCCGCCCAGGCTTGACCGGCGATCCCCGTTACCAGCGAGACCTTGCCCTTGCCCGTGAGATCCAGCGTCGACACGCGACGCCCGTCCTGGCCCACCAGCCAGGCGTGAGGCAGCTTGGCGCCAGGGCGCGTCGTGGGTTGGACGTGGAGCTGCGGGTCGCGCTTCCAGACCTCCTCGGTTGCGTCGGGCTCCGGAATGACGGCCTCCGATACGCAGCGCTGGTTGAGCTCGACGCCCTGCGCATTGAACTCGTAGTTCTTCAGCTTCAATGCCTCGGCCAACGCAGAGCGCCGGGCGATGCCCGCCGCACCCGGATCGGCGAGTTCGTCGATCCCGGCGGCGAGCGGATCCGGTGCGCCTGCTTTGCGGAAGGCCTGTTGGAGCGGGGCATAGTCCAGTCGCGATTGATTGGCGCGCTTCACGATCTGCGCGCCGACCGGAGCGCGCTCGAGGGTGTAGGAATCCAACAGTTGCTCGCCAGCGTGCCCCTTGACCACGAATGCCAGTTTCCAGGCCAGGTTGAAGGCGTCCTGCATGCACGTGTTCGAGCCCAGGCCACTCGAGGGCGGATGGCGGTGGACTGCATCGCCGCCGCAGAAGACGCGGCCGGAGGAGTAGACAGGCGCATGTGCTTGATTGACGTACCAGACCGACGTGCTGTCGATCTTGAACTCCAAGTCTGGGTCGCCGACCAGCGCGCGCACCTTGCGCTTGACTTCTTCGGGCGAAAAATCGGGCTCGCCCTTCGACATGTCGAAACCCCAGCCCGCGATCCATTGGTTCCAGGGTTTGATGGCTCGCAACAGTCCCATGCCGATTTCGCCAAAAGAGGCGTCGGAAGTCACCATCCAGTACAGGATGCTGGGTCGGTGGGCCACATAGCGCGTGAGGTCGGCCGTGAACAGAACGTAGGCGGTGGCAGCGCGCGCCAGTTGCCCCTCCACCTTCAGGCCTGCATCGTCCATGACCTTGGATTTGGCACCGTCTGCGCCAACAAGGTAACGCGCCCTGACCTGATACTCGCGGCCGGTGAGCAGATCGCGCAGCTTCACTGTCACGCCCGACGTGTCCTGCTCGTGACTTAGGTACTCGGTGTTGAAGGAAAAGATCGCCCCGCGCGCGACGGCGTTCTTCACCAGCAGTGGCTCCATCTGGTCCTGCGGCAGATCCATCATTGGGCAGGGGCTGGCCTGCAGGTAGTCTCCGACGCGCTCGTCGCCGGTGCCCCAGGTGCGCAGCCGGGCGATCTCCGGTCCGGCAAGACTGGTGGTGAACAGGGTGTCGCCCATCCACTCCCAAGGTGTGGCATCGCGCCGGGCTTCTTGCTCAACGCCCAGGTCGCGCAGCACTTCCATGGCGCGCTGGTTGGTGATGTGCGCACGCGGTGTATTGGCCGTCCAGTTGTAGCGGTTGACCACGTGCACGCGCACGCCGTACGTTGCCAGTGCAAGTGCGGTCGTCGCCCCCATCGGGCCGGTGCCCACCACCAGCACGTCGGTTTGAAATTCCTGCGATCGGGTCATGATTGGCCTCCCTGCTTGGTTACTTGATCGTTGCCTGGATTACCGAGCCATAGGTCTCGATGTCTCGGCGCACACGGGCTGCCAGTTCGGCAGAGTCCGCCGGGTAGGGGTCGCCCGAGATACCCAGCTTGTCCTTCATCGCCGGCTGCTTGAGGGCCGCGTTGAACTCGCGGCCCAGCTTGTCCACGATGGCCGGCGGGGTCCCGGCCGGTGCGACAAAGAAGAGGTAGTTGGAGATCGCCAGGCCCGGGTAGCCACTTTCGGCAAGCGTCGGAACCTCGGGCAGCAATGGATGGCGCTGCGCGCCCAGCGTGGCGATCGGCACCAGCTTGCCCGCCTTGATGTACTGCTGTGCGTAGTGCACCGGCATGACCATCGTGTCGATCTGTCCCGCCAGCAGATCCGTGGCCGCCGGCGCCAGACCCTTGTAGGGCACATCCACGAAGTCAGCCTTCGTCAAGCCGCGCAGCTGATGCATGTGGATGAACCACGGGCTTCCCGTTCCCATGGTGCCGAAGTTCAGGCCGGAGTTCTTATTGTCCTTGGACAGCTGGACCAGGTCCTTCACGGTACGAGCCGGTACCTTGGGATTCACCACGAGCACCAGCGGCACGATGATCATTCCTGAGACGGGAGCGAAGTCCTTCAGCGCGTCGTAGGGCACCTTGGCGCCGAGCACGTCTGCGGCCTTCGGCAGCTTGGCCATCGCATGGTTGATGGCGTGGGAATCCGAAACCACCCCGATCGTGTAGCCGTCCGCCGGCGCCCTGGCCACGGCTTCCGTGCCGATGATCGAGGACGCGCCGGGGCGGTTGTCGATGATGATGGTTTGCTTGAGATTGGCCGACGCCGCCTCTGCGACGGCGCGCGCCGCCGAGTCGGCATTGCCGCCGGCCGGATACGGCACGATGATCTTGATGGGCTGCTTGGCAGGCCACTCCTGTGCCCAGGATGGGCTGGCGGCGAAACCCAATGCGACAATGGTGCAAAGGGCACGGCGAGTGATGGACATCTTGTCTCCTGAATAGGGTGGTTGAGGCTTCTGTCGTCGCATTCCTTGCGACTGGTTGGCAGTGTCTGAGGGGGACCTCAAGTCGTATAGTCCGTGCACACAGTGCACCGAATGAAGGCGACGAATGCCCGTATCCGCAAGTTTTGGGGACTCGACCCTCTACCGGGAGGTGCGCGGCCTGAGCCGCGGGCTGGCCGTGCTGCGGGCCTTGAACGCGATGCCCGGCGGCATTGGTGGGGTCGTGGAACTGGCTCGCGTCACCGGACTGCACCGCACCACCGTCAAGCGCCTGCTCGAGACATTAAAAACAGAAGGCTTGGTGCACCACAAGGACGACGGGTTGTCCTATGCCTTGGGCTTTGAAGTTAGACGCTTGTCCGAGGGGTACGTGGGCGCCGACTGGATCGACCGGGTGGCGGCGCCAGCGATGCGCGCGCATCTGCGCGCCCTTTCATGGCCGAGCGACCTGGCCACGCCAGACGGTGGTTTCATGATCGTGCGGGAATCCACCCACCGGGTGAGCATGCTGTCGCAGCACCGCGCGACGATCGGCATCCGCATTCCTATGCTCGTCTCTTCGCTCGGCAGAGCGTGGCTGACCTGGTGCGCAGACGAAGAGCGCGAGGCCACGCTATCGTTGCTGCAGGAACGCAGCGACGCCATTGGAGAAATGGCGCGCGACGGCGCCTATGTGAAGCGGGTGCTCCGGGAGACGCGACGACGTGGATACGCGATGAACAAGGGGGAATGGCTCACCGAGGCCAGCGTGACGGCCGTGGGCTTCCCGATACGAATCGGCGAGCACGCAATCGGCGCGATCAATCTAGTTCTGCAAAACAACGCCGTGACAGATCGCGAGATTGCCATGCGCTATGTGCCGCTGCTGCGCACGCTGGCAGATGAGATCTCCCAAGGAGCAGCGAGTTCGCCTCGCGGCTGACCGCGCATAGGGTTTACGGGTAAACCCTTGATTCCGGCGTAGGCCTCTTGGGTCGCGACGGGCGCTTCCGCCCAGTAGCCAACGGCAAGTAGGCGAGCGAGACCGGTCCTAGCAGGCGGGCGAGTGACTGTCCGGTCGTGGCCGTTCGGACCCTGTCGCGGCCGACTGCTGGCCGAATGTCATGCGACCGGTGCGCCTCAGTCGGCTCACCTGAGCAACAATTCCCAAGTCACTGCAAACTGGAGGTGAAACGTGAATGTCACCGTTGCAAACCTGCAGGCCTTCGCCGATGCTTGGAACAGCCACGATGCTGAAGCCCTCATGAGCTTCATGACGGACGACTGTGTGTTCGAGGCGTCCGCCGGCCCCGACATCTGCGGAATTTCGCACATCGGCACAAAGGCTGTCCAGGCCGCATTTTCCGACGTTTGGAAGACATTTCCCGACGCGCAGTGGCTTGAGCCTCGTCACTTCATTTGCGGCGACCGTGGGGTGTCCGAATGGACATTCACCGGGACGCGGGCCGACGGCTCGCGCGTCGAGGTCCACGGATGCGACGTGTTCACTTTTCGGGAAGGAAAGATTGCCGTCAAGAACTCGTACCGCAAGAACCGCCCCCCACTTCCCGCGGCATAGCGTTCACCTTCAACCGTTGCCATCGCAAGGCACGGCCGGATGGACGCCGGTTTCGAGGCTTGAGGTCGACCGTCACTTCTTGGCCGGCTGATGCCGTCCGGAGCAATCACCGAAGGATTGAGCTGAAATGCGAGCGCTCAGCCGACACTGGTTTCCCAAAGCGCCCTGACTTCGATGTATCCCTCGGCACGGGCGCACGGCGTCTTCGCGAGGGGTGTTCCCGGAGCTGGCGGGCACGCGCGTCAGCCATTCGTGGTGCGGCTTCGTCGCCTACACCTTCGACGAGCTGATGCACGTCGGCAGGCACGAGGGACTGCACTACGCGATGGGGTGCTGCGGCGCCGGCGTCGGCACCGCGAGCTATTTCGGGATGCGCGTGGGCCAGCAGGTGCTGGGCCTGGCCGAGGGGCTGACGGCGCTGGACGGCCTGGCGTTCCAGGCCCGGCCGTTCTACACAGGCAATCCGTGGTTTCTCGCGCCTTCCGTGAGGTACTACCGCTGGCGCGACCGGCGCGGCTGAAGGGCGCGTCGGCTAGGGTGGACAATCGGCGGTCCCGACCCCGCCACCGTCCCCAGGAAGCCAGCAGCCATGTCCGCGTCTACCGACCTCGAGTCGATGTTCGATCTGTCGCCCGTCTCTCTCTGGCTCGAAGACTACAGCGGCCTCAAGGACCTGTTCGACCAATGGCGCCTGGCCGGCGTCACCGACCTGGCCGCGCACCTGGCGGCCGACCCCGCGCGCATCCGCGACTGCATGGCCTGCTACAAGGTCCTGCGGGTCAACCAGCACACGCTGACGCTGTTCGGTGCGCGCAGCCAGGACCACCTGCTGGCCGCCCTCGACCAGGTCTTCCGCGACGACATGGCGGACTGCGTCATGCACGAACTCGAGCAGCTCTGGCAGGGAGCGCTGAGCGTGGAGAACCAGACGGTCAACTACACGCTCGACGGCCGCCGCCTGGACGTGCAGGTGCGCCTGCGCATCCTGCCGGGCCACGAAGACCGCTGGGGCCGCGTGCTGGTGTCGCTCGACGACATCACGGCCCGCGTCGCGGCCTATCGCGAGCGCACCGAGGCCGAGCGCTATGCCCGCGGTCTCTTCAACCATTCGCCGGTCTCGCTCTGGGTCGAGGATTTCAGCGCCGTCAAGAAGCTGCTCGACGAGATCCGGCAGCGCGGCATCACCGACTTCACGACCTTCATCAAGGTGCACCCGGAATTCGTCACGCGCTGCATGCAGGAGATTCGCGTGATCGACGTCAATCGCGAGACGCTGCGGATGTTCGGTGCCGCCGACACCGCCGACCTGCTGCGCAACATCCCCAGGGTGTTTCGCGACGAGATGCAGGATTCGTTCGCCGACCAGCTGCAGGACCTGTGGAACAACAAGACCTCCCAGCAGCGCGAAGTCGTGAACTACTCGCTCGCGGGCGACCCGATCAACATCCACATGCAGTTCACCGTGCTGCAGCACCACCTCCAGACCTGGGACCTGGTGCTGGTGTCGCTGGTCGACATCACGGCGCGCAAGAAAGCCGAGGCCTACCTCGAATACCTCGGCCGCCACGACGTGCTGACGCAGCTGTGCAACCGCGCCTTCTACACCGAGGAGCTGCACCGGCTGGCGCGCAAGGGCCCGTGGCCGGTGTCCGTCGTCGCGATCGACCTCAACGGCCTCAAGCGCGTCAACGACGAGGACGGCCACGCCGCGGGCGACGCCCTGCTCAGGCGGGTCGGCGAGGTGCTGACCCAGGCGGTCGATGCGCCCGGCTGGCCGGCGCGCATCGGCGGCGACGAGTTCGCCGTGCTGCTGCCGGCCACCGACGAGCGCGGCGCTGCCGGCATGCGGGATCGCATCGTCTCGCTGCTCGACCTGAACAACCAGTTCCACGCCGGCCAGAGCGGCCACGTGGTGCACCTGGCGATCGGCGTGGCGACCTGCGGGTCCGGCGACCAGCTGGAAGCCGCCTTGCAGCGGGCCGACCGGGCCATGTACGAGGACAAGGCCCGGCACTACGCGAGCAGCGTCGCCTGAGCCGTCGTCGGCGGCCGCTGGACTTCGCTGCGGCAACCGGAGGGTCATGGCACGCATCGTGCACAGCGGTGGCATGCTCGCATTCGTGATCGAGACATTTCCGCAACGGCTGCGCCGATGGGGCGCCGGGCAGGCACAGGCGCTGCGGGTGCTGCTCACCCTCGGAAGCCTGATGGCGGCGTGCGGCGCCAGCAACCGGATGGACGCCGTGACGCCGCTGTTCCTGGGCGCCATCGCCAGCGCGCTGGCCGAAACCGACGACAGCGCGCGGGGACGCTACCGGGCCCAGATCGTCACGCTGCTCTGCTTCGCGGCGGCGGCTTTCGCGGTGTCGGCCCTGATCGACCGCCCGGCGCTGTTCATCACCAGCCTCGCGCTTGCGGCCTTCTGGCTCACGATGCTCGGGGCGGTCGAGGCGCGCTACAAGGCGATCGCCTACGCCACGCTGATCCTGGCGATGTACACCACCCTCGGCATCGGCAACCACCCGCTCGCGGGCCCGGACGAGCGCCTGCACGAGCTCTTGCTGCTGCTCGCGGGCGCAGCCTGGTACGGCGTCTTCTCGGTCGCCTGGTGCCTGGCCTTGCCGGCCCAGCCGGTGCAGGCGCGGCTCGCCCGGCTGTATTCGGTGCTCGGCCACTACGTGCGCTTCAAGGCCTCGCTGTTCGAGCCGCTGCGCGGCATCGATATCGAGCGCAAGCGGCTGTCGCTGGCGCAGCTCAATGCCGATGTGGTGGCCGAGCTCAACGCTGCCAAGGAGAGCATCTTCCGCCGCATCGGCGCGCGGGCGCCGACCGGCCGGATCGCGCGCTACCGCGGCCTCTACCTGATCGCCCAGGACGTGCACGAACGCGCGAGTTCGTCCCACGACGACTACAACGCGCTGGCGGACGCCTTCTTCCACAGCGACCTGCTCTACCGCTGCCAGCGCGTGCTGCACCTGGAGGGCGAGGCCTGCCGTCGGCTGGCGCAGTCGATCGAGCGGCGCGAGCCCTTCGTGGCCGACACCGCCACGGTGCAGGCACTGGCCGAACTGCGCAGCGCCATCGCGCATGAACGCTCGCACGCGCGCGAGCCGGCGCGGCAGGCCCTGCTGGCGTCGATCGAGGCGCTGGCGCACAACCTGGAGCGTCTCGATGGCCAGCTGGCCGGCGCCAGCGAGCCGACCGCGCGCGCCGGGCGCACCGACATGGGCCTGCTCGACCGCTCGCCGCGCTCCTGGCGCGATGCGGCCGAGCGCGTGCGGCACCAGCTGTCGCCGCGCTCGCCCCTGTTCCGGCATGCGCTGCGGCTGGCGATCGCGCTCGCGGCGGGGTACGGCGTGATGTGGCTGATCCATCCCGCCCAGGGCTACTGGATCCTGCTGACGACGCTGTTCGTCTGCCAGCAGACCTGGGGCGACACCATGTCGCGCATGGGCCAGCGCATGGCGGGGACGGCGGTCGGCGTGGTGGTCGGCTGGGCGCTGCTCGACCTGTTCCCGCAGCATCTGGTGCAGGCGCTGCTGGCGGTGGCGGCCGGCGTGCTCTTCTTCGCCACCCGCAGCGCACGCTACCTGCTGGCGACCGCCTGCATGACGGTGCTGGTGCTGATGTGCTTCAACCAGGTCGGCGACGGCGGCGTGCTGATCGTGCCGCGGCTGGTCGACACCGCCATCGGCAGCCTGATCGCCGGATTGGCGATGGTGCTGGTGCTGCCGCACTGGCAGGGCCGGCGCTTCAATGAACTGGCGGCCGCGGCGATGCGCAACCAGGCGCTCTATCTGCGCGAGATCGCCGAGCAGTACCGCGCCGGCGCGCGCGACGACCTGCCCTACCGGCTGGCGCGGCGCAATGCCCACAACGCCGATGCGGCGCTGGCCGTGGCGGTGTCCGAGATGTTCCGCGAGCCGGCGCTGGTGCGGCCGCGCGCCGGCGTCGCGCTGCGCTTCCTGATCCAGTCGCACACCCTGCTGAGCTACCTGTCGGCGCTCGGCGCCCACCGCGTCGCCCTGCGCAGTCCGGCGCTGGCGGTCGCGACGCGCGGTGCGGCTGAAGGCGCGGCCCAGGCGCTGGAGGCGTTGGCGGCCGATGTCGAGCGCGGGTCAGCGGAGGCCATCGAGGCCGCCACGGCCCCGGCGGACGAGCGCCCGGCACTGGCCGACCTGCTGGCGACCGACGGCGAGGGCGGCGACGCCGCGGCGCAGCTCATCCGCACCGAGCTGTCCCTGATCGGCCAGCAGATCGAGGCGCTGCGCGGCCATGCCCTGCAGTGGCTGCGGCCGGTGGTCGAAGCTTCAGAGTGAGGCGGCGGCGCCGAGCCTCCCGGCCAGCCGCTCGAGCGCCTGTGCGGCGGTCGGTGCCAGATCGATCGATCGCGACAGCATGAGGTTGAGCGGCTGCCCGAGCCCCTCGACCACCGTCCCGGTGGCCGCTTCCGTAACCTCCCCGGCCGCATCGCGGCGGCAGGCGATCGCGGCCTGCACGCGCTCCGCATAGCTGCCCTGCGGCACGCCGTAGCCGACCACCGGCAGGCCGAGCGCGACCGCGAAGCCGACCTCGAACACGGTGCCGGCGTCGGGCTCCTGGCCCCGAAAGCTCGCCAGGTTGGCGACCACGCCGTCGGACTCGCGGATCAGCGCGACGTTGCCTTCGTAGATGGCTTGGGCCCGGGCGTCGTCGCTGGCCGAGGCCGCCAACGCCAGCGGTGCGTCGATCGGTGCGACGCCGGCCAGGCCCAGGCGCGCGCAGTCCGCCTTCAGGGCGGCGAAGATGCGGTCGCGGTCCGGCAGGAAGACGTCGGGCCCGGCGAGGTAGATGCGGGGGCGAGGGCGGTCGGGGTCGCCCTGGGCATGGGAGGTCATGGCGCCATGTTATCGGCCCGCGCCGGCTGGCTTGCCTTGGACCGCCCCAGGATGTCGGCGCGCAGGTCGTTGTAGCGCGAGACGAAATTGACCAGCACGCTGGCGGTCCAGGCGAAGGCGAAGATGCCCGAGATCCCGATGATCGGCGGCACGATCCGCCAGGCGCGCGGCAGCGAGAACGGCTCGCCGAGCGCGGTGTAGCAGTTGGCCGCGAAGTAGGCCGCGGTCGACCAGCCGTCGACGATGTCGCCGAAGATCAGCGCCGCCGACCAGACCACGATTTCGGCCAGATGCAGCGCCAGCAGCATCATCACCGTGACGGTGAACAGCAGGTCGGCCCGCCAGAGCGACGCCCGAACGTGCAAGGCGCTCGTGTGCTTGAGAAAGGAACTCGTGATCACACGGATCCAGAAGGCATGGAACATGACCACGAAGACCAGCACCGCGCCGCCGAACATGATGTCGGGCAGCGGCAGCGCCTGGGTCAAGGCGTTCTCGACCAGGCTCGGCCGCAGGCTTTGCAGGTCCGACGCGGCCGTTGACATGACGCCGGGCAGCGAGTCGGTGTCGAATTTCGAATCAGCCATGTTCCAGGGTCCCCGATCGAGTGGTGGCGGTTGGAGGCACGGGAGCTTACGCGATCCGCGGCGAGGGCAGAATCATCCCAAGACCCCGCACCCGATACCTGGAGATGTCGCACGATGACCATCGAGCTCAGCAAGGAAGCCCGCAAGGAGGCCATCGCCTCTATCGAGCGATATTTTCGGGAGAACATGGAAGAGCCCATCGGCAACATCGCCGCGGGCGCGCTGCTCGGCTTTTTCCTCGAGGAAGTCGGGCCGGTGATCTACAACCGGGCCGTGACCGAAGTGCAGGAGCGGCTCCAGGCCAGGATCTCCGAGCTGGACATCGAAGTCCACGAGGACGAGTTCCAGTACTGGCGCAAGTACGAGCGCAAGGCGCGCGAGCGGAAATGACGCGGGACGGCGCCGACGATCCAGGCGCTCAATGCACGGCGCTCGACGCCGCCGCCGCGGCTTGCGCCTGCGGCGCCTCGTCCCATCCCCCGCCCAGCGCCTTGTACAGGTTCACCAGGTTGACCGCCTGCTTGAGCTGCAGCTCGATCCACTGGCGCTGTTCGAGGTAGAGCTCGCGCTGGGCGTCGGCGCCGGCGAAGTAGTCTTCGAGCCCGTTGCGGAAGCGGGTGCGCGAGATCGCCGCCACCTTTTCGAGCGCCTGCACGCGGCCTTGCTGGGCCTCGAGCTGCGGGCCGAGATGGCTGTCGGCGATCAGCGCGTTGGCGGTCTCGCGCAGCGCCTGCTGCACCGCGTATTCGTAGGCCGACATGGCGGCGGCCAGCCGCTCCTCGTTGGCCGTGAGGTTGGCCGAGCGGCGGCCCCAGTCGAGGATCGGCAGCGAGACCCCGAGCACCGTGGCCCAGCTGCGGTTGCCGCTTCCCAGCAGGTTCGAGAACTCGCTGCTGAGCCCGCCGGCCACCGTGGTCAGCGAGAAAGTCGGATAGAACGCCGCCTTGGCGGCCCCCACGCCCGAGTTCGCCGCTTCGACGCGCGCATAGGCCGCCAGCAGGTCGGGCCGGCGCTGCAGCAGGCTGGCCGGCAGCCCGACCGGCACCTCGGCCACCGAACGGTCCGGCCAGGGGCGCTGGGTGCCGGTCGTGGCCGCCACCGGCTGGCCGACCAGCACCGTGAGCCACTGCAGGTCCTGCCCGACCCGCATGCCGAACTCCTCGCGCTGGACCTTGGCCCGCTGCACCAGCGACTGGGAGCGCAGCAGGTCGAGGTCGGAGGTGCCGCCGACCGATCGGGCGCGCTTCATGATGTCGGTGCTGTCGCTCTGGCTCTTCAGGTCGGCCTCGGCCAGGGCGAGCAGCGCGCGGTCGGCGCGCAGCGTGAGGTACGCGTTCGTGACTTCGCCGACCAGGTTCATGCGCGCCGCGGCGTAGTCCCGGTCGATGGCCTGCGCCTGCGCCCCGGCCTGTTTGACGCCGGCATCGACATGGCCGAAGAAGTCGAGCTCGTAGGCCGTGACGCCGGCCTGGACCGCGTAGGTGTTGCCGACCCGGCCGATCGCCTGGTTGCTCGTGACGACACCGGTGGAACTCAGCGAAGTCGCCATGTCGCCCCGTTGGGCATAGCCGGCGATGCCGATCTCGGGGAACAGGCTGGAGCGCGTGCCGGCGTAGACGGCGCGCGCCTCGCGGGCTTTCGCGGCATAGGCGCGCAGGTCGCGGTTCTGCGCCAGTGCGGTCGCGACCAGGCCGCGGAGTTCGTCGTCGCGCACGAAGGCCTGCCACGCCATGGGTGCCGCGTCGCCGACGGCCGCGCCCGTCGGCCACTGGGTCGGCAGCTCGACATCGGCCGGCTTGAGCGCAGGCGTCAGGCTGCAGCCGCCGAGCACGAGTACGCCGAGCACCAGCGCCAGCAGCAGCGGTGCCGGCGCGGCGACCCTGCGCAGCCACGCCGCCGGAACCCGGGGCCAGCGCCAGCCCGCGCTGCCGAGGAAGGCCATGACCGCGCGGCCGGGCCGCACCTGGGTGGCGACATGGCTCGGCGGCAGGCTGAACACATGGCGCACCAGGCGGTCGTGCACGGTCTCGTCGCAGGCGAAGCTCAGCTCGGCGCCGGCTGGCGTGTGGTCCGCCAGCAAGGCGGGCACCCAGCCGACCTGCTCGACATGGACATCCAGCGGCTGGCCGACCGGGATCCGGCGCAGCAGGGCGCTGTCGCGCAACAGCGCGCCGTCCACCGCGATCTCGATGAAGTGGGTGGCGCCGACGCCGGCGGCGCTGCGCAGGGTGGCGGGGGCGTCGCAGGGAAAGCGTTCGTCATGGTCCGGCCGCGGGCGGTCGATGCAGGCGATCAGCGCCGCCAGGCAGTAGACCGTGGCCACCAGGGTCCAGATCACGTTGAGGACATCGCCGGTGCTCATCGTCCCGCCGATGGCGTCGAGCGCACCCATTTCCATCGCCACGATGAGACCGCCGAAGACCGCGACGAGGTTCCAGTGGACCACGGTCTTCGAGCGGTCCTGGCCCTTGGCCGTGACCTTGAAAGGGCGCCCGAAGGGCCGTACCAGCGAGGTGACGATGGTGCGCGTCACGGCCATCGCCGCCACGATCTGCGTCACCTCGGTGAACACCGGCAGGCAGCGCCGCTGGCTGATCCAGTAGGTGTAGCCCCAGAACATGACCAGCGGCGGCAGGCCGTAGAGTGCGAAGGCTCGAGGCGTCGCGTGGAAGGCCGAGACGCCCGCATACCAGTACAGCGCGGGCGCCGCCAGGATCAGCAGGATGAACGGCTTGCTGAGCCAGTGCAGCAGGCCGTGCACATAGTGCAGGCGCGCCGCCAGGCGATACCCCTTGCCGCGCAGCGGGCCGTCGCGCAGCAGCGCTACCTGGATGGTGCCGAGGCACCAGCGGCTGCGCTGGTTGATGTAGTCGACGATGCTGTCGGCCGACAGCCCGTTCGACAGCCGCTCGTTCAGCCAGCGCGTCACCCAGCCGAAGCGCATCAGCGTGTAGGTGGTGTAGATGTCCTCGCACACGCTGCCGGTCGGGAAGCCGCCGGCGGCGGTGATGGCGTCGCGCCGCACGATGAACGAAGTGCCGACGCAGAAGGCGACGTCGGCCGCGTCCTTGGCCGGCTGCAGCACGTCGAAGAACACCCGCTGTTCGTCGACCCAGCTGTCGGTGGCGCGCAGGTTGTGCTGGATCGGGTCGGCGTTGTAGTAGAACTGCGGCGTCTGCACCAGCCCCACCTTCGGATCGTCGAACAGGCCCAGCATCCGGTAGACGATGTTGCGGTGTGGCGTGAAGTCGGCGTCGAGCACCAGGATGTACGGCGCGTCGGTGGCCGCGGCCGATTGGCGCAGGCCGTTGTTGAGGTTGCCGGCCTTGGCATGGGCGTTGTCGGCGCGCCGCGCGTAGTGCACGCCCTTGCGGGCACAGTAGTCGCGCAGCCAGTCGCGGCGCGTGTCGTCGAGCACCCAGACCGCGAGGCGCGGGTAGTCGATCGCCTGGGCGGCGAGGATCGTCTTCTCGAGCACCCCGAGTTCCTCGTTGTAGGTGCAGATGAAGACATCGACCGCCGGCACGTCGGCGCCGCGCGCGCGCAGCGAGGCTTCGCCGCGGTCGGCCAGCCCGTGGTTGTCGCGCCGCCCGGTCAGCATCTGGATCGACATCAGGGTGTAGAGGATCGACACCATCTCGAACACCAGGAAGACCCAGCCCACCAGCGTGCCGAAGCCGAGATCGGCCGGCGGCAGGGTTTCGGCCAGCCGCCACACCACGTAGCGCACCAGCACCAGCGCGGTCAGGAAGCCGAACAGCGCGCGGTGCCAGAGGCGGTCGGCGCGGGCATGGAAGATCATCATCAGGGCCAGGCCCGTGACGATCAGGTTGATCCTGAACTCGGGCGAATCGATCAGCTCGAACATGGCGTCTCTCCTGTGGCGGTGGGGCTTCCTGTGAACGGGTTCCAGCCGGTCGCTGCGAGCGCGATCCAGGCGGTGGCACCGAGGTGGGGCCAGTGGTAGTAGAAGAAGTCGGCGCCTGCCGAGTCCGGCCCGATGGCCAGCCCGGTCGAAATGCGCGGGCTTGGTGTCGCGTAGTACAGGCCGTTGTCGGCGCGCTGCGCGGCCAGCAACTTCCACAGCGCCTCGGGCACCGCGCCCGTGACGGCCGCCAGCGTGGCGGCAGCCTGGGCGCTGCCCTCGGTCCAGATGCCGTCGGGCTGCTGCGAGAACCCGTAGCCGTCGCCGTAGCGGTGGTTTCGCTCGACCCACGCCAGGCCGCTGCGCCAGCGGCAATGACCCGGCGGAGCGGCCAGCAAGGGCCACAGCTGGGCGTCGAGGCCCGAGCCGGTGGTCGACACGGTCGACCCATCGGCCAGGGTGCCTATAAAAAAGCGCTGCTGCTGCGGGCTCCACATGCGCGCCACGAAGGCGAGCGCGGTGCGTGCCTGCCGCATCTGCTCGGGCTGTGCACTCGCGCGCGCCGCCCAGGCCGCGGCCATGGCGATGTCGATGTGGTGCTCGGTCGACTTCCAGGTCTGCGCGCTCTGCGCATCGTCCCAGCCGTACCAGCCGCCGTTGTAGCCATCGGGATCGACCGTGGCGCGGGTGCGCTGCTCGATCCATGCCAGCAGCCTGGCCGTCGCGTCGAGATAGCGCGGCGCGGGTGCTTGCTGGTTCAGGTTCAGCAGCAGCAGTGCCGCCCATGCGACGTTGCCGGTCGCGGTGCTGATCTGGTAGGCGTCGGCGATCCATTGATTCCTCGCGGCATCCCAGTAGCCGGGCAGCACGGGCCTCGCCTCGGCCAGCGGGCCGGCGCGGTAGGCGTTGCGGACCCTGCCGTCGAGGTAGTGCGGATCACGCTCGACCGCCAGTACGACGGCCTCGGCGATGCGCAGGGCCGAGGCCGTCTCGCCGCAGGCCAGCAGCGCGATGCCGGCCAGGGCGTTGTCGTAGACGAAGGCGACGTTCGCGAGCGTCGGCGGCAGCGGCGCAACGCCCTCGATGACGGTGTCGACGCGATAGCTCGCGAGCAGCAGCGGCGCTGAAGCATCGCCGCGCGCATCGGTGGCTACTGCGCGGCGCAATCCTTCGCAGCTTTGCTGCGCCAGCGCCTGCCGGACCTCGCTCGCTGCCGTCGCAGTTCCGGCGTGCAGCGCCCAGGCGATCGGCCATGCCAGGGCCAGGCGGATCGCGTGTCGCCAGGTGGATGCAGTGCTTGCCATGGCGTGACTCCATCGACGCCGCTACGCGCCCAGCCGGGCCGACACAACCTTGCCGGGCGCACACAGGCTGCGCTGCACCGCCGGGTCGGCGCTCGAAGGTTCGATGCGCGCCACCGCATAGACGGAACCCTGCTCGGCGAAGGGGAAGGGGACGATGTAGCTGCTCTGCAGTTCGTCCGGCGCGACCGGCAGCAACTGCGTGACGCGCGCCGGAACCTCCAGGCCGCTGTCATCGGTCGTCACTGTGAGCATCGAGCCCATGTTGAGCCGCTTGGCGAGCCGCGGCGCGAACACCGCCACCACTTCGATCCGGTTGCAGTCGACCATCCGAACCAGCGTGGCTCCCTGGGGCACGAAGCTGCCCTGCGGCATCAGCACGGTATGCACCTGCCCGGCCTGCAGCGCGCGCACTTCGTAGGCGGCCAGCCGGTCGATGCGGCGCCGCTCGTCGTCTTCGAGCGCGGTCACTTCGCGCAACTGCTTCTGCACCGCCGTGCTGTCCTGCTGGGCGCGCTCGATGCTGCCGGCGAGCGTCTCGCGGCGGCTCACCAGGGTCTGGAACACCGTGCCGCTGCCACTGCTCACGAAAGCCCCCTGGCTGGCGATCGCGACGCTCTTGCCAAGCCCGGCATAGGCCTGTTCGGCCACCGCGGCGTTGGCGCGCGAGGTGCTCAACTGGGCCTGGGCGGCGTCCATCGCCTGCGGACTGACCGCGCCCTGGTCGAGCATCGCCGAGGTGTGGCGTACCTTGAGCTCCTGCTCCGCCACGTTGGTCAACGCCACCTCGCGCTGGCGCTGGGCGATCTGCCAGGCGTCGCGGGTCTGCGCCATCGACGCCTGCCGGTACAGCTTGACCTGCTGCTCGACGAACTGCAGTTCCTCGTCCGAGGCATGCAGCTGGTTCGCCAGCTGCGACACCTGGCTTTGCAGGGCCAGGCGCTGGGTGGTCAGCGTGGTGAGGATGTCGCGGTCGATGGTCGGGTTCTGCACCGTGGCGACCACCGCCCCGGCATCGACCTTGTCCAGCGCACGCACCGTCATGTGCGTCACCACGCCGCTGATCGGCGAGGTGACCAGCAGCACGGGGGCCTGCAGCACCGTGCGGGTGGCCTGCCTCGACACCAGCGGCTGGATCAGGGTCGTGACCACCAGCCACAGGACGAAGGCGAGCAGCGCATAGCCCGCGAGGCGGGGAACGATCGACTCCGACGTGCTGCCGCGCCAGCGCCGCAGCCGGCCCCGCCAACCGGCGGGTTCGGCACCTGCAATCTGGATCGACTCCTGGACAGTGCTTGCGTTCATGGGGCGCCTCGCGTGAGTGGACGGGGTGGCTTTTTCAGGACCAGGGGCGTCTCCGCTGTCGCAGCACATCGTTGGGGCATGCTGTCGTCTTATGCTGCAGTGCAGCAATACGCGTGCCAAAAATTAAGGGTTTTTACTTATTGAGCAACAGGATGTACATCACCCCTGCAGCCGCTCGGCCAGCAAGAAACTAGGGTTAACCCTATAATTGAGCCCGTACGCGACCCCGTCCTGGCGTCGCTCCCCTGGAGAACCCATCTCATGTCCACGATTCTTGCCAATGGCCTTTCCGTCGACGCACCCGGTTCGTCGCCGGCTTCGTACGCCCTGTCGCGTGTCCTGGGCTTCGGCATCCGGCTGCTGACCGGCTGGAAGGCGGCGGCGCCCGAGGCCCCGCTGTCGCGCAAGGCCGAAGCCGATGCGGTCCGCGAATGGGCATGGACCTTCGCCCGCACCGATCGCAGCTTCTCGGACGACCTGTTCGCGGCCGCCGATCGGCACGAACTCGCCCGCCACTGAGGACAGGCGCGGGCCGGCGCCTCCGCTGAAGCCCGTCAGAGAACCTTCACCGCCCGGCCGATGAACTGGATCGGCCCGGTCGGCCGATCGAGCGGCGAGCCGTTCGCTGGCTCGAGGGTCAGTTCGAACAGCTGGTTCGGCTCCAGTGGCGGCAGCTTGTCGAGCGGTACCTGAAGCGTCTGGCCCGGCGTGACGAGGCCCAGCGACACCGGGCCACGCCAGCCGTCGGCCTTGGTCCAGAACTGCAGCGACTTGTCGCTCGGCACCGTGATGCTGCCGAGCGGCGTCAGGCTCAGCCGGCGCGCATCGGCGGCCGCCTGCACCACCCAGCCCGGGGCCTTGTCCTGCGGCGCAACGAGCACCACGATGAACTGCGTGGCGGGCGCCGGCTCAATGCGTGTCACCAGCACGGCAGCCATCAGGGCGGCCGCAGCGAAGCCGGCGCCGGCCAGCCCGCGCCAGAGTTGCAGGCTGCTCCACCAGCCGGTGCGGCTGGCGGTGCGGCGAGGCGCTGCCGCGGCCGACACGCTGGCGTCGATGCGGCGCCAGAGCGCGGGCGATGGTTCCACCGGCTCGGCGAGCGCCACCAGCGGATGCAGGCGTTCTTCCCAGGCTTCCACGGCCTCGCGCAGCGCCGGCTCGCGCCGCATGCGCGCCTCGACCTCGCGGCGCGTGGTGGCCGACAGCGTGCCGAGCACGTAGTCGCCGGCCAGCGCGTCGAGGGCGTCGTCGGCGGACGGGGGTGTGGTGTCGTTCGGGTTCATGCCATGCATTCGCGCAACGAGCGCATGCCGCGCTGGATCCAGGACTTCACGGTGCCCAGCGGCTTCTGCGTGCGCTGCGCGATTTCCCCGTGGGAGCAGCCATCGAGATAGGCGAGCACGATGCACTCCCTGCGTTCGGCTTCGAGCCGCTCCAGGCAGGCCTCGAGCCGGCCCAGGTCCACCCGCGTCTCGGCCGGATCGAGCTGGGTCGCATGGCGGGCCAGCGCCACTTCGTCTTCGAGCGCGGCCTGGCCTTCTTCGTCGACCGGCACTTCGCGCGCATGGCTGCGGACCCAGTTCAGCGCCGCATGCCGCACCACGCTGTAGATCCAGCCTCGTCCGGCGCCGCGGGCCGGGTCGAAGGATCCGGCCCGCTGCCAGATGCTGACGAAGGCATCGTGCAGCACGTCTTCCGCCGACTGGCGCTGCCGCACGATGCGCAGCGCCACGCCCAGCAGGTAGCGGCCTTCCAGGCCGTAGATCTGCGCCAGCGCCTGCCGGTCGCCGCGCGCGCAGGCGGCCAGCGCGGCGTCGTGGTCGAAAGGGTCGGTGGCGGGCAAGCGGGTCGGTGCTAGGCGATGGAGGCGCCATCGTAGTCGACGGCCCGCATCCGGCCCCCGGGCTCAGGCGGCTTTCCAGAAGATGTAGTCGGCCTGGTAGCGCACGGTCTGCTGCTGGCCCTTGGCGGCCGGCGTGCAGGCGCTGGCGGGTGCGATACCGCCCTTGAGCGCGACCCGCTGGATATACGTGACCCCGCTCATCGCGCCGCTGCCAGTCGCCGGGTTGGCCTTGACCAACTGGTAGGGCAGGCTGGTGGGCCCGGAGGGCGCGACCGCGAGCTGCGTCGCCGTGAGCTTCGAGCCGTCGTTGGCCTCCCAGGTGGCGGGCGGTCCGTAGTACCGGCCGACCGCCTTGCCGCTGCGGTCGGTCAGCACCGCCTTGGGCCCGACGAACACCCACTCCGCCTGGCCGGGCGCGCCGGCCTTGTCGCGGCACTCGTAGGTGATCTCGCCGACGCCGACGGTTTCCAGCGCGACCTTGTGGCCTGCCGGCACCTGGATCGGGGCCGGCAGCGAGGCCTGCGAGAAAGCCGATCCGGAGCTGGGCATCGAGCCGCAGGCGGTCAGCAGGGCGGCGGCCAGCAACGGTGCGGCGACGACGGGGCGCGACGGGATGAGGTGACGCATGGGAAACTCCTTCGGTGGTTGGGTGGGCAGCGGCTTGCTGCTGCCGGAACTACCCGCCGACGGCGCGATTGGATGCAGGTGCAGCCAAAAAGAATCTTCGGCGCGGCGTTGTGAATCCGCTGCTTAACCGGTCGGACAGTGGGAGCGGATGCGCAATAATCGTCCCCATGTATCCCGCGAAAAGCGCAGTTTGGCGCCATCAGCCATGAGTTCGAGCGTGCCGACCCCGGCGCAGCTGGCCGACATCGACGACGAAGAACTCGTGCGCCTGGCCGTGAGCTGGCGCGCCCAGGCCTCGCGCGGCGACCGCGAGGCCTTCGGCATCGCCCACGCGCTGGAGGTCGAGTGCCGCCAGCGGCTGCGTGCCAGCCAACTCCAGCAGTTGCCGCCCGAGTCGATACCGGCGGCGCGGCCCTGGTGGAAGTTCTGGGGGTCGAAGGACCACCCGGCGTCCGCCCCCTGACTCAGCCTCCGCGCACCATTGACAGCACCTGCCGCGGGTCCAGCGTGCGGGCTTTCTCCTGCATCGCCGGCAGATAGCGCGTCTGCAGCCCCTGCGCCTCCTGGATCACGCTGGCGTAGGCGCCCTTGAGCATCTCGGTCGACAGCTGGCGTCCACCCGCGTAGTAGCGTCGGGCGACATGGCCGAGCGCGTAGGTGGTGGTGAAGCTCATGCCCGAACTCACGGCCTGCTTGCCGAGGCCGCCGAGCAGGCCGCCACCGACCTTGCCCAGCAGGCCGCCGAGCAGCTTTCGGCCGGCCTGCTCCAGGTACTGCGAGGTCAGGCCGACGCCGACCGTGGCGACGAAGTCCTTGATGTGGCCGCTGTCGAGCTCGAAGCCGTAGGCCTTGCCGACGCGGTAGACCAGCTTCATCTGCAGCGGGATGATGGCCATGGTCGAGAGCGTCTCGGGCAGCAGCTCGAGCGCGCCGTTCAGGATCGCGGCGTTCAAGATGGCCTGGTCGAGTTCGGCCGGGTCGGGCCCGCCGCCCGGTGCCGCCGGCGCGGCGCCCGCGGCCAGAGGCGCCGCCGCGATCGCCTGCGCCTCATCGGTGAACGCGGCCGAAGCCGCGGCATCGAGTCCGAGCGATGCGCGGAGATCGGCCAGGAAGCCGCGTTCGGCCTCCGAGTGCGCGCCATCGGCATCGCAGACGCAGACCGCCATCTCGTAGGCCAACTGCTTGGCGCCGTGACTGCGCAGCTGCGCACCCAGGTCGGCGACCGAGACGCGCTGCATCAGCACGTCCTGGTAGAGCGTCGGCAGATTGATGGCTTCGGCCCGCGAGAAGCCGTCGGCGATGCGTTTGATTTCCTCGCGTTCGCGCGCGTGCTTGTCGCCGTCGGCGAAAGCCGCCATCAGAGCCAGCGTGACGATGGCGCGGGACTCCGTGTCCGTCATGCTCATTCCTCGCGGCTGCCGCCCAGGCCCAGCAGCATCAGCAGCGACTGGAACACGTTGTACAGGCTCAGGTAGACGCCGAGCGTGGCCGTGATGTAGTTGGTCTCGTGGCCGTCCTTGACGCGCTTGAGGTCGTGCAGGATGAAGGCCGAGAAGATGCCGATCGCCAGCACCGCCAGCGTGATCATCAGCGCGCCCGACTGGATGAAGAAGTTGGCGATGCCGGCCACCAGCAGCAGGATGGCGCCGATGAACAGCCACTTGCCCATCGCCGACAGGTCGCGCTTGATGATCGACGACAGGCTGGCCATGCCGAGGAAGATCGCGCCGGTCCCGGCGAAGGCCGTCATCACCAGGCTGGCGCCGTTCTGCATGCCCAGCACCACGCCCAGCATGCGCGACAGCATCAGGCCCATGAAGAAGGTGAAGCCCAGCAGCACCGGCACGCCGGCGGCCGAATTCTTGGTCTTCTCGATCGCGAACATGAAGCCGAAGGCACCGGCCAGGAAGACCACCATCGAGATGCCGGGCGACATCGCGCGCGCCAGGCCGGTCGAGAGGCCGAGCCAGGCGCCCAGCACGGTGGGCACCATCGACAGCGCCAGCAGCCAGTAGGTGTTGCGCAGCACCTGGTTGCGCTGCGCGGCGGCCGGCGTCGCCGCGTAGGGCGAGCCGTAGACCTGGATGTTGTCGTTCATTCGAATGTCCTTGGTAGGTTGGAAAAACCACGCGTGTACACGCGCATGAGGCCCACTCTAGGGCGATATAGCCTTCGAGAAAAGTCGAATTTTTGACACCATTCATTCGAGTTTTCCGTAGGATTGAGGCTAGTATGAACTTCAAGCACCTGCACTACTTCTGGGCCGCCGCCAAGGCCGGCGGCATCGTGCGCGCCAGCGAGCAGCTGCACATCACGCCGCAGACGCTGTCGGGGCAGATCAAGCTGCTCGAGGACAGCCTGGGTAGCCCGCTGTTCCAGAAGCGCGGCCGCGGGCTCGAGCTGACGCCCGAGGGGCGCACGGCGTTGAGCTATGCCGACCAGATCTTCGCGCTCGGCGCCGAACTCGAGGCGGCGCTCGGCAGCCGCGGCGAGGGTGCCCGCGCGCTCGACTTCCGGGTCGGCATCGCCGATGCGGTGCCGAAGTCGATCGCCTACCGCCTGCTCGAGCCGGCGCTCGGCATCGCCGAGCCGGTGCGGCTGATCTGCCACGAAGGCAACTTCCGCGACCTGCTCGGGCAGTTGTCGGTGCAGCGCATCGACCTGGTGATCGCCGACGAGCCGATGGGCCGGCAGGTCGGCGTCAAGGCCTTCAACCACACGCTGGGCACGACGGCGATGAGCTTCTTCGCGACCCCGGCGCTCCGGCGCACGCTCAGGGGCGAGTTCCCGCAGTGCCTCGACCGCGCGCCGATGCTGATCCAGGGCGCCTCGTCGGCCGCGCGCCAGCGGCTCGACCTGTGGCTGGCCGAGCACCGGCTGCGGCCGCGGGCTATCGGCGAATTCGACGACGCCGCGCTGCTGAAGGCCTTCGGCGGCGAGGGCCGCGGCGTCTTCATGACGCCCGAGGTGCTCGAGGAAGAGACCTGCACCCAGTACGGTGTCGAGGTGATCGGCCGTGCCGCCGGGCTGATCGAGGAGTTCTTCGCGATCTCGGTCGAGCGCCGCGTCACCCATCCTTGCGTGGTGGCGATCACGAAGGCCGCGCGCGGGCGCTTCCGTCGCCGCCGCGGCGCCGGATGATCGGCTGGTACGCTTCGCGCCAACTCGGGGTTCACAGGGTGGAGACAAATGACAAGTGCGTTCGGCAGCCTCATCCGCAGTGCCAGCCTGAGCGGGTACAGCGACCTGGTGCGCGCGCTTGGCGGCGACCCGCAAGCGCTGCTGCGCAAGGTGGGCCTGTCGGCGCGGCTGCTGCAAGACCCGGAGGCGCTGATTCCCAACAACGCGGTGCGCGAGGCGCTGGAGCTTGCGGCTCGCGCCACGGGCGCGGAGGACTTCGCGCTGCGGCTGGCGGCGCGCCGGCCCTTGTCCAACCTCGGGCCGGTCAGCCTGGTGCTGCGCGAGGCCGCCACGCCGCGCGAGGCGCTCGACGCGCTGTGCCGTTACCGCAAGCTGCTCAACGCTTCGCTGATCACGCGCATCGACGATGAGGGGGACTGCACCATCATCCGCGACGACCTGCTGCCCATTCCCGGCCTGGCGACGCGTCAGTCGATGGAGCTGGCGCTGGGGGTGATGCTGCATATCCTGAAGGAACTGATCGGTTCCCGCTGGCGACCGCGCAGGGTGTGCTTCACACATGCGCCGCCCGCCGACATGGCGGCGCACCGGGCCTTCTTCGGTTGCAGCGTGCTGTTCGACCAGCCGTTCAACGGCATCGTCTGCCAAGCGGCGGATCTGCGGCAGCCGCGCAGCACGCAAGACCCTGGCATGGCCCGCTTTGCCCGCGACTACCTGGAGTCAGCCTTGCAACAACGGGGCAACCGGGCCAGCGAGACCTGCCGCGAACTCATCCAGGCTTTGCTGCCCGGAGGCCGCTGCACCGCGGACGCGGTAGCCCGCCACCTGCGCATGGACCGACGCACGCTGCACCGCCATCTCGGCGCCGAGGGGCTGAGCTTCATCGTGCTGCTGGACGAAGTACGGCGCGAACTGGCGCTGCGCCATCTGCGCGGCAGCAACATGACCGCGGCCGAAATCGCCCACCTGCTGGGCTTTTCTGCGCCCAGCGGATTCAGTCATTGGTTTCGCGCGCATTTCGGTTGCAGCGTGACGCAATGGCGCCGGCAGGTGACCGGCTGACTCAGGCCGTGAACACCTTGCGCAGGAAGCCCTGGTTGCCTCCGTTGCGGTTGGGCGCAAAGCCGTTGGCGGCCAGCGACTCTTCCACGGTGTCGTAGAACACGCCGATCCTGCTGATCTCGCGGGCCTGCCTGGCGGTGGCGATCGGCCGGCCGAACTCTTCGGAGATGCGCACCAACTGCTCGATCTGCGACACGGTGCTGGCCTTGGCGCTGCGCTTCTGGTTCCACAGGCAGTCCTCGGTGCCGCAGCGCACATGCAGGCCCGCCGCAATGCCCCACATGTTCACGGGCAGCACGTTGCGCACATTGCTTTCCACGGTGAGCACGGCGCCATCGGGCACGGCGCGCACGAAGTTGGCCAGACTGTAGAGGCTGGGCGCATCCATGCCACCGCCAATGGCCACCCAGTTCATCACCAGCGGGCCTTGGTAGACGCCCTTGCGCATCAGGCGCTCGACCGACTCGAAGCTGTTGATGTTGTAGCACTGGAAGGCGCTCTGAATGCCCGCCCTGGTCAGGCGGCGAATATGCTCCTCGACCCAGCCGGGTTGCGCGGGCACGGTCATTTCCTTGTAGGCGTTGAAGATGGCCGGGATCTGGCGCGAGGTGCCTTCGAAGTCCGCGTCCTCGGCCTGCTCGGTCACGTTCATCTGCGAGGTGTTCACGGTCACCGTCACCTGGTCGGGCACGGGCTCCAGCTCGGCCAGCATGTGGCGGGTGTCGTCGCTGAGCCACTTGGCGGCTGCGCCTTCGGTTTCCGGCGCGAAGCTGATGGAGCCGCCCACCTGGACGATCATTTCCGGCACCGCCTTGCGCACGCCCGCGATCAGTTCGTTGAACTTGCTCAGGCGCTTGCTGCCCTTGCCGTCGAGTTCACGCACGTGCAGATGCAGGACCGTCGCGCCCGCGTTGTAGCAGTCCACGGCCTTCTGGATCTGCGCCTCCATGGTGACCGGGATGTCTTCGGGAAAGTCGGACGGCAGCCAGCCCGGCGCGTAGGGCGCGGCGGTGATGATCAGGGGCTGCTGGTTTTCGGGGAACAGGTGGCCATCGAGGAAGTTCATGGGTACTCCGGCGGAAAGACTTGTGGTTTCGATTTCAGTAGGGAATGTCGCGGGGCGGATTTGAGTCGTCGCACGTTCATGGCCTTGCTCCCTTCACATCCTGATCTCGTACTTGCGCACGATGGCGGCGTTGCGCTCGGACATCTCGCGCGTTTCGCGCTGCAGCGCGGGCGTGTCGGTGTTGATCTCAGGCTCCAGGCCCACGTCGAGCAGCTTCTGGTGCACGGCGGGAGCGCCGGCGGCCTTGGCCACGGCCTTCTGGATCTGGGCCAGCAACTCGGGCTTGAGCTTGGGCGATCCGATCATTCCCACCCAGCCCATGAACTGGACTTCGGGATAGCCCAGCTCTGTCATCGTGGGAACCTCAGGCAGATGCTGCGAGCGCCTGGCCCCGGAGAAGGCGTAGGCCCGCAGCTTGCCCGCCTTGATGAGCGGCACGGAAGTGAGCATGCCGTCGAACATGATGTCCACCTGCCCGCCGAGCACATGCTGCAACGCCGGCGGCGAGCCCGGATAGCCCACATGCTGAAGGTCCAGCCCGGCCTTGTCGCTGAGGATCAGCCCCGCGTAGTGCGAGACGGTGCCAGGGCTGTAGCTGGCATAGGTGCCGCTGCCCTTGCGGGTCCGCAGAGAGGCCAGCAGACTCTTGAAGTCGGTCGCCGCCACCGTGGCGGAAGTGACCAGCACCACGCCCGAGCGCGCCAGCGAGGCAATGGGCAGCACGTCCTTCAGCGCGTCGTAGGGCGGCTTCATCACGTGCGGAATCTCAGCCAGTGCGTTGCTCGCCGTGATGGCCAGGGTGTAGCCATCGGCGGGCGCCTGCAGCATGGCCTGGATCCCGATCGCCGCGCCTGCGCCGGGCTTGTTTTCCACCACCACAGGCTGCCCGGTGTCGCTGGACAACTGCTGTCCCACCACGCGGGCCACGATGTCCATGGTGCCGCCCGCCGGGGCGGCGACGACGAGCTTGATGGGTTTCTCGGGCCACGCCCAGGCCGCGCAGGCGAGGGTCATTCCCAGTGCCGCGGCGGCGGCTCGAACATGCAGTTGCATCGCGGTGTCTCCGTTGTGGTCGACCGCAAGTTTGAGACTTCAAACCCTGCCACGAATTGCAAATTTGGGACATTCACTTGGGAATTTGGGACATCGTGCATTGGGACGCATGTCTTCCTGCCGCCTCGGCACGGCCCGGCGCGGCTTGCTTGCCATGCCGCCGACCCCGCGGACATGCCAATCCCGCGCGCCGTGCGCAATGGTGCAAATGCACTATTCAACCGGGCGACGCGCAGCCCGAGACTGGGGGTAGAAACCCTCAGTCTCGCCATGCTCACGCTTCATCGGAAAGAAAAGATCCTTCGCAAGGCCGGCATCCCGGTGCCGCCGTTTCCAGCCCGCCGCCTGCCGCTGCAGGAGCGCCACCTGCGCGATGCCGCCAGGGTGCCGCAGGAAGAGCGGGATGCGGACGCCGAACAGCGCGCCGCGGTCCAGGCCTGGCGGCAGGCGGTCGATGCCCTGCACGCGGCGCTGGCGGAAGGCCGCGTCAGGTCAGCGCACCCGGAATCGTCATGATGTCCCAGGCGCCGCCGAAGCCGCTCGGCGTCGGCCGCTCGACCACCGGCTGGAAGCTGGCCAGCACCCGGTTGCCCGCCGCCTGCGCCGCCTGGTAGGACGGCAGCGGCCCGCTGCCCGCATCGACCACCTCGCAAGGCCCCAGTCGCAGCCATCCGCCGGGTCGCACGACCATCCAGTAGTAGTGGCCGGCGATGGGTTCTTCGATGACGAGGCTGAGGTCAGGCTTCATGTGCGATGGGTTCAAACTCATGTGCTGGCATGGGATTGAATCGAAGCCGCGCAGGCGCGCCAAGGAAAAAGATCACGCCGGCAAGCCCTATTTGCGGCGCCGGTCAGCCATCGCGGCCGTCCGCCCGCGGGCTGGCGAGCCACGGCGAGAACTGGGCGAGGAAGAGCGCGAACGCCAGCGTCCACGCACCCGCCGCGACGAACAGCGCCGTGCCTTGCCACTGCGGCGGCAGCCCAGGGGCGGCCACCCGCACCAGCGCCGCCGCCATCACCAGCGCATAGGCCGCGATCTCGTTGCGCGAGGCCGTCAGGTCCCGGCCGGTGTGGCCGCGGGCAGTCCGGGTCATCATGCCGATGACCAGGCCGCCGATGCAGCCGACCGCCAGCGCGTGCACGCCGGCGGCGCTGCCGATCCAGCCGGCCTCGGCGGCAGCCAGCAGCGCCAGGCCGGCCGGCAGCCACGCATAGGAGGCGTGAAGCACCCACAGGATCGGCCGCCGCCGGCTCGCCGCCGGCGCCCAGCGGCCGAGTCGCAGTCCTTGCAGGACGGCGGCGACGGCCAGCGTGGCGGCACCGAGCGCGCCGAAGGTTCCCGCGACCCACAGGCCGAGGCCCAGCGCCGTGCAGCCGACGGCCGCCGGCGTCAGCCAGCGCGGCTCGGTGATCCGCAGGCCCGGGGTGACGCTCTGGGTGAAGGCCGGTATCACGCGGCCGGCGACGATCGAGACCAGGATCACGATCAGCGCCAGGCCGCCATGCAGCGCGCGCATCGGATCGGCCCAGGACACGCCGATGGAACCCAGGTGGAATGCCGAATTGGCCGCCGCCAGCAGCGCCAGCACCACCACCACCTTGAGGTTGCGCGTGTTGCGCGCGCGCAGGATCAGGGCGGCGAAGACCAGCGCGGCGGCGACCAGGAACAGGGTGTCGATCGCCGCGAAGACCGGCGCCGGCGCCGCCACCGACGCGATGCGCCCCGCCAGCCAGAGCAGCCAGAGCGCCGCCAGCGGCGCGCCGCGCGGCGTCTGCAGGCCGGTCCAGACCTTGCCCGCGGTCAGCAGGAAACCGACGATCACGGCGGCGACGAAGCCGAACAGCATCTCGTGCGCATGCCAGTAGATCGGCGGCAGCCGGTTCGGCAGTGCGGCGTGGCCGCTCAGGAGTGCCGCCCACAGCGCCATCCAGGCCACGCCGGCGACCGCCGCGCCGAGGTAGAAGGGGCGGAAGGCCAGCCGCAGCAGCGGCAGGCCCGTCGGTGGGGGTGCCTTTAACATATACATGACATGTATCTTAAAGTCGGCACGACTTCAAAGCAATACATAAAATGCAGCTTATGCGACTGACGCTCTTCACCGACTACTCCCTGCGCGTGCTGCTGGTGCTGGCGACCCGCACCGATTCGCTGGTCACGATCGCCGATCTGTCGAAGGCCTTCGACATCTCGAACGCGCATCTCATGAAAGTCACCCATCTGCTGGGCAAGTCGGGCTGGGTCGAGACCGTGCGGGGGCGCAACGGCGGGATGCGGCTGGCGGCACATCCTTCGAAGCTCAGGATCGGCACCATCGTGCGCCACCTCGAGAGCGATTTCGCGCTGGTCGAGTGCTTCGGCGACGACAACCGCTGCGTGCTGACCGGCGGCTGCGAACTGGCCGCGGTGCTGGCGCGCGCGATGCAGGCCTTCCTCGACGAACTCGACCGCTACAGCCTGGCCGACCTGGCGAACGCCAGCCCGGCGCTGATGGTGCTGCCGCTGTGGCAGGCGGTCACCTGGCACGCGCCGGTGCGGCCGCCCAGCATCGAGGTCGTGCCGGGCGTCGCCCAGGCGCTGCTGAGCGAACCCGCCCCCGCCCGGCCGCGGGGCAGGCGCGCCGGCTGAGGGCGCGGTCCGGAGGACAATCGGGGAAATTCCGCTCGAAATCACAGCCACGACCATGTCCCGTCTCGACGATCCCCTCCACGATGCCGAAATCGGCTCCCGCGACAGCACCCTCGATACCACCCGGATCGACGACGTGCGCATCGGCGCGGTGCGCCCGCTCATGACCCCGGCGCTGTTGCAGGAGCGCGTGCCGGTGCGCGACAACACGCTCGCGCTGGTCGAGGGCAGCCGCGCCGCGATCGCCGACGTGCTGCACGGCCGCGACGACCGGCTGGTGGTCGTGGTCGGCCCCTGCTCGATCCACGACCACGACCAGGCGATCGAATACGCGCAGCGCCTCAAGGTGGTGGCCGATTCGCTGCAGGACGACCTGCTGATCGTGATGCGCGCCTATTTCGAGAAGCCGCGCACCACCGTGGGCTGGAAGGGCTACATCAACGACCCGCACCTGGACGGCAGCTTCGCGATCAACGAGGGCCTCGAGCGCGCGCGGCGCCTGCTGCTCGAACTCACCACCCTGGGTCTGCCGACCGGCACCGAGTTCCTCGACTTGCTGAGCCCGCAGTTCATTGCCGACCTGATCGCCTGGGGCGCCATCGGGGCGCGCACCACCGAGAGCCAGAGCCATCGCCAGCTGGCCTCGGGCCTGAGCTGCCCGGTCGGTTTCAAGAACGGCACCGACGGCAGCGTCAAGGTCGCGGCCGACGCCATCCTCGCGGCCCGCGCGCCGCATGCCTTCATGGGCATGACCAAGATGGGCATGGCGGCGATTTTCGAGACCCGCGGCAACGACGACTGCCACGTGATCTTGCGCGGCGGCAAGGCCCCCAACTATTCGGCCGCCGACGTGGCGGCCAGCTGCGAGGCGCTGCTGGCGAACGGCCTCCGGCCCCAGGTCATGATCGACGTCTCGCATGGCAACAGCAGCAAGCAGCACCAGCGGCAGATCGTGGTGGCCGGGGACGTGGCGGCGCAGATCGCGGCCGGCGAGCGCCGCATCACCGGTGTGATGATCGAGAGCCATCTCGAAGAAGGCCGGCAGGACCTGAAGCCGGGCGTCCCGCTCAAGCACGGCGTCTCGATCACCGATGCCTGCATCGGCTTCGCGCAGACGGTGCCGGTGCTCGAAGGGCTGGCGACCGCGGTCAAGGCGCGGCGGCGCCTGTCGAAAGCGTGACGCGCGAGCAGGCCGGCGAGCGACCGGTGCTCGACATCCGCGATCTCGGCTTCGCCTATCCCGGCCAGCCGGCGCTCGCCACCGGGTGGACGGCGTCGATCGGCGCCGGCGTGACGCTGCTGCACGGCGACACCGGCAGCGGCAAGTCCACCTTGCTGCGGGTGCTGGCCGGGACCCTGGCCGCGCGCGGTCAATTGAGTCTGAACGGCGTCCGGCTGGACCAAGATCCCGAGCGCTATCGCCGCAGCGTCTTCTTCGTCGATCCTGCGACCGACGCCTTCGATCCATTGACGGTGTCCGCGTGCACGGCCGCGCTGCGCGAGGGCGACGTCGGCTTCGACGCGGCACTCTGGCAGCGTGTGGTCGACGGGTTCGCGCTCGCGCCGCATCTCGAGAAGTCGATGTTCATGCTGTCGACCGGCTCGAAGCGCAAGGTCTGGCTGGCGGCCGCGCTGGCGTCGAGCCGGCCGCTGCTGCTGCTCGACGAGCCGACCGGCGGTCTCGATGCGGCCTCGATCCGCTGCCTCTGGCGCACCCTGGCCGAGGTGTCGCCCAGCCGGGCCGTCGTGGTCGCGAGCGGCGAACGCATCGATGCGCTGCCGCTGGCCGCGACCCTCGCGCTGCCGTTGCGCTGAACGCTATCGCGCCACCAGGCCGGGATGCGGCTCGGCTTCGGGCGCCAGGTCCAGCATCGTGCCGCGGCAGTTCTCGGCACCGCAGTGGCACGGATAGTCCGCAGGCGATGAGCCGTCGTCGGCCGTGAGGCCGTAGTCGATGAAGAGCTCGTCGCCGGCTTCCACCGGCACCAGGGTCTGGAACCTGAGCTCGAGGCGGCCCGCCTCGTCGTATTCCTCCACCGCCTCGCAGTTCGGATTGCACGAATGGTTCAGGTGGCGGGTGGCGTTGCCGCCCTTGCCGCCATCGATGATCTCCTCGTTGGACAGCATGAACAGATAGGTGAGCTGGTCATTCCACTTGCGGGCGGCGACCTGTTCGGCGGTGTAGCGGCGGCCCTCGTAGAGGCCCAGCAGGGCCTGGGCGGGCAGGTCCCGGGTGGCGAAGGCGCCGAGTCCGTGGACCCCGCTGGGCGACACCCGCAGGCAAGGCGTGGAGGAAGCGGGTTTTCTGGCGGCGGTCATGGCGTGCGGGTCGGAGGGCGTTTGCGGAGCGCAAGGAGCGCTGCGGGCCCGCATCGTACCCGCTCAGCCCGGGCTCTTGAACGCCGGCAGCCTGGCGCCGAGTCGCTCGCCCATGGCCTGCCCGAGCGCCTGCAGGCCGCTCAGCGGGCGCACCATGACCTCGAACTCGACGATCTTTCCGTCTTCGTCGAACCGGACCAGGTCGATGCCCTTGAGCTTCTTGTCGCCGACGCGGGCGCTGAACTCAAGCACCACGTTCAGGCCGTCGTCGCTGGCCAGCTCGCGGTGGTAGGCGAAGTCCTCGAACACGTCGATGACGGTGCCGAGCACCAGCAGCACGGCTTCGGCCGGCGCATACGCGTTGAACGCCATCGGCGAGCGGAACGACGCATCGGGATGCACGATGGTCGCCAGCTGGCTCAGGTCGCGGCGAGCGATCATGTCGTGCCAGGCGGCGAGGGAGGTGGCGACGGCCGGCTTCAGCCGGGTGAGGTTCGAAGTCATCGAGAGTCTCCTGTCCTGAGGTTCGTGAAACGGATCAGATGCTTGCGGCCAGTCGCGTGCCCTGGTCGATGGCGCGCTTGGCGTCGAGTTCGGTGGCCACGTCGGCACCGCCGATCAGGTGCACGCGCAAGCCCTGCGCCTGCAGTTCCTGGTAGAGCTCGCGCTGCGGCTCCTGCCCGGCGCAGATCACCACGTGGTCGACGGCGATCAGTCGGTCCTGGCCGTCGACCGTGATGTGCAGGCCGGCATCGTCGATGCGCCGGTAGCCGACGCCGGGCGTCATCGACACGCGCCTGGCCTTGAGCGAGGTCCGGTGGATCCAGCCGGTGGTCTTGCCGAGCTGGTCGCCGACCTTGCTGTCCTTGCGCTGCAGCAGTGCGACCTTGCGCGGCGCCTGCGCCATCCGCGGGGCGCGAAGGCCACCGGGCTCGGCGTAGGCGGTGTCGACGCCCCACTCGGCGTAGAACTTCTCGGGCGCCATGCTCGGGCTTTCGCCCTCGTGCAGCAGGAACTCGCTGACGTCGAAACCGATGCCGCCGGCGCCGACCACCGCCACGCTGTCGCCCACTTCCCTGCCGTCGCGCAGCACGTCGAGGTAGCCGAGCACCTTCGGATGGTCGATGCCCTCGATCGCCGGCACCCGCGGCACGATGCCGGTGGCCAGCACGATGTCGTCGAAGCCGCCGTTCTTCAGCGCCTCGGCCCCGACCCGCGTGTTCAATCGCAATTGCACGCCGCGCAGTTCGATCTGGCGCCGGAAATAGCGCAGCGTCTCGTTGAACTCCTCCTTGCCGGGCACCTTCCTGGCGATGTTGAACTGGCCGCCGATCTCGCCCGCGGATTCGAACAGCGTCACCGCGTGGCCCCGCTCGGCGGCGGTCACCGCGAAACTCAGGCCGGCCGGCCCGGCGCCGACGACGGCGATGCGCCTGGGCTCGGGCGCCGCATCGATCCGCAGCTCGGTCTCGTGGCAGGCCCGCGGGTTGACCAGACAGGAGGTGATCTTGCCCGCGAAGGTATGGTCGAGGCAGGCCTGGTTGCAGCCGATGCAGGTGTTGATCTCGTCGCCGCGGCCCTCGCGCGCCTTGCGCACGAAGAAGGCATCGGCGAGCAGCGGCCGGGCCATCGAGACCATGTCGCAGCAGCCCTCGGCCAGCAGCCGCTCCGCGACCTCGGGCGTGTTGATGCGGTTGGTCGCCACCAGCGGGATGCCGACCTTGCCCATCAGCCGCTGGGTGACCCAGGCATAGGCGCCGCGCGGCACCTTGGTGGCGATCGTCGGGATGCGCGCCTCGTGCCAGCCGATGCCGGTGTTGATGATGGTGGCGCCGGCCCGCTCGATCGCCTGGGCCAGTTCGATGACTTCGGCGAGCGTCGAGCCGCCCTCGACCAGGTCGAGCATCGAGAGCCGGTAGACGATGATGAAGCGCTCGCCGACCCGTTCGCGCACCCGGCGCACGATCTCCACCGGGAAGCGCATCCGCCGGGCGTAGTCGCCGCCCCATTCGTCGTCGCGGTGGTTGGTGCAGGCCGCGATGAACTCGTTGATCAGGTAGCCCTCGGAGCCCATGATCTCGACGCCGTCGTAGCCCGCGTGCCGCGCGAGTGCGGCGCACTGCACGAAGTCCTCGATCGTCTGCTCGACCTCCTCGCTGCTCAAGGGATGCGGCACGAAGGGGTTGATGGGCGCCTGCAGCGCACTCGGCGCCACCAGCGACGGCTGGTACGAATAGCGGCCGAAGTGCAGGATCTGCATCGCGATCCGGCCGCCTTCGGCATGCACCGCCTGCGTGATGAGGCGGTGGCGATCGGCCTCCTGCTCGGTGGCGAGCACCGCGCCGTGCTTCATCGGGCGGCCGCGCTCGTTGGGCGAGATGCCGCCGGTCACGATCAGTCCGACCTCGCCGCGCGCGCGCTCGGCATAGAAGGCGGCCATGCGCTCGAAGCCCTGCGGGGCTTCTTCGAGGCCGACGTGCATCGAGCCCATCAGTACGCGGTTCTTGAGCGAGGTGAAGCCCAGCTCCATCGGCTTCATCAGGTGGGGGTAGTGGTTCATCGAGGTCTCATGTCTATGCAACGGGTTGCATAAATGTGCCCGAGTTCTCTCGTTCATGCAACTGGTTGCAATTACAATCGCGATCGATGTCATTGCCCCACGCCTTGTTGACCGCGCTGGTCGAGCGGCCCGGTTCCGGGTCCGAACTCGCGGGCCGCTTCGACCGGTCCATCGCCTATTTCTGGCAGGCCACGCACCAGCAGATCTACCGTGAGCTCGCGCGGCTCGAAGATTCGGGCTGGGTGCAGTCGTTGCCGGCAGAGCAGGGCAGGGGCCGCAAGCGCACCTACAAGATCCTTCCTGCCGGGCGCAAGGAACTGAAGCGCTGGGTGCTCGAGATCGAAGACCCCACGCCCTTGCGCGACACCTTGATGGTCCGCCTGCGTGCCGACGCCGCACTGGGGGCGACCGGACTCGACAAGGAGATCGTCCGGCGGCTGGAGATCCATCGGCGCAATCTCTCGGTCTATCGCGAGATCGAAGCGCGTGATTTCGCCGACACGGCGGACTCGCGCCAGAGGCAGGTGCAGCACCTGGTGCTGCAGGCCGGAATCTTGCTGGAGAGCATGTGGGTCGAGTGGTCGAAGAACGCCTTGAAGGTGCTCGGCAGGTAGGCGGAATCGGCCCGGGCGGCACAGGGACTAAGCTATGGCTCCTTTCTCAATCACAGGGTAGTAGTGCCTATGACGACATACGCTCAGATTCAAAAGAAGATCGCATTGCTTCAGCGCCAGGCCGACAGCCTGCGCGACAAGGAGGTCGCCGGCGTGATCGACCGCATCAAGGTCGCGATCTCCCACTACGGATTGACTGCGCAGCAATTGGGCTTCGGCGGCTCGGGTGCGGGTCCCAAGGCGGCGCGGGGCACCAGGAAGTCGACCGCGACGGGGACCCGCTACAGCGACGGCGCCGGCGGCGACTGGTCGGGACGCGGCCCCCGTCCCCGCTGGCTGCGCGAGGCACTGGCGGCCGGCCGCTCCCTTGAAGACTTCCGGGTTTCGGGCGCGGCCGCGAACACCGCGCCACCTGCCAGGAAGGCGGCGCGCGCGCAGCGCCGCCCGTCGACCGTGATCTACCGCGACGATGCCGGCCATTCGTGGACCGGCCGGGGTCCGCAGCCCCGATGGCTCAAGGAAGCGCTGGCCCAAGGCAAGACCCTGAGCGAACTGGCCGGCTGACCGGACGGCGTTCCGGGGAGGCGGGAGATGGCACTTGTCGCGCGAAAGGCGACAGAGTCCTGAACGGTTCCGTGCATTTGTACGCAAATCTCGGTATACAGCGAGTTGTAAACCTTTCGGCTTCATTGAGGTCGTTTCACAATCGCTTCAATCCCGCTCGCCCCGCCCATGAAAGCTACGCCCTTCCTCGGAACATTGCATCGACTCCGCAGTCGCCTTCGGCTCCTGTTCGGCCGGCGCCGGACGGTGCGTTCGGCGCCGCGCGTGGTGGCTTCGGCCGCACCCAGGCTGCGGCCCGAGACGCCGATGCCGACGCCGCCGAGGACGGTGGCATCCCGGCCGATGCCGATCGCGTCCGATGCGTCGATGCCGGTGCGCGAGGCGGCGAAACCGGTCGACGTGCCGGCGGTCGTCATGCCCGTCGTCCCCGCTCCGGTGCCTGCCGTGGCTGCGGCGCCGATCGTGGCCAAGGCAGCCGAAGCGCAGTCGCCGGCCAAGACCATGCGTTCGCTCGAGGAGGTCCGCGCCGACCTCGCCCGGCTGCGCGAGAGTGCCAAGGAGCGGCATGCGCGGGCGCCGGTTGCGCCCCGCCGCGACATCAGCTTCGAGCCGACCGATTTCATGGATTTCGCCAAGCCGGAGCCGGCACCCGAGCGGGACGAGTCTTTCGAGCAGACGGCGTTCCTCGACTTCACGACCTTGAAGCCGCGCGTCGAGCGCTGAGTCCGGCGGCTCTAGCCGGCGGGCCGCACCGGCGTGTCTCTCGGCCGCGCCGGCGGTGGCCGCGACGATCCCCGGTCGTCGACGACCGGGACCCGTCCGCGAACCGGATCCTGCAGGTAGCGTGAATCCACCCAGCCCCGGTGGCGCCGCGTGACCACCTGGCACCAGCGCCAGCTGGCGATGCAACCCGTCACCCGGACCGAGGTGCGTGCGGGCAGGACCGTCATGACTTCGAAGAAGCGATCGGGCCCGGTGCGCATGTTGACTGCGCGCGTGGTCGATGTGTTCAGCGCGAGCACCGACAGCGGCAACAGCAGCAGCGCCGCCAGGACAATGCGCTTGGCCTGCGGTGCCACCACCCGCCTCACCAGCCCATCTGTTGCTGCCTGCCGCCCCTGATGTTGCCGGCCACGCCGCCGGCGAGGCCGCCGATGGCGGCACCGGTCCAGGCGTCGCCGCCCGAGATGGCCGCGATGCCGGCGCCGCCCGCCGCGCCGATCGCCGCCCCGCTCATGGTTCCCTGTTGCTGCGGCGTCATGTCGGTGCAGCCTGCCATCAGCGCGATCGCCGAGACGATCGCCATCCAGTGAAGTCGTTTCATGTCGCTCTCCGTTACTTGTTCTTCTGCAGGCCGGGCAGGGCCATCTCGAACCAGAGGGTGTCGAGCACCGGCCGCTTCAGCTTGGTCGGGTTGGCCGCATACCAGCGGTCGAGGCCTTCGCGCACGCTGTCGAGTGTCTGGCCCTGCATGCCCCTGGCGAGGCGCGGCACGAAGTTCTGCGCATCGGTCGGCGGGTTGGCGGCGAAGTACGCGGTCTGCACCTGCACCAGGTTGGCGATGCCGACCAGGTAGGCTTTCTTGACGGCCTCGCTCGAGGCGGTCCATTGCTCGCCGGTGACCAGCGGAAGATCTGCGGCGCGCGCGGGCAAGGCCGCCATCGCCAGTGACATGCAGGTGGCGGCCAGCGCCGCACGCAGCCGAAGTTTCAGTGTCATGGCGTTCTCCTCGAATGGACGTTGGATGCGGGTGGGCGTCGATATTGCGCTGGGGTTTCGACGCGTGTCAAACACATCGAAGAAGGGTCGCCGAGGCGATCAGTCGCCGGCGCGCCGGGCGCGCACGTGCAGCGACATCGGCGCCACGCGGGTGTCTTCGATCACGGGATGGTTCGCGTGCGGGGCCGTGCCGGCCGTGGGCTCGCCCAGCTTCTCGACGACCAGCCCGGCCGCGGCGAGAAGGTCGAACCACTGGCTCAGCGTGCGGTGGAAGATCGGCGTGCGAAAGGGCGCGACCTCGTGGCGTTCCTTGCCCGTGAGCGTTGAGAACCACCAGCAGTCCACGCGCCCCTCGGTTGATTCGAAGTAGTCGCCGATCTCGATCGCGCGCGCCTTGCCCTTGCGGTTGCGCAGCACCCTGCGGCGCGGCGGCACGAAGCACGGATGCAGGATTGAGAACTGCACGAAGCCACCGGGCCGCAGCACGCGGCGAATCTCCCGCAGCGCGCGTCCCGGGTCCGGCATGTCCATCAGGGACATGAAGGCGGTGACGAATTCGAAGGCGCCATCGTCGAACGGCAGCTGCATCGCGTCGCCGATGGCGTAGTCGATGCCGAGCGGGTCGCAGGCTTCGCTGGCCTGCGCGTAGCGCACAAAGGTGGGTGCGATGTCGACGGCCGACATCTTCGCGCCGAGCCCGGCGAGGTGCCGCGTGTTGGCGCCTTCGCCGCAGCCGACGTCCAGGCCGCGCAGGCCGGCGATCGGCGGCAGCAGCGCGAGAAAGGCGGGCGTGTTGAGGAGGTCACGGAAGACGTCGACGCCGAGCCGGGCCTGTCGAGCCCATGCGTCGGCGTTGTCTTCCCAAAGCCTGGCCACTTCCGTGGCCGCCAGTTCGCGCATCTTGCGCCGTCGCTGCGAAGTCTCCTGCATGACATCATTGGGGCGTCTCGGGATGAGATCGTCGTCCCCTATCGAGGGGAGTCGAGCCGTCGCTGCACGGCCTGACTAAGATGCCGGTCCGATACCTCGAATGTCAGGGACAAGCGAAATGACGAAGCCATCCACCCGTGCTCTGATCTCGACGGCGGTGCTCGCCGCGGGCGCGGCCTGCGGGGCGCAGCCGCTGGGCGCCGCGCCGGCGGCTGCGGCCGCCGAGCCCTCGACCATCGAGGGCCCGACCTGGCGCCTCACCGACCTGCGCGGCATCGATGCCGCGGCGCTGCCGAGCGGTCCGGGCTCGGTCACGGCCCGCTTCAAGGACGGCCGCGTCGATGGCTTCTCGGGCTGCAACCGCTACTTCGGCAGCTATGCCTTCAAGCAGGGCCGCCTCGTGATCGGACCGCTGGCCGGCTCCATGATGGCCTGCGATCCGGCGTCGATGGCGCTGGAGACGGCCGTGCACCGGGCGCTGGCGGGTGCGTTCCGGCCGGTGCGCACCGATGACCGGCTGAGCCTGCTCTCGGATCACGGAGATGTCGTGCTGGCCTTCAAGGCCGAACCGGCGCCGGCGCTGGTCGGGCTGCGCTCGAACATCACCGGCTTCAACAACGGGCGGCAGGCGGTCGTGAGCCCGCTGGCCGGAACCACGCTGACGCTGGCCTTCGGCGATGGCGTCGTCAAGGGCTTCGGCGGTTGCAACAGCCTGCGCGCCAGGTACAGCGTCAACGGCGACCAGATCAGCGTCGGGGCGGTGGCCACCACGCGCAGGACCTGCCCCGGGGAGGGCGTGATGCAGCAGGAGCGCGAGTTCATCGCGGCACTCAGGTCGACCAGGACCTGGGCCTTCAGCGGCGCCTTCCTCGACATGCACCGGCCGGACGGCGAGCGAACCCTGATCGGGAGCCGCGAGGGCGACTAGGGTGAACACCCCCTGGGCCCGGGTGGACATCATCTGGGGGCCTTGGCACCATGCAGTGGCCTGCACGTTCGCGGGAGGTCCTCAACATCATGAAGGTTTGCATGAGAAAAATCGTTCCCTTGGTCGGCGCAGCATTGATCCCACTGATGGCCGGCGCGGCGATGGCGCAGAGCAGCGGCGAGGTCGACCCCGGCCAGGGCAAGGCGCCGCCGGCCGCCAAGACCACGCCGGCGGAGCGCTCCGAAGCACGCACCGAGCGCCGCGCGAGCGGTGGCCAGGCCGCGCGCGGCCCGCAGATGGGCGAGGCCCAGGCCAATCCCCTGACCGCGCCCTCGCAGCCGCGTGCCGAGCGCCAGGCCGCGACCGCCAAGCGCCGCGCCGCGAATGCGGCGGCCAACAAGGAAGGCAAGTTCTCGCGCGGCGGCAACGCCGACGCGCCGGAACGCCAGAAGCCCTGAGTACTCAGCCGCGCGCGCGCAGCCGCATGCGAAGACCCACGGGGGTCATCGTGAAGGCGAGATGCTCGCGCGCCGGCTGGCCGTCGGGCGTCTCGACGCTGGTGATGTCGAAGCAGTTCAGCAACTGCGCCATCGCCATCTTCATTTCAAGCAGGGCGAGGTAGCGGCCCGGGCACATGCGGGGTCCGGCGCCGAAGGGCATCGAGATGCGCTTCGCATTGCCGGCGACGGCGGCGGCCGGCCCTTCGGCCAGCCAGCGCTCCGGCTCGAAGGCCGAGGCGCTCGACAGGTGGGCGTCGCTGACGCTGTCGACGCGCATCAGGTTGATCACCACCGTGCCGGTCGGCACCTGCACGTCGCCGACCCGGGTCTCGCGCTCGGCCTGCAAGGCGAGGATCGGCGCCACCGGCTTGAGGCGCATCGTCTCGTGCGCGCAGGCCTCGACGTAGTCGAGTTGCGCCAGCTGGTCGAAGCTAGGGCAGCGCGTGTCGCCGAGCAGGCCGCGCACCTCGTCGGTGGCGCGCTGCAGCGCGGCCGGATGGCGCCACAGCAGGTCGATCATCCAGGCGATGGTGTTGGCGGTGGTGTCCTCGCCGGCCAGCAGCATCGTGAACACGTTGCCCGCCACCTGCAGGTCGGTGATGCCGCTGCCGGGCTGGTCGGCGGCCGCGATCATCGCTTCGAGCAGGTTGGTCGGGTGGGTGCGCAGCGCCGGGTCGGCCGCCATCCGGCCGCGCGCGTCGGCGATGAACTGCGCCACCGCCTCGTTGACCGCCTCCACGCCGTGCTTGAGTTCGCGGTCGGCCCGGCTGGGCCACAGGCGCCAGGTCGGCAGCGGCGCCAGCATGCGGCGCACGAGGGCCGGGAAGATCTTGTCGAGGTGCTGCTGGATCACGTCGCCGTCGGACTCCAGCGTGTTGACCTCGGCGCCGAACGCGAGCCCGGCGATCGTGTCGACGGTGTAGCGCATCAGGTCGGGCTGTAGGTCGATCGCGTCGCCGCGTCGGGCGGCCGCCTGCCATCGGCCGACCAGCCGCTCGGCGACCTTCTGCAACGACGGGAAATAGTGCCGAACGTGCGCCGGATCGAAGCTGGCCATCACCATGCGCCGCTGTCGCCGCCAGTCTTCGCCGTTGGCGCCGAAGACCCCGGGCTTGAGCCCCATCTCGCTGGCCACGGCCTCGAAGCGGGTGGTGCGCTTGAAGCCGTCAGGGCGGTCGCGCAGCGTGCTGGCCACCGCCTCGTGGTCGCCGACGATGAGCAGCCTGCGGCGCCCCATTTGCAGCTTGAAGAAGGGGCCGAATTCGCGGCACCACTGCTCCAGCTGCTGGTGCATGCGCGAGGTCTCGATCTGCAGCAGGTTGCCGATCAGCGGGGCGCCGCTGGGTCCCGGCAGGTCGTCGATGTGGCGCGGGGCCGTGGTTTCCATCATGCTTTCCTTGTGAATCCGTCGGCGCTCCAGCGCTCGCTGCCGACGCCGTGGTGGACGAAGAAGAGGCCATCGGGGTCGTAGCGTTCCTTGGCCGCGAGCAGCCGCGGATAGTTGCCGCCCCAGAAGGAACGCTGCCAGTCGGGCTCGAAGTAGTTGCTCTCCGACAGGTAGGAGCCGGGTTGCGGGACCAGCCGGCGCAGTTCGTCGAAAGCCCCGCCGATCGCCGCCGCCTGGCGTTGTGCCAGCGCGGCATCGGGCTCGTGCCCCGCGACGCCGGGAAAGGCCGGCGGCCCGTCGGCGCCGCCGATCGCGAGCGCGAATGCGTCGAGCACGGCGGGGTTCATCGCGGTGTCGCGGGCGGCGGCCAGGGCCTCGGCCGGCGCGCCGGCCAGCCCCTTGTTGACGTGCAGCGACACCCCCCAGTGCCGGCTGGCGGCGAACAGCGCGTCACACAGGGCGCTGCGCCGCTCCGGCTGGAGCAGCGCCGCCGGCAGCCAGGCCGACTGGTAGCCATGCAGCACCTGGCCGGCCTGGCGCTGGTCGCCCGGCCAGAACACGTTGCCGGCCGGCGCGCCGGGCCGGTCGTCGGTGCTGATGAAGCCGAACATGCGCTTGAACAGCGTCGGGGACCAGAAATCGCGCGCCGAGGTAGAGACGATCCTGAGCGGCGAGTACTCGGTTTCGAAGGCCTCGGGCGCGGCGTCGACGGCATCGAGAAAGGGCTTCCAGACGGCCTGGGCCTCGGCGCGGGACAGGCCCTGGAACACCATCGCGACGCGCAGCGTGTTGTCGGGCCGCAGGCGGATCTGTTCGCCCCAGTGCGGGTTGTGGAGCGCGGCGGCATAGAAGTCGACGATCAGGCCGACCAGGCGGCGAAAGGCCGGCGCCGATGAAGCCTTGATCGTGAGGTTGACCGCACCGAAGGATTCGGGGAGCGCATGCACCTTCAAGGTCAGGCGGGTGACCACGCCGAGGCTGCCGCCACCGCCGCCCTTGAGGCCCCAGAACAGCTCCGGTTCGCTGCAGGCGTTGGCGATCCGCACTCGGCCGTCGGCGGTGACCACCTCGGCCTCCAGCAGGCTGCCCGAGGCCAGGCCGTAGGCCTTCGAGAAGCTCCCGAAGCCCCCGCTCTGCACCAGCCCGGCGACGCCGACCGTCATGCAGCCGCCACCTTGCACGTAGCCACCGCCGCGGCTGGTGACCGCGTCGTAGACATGGGCCCAGACCGCGCCGGCGCCGACAGAGACGGCCCGCACCGGCGCCGCCCGGCCTTCGCAGCCCTTGCCGACGAAGTCGTCGTGGAGCAGGACTTGGTTCATCCGGCGGGTCCAGACCAGCAGGGAATCGGGCGCGCTGGAGGTGCCTTGGTAGCTGTGCCCACCGCCCTTGACCACCAGCCGCAGCCGGTGTTCACGGGCGAAGTCGATCGCGGCGGCGACGTCGGCGGTGCTGCGCGCGGCCACCGCATGGACGCTCGGGCTGGAGGTCCAGGCGCCGACCCAGCCGAGGGTCTGCGTCAGGCCGATCTCGTCGCCGAGGAAGTAGGGGTTGCGCACCGCGTTGAAGAACTGCGTGCAGGCGGGTCCGGCGGGTGCCTCGAGGCAGGGCGTGAACGGCGACTGCACCTTGACCAGTGCGTCGCCGCCCAACCGTTCGCCCAAGCGCTGCCATTGCGCATCGCTCGGCCAGTCGGGGTCGCCCGGTCGCACCCGGCCGGCCGTGGCGGCCGCGCGTGCTGGCGCCAGCAGACCCCACGGGGTGGCGAAAGGGGTCGCGGCGGCGAGTTGCACCAGACGTCTTCTGCGCATGGGAATGCCTTGGTCGAGGACTGCATGGGTCGAGCGGGCTGAAGTATGCCGAACACGGGGTGCGAAGTCTTGCCCGGGCGGCCTCAGCGGGACGGCGGCTCCGCGGCCAGCGCCACGTTCTCGAGCGCAGCGTCGACCAGCGCCAGCGGGTCGCGGAAACCGGCGGAGGCCTTGAGCACGCCGTGCAGCCGCTGGTCGATGAGCAGCGTCGCGAGGCCATGCACATAGGCCCAGGCCGCGGTCACCCGCATCGCGTCGGACGCCGAGAGCGCGTCCGCGCCGGCGGAGGGCGCCTCGCCGATGGTCGGTGCCATCACCTGCATGGCGGCTTTCGCGGCCTGCGACAGAGACGGCCGGCGCATGTCGATGATCTCATTGCGGAACATCAGGCCGAACAGCGCGGGGTTATCGTGCGCGAAGTGCACATAGGCATGGGCGATGGCGTGGCGGCGCTCGCGCCGGTCGGCGACGCCGTCCATGGCCGCCAGCATGGCGTCGCGCACCAGTACCGTCTCGGCCGCCGCCAGCAGGGTCAGCGGCAGTCCGCCGTGGTGGTAGGGCCTGGATTCCAGCGACCTGGCGGTGTTCGATGCCCGCCACGTGGCGGCCGGGCCGCTGTGCATCGCGTCGCTGCCGCACCGGGTGCCGGACGGCTTCCACGGCAACTGGTTCGGGGCCGACTTCCCGCGCTGAGGGCGCTCAGCCATGCTGCTCGATCGCCGCCTGCAGGATCGGCCGCGCCCATTCGGGCGTCGCCGCCAGCGCCGCCGCATCGTCGGCGGCGGGGAACACCAGCCAGCCCCCGGCCATCTCGAGCAACAGCAACGGGTCGGGAATCGCCTCGCCCGGCGCCGCCTCGGCGCTGTTGTCGAAGACCTGCAGGCGGGCCAGCAGCGGCATCAGGCGGATCAGGTTCATGCGCGACCGGGTCCAGCGCTCGCGGATCTTGTCGGTCGGGATGTCGTGGCCGCCGGCGGCGACCCGGGCCTGGACGCGCCGCAGGTGCATCTCGGTCGTGGCGAGGCCGCAAAAGATCATGACCACGTCGTGGGTGCGCGCGGCCTGAGCGAGCAGTCCGGGGATGGTGCTGGCGCCGAGCGTGGTCTCGAAGGCATGGTTGCGGCGGCCGGCGATGGCGGCGGCGAGTTGGGCGCGGCCGTGTTCCCAGGCGCGGCCGTTGGCATCCTCGATCTCGAGGCCGAGCTGGCCGACCAGTTCGCGCGCGTAGCTGTCAGGGTTGTACCAAGCCAGGCCGTGCTCGACGAGCTGGGCGCCGCCGACCGAACTCTTGCCGGCGCCATTGACGCCGGCCAGCACCAGCACGAAGGGCCGCGCCGCGCCGGCCGCGGCCATCAGAACGAGGCGCCGGCCTTCGGACGCCGGGCCAACCGGCCACGGGCCGCGAACAGATCGCCCACCTGCCGGGCGGCCTCGGGCTGCCGCAACACGGCCAGGCGGCTGTCGAAGCGGGCCGACAGCTCCGCGAGCACCGTCTGCTCGCGGGCACCGAGCGTCTGCAGGTCTTCAATCAGCTGCTGGTAGGTTGCGGCGTCGAGCAGCACCATCTCGACCGCGGCATGGTTGGTGATGGCCACGCTGCCGCTCTGGCGAACCTGGCGCACGACGTCGCCCCACTTGTTCTTGACCTGCGAGGCGTTCTGGCGCGGCAGGTCGTGGAGGGCGGGCAAGGCGGTGATCATGGGCGACTCCGGGTGGAGTTGCCATTATGGCAAAAATAGACAAATTGTGAGTGTTGGCAGGCTCAGCTGCGGTGTTCCGCGTTGCGCTTGCGTGTGGCAGCAGCTTTTCTGGCCGATGCGGAGCGCTCCGCAGCAGAGCGCGAGGCCGCCGCCGCACCGCCCAAACGACCGCCCTTGCGGGCCGGCGCATGGTTTTCGGCTTGGCCGCGTCCGCTGCCGCTTTTCTTGCCGCCACCGGTCTCGGCGTTCACCGTCGCCCAGGCGCGCCGCTCGGCCTCGCCCTTGCCGACACCGCGGTGTTCGTAGCCTTTCTCGATGTGCTCGGCTTGCCGCTTCTGCTTGTCCGTGTAGGACGACTTGTCACCCTTGGGCATGATCGTTTCCTTCTGGTTGAGCAAGGCTCGTTTCTTGCTCGTCCTGCGCCACCTGCGAGTAGGCGGCGAGAGGCGATCCGCGTCGGAGCCGGCTTGCAGAGCATCGACGGGTCGGATCGGCGTTCAGGTGCGCTTAAGGCACGAGGGGTTGAATACGCGAGCAATCCGGATCTGCGGCCATCGTCCTGGCCGCTGAACCTCATCCGACACGAGCCCAGGCTGAGGTCCTACAGTCGCCGGCGCGTCGTGCGTGGACAGTGCGTAACGCCGCCCACCGCGAGACATCTGGATGTCGCTCTTGTCGGCGCCACGCGCATGGCGAGTTGATGCGCACCTTATTTGATTGAGGAGTTTTGCAGTGAAGACGACGTTGCGAGCACTCACCGAGATCAGGCTTCGCCGCTCAGAAGAAGTGTTCCAGGGCCGCGAGCCTGACGGGGGATGCGATCACCTGTGGATCCCCGACAACCGCGTCAACAGAGAAAGGCTCGTCCTGGCCGTGGAGCTTGGCAATCGCCTGCATGGCCCGGCCACCCATTGGATCGAAAAGCGCCAGGCCTGAGGCGAATCCACCGGGTCAATCCGCCCGAAGATCTTTCCTGCTGGCGGCGAGGCGCCTGCGTTGTCGCTGGATGGAGCGCTTCGCGGCGGCGTTGGCGACGACGAGAATCGCGAGCACGATGACCTGCCTTGCGAAGGCGGCTGTCGCCCGCTGGCGGAATCGTTGCGCTCTTTCCAGGGCCAAGGCTGTGGCCTCCGTTTCTTGCGGCCCGGTCGAGGCCACTGTGCGGCTCTCCACGATCGCCGTCCCGGCTTCGGCCACTTCGGCCGCCATTTCGGTGGCCTGCTGCGCCTTCACACCGGCCAGCGATCCGTGCGAGTCGGCGTAAACCTTTGTGAACTCGGCACCCAGGAGAAAGATCTGGGCGGCGTAGTAGACCCAGGCCACTAGCACCACCAGCGAACCGGCCGCGGCGAACGATTCCCGGACGCCGCTCTTGCCGAGATACATCCCGATCGCGAACTTGCCGAGCTCGAACAGGATCGCGGTCACCGCGGCCCCGATCCACACGTCGCGCCAGGCAATGGGCGCTGTGGGCATGAGCTTGAAGATCATGGCGAAGAGGAGGGCGATGATCGCGACGGAGATCGCCTCGTTGAGAATCTGCAGCACAGCCTCCCAGCCCGGCAGCAGGCCGCCGAACCATCCATCGAAGGCAGCCAGGCCGGCGCTCACCATCAACGAGACCATCAGCAGGAAGGCCAGCCCCAAGATGAGGCCGAACGACAGCAGGCGGGCTCGCAGCACCGACCAGACGCCCGAGGGCTTGTCTTTTTCCGGAACGTGCCAGATGCGGTCCATGGCGCTCTGGAGTTCCGCGAAGACGGTGGTGGCGCCGACCAGCAAGACGATAGCGCTGATGATGCCGGCGATCCGGCCTCGCTCGGGATCGGCGACGCTGCGCAGGAGCGCTTCCACGGCCGTCGCGCCCTCCTGGCCGACCAGCCCCGCGACCTGGGCCACGATCTGCGCCTGGGCAGCGTCGCGCCCGAACAGGGCGCCCGCGATGGCGATGACGATCACCAGCAGCGGGGCCAGCGAGAAGATCGTGTAGTAGGAGATCGCGGCGCCCATGCTCGGCGCATAGTCATCGGCCCAGGCGCCCACGGCCTTGCGGCAAAGCGCGAACAGTTGTTTCCAATTCATGACGCGGCCCGCTGGAGTTCGATGACGCACTGTCAGGCGAACCGAAGCCGGTCGAAGGTCGGCAATGCTGCGACTTGGGGTAGGCGGCCTTCCCGTGCGGGGCGTCGCTTGGTACTACTACTGTGGAATGACCTGGTATTGCGGCGGCTGCGGAGCGAGCCGGAAAGTCGTCGCATGCTCGAATCGAGCTTGCTCCCGAAGTCGTCGACGACCTTGACCGCTTTCTTGGATCACATGGCGCAGTTCGCGTGCGCGCCCAGGCCGTCAATACCCGCGCGACGGCTCGATGATGTTGTCCGGCAGTTCGCCTGCCGCGACGCGCAGGATATTGGCCGCAATCTGTTTGGCCGAGGAAGAAGGGATCGCCACGGATGCGAGGTGCGGAGTGATCAGCACGTTGGGCATCTGCCATAGCGCGTCTTCGGCCGGCAGGGGTTCGCGCTCGAAGACATCGAGCGTCGCGGCGCCGATGCGGCCGCTCTGCAGCAGTTCCGTCAGAGCGGCCTGGTCCACCAGGGCGCCCCTGGCGACGTTGACGAAGGCCGCGCCGGGCCGCATCTTTTCGAGACGTTCGCGATCGAAGATCTGCCTGGTCTGCGGCGTGAGCGGCAGCATCAGGACGACGATGTCGGCCTGGCCGATCACGGCATCGAGCGTCTCCATGCCGGCCGAACATTCCACGCCGTCGATCTGCGCCAGGCTGCGCGACCAGCCCAGCGTCCTGAAGCCCTGGCGCTGGATCTCGTGCGCTGCCTTGGCGCCCAGCTGCCCCAGTCCCAGCACCGCGACCGTGATGTCCTCCGGCGAACGCGGGTGGCGATAGGCCCACCTGCCCGCGCGTTGGGCCTGCTCGAAGTGCGGTATATCCCGAGCATGCCGGATTACGGCGAACAGCACGTAGCCGGCCATCATCCGCGCCATCTGCGGATCGGTGATGCGGGTGATGGGGATGTTCGGCGGGAGATCGTCGCGTCCCACCAGCGAGTCGACGCCTGCCCCCAGGTTGATGATCAGCCGCAGCTTCGTCATCCGTTCGAAGATGCCCTGCGGGGGCTTCCAGACCATGGCGTAGTCGATCTCTTCCGGCCGCTCGGCCTGGCCGGCATGAACCACCCGGAGCGCCGGAAGCTGCGCCTGGAGCGCCTGCTTCCAGGTCTGGAAATCGTCGAAGTCGCTGTAGAAGCCCAGGGTGCCGACACTCATTTTCAAGAAGCCTGTTGGTTCTTTCGCACCAGCCGCGCGACCGCCTCGATGGCGAGCTCGTAGCCGTCGCCGCCGAGTCCGGCAATGACGCCATCCGCCGCCTTCGATATGAAGGAGTGATGCCGGAAGGGCTCGCGCTTCCAGATGTTGCTCATGTGGGCCTCGATGATCTTCCCGGGAAACGAGAGCAAGGCATCCAGGATGGGGATGGAGGTGTAGGTCAGTCCGGCCGCATTGATGACGATGCCGTCGGCGACGCCGCGCGCTTCCTGGATCCAGTCGATCAGTTGTCCTTCATGGTTCGACTGCAGGAAACGCAGGCTGACCTGCAGCGAGGCCGCCTTCTGCTCGCAGCGCGACTGCAGCACGGGGAAGCTGTCGGTGCCGTAGTTCTTGTTGGCATCCAGGCCGTAGAGGTTGGCGTTGGGGCCGTTCAGGAACCAGACGGTGATGGGAGAAGTCGAGGTGTCGGTCATGGGTCTTCAAGCTTCGTAGGGTCGGGTGGCCTGCATGGCGGGCAGGTGCTGGAAGGCTTCGTTCCAACGGGCGGCGTTGCCGCATTGCGCGCGCCAGTCCAGTTCGGGAAAGCGGAAGTCCAGGTAGCCCAAGGCGCAGCCGATGGTGATCTCGCCGATGGTGGGCTTGTCGGGGCTCAACCCGGATGCGATGGCTTCGATGGCTTCGAGGCAGGCCGTGACCTTGGTCAACAGGGCTTCGCGCCAGGTGGGCCACTGGAATTCGGCGGGACGCGCGGTCAGCTCGTAGCGCGCCAGCAGCGCGGCGTCGAGCAGGCCATCGCCCAGCGCCTGGCGGCTGAGCGCCGTCCATCGATAGCCGCCAGCCGCCGGAAATATCGTCTGCGTGTCCGCCTGGCTGGCCAGGTACTCGCAGATCACCCGGCTGTCGTAGAGGGCCTGGCCGTCTTGCAGGATCAGGGTCGGGACCTTGGCGAGCGGATTGTGGGCCGCGATGCGCGGGTCGCGCCGAACCGGATGGGCGGCGCTGTCCAGCAGTTGGATCTTGTCGGCCTGTCCGGTCAGATGCGCACACACCATGACCTTTCGCACGAAGGGCGATGTCGGAGCGAAGAGGAGCTTCATCATCAGGGCACCAGCACCAGCTTGCCGAACACCTTGCCGCTTTCCAGCAAGGCATGCGATGCCGCGGCCTCCGCGACCGGAAAGGTGCTGTGGATGCGCGGCGCGATCCGCCGGCTTTTCAGGAGCGGCATCACATGGTGGGCCAGGCGCTTGGCCATGCGGGACTTGTCATGGTGACTCTGCGGACGCATCGTGGAGGAGTGCAGGCTCAACTGGCGCTGCATCAAGGTCAGCAGTTCGATGTTGACCGCCGAGCCCTGCATGAACGACAGGCTGACATGCCGCCCGCCGAAAGCCATGGCTTGCAGATTGCGGCGCACATAGTCGCCGCCGACGATGTCGAGCACCACGTCCACCCCGCGCCCCGCGGTGTAGTCCAGGCAGGCCTGCGTGAAGTCGGTGGTCGGCCAGCAGATCGCCAGATCGGCGCCCAGGGCCGTCAGTTCGGGGAACCGGCTTTCATCGTTGTCGGTCACGATGACCGTGCAGCCGGCCGCATGGGCCATCTGGATCGCCAGCGTGCCGATGCCGCCCGCGGCGCCGTGGATCAGGACCGTCTCGCCCATCGCTAGGCGCCCGAGCTCGAACAGGTTGTGCCAGACCGTGAAGAGGCCTTCGGGCAAGGCCGCCGCCTCGATGTCGGACAGCGGCGCCGGCACCACGAAGGAATGATCGACCGATGCCGTGCACCACGGCGCATAGCCGCCTCCGGGCACCAGGCTCATCAACCGCTGGCCCATCAGCGCGGTGTCGACGCCCGGGCCGCAGGCGACCACCTCGCCGCACACCTCGAGGCCGAGCACGTCGGTGATGCCCGGCGCGGGCTTGGCGATGCCCTGGCGCTGCATGACATCGGGCCGGTTGATGCCGGCGGCCAGCACGCGCAGCAGCACTTCACCGGCGCCGGGCACGGGCATGGGGCGCTCGGCCAGCACCAGCACGCTGGCATCGCCGGGCTCCCGGGCGACGATGGCTTGCATGGAACCTGGAAGGGAGCTTCTGATGTCGGTCATGGGTTTGTCTGGCCTTTTATTTTCGGGAGCTGAAGACGCTGATGCCCTCGTCGAGAAGCGCCAGCCCGGCGACCGAGCCGACGGGCCAGTGCTGCATGGCGGCGAGGCCCGCACTGCGTACCGTGACGACCTGCCGGGCCGTCATCGGGACATCCACATCGACGTAGGTATTGATGTGGTCGCCCTGGAAGACATGGTGGATCACGGTGCCGCTCAGGACCGATCCGGCATGCAGGGTCTCCAGCTGAATGTGCTCCGGGCGAACGTAGACGTCCAGCCTCTCGCCTTCGTGCGATGCGTCGACCAGTCGCGCATGCGGCAGGCTGAGATGGCCGGAGCCCAGGCGCAGCTGGATCTCGTGGGCGGTCTTGCCGTGGTAGTGGGCCGGCAGGATGTTCACGTCGCCGAGAAAGGACGCCACGAACGGATCCTGCGGACTGCGGTACAGGTCGGCCGGCGATGCGATCTGGCGGATGACGCCGGCCGACATCACGGCGATCCGGTCCGACATGGCCAGCGCCTCGCCCTGGTCATGGGTGACGAAGACGGTGGTCAGGCCCAGGCGGCGCTGGATCTCGCGAATCTCGACCTGCATCGAGCCGCGCAGGCTCTTGTCCAGGGCCGAGAAGGGCTCGTCGAGCAGCAGCACCTTGGGCTGGATGATCAGCGCGCGCGCCAGCGCCACACGCTGCTGCTGGCCGCCGGAGAGTTCGCGCGGCTTGCGGTGGCCGAGGCCGGTGAGCTTGACCATGGCCATCGCCTCCTTGACGCGCTGGGCCACTTCGTCCTTGGCCACGCCCCGCATGCGCAGGCCATAGCCGATGTTGCGCTCCACGGTCATGTGCGGAAAGAGCGCGTAGTTCTGGAAGACGATGCCGATCTGTCGCTTGTGCGGCGGATCGCTGGTCACCGGCTGGCCCTCGATGAAGATCTCGCCGCTGTCGGCCTCGGCGAAGCCCGCGATCAGGTTGAGCAGCGTCGTCTTGCCGCAGCCCGACGGACCCAGTAGGGTGAGGAACTCGCCCCGCCTGATCTTCAGCGAGACCTCGTGCAGCACGGTCTGGTCGTGGTACTTCTTGACCACGCCTTCCAGGCTGACGGCCGTGTCGGCCTGCGGATGCGAAAGGCTGGGCTGCGCTGCAGGGTCGGAGTGGACTACTTTCATGCCCGAACGATAAGGCATGGGTACGCGACCGGGTCTTTGCCGAAATTGATGCGGACCCTCGGAAAAACGAAAGGCCTCGACGGCCGCGGGGCACAGGCCTGTGCGAGGGCTTCTGTCGAGAGTCACGCAGGCAGCGCTTTGCTTTTTCCTAAGTCCTGAATCCGAAAAACGTGATTCTCAAATGCGGTGTGCTTCATCAGACTCGCCTGCATCGATGACTGGTGTCTCCAGGTTGCCTGGCGACTTGCATCAGTGGCGATCTTCTTTAGGAAACACACATGTCAGTGGAAAAAATCAATACCTTGGTGGTCGGTGCCGGGCAGGCGGGCATTGCCATGAGCGAGCATCTGTCGCTCATGGGTGTGCCGCATCTGGTGCTGGAGCGCAATCGGATCGCCGAACGCTGGCGCTCGGAGCGTTGGGATTCCCTGGTCGCGAATGGCCCCGCCTGGCATGACCGTTTTCCGGGGCTCAAGTTCGAGGATGTTTCGCCCGAGGCCTTTCCGCCCAAGGAGCGCATGGCGCAGTATTTCGAGGACTACGCCGCCATGCTGAAGGCGCCGGTGCGTACCGGTGTCGAGGTCAGGCAGGTCGAGCGCAACGCGGGTCGCCCGGGCTTCAAGGTGACGACCTCCGAGGGTGTGATCGAAGCGACCAATGTCGTCTCGGCCACCGGTCCTTTCCAGATCCCGGCCTATCCGAAGATCGTTCCCGAAACCGACGCGGTCCAGCAGTTGCATTCCTCGACCTACAAGAACCCGGGCCAGTTGCGGGAAGGCGCCGTGCTGGTGGTGGGTGCGGGAGCCTCCGGCTCGCAGATCGCCGAGGAGCTGCGCAAGGCCGGCAAGACGGTCTATCTCTCGGTGGGCGAGCACTACCGGCCGCCGCGTTCCTATCGGGGCCGCGACTACTGCTGGTGGCTCGGTGCCCTGGGCCTGTGGGACGAGGTCAAGATCAAGCCCAAGAAGCAGCACGTCGCTTTCGCGGTCAGTGGCTACGAGGGCGGCAAGACGGTCGACTTCCGTCGCCTTGCGCACATGGGCGTGACGCTGGTCGGCCTGACCAGGACCTACAAGGACGGCGTCATCGAATTCGAAGAAGGCCTGGCGAGGAACGTCGCGGAGGGCGACCAGGCGTACTTCGACGTGCTGCGCGAAGCCGATGCCTATATCGAGCAGAACGGCCTGCCCTTTGCGCCGGAGCCCGAGGCCTGGGAGCTGCTGCCGGATCCGGACTGCCTGAAGGAACCGATCATGAGCCTGGACCTCGCGAAGGCCGGCATCACGACGATTCTCTGGGCCACCGGCTTCACGTTCGACTACAGCTGGCTGAAGGTCAATGCCTTCGACGAGAAGGGCGCGCCATTCCACAAGCGGGGCATCTCGGCCGAGAGCGGCATCTACTTCCTGGGATTGCCGAACCTGGTCAACCGCGCCTCGTCCTTCATCTACGGCGTATGGCACGACGCGAAGTACATCGCCGACCATATCGTGATCCAGGACGCCTACATGTCGTACGGCAAGACCTGAGCTGCATGGCCGAGATCACTTGTATAGAGGACCTGCGCCGCCTGGCGAGGAAACGCGTGCCCCGCATGTTCTACGACTACGTGGATGGCGGCTCGTGGACCGAGTACACCTACCGTGCGAACGAAGAGGATTTCGGCGAGATCGAGTTTCGCCAGCGCGTGGCGGTGGACATCACCGAGCGCAGCACCGCCAGCACGATGGTGGGCCAGCCGGTCAGCATGCCGGTGGCGATCGCGCCCACGGGCCTCACCGGCATGCAGCATGCCGACGGCGAGATCCTGGCGGCGCGCGCGGCGCAGAGGTTCGGCATACCGTTCACCTTGTCGACCATGAGCATCTGCCCGATCGAGGCGGTGGCCGAGGCGACCGGCCGCCATCCGTTCTGGTTCCAGCTCTATGTGCTGCGCGACCGGAGCTTCGTCGAAGGCCTGATCGAGCGGGCCGGCAACGCGAACTGTTCCGCGCTCGTGGTCACCATGGACCTGCAGGTCTTCGGCCAGCGGCACAAGGACAAGAAGAACGGCCTGTCGACGCCCCCTCGGCCGACCCTGCGCAACCTGCTGAACCTGGCGAGCAAGCCGCGCTGGTGCTGGAACATGCTGGGCACCCGGCATCGCCAGTTCGGCAACATCGTCGGCCACGCGAAGGGCGTGGACAACATCGGCTCGCTGGTGGAGTGGACCCGCGAGCAGTTCGATCCCCGCCTGTCGTGGCAGGACATCGAATGGATCAGGAAGCGCTGGGGCGGCAAGCTGATCGTCAAGGGCATCCAGGAGCCCGAGGATGCGCGGCTGGCGATCGACAGCGGGGCCGATGCGATCGTGGTGTCGAACCACGGCGGGCGGCAGCTGGACGGCGCATCGTCGTCGATCTCCACCCTGCCGCGCATCGTGGAGGCCGTCGGCCACCGGGTGGAGGTGCACATGGATGGCGGCATCCGCTCGGGGCAGGACGTGCTGAAGGCGATCGCGCTCGGGGCGCGCGGCACGTACATCGGCCGCGCCATGATGTACGGCCTGGGCGCCATGGGAGAGAAGGGCGTCAGCACCGCGTTGGAGCTCATCCGGAACGAACTCGATCTCTCCATGGCCTTCTGCGGCAAGACGGATGTCCGCGGCGTCGACCGCGGCATCCTGCGCATGCGCTAGCGGCAGAGGAAGTCGACGAGGGCGGCCATCATCCGGTCGCAGGCCTCGATCTGCGACAGCTCCACGTACTCGTCGGCCTTGTGCGCCACCTCGATGCTGCCGGGGCCGCAGATCAGCACCGGGGTTTCGCGCCAGCTCTGCTTGAACAAGCCGCCTTCGCTGCCGAAATCGACCTTGGTGCAGCGGGTGCCGGGGGGCAGCAAGCTGCTGAGCAGGCGCACTGCCTCCGAGTCCTCGGGCGTGCTCAGGCTGGGATAGCTGTTGGTCAGCTGGATGTCCGGCAGGGGGGCCTCGGGATGCACCGCATCGGCCGCCACGCGTTCGACCAGGCGCTGCAGCACGCGGGCCAGGATCTCCTCGGGCTGGTCCTCGGAGACATGGCGGATCTCGAAGCTCAACTCGCATTCGCTGGGCACGATGTTCAGCGCCCGGCCGCCCTGGATCACGCCGACATGGACCGTGGAGTAGGGCACGCCGTAGCCTTCCTCGCGGGGGCCGGTCTCGGACAGCTCACGCTGCACCTCGCGCACCGAAGCGACCAGGTCGCTGGCCATGTGGATGGCGTTGACGAACCTGGGCGCCAGGCCCGAATGGCCGGCCTGCCCGCAGCAGACCGCCCGGTAGGCCGCCTTGCCCTTGTGGCCGGTGCCGATGCGCATCAGGGTGGGCTCGCCGACGATGCACAGGTGGGGCGCGGGAAGCTGGTTCTCGAGCCGGCGCAGCAGGTGGCGCACGCCGACGCAGCCGATCTCCTCGTCGAAGGACAGGGCCAGTTGCAGCGGTCGCGCCAGCGGCCTGCGGGCCGCGGCCACCATGGCGACGACCGCGCAGGCGACGAAGCCCTTCATGTCGGCCGCGCCGCGCCCGTAGATGCGGCCGTCCTTGTGCGTGGCCTCGAAGGGCGGCGAAGTCCAGGGCTGGCCGTCCACGGGCACCACGTCGGTGTGGCCGGAGAGCAGCACACCGGGCACGCCTTGCGGACCCACCGTGGCGAACAGGTTGGTCCGGCTGGCGTCCTGCGGGTCGGGCGCGAGGATCGATTCGATGCCGGCCTGTGCCAGGATCTCCTGCACCTTGTGGATGAGCCCGATGTTCGGTTTGAGGGACACCGAGGGGAAGGCGATCAGGGTTTCCAGCAACGAGATGCTGGAGATGCTTGCAGAACTTGCTTGATCCATGGCGATGCTTGGGGCGCTTCAGGGCGCCGTGATGTGGGGGTCGAAGAAACTCGCCGCGCTCATGCCGGGGATGTACTGGTCGGAGATGTAGGCGCGGCAGCGTTCCATGAAGACGCGGGTCAGTCGCGACTGCTTCATCGGCTTGTAGGTGGCCAGGCCGAGCTGCATCGGGCGATGGGTGCCGGCCAGGCGCACGCGCACCATGCGCTTGCCGTCGAGCGCCTGGTTCGATTTGGGCCGCACGTTGAACACGGCATAGCCGATGCCGTTGGCCACCATGGAGCGCACCACTTCCTCGGAGCGCGAGCGCGCCACGATGTTCGGCGTGACGCCGGCCTTGGCGAACAGCGAGGTGAAGTACTCCCGGCTCATCGGAAGGTCCAGCAGCACGTACGGCTGGCCCGCCAGGTCCTCGAAGGTGACGGCCTTCTCCTGCGCCAAGGGATGCAGTTCGCTCACCAGCACATAGGGAGGCAGCGTGGCGAGGGTTTCGAACTCGATGTCCTCGCCCAGGGTCAGGTCGTAGGTGATCGCCAGGTCGATCTCGAGCGCGCGCAGCTTGTTCATCAAGACCACCTGGTCGCCTTCGACCATCTCCACGTCCACCGACTCGAACGCGCGCGAGAACCCGAAGATGACCTCGGGCGCGATCATCGCGGTGAGCGACTGGAAGCTGCCCACGCGCAAGGCGCCCTGCATGACATCGCTCGAGTCCGAGGCGATCTCGTACAGGCGGGAGGACTGGTCGAGCACGTCCTCGCACTGCTTCAGCACCAGGGTGCCGATGGCGGTCAGGCCAAGCCCCTTGGAGGGATGGCGGACGAACAACTGCACGTTCAGTTCGGATTCGAGATGGGCAATGGCCGCGGAGATCGAGGGCGAGGAGATATGGATCTGCGCCGACGCGGCGGCGATGCTGCCGTGGGTCGCGGTGGCGACGAAATACTCCATCTGACGCAGGGAAACGCGGTTGAGCATGTCGAGGAAGAGAAGAGGCCGTGGAGCGGCACGTGACGTCAAAAGTCCAGTGTAGCGGCGGCCCTTCAGAGGTTTCCTGGCACCCCGAAGCTCGGGGCGGCGCGCGGGTCCAGCGCCCGCGTGATGTAGGCCTGCAGTTGCGGTTCGTAGACCTTCCAGGTCGCGTAGAGGGCCTGCACCGGGTCGAGCTCCACCCAGTCCAGCCGCAGGTCCACGATCGGCCAGCTCTGCTCCCCGTAGACCAGCAGGCCGGCCGAATGCACGGGGCCTTCCTCGCCGCCGGCCGCCTGGCCGGCGAGCATGGCCTGCATCAGGCGTTCGGCCAGGGAGCCTTCGGCGCTCTCGAAGGCCGACAGCATCGCCTGGGGCACCTCGCGCGTGAGCAGCATGTTGCCGGCGCAGGCAGCATGCGTGCCGACCACGCTGGCCAGCGTTCCGAGCGCCTGGGCGCCGGTGAAGACCACCGGCGGATTCGACGCATCGATGGCCATCAGCTGGCGGTAGTCGATGAAGGGGCGCTTCTGCAACTCGGCCACTGCCTGCGCCGGCGTCAGTCCGCTGGCGAGCAGGTCCAGGGCGAGCGGGCCCAGATCCGGATCGGTGATGTTCTGGCTGGCGGCAGCGCCCACGCCCTTGCGGCCGCGGATGCAGCGCGCGGCGACCGCGGGAGAGGACGAGGCCACTGCGGCACCGAACTGCCGGGTGGCGGGGCAGCGCGCGATGATGGAGAAAGTCATGGGGCTCAGTCGGGAATCATCGCGGTGGCATCGATTTCCACCAGCCATTCCGGACGGGCGAGGGCAGACACCACGATGCCTGTCGACACCGGGAAAACCCCCTTCAGCCAGCGGCCCACGACCAGGTACACGGCCTCGCGGTAGCGCGGATCGATGATGTAGATCGTGATCTTGCAGATGTCCTGGAGCTCGCCGCCGGCCTCCTCGAGCAGCATCGCGATGTTCGCCATGGCCTGCTCCGCTTGCCCGCTGACATCGCCGATGCAGACGCTCTCGGAGGTCTCGAGGTTCTGTCCGATCTGGCCGCGCAGGAAGACCATGCTGCCGCGGGCGACGACGGCCTGGCAGAGGTCGTTGTCGAGCTTCTGTTCGGGGTACGTGGCCTTGGTGTTGAAAGGCCGGATGCGGGTGTGTTTCATGTTGCTCGGGGCTGGTGACGGGAATGGCGATCCTCATCTGCGCCGGCCCCTGGAGCCATTTGTATTTTCCGGGCGACCGTTTAGGAATTTCCGAGCGTTGCCCCCGACCCGCGCCCATCAGGAAAATTGAGGCACCTCTAAGTAAAAGGCGACTTGGCCGCGAGTCGCGAGTTCCACATCATCCGGTCGCTGAAGTGAGTGGACCTGGTGCTGGCGTAATGCTTGCATCATCAGTCGACTCGCCGACCGATGGCAGCTCCGACCAACGTTCAACTTTTCGATTTGAGGGTTTTCAATGATTCGCAAGCTTTTGACACTGTGCATGCTTTCCGCCACGCTGGCCGCCGCTTCGGCCTACGCGCAGGACAACGCCCTGGTGGTGAGCACATGGGGCGGCAGTTTCCGCGACCTCATTGACGAGAACATCGGCAAGGAATTCACCAAGCAGACCGGCGTGCCGGTGAAGTACGTGACCGGCGGCACCATCGACCGCCTGAACAAGGCCAAGCTCGCCTCCAAGCCCGAGAGCGACATCACGTTCACGACCTCGCATGTAGGCTGGCTCTACGTCAACGGCGATCTGTTCGAGCAGCTCGACACCAGCAAGATCCCGAACGCCAGCCGCCTGGTCGACCGCGCCAAGATCAGCCCGTACCACATCGGCAGCTGGGCCTATGTGTATTCCATCGGCTATCGCCCCGACCTGCTGCCGCCGAGCGTCAAGTTCGAAAGCTGGAACGACCTGTGGAATCCGGCCCTCAAGGGCAAGATCAGCGCCCCCGATTTCGACCCCAGCCACCTGATCGCGGTGTCGGCGATGCTGTCGGGCGGGGATGCCAAGTCCTGGGAAAAGGGCCAGGACAAGCTCAAGGCGCTCAAGCCCAACTTCAAGGCCTTCTATACCAACGACGCCAATGCGCAGCAGCTGATCGCCACCGGCGAAACGCCCGTGGAAGTCATCCTCTCGATGAATGCGTATCACATGGCGAGCCAGGGCGTGCCGATCAAGGTGGTCATGCCCAAGGAAGGTGCGGTGCTCGGCGTCGACACCATGGCCATCATGAAGGGCAGCACCAAGACCGACCTGGCCTACAAGTTCCTGAACATCGCGCTGTCGCCCGAAGTGCAGTCGAAGATCGTGGCTTCGAAGAAGGCCAGCCCGGTGGTCGACAACGCGACGGTCTCGGCCGAAGACGCGAAGCTGCCGGGCGTGTTCACCACCAAGGCCCAGTGGGACAGCCAGACCATCGTCATCGACAACAAGCTGCGCGCCGAGAAGACGGCGGAGTGGCGCAAGTGGTTCACCGAAAACGTGATGAACTGACCCGGTCGGGTCTCAGGAACAAGGCTAAGGAATGCGCTCCGATCTACGGGCCTGGCTGATCTCTCCGGCCGTCATTGTGGCGATGGGCATCGCCGTGTCGCTGGCCGCGGTGTTCCAGTTCAGCTTCAGGACCTTCGTTCCTGGCTCGCTGGATGTCGGAGGGCTGACCTTCGCCAACTTCACCGGCATGGGCAAGTCGATCTATCTCGATGCCTTTGCCAACACCCTGCTGCTGAGTGTGGAGACCACGGTCTTCTCGCTGCTCGCCGCCTATCCCCTGGCCTATGCCCTGGTGCGCGTGAAGAACCGGGCGCTGAAGTCCTTCATCCTGATCGTCTCGATCACGCCGCTGTTCCTGGGCGAGATCGTCCGGACCTACTCGTGGATCGCCGTGCTGGGCAGCAACGGCTTCATCAACGGCACCCTGCGCAAGCTCGGCCTGATCGAATGGCCGTTCGAACTCATGTTCACGCACCTGGGCGTGTTGGTCGCGCTGGTGCACGTGACAATTCCGGTGGTGGTGCTGATGCTCGCCACGGCGATCTCGCACATCAACCGCGACTACGAGAAGGCCGCGCAAAGCCTGGGCGCGGGCCCCGTCAAGACCTTCATCACGGTCACGCTCCCGCTGTCGATGCCCGGCATCCTGGCCAGCATCACGACCGCCTTCGCCTGGACCTTCAGTGCCTTTGCGACGCCGCAGATGATCGGCGGAGGCCGCGTGCCCACGGTGTCGACACTGGTCTACCAACTCGGGTTCTCTTCGATGAATTTTCCGCTGGCAGCCAGCCTGAGCGTGATGGGGCTGATGTTGACGGTCGCGGCGCTTTTTGCCTTGGGACTTTTGACGAAGCGCCTGAAGGCCTTTGGAGGACACTGACATGAGAATCCGAAGTTCCCTGCCTCTGCCGCTGCGCGTGGCCGGCCCGCTGCTGATCGCCATCCTGCTTGCGTTCGTCCTGCTGCCGGTGGTGGTGGTGACGATCGCCGCCTTCAACGAAAAGGCGATTCTTGCCTTTCCGCCTGAATCGTATTCGCTCAAGTGGTTTGCGCGGGTGTTCAGCTATCCGGATTTCCAGGAAGGATTCCGCTCGAGCATGGTCGTCACCGGATGGTCTTCCTTCCTGGCCTTGGTGATCGGGACCTGCCTGTCCATCGCCGTGAAGCGCCTGGAGTTCAAGGGCAAGCAGCTGCTGCTCGCGATCCTGCATTCGCCGCTGGTGGTGCCGCATTTCACCTTGGGACTGGGCCTGCTGATCCTGGTGTCGCAGACCTCGGTGCAGCGCGGATACGGCATCGTGATCCTGTGCCACGTGATGCTGGTGCTGCCCTTCGTGCTGCGCAGCGTCTATGTCTCGATGGAGAACCTGGACGAACGGCTGGAGCAGGCGGCCGCCAGCCTGGGCGCGTCGCCGGTGAGGGTGCTCTTCACGATCACGGTCCCGCTGCTGGCGCCGGGCCTCTTCGGTGGATGGCTGTTCGCGGCCATCATGTCGTTCAGCGAATTCACCGCATCGCTCTTCGTGACGACGCAGGACACGCAGACGCTACCGGTGGCCATGTACAACTATGTCCGCGAGTTTGCCGATCCGACCCTGGCGGCGCTGTCAGCCGTCTACATCGCGGTGACGGCGGCGCTGCTCGCGTTCGCCAACTATTTCCTGGGCTTGGGGAAGGTCCTCAATATCGAGGACAGCCACTAGGACCCTCAGTCCAGATCCTCGTGCAGGCAGAGGATGTTGCCTTCCGGGTCCTCGAACCAGGCCGCCTTCTCGGAGCCCAGCACGCAGACGTGGTCCACGGTCTTCAGCCCGGGCAGGTCGTAGTCTGCGAAGCGCACGCCGCGCTGCGATAGCGCGGCCACCGCCTGGTCGATCTGCGCCACCCGGAAGCTCAGGGCCGTGTGGTCGGCCTTGGTGCCCTCTGGCTTCGGGAACAGGGCCAGCTCGGTGCCGCCGCAGCGGTAGATGAACTTGCCGTCCGGCTTGGCGCCCAGCGGCTCCAGGCCGAGCGCCTGTTCGTAGAACTGGCGGGCACGCGCCAGGTCCTTCACGGGCAACATGCAGGTCACGCTGCTGGCGGCAAGCGGGTTCATGGCGCGCTCCTCGGGAGTTGACGCATGGGTTGTACGCCGGTTGAATTGCATTGCCAATGGGCTATTGCACCGCGTGCGGCCGGATGCCAGAATTTTTGCATCGATCCGGCTCATCCACAGACGGGGCCAGCCGAGCACGCATCGCAGGTCCCGCCTCTTCTCCAGAGGGGAAATGCCATGCCATCGCACCACCGCTTCGTGATCCGTCGCCGGTTGTTGCCGGCGGTTGCCGTCGTCGTCGCAGGCACCGGCCTGCTGCTGCCCGACGGGGTCGGCGCCGGGCGAGCAGGGCCGCCCTTCGATCCGCTGCTGTCGGGTGGCATCTGCGGGCCGGTGGTCAGCGCGCCGCCGGCGCTGCTCAAGGCCCTGGTCCGGGTCAAGAGCGAGACCGCCCCGTTCCAGCCGGTGCCGATGCAGGCGGCCGGCGGCACCGTGCCGCTGTACGCCAACCTCGGCACGCTGGCGTTTCCGATCAGCACCCGCAACCCCAAGGCCCAGGCCTATTTCAACCAGGGATTGCGGCTGTCCTTCGGCTTCAACCACGCCGAGGCGCAGCGCGCGTTCCAGGCGGCGCAGCAGCTCGATCCTGATTGCGCCATGTGCTTCTGGGGCGAGGCGCTGGTGCTGGGCCCGAACATCAATGTCCCGATGATGCCCGAGGCCAATGCGCCGGCACTGGCCGCGCTGGCGAGGGCGGTGGCGCTCAAGGGACGGGCGAGCGAACTGGAGCAGATGCTGATCGGCGCGCTCGAGAAGCGCTACGCCGCCGATGCCCCGCCCGACCGCAGCGCACTGGATGGCGCCTATGCCGACGCCATGAAGGCCGTGGCGGCGAGATTCCCGACCGACGACACGCTCCAGGTGCTGTATGCCGAAGCCGCCATGGACACGCAACCCTGGGACTACTGGCAGGCCGGCGGCGCCGAGCCGAAGGGTCGCGGCGCCGACATCGTCGCCACCCTGGAGACGGTGCTGAAGCGCAACAACACCCACCCGGGCGCCATCCACCTGTACATCCACGCGGTGGAGGCGTCGGCCCAGCCGGACCGCGCGCTGCCCTACGCGAAGCGGCTGGGCGCGCTGGTGCCCGGTGCCGGCCACCTGGTCCACATGCCCGCGCACATCTACTACCGCGTGGGGCTGTACCGTGATTCGCTGGAGGCCAATCGCCGCGCGATCCAGGTCGACGAGGCCTACTTCAAGACTTCGCCGTCGGACCCGCTCTACAAGGCCGCCTACTACCCGCACAACATCCACTTCGTGATGGTCTCGGCGCAGATGGGCGGCGACGGCGGCACCGCGGTCGATGCCGCCGCGAAGCTGGACGCCTCGGTGCCCGCCGAACTGGTGAAGATGTTCCCGATCCTGCAGCCGATCAAGGCGGCGCACTACACGACGCGTGCCCAGTTCAGCGACCCGGACACGATCCTCAAGCTGGCGCCGCCGTCCGACGACGTCGTGCTGGTGTCGACCATGTACCACTATGCGCGCGCCATCGCCTACGCGCAGCGCAAGGACAAGGCCGGGGCACAGCGCGAGATCGACGCCATCGCCGCGATCGAGCGCACGGCCGACTTCAAGCCCTTCGAGCCCTGGGGACTGCCGGCCAAGGAGATCGTGCGCACCGCGGGGCTGGTCGCCACCGGCCGGCTGGCCGATGCCACCGGTGACCTCGACGCTGCCGCCAAGGCGTACACCGAGGCCGTTGCCATCGAAGACGCGCTGGCCTACACCGAGCCGCCCTACTGGTACTACCCGGTGCGGCAATCGCTCGGCTCGGTCCGGCTGCGCCAGGGCAAGCTCGACGAGGCCGAGCAGGCGTTCAGGGACTCGCTGGCCCGGGTCCGGAACAACGGCTGGGCGCTGGCCGGCCTGGCCGAGGTCGAGCGCCGCAAGGGCGACGCCAACGCCGAGCGCGCGGCCCGGGAGGCCTATCGCCGGGCCTGGTTCGGCCCCAAGGACGGACCCGACCTGGCACGGCTCTGACCTTCGGTTTCAGAGCACGCGGAACCCGTGCGTGCCGTCGGCGCCCAGCTGCGCGACCAGGCCGAACTCCCAGTCCAGATAGGCCTGCATCGCCTCGGCGGGCGCATCGGTGCCCTCGTAGGGCCGGCGGTAGCGATCGGTGGGCGGCGTCGCGGAGCGTGGCAGGCCGCTCTCGGCCGGCAGGCCGGCCGCGAACCATGCGGCATTGCCGCCCGCCAGCACGGCCACCTCGGCAGCGCTGCGGCGGGCGTCGAGGGCTGCCCGCAGGTCGGCGGCGGCGAAACGTGCCAGCAGGCTGCTGCCGCAGGTCAGCAGGTAGCGGCGCGCGGGCGGGATCGTGTCCAGTGCCTGCGCGAGCTGGGCGCGGATCGCGAACCAGGCGCCCGGGATGTGGCGCTTCGCGTGCTGCACGCTGCCCGTGAGATCGATCACCGCGATGTCGCCCGGTGCGGCCCGCAGTGCCTGCGCCAGATCGGCCGGCGAGACTTCCTCCACCGGCGGCGCGGCCGGGTGCGCCGCCGGCGCCGCACCGATGGCACTGCGCGCCGCCTCCGGCTGCGGCTCGGTGACGTAGACCTCCCATCGCATCTGAGCCAGCCACGAGGCCGTCATCGGCGCCCGCACGCCGTCGTCGTCGGCCAGCACGATGCGCGCCCCGCGCACCGGCACGTGATGGTCGGTCTCTTGCACCAGTTGCCCGCCGGGCGCGCTGGCGAAGCCCGGCAGATGGCCGGCCTCGTATTCCTCCGGCGTGCGGACGTCGAAGCGGTAGACGCTGCGGTCCGGCGCATCGAGGGTGGGCAGGGCGTCGAGGGCGACCCAACGCACGCCCGCGCGCCGGGCCACGTCCTGTGCACTGGCTTGGGCGAGGGCGCGATTCGCCGCGCCCGGCGCGGGCGCCTGGCGCGCGGCCTCGTGGTCCAGCACCTGCCCGGCGAGCTTCCAGCCGATGGTTCCGTTGCGCAGCGCCGCGACCGGATTGGGAATGCCCGCGTTGACCAGCGACTGCGTGCCGATGATGCTGCGCGTGCGACCCGCGCAGTTGACGATCACCCGCGTGGCCGGGTCGGGCGCCAGCTCGCGCACCCGCAGCACCAGTTCGGCACCGGGCACGCTGGTCGCGGTCGGGATACTCATGGTCCGGTATTCATCGAAGCGCCGCGCATCGAGCACCACGACATCGGCGCGCGCATCGATCAGCGCCTTGACCTCCTGCGCCGAGAGGGAGGGCGTGTGGCGCTCGTGCTCGACCAGTTCGCCGAAGGCCTTGCTCGGCACGTTGACGTCGCGGAACAGCTCGCCGCCCGCGAGGCGCCAGCCATCGAGGCCGCCTTCGAGCAGATGGACGCGGCTGTAGCCCAGCGCGGAGAGCCGGCCGGCGGCCAGCGGTGCGAGGTCGGCCCCCGCGTGCTCGCCGTAGAGGACGATGAGGGTGTCGCGGCGCGGGATGCGCCGCCAGGCGTCGAGCTCGATGCGCGACAGCGGCAGGTTCGCGGCCCACAGCGGATGGGCCTGCGCGAAAGGGTCTTCCTCGCGCACGTCGAAGAGCGCGATCTCGCGCTGCTCGAGCAGCTGCGCCCGCACGTCGGCGAAGGACAGGGTGGGGAATCCGGTGGCTTGGGCGGTGGCGGCGGTCATGTTCTGCGGAGATCGGGAGGCTGCGTGTTGGCATAGCCGGAGACGAAGGGCTTGCGCCCGCCGCCGGCTGGATAAGTATGGCGCTTCACGGCGCCGATGTCGGCGCCATAGACATGGATGCTGATCGACACCCGGTCGTCGAAGGCGTTGTGCACGCGGTGCACGTCGCCCACCGTGGGCGACACCGCCCCCACGTCGCCGGGCTCGAGCCGCACCGGCGGTCCGGCGGCCGCCATCCGGCCGTCGTGCTCGCGATAGGGCTGGCTGTACTCGGCGCCGCGCAGCATGCCGATGAGGCCCCACACCGTGTGGTCGTGCACCGGCGTGGCCTGTCCGGGCCCCCAGACGAAGCTCACGACCGAGAAGCGTCCGGTCGCATCGGCATGCAGCAGGTACTGCTGGTAGCGCACGGGATCGGGTTGCGCGAAGGCTTCGGGCAGCCAGTCGTCGCGCGCCACCAGCCCGCGCAGCAGGCTGCCGCCGGATTCGAGGATGTCTGCTTCGCCCGGGCGCCGGTCGAGCAGGCGAGCGAAGCCGGCGACGAAATCGCGCAGCGGCGCCGCGCTCATCGGACGGTCGCGGCGCCCAGCGCGCCCTTGCCGGCGGCCACCAGGATCGCGTCGTTCTGCGGTGTGTGGATGCGGCTGCACAGCACGTCGCGGTAGTGGCGCTCGAGCGGGTTGTGGCGCGTCAGGCCGTGGTTGCCGCTCGATTGCAGCGCGAGTTCCACCGCGCGGATCGCCTGGGTCGTGACCGTGTACTTCAGCAGGCCGCTGTCGGCCGCCGAAGGCGCATGGCCGGCGTCGACTTCGGCGGCCGCCTCGTCGAGCAGCACGCGGTTGGTGCGCAGCAGCGCCTCGATCTCGCCGACCGTCTCCTGCACCCGCGGCAGGCTGGCCAGCGGCGCACCCAGGCCGCTGGGGGCCCGGTGGTTGAGGAATCCGAGCAGCCAGTCGCGCGCGGCCCGCGCCACCGCGTCGTAGAGCGTGGCCAGCAGCACCACCATCCAGGCCTGCTGCGTCGCATGGGCATCGACGTCGGTCTGGCTGCCGGCGTCGGGCGCCCATTCGGCCGGCGCCCGCAGGTCGACCGCATGGTCGAGCGGGATCGCGACCTCTTCGAAGATCACCTCGTGGCTGCCGGATGCGCGCAGGCCCAGGTGGTCCCAGCTCGCGACCACGCGAACGCCCGGCGCGTCGCGCGGCACCAGGAAGACGCCGACCCGCGGCGACGGCTCGTCCGTGCGGCCCCACACCGAGAGCCAGCGCAGGCCCTCGATGCCGGTGGTGTAGAGCTTGTGGCCGCTCAGCTTCCATTGGTCGCCGTCGCGGCGCGCGGTGGTGGCGGGCAGGCCGCCGCGTGCGGGCGAACCCAGCGCGGGCTCCACGCGCAGGGCGTTGATCAATGCGCCATCGCGCACGGCGTCGCGCAGCACGCGTTCGCGCAGGTGGGCGGGCCAGCGGCTGTCGCTGCGGCCGATCGCGTGATGCTGCAGCCAGGTCATCGTCAGGATCAGCGCGGTCGCGGGCTCGCCGTACGCGACCGCGGCGAGCACGCGGCGCGCCGCATCGAGCGAGGCGCCGCCGCCGCCGTGTTCACGCGGCGCAACCAGAGCGATCAGGCCCTGCGCCTGCAGCGCGGCGAAGTTGTCGCGCGGGAAGCTGCCGTCGCGGTCGTGGTCGGCCGCGGTTTCGGCGAAGCGGGCGGACAGGCGCGCGAGCAGCGCGGCGTCCTCGTGGGGGGCCACCGGCAGGCGGCGCAGGGCTTGGGAACTCATGGCTTCGGACCTTAGCGGCCGAGGCGCGCGGGGCCAACGACGGAAGCCGCATATCCAAACTCGGATTCATGCGTTCGCTTTCGGGCGCCCGGGCCTTACGGTCTGGGTCCATGACATTTCCATCCCACGCCACTTCCACCGCCTGGTCGCGCCGCCGCTGGCTGCAGTCGGCGGGCGCCGCCACCGCCCTCGGCGCCGCCGGCACGCTGGCCCGTGCCGCTGCGCCGGACCTTTCGGGGCTCACGCTGCGCATCGGCACCTACAAGGGCCTCTGGCGCCCGCTGATCGAGGCCTCGGGCCAGGGCCGCACGCCCTACAAGATCGACTGGCGCGAACTCAACAACGGCGTGCTGCACATCGAGGCCATCCAGGGCGACGCGCTCGACCTGGGCTCGGGCAGCGAGATCCCCGCCGTCTTCGCTGCGCGGCAGAAGGCCAGGGTGCGCTTCATCGCCGTGATCCACGAGGACCTGAACAACCAGGCGACCCTGGCGCGCAAGGACGCGCCGATCAGGACCATCGCCGACTTCAAGGGCAAGCGCGTGGGCTACGTGCGGGCCACCACCGCCCACTACTACCTGAGCAAGCAGCTCGCGGAGGCGGGGCTTTCATTCGGCGACATCCAGCCCATCAACCTGAGTCCGGCCGACGGGCTCTCGGCCTTCGCTCGCGGCGATCTCGATGCCTGGGCCATCTACGGCTACAACGGCCAGCTGGCGCGCACCCAGCACGGGGCCCGGGTCATCAAGACCGGCAAGGGCTATCTGTCGGGCAACTTCCCGGTCTATGCCAATCCGCGCGCGGTGGACGACCCGTTGCGCCATGCCGCGATCGCCGACTTCCTGCTGCGGCTGCAGCGCGCCTATGCCTGGGCCAACGACAACTACCTCGACTACGCGAAGGCGCAGTCGGCCGAGACCCGGGTGCCGGTGGGCGACATCATCGAGCTCTTCAACGGGCGCAGCAACGACTACGCACTGGGCCCGGTCACCCAGGCCGCGGTGCGCAGCCACCAGGAAGTGGCCGACACCTTCCAGAAGCTCGGCGTGCTCGACGGCGCCGCGGACGTGGCGCCGCTCTGGGACCGCAGCTTCGACCCCGCGCTGTCGCGCGCCAACCCGGCCTGACCGGCCCCACTTTCCCTCCATCCAAGGACGCAACTCCATGAGCGACATCGAATTCATCGGCATGATCCAGGCCCAGAAGGTCTCCGAGATCCATCCCGCACGCGGCCCCGCCATCGATCGCGACTACGTGCGCGCCTTCGCCCAGGCGCACGAGCAGGCCGGCTTCGACCGGGTCCTGGTGCCGCATCACTCCACCAGCCCCGACGCGACCCTGACCGTGGCCTACGCCGCCTCGGTGACCGGGCGCATCCACTTCATGCTGGCGCATCGCCCCGGCTTCGTGAGTCCGACGCTGGCCGCGCGCCAGTTCGCCTCGCTCGACCAGTTCAGCGGCGGCCGGCTCGGCGTGCACTACATCTCGGGCGGCTCCGACGACGAGCAGAAGCGCGACGGCGACTGGCTCGACCATGACCAGCGCTATGCGCGCACCGACGAATACCTCGAGGTGCTGCGCAAGGTCTGGACCGCCGACAAGCCCTTCGACCATGAAGGCCCGCACTACCGCTTCAAGGACGCCTTCTCGGAAGTCAAGCCGGTGCAGACGCTGAACGGCAGGCCGCACGTGCCGGTGTACTTCGGCGGCGCTTCGGAGGCCGCGATCCCGGTGGCCGGCAAGCATGCGGACGTGTACGCGCTGTGGGGCGAGTCGCTGGCCCAGGCGCGCGAGCTCACCGGCCGGGTGCGCGCCGAGGCCGCCCGGCACGGGCGCCAGGTGCGCTTCTCGGTGTCGTTCCGCCCCATCCTGGCCGAGACCGAGGCCAAGGCCTGGGAGCGCGCCGACGGCATCCTGGCCGAGACCCGCCGGCTGCGCGTGGTGCAGGGCTTCGGGCGCGGCGGCCCGCTGCAGAGCGAAGGCGCCAAGCGCCTGCTGGCCGCCGCCGAGCAAGGGACGCGGCTCGACAAGCGGCTGTGGACCGCGGTCGCGCAGGAGATCGGCGGCCGCTCGAACAGCACCGCGCTGGTCGGCACGCCGGAGCAGGTGGCCGATGCGCTGCTCGACTACCACGCGCTCGGCGTGACCACCTTCCTGATCCGCGGCTTCGACCCGCTCGAGGACGCGATCGACTACGGCCGCGAGCTGATCCCGCGCACCCGCGAGCTGGTGGCGCAGCGCGTCGCCGCCCAGCGTCAGGCCGCTTGACCGCGCCGTGCATCCACGTGCCCGAAGGAATCGCATGAGCGCCGTACTCGACATCGACCGCAGCGGGGAGCGCTCGCGCACCCGGCTGGCCCTGAACCCGAACCCGCAGCGCAAGTACTGGTTCGATCCGCCGGCACCGCGCAGCGGCGTGGAAGCCGAGCGCCGCCACCGGCAGGAGCGGCTGGCGGGGGCCTTCCGCCTGTTCGCCCGCTTCGGTTTCGCGCAGGGCCTGGCGGGCCACATCACGGCGCGCGACCCTGAGCTGACGGACCACTTCTGGGTCAATCCGCTGGGGGTGCATTTCTCGCGCATCAAGGTGTCGGACCTGCTGCTGGTCAACGCGGCCGGCGAGACCGTGGTCGGCGAACGCCCGCTCAACAAGGCGGCGTTCGCGATCCATGCCGCGATTCACGAACACGATCCGAAGATCATCGCGGCCGCGCACACGCATTCGACCTACGGCAAGGCCTGGTCGACCCTGGGCCGCAAGCTCGACACGCTGACCCAGGACGCCTGCGTGTTCCACGACGACCACGCGCTGTTCGACGACTTCACCGGCATGGTGGTCGACGAGAGCGAGGGACTGCGCATCGCCAGGGCGCTGGACGGGCGCAAGGGCGCGATCCTGATGAACCACGGCATCCTGAGCGCCGGCCCGAGCGTGGAAGCCGCCGCCTGGTGGTACATCGCGCTCGACAACGCCTGCCACACGCAGCTGCTGGCCGAGGCGGCCGGCACGCCGCAGCCGATCGACGACGCGGTGGCTCGCCACACCCACCAGCAGATCGGCGGCCCTGAGGGCGCGCTGCATGCGTTCGAGAGCCTCTACGAAGGGCTGGTCGAGGCCGAGCCCGAACTGCTTCTTTAACCAGCGAATCCCTGATCTCCATGAACCACGACACCTCACTTTCCCGCCGCGGCGTGCTGCGTGCCGGCGGCGCAGCCGCGGCCGTCGCCGCGAGCGCCCTGATCGCCACCCGCGCCTGGTCGCAGCAGCGCAAGCTGACCTTCGCGTGGAACGCCTCCGCCTTCTGCCTCTCGCCCGTGGTGGTGGCGCAGGAGCGCGGCATCTTCGAGAAGAACGGGCTGCAGGTCGACCTGATCAACTACACGGGATCGACCGACCAGCTGCTCGAATCGCTCGCCACCGCCAAGGCCGATGCGGCGGTCGGCATGATCCACCGCTGGCTCAAGCCGCTCGAATCGGGCTTCGACGTCAAGATCGTCGGCAGCTCGCACGGCGGCTGCGTGCGCCTGGTGGGCGTCAAGGAGGCCGGCGTCACCGACCTGCAGAAGCTCAAGGGCAAGACCATCGGCGTGTCGGACATCGCGAGCCCGGGCAAGAACTTCTTCTCGATCCTGCTCAAGAAGAACGGCATCGATGCCGACAAGGACGTCACCTGGCGACAGTACCCGGCCGACCTGCTCGACATCGCGGTCAACAAGGGCGAGATCCAGGCGATCGCCGACGGCGACCCGACGCTCTACCTGATCGAGAAGCGCAACAAGGGGCGCTACCAGGAGCTCGCATCGAACCTCTCCGGCGAGTACAAGGACAAGGTCTGCTGCATCGTCGGCGCCCGCGGCGAACTGGTGCGCAAGGAGAAGCCGGTGGTGGCGGCGCTGGTGCGCTCCATCGTGCAGGCCTCGGACTTCGTGGCCGAGAACCCGAACGAGTCGGCCAGGCTGTTCGCGAAGTATTCGCCGAAGGTGCCGGTCGAGGACTTGCAGGCGCTGCTCGGCACGTTGACGCACGCGCACCACCCGGTCGGCAAGAACCTGCGCGACGAGGTCGAGTTCTATGCCCGCGACTTCCGCTCGGTCGGCGTGCTGAAGTCGAGCACCGATCCGGCGCGGCTCGCCAACCACGTGTCGGTGGACGTGCTGGCATGACGACGGCCGGGAACATCCTCGGCGCGCCGCCGCCGCGGCAGCAGCCGGCGCCGGCGCGCGTGCCGGTCCGGCGCGACGCGCGGCCCGCGGTCACGCCCGCCGTGCTGGACGAGCCTGCCGCGGCCGGCGTCTGGCGCACCGGCCTCGTCGCGGCGGCCGCATGGCTGGCGCTCGGTGTGCTGACCGTCTGGTGGCCCAATCGCGAAGTCGGCTTCAGCGACTGGAACTTCACGCAGGAGTTCGGCATCGGCGCGATCGCCGTCGCCATCGCACTCGGGGTGGTGGCCTTGCTCGCCGCCCGCGCCGGACGGCTCGGCCGCAAGCTGCGCCCGGCCGGCCAGTGGCTCGTCGCCGCGCCGCTGCTGCTCGCGCTCTGGGAGGCGCTGACGGCCAAGCTGGGCCTGCTGCCGCCGCCCTTCTTCGCGCCGCCGCAGAGCCTGCTCGACGTCGCCGTCGAGGACTGGGCGCGGCTCGGCCTGTCGACCGCGCATTCGCTGCGGCTGCTCGCGCATGGCTTCGTGCTGGGCGCGGGGGTCGGTTTCGCCACCGGCGTGTGGATCGGCTGGTCGCGCATCGCCGGCTACTGGGTGCATCCGGTGCTGCGCTTCCTCGGTCCGGTGCCGGCCTCGGCGCTGCTGCCGCTGGCCTTCTTCTTCGCGCCGTCGAGCTATGCCGCGGCCGTGTTCCTGGTCGGGCTCGCCACCTTCTTCCCGGTGGCGGTGCTGACCTGGTCGGGCGTGGCCTCGGTGAACAAGAGCTACTACGACGTCGCGCGCACGCTGGGCGCGACCGAATGGTTTCTGGTGCTCCGGGTCGCGGTGCCGGCGGCGCTGCCGCAGGTCTTCGTCGGCCTGTTCATGGGCCTGGGGGCCTCCTTCTCGGTGCTGGTGACGGCCGAGATGATGGGCGTCAAGGCCGGCCTCGGCTGGTACCTGCAGTGGGCCCAGGGCTGGGCCGCCTACCCGAACATGTACGCGGCGCTGCTGGTGATGGCGGTGCTGTGCTCGGGCCTGATCACGCTGCTCTTCAAGGTGCGCGACCGCGCGCTGTCGTGGCAGAAGGGGACTGTCAAATGGTGAGCACGGCCAGCGTCGCGCAGGCCGGCGCGCGCATCGACATCCAGGCGGTCAGCCACTGGTTCAGGCAGCAGCAGGGCGGCGTGCTGCAGGTGCTCGACGGCATCGACCTGCAGGTGCGCGCGGGCGAGTTCGTCGCGCTGCTCGGGCCCAGCGGCTGCGGCAAGTCGACGCTGCTGCGGCTGGTGGCCGGGCTCGAGCCGGCGACCACCGGTCGCATCACGCAGGACGACGCACCGATCGCGCGGCCCGATCCCTCGCGCATCGTCGTCTTCCAGGACCCGACGCTCTATCCCTGGCGCAGTGTCTGGGACAACGTGGCGCTGGGCCTGCAGGCGCGCGGGCTGCTGAAGTCGCAGCGCGCGCGCGTCGACGACGCGCTGGCGCTGGTCGGGCTCAGCGACTTCGCGAAGAGCTTCCCGCACCAGCTCTCGGGCGGCATGGCGCAGCGGGTGGCGCTGGCGCGCGCGCTGGTCAACGACCCGCAGCTGCTGGTGCTCGACGAGCCGCTGGGCAAGCTGGATTCGCTGACCCGCATCGCGATGCAGAGCGAGCTGGTGAACCTGTGGCAGCGCGCCGGCTTCTCGGCGCTGCTGGTCACGCATGACGTGGAAGAAGCCCTGTTCCTGGCCAACCGCGTGATCGTGCTGAGCGACCGGCCGGCGCGCATCACGGCGGAACTGGTGGTCGACCTGCCGTACCCGCGGCATCGCGGCCACCCACGGCTGGCGGCGCTGCGGCACGAGGCGCTGCAGCACCTCGGCCTCGACGCGACCTGGTGACGCCGCGGTGATCCGCACGCCGGATGCCGGGTGGCTGGACCCGCTGGTCTGGGGTCTTCAGGCGGCGCAGGAAGGCCTGCTCGGGCTGCTGGACTGGGCCGGCCTCGCCGGAACCAGCCATGGCCAGGCTGCATGGCCCTGGGCGCTGCGGCTGTCGGGCGAGAACCTGCTGATCGACGCCGGGCAGGCCAGGCGCCTGGCCCTGACCCTGCTCGTGCTGGCGCTTGCGGCGCTGGTGCTGTTGCTTGCGGCCCTTTGGCGCAAGCCGCGCTGGTTCTTGATCGCGGCCGTGCCGCTGCTGCTTGTCGCCGCGCCGTGGCCTCAGGCCGCGGTGCTGTTCGTGCCGGCGGTTCCGACCAGTTTCCATCGCTCGCCGACCGGGTTCGACGTGGCTTCGATCGCGCGCGGCGGCGAACTTTATGCGCAGCATTGCGCTGCCTGCCACGGCGTCGACGGGCGCGGCCAGGGCCCACTCGCGGCGGCGCAGCCGGTCTGGCCGCCGGACCTGGCCGGCCCGCTGCTCTGGCGGCGCGCCGACGGCGAGCTGCTCTGGCATCTGCTGCACGGCATGAAGGATCGCCACGGCGCCGCGACCATGCCGGCCTTCGCGCAGTTCGGCGACGACGATGCCTGGGCGCTGATCGACTTCATGAAGGCCCAGGCTGCCGGCCAGAGCCTGCGCGCGACCGGCGTCTGGGCCGGGCCCGTCCACCTGCCCGATGTCGAGGTGCGCTGCGAATCCCGGCCGCTGCGGCGGCTGTCGGGCTGGCGCGGCCAGCGGCTGCGCATCGTGGCCGCCGGCACGCCCCAGGCCGCGCTGCGCGAGGACCCGCGGGTGGTCACGGTGCTGCTGAGGCGCGAGGACGAGAGGGCGTCGAGCCCCGCTGGCGAATGCGTCGCCGAGTCGACGGCGGCCTGGAACGCGTTCGCGTTGATCGCCGGCACCGGCCAGCTGGCCGGCACGCAGTGGCTGGTCGATCGCGACGGCTGGCTGCGCGCCCTCGGTTCACCGGGCCAGGCGGCCTGGTCGGAAGACGACCTGCTGTGCCGCACCGAGACTGGCGACCGCAGCGCGCCGATGGCGCCGCCGGACGACAGCCTCGGCGCGCTCATCGCGCGCATGGATGCCGAGCCGGTGCGCTTCCTCAAGGGCGGTTTCGTCCGCTGAGTCCCTTCATCCGCCTTCCAAGCTTCAAGGAGTTTTTCATCGTGATCCGCGCACCGCGCCGCCAGTTCATCACCCATTCGCTCGCGGCCGCTGCCGCGCTGGCCTTGCCGGCCGCCGCCCTGCGGGCGCAGCCGCGCCCCGTGCTCAAGGCCGGCGACCAGAAGGGCGGGCTGCGCGCGCTGCTCGAGGCCGCGGGCGGGCTGGAGGGCCTGGGCTACGACATCCAGTGGTCGGAGTTCCCGGCCGCCGCGCCGCTGGCCGAGGCGCTCAATGCGGGCGCCGTCGACTCGGGCCCGATCGGCGACGCGCCGCTGGTGTTCGCGCTGGCGGCCGGCACGCGGGTCAAGGCGATCGGCGCGAACCGCTCCGACGCCTACGGCACCGCAGTGCTCGTGCGCCCCGATTCGCCGCTGAAATCCGCGGCCGATCTCAAGGGCAGGAGCATCGCGACCAACCGCGGCTCGATCGGCCACTACGTCACCCTCAGGGCGATCACGACGGCCGGATTGAAGCCGGAGGACCTGACCCTACGCTTCCTCGCCCCGGCCGACGCCAAGCTGGCCCTGACCCAGGGCGCGGTCGACGCCTGGGCCACCTGGGAGCCCTACACCGCCATGGCGGAAACCGGTGGGCATGCGTGGGTGCTGGTGAGCGGGCGCGGGCTGTTGCCCGGCCTGAGCTACCTGGCCGCGACCGATGCCGCGATCGCGGCCAAGCGGCCGCTGCTGCAGGACTTCCTGCGCCGCGTGGTGAAGGCCCAGGACTGGTCGTACCGCAACGTCGACGCGTTCTTCGCCGGCTGGTGGCCGAGTCGTCTGCGTTGGTGGCGGCTGCGCACGCGGAGCCGCGGGGATCTCTGCGGGGCTAAGCGTCCTGGACGCAGCGCCCTTCGCCATGCCCGAAGTCAAGGTCGGCATTCCGTGGTGTGCGGCAAGGTCGTTCTGGTCAATGAGGCGCTGCCGCTGATCGACCGGGCACCGCTTCGACCGAAGTTCCGTTGATTCATCTCAACATTGACGGTGATGGCTGCCAGGCGTTCGCGGTCTATAGTGGCACCCAGTCGCCGCCCTGATGTGGCTCGGCTCGATTCAGGCGTTGGGCCGCAGGGCCGCGTCGCCTCGCTTCCTGGAGGGCGGAACGAATGAACGGTCATTGCCTTTGCGGCGCAGTCAGCCTCACGTCGCCGGATTCCCGAGCGATCGGCGCGTGTCACTGCGGTTTCTGCCGCAGATGGGGAGGCGGGCCACTTCTGGCCGTTCACTGTGGCCCTGATGTTCAGTTTCAAGGCAGCGAGAACATCACTGTCTATGCGTCGTCGGACTGGGCACAACGCGCCTTCTGCAGCAAATGCGGAACGCACCTCTACTACAAGCTCTTGGCAACAGGCGAGTACTTCGTTCCAGCTGGCGTGTTCGAGTCTGCCGATTTCGACCTTGCCTCGCAGATCTACATCGACAAGAAGCCCGGCTACTATTCGTTCGCCAACCAGACTCCCATGCTCACCGAACAGCAGGTCATCGAGCAGTTTTCCTCACCAGGCAGCGAGACGACGGCATAGCTCAACGGCCGTTCCGAGGGCTGCCGGCCATGGTCCGAGATGGAAGATGCGCCTCCACGACCGACTTGACGCTTCGCGACCTTTCGGCGCAAAGTCGGCTCGCGATCGAAAGCACGCAGGGCCTGCCTGGGTTCTGGGAGGGCATGGCTATGCGAACGACGCTACGTGTATGGCTGACAGGCTTTCCGCGGCGACTGGCGCGGCAGGCGCTGATCCTGGATGTTGCAGATCACCGCGCGGCGCTGAAGCGGGTTCGTCACGCGCTGTTCGGCCTCCGGCCGACCCCGCTCGATTGCACCGTGAGGGGCGGGCTGACGCGCATTCCCGAGACCTTTTCCGAACGCCAGGCCTACCTGGCGCTGGACCTGGCCACACTTCATCTGAGCAGTCGTGCCCGAGCGCTTCACACGTTGCAGGAGTGGGCGCATGCGCGGCTTATGAGCCCGAGCCAAGCCGAATGCCTTGAGCAGATGCTCCTGCTCGACCGGCAAGACTTCCTGGCCACGCTGGCCGACGCGATGAAGCCGTGCGCGCTTCGCCATGAGTTGCGTGCCATGCGGCATCACTTCCGGCGCGGCGGCACGGCTGCCGCCTGGTCTTGAAGACGAAGGCGGCATCGACCTGACCAGCCGCCGCCCGGTGCCGCTTCAGCTGATCAGCCTGAGCAGCCGCCCCATGCGTTCGAAGGTCCGTCCATACGGCGGCCGCAGCAGCGCCGTGCCCGACAACCTCGACTGGTGGAACACCGGCTTCTCCTTGCTGAAGGTGCGAAAGCCGTACGCGCCGTGGTAGGCCCCCATGCCGCTCGCGCCGACACCGCCGAAGGGCAGCTCCTCCTGCCCGAAGTGCCACATGCAGTCGTTCAGCGTGACGCCGCCGGAGATCGTGCCCGACAGCAGCCGGTCCTGCTCGGCGCCCGCGGCACCGAACCAGTACAGCGCCAGCGGCCGCTCGTGCGCGTTGACGTACGCGATCACCTCGTCGAGCGTGTCGTAGGCCAGCACCGGCAGCAATGGCCCGAAGATCTCCTCCTGCATGATCTTCATGTCCTCGGTCGGATCGAGCACCAGCGCCGGCGCCAGCACCCGGCCCGCCGCGCCGCCTGCCATGCCCTCGGCGTGCAGCGGCACGACGCGCGCGCCGCGCGTCTGCGCGTCCGCGAGCAGGCCCTGCAGCCGCGTGAAATGCCGCTCGCTGACGATGCCCGTGTAGTCAGGATTGCCCGCGAGGCGCGGGTACTGCCGCGCCACCGCGCGCCGCATCGCCTCGACGAAGGGGCCGACCGCGCTGCGCGGCACCGCCGCATAGTCGGGCGCGATGCAGGTCTGGCCGGCGTTGAAGAGCTTGCCCACCACCAGCCGCGCCGCGACCAGGTCCAGGTTGGCGCCGGCACCGACGATCGCCGGCGACTTGCCGCCGAGCTCCAGCGTCACCGGCGTCAGGTTGGCCGCCGCCGCCATCGCGACCTGCCGGCCGACCGCCGTCGAGCCCGTGAACAGCAGGTGGTCGAAGGGCAGGCCGACGAAGGCGGTGCCGACCTCGGTGCCGCCGGTGACGACCGTGAGCTCTTCGGGTGCGAAGCACTCCGCCACCGCCGCCCGCATCAGCTCGGCCAGGCGCGGCGTCAGCTCCGAGGGCTTGATCATCACGCGGTTGCCCGCGCCGATCGCCGCGATCGCCGGACCCATCGCCAGCTGGTAGGGATAGTTCCAGGGGCTCACCACGCCGACCACGCCGAGCGGCTGGGGAACGATGCGGCTGAAGCCGGGCCGGAAGGCGAGGCCGGTCGGGGCACGCCGCACCTTCATCCACGACTTGAGCTGCCGGCGCGCATGCCGGATTGCGGACTGCACCATCATCACGTCGGCCAATCGGGTCACGTGCACCGATCGATGGCCGAAATCGGCCGACACCGCGCGCTCGATCTCCGGCGCGATCCGGTCGGTCATGGCCAGCAGGCGATCGAGCCGGTCGATGCGCACGGCGTGCGACGGGTTCATGTCGGCGCCGAAGGCAGCCCGCTGGCGGTCGAAGGCCGCGCGCATGCGCAGCAGCGAGGGGTCCAGGATCTGCTCCCGCACGATCGCGTTCATGGCTTGCCCGCCAGCGCCTGCGGCGCGTGGGTGGATGCATCGCTGTCGACCTCGGCCTCGGCATAGGCGCGGCCGCCAGGCACCAGGGCCGAATGGGCCCGCCGCGAATGGAACAGCGGGTAGAACATCTCGACGAACCAGCGCTCCTTGCCGAACACCAGGTCGTCCTGCAGGCCGACCTTGGCCGGGTAGCGGCGCGTGATCTTGGCGGTGCCGAACAGCAGGTCCCAGACGAACAGCAGGTTGCCGAAATTGCCCTTGTAGTGGCCGATGCCGTCGTCGTTGGTGAGCGCGTGGTGGGCCCAGTGCGTGGCCGGCGTCGAGACGGTGCGCTCCAGCACCCAGGCCAGCGGATGCAGCCACTTGATGCGGTAGAGCGGCGCGTCCCACGGCACCGCGCTGTGGGCGCCCAGGATGACGGTCAGCTTGACCACGATGTAGACCAGGTAGACGTTGCCGAAGCCGAGGTAGATCAGCACGCCCGAGGCCCACAGGCCCGGCATCATCAGGTAGTAGAAGAAGTTGTTGCGGTAGGTGACGCGGATGCTCATGTAGTGCGCCGTGTGGTGCGCGCGGTGCAGCGGCCAGAGCAGCGGCGAGTGCGACACGCGATGCCACCAGTACTGCGTCATGTCGTCGGCGACCAGCAGGATCGCCCCCATCGCCCACCAGGGCAGATGGGCCCAGGCATCGCGCTGCGCCGGCATCAGCAGCGCGCACAGCTTGCCCGTGACCGCGAAGATGAAGGGCTGCGAGAAGGCCAGTAGCGAGAGGAACATGAACAGTTCCAGCTTGGTGTCGTCGGCGGTGGCGTGGAAGTGCCTGTGCTTGCGGGAGCCGACTTCCAGCAGCGCGAAAAAGAGAATGATCGCCACGAGGACGATGTTCTGGACGAGGTTCACTGTCTTGTCTCCTTGCTTTGTGCCCGCAGTGTTCCGCCAATCGGCTATTGAGTCCAATGCATAGTGAAGCTAATCTCGATGCAGTGGCTGCAATTGGCCGTCAAGGAGTGGCGTCATGGACTTGAAGCGCTGGGCCCACATCGTCGCGGTTGCCGACCGGCGCAGCTTCATCCGCGCGGCCGAGCAGGTGCACCTGAGCCAGCCGGCGCTGACCCGCAGCATCCAGGCGGCCGAGGCCGAACTCGGGTTGCAGCTGTTCGATCGCGGCACCCAGGAAGTGGTGCCGACGCCGGCCGGCGAATTCATCGTCGCGCGGGCGCGGCAGCTGGTTTTCGACAACCGCTGCCTGGAGCGCGACATCGCGCTGTACCGCAGCCTGGAGCTCGGCGATACCGCCTTCGGCGTGGGTCCGTTCCCGGCCGCGACCTTCCTGGCCCCGCTGCTGGCCTCGATTCGGCGCGAGTACCCGGCCATCAACCTGCGGGTCGAGATCAGCAACTGGCAGCTGCTCCTGGCGCGGCTGCGCGAGGAAGACATCGAGTTCTTCGTCGCCGACACACGCGACCTGCCGACCGACAGCAGCCTGGAGCTGCGGCCCTTGCGGCGCGAGCCCGGCGGCTTCTACGTGCGCGCCGGGCATCCGCTGGCGCGGCGCAAGCGCGTCGCGTTGCAGCAGCTGTGGGCCTGCGGGGTGCTGTCGGTCCGGCTGCCAGAGGGCGTGCGCGCCATCGTCGCGCAGCTGCTCGGCCTGCCCTCTGCGGCCGAGCTTCGGCTGGCGCTCGAATGCGACCACGTCGACTTGCTGAAGGACATTGCGCTCGGCTGCGACTCGGTGCTGGCCGCCCCGCATGTCGCCGTCGCGCCGGAGGTCGAGGCCGGCCGGCTGTGCGCGCTCGACATCGAGGGCCTGCCGCCGATGGCGTCCGAGATGGGGGTCGTGACGCTGAATGGGCGCACGCCATCGCCGATGGCGAAGCTCATCATGGGCCGGCTGCCGGGGGGCTGATATGGCTTGATCCTGTCAAGAGGGCGAGCCGCTCTCTCCGGGGGCCGGATTTCAGAATCTTTCGCGAATGCCGGATAGGGAACGCGACGGAGCCGGGTGCGTGA
>NZ_JAUJZH010000059.1 GCF_030486595.1 Variovorax ginsengisoli | reverse complement strand
CGGCGTGCGCCTCACCGAACAAGCGAGGCAGTTCCAGCGCCGACTTCAGGATCAATTGCGGATCCAGCGTCGCGAGGTCGACCGCCGTCAGCCTGAGCTCGGTGGCCATCGTCTGCTCGATCCGGCCGCCGAGCTCGAGCACCCGCAGGCGCAGGGGTCCGACCCGCAGCTCGTCGTGCAGGCGCAGCGCACAACGCTGTCCATGCCCGAGCCTCATGCCGTTCACCAGGGTTCCGACCTTGCTGCGATCCTCCACCATCCAGCCTCGCGCGGTAGGGACGAGCTGGGCATGTAGCCGAGACACGCCGCCCTGGTCGGCGTCGATCGGGATCTGGCAATCGGGCGAGCGCCCGATCGTCACGGGTTCGGCGGTGTGGAAGTCCAGGCGCTTGACGGCACCCGCGGCAGTGGCTTCCAGGATCAGGCGCACGGTCCGCCCGAGGAGCATGGCGCCGGCGCCGGATCCGGATCCGTAGCAGCATCCCGCGATTGGTCACAGACTGTGTCGATGTTCATTGATAATGATTTAAGCACTCCACGATGGTCGCGAAGGCGTCATGTCACAAAAAGAAACTGAAACAGCCCGGCTCGATCTCACGGTCGAGGGCCGCGGCGGGTCGTTTCTGGACATGCTTCAGCAAGCCTCGCCGATCCCCGGCGCACAGGTGCTGGACTCGGGCTTCAGACCGCCGCCCGGAACCAGCGTGCTTGACGGCAGATTCACCATCCGGCGCCAAATCGGCGAGGGCGGCATGGGGCTGGTGTTCGAAGCCTATGACGACCTCAGGCGCAGCGTCGTCGCGATCAAGACCCTGAGTTGGCTCGACCCGGGCAGCGTCTACCGGCTGAAGAACGAGTTCCGTTCGCTGGCCGACATGAACCACCCGAACCTGTGCCGTCTGCATGAGTTGTTCAGCGACGATGGCTGGTTCTTCAGCATGGAGCTCATCGAAGGCGCCCACTTCGACCAGTGGGTGCGTCCCGGCGGACGGCTCGACGAGCAGCGCTTGCGCGCCGCCTTGAAACAGCTGATCCAGGGCGTGGTGGCGATCCATGGTGCCGGCAAGCTGCACCGGGACTTGAAATCGTCAAACGTCCTCGTTCAAGCGGACGGGCGCGTCGTGATCCTGGACTTCGGGTTGGTCCTGGACTGGCACGCCGGCGCGGCCGGGCGCCCGGCGGTCGACGTCGGCTTCAGCGGCACGCCCGGCTACCTGGCACCCGAGCAGACTTCGAGTGCGGCGAACTTGGCCCCGACGACCGCCAGCGACCTTTACGCGATCGGCTCGATGTTGTTCGTCGCCCTGACCGGAAGGCTGCCGTTCGAAGGGCTGCTGAGTGATGTGCTGGAGCTCAAACGGCACCAGGCCGCACCCCGCGTGCACAGCCTGAGTGCGGACGCGCCGCACGACCTTGCCAGGCTGTGCGATGCGCTGCTGCAGCGGGACCCCGCCGCGCGGCCCGATGCAGCCCAGGTGCAGGCGGCCCTCGAGCGAGCGGACACGCCGGGCCAAGTGCCCCCTGTATCGGGCCCTGGACACGCGGACCCGACGGGCGTCGCGCTACGGGCCGACATCCTGCTCGGGCGCGAGAGCGAAATGGCCGCGCTGCACGCCGCCCATGCGTCCATGCTGGCCGGCCGTCCGGTCGCGATGTTTGTCAGCGGCGAATCAGGCATGGGCAAGAGTGCGCTGTTGCATGCGTTCGTCGACCAGGTGAGAGCCAGTGGAGGCTCGGTCGCGCTCGAGGGGCGCTGCTACGACCGTGAGAGCGTGCCGTTCAAGGCCTTCGACTCGGTGATGGATGAGCTCAGCAGCCACCTGCACGGGCTGACGCGCGAAGAAGCCGGCGATCTGATGCCGCGCGAGATGTACGCCTTGGCCCGCCTCTTCCCCGTGCTCGAGCGTGTCGACGCCGTGGCCCAGGGGCCGAGGAAGGTCATCCCCGATCTCCAGGAACTGCGGCTGCGCGCGTTCGCCGCGCTGAGTGAACTGCTCGGACGCATGCGCGACCGGCGGCCGTTGGTCATCTTCGTGGACGACTTGCAATGGACCGACAGCGATTCGATCGTCGTCTTCGAGTACTTGCTAAGCCAGCCGGAACCGACGCCGTTCCTGTGGGTGGCGACGCACCGCAGCGAAGGGGCCGGGGACAACGCGCTCTTGCAGCAAATGCTGGGTGTTGCGGCCGGAAGCCCGCGGGTGGAGTGCCGCTCCCTGCACGTCGGCCCGTTGCCGCCGGCAGTTTCGGTGCTGTTGGCGCAGCGCCTGCTCGGTTCGGCCAGCGCCGCGGACTCCGCGTCGATCGCGGCCGAGGGCCGAGGCAGTCCCTTCTTCGTCGGTGAACTGGTTCGCCAGGCGCTGTCGGCCCGGCGGACGGGGGCCGCCCCGATCGCGCTCACGCTGGGCCAGACCGTCGACAGGCACGTCAGCCTGCTGCCTGCAAAAGCACGCGATGTACTGAATGTGCTGGCAGTGGCAGGGCGCCCGATGGCCGCGCAGCTCGCCGTGGATGCCGCCGATGCCACGCACGAAGCCCTCGACGCCTTGCTGTTCGAGCGGCTCGTACGCACCGCAAGGGTCAGTGCGCACAGTCGCGTGCTGGAGTGCTATCACGACAAGATTCGCGAGTCCGTGGCCGACGCCTTGGCCCCCGACGCCCTGCGCCGCATCCACGCCCGTCTGGCCGAAGCGCTGTCCGCGCAGGAGGACTCGGAGCCGGAGCACCTGGCGCTGCACTTTCACGGCGCCGGGGACAAGCCGCGTGCCAGCGTCTACTACGAGAAGGCAGGCGATGTCTTCTCGGCCGCGCTGGCGTTCGAGTTCGCGTCCCGCCAGTATCGACAGTGCCTGGACCTCATCGGTCCCGAGCCTGCTCGGTTCCGGCGTGTGCAAGTCAAGCTCGCCGCGATGCTGGCATCGATGGGCAACAGCCGCGAGGCCGCAGAGGTCTATCGCGCCGCGAGCATCGGTGCGCCGCCGCAGGAGGCACTCGAACACAAGCGCGCAGCGGCGCATTTGCTCAGCACCAGTGGCTTTACCGACGAGGCGCGAGTCCTGTTGGGTGAGGTGCTGGCCGCCATCGGCCTGTCCATGCCGAGGTCGCCACGGACAGCGATGGCCGCGGCGCTGGCTTCACGCTTCCTGCTGCTGTGCAGAGGGCTGAAGATCGACCCAGCCGCAGTACCCGGACCCGGCGATCAAGCGCGGTTGGGTGCGATGTGGTCGGTGGTTCAGGGCTCCGTCGGCAACAATGCCTTCGTGATGGTCGACATGGCGGCCCGCTATGCGCGGCTGGCCCTGAACACGGGATCGCGTGCGCATGCGGCTCGGGCCCTGACCATGGAGGCCTACATGGTCAGCCTCGACGGCCCGGGCACGCGCGCCAAGACGGACCCGATCATGCTACAAGCCGAGCGCTTGGCCAGCGAGGTGTCGCAGAACGAATTGACGGGGTGGGTGCGCCAGATTCGCGGCTGCATACTGGCTCACGAAGGTCGGTTTGCAGAAGCCCAACCGGTCCTGCAGGACGCCCTGGAGTGGCTGGGCTCCCAATGCGCGGAGGTGCCGTTCGAGTTGGCCGGCACCCAGCTCTACTGCGTGAATGCGGCGAATCATCTTGGCGACTATGCCCAGACCTCGACCACGGCGCCTGGCATCGTCGAGAACGCCTTGCGACGAGGCGACCAGTATCTGGCTTGCGGCGTGGTCGGTTTTGCGGCTCCGGCCTTGCTGGCGCACCGCGGTCTGGCCGACGCGGGCGCGCGGATCAACCAGGCCAAGGCCAGCTATGAGGTTCAGAGCATCTATCAATGGGCCGACTATCTGATCCTCTTGGCCGATCTGAACCTGGCGCTTTACGAGGGCCAGCCGGCGCGGGGCGTCGCGCTGACAACGCAACAGTGGTCGGCGCTTGAAAAAGCGCAGCTCTTGCGCATGAAGACAGCGTTCGGGTTGATGAGCTACTACCGAGCCGGTTGTGCGCTGGCTGCCGCGCGGCAAGGCTCGACGGACGTCGCCGAAGCTCTCGAGATCGCCAGGATGACTGTCGGGCGGATGAACAAGACCCGCCTGCCCCACTTGCCCGGTTGGGCCGCGGTGCTTGAAGCGGGCCTGGCGTGCGAAGGGCGGCAACCGGCTCGGGCGGCAGAGCGGCTGCAGGCTGCGACAGTGACCTTCGACGCCACGGGATTGAAGCTGTACAGCGCCGCCGCGCGGCGCAGGCAGGGGCAGTGGATGGGCGGCGAGGCAGGCCAATCGCTGGTGCTCGCTGCAGAGGCCGTCATGCACGGCCAAGGCGTGATCGACGTCGAAGCGACGACCGAGATGCTGGCACCGGGCTGCCGACCGGAGGCCCGCTGACAACCCGCGGGCCGCGCGGGTTGCCACGCTAGATGCTGATGCTGTTGGGTACCCTGGACGGCAACTGGAAAAGATAGGGAATCGGCCGTTCGAGATTGCGCTGGTGGATCGTGACCTCGGCCTGCGCCAACGCAGCCTGAAAGGCCTCGAGGGCTTTCTGTGCCGGGCTGTGCGCGAAGTGCGGGTGTTGCGGGTTGCTGGCGTAGTGCCCCAGCACGTCGAACTGGACGCTGCTGAGAAGGTACACGAACGACACCGTATACAGCGCGACGTCCAACGGCGGGAGCCACTCCAGGTACTGCGTCTCCTGGTCGGTCGGGTCGTCGCGCGTTGGCGCGGCCTTGTAGATCGCCGCGGCCACGCTGGGCGCGAAGCCCGCGAAGGGATACTGGCCGTAGTTGACCGACGCGTGCAGAGGGCCTGCTGTGTAGATCATCTGCGCGACGACTTCAACAAGTTGGTCCCGGGTCTTCAGCGTCACGGGAAACCCTGGGAGATTGCCGTGCTCCGGGGAGCCAAGTTCGTCCACCCAGGCCTTGAGTTCCCGGTCGGTACCGACCGCGTGGTCGCTGGTGTAGTAGATCGCCACGTAGTCGCTGACGAAATCCTTGATGGCCCGCCACAGCAGCAGCGTGTCGTCGCGAAACGGGTAGGCCGCCAGTTGGTCTGCGTCCAAGCCGCGCAGGGCGAAGACCTGGTCCGGGCTGTTCTCGCCCCAGCGCCAGGCCTTGCGCGCGTCGTTGACCATCTGCAGCGTCCAGGCGATGTTGGCGCCGACGTTGGCGGCCACCACGCCACCCGGGACGATGAGGTTGTGCGAGGCGCCATCGTTGATGCTGATGGTGAACCGCAGATGCGGTTCGAGTAGACAGAACAGCGGGTGTTCCTTCGCCAGCTGGCGGTGCGTGGCCACCGCGACCGCCTCCATGATCAAGTGGCAGTCCCCGAGATGGGCGACCGATTCGTGTTGAATCGCGCAGGCCACATTGACGAAGTACTTGGCGATCCTCCACTTCAACTTGTTGCCGTCTTTCGCTCGGAAAGCATCGTTCGGGCTGAAGATGGCCGAGTCCGGGGTCTGCCCCAACTGGATCGCGATAGGCTGCAACACTCCCGCTCGGCCATTGACCTGCCCGTAGTCCAATGGATAGCCCTCGGGGGGAGACTCGTTCCAATAGAACAGGGCGATGGGCGACGGCAGGTAGCGGTGCTTGTCGTGCAGGCAGCTCTCCTTGAATTCCAGGTCCCCGTCGCCGATCAGCGCGGCGTAGTCGCAGGCGTAGAGCTTGCCGTCGCTGATCATCTTGGACAGCGAGAGGGAGGCGCAGCCGTATCGACACAGGACTTCCACCACATCGGGGATCGTCATCTTCGCCTTCAGCTCGCTCCATGCCAGGGCCTTGCTGCCCGGCGCCTTGTGGTCAACGACGCGGCGCAAGTTGGTCGTGTTGAAGCCGGCCAATTGCAGATAGCCGAAGAACCAATCCTGCTCGCATGGCCTGCCTGTCCCCCGCATCCAGGCCTTTTCCTCGATCGCCATCATCTGGGGCTTGGGCAGCGTGTCGACCAGTCTTTCGTAGTCCGACTCGTCCTTGGCCTGAAGCTGGTCCGGCCGCAAGATGTCGAACAAGGTCGACTTCAGAATCGCCGTCGGACCTTCCTGTGCCGCCTCGGCGGCCGCTGCAAACATGCCTTCGACCAGCCGTTGGACATCCTCTTTGAGCTGGAGCACACCGCCGAAACCCTTGTCTAGATCGGCCTTGATTTCTTGCTTCAGCAATCTGCGCACATTCACGGCGAAGTTCTCGGCGATCTGGGCGCTGGTCTGCGCGACCAGCGCGTTGTAGGCGGCGCTGAACTCCTCGCCAAGCGGCACGCCCGCGCACATCGGCACCGCCTCGAGATTCGGGTAGCTTCGAACGTAGTTGTAGGCCGTGCGGGACAACGCCAGCTGCGCCTCCCGTTGCGCCGCGCTGTCTCGATCTGGCAAGGTGGGAACAGGAACGTACATCGCTGGCATGATGGGATCTCCGGGTCGGCAGACAGTTACACAAGCTAGGAGCAGGCATGTTCGAAGGGGCGAGCGCAGACAGTTCCGGCGACTTCCTGGCCGAGTTGGCGCGGCTGGGCGAGACGCGCACCTGGGAGCCTGGTGCTTCGGTGGTGGCAGAGGGCGACATTGCTGATTGCATGTATCTCATCCACGAAGGCGAGCTGCGCGCGTTCGTCGCAGGGGACGGCGGGCGCGTGGTGGAGCTCAACACGCTGCACGCGGGTGAGCTCTTCGGCGAGCTCATGCTCAGCGGTGAACGCCGCTCCGCCACGGTGCAGGTCACCACCCGAGCACGCCTGACGCGCGTGACACGGGCCCAGGCCGAGCGCGTGCTGGCGCAGCGGCCCGAACTCGCGTTCCAGTTGATCCAGCGCTTGGTGCAGCGCGTGCGCACCCTGACGCGCACTGTGGGGCGCCTGGGTTCGGTGGACGTCTATGGCCGGCTCGTGGGGCTCTTCGACGCCTTGGCGGTCGAAGACAAGGGCCTGCGCGTGGTGCCCGGGCCGTTGAGCCAGCAGCGCATCGCCGAACGCCTGGGCGCCTCGAAGGCGATGGTCAACCGGCTGCTGACCGACCTGACCAAGGGTGGCTACATCGAAGTCTCGCGGGAGCGCATTGTGCTGCTCAGAAAGCTGCCGCCGAAGTGGTGAGTCACTCGCAGACTGAAACTTCACTGCGATGGCCAGTGCAGCGACGCGCGCATGGCCAAGGCGTCATCAGACGCAGCACGCATCCTGACTCGCGCGGCGTTCAGCACTTGCCCTTCTTGGCCTGCCCTGGGGGGCAGCCGCCATTGCCCTTGCCCCCTCCGGTGTAGTACTTCTCGCCCTTGTAGCCGTTGTGGTTCTTCCAGTACGTCGGGTCGCGGTACTGGTAGCCATCCCAGTAGTAGCCCCGGTTGTCGCGGCTGCCAAATGTCACGGTGACGCCAGGGGCCGCGATCCGGCCCAAGCCGACATTGACATTGATGTCAGCGGCCAGGCTGCCGAGCGCGGTGGCCGCGAGCAGCGCGGCGCTAATCGAGTGTCTGATCACGAAACTCCTCCAAAGTCAGTTGTCGGCTGCGACTGCCCTCCATGGCGCGAAGCGACCCGCTTCCGGCTTCGAGCGCCGCCGCGGAGCATAGGAGGAATCGGCGCCCCCTGCAAGGAACGCCGGGTCAATACCGGCGAAGCATCGAGCCGATCAGGGTGTCGTGACCGCAGGGACGTATTGCGCCAGAGCAGCCACCTGCGCAGCCGTCCGAGCGACGTGTGCCGGCATGGGTCTCCTGCCGCTGCGTATGACCGCGGCGACGCGGGCCTGTCCGGCCTGGGTTTGTCCATGTTCGGGCCGGCGCGACTGTTCGCCCTGATCCCAGGGGATCATCAGGACGGTGACATCCGCGTGCGCAGCGACGACGCCTACGCATCATCGATGCCGCCAAGATCGAAAGAATGGGGCAGCGGCGAAGGGATCCGACTCAATCAATTTGTGTTGATTGAGAATTTAAGCATTCAAAAAATCATCCGGCGGCGCGCAGCGTCGTTGCAGCTGCTCGGCGTGACGGACCAGGCCGGTTCGCCACGACCCTTCAGTTCCACGTCCATCACCAGGCCCGTCGGTCAATATTGAACGCGGGTGCGCCGGGCAGCCCAGGCGCCGCGACCATGCCTTCCACGGGCAGCCACCGCAGACCGTTGAAGGAGGAGAGCCCCGATGAAATCCCAGCTCGGTTTCGCAGACCGCCGCGGTCCGCGCTTCGCAACCAGTCGGCTGCGTATCGTTCTGCTCTTGCTGGCCGGCATTTTGGCCTTGGGCACGGCGCATGCGGATCGCGAATGCCGTTCGCTCAAGCAAGCCATCAGCGGCACGACACAAGCCGGCTATACGGGCTTGTTCTATGCGAACGAGATCGCGAGGGATGGCAGCGCCTTCGATGGGGTCTCGACCCGCAGCGCTCTGAGTTCGCGCGTGCGCGTCGAGCTGGAGGCGATGGCCGCGATGTCCCTGGACGCCGGAACCATGGCCGAGCAGGCCATGGACAGCGGCGCCATCCAGTCCGGCGAACGAGACCGATTCGTCGCGCAGCTCCGGCAACGATTGCGCGCCAGTCTGCTGCGTGCGCACGCCAGTGCATCGTGGCTCGTGCTGCTGGTCCATCCGACGACCCGAAGCGGCGTCCTGCTGGTGCGCGAATACGAGTTTCCGCGCGACGGGCTCGATGGGGTCATGAATGGCGCGGAGCAGGTCTGCGTGCGCGAACGTCTCGAGGAGGTCACATTCTGGCCGACCGAACAACCCTCGGTGCCGTCGCTTCTGAAGGGACCCGAGCATCCGGACTGTGGATTCGCCTCAAGCGCGGGCGTAGGCTGTGCGGGGCTGGGCAACCAACTCGCACTTGCCGCGTCGGAAGGCGAATCGGTCTTCGCAACGGCGCGCGGCACGACGGCGCTGTGGGTCTACACGCTCAATTCCCGCACGGGCAAGGGCCGGGCGCTGCGCGTAGGCCCGGAGGGAACGGCGCTTCTCGACACCTGGCTCTTCAATGCGGAGGCTCGCCAGTGAATCAACACCCCTGCGTCCACCGCCGTGGATCGAAAGCTTCGTCATGATCCTCGCCACATGGGTCCTTCATGCACGAGGCGCGTGCGGCATCTCTCTCGCATGCCGATGCAGGCATTCCAGCCCGATCCTGCTTCGCTCCACCCAGTGATTCCGGCACTCCCAATATCGGCGCCCCACGCGTCGGACGCACTAATCGCCGGGCTCTATGTCTTGACCAACGCGGCGCGGATCTTCACCTACGTGCCGCAACTGAGGGCGGTCTGGCGCAGCGCTGACGGCGCACGCGACATCTCCCTGCTCACCTGGGGCTCCTGGGTCGTGGCCAATGCGACGGCTGTTGCCTACGGGGCCTTCGTCGCCGGCGACCTGTTCTTCACGCTGATCGCGACGCTCAACCTGGTGTGTTGTGCAGCGGTGACCCTGGTGGCCGCTCGGCGCCGGCGAGCGTTCCAGGCCGCCGAGGCTTGTCGCACTGCCACCTGGTGTCGAAAGCGGTCAGGAATTCGGTTGCAGAACTTAAGACCGCGACCGCGAGCACGGCTGCGCATGCCAGAAAGCAGCCGCTCGGCGCCGCTCTCGCCTCAAACCGAAAGTTGTGAAGAGGACTTCTCAGCGGCTGTCGTCGCGGTATTGCTAGCCCCGGAATGCGCCTGTCGAGAACGAGTTCGCCTTACCATCCGACAACCGCCGGCCTGCGCCTTTGCCGGTCGTCTGGCTTAGGCGGCTTTTTCCGCCGCGGGCGCTGGGTCTGAAGGCCGGGTTGCCCGGCTGCACGGCCATTGAGGTGGAAAAAGTGAACCAGGCCACTGTATTCGTCGTCGACGACGACGCTGCTTGTTGCGACTCCGTTCGCGAACTCCTCAGACGAGGCGGCCAGCTATAACTTGATTGCGACTGCCCCGCGCGTCCCTGGTCAGGCCCCGGCAGCGACCGCGGGTCAGACGTAGCCTGGACTGTTTATTCGCTGGAGCCGGGAGACGCCGCCGGGCTGCGGAGCCACGCGATCCGGACGCGCGCAATTGATCAGCCGCCGCCGCTCTTCAGTCTGGACAGCGCATCAAGGCGGCGCAGCGCTTGCCGGGCGGCGGCCAGTTCTGCCGTCTTGCCGGCCTGGACCTCGAGGTCGTCCAGCGCTTTCGAGATGGAGGCAAGGTCATCGGGCTTCGCAGGTGCGCGTTTCGCAAGAGCGGGCACGTCCTCCTCGGAAATCACCTCGACGTCGGGCGTTGCTTTTTGCTCCGCGGCGCCCGGCGTGGTGTATCCGCCTTTTGACGATTTCGTCAGCAGGGTGCCGCGCTGGAAGAAGCGGAACCTGGCGCCAACGGCAACTCGCTGAACTGCATTCCCACATGGTAAGGCCGGGCGTGCTCTGTGTACCGTGGCTGTCGTCGCGATAGGACAGATCACCGTGTCTTCGAACAACCCTAGCAGGCACCGCCAGGTCTGTCGCATTGGCGCGATATGCCGCCCAAGGGCAAGTCTGGGCTGCTATGGGCACCACTGCCTTGGTATCGGCCATCCAAACTGGCGGCTCCTCGGCAACCGAACGATCGAAATCGGGCTCACAGCGCGAGTTCGGCCAAAGGGCGTGTAGGACGGCTACCGCTGCATTGGGCGATGGCGCCGATATAGCGGTCGGCGGGTGCCTCGGCCGTCGCCTACACCCGGCAGGTTTGATCCTACTTTCCCAAGCGAATGGAGCTTGCCAACGGCACCGCAGCCCAAGCCCATCCTAGTTGTCACTTGCTCTTACTCAGGAGATTGCCATGTCGCATTTGTTGCAGCGCCGCCGCCAACTCATCACCTACGGAGCAGCCGCACTGGGCGGAGCACTCTTTCTGCCCGGTTGTGGCGGCGGCGGGAGTGGCGGCGGGAGTGCTAACCAAACTATCGGCACTCAAGTGGACCAGCGCAAGAACCTCATGAATCTGGCCGAGTCGAAGCCGGAACTCAGCGTGTTCGTCGAGGCAGTTAACGCCTGCGGCCTACGCGATAAGATCTCAGCCTCCGGCACCAACACTGTGTTCGCGCCCACCAACGACGCCTTCAACGCCTTGTTGGGCGAGATGGGGAAGAGCAAAGACCAGCTTTTCGCAGACACGGCGACGCTGACCGTGATCCTGAAGTTCCACATTTTGGCCAAGGCCCAGTTCACCGAGGCCATCGTGGAAGGTCACGCCATCAACCCCATTGGAGGTGGCTTCTTCAAGATCGACAAGGAAAACAACGTCTTCAAGGCCACCGATGGCCGTAACCGCGTCTGTACGCTCGTCGGCACCGACATTGTGGCGTTGAACGGCGTCTTGCATACGCTCGACCGCGTGATGCTGCCAGCCAACATGGACATCCTGATCACCTGCCAGTCGACGCCGGAGGTCAGCACCTGCGTGCGGGCGATCAACGCCGCAGGACTTTCCGATACGCTCGAGCAACCCGGCCCCTTCACCTTCTTCTGCCCGAGCGACGCAGCTTTCGCTGCGGTGGTGGTCGAACTGAACCTCACGCTGGAGGCCTTCTTGGCCGACACTGCGCTTTGCAAAAGGGTCATGACTTGCCACATGGTGCCCGCGCGCAGGTTCAAGAAGGAATTCGACACCGACGCACCGGTCACCACCGTGCAGGGCTCGACCATCAAGATCAACGCCAACTTCCAGGTGATCGATGCGCGTGGCCGCGTCTGCAACCTGACGAGAGCGGACATTATCAACATCAATGGGGTCGTTCACATCTGCGATAAGGTGATCCTGCCGGCTGCCTAAGCGCCAACGCCGGGCTTCAGTCGAGCACGGCCGCGTGTTCGGCGCGCGGCTGAGCGCGATGGCCTTCCCGTCGCCATCGCCGTCGCGGTGGGGTGTGCCGGACTAAATCACATGCAGTATTGGGCCCACGAACTTGGCCCCGACGGCAAACGCAAGTTGCCGATGCCGCCTGCCTGGGGAAGATCCAGGCTGAGAAAACGGAAAAGCCGCCTCGGCGGGCGGCTTGCTGGGGACGCACCTTCATTGGCCCCTTTTGCGTGCGCCCACACCGCGCGAATGCCATTCCGCCGAGTGTATCCCGGGACCGTATTTCGAAGGTAAGCCAGGCTAGATGGCGCGGGTGATCTTGACCCTGTAGTAACGTCTGCTTCCACTCTTCGACTCGCGTTCGGCTTCCGATGCGATGCAGTCGTCTCGCACCCCTCCGATAAGGGATTCGACGAGCTGATGGAACGTCTCGGGATCGTCCATGCCGATTGCACCAGAATGCAGCCAAAAGCAGGATCCCACGGGTGTCTTGGTCAGTAAATCGTTGAAGCGGTTCATAGGATCGCACCCTATCACCACCTAGCAATCAAGTCACCCACGAAAAAGCCCTGGCTGTTTCCAGTCAGGGCAAGAGGTCGGTGGTCGACCTTGGAGAAAGGTGCTTACTATTTAGGTACGCCACCATGGACGAAGTTCCAGAAACGAAAAAGCCGCCTCGGTGGGCGGCTCAGAGGCCATGCATACGAAGGCGCCTTGATTTGACTACGACGGTTCGTACTCGGCCAACACTGGGTCGAACGGCGCATCGCACACGGGAAGCACTCGGCGGCGGTGGCGGCGGTTCTGTCGATGGCTCACCACCTGGCCAAGCAGCCCAACCCGTGCACCGACTCGGCGGTGAAGGCGCTCCCGAGCAAGACGCGCAAGGCCTACGCCAAGCGCAACGCCACGCCCCACAAGCAGCGGGCCCTGACCAAGGAGCCGCTCGAGGCGGTGCTGGAGACATGCGACGACTCGCTCAAGGGAAAGCGTGATCGCGCCCTCCTCCCCTTCGCCTGGTCGTCTGGCGACCGCCGGCGATCGGTGGTCTCAGAAGCGGTGTTCGAGAATCTACGTCGCGTCGATGAAGGCGGCTGCCTCTACACGCTGGCCAACTTTAAACCGAACCACAGCGGCAAGGTGAAGCCCGAGGATGTGAAACCCGTAGTCGGCACCGCGGCCCACGCGATGGAAGCCTGGCTGAAGGCCAGCCGGATCACGTCAGGCCCCCTCTTCCGCCGGATAGACAAGGCCGGGCGCCCGGGTGAAGACGCCCTCACCGACACGGCCATCCGGGATATCGTGAAGACGCGATGTTCGCTCGCCGGCGTTGGCGAAGACTTCTCGGCGCACTCGCTGCGGTCGGGCTTCGTCACCGAGGCTGGCCGCCAGAACATGGCGCTGCAGGAAACGATGGCCGCGACTGGCCATCGCAGCATGGACGTCGTGACGGGCTACTTCCGCGCCGGCGCGGCCCAGGCGAGCGCTGTGGCGCGGATGATGGATGCCGGGAAGCCGCCGCCCAAAGACTGATATGGTCGCTCTCGTCAAGGGGCACGAGATCGAATCGTTGAGCCAGTGACATGGTGATACGGCACAAGTCTGGCTGCTGCGACTGTGGGGCAGACTGATATTCGTGGGTTGGCTACCACCGTGCATCGATCCGTCTTGGAAGCTACATCGCTCTAGTGACGCAGGTTGGCCCTGAGGGGGTTCTGTGGAGAGTCCAGGTGAGGGTTCTTCCTATCGTGATCGTGCCGCACACCTCATGTCCTCGTGTCACTGGCATCCCCGTCATTGCATTGCATTGCGGTGCTGGGCGCAGTCTGCTGCGCAATGAACCAGAGGGATGCAGCCAGTTCCCGCGCCACCGCCACGCAGACTTCATTGGCCTGCACGCCTCGGCCCGACAGTTGCGCGAATCGTGAACACAGACGTACCGGGGCCTTCGACGCGTGCGGATGCCCGGTGGCAACGCCTCGCAGCGGTTGCGCAGGTTCGTTGCTGATGCGCGCCAAGGCGTTGCGACGGGATTCCGCTCAAGTCCAATCACCCGCTAGTTCAATGTGACCACCACGTGGGTTTCGGGCCCGCTGCGCATGACCAGGTTGACCGGATGCAGTGCCTCCCCGGCACCGCATGCAGTTGCCGACTTCAGCAGGGGCGCCAGCGTCCCTGGCACCTTCTTCCTGAAGGGTCCGACCGGCATGCACACCGCGACGCCGACCACGCCGGCATTCTTCTCGTCTCGGTCCCTGTAAAACCTGTCGTTGACAGGAAAGGATTCCGGACGGTACGGACCGTCTGCCGTGTCCTTGACGAAGATCGACAGATATGATTCCCATCGATCACCTACATCGACGTTCACGCATGCGCCTGGCCCCATGGTGTACCAGCCTTGGAGTGTCACTTGGCACTGCGACGGCTGAAGCTCGCAACTCGCATCCGCTTGTTCCGAGTGCTCGTGGATGACGGCAAGGACGACGTCGGTCAGACGTCCGTTGCACAGCTTGTTTGTTCCCGCTGCGCCAGCGTGTAACGCAACGGAAAGCAGCAGAACGCCGAACGCCGGTTGCACGATTTTTTTCATGTTTCCTCCTGGGGAGTTTGCGCGTGGTGTAGAGATGTCGAACTTCGCTGAGTCGTAGGCGCTCTCGACCCTGGCCGCAGCGACAGGGTTGGCCGACCACCAACGGTTCTAGAAAATGCATCCAACGGAATACCGAAGGCGTAGGAAGGCTCCGTGTCCTCGGACCGGAATATGCCTTGGCTCACAGCGACTGGCCCTGCGAGGGCGCAAATGCGAGAGCCGGAGATTCCGACCCTGGCTGGCAGTTTGTCGCTGGCCGGCGTGCCCCTTTCTCCCTCTGAGGTGCGAGCCATCCAGACCGGGCGAGAGTCAAATCCCCCGGGCTGGATGAAAAGCCGACCACGCTCCCCTCCGAGTCCGGCCGGCCTTGGCCCGCTCCGCAGCGTTGAACATTAGAACTTATCCGTAAATTATGTTGACGTCGGCAGGTACCTTGCGGAAGGCAATGATGGCAGCGGCAAGGTGGTTGAGGGCGACGAAGCTGCGCTCGAGTTTCTCGTAGC
>NZ_JAUJZH010000058.1 GCF_030486595.1 Variovorax ginsengisoli | reverse complement strand
CTCGGCGAGGCCACGGATCCGGCCGACCTGGAGCGCCGCAGCATGGCTTGGGAACGCGCGCAGGAGACGCGCCGCGCGCTGCCGCCGGTGCTCTGAAGGCGCGCCGGTCATCGGACCGAGGTCGCTCAACTTCTCATCGGGTCTCCCAAGGAGAGCATGCAATGTTCGATGGCCCCCTTCGATACCTGGCCGCTGCCGCCAAGCGGACCTCCCCACACTTCGTCGTGGCGCTGCTCGCCTGCGTTCTGCTGGCGCTTGCCTGGCGCGGTCCGACCGGGCATGTCGAGGCAGCGATGCAGCATCCCGTGCCCAAGGGCGGCGCCGCATCCGTCGCCCCGGATTCCCGCCTCGATTCGCTGCGCAAGGAGGCGGCGAGCGGTGACGAACGCGCCAACTTCCAACTCAGCGGTGCCTTGATGGACAGGTTCGACCTCGAGGGCGATTCGGACGACCTCTATGAGGCGTTGGAATGGGTCGACCGGCGCTGGGACGCATCCGCCCACGTGGAACTGGTCGGCCGGATCGTCGCGCACTACTGCGGTCATCGCGTCGTGCAGTGGCATCGCCTGTGCGTGCTGGGCGAATGACCGGGCTTCGCAGGCGCAATGGGCGCAGCCGCCCTTGGAGTGAGCGGCCGTATGCAGAAGCACCAGAAGCACGATCGCAGGCAACTTGATCGTGTTCATCGAAGCCGAGTTGCCTTGATCGACTCGACAATACGAACTAGACTGCCCCCGCATGCCGGCGATGCAACAGGTCGGACATCACGCAGGCAGCGCCGCGAGGCCACAAGAAGAATCCTTGGAGGGATGAAGATGTCCAGTCCTGCAGTTCGCGGCGGCCTGTTGGCGGCCTTGATGGCGCTGGCCGGCTGCGGCGGCGGATCCAGCGGCTTGCCGCTGCTGGCCGTCGCTGCCGACGGCGTCGCCGCGCCGTGCGCCGCCGCCTTCGACGGTGTCGGCGCCAGCGGCGCCAAGGCCCTCTCGCTGTCGAAGGACGACGGCCCCGTGGTCGCCCTGTCCTCGTGCAAGTTCGACGATGCCCGCAACGTCACCATCGGCGGCGACGGCGGTTGCGGGCCGCGCGTGGTCATCGACCAATCGTTCACCGACAAGAACAAGAACGCTCTCGGCAAGATCACCATCGCCGCCGGCGGCAAGCTCGCGGTGCCGAACGTCATACCCGGCGGTACGCTCGAGGTCGAGACCGCCGGCATCCTCGTCAACGGGCTGCTGTCGGTCGGCACTTCGACCTGCCCGGTGGGTGGGCCCAGCGATCCGGCGGGCCGCGTAAAGGTCACGTTCACGGGCTCGCAGATCCCCTCCGACCCGGCCATCGACAGCGGCTCCGACAAGGGCATCGAGGTGCGCAACGGCGGCATCCTGCGCTTGTACGGCGCCAAGGGCGTGGCACCCCGGGGCGTCAACTGGACGCATCTGAGCCAGCCGGCCGGCCCGGCACGCTACCAGAGGACCGACCAGGGCATCGGCGCGCCGGTGGCCGAGCGCGGCGAGCGGCGCCTGTACCTGGCTGCCGACGTGCGCAAGGGCGATGGCGGCGGCTGGCAGCCGGGCGACTGGATCGTGGTCGCAAGCACCAGCTTCAGCCCCTTCGAGTCGGAGTTCGTGCAGATCGCGGCGGTCGAGGCCTCGGGCAGCGGCAGCTTGGTGACGCTGGCCCAGCCGCTGCGCCACTACCACTTCGGCGGCGCCGATCCGGGCCTGCCCTCCGAGAGCAACTACGGCGCCGGCGCCGGCACCAACTACGGCGTCGACGAGCGCAGCGAGGTGGGGCTGATCAGCCGCAGCATCAGCTTCAGCGCAAGCACGCCCGCGGTGGCCGACCCGGCGACGCCGGAGGACCAGAACGCGCATTGGGGTGGCGAGATCCGCATCCTCGCCGGCTTCGCCGAGGCCAGCGTCCAGGGCGTGGAACTCGAGAAGTTCGGCAAGGCGCGGCTGGGCAGCTACCCGGTCCATTTCCACATGACCGGCCAGGCCGGGCCCCACCTGGTCGACAGCAACAGCATCCACCACAGCTTCAACAAGTGCGTGACGGTGCACATGAGCCAGGGCGTGGCGATCTCCAACAACGTCTGCGCGCGCGCCCTGGGCCACCTGTTCTACCAGGAGCTGGCCCAGGAGCAGGGCGGCAGCTTCATCGGCAACCTGGGCATCGGCGCGATGAGCCACCACTTCGGCATCGACCAGGCCAAGGTGCCCAAGACCGACGACGGGCTGGTGCAGAACTGGTGGGAGGGCGACAACCTGGTCAAGGTCGCGGGCCGCGAATACGACAGCCTCAACGTGCCGAACACCGACAGCCAGTCCAACCCCATGCATGGCAGCTGCTACAAGGCGGACCCCGGCGTGCCCGGCGCGCTCACCTTCGCGCAGGAAGCCCCTTGCCCGCCCGGCGACAAGACGCTGATGTACGTCGAGCAGTCGAGCGGCTTCTGGATCGGCAACCCCGGCACCCGGATCGAGGGCAATTCGATCGCCGGTTGCCAGGGCACCGGCAAGGCCTATTGGTACGTGCCGCCGGCGGCCGGCAACCAGCGGTTCGAGGCCCTGGGCTCGTTCCTGAACAACCGCGCGCATGGCTGCTTCGACGGCCTGTTCGGCGAAGAGGAACTGCCGGTCAAGTCGGGGCAGATGTTCCCCACCACCGACGGCACCCCGGCGGGACAGAACCTGATCTCGCACTTCAAGGGCTTCACGGCCACGCGCATCCGCAACCGGGGCGTCTGGGTGCGGCCGATGTGGAACGCGGTCGAGACCGGACGCTTCGCGACCAACCGGGAATCGGTGACGCTGGTGAGCTCGGGCGGGCCCGACGGCAACGGGCCCGGCGTGTGGTCGCTGCTGAAGGACTCGGTGATGGTGGGCATCAGCACCAACAACGTCGACCGCTGGGGACCCTGCCCGCCGACCGCCGCCAACGGCTTCGGCTGCGTCGACCGCAACCCGCTGGCCAACGAGATCATGGACAAGGGCTACCCGTCGCCGGCCTGGAACATGGCCGGCTACATGATCTATGACGGACCGGTGCGGGTGATCCGCAACCACTTCGTGAACTTCCGCAAGGACAACGCGGAATTGCTCAGATTGCTCACGGCGGACGATGGTGCGGCGCTGGGGAAATTCAAGTGGGCCGCGCAACCGGGCTTGAACCTCCCTGCCTACACCAGCTACGAAGGCGACGCCGCGCTGGGCTGGTTCCAGTCCAACCAGAGCGCGTATCCTACCGCCACGGTGGTGAAGGCGCTGAGCTTCGAGAACGTCGACCTGCGCCACCAGATCTACACCGAGCGGGTCAATGTGAACACCTTCAAGGACGGCGACAAGAACACCGCCGTGATCGACCTGGACGGCTCCCTCACGGGCTTGCAGGTGGTCGACGCGAACGGGGTGCGGATCCACGACGAGTACCCGATTTCGCTCAACAACCTGCCTTTCAACCGCACGGGCAACGCGGTCGATGAGTGCCTGGCCACGGGCACGCAGGATGAGCAGTACGAGGGCCGCGCCACCTCGATGATCTCGCCGGGCAACATGGCCTCGCTGGAGTTCGAGGCCCTGTATCCGCGCCCGGAGACCTGGCAGGACATGGAGTTCGTCAAGGACTCCCCCGACGCGGGCGAGCACCAGCGCATGGTGCTGCAGAGCCGCAACGGGCTGGGCGTCTGGGAGCCCAAGGTGGCGAGCGGCACCGGCTACACGGTGCGCACGGCGCCCACCACCGATTCCGGCCACAAGGCGAACCCGGCCGCGACGGGCATGCCCGCCACGGTGCGGGTCGGCCTCACCGATGCGGTGAAGTCGGACATGGGCAACAAGCCCTTCCACGTGCGAGTGGGCATCTGCTACTCGAATGCCCAGGGCACTTCGCCCAGCGTTCCGCCCAACGGCGCCTTCACGATCACGCGCGGCTACAAGTCGTGGGGCGGCAACGGCACGACCTACAACGACCCGGGGGTGCGGCGCAGCTTCAATCGGCTGTCGGGCCTGTACGACGGCCAGAACTGCTTCAACCTCGACCAGCAGAACCCGGTCCTCAACTTCGCGGTCAACGGCAAGGGCTGCCCGGCCGAGGGCGTGATCCTGCGGCCCGACACCGGGTGCGGCGGCTTGCAGGAGGCCACGGACCTGGACAGCCGGCCCGTGTGCATCTTCCCCAGGAAGTCCTTGACGTCGGTTCCGACCCTCGCCGGCCTCACGAATCCGGCCAATGGCCAGCCGGCGACGAACCTGGACGGCACGCCGGCCTTCGACAAGTACTACTTCGACAGCGCGACCGGCATGCTGTTCTTCTACGTGGTGCAGGACAGCCCCAACGCCAAGGGCGTGGCGCCGGTGGGCAGCTGCAGCGGCAAGCCCGGCGACGACCCGGCCTGCCCGGGCGCGGACGAGCTCGACACCTACTTCCCGTGTCCGGCGCAGGGCTGCACCAACTACTCGGTGGTGGTGAACGACACCAGCTACACGCCCGGCCCGTCCACCTGCGATGCGCGCGCCGGCGGCACGCTCTACGGCGCCAACGGCTACACCCTGCCAGAGCCGGTGATCACCAACCGCCTCGGCCACGTGGGCCAGAGCGGCCCGTCGTCGGTGGTCAATGCGGTGCCGACATCGACGGTCAAGTTCAACCAGACCTTCAGGCGCTGGGATGCGGTGCCCGCGGCCTCGTGTCCGATCAACCAGCCGCCGGCGCGCAGCGTGCCTGTTGCCAGCGTGGACGCGAAGCGCGGCACGGCGTTGGCCCAGGTGGCGCAGTGGCTGCGCGACAGCCTCGAGCCTGCCGGCCCTTCGGCCTCGCGCTGGTCGAAGGAGTGGTTCTCGGCCAGGCGCTCGCCGATTCCCGATATCGGCGCGATGTCGCAGATCTGCAGCGCCTCGTCATGAAGACCTGGACCTGGCTGGCCGCCTCGGCCCTGTGCGTGCTCGTCGCCTGCGGCGGCGGCGGATCGTCTTCGTCGCTGTCGGCGCTGCTCGGTTCGCTCGCCAATGCGCAGTCGGGCAACGGCGCCCCGGCGGTGCAGGTCACGCCCGTGACCCTGCGCATCGCGAACACGCCGGTGCCGGTGAAGGGCTCCGATGGCCTCTTCCATGTGGTCTACGAGCTGGAACTCGCCAACTTCACCGGCGCCAGCGCGGCGATCCAGGCGGTGGACGTGCTGGATGCGAGCCTCGGCCGGTCGGTGGCCAAGCTGTCGCCGGCGCAGATCGCCGATCGCCTGGTGGTGCGCGACAAGTCCGCGGTGCCGGGCAGCATCGGCCCGTCCCAGGTCGGTCTGCTCTACATGCACGTGAGCTTCGCCGACCAGGCCGCGATGCCCGCCGCGCTTGCGCATCGGATCACGGTGGCGACCGGCGGCGCGCCGATCGTCGAGACGGCCGGGCGCATTGCGCTGGCGGCGCCGACGGCGCTCGTGCTCGCGAGCCCGCTGCGCGGCACGCGCTACATCGCCGGCGACGGCTGCTGCGACTCGGTGCGCCACGTGCGGGCGACGCTGCCGCTCGACGGCCAGTTGTTCACGGCGCAGCGCTTTGCCATCGACTGGGAGCAGCTCGACGCCCAGGGCCGCATCTATGTCGGCGATCCGAAACTGCCCGCCAGCTATGTGATCTACGGCAAGCCGATCTACGCCGTGGCCGACGGAACGGTCGTGACCGCCGTCGACGGCCTGCCCGACACCCCGCCGGGCGCCTTGCCGGCCTCGATCCCGATCGAGCAGGCCGATGGCAATCACGTCGTGCTGGACCTGGGGGGCGGCCGCTTCGCGCTATTCGCGCACATGAAGCCCGACTCGGTGCTGGTGCGGGCAGGCGACAAGGTGCGCGCGGGCCAGGTCATTGGACAAGTCGGCACCTCCGGCAACTCGTCAGAGCCGCACCTGCACTTCCACGTCGTCGACGGTCCGTCGCCCCTGGCCTCGAACGGACTGCCGTACCTCCAGGATGGCTTCGCCGCCTCGCAGCGCGGCGTCTCCACGGCGGCCTTCGACCAGGCCATCATCGACGGCAAGCCCATCGCGCTCGAGGCCGTGCCGTCGCCGGGTCCACGCCGGAACGTGCTGCCGATGGATCTCTGGATCGTCGATTTTTCCGGCTGAGGGCGCCGGGGCGAGCATGGGAACCTTGTTCAAGGATGCGCTGCACGAGCGCCTGGGGACCTGGCCGCTGGGCTACATCCCCTATGGCGGGCCCGACTACGGGGAGATCGAAGCCGTGGCGCGCGCCGTCGGCGACGGCGGCGACGACAGCTTCCACGCGGCCTGGACGGCGGCTGGCGCGCGCTTCGCGGCCGAAGGCGAGGCGGCGTTGGCCAAGGGCCACCGCGCCAGCGCGCGTGAGCTGCTGCTGCGCGCCGCTTGCTGCCACGGAAAGTCCTTTCACCCGCTGTACGGACTGCCGCTGGATCCACGCCTGGTGGCCTCGTACCGGCTGCAGATCGCGCTCTTCGAGCGTGCGCTGGCGCTGTGCGACGACCCGGTGCTGCCGCTTCGCATCCCGTTCGAGGCGACGGCCATGCCCGGCTACCTGGTGCCGGCCGCGGGGCGTGCCACCGAAGTCCGGCCGCTGTTGATCTGCACCAATGGCTATGACGGGCAGATCACCGACCTGTATTTCGCTTCCGCGGTCGCGGCCTCGCGGCGCGGCTATCACTGCCTGATCTTCGACGGCCCGGGACAGGGCCGCATGCTGATCGAGCAGGGAATGCCGCTGCGGCCCGAGTGGGAGCAGGTGATCGGCGCGGTGGTGGATTTCTCCTTGGCGCTGCCGCAGGTCGACCCGTCGAGGATCGCCCTCAACGGTTGGAGCCTGGGCGGCTACCTGGCGCCGCGCGCGGCCTCGGGCGAGCATCGGCTGGCCGCGTGCATCGCCGACCCGGGCCAGGCCGATCTGGCCGACGGCTTTCGGGCCTTTGCAGCGAAGCTCGGCGCGGGCCCGGAGGCCGCGGCCGCATCGAGCCTCGGTGATCTCGATCCGGCGCTGGTCGATCGCATGGAGGCGATCATCGACAACGACCGCGTGCTGCGCTGGAGCGTCAAGCAGCGCGGATTCTGGATGAACGGCGTGGCGACCATGCGCGAGTACCTGCGCGAGATCGAGCGTTTCTCGATGCAGGGCCGCACTGGGCTCATTCGCTGTCCCACCCTTTTCACGCTGGCCGAAGGCGACCCGCTGGCCGCCGGAACGCAAGCCTTCTTCGAGCAGTTGCGCTGCCCCAGGCAACTGGTGTGCTTCACGCGCGAGGAGGGCGCCGAGGGCCATTGCGAGATGTTGAGTCGTTCGCTGGTGAATCGGCGCTCGCTGGACTGGTTGGATGAAGTGCTTGGGGCTGCTTGATCGTTCGACCCTCTGCAAGGTGGAGGCGGCCCGCGTCGCAGGCCGGGTCCAGGCACGCGCGCTCGAATTCGGCGTCCGCCTCGAGGTGAGCGCGCCGGAGCGACTTCGAGCTCACGAGCCCAGCCCCCCAGTGCGCCGGTACGCTTGTAGCCGGCGCCACGCCCTTAGAAGCGCAAGAAGAATCATCTTGATGACCTATTTGAAGTCGACCGGGCCGCATTCTTCCTGGTAGCGGGGCCGCGCGCGGCGTGGATCGCTCCGCCCCAGCGGCGCTGGCCAGGCACGAGGCCGGTCTTCTTCGGATCGTCCTTCATCTTGAACTCCTTGCAGGGCTGGACCAGGCATTTTCCGATCGGGAATTGAAGATGTGCTCGCCTGGGCGCTGAACGTGGGTGGGCGGTGGGCGCCATGTCGTGCCAGACGACATCCATTGCCCCGGGTTGGTCGTGGCAGCGCCGATGGCATGAGGCCAGGCGGTGCCTGCGCGTGGCGCGGGATCCGGCGTCCTTCGCGGCAAGGATGAGAACTCGTCCTACTCCCAAGCGAGACGTGACATCGCATGTTCTGGAACGGGAGCCATCCAATGCCAGAACAAACGCCCGCCAATGCCTCGAAGCCGAGAGTCCCGCCGCGGTCCCTGCCGTATGACCGTGTGGAAGCGGCGTTCAGTCTCGCGAACGCCACAGCGGAGGGTGCGCCATGAATGCCGGCTGGCCGGGGCAGTTGTGGATCGTCCGGCATGGTCAGAGCGCCGGCAACGTCGCGCGCGACGCAGCCGAATCCGGAGGCTTGGCCGTCATCGACTTGGCTTGGCGCGACATCGATGTTCCGCTGTCGGACCTCGGCGTCCAGCAATCCAGGGCCTTGGGCGATTGGTTCGCCAAGTTGTCTCCGGACGACCAACCGGAGGTGATCCTGTGCTCGCCCTACGAGCGGGCGCGCCAAACTGCAGCCCTGGTGGCCGAGTGCGCACGGATGTCGAGCGCCGCGGCGACGCTGCGCCTGGACGAGCGCCTGCGTGAAAAGGAGTTCGGCATCCTTGACCGCCTGACCAAGTTCGGCATTCAGCAGAAACATCCCGACCTCAACGAGCAACGGCTGCATGTCGGCAAGTTCTACTTCCGGCCCCCCGGGGGGGAGAGTTGGTGCGACGTGATCCTTCGACTGCGCAGCTTGATCGAGATGATCACGCGGGAATATGCGCAGCGGCGCGTGCTGGTGGTGGCGCACCAGGTCATCGTCAACTGCATGCGCTACCTGCTCGAACGCCTAGACGAGAAGCAGATTCTCGACATCGACCGCAAGGGCGACGTTCCCAATTGCGCCATCACCTCCTATCGCGCCGCGCGCGTTCGGGGGGGCGAAGAGGTGCTGCAACTGGATCTCGTCAACTTCCTCGCACCCTTGCGCGAAGCGGCCACGCCCGTCACCCGCGCGCCCGATGTGCCGTCTGCGGCAAAGCCCTGAGCGCCCGATGGCTGCAACCGGATCTCGTCCGAAGCGACTGACACCCGCCGCCCTGGCCCGGTGGCCGCTGCCGAAGCCGGGCGAAGACGCGGACAAGGAGGATCGCGGCCATGTGCTGATCGTCGCGGGCAGCGTGGAAATGCCGGGCGCGGCGCTGCTGGCTGCAGTGGCGGCGTTGCGGGCAGGCGCAGGAAAGCTCACGATCGCGGCGCCGGCGGGAATCGCCCACGGCCTCGCGTTCGCGGTGCCCGAGGCCCGCGTGGTCGGCCTTGCACAGGCCCGCAGTGGTGCGCTGCTCGCGCGCGCCGGCGATCCGCTCGCTGCGGTGGCGGGCCACGTCCGCGCGCTGGTCGTGGGACCCGGCATGCAGCACGAACGCTCGATCGTCGCCTTGGTCCGCGCGCTCATGCCGCTGTTCAGCCACGCGACGGTGGTGCTGGACGCATTGGCGATGTCAGTCGTGCGCAACGGCGAGCTCGACCAGCCGGTGGTGATGACGCCGCACGCCGGCGAAATGGCCTACCTCAGCGGACGGAGCAAGGAGGCTGTCTGCGAAGACCCGGTCGCGGCGGCACGCGAGGCCGCAAGCCGCTGGAACGCGTGCGTCGCGCTGAAGGGCGGCAGCACGGTCATTGCTTCGCCGGACGGTGCGATGTGGCAGTTCGACGATGGGGCGGCAGGATTGGCGACGTCGGGCTCCGGGGACACGCTGGCAGGTTTGATCGGCGGCCTGGCGGCGCGGGGCCTGCAGCCGCTCCCCGCCTGCGCCTGGGGCGTGGCGGCGCACGCAAGCGCTGGGGCTGCACTGTCGCGGCGGCACGGCCCGTTGGGCTATCTGGCGCGCGAACTGGCTGCAGAACTGCCCGCCAGTTTGCACGCGCTCGGCAAGCGGTCTGCGCCGCGGCGAGGCTGAGCCAAGGACCTTCGACCGTCGCTCTCAATTATTGGAACTCGATGCTGTCGGCAGTCAGCACGCCGTTCAGGACTTCCGAGCCATGGACATGGACCTTGACGCCGTTGCCGAGATTGGCCGCGGTGCCATTGCTGAAGTGCACGTTCGGGCTGCTGGCATTCACGGGCTGTCCCCTGACTCGAAAATCGGCGGGCGAACGGAAGGCGCCGACGGTCCCGGTCAGGTCGAACGAAGCTGGCCCGCCGGTCCCGGGCACATTCCGGATCTTCAGCTTCGTCGCCTTCAGAATACCGTTGGCGATGCGTCCGCCGACCTCGACCCTCACGCCATTGCCGAGCGCCGCTTGCTGACCGCCGGTGATTTGTGCGGCTGAAGCGTCGACCTGCAGGCCCAACACGCGCAAGGAAGCGGGACCTGCGAAGTTCGTCACGAGGCCCGCAATTTGAGCGGTGCTGCCCTCGGCTCGCGGGACTGGGTACCACCACTGAACCGACTTCGCGGCCAGCCGGCCTTGAAGCAATGTGTCAGCCCGCACGCGAACGACAGTCCCGTTGGCGAGCGGCTGGCCGTCGAGACTGCCCGATTGCACGGCAACCCCGTACTCGACAACCAGCCCTCCCAGCGTGAAGGCGTGGGCAGTCGTGTCGAGACCCTCAACGATGCCCGTGAGAATGAATTCCCCTGGGTCGCGCTGTTCGACGCGCGTGGCGCGCAGAACCCCGCTCGGCCCTGGCAGACCCCAGACCTGCAGTGTCTTTCCGGCTGGAATGGCCGCGAGGCCGGAAGCGTCGGCCCACACAGTACCCGAGTCCGTGCTGACCGTAGTGCCGAGTATCACGAAACTGCCCTGCTGCAGATCCACCGACAGCAGCGGGCCCTTGAGATCTGCTGCCGAGTCCACGTGACGCGCGATGCCGTTCGTGAAGTCCGTGTTGACCGGGCCGGTGACCTTCACGGTCATGCCCAACTGCAGCCCGGCTGGGGCGTCGAGGATATTGCCTACAGCCCGGGCCGTGTCATAGCGAAGCCCGTTGACGATGATGCTGCCCGCCCCGTCGACTGCCCCGACGCCGGTGGCGTCGGCCGTACTCACGCCAGTCCCCCCCGAGCCGACGCCCGACGCATCGTCGCCACTCGATGCCGTCGTGGTCGCGCTGCTCGCGGCATCCACTGCGATGCCACCCAGACCGCCGCCTGCGGGGCTGGAGACGCCCGGTGCGCCAGCGCCAGCGCCAGCGGATGAGCCGTTGGTCGCGTCCATCGCGCTGCCACCGGTATTCGGAAGCGATGGGTTGCTCCCGGGGCTAGCAACCAGCGCACTGGCACCGCCACCCCCGCCACCGCCCCCACCCCCGCAGGAGAGCAGCAAGGCTGTGGACAACGCCACGATCCCGGCGCGGAGTAGACGGCTGGTCATCCTGCTTTCCCTGGTGCTTCTAAAGTTGGAACGGACATCGTAGTGTCGTCCGCCCCGGCGTCTTCATAGTAGGTGTAGATCCCGACACGTATGCGGCCTGTCGCGCGTTCGTCGGCGGCGTTGTAGGCGCGCGTCATTTCCTGGGTCAGGTCATGGTGCAGTCCCGCCCACCGTTCCCGCACGAACTGATGAATGCGCTCGCAGTCGGCCAGCGAGATGCCGCCGGCGAACACCGATCGCTCGAGCAGGGGCGCCTTCGTGCCCAGCGTGTTCGACACGCCGGCCAGCAAGTGGTCGCGTGCGCTATCGCCCAGGAAGGCGAGCATCTGCTTCAGGTCGTTCGCGGGAACGAAGGCTCCCGTGGCGAGTTCAGCGCGACCATCGAATTCACTCACCATGCCAAGGCGAATCAAGTCGTCCAGGATGGCTCGATGGTGCAGGTCACCACGGCTCGCGTTCCGAGCCAGCGCTTCGAAGGAGATCTGCCCATCCTCGGCCGCGATCGGCAAGGAGCGCAGCGCGGGGTCATTGGCGTACGCCTGCAGCCACTGCGTGAGGGTCTTCGCTTCGGCCGACATCTCAGAGCGCGGCAGACTTTCTTCAGGCTCCCGCACCTTGGCCGTGACTGCCTTGCGGTTCAAGCCCGTGGTGACCGACAGCTGACTGATGTTCGGCTCGGTGCCTTTCTTGACCCACGCGCGACGCGCTTCGTCGAGCAAGAGGTCGCGCAAGAGAACTTCCAGATCGCGGTGCTTGATGCCGTAGGTGACAGCGAGGCGGATCATGGGCCGAAAGACGCGTGCGCAGGCAGCCAGCACCCAGTGCACCTGGCCTTCCGTGGATTGAGCCAGGGCATCGCTGGCGGATGGCGGCGCCGCCTGAGGCTTCGCATTCTTCGATCCAGTGCGTTTGTGCGCCATAGAAATGTTTCGCCACGCTACGGCCTCGGCGAGCATGACGCCGCGAAAGGACCTGTCCGGGAACCGGAGCTGGCACGTTGTGGGCGACCTTCATCGGGATGTCGCGTTCCGATCTCGATGAGGTCTTGCAATCTTTCTTGCAATCCGATTCTCCGCGTTTCAAGAGAGAGACATTAACCGATCGTTACCAATGGGACATCTTTGTGAGCAACTGTCTTACAAATCCGGCGCGACGGCTGTAGGACAACGATAGGAAATGTGAAACCTTCCCATCCGAAGGGATCGGCCAGCCGACTGGCCACCCGCGTGCGCCAAGGAGAAATTCAATGAATGCCGTCGAATCGTTGGCCGAAACGCCGCCTGCGCAGTTCACCGCCTTCGGAAGCTTGATCGATCTGGTCCGGCTGCGGGTGGGCGCCAGTTCGGCAGAGGTGTGCGATGCCTGCAACACGATCAACCTCGGGTCGGCACGCTATTGCAAATGCTGCTCGCACAAGCTCGCGGGCTTCTATGTCGCCAAGGAGCTGGGCACCGTGGCGGCGTCGCAATGGGACGAGCTCGCCGTGCCGCGCCGAGCTTCCGCCCTGGATCTCGTGGCCTTCTTCGTCGTGATCAATTCGCTCGTCATCCTTACCTCGTGGATTCCCGTGGGGTAGGGTGCGAGCGTTCCTCGACGGAAGCGGGGGAACAAGCATGACCAAATACTGCGACGCCTGCCACACACCCAATCGGGACCGGGCCAAGTTCTGCCGCGGGTGTGCCGGCAAGTTTTCGGGCGTCCGGTTCGATGCGGCCGCTTTCGTTGCGACGATGCCGGACACACGCAACGGGGTCGCGCCGCCAGAAAATGCGCTGCGTGAATTGCGGCCGGCGCCCGCTGTCGACCCCGACCCAAGGCGCTCCATTCGATCTCGGCGGCCACCGGGCTTCAACACCTCACTGGCGTTGCTCCTGCTGTTTCTTCTTCTGACCGCAGCGGCATTCGTTTATTGGCATCCGCGACTCGGGACTGCTTGGGAGAAGGCGTTGGCAAAGTCGCCGCCGATACTCGCCCCCTCATTCCTGGTCGCGAAGGTTGCGCCCCCGATCCCGCCGCCGGTTGCAGCAACGACTGCGGAGCACGACGCCCCGCCCGTGGCCGAGCCGTCGCTTGCGGAACAACCGGAAGCTGAGGTGCCCACGCAGGTGGCAATGCCGCAAGAGAGCGCCGAGCCACGGCCCGTCCAGGCAGTGCGGGCCCCGGAACTGGATGCTCCGGAAGTGGGTACCCAAGAGGAGGGGCCTGGCGTCGCAGCCTCACCGGTGTCGAATGCCCCAGCCCATGAGCGGCGAACGGTCCTGCGTCACCGGAATCGGGCCATGCCACCCACGCCGGAAAAGCAGGAAGCCTTTTCGCTCCCGGTGATCATTGAGCGAATTCAACCCCAGCCTGTGCGTCCGCCCGTCCTTGTCTCCCCCACCACGCCCGTGAAGCCACGGGATGAGGAGACCTTGCAGACGACTCGCGCCAGGGCGGAACCGGGCAAGGCCGGCATTCGCACCGCAGCGCCAAGCAACCCCGCATGCGATCGCTACAACCCGTTCGGAGAAAGGATATGCGTGGGGAACACCCCAGGAGGGCAAGTCGGCCAGCAGGCTTCGATTGGCAGCTCAGCTCCCGGTGTCGGGGCGGTCGGCGCGGCAACCGCGTTCAAGGGCGGTAGCAGCGTCGCGGCGGTCGTTTCGGGCGCCGATCCTGGTGGGGGCGCCGGGTCGGGGGCGGGGGGCTCCGGCGCAGGCGCGGCAGGGGCCGGAAGCGCAGCTGCGGGCAGTGGCGGCGGCGCGGGCGCTGCGGGGTCCGCAGGCGGCGGATCCGCGGGTAGTGGGCCCGGCGCTGGTGGCAGCGGTGGGGCGGGTGGTACCGGTGCCGGTGGCGGTGGCCCTGGTGGCGGCGGCCCGGGCGGTGGAGGCGGTGGCGCCGGAGGTGGGGGAGGTCCCGGCGGAGGCGGTGGCGGCCCTGGCGGTGGGGGAGGTCCCGGCGGAGGCGGTGGCGGCCCTGGCGGTGGGGGTGGTCCCGGCGGGGGTGGTGGCGGCCCTGGCGGTGGGGGTGGTCCCGGCGGGGGTGGTGGCGGCCCTGGCGGCGGGGGTGGTCCCGGCGGGGGTGGTGGCGGCCCTGGCGGTGGCGGGCCAGGACGATAGTGGTCGTTTGTGGGCACTCGCGCCAAAAGCAACAGCGCGCCAATGAAATCCTGCCAGCCGCGCCCCGGCCGCGGGCGGCCTTTTTGATCGCGCCATCGACGAGCTTGGCTGGCACCGCGAACGGCTCTACGTCACCAACGCGGTCAAGCACTTCAAGTTCGAGCGGCGCGGCAAGCGCTCCCCGGCACCGGTCCCCTGACGATGAGCACTACGGCCTTCAGCAAAGCACCCGAAACCATCGAGGCGAGTGGGTCCACGGAGGCTCCGACCTGACCGCCGTGCGCGGTCCCTTCGACGCGCTCACCCGATTGAAGCTCAAGCCCTCCCTGCGTCTGGCGATCGACCAGGCGGCGGTGTTCCACGCCGCTGTCGTCGAGTGCTTCCCCGGATTCATGGCATCGCGCATCAACTATGACGTGGCGCAGGGCCAGGACCGGGCAGGCCTCTGGTACCTCGGGTGTGCTGGAACAATCCTGGCGCGTGGGCGGTCCCACCGGCGCCGAGGTCGCGGCGCTGGAAGTCTTCAAGAGCCAACCGAAGCGCTCGCTCGTGCGGGCATCCTGCTTCGAGGTGTTCGGCGAGCCCGAGCTACCGCCGGGCGCCCGCGTCAACTACAGCGGCGACGATCCGGGGGTGGGACGCCTGACCAAGTACAGCTTTGTCGATGCCCATGTCGACGCGGCATAAGCAGGTCGAGATCCCCGTCGACGGGCAGCGTATCGACGGAACGCTCGTCGCGGCCTCCAACGCCGCGCCGGGTGTCTTGCTCGTGCATGGCTGGGACGGCAGCCAGGAACAATACAAGGCGCGCGCCCATGAGATCGCCGCGCTCGGGATCGTCGAGTCAGAGCACGACAAGACGGTGCCGCACCCGGTGATCGAGAGCTATCTCGGCGCTTTCAAGCACGTCAAATCGGTGACCTATCGCTGCATCGCGGGCGCTGACCACGCGCTTTCGGACGAACGAAGCCGCCAAGCCTACGGCATGCTGCTGGTCTCGTGGATGACGGAAATGACTCTCGGCGGTCGTGCGGCCAGCGGATTGCTGATACTAACTTGCGTTCAAAGATATAGAAGTTATCCATTTGAACCCAGTCATTGAACGGGTTCGCGTTGTATTGGATTCGAGGGCGACGAGTCCGCTTATCACGGCG
>NZ_JAUJZH010000057.1 GCF_030486595.1 Variovorax ginsengisoli | reverse complement strand
AGGGGTTGGTCTCGGTCTTGGTGATCAGGCCGATCACGGGCTCGGCGGCCTGGGCGGGGAACTGGGCGGCCAGCGCGGCGGAGGTCAGGGCGGCGGCGAGGGTGAGCTTGAGCATCGGGTTGTCTCCTGGGATGGCGGGCGGACCGCCTGCGGGCTTGAAGGAAATTCCGGGCCCCTTTCGTGGGGCTTTGCGTCGGGGGGCGATGCAACTATAGTTCGCTTCGAGTTATTAAATCAAGTTGATTTATTTAGTGTTAACCCGAAGGAGACATCAACATGTTCGTGGTCTGCGGTGAAGCTCTGATGGACGTCTACATGGGCGAGTCCACGCCCACCGGCCTGCGGCTCGACGCACGCATCGGCGGCTCGCCTCTCAATGTGGCGCAGGGCCTGGCGCGGCTGGCACGGCCGGCGGCATTTCTTTCCACGGTGTCGACCGACGCCATCGGCGAGCGCCTGCTGGCGTCGCTGGTGGCCGAGGGCGTCGACACCTCGCTGGTCCTGCGCAGCGACGCTCCGAGCACGCTCAGCGTCGTCAGCATCGACGTCACCGGCGTGCCTCGCTACGACTTCCACGGCAACGGCGCGGCCGATCGGCAGCTCACGCCCGGCATGCTGCCCGCGCTGCCGACGCAGACGCGCGTGCTGCAGCTCGGCTCCTACGCACTCGTGGTTGAGCCGGTCGGCAGCACGTTGCGCGCGCTGGCGGCCGCCGCCCGCGCGCGCTGCCTGATCGCCTACGACCCGAACGTCCGGCTCAACGTCGAACCCGACATTGCCCGCTGGCGCCAAGTGGTCGAGGACATGGTCTCGCTGGCCCACCTGGTCAAGGTGAGCGAGGAAGACCTCGCCCTGCTCTACCCGGGCGAATCACCCGAGCAGGTGGCGCCGCGATGGCTGAAGCGGGGCGCGGCCCTGGTGGTCGTCACGCGCGGGGGCGCGGGCTCCAGCGCGTGGACGGCCAATGCCCATGCCAAGGCGCCGTCCAGGCCGGTGAAGGTCATCGACACGGTCGGCGCCGGCGACACTTTCCAGGCTGCCCTGCTGACATGGCTGGACGACCACGATGCGCTTGCGCCCGCGGCGCTGACGACACTGGCCGACAGCCAGTTGGATGCGCTGTTGCGCTTCGCAGCCCAGGCCGCTGCCATCACCTGCTCACGCCGCGGTGCCGATATGCCCAGGCGATCCGAACTGCCCTGAGTCGGCGCCGATCGGCCCTGCCGCTGCTGCGATCTGCGCCAGCCGGACAAAAAAAACCGGCTCAGGAAAGCCGGTCTTCAGAGGGAAATGACAGCGCTCAGTAGCGACCGCCGCCGTACCCACCGGTGCCATAGCCAACGTCCGAGCGTTTGCCAGTGTTGTAGCCGGCCGCGCTGTAGCCACCCGAGCCGCCACCCTCTTCGCGCGGCCGCGCCAGGTTGACGACGATCGAGCGGCCATCGACGGACATGCCGTTCAGCCCGGTGATGGCGGCTTGCGCCGCTTCGGCAGAAGCCATCTCGACAAAGCCGAAGCCCTTGGAGCGGCCGGTTTCACGGTCCATCATGACCTTGGCCGAAGCGACGCTGCCGAACTCGGCAAAGTTGCTTCCCAGGCTGGAATCGGTCACGGAATAAGGCAGGTTGCCAACGTAGAGTTTGACGCTCATGAAAAGAGCCTTTCTGAATGAAGGTGCGCAACGAATGTCGCGCCGGTGGGAACACGGATGAGCGGATCGGGAGTCCGCAGCCTCTGAAACGGGTGGATGCAATCTGCGTGGCAGATCATCAGCAGGTCGGGGGGTGCGGCATGCACGTTTGCAGCCAGCCCTGGGTGACTGCAAAGAGCCGGGCCGCTTCGCGCGAGGCGAAGGCCTTGTCAAAACGGAACACCCGGCAATAACTGCCATTGCCCTGGGAACGATGGACCGAGAAGGAGGCGCGAAAACCGCCACAGGGGGTCTCGTGTGTCGCGGGCGAAACGACGTACTTGCCCATGGAAATACCGATTTTTGGAATCTAGTTCATTCGGGATCGCAGGCTTGAATCGACCTGCGTGAGCCAATCAGGAAGTCGGTTGGCTGCAGCTCTACAGACCCACCGGGCGACGAAGTCGCCAAACGGCCTGCACGGGAAGGACGTTCGCTCCGAGCAGGCAATGCGAAAAGCCCATCGTTCGAACCATGGGCCGCAATAACTCGATTATATCAAAAATCGACATCTGATCGACTGCCTTTATTCTGAACGGTGACTTGTCGCGGCCCCGCCGGCCTCATCGCACTGCAGGGTCGGAGGATGTTCATGACGGCCCTTGTCTGCCCGCAAGCATGGTTTGCGATGCCGTCGAGGACTTGCGCTGCATCAACCGCGGAGACCGCGGCCGGGGCGGCGGTTGATTCACATCAAGCGTCGCCGCACCCGCGCATCTACAGTGCACCTGGATTCGGCCAATCCAAACCATCGAGGACACGGAAGCATGCACACGTCCACGGACCCGCCCCAGGCCAGCATGGCGCCGCTTACGACCGGCGGATGGTCATTGGCGGGCAGTTGGACTGCGCGCGGACTGGGCGACATGCCGAGAGCGCTCGATGCACATGCCTGCGGCCCGGGCCCGGTGGTCCTGGACGGTGCCTCGCTCGCCGCGATCGACAGCGCTGGCGTGTGGGTGCTGCAACGATGGCTGCGCCGGCATGGCGCAGCCGCCGCCCTGCGCAACTGGCCGCCGCGCATGCAGACGCTGATGACGCTGGTCGGCGAGCAGCCCGACCAGCCGCTGCCGCAGCCGCCCGGCGCTTCCCCCCTGGAGCGGGTGGGACGCCATGCCGAGGCCGCGGCGCAACAGGCGCTCGGCCTGCTGCGCTTCGTGGGTCAGGCCGGCGTGGCCGCTCTGGCTTTGCTTGCCCGGCCGCGTCGCATCCGCTGGCGCACCGTGCTGCGCAACATGCAGATCGACGGATTCGATGCCCTGCCCATCATCGGGCTCACGTCGTTCCTGCTTGGCGTCGTCGTGGCCTACCAGGGCGCGGACCAGTTGAAGCACTATGGCGCCAACGTGTTCGTGGTCGATCTGGTCGGCTACGCGATGCTGCGCGAGTTCGCGCCGCTGATCAGTGCGATCATCATCGCCGGACGTTCGGGGTCCGCCTATTCGGCACAGATCGGCACCATGGTCGTGACCGAGGAGATCGACGCCATGCAGACCCTCGCCATTGATCCGATCGAACTGCTCGTGCTGCCGAAGGTTCTCGCGCTGGGCATCGCCTTGCCCCTGCTGACGGTCTTCGCCGACCTCACCGGCGTGCTGGGTGGCATGGTGATGGCACGTGTGCAGCTCGACATCGGCTTTCCGGAGTTCATCGACCGCTTCGGGCGGGAGATGCACGGCTCCACGCTGCTGGTGGGTGTCGGCAAGTCGCTGGTGTTCGCGGTGGTGATCGCGATGATCGGCTGCTTCCAGGGCTTTCGCACCCGCGGCAGCGCCGACAGCGTGGGACGACAGACGACCAAGAGCGTGGTGCAGTCGATCTTTCTCGTGATCGTCGCGGACGCGCTGTTCTCCGTGGCGTTCAACATGCTGGACCTCTAGCATGGCGCCGGCAGACACCGTGATCGCGATGCGCAAGATCTGCACCCGTTTCGGCCGCCACGCGGTGCACACCGATCTCGACCTGGAGGTCCGGCGCGGCGAGATCCTCGCGATCGCGGGGGGCAGCGGCTCGGGCAAGTCGGTGCTCATGCGCGAGATGATCCTGCTGCAGCGGCCGACTTCGGGGTCGATCCATCTGTTCGGCCACGACACTGCGACGCTGACCATGCCGCAGGCGCATGCGCTCCGCTTGCGATGGGGCGTGATGTTCCAGCACGGCGGGCTGTTCAGCGCGCTCAACGTGCGGGAGAACATCGGGCTGCCGCTGCGCGAGCACAGCCGGCTCGATCGCGCGCTGATCGACCGCATCGCCGAATGGAAGTTGTCCCTCACGGGCTTGCCGCCCGACGCCGGACTCAAGCAGCCGGGCGAGTTCAGCGGCGGCATGCTCAAGCGGGCTTCGCTGGCGCGTGCCATCGCGCTCGACCCCGAACTCCTGTTCCTCGACGAGCCCACCTCCGGGTTGGACCCCGACAGCGCCGCGGGCGTGAGCGAACTGATCCTTCGCACCCACGCACTGTATGGATTGACGATCGTGATCATCACGCACGACCTCGACCTGCTGTGGCAGTCCTGCGACCGGGTGGCGGTGCTGGGCGAAGGGCGGGTGCTGGCCAGCGGGTCCATGGAGGAACTCTCCCGCCACGAACACCCGATCGTGCGCGGGTACTTCGAAGGCCCGCGCCAGCAACGGGCCGCCGCATCGGCCACGCAAGTGCGTCGTGACAAGGGAGCGCCATGGACGACAAGGTGAACTACACGTTGGTCGGCGTGTTCGTGCTGCTGCTCGGCGCGGCGCTGGTGGCCGGCGTGCTGTGGCTCGCCGCCGGCGCCCATGGCGGCAGGCGCTACAGCGCCTACCAGTCGATCATGCGCGAATCCGTCGCCGGGCTGGACGTGGACGCACCGGTGAAGTACCTGGGCGTCGACGTCGGCAAGGTCAAGGAGATCGCGATCGACCCCTCGGATTCGAGCCAGGTGCGCTTGCGTTTCCTGATCGAGCAAGGCACCCCGATCAAGATGGACACCGAGGCGGTTCTCAAGACGCAGGGGCTCACCGGCATCGCCTATGTCGAGCTCGGTGGCGGAGCCGCCGATTCGCCGCCGCTGCGCCCCGTCGACTCCGCGGATGTGCCGACCATCCGCTCCCGGCCGTCGCTGAGCACCCGACTCGAGAGCCTGCTGTCCACGGTGATCGCCAGCGTGGACCGCATGTCGACCAACCTGAACGCCACCTTCGATGCCGACAACCGCGCCGCCCTCAAGCAGATGCTGGCGGACACCGCGGTCCTGACCCGCACGCTGGCGAATCAACAGGCCGCGCTCGCCAGCGGCATCGCGGACACGGCGCGCACGGCCCGGAACACGGCGCGCGCCAGCGAGCGGCTCGCCCCGGCCATCGAACGGGTCGCGAGCGCCGCCGATTCGGTCGACAGGATGGCGAAATCCGTCGGCGAGGCCGGCGATCGCGTGGACCGCAGCGTGGAGGCGGCGGCGGGCAGCATCCAGGGCATCGGCAGCGATGCAGCGCCCGCGCTGGCCCAGTTGCTGGGTGAACTGAACCGGCTCGCCATCTCGTTGCAGCGCCTGAGCGATCAGACCGAACGGCAGCCGAACAGCCTGCTGGTGGGCGGCCCGCAACGGCCGCCCGGGCCTGGAGAAAGGGCTCGCCCATGAAGCGGTGTTGCCATCGTTCCGCCGGCGGCGCGCTGGTCGCCGCGATGCTCGCCGGCCTTGTGGGCGGCTGTGCGTCGTCTTTCCTGCCGCCCCCGGCCGCTGCGCCCGCGCTCTACACGCTCGCCGCCGACAACGAGGCTATTGCCGCGCTCGCCCTCCCCGCGGGCGCGCCCACGCTGATCGTCGCCCTGCCCCGGGCCGCGCCGGGCTTCGACACTGCGCAGATTGCCTATGTGCGACGGCCGTACGAGATCGAGTATTTCGCGCACAACCAGTGGGTGGATACCCCGCCGAAGATGCTCGCGCCCATGATGGTGAGCGCGGTCGAACGCTCGGACGCATTTCACGCTGTTCTGGCCGCACCCACCTCCGCGACCGGCCAATGGCGCCTGGAGACCGAACTGGTGCGCCTGCAGCAGGATTTTTCATTGGCGCCGAGCCAGGTTCGCCTCACCTTGCGCGCGACGCTGGTGGACACCCCGGCCCGCCGGGTGATCGCGAGCCGCGAGTTCGACGTGCGCGTGAGCGCGGCCACCGACGACCCCTATGGCGGCGTGGTCGCCGCCCAGCGTGCAGCGAGCCAGGTGATGACCAGGCTGGCGGCCTTCTGCGCCGAGTCCGTCGCCCGCTGATTCCTGACATGGCAGAGCATTCAGCCCCTCGCAGGAGATGGTAGAGACGCCTCCCCCTCGGTGATCGGCTGCACGGCGGGGCCCGGGGTGGTAGCGGTCCTGCCCGTGTCGTCGTTCGGAATGCCCTCGATCGGTGCCTCGGCCGTGCCTACCGTGCAGCGCGTGAAGGACTCCACCGTCTCGCGCGTACCCTGTGGGTCGGCGATCCACCTGGCGTAGAAGTCGAAGGGACAGTCGGCCACGCCCTTGTCGCCCTCGCGCGAATTGATCAGGCCGGTGTAGCCGCGGTGCACCAGCTTGAACAGGTGGTTCTCGGACTGGCCATTCTTGCGGAAGTCCCGGATCAGCGACTTGCTGAGCGCCGCGTACTGGATGCCCATCTCCTCCTCGCCGCATTCGCCCAGCGTGCGGCCGTCGAAGCCGATCAGCGCCGAATGGCCGAAATAGGAATAGACGCCATCGAAGCCCGCCGCGTTGGCCACGGCAACGTAGGTGTTGTTGGCGAAGGCCATCGCCTTGCTGATCAGGATCTGCTGTTCCTTGGCCGGGTACATGTAGCCTTGACAGCGGATGATGAGTTCGGCGCCCTTCATCGCGCAGTCGCGCCAGATCTCGGGGTAGTTGCCGTCGTCGCAGATGATCAGGCTGATCTTCAGGCCCTTGGGTCCATCGCTGACGTAGGTGCGGTCGCCCGGATACCAGCCCTCGATCGGCACCCACGGCATGATCTTGCGGTACTTCTGGACGATCTCGCCCTGGTCGTTCATGAGGAACAGCGTGTTGTACGGCGCCTTGTTCGGGTGCTCTTCGTGGCGTTCGCCCGTGAGCGAGAACACGCCCCACACCTTGGCCTTGCGGCAGGCCTCGGCGAAGATCTCGGTCTCGGCGCCCGGCACCGTTGCCGCGTTCTCGTACATCTCGGTGCTGTCGTACATGATCCCGTGGGTGCTGTATTCGGGGAACACCACGAGGTCCATGCCCGGCAGCCCGGCCTTCATGCCGACCACCATCCTGGCGATCGCCCGGCAGTTGTCGAGCACCTCGGCCCGCGTGTGCACGCGCGGCATCTTGTAGTTGACCACCGCCACGCCGACGGTGTCCTTGCTGCTCGAGATATCGCCGTGAATCATCTGGGCCTGCCTTTGTGTTCGGGTTGGACGGGCCATTGTGCGAAGCGCCGGGAGACTGGCGAATACGTTGATTGACGTAGCGCCTGCGAAGCGCAGAATGCCGGCCCAGGAGACAAGCGGCATGCGCATCGCGACGATGGCATCGACTGTGGCAATTGCGCTGGGGATCGCGCTGGCGATCGCGCCGGCCTGCGCGCCCGCAGGAGGCGCCAGGCCCGCGCGCGCCACGACCGTTGCAGTCAACCAGCCGACGGCTCGCTCACCGCTCGGCAGCTACCCGGCCGAGATCCGCTACCTGTCGAACGATGCGCCCTTCGTGGTCTTCGACGTCTGGCCGCGCAGCCTGGGCGTCACGCCGGGCGATGCCGACGCGGTCACGCTGAGCTTCGTGGCCACCGACACGCTGCGCCTGGTCAATGTCTTCGCCTACGCCCGCGCCGGGCCGTCGGGCACGACCCAGATGGCCGCCGGCGTGCCTTGCGGGCCGCGCGACGCGGGCTCCTGGGAATGCCGGGTCCCGGCCCGCGCCCTGCTCGATCGGCTCGATCCCGGCGACGGCGAATTCGGCCTGCGAATCGAGGCCGACGGCCCGGCCAACCAGCACAGCACCGTGCTGGTCACGCTGCCGCTGAAAACCGCGGCGCGGCCGGCTCAGTGACTGATCATCCAGGGCCGCCTGGACGGAAAGGCCTTGGCACCGCTCGGCGCCGTCACGGTGGCGCCGCGCCGGGCGCCGCTGCAGCAGCCACAGCCCGAGGGATGCTTCAGCCGCGCATAGTCGCCCGAGCGCCTGGGTTCGTGCGCCGCGCGCTCGTTGACCGCGATCGCGCGCCGCGTGCCGTCGGCCATCAGCGCAAGCCGCGGCGCGGCGGACATGACGCGCGGCGAGGCCGCTCCGCAGTCGGGACAGTCGGCGGGCTCGTCGCGCCGGCCCACGCTTCGCAGGGCATCGAAGCCGCCGCAGCCGGCGCACTGGTAGTCGTAGGTCGGCATGCGTTGCTCCTCAGAGGTCGTGCGAGAGCGGCATGTCGACCTTGCCGTCGATGAACTTGGTCGGTCCGCTGGCGTTCGGGTTGATGTCGAAGTCGAAGATGCCGGTCGGCAGCCACAGGGTGGCGCAGGCGTTCGGCACATCGACCACGCCGCTGATGTGGCCCTGCACCGGCGCGGTGCCCAGGATCGAATAGGCCTGCGCGCCCGAGTAGCCGAACTTCTTCAGGTACTCGATCGCGTTGAGGCAGGCCTGGCGATAGGCGACGTTGACGTCGAGGTAGTACTGCTTGCCGGCCTCGTCGACCGAGATGCCCTCGAAGATGATGTAGTCGTTGTAGTGCGGCGTGATCGGGCTGGGCTTGAAGATCGGGTTCTTGATGCCGTACTTGGCCATGCCGCCCTTGATGAGCGTGACCTTCATGTGGACCCAGCCGGCCATCTCGATGGCGCCGCAGAAGGTGATCTCGCCGTCGCCCTGACTGAAGTGCAGGTCGCCCACCGACAGGCCCGCGCCGTCGACGTAGACCGGGAAGAACACTTTCGAACCGCGCGACAGATCCTTGATGTCGCAGTTGCCGCCATGCTCGCGCGGCGGGACGGTGCGCGCGCCCTCAGCAGCCGCCCTGGCCTTCGCCTCGCCCGTGAGCTTGCCCATGTGGGCCGTGCCCGGCGACGGCGGATTGGCCAGGCCCGCGGTCGGGTCGCTGTCGATCAGCTGCTGCTCGCGTGCGTTCCACAGGTCCAGCATGGGCTTGTCAGGCAGGCAGCCGATCAGCCCGGGATGGATCAGGCCCGCGAAGTTCACGCCCGGGATGTGGCGCGAGCTCGTGAACATGCCCTTGAAGTCCCAGATCGACTTCTGCGCCTCGGGGAAGTGCTCGGTCAGGAAGCCGCCGCCGTTCTTCTTCGAGAAGAAGCCGTTGAAGCCCCACAGGCTGTCCTGCTTGGCGCCGATGTCGAGCAGGTCCACCACCAGCAGGTCGCCAGGCTCGGCGCCCTTGACGCCGACCGGCCCCGACAGGTAGTGCACCGTCGTGAGGTCGATGTCGCGCACGTCGTCGGCGCTGTCGTTGTTCTTGATGAAGCCGCCGGTCCAGTCGAAAGTCTCGAGGATGAAGTCGTCGCCCGGGTTGACCCAGCACGCCATTGGGATGTCCGGATGCCAGCGGTTGTGGATCATCTCGTTCTCGGTGGGCGACTTCGTCAGGTCGACCTTGATCAGCGTGTCTGTCATTTGCAGTGGCTCCAGGGGTTGGGGTTGAACGATGTGGGGGTGGGTCAGACCGAGAGATAGGCCTTGATGTGGTTGACGTCCGTCTTGTCGCGCGCGGTCTCGTGCACGAGCCGTCCGCCCTCGATCACGAACAGCCGGTCGGCCACGTCCAGCGCAAAGCTCAGGACCTGCTCCGAGACCACGATCGTGATGCCGCGCATCTTGCGGATCTCGTTGAGCGCCTTGGCGATGTCCTTGATGATCGAAGGCTGGATGCCCTCGGTGGGCTCGTCGAGCAGCAGCACCTTGGGATCGGTGACCAGCGCCCGCGCGATGGCCAGCTGCTGCTGCTGCCCGCCCGAGAGGTTGCCGCCCTTGCGCCGCTTCATGTCCCACAGCACCGGGAACAGCGCGTAGATCTCCTCCGGGATGCGGCGGGTGGCCGAGTTCTCGAGTCCGGTCAGGATGTTCTCCTCGACCGTGAGCGTCGGGAAGATCATGCGGCCCTGCGGCACATAGGCGATGCCCTTGGCCACGCGCCTGAAGCTCTCGTCGCGCGTGACGTCCTGGCCCGCGACCTCGACGCGGCCGCTCTTGATCGGCAGGACGCCCATCAGGCTCTTGAACAGCGTAGTCTTGCCCATGCCGTTGCGGCCCATGATGGCCACGGTCTCGTTGGCGCGGCCCTCGAACGAGATGCCGTGCAGCGCCTCGCTCTGGCCATAGGCGACGTGCAGGTCGGTGACGTTCAGCATGTGTGGTCCTTCCTTCAATGGCCGAGGTAGACGTCGATCACCTTGGGGTCGTTCTGCACGGCATCCATCGAGCCCTCCGCGAGGATCTTTCCCTGGTGCATGACCGTGACCTTGTGCGCGATCTGCTTGACGAAATCCATGTCGTGCTCGATCACGATCACCGAGCGGTTCACGCAGATGCGCTTGAGAAGTTCCGCCGTGAGCTCGCGCTCGCGCGCGCTCATGCCCGCGATCGGTTCGTCGAGCATCAGCAGTTCCGGCTCCTGCATCAGCAGCATGCCGATCTCCAGCCACTGCTTCTGGCCATGCGACAGCAGGCCGGCCTCGGTGTCGAGCTTGTCGGACAGCCAGATGTCCTCGGCCACCACCTGCACCCTGGCCTTGACCTCGTCGGTGCACTTGAAGGCCAGCGCACCGAGCACCGAGCGCCCCGACGGGTAGGACACCTCGAGGTTCTGGAACACGCTCAGGTTCTCGTAGATCGAGGGCGTCTGGAACTTGCGCCCGATGCCCAGCCGCACGCGCTTGTGCTCGGCCATCTTCGTGAGTTCCGTGTTCTTGAACTTGATGCTGCCGCCGCTGGCCTTGGTCTTGCCGCAGATCAGGTCGAGCAGCGTGGTCTTGCCGGCGCCGTTGGGGCCGATGATCACGCGCAGCTCGTTGCGGTCGATGTAGAGGGTCAGGTCCTCGATCGCCTTGAAGCCGTCGAAGGAAACGGTCAGGTCTTCCACCGCGAGGGCGAAGTCGGTATTGCTCATGGCTGTCGCTTTCGGCTCGTTGGCTGGGAATCAGGCGCGCTGGCTGCCGACGCCGTCGGGCAGCGGCGCGTCATAGGCCGACGCACCCGGCTCGGGCCGCGGCGGCAAGGCCTCGGGGTAGGCCGCGTGCGCGGCCGCCACGCGTTCCGCGTTGGCCTTGCGGTCGGCCAGGCGGCCGGCCCACCAAGGCTTGATCTTGTCCTCCCAGACACCGGCCAGGCCCATGGGGAAGGCCATGGTCACGCCGATGAAGAGCGCGGCCATGAGGAACAGCCACAGATCGGGGAAGCTCTCCGAGAACAGCGTCTTGCCGGCGTTCACGAGCAGGGTGCCGTACACCGCGCCCACCAGGCTCATGCGTCCGCCGACCGCGGCGTAGATCACCATCTCGATCGAAGGCACGATGCCGACGAAGCTCGGCGACATGAAGCCCACCTGCAGCGAGAACAAGGCGCCACCGATGCCCGAGAGCGCGGCCGCAAGGCAGAAGGCGAAGACCTTGAAGTTCGAGACGTCGTAGCCCGAGAAGCGCACGCGGTCTTCCTTGTCGCGCATCGCCAGCAGCAGCGTGCCGAGCTTGCTGGTCTGGATCCACCGGCACAGCACGATGCTCGCGATCAGCAGCGCCACGCAAAGGTAGTAGAGGATGTACTTGGCGCCGTCGGTGCGGGTGTCCCAGCCCAGCACCGTCTTCAGGTCGGTCATGCCGTTGACGCCGCCCGTGTAGCCCTGCTGGCCGATGATCAGCACCGTGACGATCAGCGCCACCGCCTGCGTGATGATGGCGAAGTAGACGCCGCCCACGCGCCGCTTGAACATCGCGTAGCTGATGATCCAGGCCAGCAGCGTGGGCACCGCGATGACCAGGATCAAGGTCAGCGCGAGGCTCTTGAACGGCAGCCACATGAGCGGCAGCGCGGTGATCTGGTTCCAGTCCATGAAGTCGGGGATGCCCGGCGTCGACTGGATCCTGGTGGTGACGGGGTCCGAAGCCTCGAGCTTGAGGAACATCGCCATGGCGTAGCCGCCGAGCCCGAAGAAGACGCCCTGCCCCAGGCTCAGTACGCCGCCGTAGCCCCAGACCATCACGAGACCGACCGCCACAAAGGCATAGGTGAGGTACTTGCCGACCAGGTTGAGGCGGAAGATGTCGAGCGAGAGCGGCAGCACCACGGCCAGCAGCAGCACCAGCAGCAGCAGGCTGGCGAGCTGGTAGCGTTTGACGAGCGACTTGATCGTGTTCATGAGAGGGGCTTTCGGGGAATCAGCGGCGGACCTTGGAAGCAAATAGACCCTGTGGGCGCAGCATCAGGATCAGCACGATGATCGACAGCGTCAGCACCTTGGCCATCGATCCGGTCATGAAGAATTCCGAGATCGACTGCGTCTGCGCGATGCCGAAGGCCGAGACCACGGTGCCAAGCAGGCTGGCGGCGCCGCCGAAGGTGACGACCAGGAAGGCGTCGACGATGTAGAGGGACCCCGAGGTCGGTCCCGTGGAGCCGATGGTCGTGAAGGCCGCGCCGGCCACGCCCGCGATGCCGCAGCCGATCGCGAAGGTCAGCCGGTCGGTGCGCCGGGTGTCGATGCCGGTGGCGTTGGCCATCACGCGGTTCGCGACCGTGGCGCGCACCCGCAAGCCCCAGCGGCTGCGGTGGAGCGCCAGCAGCACACCCAGCGTGACCACTGTGGTCAGGGCCAGCACGAAGAGGCCGTTGATCGGGATGTCGAGCCCCTCGGCCGGCGCCCACGAGCCCATCAGCCACTCGGGCAGCGTGGGGCTCACTTCCTTGGGCCCGATGAAGGTGCGGAACACCTGCTGCAGGCCGAGGCTGACGCCGAAGGTGGCCAGCAGCGTGTCGAGCGGCCGCTTGTAGAGATGGCGGATCAGCGCCCATTCCACGATCCAGCCGGCGATGAAGGCGAACACGAACGCCAGGCCGATCGCCAGAGGAAAGTAGTACGGCATGAACGAGGGCGCGAGGTGCTCGGTGAGCCGCGCCGACATGTAGATGGTGTAGGCACCGATCGTCATGAACTCGCCATGCGCCATGTTGATCACGCCCATCTGGCCGAAGATGATCGCCAGCCCCAGGCCCATGAGCAGCAGCACCGCGAACAGGCTCAGGCCCGCGAAGCCCTGCATCAGGCCGATGTTCATCATGTCCGAGAAATTCACAGCGACGCTCCGAAAGCAAGGAAGGGGCTGGGCCCTTTCGGGGGATACCGCGGAACCGGCTTCGCCGGGCCGCTGGTATCGCCCCCTCGAGGGGGAGTCCGGCTACACGAAGTGAGCCGGAGCCGGGGGGGCTATTGATACCCCTTGGGGAACGGATCGGGTTTGATCAGCTCGGGCGACTCCGCCACGACCTTGAAAGTGCCATCGAGCTGGCCCTGCCCGATGCGCGCCTTGCTCCACAGGTGGTGGTTCTCGTCGAGCTTGACGTAGCCCTCGGGCGCGTTCTTGAGCTCGATGCCGGGCGATGCCGCGACCACCTTGTCGATGTCGAAGCTGCCGGCCTTCTCGACCGCCGCCTTCCAGAGCCAGGGCCCCAGGTAGCCGGCCTGCGTGACGTCGCCGATCACCGCGTCCTTGCCGTACTTGGCCTTGAAGGCGGCGACGAACTTCTTGTTGTTCTCGTTCGGCAGGCTCTGGAAATACTTCATCGACGAATAGAAGCCCGCGAAGTTCTCGCCGCCCACGCCGGTCATCTCGTCCTCGGTCACGGCCAGCGTGAGCAGGAACTGCTTGTCGCCCGTGATGCCCGCGGCCTTGAGCTGCTTGTAGAAGGCCACGTTGGAGCCACCCACCACGGCCGCGAAGATGCAGTCGGGCTTGGCGACCTTGATCTTGTTGATCAGCGAGTTGAAGTTGGTGTGGCCCAGCGGGTAGTACTCCTCGCCCTTGACCGAGCCCTTCTGGAAGTTCTCGATGTGCTTGCGTGCGATCTTCATCGAGGTGCGCGGCCAGATGTAGTCGGAACCGACCAGGAAGAAGGTCTTGGCCTTCTTCTCCTTCGCGCCCCAGTCCAGGCCCCAGATGATCTGCTGGGTGGCTTCCTGGCCGGTGTAGAACACGTTCTTGCTCTGCTCCAGGCCTTCGTAGAAGGTCGGGTAGTAGAGCAGGCCGTTCTCTTTCTCGAACACCGGCAGCACCGCCTTGCGCGAGGCCGAGGTCCAGCAGCCGAACACGGTCGCGACCTTGTCGTTGACCAGCAGCTTCTTGGCTTTCTCGGCGAAGGTCGGCCAGTCGGAGGCGCCATCTTCCTTGATGACCTTGATCTTGCGGCCCAGGATGCCGCCCATGGCGTTGATCTCGTCGATCGCCAGCTGCTCGGCCTGGATCGAGCCGGTCTCGGAGATCGCCATCGTGCCGGTGCTCGAGTGCAGCTGGCCGACCGTGACCTCGGTGTCGGTCACGGCCAGCTTGGTCGTGTTGACCTTGGCGGTCGGGAACTGCTGCCCGAAGGCCAGGCCGCTCAGGCCCATGACCGGCAGGGCGGCGGCGCCTTGCAGCAGCCGGCGGCGGCCCAGCGCGATGCGCTCGGCCGAAGGGTCGATCGACGGGTCTTGATGATCGCTAGACATGTAGGAAGCTCCAGGCAGGGTTGAGAGGGGCGGCAGGCACCACGACGACGCATGCACCACCGCTGTGCGGCGTTGCGGTGCGGCGGGCACCATGGACTGCACTCTAGGAAAGCGGCGCGCAGATCCGAATACGTCAATCAACGTAGCCGCGCCCCGGCAGCCCCCGGCGACACTGGCCGACCGTTTGCGCGAGCGATCGACGGAACAAGGAGCGCTTCTTGCAGAGTCACCGGCAAACCCCCTTCCTGAAAGAACGGACCATGCCGCCCGCCCGCTCCCCCGTGACCGGCCAGAAGATCTTCCGCATCCGGCGCGACTACAACGCCTGGGTCGCCAACGAGACGCTGGAGGACTACGCGCTGCGCTACACGCCGCGCAGCTTTCGCAAGTGGAGCGAGTTCCGGGTCGGCAACGCGGCCTTCGGCGCCACCTCCTTCCTCGCGCTCGAGGCCATCGGCGGCGCGATCGCGCTCAGCTACGGCTTCGAGAATGCGCTCTGGGCGATCCTGGTGGTCGGCATCGTCACCTTCCTGACCGGCCTGCCGATCTGCTACTACGCGGCGCGCTACGGCGTCGACATGGACCTGCTCACGCGCGGCGCGGGCTTCGGCTACCTGGGTTCGACGCTCACCTCGCTGATCTACGCCAGCTTCACCTTCATCTTCTTCGCGCTCGAGGCGGCGATCCTCGCGCTGGCGCTGCAGATGTTCTTCGACTGGCCGTTGTGGGCCTGCTACATGGTGTCGTCGGTGGTGATCATCCCGCTGGTCATGCGCGGCATCACGATGATCTCGGCGCTGCAGCTGTGGTCCCAGCCGATCTGGCTGCTGCTCTTCGTCTGCCCTTTCATCGCGGTGCTGTTCAAGAACCCGCATGCCTTCTCGGACTTCACCGGGCTGGTGGGCCGCATCTCGGGCAGCAACGGCTTCGATCCACTGATGTTCGGCGCCGCCGCCACGGTGGCTTTCTCTCTGGTGGTGCAGATCGGCGAACAGGTCGACTACCTGCGCTTCCTGCCCGAGAAGACCCCCGCCAGCCGCGTGCGATGGTGGACCGCGGTGCTGGTCGCCGGGCCCGGCTGGATCGTGCCGGGCATGATCAAGATGCTCGGCGGCGCCTTCCTGGCCTTCCTGGCGCTGCAGCACGAGATCAAGCCCGAGCATGCGGTCGAGCCCACGCACATGTACCTCGCGGGCTTCGCCTACGTGTTCGAGAATCCGGCCTGGGTGCTCGGCGTGACCACGCTGTTCGTGATCGTCTCGCAGATGAAGATCAACCTCACGAACGCCTACGCGGGCTCGCTGGCATGGTCGAACTTCTTCGCCCGGCTCACGCACAGCCATCCGGGGCGGGTCGTGTGGCTGGTGTTCAATGTGCTGATCGCGATCCTCCTGATGACGCTGGGCGTCTTCGCCGCGCTCGAGAAAGTGCTGGGCCTCTACAGCAACATCGCGATCGCCTGGGTCGGTGCGCTGGTGGCCGACCTCGTGATCAACAAGCCGCTGGGCTGGAGCCCGCGCTCGATCGAGTTCAAACGCGCGCATCTCTATGACATCAATCCGGTCGGTCTGGTATCGATGCTGGTGGCCGCCACGCTCGCGATGGTGGCCTATGCCGGCGTGCTCGGGCGCTGGGCCGAATCGTTCTCGCCCTTCATCGCGCTGCTGACGGCGCTGCTCGTGTCGCCGCTGATGGCCTGGCGCACCCGAGGGCGCTACTACCTCGCGCGCGCCGACGTGCAGCGCTGGATGCCGGGCGAGCTGGTGCGCTGCTCGGTCTGCGACAACAGCTTCGAATCCGAGGACATGGCGCACTGCCCGGCCTACGCCGCACCGATCTGTTCGCTGTGCTGCACGCTCGAGTCGCGCTGCCACGATGCCTGCAAGACGGATTCGCGCGCCTCCGAGCAGATAGCGGTCTGGCTCAAGGCGCTGCTGCCGCCGCCGCTGGCGCTGCGGCTCAACTTCCGGGTCGCCCACTACCTGCTGGTCGCGACCTCGCTGATCGCGCTGCTGGCCACCGTGATGGGCATCGTCTATGCGCAGGAAGGGCTGCTCAACGCCAGCGCGACCGGCATCTTTCTGCAGACGCCCTTCCTCAAGGTGTTCGCGATGCTGTCGATGGTGGCCGCCGTGGCCGCCTGGTGGATCGTGCTCGGCAGCGAGAGCCGCAAGATGGCGCAAGAGGAATCGAACCGCCACAACCACCTGCTGACGCTCGAGATCGAGGCCCACCGGCGCACCGACGCCGCACTGCAGAGCGCCAAGGAAGCGGCCGAGTCAGCCAACCAGGCCAAGACCCGCTACGTCGCGGGCATGACGCACGAACTGCGCACGCCGCTCAACAGCATCCTTGGCTACTCCCAGATCCTGCTCAAGAACGACGGCAGCGCGGCGCCGCCGCGCGCGGCGCTGCACACCATCCACAAGAGTGGCGAGCACATGCTGGGCCTGATCGACGGCCTGCTCGACCTCGCGCGCATCGAAGCCGGCCGGCTGCAGCTCGAACCGATGCCGCTCGCGCTCGCCGGCTTCCTCGACGAGGTGGTGCGCATGGTGCGGCCGCAGGCCGAGGCCAAGGGGCTGGCTTTCGTCTACAGCGAAGCCGGCCGCCTGCCGGCCTGGGTGCAGGCCGACGCCAAGCGGCTGCGCCAGATCCTGATCAATCTGCTCAGCAACGCGGTGCGCTTTACCGATGCCGGCACCGTCACGCTGCATGTGGATGCGCGCCATCAGGTGCTGCGCTTCGACGTCGTCGATACCGGCATCGGGGTCGCGGCGCAGGACCACCAGCGCATCTTCCTGCCCTTCGAGCGCGGCGCCGCCGGACGCCGCCACGGCGGCGAGCCGGGCACCGGGCTGGGGCTCACGATCACCGGTTTGCTGACCTCGCTGATGGGCGGCGAGCTCCGGCTGTCGGACACCTCGGCCGAGGGCAGCACCTTCAGCGTGCGCCTCTACCTGCGCGAGGTCGCGGACCCGGGCCCGCAGGCCGAGCCGCGGCGCGCGATCTCGGGCTATTTCGGGCCGCGCCGCACGCTGCTGGTGGTCGACGACCAGCCGGTCCAGCGCCAGATGCTGGCCGGCATGCTGATGCCGTTGGGCTTCGACGTGCACGAGGCGGCCAGCGGCACCGAATGCCTGGACAGCCTGCGCGCCCACGTGCCGTCCGCCATCCTTCTCGACCTCAGCATGGACGACATGGACGGCTGGGAGACCGCGGGCCGCGTCCGCGCGGCCGGCTTCACGCTGCCGATCATCATCGTCTCGGCCAACGTGTTCGAGAACCACGGCGCGCGCTTGCGCGCCAGCGACTGCCAGGCCTTCGTGGGCAAGCCGGTGATCGAGTCGGAGCTGATCGCCACGCTCGAGCGCAACCTCGGACTCGAATGGCTGCAGCACGCGCCGGCGCCGGCCGCGGCGGCACCGGCCCTGCCCGAGCTGTCCAGCCTGCCCGAGGACGCCCGGCTCGAGCTGATGCGGCTGGTGCAGGTCGGGCACGTGCGCGGCCTGCAGCAGGCGCTCGACCGCCTGGCTCATGACCATCCGGCGCTGGCCGCCACCTGCACGCACCTGCGCGCACTGGTCGCCCGCTTCGATTTCGACAGCTTCAAGCGAACCCTTGCCGAGGAGGCCCATGCACCCCAGACCTGAGACCGAACGCCCCGTGGTGCTGGTGGTCGACGACGCGCCCAGCAGCCTCGGCATGCTGTGCGACACGCTCGAGGCCAGCGGCTACACCGTGCTGGTGGCGCCCGACGGCGAATCCGCGCTGCAGCGGCTGGAACTGGTGGTGCCCGATGCCATCCTGCTCGACGGCATCATGCCGGGCCTGTCGGGCTTCGAGACCTGCCGCCGCATCAAGGCCGATCCGGCCTTGGCCCACATCCCGGTGCTGTTCATGACCGGCATGTCGGACTCGCAAGACGTGGTGGAGGGCTTCGCGAGCGGCGGCGTCGACTACGTGGTGAAGCCGATCCGCGCCCAGGAGGTGCTGGCGCGCCTGCATACGCACACCCGCAACGCGCGCATCACGCGCATGGCGCGCGACGCCGTCGATGTCGCCGGCATGGGCGTGGTGTTCGTCGACGCGCACGGCCGCCTGGCCTGGCGCTCGCCGCAGGCTGCGCTCTGGCTGCAGGACTTCGGCACGCCGGCGCTGCCGGGCCAGTTGCCCGTGGCGCTCGAAGCCGCGCTGACGCCCGAGGCCCACCTGCGGCTTGCCACCCCGGGCGGCATCCGGCTGTCGGTGCGCAACCTGGGCACCGCGACGCTGGGTGAGACCATGCTGCTGCTGTCGCTGCAGCGCGACGAGCCGGGCCACTCGGCCCGCCTGGCGGAGGCGGCGCTGACGCCGCGCGAGACCGAGGTGCTGTCCTGGCTCGCCAAGGGCAAGACCAATCGCGACATCGGCGACATTCTCGGCACCAGCCCGCGCACCGTGAACAAGCACCTCGAGCACATCTTCGAGAAACTGGGCGTCGAGACCCGCGCCGCCGCCGCGGCGCTGGCGAGCGGCTTCCTGGCCTGAGGCGGGCCAGGCGGGTTGTCGCCGGCCGCTCAGCTCGTGAAGAACGCCAGCAGGTCGGGGTTGATGACATCCGCGTGGGTGGTGAGCATGCCGTGCGGGAAGCCCTTGTACACCTTGAGCGTGCCGTTCTTCAGCAGCTTGACCGACT
>NZ_JAUJZH010000056.1 GCF_030486595.1 Variovorax ginsengisoli | reverse complement strand
CTACGAGAAACTCGAGCGCAGCTTCGTCGCCCTCAACCACCTTGCCGCTGCCATCATTGCCTTCCGCAAGGTACCTGCCGACGTCAACATAATTTACGGATAAGTTCTAAGTCTGAACTTTTCAGTTCGCCGATCACTTAAGTCTGAAGTCTTGCTTCGCGTTGTCGCGCAGAATTCCGCCGCGTCGTACAAGTTCTTGTCGGCAAGCGTTTCGTCGGCTTGAGTGGATCTGCAATCCGTCAATCAATGTGAGCAAACACTTACATGCGCAGGAGGGCGTCAGTTGCCGAGCAGCGAATTCGGGCGATCCAAGACACGTCATTGCCCACCTTCGCATTGACGCGAGCAAGCGCCTGAAGGCCCGCGCCGCCCGTCTGCGCGTGCAGGTGTTGGGACCGATATGGGCGCGTTATCGCCCTGCTCGAAAAGCCTCGCTGATGGCACGTCTACTCGGCATGGAACACAGCAGGACAGGCCGGAATCAGCATGCCGGCACGCGTGCGCATCCGGATTTCCTAGGTTGCCAGGGACCGCTCTGCAGTGCGGACCTACAGCCAGTCGCCAGAAGAAGTCCGGTCACTGGCACCGTCCGGACGTCTACGAGAAGACTGCAGGCGGATCGATCGACGTGCTACGGGGCAAGTCCGATAGGACCGCTCTCGCTGCAAAGCAGCGGTTTCCAGGAATGGCCCGTAAGTCAGATCGGTGCCCGTTGCTGTCCTAGTGTGCCGCGATAGACGAAGGGAGGAAGATTGCTCTCGCAACCTCGTCAGGAAGTCAGTTCCAACTTGATTCCAGAACGCCTGACCACTGGGACCCACTTCGCACGCTCGGCCTGGATGTAAGCCGAGAACTCGGCCGGCGTGCTCCCCACCGGCTCGCCGCCGTATTCCTGGTAGCGCTGGATGACTTCGGGTCTGCGTGCCACGGTGGCGCAAGCAGAGGCCAGTTTCTCAAGGATCGGCTTTGGCGTTCCCGCGGGCGCGAGCAGCCCGAACCACGTCGAAGCGTCGTAGTCGGTGAATCCGAGTTCCTGAAAAGTCGGAACAGTCGGGAGCAGCGGATGCCGGCTCTTACCGGTGACGGCCAAGGCCTTGAGTTTTCCCGCACGAATGTTGCTCATGGAAGCCGGAAGCCCGTCGAACATCACCTGCGTTTCACCGCCCAACAGAGCTGTATAGGGACTGGTCGTGTTGTAGGGGACGAACTTGTAGGTCGTCCCCGTGATTGCGCCGAACCATTCACCCAGCAGATGCTGGAATGTGCCCACTCCCACCGTTCCCACATTGATGCTTCCTGGCTGCGCCTTCGCCAACGCGACCAGTTCGGTCGCGTTGGACACCGGCAGGCTGGGGTGCGCCACCAGTACGCTTCGCAGCGTTGTGAGCTGGCTGATTGCGTCGAAATCCGACGGCTTGTATGGAAGGTGCGTATACAGCTCGGACATGTAGCAAAGCGAACTCGGAATTCCCATGAGCAGCGTGTAGCCGTCGGGAGGCGCCTTGGCAGCCAGCGAAGTGCCGATGGTCGTGGCGCCGCCTGGGCGGTTGTCCACGATGACAGATTGGCCCAGGATACTGGTCAAGGCTGCCGCCCAGAACCGGGTGTCCGCGTCCAACCCCGACCCCGGTGGATTCGCAACGATTATGCGAATCGGCTTGGAGGGATAGTCCTTGGCGAAGGCGCCCCTGGCGAATCCCGTCATCAACAGAGAAGCACCGGCGCCGATCGCCCGCCGTCTTGAAACTGCCATTGGTTGGTCTCCTCTTGCGCCACCGCTTCTGGCTCAGGCGGCGGCTGATTGAAATGCGTGAAAACGTTCCGGTTCAATGAACTTGTCGTGAGACTTCCATGCCGCTACTCAGCACGAATGTGCCGGGCGCGAATGACCTCCTCCCACCGGTGCTGCTCCGACTGCCACAACACCTGGAAGGACTCGGGGTCGGTGAAAGCCGGTTCGGTGGCTGTCTTCGCGAAGAACTGTTGCATCTCGGGATGTCGGACTGCCTTTGCGAGGGCGTGGTTCAGTTTCCGCACAAGGCCCGCCGGCATGCGCGGGGGACCGGCCAATCCCATCCAGAAGTCGGCCGGCGCATCGAGCACCTTGTCCTCTACGAGCGACGGCACGTCGGGCAGCAAAGGCGAGCGCTTGTCAGAAACGATCCCCAGCGGCGTCAGACGGCCGGACTGGATCCACGGCATCGATGTGCTGATCTCGCCGAACAGAATCTGCACCTCGTTGCTCACCGCAGCCTGCAGCATCGCGGCCCCGCCCTTGTATGGGACATGCACGATGTCCATGCCGGTTCGCAGCTTGACCAGTTCCATCACGAGGTGCGGATTGCTGCCGATGCCCGTGGAGCTATAGTTCAACTTCCCCGGCCGCGCCTTGGCATAGCTCACCAAGCCCTGGAAGTCGCGAACGGATACCGTCTTGTTCACGAGCAGGACAGCTGACGTGCGGAGGAACTGGCCGATCGCGGTGAAGTCTTTGGCTCCATCGTAGGGTGGCTTCTCGAGCATGAGCGGCGCCGTGATCTGTGCCGACGGCATGGACAACAGCAAGGTGTAGCCATCCGCGGGCGCCTGCAGCACGTTGACTGTGCCCAGCGTTCCCGCGGCCCCCGCGCGGTTGTCCACCACAACCGGCTGGCCGAGTTCCTCACGCAGGCGTTCGGCGATGGCACGCGCCGCCAGATCGGCCGGGCCGCCTGGCGGGACCGGGACGACCAGGCGGATCGCCCGTGATGGATAGGCGTCCCGCCCCTGCGCCAACGCGAAAGTCGGTAACGCCGCCATGGCCGCGAGCAACCGGCGGCGCGAAGGCGATGGAGCCACGAACGTGTCCGGGCCATGGACGTCGCGCAGCATCTTCATTCCGGATTTCGGCCGATGAAGAAGACCTCGTCAGGATCCGAAGTGGGCGCCAGACCGGCGGCCTCGAGACCGCGCCGCAGGGCGGCCATGTCGCGACCATGCAGGCGCGGCGTCGGCTGCGGGATCGGGCCACCGTTGTAGCCCTGCAGCCAGGCCTGGTACTTCCAGATCGTCCGATTGATGAGACCGCTCATCGCCATCGGCACGCTGCCAAAGGCCTTGCGCGCGGGGTCGACCTGATACCAAGCCTGCGTGGCTTCGTCGAACTTTCCGGCCTGGATCAGCTTGTGAACACGGGGCAGCCATGGTCCGTAATAGGCCGAGTAGTTGGTGCCGCAGAAGGGGATGGGGATCACCTGCGCCAGCGGCACATATTCGTATTCGAGCGGCGAGGAAATCACGACCTCCTTGTGGAACTCGCGATGCACCTCGATGGCCGACATGATGTGCGGCATGCCGCCTTCGGCTTTGATCGACACCACGTTCGGGCAGTCGTCCACGAGGCGGCGCAGCAGCGGCAGCGGAATGTCCGCGGGGTGCAGGCTTCCGAATCCCCACGCCGGGACCGGGAAGAGGATTACGCCCAGCCGGGTCGAGTCGCAGAGCGCCTTGGTGTAGGCGTAGACGTCGTCGAGCGACTTGGGATGGAAGAAAGGCGGATAGCCTAGCAGGACGAGGTCCGCGCCGGCTTCCTCGGCCAGCTTCACCGCCTCGATGTTTTCTTCGAGCGAATTGAACACAGCGTGGTGGATCACCATGATGCGGCCGTCCGCCTGCTCCACCATGGCTCGCGTGAATTCGGCGTACTGCGCCAGTGTGATCGCGTGCTCCGAGCAGGCGAGCGTGCCGACGAAGCCGTGGTTGATCGCTGTTTCGACGTCGTGCCGCGCGGCCTTCGTGTTGATGCGCTTGAAGTCGGACGTCATGGTCGGAATCGTCACGTTCGCGACGCCGTTCATGTGCTCACGCGCCCATTCGCGCGCTTCGTTGCGGTGGTATCGGGCCATCATGTACTCCTTGGTGTGTCAGAGAATGCGCATCAGCGCTTGGATTCGAATTGAATGGGGAGCGGTGTGGCCAGGCCGGCCTCGAGCGCCTTGCGTACGATGAGTTCGGCGACAACGATGTCCTGGAGGCCGCCACCGACCGACTTGAACATGCGGATGTCGGCCGAACGCACCCGTTCGTCGCAAGCGCCGCTCACCAGGTCGTTGAGGCTGAAGGACTTGTCTCGGAACGCCAGACCCGCCGCCTTGGCGGCCATCATGTCGCCGGTTTCGGCCAGCACTTCCTCCAGGCTGTCGCAGACGATCAGGTCACTGCGTGCGACGACGCTGGCGTCGATCTCTCGCTGCTGGGGAATGGTCGAACCGATGGAGACGACCGTGGCGCGAGGCTTGAGCCAAGAGCCGAAGAGGATCGGCTTCTCCCCCTGGGAGCGCGCAGCCGCGAGAACGATGTCGGCGCCATCCACGGCCGCCTCCGCATTGATCGCCGCGCGTGCAGGCACGCCGAGGTCACGTGTCAGGGCTTGCGCGAAGGCCTCCCGGCGCTCCGGTGTCGGGCTGTACACCACCACTTCGCTAAGGTTGCGCACCGCCGCGAAGGCCCTCGCGTGATGGGAGGCTTCCAGGCCGCTGCCGAGCACCGCAAGGCGGGCCGGCGTCGCAGGCGCCAGTCCGTCCAGCGCGAGCGCCGACGTCGCCGCGGTGCGGAAGGCCGTGATGGCATTGGCATCCAGGAAAGCCGCGATGCGGCTCGTTTCCCGATCGAACAACACGATCACATACTCGATGCCGGCAGCAACGCCCTGCACGCCCGCAGCCATCAACTTGGCCCCGAAGTAGCGGCCCGCCAGCGGAAAGGCCGGCAGCGTGCGAAGCCACGCCTTGCCCACGGTCGCAACCGTTCGAGGCGGTGTCGCACCCGCCTGCTCGGGCAGGCGGTACGAGGCACGCAAGGATTCGATGGCCTCGCTCCAGGTGAACACCTGGCGGGCGACTTCGCCGGACACGAAAACGGGACTGTCTGGATGTGTGTTCATGGTTTGTGTTTCAGTGGTCTGTCAGGCGAATGAGGGATGAAGGCCGTCCCAGCACAGGTACTTCAGCTCGAGAAACTCATCGATGCCGTAGTGCGAACCTTCCCGGCCCAGGCCGCTTTGCTTGATGCCGCCAAAGGGGGCAAGCTCGTTGGAGATCAGGCCCGTGTTGATGCCGACCATGCCCGACTCGAGCGCTTCGGCCGCGCGCCAGATGCGCGCCGCATCCTTGCTGAACAGGTAGGAGGCGAGCCCGAACTCGGTGTCGTTGGCCATCGCGATGGCATCTTCGTCGCGCTCGAAGCGCACGAGCGGCATCACGGGGCCGAAGGTCTCTTGCACGGCCACGGCCATGCCAGGGGCAACATCCGCCAACACGGTGGGCTCGTAGAAGCAACCGCCGAGCGCGTGGCGCCGACCGCCAGTCAGCAGGCGCGCACCGCCGGCCACGGCGTTGTCGACGTGTTCCTCGACCTTGCTCACCGCGCCAGCGTCGATCATCGGGCCGATCTGCACACCGGGCTCCAGCCCGTTGCCGACCTTGAGTTGCCCCACGCGCTCGGCCAGCCGCGCGGCCAGCGCATCGTAGATGCCAGCCTGGACCATCACGCGATTGGCAGCGATGCACGACTGGCCGGTGTTGCGGAACTTTGCGACGAGGATGCCCTCAACCGCTGTGTCGATGTCGGCGTCATCGAACACGATGCAGGGCGCGTTGCCGCCCAGCTCCATCGAACACTTCTTGATCGTCGAGGCTGACTGCTGCAACAGAACCCGGCCGACTTCGGTCGAACCAGTGAAGGTCACCTTGCGTACCAGCGGGTGCGAGGTCAGCACACCCCCGATGGCCCGTGTGTCGCCGCCTGTGATGACGTTGAAGATGCCAGGCGGAATGCCCGCGCGCAGCGCGAGTTCGCCGAGGGCCAGTGCGGTGAGTGGCGTCTGGCTCGCTGGCTTGACGACCATCGCACAGCCAGCGGCCAGTGCCGGACCGGCCTTGCGCGTGATCATGGCAGCCGGGAAGTTCCACGGCGTGATGGCCGCGCACACGCCAATAGGCTGCTTGAGCGTGACGATGCGCTGCGTCTCCCGGGGCGCCGGGATCACGTCGCCGCGCACGCGCTTGGATTCCTCGGCGAACCACTGCACGAAGCCCGCGGCGTAGTCGATCTCGCCACGCGCTTCGCTCAGGGGCTTTCCCTCTTCGAGCGTGATCAGCGTCGCCAGGTCTTCCTTGTTCTCGACGATCAACGACCACCAGCGGTTCAGCACCTGGGAGCGGTGCTTGGCCGTGGTCTGGCGCCAGGCGCGAAACGCCTTGTCGGCCGCCACGATGGCACGCGTGGTCTCTTCTTCCTTGCAACGCGGCAGCCTTGCGAGAACCTCGCCCGTGGCGGGGTTACGCAGCTCCGAGTGGCCATGTGGTGTCTCGGTGATCCATTGCCCGTCGATCAGTGCGGCTTCGCGGAAGAGGTCGGGGTTCTTGAGAAGGTGGCGAGTCACGGCACTCCTTTGGGTCGGGTTCTTGTCGATGCGACTGGGTTTCGGCTAGCTCTCACGAATAGAGCTCCCCGCCTAAACAAATTGCGATACGGTCCGTATTGTATAAACACGCAAAGGACGAAGCACCAAGGGAAAACCCGACCTGACGGCTTTCCTTCCTCAAGGGTGAATGCATGCTCGGTGTGTCGGGTTTGTCCTCATATTGGCGCCGGCCGATCTACTTAACATGGCGCAATAGTGAGACTATCCGTCTCGTATTGCAAAGTAGATTTTCCCAAGGGGACACCATGGACAGATCAATTGATGGCCTGAAGGGCCGCACCTCTCTCGTGCTGGGCCATTGCGCTGGCATGATCGACATCGTTGCGCTGCCGGTATGGGTGGGCATCGTCCTGATCGGGCAGTTCGGCCTGGATCCGCAGCGCGCGGGCTCGCTGGTCACGCTCTTCTTGGCCGCGGTCGTCGTCTCCAGCCTGTTCATTTCGCCGCGCGTCAATCGCATCCGTGGAGCGGTGGCTGTCCCCGCAGCCTTTGGCGTCGCCGCAGCGGCCTTCTTCGCGCTGTCCACAACGAAGGACTACGGGACGATGGCGTTGCTGCACTTCATCGGCGGTCTGGCCGTCGGATGCGGCCTCTCGATCACCCATTCGACCATCGGCGCCAGCGCAAATCCCCATCGGCTGATCGCCATCGCGTTCACAGCCTTGAGCGTGCTGTCGTTCGGCTTCCTGGGTGGCGTGCCGCAGCTCGTGAGCATCAAGGGAGGGTCGGTGCTTTTCGTGGTCCTGGGCTCGATCATGCTCGTGGCAGCGTTTGCCGCAGCAATCGGATTTCCCGAGCGTGCAAGCACGCCTTCTCTGGCCAACAAGCCGGCCGTGCACGCGCCGCTTGCGCGCGGCGTCTGGTTCGCCATGGTCGGCACCAGCCTCATGACGCTGAGCCACTCGATGATGCTCAGCTACATGGAGCGCATCGGCGATGCGCACGGCTTCAGCAAGCAGATGGTGATGAGCGTACTGCTCGCCGTTGGCATCGTGAACCTATTTCCGGGCGTGCTCGCTGCGGTGTTCGAGCGCAAGTTGTCCGCCCAGGCAGTGATGGTCGCCGGCCCCGTGCTGCAAGTCGTTCTCGGTCTGACGCTCACCCAGTCGTCGCAGTTCGGACCCTATGCCTTTGCAGCTGCGGTTTTCCCGGCAGTGATGATCTTCACCCACACCTTCGTATTCGCCTTCCTCGCTCGCAACGACGCCTCCACACGCGCGGTCGCCGCGACGCCAGTCATCACGATGACCGGCTCCGCTCTGGGCCCGATCGTCGGCGGCGTCGTCGCCCAGAACCTGGGCTACTCGAGCATCGGCTGGGCCGTGGCGGTCGTGGCGACGATCGGCGCACTCTGCTTCCTACAGGCTGGGCGAGGAACAGTGCGCAAGGTGGCTACGGCAGACGCCGCCACAACCTGAGCGCCATTGGCCGTTGGCCATCGCCCATATCTCATTTCCCCAAAGAAAGCTGACCTCATGAACATCATCGGACCCGACGAGCTGATCTTCGGCGTCACCGACGCCGCCGCCGCCGAACAATTCATTGCCGACTACGGCCTCCTGCCTCGGGGGCAAGGTCGTTTCGAGGCCCTGGACGGTACGGCCGTCATCATCAAAGCGGCGGACGATCCTTCCCTGCCCCCCAAGACCTTGGACACGGCAAACATGCTGAGAAAGACGGTCTATGGCGTCGCCGACGAAGAGGCGCTTCGCGCGATCGCCGAGGAACTCGGGCGCGACCGCGAGGTGAAGTACTTGCCTGATGGTTCCCTCGAATGCACCGACGACGTCGGCTTCGTCCTGGGTTTCAAGGTGTCCCGCCGACGGCCCGTCAATCTCCCGGCGGAGCGGGTGAACGCGCCGGGCGACCTGAATCGGCCCGTCAACACGCCCGTCTCGCCATCGGCGGGGCCCGGCGCGCAGCCGCGGCCACGGACCTTGTCGCACGTCGTCTACTTCGTTCCCGATGTCGAGCGGGCAGAGGCCTTCTACACGCAGCGACTGGGCTTTCGCGTCAGTGATCGCTTCATCGGCATGGGGCCCTTCCTGCGGCCTGCCGGCACCATCGAGCATCACACCCTCTTCCTCATCAAGACGCCGCCGCACATGCAGGGCTGCGAACATTTCACCTTCCACATGGGGGGTCCGGGCGAGCTTCTGACGGCGGGTTGGAACCTGGCGCACAAGGGCTATCAGTCCTACTGGGGACCGGGTCGCCATCGCTTCGGCTCCAACTGGTTCTGGTACTTCAACTCCCCGTTGGGCTGCCACATCGAGTACGACGCCGACATGGACCTTCACGATGACCAATGGGTCCCGCGCGAAGTACCGGCCGAAACCGACATGTCGCAGGTCTTCCTGTTCGACTGGCGCGAGAAGTGGGCTCCGGGCGGTCCGCCGCCCAAGGCCGAATAAGCCATGCCTGCAAGGCCCCTTTGCCACGTCGATGAACTGAATGAAGGCTCCGCCCGGGGGTTCGCGCTGGACAGGCCCGGCCGAGACAGCATGTTCCTCGTGAAGCACGAGGGCATGGTGCACGGCTATCGCAATGACTGCCCGCACTGGCCAGGCAGCCCGATGGTGTGGCGGCGCGATGGCTATCTGAATCGCGACGCCACCCGCATCGTTTGCAGCGGACACGCCGCAGAGTTCGAGATCGCGTCGGGCCGCTGCACACTCGGTCCTTGCCTGGGCCGCTCGCTGACGCCAGTGAGACTGGAGATCGATGCGCAGGGATGGGTTCTTGCCGTCATCGATGCCGTTGAAACCACACACGGAGACTGACACCGATGCACACGCTTCGCCTGCTCTGGTTCGTTCCTTCCCCCCTTTCCATCGCGGCGGAGGCCTGGAACCTGACGTCTGGCGTGGCGCTTCGTGCAGAGCGCAACCCCTCGTCAGACGCGCAGTTCGAAGCCCTTGCGTCGGGCGATGTGGACGCGGTCGTCACGGCAATGGACAACGTGATGGACTGGAATTTGCGCGCGGGCCCGAAGGACCTTCGTGTGATCGCCCAACTGGAGAGCACGACCCCATTGACGCTCGTGGGACAGAGGGGCCGGACCGAGTTGGAAGGCCTGCGCGGCGCCACCATTCTGGTGGATGCGCCGCGCAACGGCTTCGTCGTGGCGCTGCGCGCCATGCTCGCGCAGCGAGGGATCGACTCGGACGCCTATTCCCTGGAAACGGTGGGCGGCGTCAAGGAGCGCTTCGATGCGCTGGGGGCCGGTCGCGGGGACGCCACCTTGCTCGGGCCGCCTTTCGACGCCATGGCACTCGAGGCAGGCCTGAGTCGCCTGGCCAGCGTGCAGGCGCTGTATCCCGCCTTCCCGGGACAAGGCCTGGTCGCCAGCGCGCGCACCGTGGATCGGCTCCGACCGGCCCTGTTGACGTGGCTCGGCGCATTGGACCGCGCGCGTCAGCGCATGTCGGAAGACCCCAACGCTGCGCGGCAGGCGCTGGCGCTTGCAGGCTTTCCCGCGCCGGCTGTGGAAGCCACGCTACGCACGACCGCAGCCTCGCTATGCCCCGATCGCCTCGGTGTCGAGCTGCTGATCGAGCAGCGCCGAATGGCAGGTCTGTCCGGTGCGGACACCACCTACGAGGAACTGGTCGACACCTCCGTCCTGCCGCGGGACTGAGTATCACGTTCCCCGGCGCGGATCAGGCCGAATTGCGCCGCTGCGGCGGCGTTGCGACGGCACCCGCTTCCGGGGGTGCGAGCATCTGCATGACTGCGATGCAATGCGTGTCTGCGAACTTCTTGTCCAGGGGAAGGTGCTTCACGAGGAGCCGGAAATAAATGGGCGCGTAGAGCATGTCCATCTGCAGTTCCGCGTCCATGTCGCTTCGGATCTCGCCAAGGCGGCGGGCATCTTCAAGCACTTCGCGCACGACCGCCCGCCGGCCGTACCAGAAGCGCTCGCGGAACTCGCGCAACACGTCGGGATCGCCCTGTCCCTCGGCCAGGACCTGCGCGACGACGCGCCCCGACCAGCCGTTGTACTCATCGATCAACAGGTGGATGTGGCGGATCAGTGCCTCGCGCGGGCTGCTGACCCTTGGCATGGGCGTGTGGCTGAGGTGCGTATGCAGGAACGCCTCGATGACCACCGCGGCCTTCGAGTTCCACCAGCGGTAGATCGTGGCCTTGCCAACGCCCGCTTCGCGGGCAATCGACTCGATGGAGATCTGCTGCAGCGGCGTCGTTCCCAGCAGCTTGAGCGTCGCATCCAGGATGGCAACGCGCGAAGCATCGCTGCGCGCACGCCCGGGAGAGCGCGGAGGCGGCGCCCCGACCCCAGCCGTTTCGGAACGGGCGGACGAACGGGTGGAGGAACGGGCGCCGGGCTTTGCCGCTGTTCCTTTGGGAGAAGTCTTGGTAGGCAAGGTAGTGCGCAATCTAGGACGACACAGTCATTATCCGGGACTCACTGGCTGACACCATACAACTTCAAACCTTCCCGCCGGGCTCGAGATCCAGCAGCACGAAGGCCATGCGGCAGGTCTTACTGGAACGGTTCGACCAGCTATGGTTGGTGGCGCGCTGGATCAGGACGTCGCCCGGCCGCATGAGCGTCTCGCCCTCGTCCATGAGGGCGTATATCTCGCCCTCCAGCACGATCGCGTAGTCCAGCGACGCGGTCTTGTGAAACCAGAAATGCCGCGCGTCCCCATGGTCGCGAACGCCGTGATCGTCCAGGAAGCGCGCCAGCGCCGACGTGTCGTAGTTGGCGTCGGGCGGGAAATCCACGATGCGCAGGAGGGATCCGCCCTTCGAATGGAATCCAAAGGCGTGGCCGGCAGGGGCCGGATCGACGCCCGATGCGGCCGACTCCCCCGTGACCCAGACGACATGGGCCGGTGGCGAGCCCGGATCGCTCGTGTGGTTCGGCGTCGGTCCGTCCGAGACGAATATCGACTTGCCCTGCACGTTCTCGCCCGTGACGATCCGACGGACGGGGCGAAGTTGCGCCGGCGGCTTTTCCCGCTGCCCGTCGACGATGGTTTCTGTGTTCACGAAGGTTCCTTCCTGTTGAGATGGTGGTGGCGCCGCATTGCTCACATCGGCTGACCAAGGTACTGGTATGTTTTCAGGAGCAAGGCGGCGGAGCGCTGTGGATTGGGCACCGGGTCACGCTCGTAGTTGCACAGTTGGAGCGAGGCGTCGTAGACCACCTTGACACGCTCGAAGCGTCGCTGCGAGTGCGCCTGCAGCGTCTGCGGGATGCTTTCGCAAGCGGCGACGCATTCGGCCAGCACCACCGCATCCTCGATCGCCATGCCACCGCCCGAAGTCATCTGGGGAGTCGGCGAATGCGCCGCATCACCCAGGAGCACCACGCGGCCCCTGTGCCATGGAGCGGGGACCAGCGTGATGTCGAAGGGTCGGAACAGGACCTGCGAGGACTCTGACACAAGCGCGAGCGAATCCCGGATCACGGGGGCGCTGAAGCCTTCCAGCCGCTCACGCAGGAGGACGTGGAGTTCGCCGTCGGGCATGTGCAGGTGTTCGGCGCTGTTCTCCAGGAAGAACAGATAGCAAGTGTCGCGGGAGGTCGGGATCGCGCCCACGGTGCGCTTGCCATCCGCCGAGCGGTACAGGCAGAAGCCATCCACCTCGGCGGGCCGCGGAGCGTTGAAGCGCCATGCGCTCTGTCCCGCGAAGCGCGCCTGGTACTCGGTCCCGAACACCCGGTCGCGCAGTTTGGAATAGGCGCCATCCGCAGCCACCACCAGGTCATATTCGTGTTGTCGACCGTCGGACAAGGTGACCTCCACCTTGTCTCCGCGATCGTTGAGGTCGCTGATGGTCAAGCCCCTCTCGAGCAGCGCACCGGCGGATGCCGCCGCCCCTTCGAGGATGCGTGCCAGTTCGGGACGGCGCATGCCGCATCCGGGAGGCGCCGGGTTCGAAGCAAGCAGGCGGCCGGTGAAGTCATGTTGCTTGAAGACTTCGAAAGCAATACCGCTGTCCAGGCATTGGTCGGCCAGTCCGATCGTGGCCAGGGCACGCATCGTGTTGTGCAGGAGGCAGATGCCTGCACCTGTGGTCGGGGTCGCCGATTTGCTGTCGATGCAGTGCACCTCGAGCCCAGCGCGCCGTAGCGCATAGGCAGCCGACGCGCCGCCGATGCCGCTGCCTACTACGAGAACCTTGTTCGTCTGTGTCATGTCATGTCTCCTCTTCCGCCTTCTGATGGCCAGCTCTCATTGGCCTCTCGGTTCCGGCACGCACGCGTTGTGCTGTCTGCCCAGTCCTTCGATTTCCGCATCCATCACATCGCCATCGCGCAGGAACCGGTTGTAGTGCGTGCCATTGCCCGCGGGCGAACCCGTAGCGATGAGGTCGCCGGGCCAGAGTTCCACATGCGAGCTGATGTATTCAATTTGCCGCGCCACATCGAACAGCATGTCCGCAGTGGATTCGTCCTGCATGGTTTGTCCGTTCAGCTTGAGCGTGATTCGCAGGTGCTGCGGGTCTGGCACGAAGCACGCGGGCACCAGGGTTGGACCGAAGGGCATGAAGGTGGGCGGCGACTTCGACCTCAGCCAATCTGTCCCCAACATCTTGTAGTCGGTGCGCGCAATAAGGTCGCGCGCCGAGATGTCGTTCACCACCGAGTAGCCAGCGACGTAGTCGAGCGCGTCCTCGCGCCGCACATTGCGGGCTCGACGTCCAATGATCACCGCGAGTTCGAGCTCCCAATCGGGCTTGTGGGTGGTGGCGGGCAGCACCACAGGATCGAAAGCGCCCGTGATGGCCGACGGCAGCTTCGGGAACACATAGGGTTCTCCGTTGGCCAGTCGCTCGTCCATCATGTCCTCGGCCCATTTGCGCAGCGCATCTCCTTCGAGACCGGGCGGACCGACCCCCATATCCAGCGTGAGGTCCACGACGTGCTTGCGGTAGTTGGCCCCCGTGCAAAGCACCTGCCGCGGCAGGTCGACAGGGGCATGCACCCGGAGGCTGGACATGGCCAGGGCACTCGGGTGCTGTGGCGGCAACTGTTGCGCCAGGATGCGCAGCACCGCCAGGTTCTCGGTCCAGTCTTGGAGCAGGTCGAGCACCGAGGCTCCGGCGGACCAGCCGGCGCCGTAGCGCATCGCATCGGCGTGCACCGCTTCGAGAGGCAGCACGCGTTCGCCGAAACACAGGGCAGCAAAGCGCCGCCCGTCTTCCCGAGAGAAAGTGCCCAAGGAGAACTTCATTTGCGCACTGCTCACATGAACGGCTTGCGCGGCTCGGGCCACCAGGTGCCCTGCTGGCGCTGACCCAGCCGATTGCGCAAGACCCCGACGCCCCCAACCTCCAGTTCCACCACATCGCCCGGATTGAGGCTGCGGCCGAGTTCAAGGGCCGAACCGTTGCCCATAGTTCCCGAGCCGATGACGTCCCCCGGCTGCACGTGGTCGCCCAGCGACACGTAGGCGATCAGTTCATCGATGCTCCAGAGCAGTTCCGAGCTGTCGCCCTCGCCCCAGGTTTCGCCGTTCACCCGCACTGACATGCGGATGTTGTCCAGACGGGGGAACTCGTCGATCGTGGTGATCCAGGGCCCGATTCCGTAGGCAAAGTCCTTGCTCTTGGTGGGCCCCATGCCGATGGCAAATTCGTTGGCCTGCAGATCGCGTGCCGAGAAGTCATTGAAGATGGTGACACCGAAGAGGTGCGACCGAGCGGTCTCAGGCGTGATGTCGTGGGCGCCGCGCCCGATCACCCAGCCGATCTCCAGCTCGTAGTCCATCTTGTCGCAGCGGGCGGGCCACGGCACTTCGGCTTCGTGCCCGATGACTGTCCAGGGCGAGCCCTTGAAGTACCCGGGCACCTGCAGCAGGGCAGGCGCGGGCGTGAGCTTCATGCGTTCGTGGAACTGTCGAATGTGCTTCACGAAGGTGAGGCCGTCACGCACGATCGAGGGGTCGCACGCGGGGGCCCACTGCAGGCCGTCGAACGGCAGCGAAACGTCATCTCCGTACTGGTGTGCAGCCTCCCTGGCCGTATCGAGGAACTGTTGGCCCAAGGCGATCGCAGCCGACATGCTCTCCGGGAACACGACCGAGGCGTAGCGCAGGGCCGCCTCGCGACTCGCGCCGCGCGATTGCTGGCGTAGAACCTCCGCCGCCCGCAGGTCGACAACGCGCGATTGCTCCGGGAGAACCATACAGATGCGCTGGACGGGACCATCGAGGCCTTGAACCACAAATCTTCCGAGTTTCACTTTGACTCCAGGTTGGGGTGGAATTTATTTACGAAACTATACGTCTCGAATTTATCAGGACTGGTTGGTGTTTACCCTAGCCAATTTCGAGAGAGTGTTGATGCCTTTCTCATTGACACTTGGCACTGCTAACGAGTAGTATTTATAACGATACGTATCGTCTCGTTGTACGACAAAGATTCCCGCGCTGGGTTTGCGACAGCACTCGGCTTTCGTCCATCTCTTCACCTGACACACCATGAGCAAGCGCCCTCCCGTCATCATCTCCTGCGCCCTGACGGGAGCCGGAGACACGCGATCCAGGAACCCCGCGGTCCCCGCGACCCCGCGCGAGATCGCGGACCAGGCCATCGATGCCGCTCGTGCGGGCGCGTCCGTCGTGCACATCCATGTGCGCGATCCCGAGACTGCCAAGTCCTCGACGAAGTTCGCCTACTACGAGGAAGTGGTGCAGCGAATCCGCGATTCGAGCTGTGACGTCCTGATCAACCTGACGACCGGCCCCGGCACGATGCTGACGGTGCCGACCGATCCGCCGTTTCGGGTCGAGCCCATCGCGGATGCAGAGCTGATGACGCCGCAGGAGCGCGTGGCGCATGTGGTGAAGCTCAAGCCCGACATCTGCAGTCTCGATGTCGCCACGATGAATTTCGGCGAGGCGGCCTTTGTGAATACCGCCCAGCACCTGCGCGAGATGGCCGCGCAGATCGCGCAGGCCGGCGTCACGATGGAACTGGAGGTCTTTGACTTCGGCCATGCGCGCCTCGCCAGCCACTTGATCGGCATCGGGGCGATTCCCAGCAGTGCTTACTTCCAGCTGTGCCTTTCGATTCCCTGGGGCGCCCCCGCTACGCCAACCGTCGTCGCCGAAATGCAGCGCCTGTTGCCTGCCGGAGCGAAATGGAGTGCTTTCGGCATCGGACCGGAGCAATTCCCGATGGTGGCGACGGCGGCCATCCTCGGTGGACACGTGCGAGTCGGCCTTGAGGACAACCTGTATGTGTCACCGGGAAAGCTCGCGCGCGACAACGCAGAGTTGGTCGCCAAGGCAGCCAGAATCATCGAGGACCTCGGCTATGAGGTCGCCACGACAGACCACGCCCGCAACACGCTGCTGGGCGCTTGACCCGTGGAATCGCTTCGGACTCCTTCCGCCCCGCAGGAAGACAACCCCACCCGGGCGTATGTGGCCGAGGCTGTGGCCAGCGGCCGCCGCCATGTGCCGCTCGACATCAACCCTGCCCTTGCGAGCCTTTCGACCCAGCTCGTCGAGGTGCGAGGAGAGGACCTGGTGCTGCGGTTCACTGCGCCACGCACTGCAACGCAGGGCAACGGCGTTGTCAGTGGCGGCACGCTCGCAAGCATGCTGGATCTTGCGATGGCGATGACGGTCCTCTCGCGCCTGAAGCCGGGATTCACGTGCAGCACCATCAGCTTGACCGTGAACATGCAGGCAGCGGGACAGGAGGGCCACTTCCTGGCGGTGGCGGGCGTGGACCGGGTGGGCCGGAAAGTCGCGTTCGCCCACGCGACGCTCTACGACGCTGAGGGCTCCCGCGTCATCGCAAATGCGATCTCATCCCTTGCAGTGGTCCCCGTTCAAACATGACGCCCGCGTCGCAGAGCGCAGCGGCATCTGGTGGTTTGGTGCTGCATCAATGCGCGAATGTGCAGGCGCGTCGAACTAAACCTGATTCACAACTTGGAGACACGAAGATGAACATTCGAAAAATTGCTATTGGTTTGGCCGCACTTGCGCTGACCTGGCATGCCGCGATCGCATCAGCGCAGACTCGCATCGTCACGTTGGGCACCGTCGGCGGGCCCCTGCTGTCACTCGAGCGCGGCCAGCCAGCCAACGCGGTTGTGGTCAAGGACCGAATCTATCTGGTAGATGCAGGCAATGGCATCGGTCGTCAGTTGCTGGCGGCCGGCCTGGATGTTCGGAACATCGACAACATCTTCATCACGCACAACCACGACGACCACAATGCCGATTGGGGCACGATCATGGGGCTCGCCTGGAGCACCGGTCGTCGCGCAGACATCCACGTGTGGGGCCCTGGTGGGACAGAGTCCATGCTCCAGGGATACCTCCAGTACTTTGCGCCGAACGCTCGCATCCGGATGGCGGATTCCAAGGGCCTTCGCAAGCCCGAGGAAATGTTTAGAGCTCACGACATCCAGGGCTCAGGCCTGGTGTACAAGGACGCTCTGGTGACGGTCACCGCGCAAGAGAACTGTCATTTCCATCCTGATCCTGCAGGCGGTGCACGTGGTGAAGACAAGTCCTACGCGTACCGCTTCCAGACGCCGGACAAGGTCGTCGTTTTCAGCGGCGACACGGGAAAGTGCGAGCCCATGACAGAGTTTGCGCGAGGGGCAGACATCCTCGTCCATGAAGTCGTCGACCTGCCCTCCATCGAGAAGAAGCTGCGACAAGAGCTTCCGTCGCTTCTGGCTCAGGGGCTTTACCAGCACATGATTCAGGATCACACCACGGCCGAAGACGTGGCGCGCCTGGCCCAAGCAGCCGGCGTGAAGGAGGTGGTGCTTACCCATCTCATTCCAGGACGGGGTGAGCCCGATTCACTTTTTATCGATAGCGCGCGCAAGTTCTATCAGGGGCCGGTCCGGGTCGCCCGCGATTCAATGTCCTACTAGCCGAACACGGAGATCGTTGCACCACGAATGGGTATCGATGACAACGAAGTTCTTCGAAGAAGGGTGCACCTCTGACATCGAGCCCAACCATGGCTCTACTGAGCGGCTGCCTGTCGTGCTGCCCGGAAGCCCGTGCACGGAAGCCGATGCCGTAAAGGAGCGAGAATCCTTACTTCAGTTGGAATGTGCTTTCATCCTGGCCATGAGGAGGCAATCCGCCATGGTCCACTCCGCGTTGAGATCGGCCGGACTCACGCGGAGGTGGGCACAGACTTTGAGGTTGATCAACGAACATGAGGGGTCGATCACGGGCGCGCAAATCGCGCAGGTTGCAGGTATAGATGCAGCCTCCGTGACGCGCTTGATTGATCGACTGGAAGGCAAAGGCCTGGTCGCTCGTGTTGTGGCCGCCGATGACCGGCGGCGCCAGTATGTTGAACGCGGGACCGCGGCGAAAGCCGCCCTTCCCCACTTGCGGGGCGACAGCCCGCAGTCCAACGCCCACCTGTCATTCCCGTCGCCCAGTTCGGCATGACCGCAAGCTGATTCGCTGGAGGAGCCGCACGAGGTTCGCAGCTGGAGCGAGAGCCAGGGCTGCACTGAGCAGCAGCTGCGCGACGCCGTGAAGGCATTCGTCCACAGCGCGGACAAGGTCCGGGGACCACCTGAAGTCAAAGAAGTGAGAGGTCCGGGCATTTGTCACACGGATCGCCGGCGCGTGAGCGCTTGGCGTGGGAGGGCTGCGCGCACCATTAGACTGCGCGTGACGCTAGAACTTGCCTCCCCCTCGACGCCCGCTGCCGCTGTCGCCGCGGCGAGTGATCCCTTCGAACAACACCTGGATCGCTCTTTCGACCCGACGTTCGACGCTCTGAAGTTGCATTGGCTCCCCTGGGTGGGGCGCGCTTTCGTCGGCAGCGCATCCAGAACTATCGTGCTGGGCGAGAGCATCTACGTCTACGACAAGACATCGGCGACGCGCAACGCGACCAAAGCCAGGATCGAACTGCGGGAGAGCCTCCGCAGGCGGCACCTCGCCCTCGGCATCAATGGCAAGAAGAACCACGTGTACGTGCGCAACTTCGAGCGCGCGGTTACGATGTCGCGCACACCAACGCTTCAGGCGCGCGCTGCGCTTTGGTCTCAGGTGATCTACCACAACCTGGTGCCGCGACTGCTGGACAAACGCTCTCACCGGCCGACCGTCGAGGACTTCACTCAAGGATGGAGGGAGTTTTTCGAGCTGGCGAAGGCCACCGGCGCGACGCGGTGCGTGGTCTACGGCACCGACTGGAGAAAGGTCGATGCCCTTTGGCAATTGTTGGAGCCCGGCCAGCGACTTCACAAGAAGCGCTTTCCGATCATCGGTCGCTCGCGCCCGTCGGCCCTCTCGATCCAGCTCGGCGACCGGCAGCTGGACATGCTCTTCATCGGACATCCCAGCAATCGCTTCTCCTGGAAGGAATGGGGAGCCTTCATGCGCACGCAGGGCATGACCTTCGCCACGCAAGAAACGCCGCTGGCCAAGGTGCAGGCCCTCCACGCCGAGTCGCACGATTGAGGCGGCCGCGAAACCATTTCCGGTGTACTCATCGAGATGCGTCACCATTCCCGGTTCTGCGTCGCCTTCCAGACGAGACCCAACGGCCGCTTCTTGGCGATCCCGGTGACTGCTGACCGGCTCCTGTGGGCCCGAACTGGGCCACGGAATTGCAGCGAAAGCCGGCCATGAACCGGGAAGACAGAAGCGACTGCAACCTGGCGCTTTGCGGGCTAAAGTGCCCTGCTTTGTCATCGGCGCCAACTGGCGAGAAGTGGCTGCTGCCCCGCCGTGAACAGTTTCACGATTGGCCTCGCACCGAAGAACCACCGCTTATCCACAGGCTTGCCCCGTGACGGCGCGATTTCCTCTTGTTTACGATTCTTGCTGTTCTAACAACGGAGATGGAAGCAATGGCGCGATGTACAGCACCGGTTCGTGGGCACAGGTCAGCACAATCAAGGGCGGACTGCCCGGCGTGCGGCGGAGGCGGGTACTACCGCAGCAGCTACGGGTATGGTTCGTCGTATTCGTCGCCCAGCCGCAGCTACGGGACCAACCCGAGTTCCAGCGGTGGTGGCGGTGGCGGCAGTCGGTCGAGCGGTTCCTCGAAGCCGCGCTGGTCGCGCGCAAGCTCCACTGTCTCGTACACGCCCGCGCAGGTGCAGAACCTCACGCCGATTCGCGCGGCGGTCGAGAAAGTGGCGGTCGAGCAGCCCGACCTGCGCGACTGCTTCCTGTGCCATGCGTGGCCTGACCGACAAGGTGCCGCCAAGGAGCTTGACGAGGCGCTCAAGGCGGCGGGCGTCAAGACGTGGTTTAGCGAGATGGACCTTCCCCTTGGCGCCCCGATGATGCGGACCATTGACCGTGGGTTGGCGAACTCGCGGATCGGCCTTGTGCTGGTGACGCCAGCCTTCATCAAGGGTTTGCCGAATCAGGGCGTTGCGGACAAGGAACTTTCGGCATTGCTCGCAGAGAACCGGCTTGTGCCCATCGTTCACGGCACGACCTACCCGGAACTGCGGAACGTCAGCCCTTTGCTCGCCTCTCGGGCCGGCTTGGACACGGCAGAGGACTCAATGGCGGTCGTTGCCGAGAAAATCGCCGAGTTGGTCAAGATCTGGGTCTAGCAAATAGAGCACTGCAGCGGAGAACGAAACCGCTCTCGCGGTAGGCGCTTCGCGCACCCCATGGACATGTTGTGACCCGGTTGCCGCCACCGAGAGCCGGCCGCGCAAATCTGAACACGCCGCAAAGTGGATAGGCTGCTCCCATGGGCGAGGACAGAGCCCGGATGACAGGAGCAGACGACATGAGCAAAAGACCCCGCCG
>NZ_JAUJZH010000055.1 GCF_030486595.1 Variovorax ginsengisoli | reverse complement strand
CAGGCGATCGCCGGCGCCAGCTACCAGTACTCGCCCACCACTTCGCTGAAGTTCGGCTACCGCTACCTGAGCTACAAGCGCGACAACGGGTTGCTCGACAAGGTCGCGATGTCGGCGCCGGGTTCAGGTTCTGAAGATCGCATGGCGACCTTGGCACCCCAACGATTCCATGGTGGCGAGGCGCGCCAAGTTCGGCGAGCGATGGCACAGGGGGATGGTCCGGTCGGCTATTCTCCGCCGCGGAGAGGGGCGCTGACTACGTTGACAGATTGCACTTGTTCGACAGCGAAGTGAGAGAGGCATGAAATCATCCGAGTTCCTTGCCGTATGCGCCACCGTGCTGGCCGCTGGTTGCGTCGCCCAGCAAACCTACAACGTCGACGCGCAGAAGGCCGACCCCTACGCCATGCTCGTCAGGCAGCTCAGCCGGGGGTTGAGCAACGATCAGGTTCAGATCACCCAGCTGCAGAACCAACTCAAGGTGACCATGGTCAACGAGATCCTCTTCCCCGAAGGAGGCTGGCGGCTGAGCCCCGATGGTGAGCAGACGCTGAGCAAGGTCGCGCCGACCCTCAGCGATCTGCCCGGCCAGCAGATCGTGGTGGAGGGCTTCACCGACAACGTGCCAATCGGTCCGGAGTTGAAGGGGCGCTTCCCATCCAGTCTCGACCTGTCGTTGGCAAGAGCCGACGATGTCGCGCACTACTTGGTCTCGAAGGGAGTGCCACAGAACGCCATTTCGGCTCAGGGCTTTGGGGAGGCGCGGCGGGTGGCAAGCAACGAGACGTCGCGGAGCAAAGCGAAGAACCGCCGCGTCGAGATTGTCATCTCGGCGGCCAGTCGCGCGTAGCCACTCGTTTTGAACCAGCCACCCTGAAATTTCGCCACTCAATCTATCCGGAAGTCGCGCATGCCAGCAACAAACCCCTCGGAAGCGGCGCTTACCCCTGAACCGATGTCAGCCCCTCAGGCGTCCGCGACCTTAGAGCTTATCCGTAAATTATGTTGACGTCCGCGGGCACCTTGCGGAAGGCGATGATGGCCGCGGCAAGATGATTGAGCGCTACGAAGCTGCGCTCGAGTTTTTCGTAGCGCACGAGCAGCTTTCGGAAACGATTGAACCAGCTATGGCAGACCTCGACGATCCAGCGCCGCGCCTTCTTTTTAGGGTCGCGCTGCTTGATGATGTCGGCTTCTGTGCGCCGACCGACGACGTGAGGGATGTAGCCGTGGTTCTCAATGGTGCGAAGGTGCTCGGCGCCTCGGTAGCCAGCGTCGGCGCACAAATGCTTGCTTCGCCGATGTGGCGGGGCCTTGCGCTTGACGACGATGGCTGCGAGCACATCGTCCAGCCGCTTGCAGTCATGGACGTTTGCTCCGGTCACGACGAGCGACAACGGGACGCCACGGCCGTCCACCAGCAGGTGACGCTTGCTGCCCTTTTTTTCCCCGATCCGTCGGGTTGGGTCCGACAGCTTCCTGTGCGAGCGGGGCTTTCATCATCGCGCCGTCGACGCTCTGCCAGCGCCAGGCGATGCCCTCCATCTGATCGTACTCAGCCAGACCCGCTTGCCACAGAGCCTCGAAAAAGCCGGCCGCCTCCCATTCGAGAAAGCGCTTGTGGATGGCACTTGCGCTGCCGAAGCGCTCCTTGGGTAGCGCCTTCCACTGGCAGCCCGTGCGAAGCACGTAGACGATAGCCTCGAACACCAGTCGAGCTGGTTTGGGTGGCCGCCCAGCGCCTGGCTTGCGCATGTAGCTCTTGTCCGCCGCCGAGCGCGCAGGAATCAGCGGCTCCACCCGCTGCCAGAACTCATCGGTTACGACCCACGACTCGACACGTTTCACCAAGATCTCGATCCAGCGCCGCGCCAGCTGCGGCTCGGATGGATAGTTTACCTATTTACGGATAGGTTCTAAGAAGAGATCACGGAATCATCTTGTCCGCGAGCAGAACTAGGTCTTCTTTCCCAAGCGTGACCTGCGCAGCCGTTCCAGTCAGGTCACCGGACTGCGGAGCCGCTTGGCCGGAACGCGTCACTCGCACTTCCACCGTCAACATATCGAAGCGCGAGATCGGCAGATCGGGCGACATCGCCAAGCTGTCGTCGAGCACGAATTTCGCCGGCAGGTCCTTCGCCTGCAATCGCAGCACGGCAACCGGCATGCGCCCGGTCGAGGGTGCGCGGGCCAGCACGAAGACGGTGTCCTGCGGCGAGACCTTTTCAAGCAAGGGCGTTGCGATGGAAACGGTGCCGCCGACCCGCTTGAAAATGGGTTGGGCCGTCGGCTCGGCGCGTGGCGTGACATCCTGCTGTACACCCAAACGCGCCAGATCGCCCGCTATCTTCACTGCGGCATCGGAGTCGGTCGGAAGCAGCTCGAGGACCCGCTTCCAATGCTGTCCTGCCGCCGCGACATCTCCGCGCTTGAAGGCGGCCATGCCGGCGAGCGCCAACGCCTTGGGATGGTTCGCATCGATCGCCAATGCAGCGTCTATGGCCGCCTGCGCCGGGCCGGTCAGGTCGCCATCGCGGGCCGAACCCAACGCGTCGGCATAGTCGGCAAGCAACTGCGGCTGGTTGGGAGCGAGCGCCACCGCCTTTTGGTAGGCCACCACCGCGTCGTCATAGCGCTGCAGGACCTCGTAGGACCGGGCCAGCACGATCCAGCCTTCGACATCGTCGGGTTGCGTTCGCAGCCGCAAGGCGAGCCGGCTGACCATGCCCTCCATTTCGGTGCCTGCGTTCTCGTGCGAATCGGCCTGCTGCGCGGACAGTACCTGCGTCGCCATGGCGATCGGGTTGCCCACGTGGAGGTAGAGCACGAGTGCCGCTGCCGGCAAGCCGAGGCTCAGGACTCCGGCGACGCCCCAACCCATCCACGGCCTGGCCGGAAGTGCGGCCTGCAAACGCGCTTGCGACGACTCTTCCAGCGCCTGTCGTTGCAAGTCGTCTATAGCCTGCGCGCGATCCTGCGCACTCAGCACGTTCGCGTTGAAATCCTTCTCGAGCTGCGCCAGTTGGTCGGCGTAGAGGCGGCGCGCAAGGTCTGCCGACGCCACCGCCTTCGTCGCTGATTCCCGGAGCAATGGAGGTATCACAAACAACAGCGCTACAACCAGCAGCGCTACAGCGGCGAGCCACAGGCCCGTCATGGTGCATCTCCGTTCAGCAACGACGCAGCGCGCGCCTGCTCGGCCGGCGTCAGCGGCGCGGGCTCATAGCGATTGCGCCGCGACACCAGACGCCACATCGCCACGAACCCGACGCCCAGTAGCGCGAAGGGCCCTATCCACAGCAGCCACGTCGACGCCGTGAAAGGCGGGTCGTAGCGTACGAAGGCGCCATAGCGCTGCTCGAAAAAAGCCCTGATCTGCTGCTCGCTCTTGCCCTGAGCGAGTTGCTCACGGATCTGCTGGCGCATGTCGGAAGCCAGTGGCGCATTCGATTCGGCCAGCGTCTGGTTCTGGCACACCAGGCAGCGCAAACTGGCCGAGAGATTCGCTTCCCTTTCCTCGATGGAGGTTGCCGCAGCCACACCGCACAACGCCGCGCACAACATCAGAGCAAACCAACGGCTCATTGCAGGCTCCGCACCACCGGCAGCAGGCGCGCCTGCCAGATTTCGGCAGTGATCGGCCCCGGATGCTTGTAGCGAATGCGGCCCGCGCGGTCGATCACGAAGGTCTCGGGCACGCCGTACACCCCGTAGTCGATTCCGATGCGGCCGTCGATGTCCACGGCCGAGCCGCGATAGGGGTTGCCGTAACGTTGCAGCCAACTGCGCGCCGCGTCGCTCTTGTCCTTGTAGTTGAGCCCAAAGATCGCCACGCCGTCCTTGCCGGCAAGTTCCATCAGCACCGGCAACTCGTCGCGGCACGGTGCGCACCACGACGCCCACACGTTCAGCAGCCAGACCTGCCCGCGCAGGCTGTCGACCTTGAAGGTCTGCTGCGAGTCATGCAACAGCGGCAGATCGATGGCGGGCGCGGGCTTGTCAATCAATGCCGAAGGCAGCACTTTCGGATCGCGCGTCAGCCCGAAGGCCAGCACGATGGCCAGCACGATGAAGATCGCGAAGGGCAGCTTGAAGCGCATCAGAGGCCCTCCTGCCGCCCGAACGCCACCGCACCGCCCACAGCCGCGCCCCCAATGCCTGCCGTGCGGCGAGCGGCAACGCCCAGGCGATACCGGCGATCGCTCGCCGCGAGCAAGCCGCCGAAGGCCATCAGCAGGCAGCCCACCCAGACCCACGCCATGAACGGCTTGACGTGGAGCCGCAGGGTCCACGCTTGCTCTCCAGCCGGCTCACCCAACGCCACGAAGAGGTCTCGCGTCACGCCGACATCGAGCGACGCTTGGCTCAGCGGCATCTGCTGCGCCCGATAGATGCGTTTCTCCGGATGCAGCGTGGCCTCCACTGCGCCATTGCGGGTCACGAGCACTGTGGCGCGTAGCGCCTCGAAGTTGGGGCCCTTGCTCGGCGCGATGCCCTGGAGGCGAAACGCGTAGCCGGCCATCGTGACGTTGTCGCCCACTTGCAGCTTCAACTCCTGCTTGCTTTCGAAGCCATTGGCCATCGTCGCGCCAAAGATGAACACGCCGATGCCCGCATGCGCGACCAGCATGCCGTACCAGCCGCGCGGCTGCCGACGGGCGCGTTCGAGCCAGCCGCCCTTTACGCTGGCGAGGCGCTGCCACGCATGCAGCATGGCGCTGGCAACGGCCCACGCGGCCAGTAGCAGTGCAAAGGTGGACAGCGGCGACCACGCGCGTCGATCGGCGGGCAGCCCCAGCGGCAACAGCAACGCGGCCACGCCGCTGGCCGCCAGCGCCCAGCGAAGGCGGCCCGCCAGTTCGGGCAGCGACGCTTGCTTCCAGCGCGCCACCGGCCCGACGCCCATCAGGAAGATTGCTGGGACCATGATCGGCACGAACACCGCCTCGAAATACGGCGGCCCCACGGAAATCTTCTGACCGGTGAGTACGTCGAGCGCGAGGGGATACAACGTGCCGATCAACACCGCCGTAGCCGCGACCGTCAGCACGACGTTGTTGGCCAGCAGCAGCGACTCACGTGACAGCAGCGCGAAGCGACCACCCAGGCCGATGCGCGGTGCGCGCCAGCCGAACAGCAGCAGCGAGCCACCCACCACCGTCACCATGAAGGCCAGGATGAACAGCCCACGCCCAGGATCAACCGCGAACGCGTGAACCGAAGTCAGCACCCCCGAGCGGACCAGGAAGGTCCCCAGCAGACTCAGCGAGAACGTGCAGATGGCGAGCAAAACCGTCCAACTGCGGAACGCCCCGCGCTTTTCAGTGACTGCCAGCGAATGGATCAGCGCCGTGCCCACGAGCCAAGGCATGAACGACGCGTTTTCCACCGGGTCCCAGAACCACCAACCGCCCCAACCGAGCACGTAGTAGGCCCAGGCACTGCCCAGCAGGATGCCGAGCGTGAGGAACATCCAGGCGGCCACCGTCCACGGCCGCGACCAGCGCGCCCAGGCCGCATTGAGCTCGCCCGACAGCAGCGCCCCGATGGCAAAGGCAAACGCCACCGAGAAGCCCACATAGCCCATATAGAGGATGGGCGGGTGCACCACCATGCCAGGGTCTTGCAGCAACGGGTTCAGGTCGCGCCCTTCCAGCGCAGGGGGCATCAGGCGCGCGAACGGGTTCGACAAGAACAGCAGGAACAGCAGGAAGCCGACGCTCAGCCATGCCATGACGGCCAGTACGCGCGCCACGTAGGCCTCGGGCAGTTGGCGGCTAAACAATGCGACGGCCAGCGTCCATGCGGTCAGCAAGCACAGCCACAGCAACATCGATCCTTCGTGCCCTCCCCACACCGCCGCGAAGCGGTACACGGCGGGCAGGTCGCCATGCGAGTTGGACGCCACATAGAGCACCGAGAAATCGTTGTCGAGAAAGCTCCATGCAAGGCACGCGAACGCGATGGACGCGAAGACGAACTGACCGAGCGCGGCCGGGCGCGCGAGCCGAATCCAGCCGGCCACACCCCAGTGCGCGCCGGCCAGCGGCAAGCTGCCCTGCAGCACCGCGATGAGCAGCGCAAGCACGAGGCTGAAGACGCCGATCTCGGGGATCATGGATGTGCTTCCAGTGTGGGCGCCGTGTGCGCCTGCCGTGCCTTCTCCAGGGCTGCAGCCGCTTCGGGCGGCATGTAGTTTTCGTCGTGCTTGGCCAGCACCTGCGTGGCTTCGAACGAGCCGTCGGCACGCAGCCGCCCTGCCACCACCACACCCTTACCCTCGCGGAAGAGGTCCGGCAACAAGCCGCGATAGCTCACCGGCACGCGCTGTGCGAGATCAGTGACGACGAAGCGCACGGTCAACCCGTCGCTCCCACGCTGCACCGAGCCGCCCTCCACCAGCCCACCGATGCGAAACGCGCTGTTGCGCGGCGCTTCGTTGGCCGAGACCTGGCTCGGGCTGAAGAAGAACACGAGGTTGGAACGCAGCGCGTTGAGCACCAGCAGCGTCGCCAGAGCCAGTACCAGCAGTCCGCCACCGATGATCGCGATGCGTCGGTGCCTAAGCTTCATCTCGCGACCCCGGCAACGGTGCCCGCCCGACCAGCGCGCGGTGGCGCCGCACCAGCATCCACACCTCGGCGGCAAGCAGTACCAGCGTCACACCATACGCGGCGAGGATGAAGAAGGAATGGTCGCCGCCGTTCATCGTCGCCTCGCCAATGCCTCGCGCTCGTCGATCAGGCAGCGTACGCGCGCCAGTGCGACCGCAGCCGAATACGCCCAGCACGCGCCCGCCATCAACAGCATGCCGGCCAGCATGGTGTGCGCCATCGCAGGCGCCGCTGTCAAGCTGACCGATGCGCCCTGGTGCAAGGTGTTCCACCACTGCACCGAGAAATAGATGATCGGGATGTTGACCACCCCGGCCAGCAGCAGGATGGCGCCGCCGCGGTCGGCTCGGCGCGGGTCGTCGATGGCGGACACAAGGGCGAGGTACCCGAGATAGAGGAATAGCAGGATCAGCTCCGAGGTAAGCCGCGCGTCCCACACCCACCACGTGCCCCACGTCGGCTTGCCCCACACGGCGCCAGTCCACAACGCGATGACGGTAAAGAGAGCACCCGTCGGTGCCAGTGCCCGGGCCATGAGCGCAGACAGCCGCGTGTTAAAAATCAGGCCCATCGCCGCGTGAAACGCCGCCACGAGGTAGATGAACATCGACATCCATGCCGCAGGGACGTGGATGAAAATGATGCGGTAGACCTCGCCCTGCTGGTGGTCGGTTGGCGCGACCAGAAAGCCGATGGTCGACCCTGCGACAGCCAGCACGCCGGCCAGTATCGCGAACCACGGTACCGCGCGCCCGGCCCAGCCATGGAACACCGCTGGCGAAGCAAAGCGCCGCCACGTGCCGCGCAATGCTGACGCCGGCGCCAGCGCGGATGATTCGATGCGTCGAAGCGAGTCCATGACGCGACTGCTCATTCGACGGCCAGCCGCAAGGCCGCACCGACCGCCCAGGGGCACAGCAACGCCGTCACGAGCAGGCAGGCCCCCAGCAGAGACAGGTGCGGGCTCGCGGGCAAGCCCTGTTGCGTGGCCATGACGGCGCCGCTGCCGAAGATCAACACCGGCACGCACAGCGGCAACACGATCAGCGCCAGCAGCACATTGCCGCGCAGCCCCAGCGTGAGCACCGCGCCTAGTGCGCCAAGCAGCACCAGCGTTGGCGTCCCGAGCAAAAGCGACACCAGCAGCACGCCGGTCGCGTGCGCCGACAGCCCGAACTGCAGCCCCAAAACCGGCGCGACGGCCACCAACGGCAGGCAACTGATGAGCCAGTGCCCCACGATGCGGACCAAGACGATGCCCGTCAGCGAACGCGGCGACAGCAGCAGTTGCTCGAGCGTGCCGTCTTCCAAGTCGGGCAGGAACAGGCGGTGCAGCGAAATCATCACGGCCAGCAACGCAGCGACCCACACGACACCGGGGCCGATGGCCGTGAGCATCGCAGCATCGGGGCCGACGGCCAGCGGAAACACGCTGCCAACCACGACAAAGAAAAGCAGTGCGCTGAGGGCGTCCATCGGCCGGCGCGACGCCAGGCGCACTTCACGACCGATGATCGGTATCGAGGCTGCAAGCATTGCTGAGTGTGTCCATGTTGAGAGAGTGTGCGCAAGGGCCTTTGCGACCAATGTCGCGGTGGGTCGTCACTACGGCCACGCCACCGCTACGTGCATGGTCGGCCAGGAACGAGTCGAAGCATTCCTCACCCTCGATGTCCAGGCCGGCACAGGGCTCATCGAGCAGCCAAAGCGGCCGGCGGCTCAGGACGATGCGCGCCAAGCCCAGCCGGCGTTGCTGACCCTGCGAAAGATGGCGGACCTGCTCGTTCTCGCGGTCGCCGAGCCGCAGGCGCTGCAGCACCTCGCGGCACTGTGCATCGGCGCTGCGGCTGCCCGCGACATAGAGCGAAAAGCGCAGGTTCTCCATCACTGTGAGTTCACCGCTCACGCTGCCGGCGTGCCCCAAGTACGCCACCGCGCCGGCAAACCCCGCGTCGCGCGGATCGACGCAACGGTCGCGCCAATGCACCTCGCCGCGAGTGGGTTGCAACAAGCCGCACAGCAGCCGCAGCAGGCTGCTCTTGCCGCTGCCGTTGGCTCCGCGCACCTGCACCACGTCGCCGGGCGCGGCGTCGAATCCGAGGCCGCCGAAGAGAACGCGCCCTGCCCGCGTGCACTCGAGGTCGCGGACTAAAAGACCCTGCTGCAACAGCTCAGCCACCCGTCCGGGCGGCACCCGGTGCCGCGGAGTCGGGCACGGGGGGCGGTGCCAGTGCCTCATCACCTTCCTTCGGCACGATCTGGCCGGGCGTGTCGGTCGGCGCCGCGCCGGGCGGGATATGCGGTAGCTGATGCGCAATCCCCTTGTGGCAGTCAATGCAGGTCTTCTCCTTGTTGGCCAAGTAAGTCGAATGCATGTTCTGAGCTCGAACGCTCTGTCGCGTGAAGTCCATGTATTCGTAGTTATGGCAATTGCGGCATTCGAGCGAATCGTTGGCCTTAAACCGCGCCCATTCGTGCTGCGCCAGTTCGAGCCGCTTGTCGCGAAACTTTTCCTGCGTGTTGATGGTGCCAAAGACCTTGCCCCACACTTCCTTGGATGCCTGCATCTTGCGGGCCATCTTGTCGGTCCAGTCGTGCGGCACATGGCAGTTGGAGCAGATGGCACGGACGCCCGAGCGGTTGGTGTAATGGATCGTGGTCTTGAGTTCGGCGAACACGTTGTCGCGCATCTCGTGGCACCCGGTGCAGAACTTCTCGGTATTGGTGATTTCCATCGCCGTATTGAAGGCACCCCAGAAGATGATGCCGCCGATGAAGCCGCCGAGCGTCAGGAAGCCCAGGCTGAAGTGCACGCTCGGCCGGCGGATGATGGTCCAGTAGCGCTTGAGGCGTTCGATCATATGGGGCGTCTCGCTGCTTCTACTTCTTGCCGGCCTGTGCCGCAGCCGCTGCGGCCTTCTTCGCCATCTGCTCAGCGTTCTCGAAGCCATTGTTCACCAGCGGCAAGACTGGATCCTGCGCGATATGGCATTGCATGCAGAAATAGCGCCGCGTCGAAATCTGCGGCAGCACCTTGCCAGCGCGGTCAATGTAGTGCGTGGCGCTGACCGGAATGGCTTGCGAGAACTCTGTCTTGCTGCGCGCATGGCAATCGAGGCACTTGTTGAAGTTCTTGTCAATCTGGTAGCCGTCCACGCGGTGTGGAATGGTCGGCGGCTGCATGTCGTAGTTGCGCGGGCGCCGCTGGTCGTCGTTCACGGCATTGCCCAGCAGCGGTGGCGCGGTGAAGTCCGGCACCGGCACCGGCCCTCGCGCTGCATCCACCAGTGGGGTGGAAGGCTGCGCGCCGGTCAGCCCGCAAAGCAGGCCGAACATCAGCGACAAGAGGTGGTGAAGGACGCGCTTCATCTCACACCTTGGTGATTTTTACGGCACACTTCTTGAAGTCCGTCTGGAACGAGATGGGGTCAGTCGCGTCCAGCGTGACCTTATTGATCAACTGGCTCGCATCGAACCAAGGCACGAAGACCAGGCCACGAGGAGGCTTGTTGCGCCCGCGCGTTTCCACGCGCGTTCGCATGCTCCCCCGCCGCGAGCTGATCTGCACCTCGATGCCGCGGCGCACGCCGAGTGCCGCGGCGTCGTCCGGATGCATGTAGCACACGGCATGCGGCACGGCCTTGTGCAGTTCGGGCACGCGGCGTGTCATGGATCCCGAGTGCCAGTGTTCGAGGACGCGCCCGGTCGAGAGCCAGAACGGGAACTCCTTGTCGGGCATTTCCGGTGGCGGCTCGTAGGGCAGCGCGAAGATGAGCGCCTTGCCGTCGGGATAGCCGTAGAACTGGTAGCCAGTGCCCGCCTTCACATACGGGTCGGAACCTTCGCGATAGCGCCACAAGGTCTCCTTGCCGTCTACCACCGGCCAGCGCAGGCCGCGAACCTTGTGGTACGTGTCGAAGGGTGCCAGATCGTGGCCATGGCCGCGACCGAAGCTGGCGTACTCCTCGAACAGACCCTTCTGCACGTAGAAGCCGGCCTCCTTGGCCTCGGCGTTGTCGTAGCCGGCTTCCATTTCGGACGTCGGGAACTTGTCGACCTGGCCGTTGCGGAACAGCACTTCGTACAGCGTCTTGCCGCGGTACTCGGGCTTCTTCGCGATCAAGTCCTCGGGCCACACTTCCTCAATCTTGAAGCGCTTGGAGAACTCCATCAGCTGCCACAGGTCAGATTTCGCTTCGCCGGGCGCCGTGACGAGCTGGTGCCAGAAATGCGTGCGGCGCTCGGCGTTCCCGTAGGCTCCCTCCTTCTCGACCCACATTGCGGCGGGCAGGATGAGGTCGGCCGCCAGCGCTGTCACCGTGGGATAGACGTCCGACACCACGACGAAGTTGTCCGGATTGCGATACCCCGGATAGCCCTCCTGCATCAGGTTCGCGCCCGCCTGCATGTTGTTGTTGACCATGACCCAGTAGGCGTTGAGCTTGCCGTCCTTGAGCATGCGGTTCTGTAGCACGGCGTGATAGCCTGGAATTCCGGGGATAGTGCCTTCTGGCAGCTTCCAGATCTCTTCGGCATGGGCGCGGTGCTTGGGGTTGGTCACCACCATATCGGCCGGCAGGCGGTGGGCAAAGGTGCCCACCTCGCGGGCCGTGCCGCAGGCGGAGGGCTGGCCCGTCAGTGAGAACGGGCTGTTGCCGGGTGTCGAAATCTTGCCGGTCAGCAAGTGGATGTTGTAGACCATGTTGTTGCACCACACGCCGCGCGTGTGTTGATTGAACCCCATGGTCCAGAACGACATGACCTTGACCTTCGGGTCGGCATACAACTCCGCCAGCGCCTCCAGCCGGTTCTTCGGAACACCACTGATCTTCGCCGTGTACTCCAGGTCATAGGTTGACACGAACTTGGCGAAATCGTCGAAGGTGATCTGTTTCGACCCACCGGCGTCGCTCGCACTCTTCGCGGCCTTCTGCAGCGGATGCTCCGGACGCAGCCCGTAGCCGATGTCGGCGTTGCCGAGCCGGAACGAGGTGTGCTTGTCGACGAACTCGCGGTTGACGCGGTTGGTCTTGATGATGTAGTGGGCGATGTAGTTGAGGATTGCCAGGTCCGACTGCGGCGTGAAGGTGAGCTCGATGTCGGCCAGCTCGTACGAGCGGTGCTCGAAGGTCGACAGCACCGCCACCTTCACGTTGTGCCCGCTCAGGCGCCGATCGGTCACGCGCGTCCACAAGACGGGGTGCATCTCGGCCATGTTCGAGCCCCAGAGCACGAAGGCATCGGCGGCTTCGATGTCGTCATAGCAGCCCATCGGCTCATCCATGCCGAAAGTACGCATGAATCCCACCGCGGCCGAGGCCATGCAGTGGCGTGCGTTGGGGTCGAGGTTGTTCGAGCGGAATCCTGCCTTCATCAGCTTGAGGCCCGCATAGCCCTCCCACACCGTCCACTGCCCCGAGCCGAACATGCCCACTGCGGTAGGCCCCTTCTCCTTCAAGACGCGCTTGAACTGCGCGGCCATCACGTCGAAGGCCTGCTCCCACGAGACGGTCTTGAACTCGCCATCCTTCGCGTACTGGCCGTCCTTCATGCGCAGCAGCGGCATCAGCAGGCGGTCCTCGCCATACATGATCTTCGACAGGAAATAGCCCTTGACGCAATTGAGCCCGCGGTTCACTTCCGCCTGCGGGTCGCCATGCGTCGCGACCACGCGGTTGTCCTTCACGGCCACGGTCACGCCGCAACCGGTCCCGCAAAAACGACAAGGTGCCTTCGACCACTTGAGCCCGGTTGCCGTATCGAAACCTGCATCCATCGGCGGCGTCTGCGCATTGCCAGGCAGCGGAATGCCGGCAATCGCACCGGCGGTGGCAGCGGCCGTCTGGCGAATGAAGTCCCGTCTGTCAATGGGCATCCGGGATCTCCTCGTCCATCGCTTCGACCGTGTCGGAGAACTGGTAGACCAACGCAGCCGACAACACACCATCGGTACGCTGGATCTCGCCGATCCGCGACAGCATTTCGTCAGCGCTGTCGGCGTCGAGCGTGACCACGAGTTTTCCGTTGGGGGAGCTGCCATGCACGCGTGCGCCGGGCATTATGGCGATGGTTTCCTCGACGCGCTGCAAGCGCTTGGGGACGGCATGTACCACGAGGCTGCTGATATGCACTTCTTCAGGCACTGTGGCTTCCTTTTAACAGGGGGGCATGGGCGCTGCAAGGCATGCACGATCGCTCAGCTGCCAGGCGGGCCAGCAAATATCTGGTACATCCAGACCAGGAAGCCCCAACCTGCGACGATGATGCCCGCGAGCACGGGCGCCATCACGACGGAAAGGAACAGGAAGCTCCTCAGCTCTTGTCCCTTGGTGTAAGGCTCATTCGATGTTTCCACAGATCTCCTTCACGACGCGGCAACGTCGAGACGAAAGCCGAGATGCGAGCCGATTCTTAGTGGAAGATCTGGCGCTGTCAACCTTGCGGAAACGCCCCTCGGCACATTTGATTCCTTCTCATGTCGTCTGCGTGGGCCTCGAGGCTCGGCGGATGCGTGGCTCCCACCCCTTTCCAATAGCTGCCTGCGCTGGGCGCTGATTGCCTTTCGGTTGAGCCAACGACTGCTTCCGTCTTGCTTCCTGCCGTTGAGCGATCGAAGGCGAATGACCGGAGGGGTTTAGGGTTGTCCGATACCTGCCCGTGCGGCCTGACACCGTTGAGCGCGCCAACGGCCTGAGGGCAGGTGTTGGACAAGCCTCCATGGAGGAAACCGCGGAATGGAGAGCATCCATTTCCTGGGGGTGTGCAGTGCAGCAAAGTAAGCTTCGGGAATGGAAACTGGGGTGTCTTCCGGGCAGGAGGTCCTGCAGCTGCGCGCAGTGCTGCGGAGCATCAGCCCGCTGATCTGGCGGCGCCTGGAGGCCCCTAATGGGGATTCGTCGCGAAGTTTACACACCCCGTCTGGACATTCAACGATGCGTTTGCTGCCGCACGCCCTGCTTTCTGCGCTTGCCATGGTCGCTTCGACGGACGTCAGCGCCCAGGCCTCGCCCGAACCTTTGCGCGCTGAGGGTGCGTTCACTTCAGAGACCATGAAAGAGCCCGCCCCACGAGGCCGCGAACGGTTCTTCGATCCCGAGGATGGCGCCTTCGACCTGAGCAGCTTCCTCGAGAATCCCCGCGGTTTCCTGCCGATCCCGATCGTCGTGACGGAGCCGGCCGTCGGCTATGGCGGCGGCGCCGCCGGCATGTTCCTGCGGCCACGCAAGGAAGCGGGTGAGGAAGGTTGGTCGCGCCCCGACATCTCGGCCATCGGGGCGTTCGCCACCGAGAACGGGACGAAGGGTGCGTTCGCGGGGGACGCCAGCCGCTGGATGGACGGGCGCTTGCGCACCCTGTTCGGCGCCGCGACCGGACAGGTCAACCTCGACTTCTACGGCCTGGGCCCCGGACTGCCATCGTTGGACCAGAAGGTGCGCTACTCGCTGCAGTTCGCAGGCGCCGTCGCACAGGTCAATTGGCAGCTTGCACCCAAGTCGCCGTGGGCGATCGGCATGCGCTACGTCTTTGCCGACGTCGACCCGAAGCTGCGCGAGGAGCCTCAGCCCGCCGGTCTCGCCGACAGTGCCCGCATCAAGATCTCCGCGCCGACCGCCATCCTCGAGTACGACACGCGGGACAACATCTTCACGCCCACGCGCGGAATCTATGCCGAAACGTCCTGGCTGGCGTCACGCGAGGCCTTGGGCTCGACCGATGACTTCGAGCGCTTCCAGCAGATCGTGATGGGCTGGCAGCCATTGGCACGTGGCGTCACGTTGGGCGTGCGGGGAAGCTATGCCTGGTCGTCCGACGGCACCCCCTTCTTCTTGCGGCCGTTCGTCCAACTGCGTGGCGTCCCCGCGATGCGCTACCAGGGCGACCAAGTGGCCTCCCTCGAAGTGGAGGGGCGTTGGCGCTTCTTTGGCCGCTGGAGCGGTGTCTTGTTCGGCGGGGGTGGGACGACACGCACCACCGGCGAGAATTTTTCTGCCACGCAGAACGTGGGCAGCGGCGGTTTCGGCTTCCGCTACGAGCTGGCACGCAAGTTCGGTCTGGATGTGGGCATCGACGTGGCTCGCAGCCCAGGCACCACGGCGGTGTATCTGGTAGTAGGAAATAGCTGGTTCCGCCCATGACCGAGCGACGGAGAGAGCCGTCTTGGGCGAATCAAAAGTCGAGCTTGTTGACCTTGGTGCCGTCGAGACTGAGGTTGGCCATCAGGCCCGCGTTGCTGAGCGCATATCCCACGACGGGTTGCTGCATGGTCTGCGTATCGACTGCAGCCGAAGCGCCAATCTTCAGCATGGTGACCGAAGCATCCGCGCCCGCCGTCCAGCCCCTGCTCGTGCGGAACTTGTCCAGCGATTCCTGAGTCATGAAGAGCACGAAGACCGCCTTGGAGTCCGCCCCGGCCAGCAAGCCGACCGATGCCGCCGTGGTGCTGTAGTAGCTATCGGTCTTGCCACCCATGCGCAATGCGCCCTGCCCGTAGGAGCCGCCCACCCCCAGCCCGGCCGAAACCACCGCCGGAAACACCAGCACGCCCTTCGCCTTGCCCGTCATTTCGCGCGAGCCCGGCGCCTGAGCGTAGAGCTTGGAAAGTGCGGCATCGACCGACGCATCGATGCTGGCTCGCTTCGCCGCCGGGTCAGCCCCGGTCTTTGAGGTGGTAGTACACCCCGTTGCGAGAGCGGCCAGAAGTACCGTGGCCAGGAACGATCGCTTGTCCATGTTCACTACGTCTGCAGTTGCCTTGTCAAAGCATTGTGCACGCCGAAGTGCAATGGCTCAAGGGGTTGGACGGCTTCGTGACGCCGTCGATTCCATGGCGCCCGTTCAAGTCCGGTTCAGCTTTCGTGGTGATAGTTTCGCTGTCTTTTTGGGGCCGCGACCTTGGCTGAAGAGGGTCGGCCAGGTCCTTCGTGCGCGCTGAGTCGGAACCGAGCACCCAGATCCCATGGGGATGGTCTTCTTGCGGCGCATGCTCGTCGAAGTTGTGTTCCCTCATGTCGGAGACGTCTCGTGAATTCAGCCCTTCCTCTCCCCTCCCTCATGGGGGGGCCAGACTCAGTGTCTTGCAGATATTCTCGGCGGATTCGCTTTCATCCAATCCTGTGAAGCCGCGCGACGTCCCGGAAGCTCAGTTCCCTCGAGGCGGCGGACGCATGGGCGCCCTGATGCGTAGCCACGACTGGTCGGACTCGCCTCTCGGGCAACCCGAACAATGGCCCCAGGCATTGCGGACGGTCGTCGACCTGCTTTTGCAGTCCCAGTTCCCCATGTTTGTCGCATGGGGCGAGGAACTCGGCTTCATCTACAACGAGTCCTACGCAAAGATCCTGGGCGCCAAACATCCGGCGGCACTGGGCCGGCGCTTCCGGGAAATATGGGCCGAGATCTGGACGGACATCGCTCCACTGATCGATGCCGCCATGTCCGGCAACGCGAGTTTTCGCGAAGATCTGCCGCTCGTGATGAACCGCAAGGGCTACGACGAGCAGACCTGGTTCACGTTCTCCTATTCACCCGTGCACGACGGTGGCAAGGTCGCCGGCATGTTCTGCGCCGTCTCGGAAAGCACCGGCCGGGTACTGGCCGAACGCGCACTTCGCGAACTCAACGAGACACTTGAACGGCGTGTGAGCGCGTCGCTGGCCGAGCGCAAGCTTCTGGCCGACATCGTCGAAGGCATGAACGCCTTTGTCCAGGTGTCCGATCTCGAGTACCGCTGGCTCGCGATCAATCAAGCCGCGGCCAACGAGTTCGAGCGCATATTCGGCGTACGTCCCTGTGTCGGAAGCAGCATGCTCGAGTTGCTCGAATCGCAGCCGGAGCACCAGGCGGCAGTCAAGGCCGTGTGGTCGCGAGCCCTCGCAGGCGAGGAGTTCGTCGAAGTCGCGGAATTCGGCGATCCTGCCCGGGATCGCCGGTCCTACGAGATGCGCTGCAACAACTTACTGGGTCCCGACGGGCAACGGATAGGGGCATACCAGTTTGTCTATGACGTCACGGAGCGCGTCCGGGACCAGGAGCGGCTGCGTCTGGCTCAGGAAATGCTTCGGCAGTCGCAAAAAATGGAATCGCTCGGCCAGTTGACGGGCGGGGTCGCTCACGACTTCAACAACCTGCTCGCCGTCTTCGCCAATGGGCTTCAAGTGCTGGAGCGCGATGTATCCGCGGAGCAGCGGCAGAAGGTGCATGCCAGCATGCGCCGTGCTGTTGCACGCGGAAGCGGATTGACGCGCCAGCTCCTGTCATTCTCACGCAGACGCACGCTCAATCTCGAGACGATCGACCTGGCTGCGAACTTGGCGCTTACGCGCGACCTGGTGACAAGGTCCCTGCGCGGCGACATCGCAGTCGAGACGGAACTGGCGCCTGACTTGTGGCCGGTCGAGGTCGATGCCGGAGAGTTGGAGCTCGCCATACTGAATCTGTGCGTGAACGCCCGGGATGCCATGCCCGTTGGTGGCGCGATCAGGATCACCGCGAACAACGTATCCGAAGTGGGCGAGGACGGCGGTATCGCAAATTTCGTTCGGCTCTCGGTGGAGGACAAAGGCTGCGGCATGTCCCCCGAAGTTCAGTCCCATGTGTTCGAGCCCTTCTTCACCACGAAGGACGTTGGCAAAGGTTCGGGCTTGGGTTTGCCACAGGTGTATGGTTTCGTGCAGCAGTCAGGAGGCCGGCTCACGCTCGACAGCCGCGTCCGTCGGCACCGTCGTCACCTTGCTCTTGCCGCGCTCGCTGCAGCAACCTGTCGCTGCGGCCGATACCTCCAGCGGACCGGCCAATCCTCGGAAGGCGCTTGGCCGCGGCCATGTGCTGCTCGTGGAAGATGACGTCGAAGTAGCGGCGTTGACACGCGAGATGCTGAGCGAACTGGGCTTCACGATCGTCCATGCGGCCAGTTCGACTGCTGCCCTGGGGGCGCTGGCCGACGCGCGATCCATCGACATCGTGCTGTCGGACGTGATGCTGCCGGGAGTCATGGGCGGCCTGGAACTGGCTCGCGAGATCAGGCGTCGGCGGCCTGAATTGCCTATCGTTCTGACGACAGGCAATCCGGAAGCGACCTCGGGAGCGGGGAGCGGTGAGTTCGCGGTGCTTGTCAAGCCTTACAGCCTTGATGAACTGTGGCAGGCGCTGAGCGTTGGTGAATCGTCGACTCGCGCTCGCGGTTGGCGCGCTGGCGAACTCTCGTGAGCAACGAGAACGTGCTTTGAGCTACATCAAAGCAGCGTCCAAGAGCTTGCGTAGCATTACTTCTCACAAAAGGAGACTTTCCATGCATGCAACTTCTGAGTCCTTGAAGTGCGATACGGACTCTTTCGACTCCTTGGCTCGTGAAGTGCCTCTCGTCAATTCCTATTTGAATCAGTTGCTGGCGCTCGCACCATGGCCCGCGGCCATGTGGGATTTCTGGCGGGGCCAGTCCTCGCGCTATTCAACCTTTCTCGCTGGCGGCGCCCCATTCGATGCCTGATAGCGCGATGCCTGGGTGGCGGGCAGCGCTCGAAACATCCGTGGGTACCGCCACATCGAAGCGCTATATTTCCTATCCCCCTTGCGGCGGTGCCTGGTTCCCACGACGGCGATTGATCCAGCAAGCCGACAGGCATGCGCCCAACGATGCATGAAGCCGCAGACCGGAGGCAACCATGGCCATCAACATCGAAGCGCCGGACGAGATATTCAGGCGATGCGCAATGGCAGCGATGCTGATCAAGCCTGGGGACGCGCTGCTCATGCGCCTGCGTGAGTTCGGCATGCTCGTCACCGATGAATGCACCGAAGCCGTCAGGGGTTTCAAGGATGGCAGCCAGCGAGATGCGGGCGACGCGATCCGGGAAATCTTCGGTGAATAGCCTGGCATCCTATGGCGCCGACTGAGATTCCGTTCGAGGACCAGCTTCTGGCGTTCAATGCGCGCCTGACACAATGGGGACTTCCCCCCGCGCTGGAGCTTCTGAACGATCGAACGCAATTCCGATGCACAGCCCTGCATGCGTTCGCCAATCGCACGGTGCGCCAGCTATGTGTGTTTGACCGTTTCAGAGAGGATCGGGCGTATGTGCGGAGCGCTTTCCTCTTAGAGGCCCTGTGCCGCCTGACGGCCGAGAACGGCGAATTCGTGTGTGACGACTGCAGGATCGACCATCGGCTCCTCACCTTCGGCGCGCCAATCGTGTCGTACTTCGGGATGGCTCTCGGTCCGCAGGGTGGGCCCACTGTTGCGATTTTGTGCCACTTCGACGTCGAACATCGTGCGCTCAAGCCGTGTGAACTTGCGTTCTTGCGCGCCGTGGCACCCTTGTTGCTGGAGCATCTGGATTGAAATCTACTGAAGGAGCGCGCGAGCCAGTTGGAGGATTGTGATGATGACAAACTCTGCAGTTCATCGATTCGCCTACGACGGCTGGAATGTGGTGGTTGCGCTGGATGGTTCGACCCTCGACGGGGTCATCTCTGGTCATGCGGATCTTCATTGGAAAGATGGCCACCGATGCCGGATAGCCTTGGCAGGAAGGCATCAAAGCGGAGCGAGTGCGATCGCCTCTCTGTCCCAGCGATCGCGCGTCTTCATTGACGACTGGCGAAGGAAGCGCCTGGCAGGTGCGCCTGAGGGTTCAGAGCGTCAAGCTGAGGCCGGATTGGCCGGCCGCGAAGCCTGCTTCGGGGTCCAGGAGCGGATAAATCAGCTTGCTGTTGATGATTGACTTCATCGTGTTAACTTCTGCGCCCGCGAGCCATGCCCTGTGTTCTCAACTTTGCGTCACCACGGCCCCCCAGCGGCCGAGATCCAGGCAAGTCACGTCGTCCGGTTGGCTTAGGGCGTGAGTTTCCAGCAGATCCGCTGCAACGTTGTCGCCCACCGACCAGCCCAATGGGATGGCGTGCTGGCAGGCCATCAGCGAGTGGTTGCCTGGGTCATCGGTGGGCGCGACGACAGCCTCGCCAGCGACGAACACCTTGAGCACCGCCGGCAAAACGCTGGTCCAGTAAGCTGGCTATCGGCCTCGAAGTCCTCGCCTTGGGGCGTAGATCACTTCGTACGCCAACTGGAATCTCAGAAATCCCGGAACTGAGCCGAATCGCCACGAAAAAGGCCCGCCGAAGCGGGCAATGAGGACACTCGAAAGTCCTCTTTGGAGGAGGAAGATCAAATGTTAAGCACGCTGCGTGAACGAGGCCTTAACGCGGAAATCGCGCACGGACTACATACACCGAAAACGGGTCTGACACAACATTGAAAGTTAGTTCTCCAGCGCCTTCGTGATCAGGGCGAGCCGCAACCAAGCTTGGTCAGCGACCTCGATCGAGTCGACCAGATCTTCCCGACGAGCGTCACTGGCGCTCCGGTCAGTTGCTACCCGGCCGACATTGACTACTCCGTCGCCTCCCCAACTTGCCTGTTTGCGCTAAGCTAACTCGCTTTCGGCAGGGTCCCAATGGCCCTCCGACCAACCACCCGCGGCAGACCGGTCTAAGGCGTGAACGTGTCCCCCAGGACCAAGCCTTCACGACGTGGGTCGGCGCCGCCCTGCAAAGTGCCTTTCTTATCCTGGAGCCGGATGATCGTGGCGACGCCGCTCGACTGCGCACCGACGTTCACGGTATGTCCCATCGCGCGCAGTGCGGTCACCAATGGATCGTTGGCGCCGTTGTTGGTGGTATCGATCTTCGGATGCTCGCCGCCGATGGAGGTGGTCGGGCTGTTGGAGGCGCCGAAGTTCACCATCGCGCTCGCCTGTTGCGCATCGAAGTTCCAGTCCAGCGCGCTTACCAAGGTCTTTGTCACGTACTGGATGATCGCGGAGCCGCCGGGCGAGCCTGTGGCCATCACGAAATCGCCGCGGGAGCCGTCCGCCGCCTTGCTGAACACGAGCGTGGGCGCCATCGAGCTGCGCGGGCGCTTGCCTGATTGAACACGGTTGGCAATCGGCAGTCCGCTGGCGTCGGTCGGCGCGGCGGAAAAGTCGGTCAGCTGATTGTTGAGCATGAACCCGCGCGCCATGTGATACGAGCCGAAGCCCGACTCGACCGTGGTGGTCATCGACACGACGTTGCCGTCCCGGTCCACGATCGTCATGTGCGTGGTGCCGTTCTCGGGCGAGGGCGGCATGATGCCGGCCGGGATCGGGCCGAGGTTGCCCGGCTGCGACGTGTGCATGCTGGTGGCAAGGTTGATCAGGCCGGCGCGGCCGCGCAGGTAGTCCCTGTCGACCATGGTGGGCACGCCATTGCCAGGCAGCGGCTGGTAGTCGGTGTCGGCGACGTACTTGTCGCGGTCCGCATAGGCCAGGCGCTGGGCTTCGGAGACGAGGTGCACGGCCATCGTCTGCGGCCGTCCACCGTCGTTGTCCACGTTGGTGGGCGGGTATTGGCTCAGGTCGAAGTTCTCCAGGATGCCCAGCGATTGGGCTACCGCGATTCCACCAGAAGACGGCGGCCCCATGCCGCAGACCCAATACGAACGGTAGGTGGTGCAGACCGCATCGCGCTTCTTGGCCCGGTAGTTCGCCAGGTCGGCCAGCGTGGTCTTGCCCGGCGTGATCGGCGTGCTGCCGTCGGCGCTGGTGGTCATGTTGATCTTGGCCACGATGTCCTGGGCGATCGGGCCGGTGTAGAGGGCGTCTGCGCCACCCTGCGCGAGCGCCCTCAGCGTCTGCGCATAGGCGGGAATCGTCAGCACTGTCCCCAGTGCCTTGGCGGAGCCGTCCGGATTCAGGTAGGTCGCTGCCGCTTCGGCGTCTCTGATCAGGTTGGTTCGCGCCCCGGCGATGGCATCTGCCATCCGCCCCGGGATCTTGAAGCCGTTGTCCGCGAGGTCGATGCCGGCATCGAACAGGTTCTTCCAGGGCTTACGTCCGTGCTCCTGGTGCACCAGCTCGAGCATGCGGACCGCGCCCGGGGTGCCGATGGACCGGCCGCTCGCGCGCGCGCTCGGGCGTGGCGTGGTGCGGTCGGCCACGTCATCGATCCAGCGGAGGTGGTTCTCGGTAGCAGCAGCCGGTGCCGTTTCGCGCCCGTCGTAGGTCTGCACCACCTGGGTCCGGGCGTCATAGTGCAGCAAGAAGGCACCGCCACCGAGGCCACTGGACTGCGGCTCGACCAGACCGAGCACCGCCTGCACGGCGACCGCGGCATCGGCCGCGGTGCCGCCGGACTTGAGCACGTCGCACCCGGCCTTGCTGGCGAGTGGGTTGGCCGCCACCACCATGAAGCTCTTGGCAGAAACAGCCTGCATGCCGGTGCGGTAGCCCGACGCGAGTTCCGGGGCCGCCGGGTCACCAGGAAGGCCTGAGCCGACGACGACGGAACCGCTCGCAGTGATCGCGGTGCATGAAGGATCCGACTGCGACGCCGCTGTCGCGGGCTTCGTGCTCTGGGCGACTGCGGCAGGGAAACCCCCTGCGCTGCCACCACCTCCGCCGCAGCCGCCCAGGAGCAGCAGCATTAGAAGAGAGCCAGTGAGGACACGGTTATGCAGGGGGAAGTGCATGCTTATCCTTCGAAGTACCAGCAGATGCCGAAGCCAGCGGTTTAGCATCGGAAGGCACGCGGTACGCATGGTGCTTTCCCCCTACAGATCGGGGTCTGCATGGGGCATGCGAATCAGGCCTAGCTCGAAAGCCTGAGCCGAAGACTCAACCGTTGTGCAGCGTTTCCTGGCTTTCGCTCGGCGGCGGCCGAAGGCTCAGTGCGGCCAATTGCGGACCTTCATCACGACCTTCCAATTCGCGAACGCCCTAAGGTCTGCGAGCTCGCTGGCCGGCAAAGGAGCCATCTTCGCCCGGCGGTTCGAAGATTGAGCTCGGCTTGCTCGATTCAGTTAGTAGTTGAGGTCGGAGAACTGCGTCGCGAGGCGCTGTCGCTCAGTGTGCCGCTGCAGACTCCGCTCCTTTGCGCCCACGACGACTGCGGCCAATGCCTTGGCACGGCGTCGCCGTGCCATCAGCCTCCACAACCCGAACAGAGCAATAGCGCATACCAATGCGATAAGAACCGGCGTCAGCCAAACTTCCATCAGTACGTCGTAGTTCACGAAGTTTGGCGCTGCTGCTGCGCCGGCCGTGGCGCTGAAAAAGAGCAGGACGCCGGCGATGAATGCGGCTGAAATTCTGCTAGTCATGTCGTATCTCGGAGCCGAAGTCGGTATGCCCCGATTCTGCTGCACGAAGTAACACGTTCGTTTTCAGGATTTGCCGCCAAGAATGTGCTTTTGTCACATTCGTTGAATAGTTCACAAGGCGACCCGGTATCGTCCTCGGGAAACGGCGAATCGTTTGCCGTCAGGAAGCCTGCAGAAAGGCGAGAACATCTCGCCTAGGCCAGGGCGCGCGGAGCAGCGATGGCTTCGAGGTGCAGAGCATCGACCGCTTTGCTCGGTCTACCATAAAGCTCGCAGTCCTGAGGATGTGATGATGGCATCGCGAAGGACGTTTCAGCCGCTTGGACAACGTGCGGATGACCAATCCGCCGGAGAAACAGGGCCCAAATGCGCCAGAACTTCGTTGCCGCCATGCAAATTCAAGGAACTACGGTGGTACCGTGAACGGCCAATACCGGCTTTTCAATGCCTAGGGAGATGCTGATCAATGAACGACGTCGTCGGAACTGAGGACATCACGACGCGATGCGGTTGCGATTCCGGTCAACGTCGCGCCGTGAGGTCTGTCCGCCGGGCGTTTTTCGCCTCTTTCGAGGCCACTTTCGGTGCTCAAGACGCACCCCGGGCATGAGTGACCAGCAACGACCTCTTGGCGATGGCTAGATTGGCCAGCCCGAACAGGCTGAACAGCTGCGCCTCGTTCTTCGCAAGCCCCTTGTAGCGGGTCTTCTTGTGGCGAAACAGGTTTTTGATCACATGGAACGGATGCTCGACCTTGGCCTGGATGCTCGCCTTCAGCTGCTCGGCTTTCTCCAGCAGCCGCGCCCACTTGCGCGTCAGGTCCAGCTGCCGGCGCTTGCCCGGCTGCATCGCCACGTGCCACTTCGCGCCTCGCGCTTCTTCGCGCTTGTGCACGCCCCGATACCCGGCGTCGCCGAAGGCCACCGACTTCTGGCCGTGCAGCAGCGCGCCGGCTTGCGTCACGTCGTTGACGTTGGCCGCCGTGCCCACCACCGTGTGCACCAGACCCGACTCGGCATCCACCCCGATGTGCGCTTTCATGCCTAATGTGGTGTCGGTTCATATGTGGCGCCCGGCGGCGCCGCCCTCTGGACGTCGGTCGCTGAGCATCACATAAATTTCACCGGCGGCGTAGCGTCGGGTCCCCTCAGTTCACAAGGGGATCCGTCATGCTCGAGACTCTATTTCGGTATTCGCGCGTTCTAGCCCGGCACCTCGATGGACCGGCAGCCGAGGAGCGAGACTGCTTTGTTGCACACTTCGCCGCGTCCGGTGCGACGAGGGACTCAGTTGCCAATCTGGCGAGCGAGCTCCTAGTCGTCGCGCAGCGCCTAGACGTCAGCGGCACGAGGAGCGTGGCGCCAGAGGAGGTCGCCTCGGTTGCCGATCGTTGGATCCGGCATCACCGGCGACGCGGCCGCAGCATCTCACCCGATCGGCGCCAGAGATTCGTGCAAGTAGCCACCGACTGGTTGCGATTCATGGGGCGTCTGCAGTTGCCGCCTTCGAAGCCGAGGGCGGGCACTGATCTCGTGGACGAGTTTGCGCTGCACATGCAGCGAGAGCGTGGCCTGTCGCCGAAGACTGTCAACAACCGCTGCTGGCATGTTCGGGCATTTCTGACGTGGCTTGACGACCGCCACAGTGGCGCCGGCATGGCTACCTTGGAGGACGTGGATGCGTTCCTGTCGATGCGGGGTGCACAGGGGTGGTGCCGGGCGTCCATCGCGACAGCAGCCACTGCGTTGCGA